>NZ_JBHTTG010000003.1:0-775425 GCF_042794655.1 Rhodococcus sp. NPDC056516 | reverse complement strand
CCCCGAAAGGCCTTACCGCTCGACTTGCATGTGTTAAGCACGCCGCCAGCGTTCGTCCTGAGCCAGGATCAAACTCTCCGTTGAAGACTCTAGATATCACCAACCCGAAGGCCGGCTAATCAGTCATAGACAAAAAGAGTCAAATCACTAGCAAAAAAACTCAACTAGCAAAAAATGTGTCGGCAACCATTCAGACGGAAGAATGAACAATCACCGACGAAAAATACTCACACCACACACAAACCAACCAAACCCCAAGAGGCGGTTGATCATTCGCGGATGTGAAGTACCAAAAAATTTTGGCACTGACATTCATCGACACACTGTTGAGTTCTCAAAGAACACGCACACACCATCACCACGACCCTATGGCCGCCGCTCCGGGGCAACTTTTCCAGCCTACCCCAACCAGATCACCGGCGCAAACCGGAACCTCGTGAAGAACAACTGGATTGTGTTCGCCAGGCACTTCGTACAACCTCGTGTCACTCACCCTCGCAGGTGGGAGTCGGTGTCCGTGTCGCTCTGACCTGGACAAAGTTACGCGAAGATCAACACAACACCAAATCGCCAGGTCAGAGCACTGCTGGGGGTTAACAACCGAAAATTTCCGCGAATTTTCTCCGACCGCGATGATTTTCTGTTGCCGTTGCAGTCTGTATGAGCAGGAACCAACAGGAACCGAAGCGATCAGTAATCAGTCCACCGACTTCAAGGAGCACTCCATGTCTCGTCTTCTCTTCGTCAACATGCCGGTCAAGGACGTCGCTGCCACGCGGGCATTCTTCAGCGGCCTCGGCTTCGAGTTCAACGACATGTTCAGTGACGAGAACACCGTTTCGATGATCGTCAGCGATTCCGCCACCGTCATGTTCCTGAACGAACCGCGTTTCGGGGACTTCATCGCCGACGACATCTGTGACACGTCGAAAGCTCGCGAGGCACTGATGTGTGTGTCGGCCGACAGCAGGGAGGAAGTTGACACCTTCGTCGACGCGGCTATTGCTGCCGGCGGTAGCAAGTGGATGGAGCCCCAGGATCACGGCTTCATGTACGGACGCGCATTCCGCGACCTCGACAACCACGTCTGGGAGGTCATGTGGATGGACCCGGCCGCGACGGTTCCCCAGCAGTAACGCACAGCGAGAGCAGTAACGAGCAGCTGCGCGGGTCCTCCAAACCGGAGGGCTCGCGCAACTCCTTGCCCCTACAGTTCTGCGGGCAATCCGAACCGTGCGAACAGGCTCAGATCGAAGAAACACGTCACGTGCGAGATCCCTGACTCGGTGACATCGAGAACGTGCAGCTGAAAAGCTCGGTGAACGCCGTCGGGCTCGCGCATATAGAGGCCGAACGCCGGCTGTCCGTTGGCAGCGGTCGGAAGTAGGCGCATCGCCCCTGGTCCGTCGGCCGGGCATTTGGTTCCGATGAGCTGCCCGATTGCCTCGGGGCCCTGGTACCAACCCTCGAACGGCGGCATCTCCCAGATGGCCTCGCGCGTGAACAGCTCAACGATGGCCTCGACGTCGTAGCTCTCGAAGCTGTGCACGTAGTCGCGAAGCAGTTTCCGGGCAGCCTCGGTAGTCGGTTCCACGAGGTCGTCCTCAGTGGGCGCGATGTGATTGATCTGTGCGCGAGCCCGCTGCAGCAGGCTGTTCACCGCAGTGGTTGTGGTGTCCAGGGCCTCCGCAACTTCCGATGCCTTCCACTGCAGAACGTCGCGCAAAACCAGAACTGCACGTTGGCGCGCGGACAAGTGTTGCAAAGCGGCGACAAGCGCGAGCCTCACCGAGTCGCGATTGACGACCATGACGGCCGGATCATTGACGTCGCCCAACGCAGAATCGGCGATCGGTTCCAACCAGGCGATCTCGTTGCGCTCGATCAAATCGTCGGCCGGGTCCGAACTAGGTGCGCCGAGGCCGGTCGGGAGGGGACGCCTCGATCTCCCCTCCAGCGCGGTCAGGCACGTATTCGTCGCGATGCGGTAGAGCCAGGTCCTGAGCGACGACTGGCCTTTGTAACCGTCGAACCCGCGCCAAGCCCGGATGAACGTCTCCTGGACCTGGTCTTCGGCGTCGTGAATCGACCCCATCATGCGATAGCAGTGCGCCAGCAACTCGCGGCGGTACGGATCGGCAAGAGTGAGGAAATCACTGTCCAACGCCTGATCGACTGTCATTTGTTCAGACTAGTGGCCGAGCGCCCGAAACACAGGCGTCGGCGAGAATTCGATCAGGCAGGCGCCTGCACCGCGGTCAACCGGGACTTCTTCCGCAGCACGAATCCCAGCGATTCGTAGAGTCTGATCGCATTCGTATTCGATTGCACTGCATGGAGAAACGGCAGCTCGCCGCGCTCGCGAATCCCGGCGGCGACGGCTCGGATCAGGGTCGTACCCAGTCCTCGACCTCGAAAATCGCTGTCAGTGCACACCGCGCTGATTTCCGTCCATCCCGGAGGGTGCAGCCGCTCCCCCGCCATGGCTACAAGTCTTCCGTCGACGCGAATGCCGTAGTAGCTCCCCATCTCGACGGTGCGAGCGAGAAAAGGCCCGGGTTTGGTGCGCTCGATCAACGCGAGAATTTCGGGAACATCGCTCGTTCCGAGAAGTTCGACCGACGGATCAACAGAGACTTCGAGTGCGGAGCCGTCCATCTGCACCGAGCCGAACTGATCCACAACGCGCCACCCCACCGGCGGATGATGGTCGAATCCTCGCAAACCTACTGTGCCGCCCGGACCTACGAGTGTGCGCAGGTTCTCCCAGTCTTCGGCGTCCAACTCGGGCGGATGACCGACAAACGGCGCGACCGTCGGGTCGTATCGTGCAACCCTCCCTGCCCAGTGAGCGAACTGCGCATGTTGTCCGCGAAGACCTTGTCGCACAGGGTCGTCCAGTGGATGGATGTCGACATCCGTGTGAACTGTCTCGACAAACGACGCCAGGGTCGCCTCCGTGGTCATCGAACCTCTTCCTGCCCTAGTCTGCTTGTGATGGACGCGAACGAAACTCCCCGCCGACCTCGATGACAACGCTAGGAACACTTGCTGTCGCAGTCGCCGGATAGAATCAAGATGATTCTGACCTCGGCCCGTATTTCCGGCGTCAACCAGGGCTCGATCGCAGATCCGCACCAGGACATTCGTCGCGACGCCTCACCAAGCGGAAGGCTATTCGGCATGAGCAACTCCGACCCGATCAGATCTGCATTCGATCAGTTGCCCCTGAAAGAGATGGACGCTGCGACGCTGGTCTTCGCCATCGAGAGCGCCGTCGACGAGCTGGCGATCCCGGGTGAAACCCTGCGGCTCGCCATGGAGGTCGCGACCCTCGCGCACCTCGATCAGTTCAGAAAGAACGGGATAAAGTCCGACGAGGATCCCTACATCGTTCATCCCCTACGAAATGTATTGCGCCTGCTTCGGTACGGGTGCTCCGATGTCGAGATCCTGAGCGCAACTGCGCTTCACGACACGGTCGAGGACCGACCACACGCCGTCATCGCGCTCCTCGGTGGTCAGACTGCAGACGATATGTCCCCTTCCGATGCGCAAGAACGTGCGTCAACACTCATCGCCTCGCGCTTCGGCCACAGAATCTCCGAACTTGTTGAGGCAGTTACCAATCCGATCGAATACCCGCACGACAACACCACCGCCGGATACCAGGATCACGTCATCCGCGCGATCACGGATCCCGCAGTGTTCCTCGTGAAGTTCAGCGACTTCGTCGACAACGCGGGAAGCTTGAAGTACCTGAACGAGACCGACAGACTGAGACTGGTCACGAAATACGAACCACTTGTCGAGCACTTCAAGCGGACTTCACTTGCCCTCGGCGACGCATTGGAACTCCCTTCCGGAGGACACGATGCGATCGCAAAGCACATCGCAACCATCGAAAGCGATTTCTCGAAAACGGTCCGACAGGACATAAAAAATACTCGCCAGTAGTACCGATCAGTAATAATCGAGCAATCGGGAGAATTCTCCGAATATGCGATTTTGTTACCAGCGAGTATTCACTTTCTTGCCAATTTCATTACCATCGTGATCCGTGTCACAAGAGCGAATCCTGTTGCACTGCAATGGTTTAACACCATATATGTAACCGTGGTTCACGTTGACTAATATTCTTCAATTCGCCCAGGTGACATGAGCGTCGACATACTGCATCCTTAGATAAACCAGGGATTCCCTGGAAGCAGACACAATATGTTGCTGATTCGTGATTGGAGCGGTTCTGAGTCCACGCCTGCAGGGTGGCGTACAAGGCACACGTGGTGCATCAGCGCACACGGTGCTTCGGCGCAAGGGACTCGACGAACCGGAAGAGCAATCACCTGCCGACGCGCAACCGGGGGAAAGACAGCGCATCGCGGCGTAGTTCACGAACCGGACAATCCGGGTATGTGGGACACGGTCGGCTCATATCGCAACGTACGTGACGAAGAATCTCATCAAGGGACGGTGGCAGTGACAATGTTCAAACGAATCGCAGTGGTCAATCGAGGTGAGGCCGCGGTCCGCCTGATCAGGGCTGTACGCGAACTGAACGCCGAACACGACCACGGCATTCGCGTCATTGCACTGCACACAGAGGCCGAGCGTCGGGCCATGTTCGTTCGCCAGGCCGACGAAGGTGTCACTCTCCGCAGCACCGGCACGGGCAGCCCGTACCTCGACTACGCCGAACTCGAGCGAGCACTTCTCGCAGCCAAGGCCGACGCCGTCTGGGTCGGCTGGGGCTTCGTGGCCGAGGACCCCACGTTCGCCGAGATCGTCGCGAAGCTGGGCATCACGTTCATCGGTCCGAGCGCCGACGCGATGCGCCTGCTCGGCGACAAGGTTGCCGCCAAGATCCTCGCCGAAAAGGTCGGCGTACCGGTCGCCCCGTGGAGCGGCGGGCCGGTCGAGACTCGCGCCGACGCACGCCGTCACGCGCAGGCGATCGGCTACCCGCTGATCATCAAGGCTCGCAGCGGCGGCGGCGGA
Source organism: Rhodococcus sp. NPDC056516 (assembly GCF_042794655.1). Taxonomy (NCBI): domain Bacteria; kingdom Bacillati; phylum Actinomycetota; class Actinomycetes; order Mycobacteriales; family Nocardiaceae; genus Rhodococcus; species Rhodococcus sp. NPDC056516. The sequence continues at coordinate 770,427 of NZ_JBHTTG010000003.1, read as the reverse complement.
CGCGGCATCCGCAAGGTGTGGGCCGAGGACGAGCTCGAAGTTGCGCTCGAGCGCACTCAGGGTGAGGCCGAGCGCTCGTTCGGCGACCCCGTCGTCTTCCTCGAACGCCTTGTCACCGATGCGCGCCACGTCGAGGTACAGATCATCGCCGACAACCACGGCAACGTCTGGGCTCCGGGCGTTCGTGACTGCTCGATTCAGCGTCGCAACCAGAAGGTCATCGAAGAATCCGCTTCCCCCGTCCTCACCGAAGAACAGTCGGACCACCTCAAGGAGGTCTCGGCCGAACTCGTCAAGGCAGCCGGGTACCACGGCGCCGGCACGGTCGAATACCTCTACCAGCCCGAGAACAAGCTCTTCACCTTCCTCGAGGTCAACACGCGCCTTCAGGTCGAGCATCCGATCACCGAGGTCACGACAGGCATCGACCTCGTCAAACTGCAGATTCTCGTGGCCAGCGGTGAAGAGTTGGTCGGCGACTGCCCACCCGCGTTCGGTCATGCCGTCGAGGCTCGCCTCAACGCCGAAGACGCGGACAACGATTTCGCTCCGGCGCCGGGCACCGTTCAGCTGCTGAAGTTCCCGCTCGGCTCGGGCATCCGCGTCGACACTGGTATCGCAGCCGGCGACGTTATTCCGCCTGACTACGACTCGATGGTCGCGAAGGTCATCGCGTGGGGCCGCAACCGCTCGGAGGCACTCGCGCGTCTACGCACCGCCCTCCGTGAAACCACCGTCGTACTCGACGGCGGCACCACCACCAAGTCGTTCCTCCTCGATCTCCTGGATCGCGACGAGGTCATCTCGGCATCCGCAGATACCGGCTGGCTCGACCGCACGGGCGCCCTCACCGGCGCCACGCGCCGCGCCGACGTCGCACTGATCGCCACCGCCATCGACGCCTACGACGCCGAAGAGTCCCTTGAGCGTGCGGCCTTCCTCGCCTCGGCACGTGGCGGTCGTCCCCGCGCGAATCACGCGATCGGACGTAGTGTCGAGCTCAACTACCAAGGTCAGGCATACAAACTGACCGTCGGGCGCATCGGCCCGCACCGCTACCGCGTCGACGGAGACGCAGGCGACATCGAGGTCGACGTCGATCGTCTCGGTGACTTCGAGTCACGTCTGGTGATCGGTGATCGCCGCTTCCACGTCGTTTCCGTCGTGAGCCCGGCTCGCTATCTCGTCGAGGTCGACGGCATCAGCCACCAGATCAGCCAGGACGACGCCGGAGTGGTCCGCGCGCCGGCTCCTGCCGTCGTGGTAGCCGTACCGGTCGCGGTCGGCGACGACGTCGAAGCCGGCTCCACTCTGGTCGTGCTCGAATCCATGAAGATGGAGACCGCAGTTCGCGCTCCCTACGCGGGCAAGGTGCGAGAAGTTCTCGCCACCGTCAACTCGCAGGTCGATGCCGGCGCGCCGCTCCTGCGCGTCGACCAGGTCAGTGAGGAAGCTGTCGCGGAAAAGGCTCCGCGCGTCGAATTCGACCTTCCTGCTGCGACTTCCGGTACCGACGCCCGCGACGACGCGCTGGCACAGCTCGAAGCGCTGACCGCGATGCTCAGTGGCTACGACGTCAGCGGCAAGCACGCCAACGCTGTTCTGGCCGAGTACGACGCACTTCGCAGCGCACTCGAATCCGAGGACCGCGAACTGGTACAGGCCGAACTCGCCGTGCTGACCACGTTCGCCGACATCTGTGAGCTCTCGCGCAACAAGCCCACCTCGGGTGAGTCGGCGAAGGACGAATCCGTCCACAGCCCCCGCGAGCACTTCCACACCTTCCTGCACTCGCTCGACGCCGAGCGTGAAGGTTTGCCCGCGTCGTTCCGCACGAGACTCGAACGCGCACTTCGCCACTACGACGTCACCGACCTGGAAGATCGCCAGGCAGTCGAGGAAGCGGTCTACCGACTCTTCCTGGCTCTGCAGCGCATGGAAGCCCAGATCCCGGTCATTGCAGCACTTCTCGAAGGCTGGCTGGTCGGCGACAAGGCTCCCGGTTGCTCGGCTCAGGAGCTGAACGAGGTTCTCGATCGACTCATCGTCGCGACGCAGGTCCGCTACCCCGTCATCGGCGACGTCGCCCGCAACCTTCGCTTCCGGTTCTTCGACGAGCCGCGAATCCGTAAGGTTCGCGAAGACGTCTACGACGGAGTACGCGGCAACCTCGCCTACCTCGAAGAGCAGCCGGACGCTGCTGATTTCAACGAGCGGATCGCCAACCTCGTCGCCACCCCTGAACCGCTTCTGGACCTGCTGGGTCGAAAGATCGGCCTCGGCAACCGCGACGGCGGACCGCTGCTCGAGGTCATCACACGTCGCTACTACAAGATTCACTCCTTCGAGGACGTCCGCGTTTTCGAGCACGTCGACCGCCGTTTCGTAACCGGCAACTTCGATCTGAAGGGCGACGGTCTGCACCTGGTCTCGACGGTGGCCGAATTCGACGCTCTCGGAACCGCTCTCGACGATGTCGCCACGATCGCGCAGGATGCTCCGTCGGGTCGCGGCCTGGTGGTCGACATCTACCTCGACTGGCCGAATCAGCCCGCTGACGGCGACGCGCTCGTCGAGACGCTGCGTACCGAACTCTCGCGCAACGAGACGATCACCCGTTCACGGCGCGCCACGGTGATCATCTGCAACCCCAACGGGGATCCGGTCCGATGGGTCACCTTCCGGCCGGTCGACGGTGAACTGGTCGAAGACCACATCATTCGCGACATGCACCCGCTCACGGGTCAGCGTCTGGACATGTGGCGCCTGAAGAACTTCAACGGAAAGCGCCTACCGGCTCCGGAGAACACCTACTTGTTCCATCTCTCCGCCAAGGAAAACCCGAAGGACGAGCGTCTGATCGCGCTGGCCGAAATCCGCGACGTGACACCGCAACTCGACGACGAAGGTCAGATGGTTGCTCTGCCGGCCATCGAGCGCACTCTTGCAGCCTGCCTCGACGGCATCCGCCGTGCGCAGTCCCAGCGCGGGGACAAGCGTCGACTCGCGGCCAACCGCGTCGTGCTCTACGTGTGGCCGGTCGCCGACGTTCCCAGCGAACGCTTCTCGGTGATCGCTCAGAACGCAGCCCGACTGACCGTCGGTGCCGGGATCGAAGAGATCACGCTCATCACCCGCTTGAAGGACCGGAAGGGTGGCGCACCCAAGGAAGTTGCGCTGCGCTTCTCCTACCGCGCGGGTGCCGGTGTGGTCATCAACAAGACCACTCCCCCCACCGAACCTCTGCTCCCCCTCGACGCCTATGCGCAGAAGGTTCAGAGTTCGCGGGCACGTGGCACGGTGTACCCGTACGAGCTGATTCCGCTCCTGACCGGTACCAAGGGCACCTTCGTCGAGCACGACTTCGACGAAGCGGGCATCCTGTCCCCCGTCGAGCGTCCGTACGGACTCAACAAGGCCGGAATCGTCGTCGGCCTCGTGAACACTCCGACGCCGCGTTATCCCGAGGGAATGACCCGCGTAGCGCTTTTCGGTGATCCGACCAAGGCGCTCGGCACTGTCGCCGAGGCCGAGTGCTCACGCGTGGTAGCCGCCATCGACCTGGCCGAGAAGTTGAACGCTCCGGTCGAGTGGTTCGCACTGTCCTCGGGTGCCACCATCTCGATGGAGAGCGGCACCGAGAACATGGACTGGGTCTCGCGTGGTCTGCGCCGGATCATCACGTTCACCCAGAACGGCGGCGAGATCAACATCGTCGTCACGGGAATCAACGTCGGCGCTCAACCCTACTGGAACGCCGAAGCCACCATGTTGATGCACACCAAGGGCATTCTGGTGATGACCCCGGACAGCGCAATGGTGCTGACCGGCAAGCAGTCTCTCGACTACTCCGGCGGTGTGTCGGCCGAAGACAACTTCGGTATCGGTGGTTACGACCGCGTCATGGGCCCCAACGGCCAGGCCCAGTACTGGGCCCCCGACCTCACCGCGGCGTGCGAGATCCTGTTCCGTCACTACGCACACTCGTACCTCGCTCCCGGCGAACGGTTCCCGAGGCGCGCGGCGACCACGGACCCCGTCGATCGCGACGTGCGTAGCTTCCCGCACACCCACCCGTCGAGCGACTTCGAGACTGTCGGCGACATCTTCTCCTCGGCGAAGAACCCGGATCGCAAGAAGCCCTTCGACATTCGCACCGTCATGCGTTCGGTGGTCGACCAGGACCACTCGGTACTCGAGCGTTGGGCCGACATGGCCGGCGCCGACACCTCGGTCGTTCTGGACGCGCACCTCGCCGGACATCCGGTCACGGTGGTGGGCATCGAGTCCCGCGCGATCCCGCGTAAGGGTCGATTCCCCGCCGACGGACCCGACACCTGGACATCGGGAACGCTGTTCCCGAACTCGTCGAAGAAGACGGCCCGCGCGATCAACGCTGCGAGCGGCAACCGTCCGATCGTGGTGCTGGCCAACCTGTCCGGCTTCGACGGTTCGCCGGAGTCGCTGCGCAACATCCAGCTCGAGTACGGCGCCGAAATCGGCCGCGCCATCGTCAACTTCGACGGACCGATCGTGTTCTGCGTCGTTTCCCGCTACCACGGCGGCGCGTTCGTCGTGTTCTCCGGCGCGCTCAACGACAACATGGAAGTTCTTGCTGTCGAAGGTTCCTTCGCCTCGGTACTCGGCGGCGCCCCGGCCGCCGCAGTGGTCTTCACCCGCGAGGTGAACACCCGCACCAACAACGATCCGAAGGTGCAGCAACTCGAAGCAGACTTGGCAGCAGCCAAGGACGACACGGAGAAAGCACATCTGCGCGTCGAACTGAACGCTCAGCGCATCGCCGTCCGCTCCGACAAGCTCGGCGAAGTGGCATCCGAATTCGAAGCGATCCACAACATCCAGCGGGCCCGAGAGGTCGGCTCGGTGGATGAGATCGTCCCTGCCGCAGAACTGCGTCCGCAGATCATCGCAGCAGTCGAACGCGGCATGAAGCGCGCACTCGCGCAGTAAGTTTCTCCGCACGTCGAGCGGCCCCCGCGATATGCGGGGGCCGCTCGATTTGTATTCGTACCGCAGGATCGTCTCCAGACCGCACCTCGCTCAGACGCCTTCGAGGATTTCATTGTGCTGCTCTGTTGCGAGCAGATGCCCCGCGGCGCCGATCGCCCTATCAGCAGTCCATCGAAGAATTCAGTATTCGGGGCCAACCTACGCCGACGGCGGCCATCACGATCCGATACATTTTTCGGCGAACCTGGCGAGGGCGCGCCATCGTCAGTGCCATGAGAGGGTACGGTGCGGGATGCAGCGACCACCTTCATCGACGGGAGTTCCACACAGTGGCGATCATCGGAAATTCGGACCTCGACATCTTCCGACTTAGCTTGGGCGGCAACCCTTTCGGTTGGACCGCAGACGAGAAGACGTCCTTCGAGATCCTCGACTCGTTCGCCGAAGCCGGTGCAAACTTCATCGACACCTCCGACTCGTACACGGCGTCGGCTCCCGGAAATTCCGGTGGGGAATCCGAAACAATCATCGGGAATTGGATCACCGATCGCGGACTACAGAACGACATCGTCGTCGCCACCAAGGTGGGTAGCCATCCCGATTTCAAAGGGTTGAAGGCAGACAACATCGCAGCCGCAGCAGAGGCGTCGCTGCGCCGTCTGCAGACGGACTGCATCGATCTGTACTACGCGCATTTCGACGACCCGCAGACTCCGCTCGAAGAAACGCTCGAAGCCTTCAATGCATTGGTCGTCGCGGGCAAAGTTCGCTACCTCGGAATCTCCAACTACAGCGCCGACCGCATCCGGGAGTGGTTGCGGATCACCGAAGAGAACGGTTACGCCGCGCCGATCGCGCTGCAACCGCATTACAACCTGGTGCACCGTAAGTCGTACGAACCCGAACTCGCCGAGATCGCCACCGACAACAACATCAGCGTCTTCCCCTACTTCGCTCTCGCGTCCGGCTTCCTGACCGGAAAGTACAAGACCCGCGCAGACATCGAAGGCAGCTCCCGCAAACGACTGACCGCTGGATACTTCAGCGATGCCGGACTCGACGTCGTTGCAGAACTGGCGACAATCGCGCAGGCACACGACACCGAGATCTCGACCGTCGCGCTGGCCTGGCTGCTGACTCGACCGGGCATCACCGCACCGATCGCGAGCGTCAGCCGGCCGGAGCAGCTCCCCGCGCTACTGGACGCCCCGAACCTCGTGCTGTCGTCGAATGAACTGGACACGCTCGAACGGGTGTCGGCGGCAGTCGGCGCCTAGATCAGGCAGTTTTGAGATGGGCACCGAGCGCCGTGTTGTTGATCGTCCAGAACGACCAGCCGTCATGGCTCTCGGTGTCGCCTGAAATGTGACCGGTGACGGCATTAGCGGCCGCGGTCGGATCGGGGAACCGGCGGCCTTCCATCGGTCCGCGCATGATCTCGACCACCTCGGTGGTTTCGTCGAAGCGTCCGACCCAGCGGTATCCGTGGCAATCAGCCGTCATCTCGAGGCGATTGTCGACAACTTCGATCTCCTCGACTCCGCTGGCGCGGCGCTTCTTCGCCGCGACCGGCGAAGCCTTGCGCTTGGCTGCGACCGGTGTCTCGACGTGAATGCTCGGATCCTTGACGGCAGCGAGGCCCAGAGCGTCCCAACGATCATGGCCGTGCACGACGCGTCCGCGCGGGATCGCATGATGACCGGTGCGATTGCGTCCGGGGCTGTCCATGATCCACAGGTCGACCTCGGCACGGATGTCGTCCGCGACCTCGTTGGAGGGCAGCATGAAGAACTCGTGCGGATCTGCCGCCAGGTCCACGAACACCCAGAACTCGGAGCGCGTGTCGTCACTCTCGAGCGACTCGTCTTGACGCCTGGCCTGCCAGTCGCCTTCGAGCTTCGAACGCACTCGGACGATACGACTGGTGCCGTCTGCACCCGTCACCTCGACGGGATTACGACGCGAGTGTGTGAGCCGGACGGCCTTGCCCCCACGCTGCGTAGCTTCGGAAATGAACGCATTGATGCCGCGGCTTGCGGTGTCTTCCATGATCGACCTGTCTTGAAGCGGATACGCCCGCATCACCGGATCGGCACGGGGTCGAGCAAGGAGCGAATTCTCGGCCTGTTCTTCGATCGTGCGGCCGGTCAGTACCTCCGACCTTACAGCTCCGACGTCGGCCTGACTACGGCGCCCGACGCTCGTTCCCAGAGGTCAGCAGTGCAATGTCCCCGTAAAGAGCCGCGCGGTGAGCGAACATCAGCTCTTCCACACCGTCGAATTGATCCCCGACGTAGTGCGTGTTTGCGGCCGAAAGTTCACGTGAACCGGAGCGCGCAAGTAGGTCGTCGATCCGGCTGTCGAGGCTCGCTGCATGCGCAACCGCGCGCTGCGAACTCAACTGATCCTCGGCCCGCGCGACCAGGTCACCGATCCGCGCGAGCGCCGCGACACGTTCGACCAACTGGTCCCAGACCGCGCCGAGCGCTTCCTTGCGCGAAGCGATCCCGGCTCGGGTTCCCTCGTCGCGTGCCAACGCAGCCGCGTCGTCCAACTCCGCGAGAATCGAACGCAGCGCTACGGTATCGACCGCGATCTGGGTGATCTCGTCGGCCAGGTCGAGTTGATTGCGTTGAATGACAAAGTGGTCGGAATGCCAAGCACTGGAGCTTTCGATCCGGTCGAACAGATTTCCGGCGAGGTAAAGCAGAGCGTCGTACTCCCCTGCACGTCCTTCGGGCTCGGAATCGACCAGTCCGTCGAGGACCTCCGCGATCCGCCTACCCGCGTCGGCGATGACACCGGTTCCCTGAACCTTCCCCAGCTGGGCGGCAAGTTTGTCGAGCGCAGCGTTTCCACCACTTGCCACGACCCCCAACCCCACCGGCAGCTTGGCTGGAACCGGGGTGCGGGTGAGCCCGGCAAAAAGTGCCTCTCGTTGCTCGACGTCGAGATGAAGGCCGTCGCGGCGGTCCTTGCGAATGGCACGGACGCTGCTCGCGAAGTGGCGATTGGAATGCACTATCGCCGAACGCATCGACTGCACGCGCTTGTCGAGCGTCTGCACCCGCCGTTCGAGGACTACCTGAACAGGACCGATGCGGGTCGCGAGCAGTCTGCGTCTGGTGCGAGCCAGTTCGTCGGTGAGGTAGCGCAACTCCGAGAAGCCGCCGATCTCCGGGAACGAGCGCCCGACACTGCGCCGGTTCGCCAGGATCGATCGCGTCGACTCGTCCGCACAGCCACCGGCAATCAGCAGTGCGACGTCGTCGGACAACTCCGGCCGGTTCGACTCGACGGTTCCCGCCGCACACCACTCCCTCACTCGGGTGGAGATGAGCGTTCGCCGTTCGGTCACCGACGCCACGACAAAGGCGTCGTCAGTTCCGTCTGTCATCTCACGCCTCCTGCTGGTCGCCGGTTACCACTGTTCCAGAATCTGCCGACACGCGCCCGACCCCTGCCCCTGAGCTCGACGCACCCCTGCCATACCGTAGGCGGGTGACCTCCCTGCGATCAGACGCGCACGCAGGTCACTCGCGCGCATCGAAGACTGATCCAGTGATTCAGCCGCTGCTTCCCGACCTCGCGATCGAACAACTTCAGTCTCTGTTGCAGGTTCGTTCCTGGACGCTCGCGGAATGGTTCGCGGTGGCCGACCAACGCGGATTCCTCGCGCCCGCTGCCAGCGTTCCGCTCTTCATGGAAGCCGCGCTGAAATATCCCGAGCACCGCGAAGCGCTACTACGCCTCGCCGGTCGACGTGGGCAGTATCTGGCGGAGCAGAACCCGGATTGGGCACAGCTACGACGAATCGGATCACGCCGGGACGAGCTGTGGCTTTCGCCCGATCCGGACGACCGTACGGCCTGGTTCGATTACATACGTACGGTCGACCCGGAACTGGCGAGCGAAGAGCTCGAGATCGCTTGGGACGACGAGGCCACGGCAAGCCGCCTGCATTTTCTCGACCATCTCGACGTCGGGCTGGGCGAACACGACTACGCCCTCCTCGAGCGCGCACTCGACGATTCAGCCGTGCGGGTCCGTGAGCGCGCAATTCAACTCCTGCGGCAACTCCCCCGATCTCCGTTTGCCTCTCGCATGGTCACTCGCGCTCAGTCGTGGGTGCGGCTCGAGACGAAGCCGTTGCGACCCCGCCTGGCCGTCCGATTGCCGGGATCGCTCGACGACCTCGCATTTCGAGACGGCATCGAAGACGTCCACTACAAGAACAAAGGCATCCGGCGCTGGTGGTTGCGGCAAGTCGTGACCGCAACTCCCCTGACGCTCTGGGAATCGATGGCCGGTTCACCGCGCGGCGCCCTCACCATCCCCGTCGAGAAGCAGTGGCGCGACGTGATGATCGAATCATGGACTGCGGCAACTGTTCTCCAGAATAATACGGCATGGGCGTCGGCATTTCTGGAGCGGGACGGGCGCACGACGGACCGCAGAATCGTCGCCATCGCGGACCCGCGCGAGCGCGTCGAGTACATCGTCGCCGGACACGCGGACGAGTACCTTCTGGGAGTCGACGGCAGCGCGCTACTCGACGGCATCGACCGCCCCTGGCCACTGGCCGTCGCCGAAAAACTGTTGAATGCCTTGGAAAACGAAGCGTTGGAGCACGCTGCGACGGGCGAGGACTTGGGCATCCACTCGCGTCACAGTCACTTCTCCACCCTGCGAAGTGTGCAGGCGCGCTTCCCTTTCGACGCAATTCCGCTTCTGCACGACGCGGCGTCCCGAACGGGCGACCCCGGCTGGAAACAAGCATTCACCGACAGCGCAGTCAATATCGAGCAGCGCCGACTCCGTTTGGATGTATTGCGCAATCACCGCTGAACGACGAGAGGGCCGCATCCTTGGAACGGAATGCGGCCCCTCTGTCGTTCGTGAAAGATCAGACCACGCTGACCATCTCGTGATCAGCCACACCGGCAGCCAACACCCGAAGGTGGTCTTCGGCACTACCGAGCGTGTGCTCGATGGCGACGAGTCGGCTCACGTAATGACCCACCGGATATTCGGCGGTCATACCGATACCACCGTGCATCTGGATTGCTTCTTGACCGATGAGCCGAGCCGAACGCCCGATCTGCAACTTCACCCGCGAAGCGATCACGGGATCGACGACGCCGTCGGCAAGGGACATCGTCGCGTAGAGACTCATACTGCGCGCCAATTCGAGCGAGACGTACAGGTCCGCAGCGCGGTGCGTCAGCGTCTGGAACTTTGCGAGCGGAACACCGAATTGCTTACGCGTCTTGAGGTATTCGGTGGTCAGTCGCAGCGCCTCTTCCATCGCTCCGACAGCCTCGGCACACAGAGCAGCCTGCTCACGGATCTGCGCTGATTGAATCAGAGCGGAAGCGTCGCCGCCCTCACCGAGCGCTTCGGCCGGAGTGTCCGTGAACTCGATCTGCGCACCGCGCAAACCGTCGTGAGTGGCGTAGGACTTGCGCACCAAACCGGAGGCATCGCTCTTGACGAGGAACAGTCCGACGCCACCGCCGGGGAGCGCAGCGCTCACGACGAGGATGTCCGCCGTCGCGCCGTGCCCGACGGGATTCTTGATCCCTGTCACGACCCAACCGCCGTCGACCTGCGCCGCGGCTGTCGCACGTTCGGTTGCCGGCCAACGGATTCCGGGTTCCTGATCGGCGAACGCCAGGAACGTGACGCCCTCGGCAACACCGGGAAGAATCGACGACCGCTGCTCTTGGCTGCCGCCTTCGGAGATCAGCCCGCCCGGCGTCACGACCGCGTCGAGTACCGGCTCGGGTGCCAAGCGTCGACCGATCTCGGTCATGACCGCGCCGATTTCCACCGGGCCGGCGTCCATGCCGCCGTCGTCCTCGGAGAAGGTCAGGCCAAGCAAGCCGACCTCGGCCAACTGCTTCCAGACCTGCGGGCTCCACCCGGGATCGGAGTCGATGATCGCATTGCGCTTCTCGGCGTCGTAGCTGCGCGCGAGGAGATCCTTGGTGGTGTCGCGGAGAAGTTTCTGCTCGTCGTTGAGTTCGAAGTCCATGCCACGCCTCACAATCCGAGGATCGAGGAAGCGATGATGCTGCGCTGCACTTCGCTCGATCCGCTGTAGATGGATACCTTGCGGTAGTTCAGGTACGTCGGGGCAGTGTGCTGCGCCCAGCTCGCGGAGGCGATGTCACTGCCCGCGTCGTACGGCAGTGAATCGGGGCCGGCCACGTCCATCAGCAGTTCGACACTCGCCTGCTGCAATTCAGAACCGCGAAGCTTCAGCAGCGACGAGGCCGGATTCGGCTGGCCGTCAGCGGAACTGGCGACCACCCGGAGCTGAGTGAGCTCGAGGGCAAGCAATTCGTTTTCGAGTTCGGCGAGGCGGGCAGCGAAGAGCGGATCTTCGAGCAGTGTTCCGTTACCGACCTTGACCTCGGCAGCGCGAGCCTTGGCCTGCGCGAGACGAACCTTCGAGAAACCGACGCGTGTGACACCAGTGCGCTCGTTGCCGAGCAGGAACTTGGCGGAACCCCAGCCCTGGTTCTCTTCACCGACCAGGTTCTCCCCCGGGACGCGGACGTCCTCGAAGAACACTTCGTTGACCTCGTAGCCGCCGTCGATCAGCTTGATCGGGCGGACCGTGACGCCAGGCGTCTTCAGGTCGACGAGGATGAACGAGATGCCCGCCTGGCGCTTGGGCGCATCGGGGTTGGTACGCACGAGGCAGAAGATCCAGTCGGCGTACTGTCCCAGCGTCGTCCACGTCTTCTGGCCGTTGATGACCCAGTCGTCTCCGTCGCGGACCGCGCGAGTCTTGAGCGAAGCGAGATCGGAACCGGCCTCGGGTTCGGAGAATCCCTGGCACCACCAGATGTCGAGGTTCGCGGTCGCCGGAAGGAACTTCTCCTTCTGCTCTTGCGAGCCGAAGGCCGCGATGACCGGACCGACCATGTTGGCGTTGAACGCCAACGGTTCGGGGACAGACGCGAGCTGGAGTTCGTCGAGCCAGATGTTGTGCTGGACCGGGGTCCAGTCCTTACCGCCCCACTCGACCGGCCAGTGCGGCACCGCCAGACCGTGAGCGTTGAGGATCTGCTGCGCCTCGACCATACGGTCGCGCCCCAACTCCTCGCCGTGGGCGTACGCCTCCCTGATGTCCGCGGGGATTTGCGTACGGAAGAACGTCCGCATCTCGTCGCGGAACGCTAGTTCCTCGTCGGTCAATGCCAGGTTCATCGGAATTCCTTCGCACTCGAAACCGGATTCATGTTCGGTTCGACCGTACCCCGACGACACTGGAGGCGGAACAGGTACCGCGAAAGACGGCCCCCGAACTGCGCTCCTACACGGTTTTGAGGACCAACAGGTAACCCCCACCCGCGGCGTCGATGCTCGTTTCGACGTTCAATGCGGGAGCCAGACGCGACAACCGATCGATCAGCCAGTCGGAGGCTTCCTGGGCGTCGTCCTTGCCGGGGCAGCGAGCGACGGCGACGCGGCCACCCTTGCGCTCGAGCTGCTCCACAACCCCGATGATCGGAGCGGGATCGACGACGAACAGCCGATCCGGCCATTCCACAACAGGTTTGACCGCACCTTTCTTGGTGTTGCATGCGCGATGTGCCAAACGTTCGACGCCACCTTTGGTCTTGCCACCCTTTTTTGCGGTGTTGATGCTGTCGATGCTCGGGCCACGCGGATCGTTGACGGACATGTCGGGGTCGACCGGTTCGTCGCACAGCCAGCAGCGCCAGGATTCACGTTCGCCGACTTCTTGAAGGGTGCTCATGCGGCAACGGTACCGTGCGCACTTTCGGCTGCTTCCGCTACCAAAAGTGCGCACGGGGCCGAAGGCCCTACATGTCCGCAATCGCCTCCAGCGGCTTCGTCTTCGCCGCTCTGTTGGCCGGCCACAGCGCCGCCAAGACGCCGACCACACCGGAGCCGATCAGCATTCCGACTACCTGACCCCACGGGATCGTGATCTTGTCGAGGCCCTGATCCGCGAGAGTGCTCACGAACGCCCAACCGAACGCGATGCCGAGAACAACTCCGACTGCCGCGCCGTACACCGCGATGAGCACCGATTCGAGGTAGATCGTGCGTCGCATCTGTCCTCGCTGCATGCCGACGGCTCGCAGCATTCCGATTTCTCGTCGCCGCTCGACCACCGAGAGTGCCAACGTGTTGATGATGCCGAGGATCGCGATCACGACCGCGAGTGCTAGGAGACCGTAGAGGATCGCCAACAACGTATTGATCTGCTGACCCTGAGTTCCCTTGAACTCCTCACGATCCTGCACCTGGACGACAACGTACTTCTCTGTCGCCGTTTCGAGTTCGGATCGCAGCGTCGTCAGATCCGCCCCCGGCTTCGCCTTCACCAGAACCACGAAGTCCGGCAGGCTCTCCGCCGGCATCAGCTTCCGGTACGCCTCGTCCGAGACGATCCACGAACCGATCAGCTGGTTGTCCTCGAACACTCCCGCGACAACGGTCTGGTACTCGACGCCGCCGGGACCGGTGAGCGTCTGAGTCGAGCCGACAGTCCACCCCTTGTCGTCCGCAGTCGACTTCGAGACGAGCATGTTGTTGCCGGTCAGATCGACCGTGCCCTCGAGGATCTTGTACTCGAGCACGCCTTCGATCGGGCCGTCGAACGAAGCGCCCTGCTCGTCCTCACCGTCGACCTTCGCGCGCACTCCGTGCAAGGACGTCGCGCTCTGCACGTCGGGCACCTGCCGGACGGCGTCGGCCGCACCGCGCGGCACACCGATCGCGTTGGGACCGGTCAGGATGTAGTCGGCCGAGACACCCACGTCCACAAGAGCATTGATGCTCGCCTTGGCCGAAGATCCGAACACTCCGATGACGGTCACCAACATCAGGCCGAGAGTCAGTGCGAATGCCGTTGCGGCCGTGCGACGGGGATTGCGCACCGCGTTGGTACGAGCCAGCCGCCCGATGGCACCGAACGGCTTGGCGAACACGGCACCGAGCGCACCGACGATCGGCCGCGACAGCGCCGGAGCACCGAGAAGAACCGCGATGATCAACGAGAACGCGCCGAGTCCGACTATCAGAGCGGCGCCGCCGCCGGTCCCGCGAGAGCCGAACACGAGCAGTGCCACACCGATCACGCCGAGGATCGCGCCGATCAGCGTCCGCACCCGCAGCGAGTCGCCCGTGGAGGCGAACTCCTCACGCATGGCCGCTACCGGCGGGATCTTCGACGCACGCCGAGCGGGAGCGTAAGCGCTGAGCGTCGTGACGACGACGCCCACCACCAACGCGACGATGATCGTGCGCGCGCCCACCTGAAGCGGGCCTTCCGGCAGACCGACGTCGAATGTGTTGAGCAGACTGCGCAATCCGTAGGCGAGACCGATACCACCGAGCAGACCGATGATGCTGCCGATGAGCCCGACCACCAACGCCTCGGTGACCACCGAACGACCGACCTGCGCTCGGCTCGCACCGATCGCACGCAGCAGCGCCAGCTCACGAAGACGCTGCGCCACGATCATCGAGAAGGTGTTGTAGATGATGAACGTGCCGACGAGCAGAGCAATCGCACCGAACGCCAGCAGGAAGTAGTTGATGAAGCTCAGCGCCGAGTCGACCTCGGCCTTGGTCTCCTCGCGAACCTGGTCACCGGTCTGCACCTTGAGATCGGGGAAAACCTGCTCGACGCGTTGCTGCAGTTCCGTCTGCGAGACCCCGTTGCCCGCGACGTCGATGTACTCGACATGCCGGCCGTCGGTGAAAAGTCCACGGGCCTGTTCGTCGGTGAAGAGCGCGCCGATGAATCCACCGGTGTCACTACCGGCCCCTTCGTAGATGCCGGACAACGTCACGTCCACGATTCCGCGGGCCGGAGCCAGAACCTTGGCAGTGTCCCCCACCTTCAGACCGGCTCGCTCGGCGGCGCTCGTGTTCAGCGCGACCTGACCGGTCTGCGTCGGAGGCGCGCCCTCGACGAAGGTGTCGGGTTCGGCAATCGCCTGGCCCGGAGGTAGGTAGGACTGCCCGATACTCGGCGCGCCGCCGGTCTGAACGGCACCACCGTCTGCGTTGATCAGGACGATCTGTCCGCTGACGGCCGGCGCGATCGCCCGGACGCCGTCGACAGCCGCAAGTTTGTCGACGTCCTCCACCGGAACGCCGCTGGTGTTGCGGTCTTCCATCGATACCCGAACGTCGACGCCCTGGGCAGTGTTCTCGAAGATCGAATCGAAAGTCTTCTGGAGGGTGTCGGTGAAAACGAAGGACCCCGCGACAAAAGCCGTGCCGAGCACGACGGACAGAACCGTCAGCGCAAGTCGCACCTTGTGTGCCGCCAAATTGCGCAGGGAGACCTTGCGCATCGGCGAGTTGCTTACCGAAGCCATGTGCTCAAGCCCCGGCTTCCACGTTCACGACCGCCTGCGGAGCGTCGAGGCGCTTCATACGATCGAGGACCGAATCCGCCGTCGGCTCGCGCAATTCGTCGACGATCTTGCCGTCCGCGAGGAACACGACCCGATCGGCGTACGCCGCTGCCCGCGGATCGTGCGTCACGATCACCACGGTTTGGTTGAACTCGTCGACCGCTGCGCGCAGGATCGAGAGCACTTCCCCGGAGGACTTCGAATCGAGGTTTCCGGTCGGCTCGTCGCCGAAGATGATCTCCGGCTGACCCGCCAGCGCACGCGCGCACGCCACACGCTGCTGCTGACCACCCGACAACTCTCCCGGCCGGTGATCGAGCCGATCCCCGAGCCCTAGCTTGGTCAGGACGCTGTTCAGCCAGGTCTGATCCGCTTTGCGTCCTGCGATGTCGAGGGGCAACGTGATGTTCTCGAGCGCCGTCAGCGTCGGCACCAGGTTGAACGCCTGAAAGACGAATCCGATGCGATCGCGTCGTAGTTGCGTCATCTGTTTGTCGGAGAGCGTCGTGAGTTCAGTGTCGCCGATGAGGACAGAACCCGAACTGGCGGAATCCAGACCGGCGAGGCAATGCATCAGCGTCGACTTGCCGGAACCGGACGGCCCCATGATCGCCGTGAACTCACCGCGGGCAAAATCTGCGGACACCGAACTGAGGGCGTGCACCTGGGTATCTCCGGTGCCGTAGGTCTTGGACAGGCCGACTGCGCGGGCCGCGACATCCTGGGCGTGCGAACTCATGATCGCCTTTCCTGTTCACTTCGGTGCTACTTTGCGGGCGTGACGGGCGCCCGTGAAAACACGGACGCCCGCGATGGTTGGTTCCATCCTGTCGGGTGTGGGGCCCGCCCGCCATCGGGGACCACCCTGATATCCACGGCCGAGCCGATCAGGGTCTGAGAATTCACGGCCCTCCAAGGGCGTGCATTGGCGAGAAACAGCGATATGAATGACGGGCGCACACTAACCTTGTGACACCAATCACACGAGAGAGGCGGCCGAATGTCCGACGCCACCGCTGGAATCATTTTCGATCGGCTAGAGCACTGGGCGACGGTCAAGCCTGATCAAGCAGCGATGACCTTCCAAGGGACCGAGTACACGTGGGCCCAGTGGCGGGACCGCATCTTGCGTATCGCCGCCGCCCTCGCCGAATCAGGCATCGGTGCCGGCGACACTGTCGCGTTCGTCGACAAGAATCATCTGTCCTGTCTCGAAGTCACGTACGCCGCCTCACTGCTCGGGGCCGCGAATGTCATTCCCAACTGGCGACTTTCGGGCGAAGAGCTGGATTACGTCCTCGCGGACTGTGGCGCACGCATTCTGTTCGTCGGCAGCGACCTCCTGCCCCAGATCGTCGCCATGCGCGATCGATTGACGGCCGTCGAGTCGATCTTCGCCGTCGGCGGTGAACACGACGAGTTCGAACCGTGGATCGACGAGGTCACTCCACTGAGTTCCCGACCTGAGGTGAGCCCCGATGCCACCGCTCTGGTTCTCTACAGTTCCGGAACGACCGGTCGACCCAAAGGTGTCCAACTCACTCATCGAAACCTGTTCGCGCACAGCAACAGTGTTCTCGAAATCCTGCCGGCTCACGAGGATCATCGATTCCTGATCGCGATGCCGATGTTCCACGTCGGCGGAACGTGCTACGCCATCATGGCAATTCACACCGGCGGACGCTGTCACTTCACCAGAGAAGCCGACGGGCCGTCGATCTTCGCCGGTCTCGCCGCCGGAGCGAACATCGCCTTCCTCGTCCCACCGGTCATTGCCGGAGTCCTGGCCGCCGGCGAGCAGGCAGTCGCCGCCTTCAAGGCACTCAAACGCATCACCTACGGCGCCGCCCCCATGCCCCTCCCTTTGTTGCGGGCGGCACTCGCAGCCTGGCCGGACACCGAATTCGTCCAGGTCTACGGCATGACCGAAATGGCAGGTGTCGTCACCGCGTTGATGCCGGACGTTCACCGCGACGAGTCGCAGGTCGAGCGCATGGCATCAGCAGGTACAGCGATCCCCGGCGTCGAGATGCGCGTGGTGGACCCCGTCACGCTCGAGGACGTGCCCACCGGTACGACCGGCGAACTGTGGTGGCGATCCGAACAGTGCACACCCGGATATCTGGGCAAGCCCGAGGCGACGGCCGAAACCATCACCGCCGACGGATGGTTGCGCAGCGGCGACATGGGCCGCGCCGACTCCGGCGGCTTCGTGTTCATCGAGGACCGTCTCAAGGACATGATCATCACCGGCGGCGAGAACGTCTACTCCCCCGAGATCGAACGCGTATTGGTGGAGCATCCGGCAATCGCGGAGGTCGCGGTCATCGGCGTTCCCGACGACCGCTGGGGTGAAACCGTCAAGGCCGTCGTGGTTCTCACCGCCGATGCGCAGATCGACGAAACCGAACTGATCACCTATACACAAGAACGCCTCGCAAAGTTCAAGTGCCCGACCAGTATCGACGTCGTCGAGATCCTTCCTCGCAATCCCACCGGAAAGATCCTCAAACGCGACCTCCGCAAACCGTACTGGGAGAACCGCGAACACAAGCTGGTCTGAGAACCCGTGCTGTAATGGGGCGGTGACCTCGAGCCGCCCCACCACACCCCGACCGAACGATCCATGCCCGTGCGGCAGCGGCAACGCGTTGGTCGAGTGCTGCGGCAAGTACATCAGGGGGGCCGCGCATGCTCCGACCGCCGAAACCCTGATGCGTTCGCGCTACACGGCTTTCACTGTGAAGGACGACGAATACCTCACGCGAACTTGGCATCCCGACAATCGCCCCACCGATCTCGATCTCGACCCCGACCAGAAATGGCTCCGGTTGGAGATCCTGGACACCGAACGAGGTGGCCTGTTCGATTCCGACGGCATCGTTGAATTTCGCGCTCACTACGCATTCGGGCGCGAGCGGGGAATGCTCCACGAACGCAGTCGATTTGCGCGAACGGATGGCAAGTGGCTCTACGTCGACGGCGATATCGGTTAGGTAACTCCGGGCACCGCCGCCGCGGAACCCGATCACGCGAGCCCTACGATCGAGTCATGACAACGAACCGGACGAGATCATTTGCCGCTGTCGCTGCCATCGCAGTGGGCGTGAGCCTGACTGCCTGTTCGCAGGACGCGGAGACCACTCCCACGGCAGCCACCTCGGCCGTCACCTCGACCTCGAGTGCCGCAGCGTCGACCACAGAACAAGTCCCGACGGACAGCTCCGACAAGACATCGGCAGCGGGCACCGAATCCAAGCTCACCGTCGTCGACGTCCGCGTGGGCGAGCACGACGGATTCGATCGCGTCGTCTACGAGATGGGCGGCACCGGCACACCCGGATGGCGCGTCAAGTACGTCGACGCGGCGACGCAGGAAGGCAGCGGCAAGCCCGTGGACATCAATGGTGCCGCAGTGATCCAGGTCCTGATCGACGGTTCCGCCTATCCCTTCGACAGCGGAGTCGAACAGTACTCCGGACCCAACCCGGTGCCCGGCGTCGGCGGCGTCGTGACCGAGGTCAACGGGTCCAACGTCTTCGAAGGAGTCACACAGTCGTTCATCGGGGTGACCGAGAAGCAGCCGTTCACGGTGACGACGCTCAGCGACCCTCCGCGAGTGGTGGTCGACGTCGCCCGCTGAGGCCACACTTGACCTGAAGTTTGGTTTAGGTTCTACCTTCGTGTCGTACCGGCCGCGTAATCTTCGTGGCCGGCGACCGGAGGGGCGAAGTCATGAGTATGGAAGTCACCGCGTGGAACGCGATGTACAACGCGATGCACGCGCAAGAAGATCGGCGCCCGTTCTCGAAGGCAACACTGAAGCGGATCGCGACGTTCGCAGTCCCGCAGAAACGCAATCTCAGCTGGTACCTCGTACTGAGCGTCGTCACGGCTGCGCTTGCCGTGGCAACACCCGTCCTCGCCGGGCGCGTGGTCAACGCGATAGTCGGCGGCGACGCCGTCGACGTGGTCGTCAAACTTGCCGCCTTGATCGCACTGGTCGCAATTCTGGAAGCTGCGCTGGGCCTGTTGACCCGGTGGCTCTCGGCCAGCATCGGTGAAGATCTGATCCTGCACCTGCGCACCACCGTCTTCGATCACGTCCAGAAGATGCCGATCGCGTTCTTCACCAGAACTCGAACCGGAGCACTGGTCAGCCGTCTCAACAACGACGTCATCGGCGCTCAGCGCGCCTTCAGCGACACATTGTCCGGAGTGGTCAGCAATCTGGTCACGCTGGTGATCACGCTGATCGTCATGCTCGGGATCTCGTGGCAGATCACCGTGCTCGCGTTGTTACTTCTCCCGATCTTCGTGATCCCCGCACGGCGGATGGGCGCAAAACTCGCGGCACTCAATCGTGAAGCTGCCAACCATAATTCGATGATGAGCACCCAGATGACGGAACGGTTCTCCGCTCCCGGCGCGACTCTGGTCAAGCTGTTCGGTCGCCCTTCGCAAGAGTCTGCGGAGTTCGCGGTTCGTGCCAGGCGTGTGCGCAACATCGGAGTCCGGACCGCGATGCTGCAGTCCGTCTTCGTCACAGCACTGACGCTGGTCTCCGCGCTTGCCCTTGCCCTCGTCTACGGCCTCGGCGGCTTCTACGCGCTGCGCGGTCAGTTGGACGCAGGCGCCGTCGTCGCGATGGCGCTGCTGCTCACGAGGCTGTACTCGCCGCTGACCGCACTGGCCAGCGCCCGGGTGGACATCATGAGCGCTCTGGTCAGCTTCGAGCGGGTATTCGAGATTCTCGATCTGGCACCACTCATCACCGAGAAGCCCGATGCACGCACGGTGCCGGAGGGCCCGATATCCGTCGAGTTCAAGAACGTCACTTTTGCTTACCCCTCTGCCGACAAGGTGTCACTCGGTTCGTTGGAGGAGGTCGCGATCCTCGACACCCGCGGCGGCGAGGACGTGTTGCACGACCTCTCGTTCCGCACCGAAGCGGGACAGATGGTCGCCCTGGTCGGCACGTCCGGTGCCGGAAAGTCGACCGTGGCGCAGATGATTCCGCGCCTCTACGACATCGACTCCGGATCGGTCGAGCTGGGCGGCGTCGACGTCCGAGACCTCAGTTCCGATTCCATCCGTGCGACCGTCGGCATGGTCACGCAGGACGGGCACCTGTTCCACGAGAGCCTTCGATCCAACCTGCTCCTCGCGCGACCGGATGCCACCGAAGAAGATCTGCGTGAGGTTCTGGAGCGAGCACGGCTCACCGACCTGGTTGCGTCGCTACCCGACGGATTGGAGACAGTGGTGGGTGAACGCGGATACCGCCTCTCGGGCGGTGAGCGTCAACGCCTGACCATCGCACGACTGCTCCTGGCCCAGCCTCGCGTCGTCATTCTGGACGAGGCCACCGCGCATCTCGACTCGACGTCGGAAGCCGCGGTTCAGGAAGCACTCGGCGAAGCACTCGCCGGGCGGACTGCTGTGGTGATCGCACACCGTTTGTCCACAATCCGGGCAGCCGACCTGATCCTTGTCGTCGAGGCGGGCCAAATCATCGAGCGCGGCAACCATGAAGAACTGCTTGCACGCGGTGGTCGCTACGCCGAGTTGTACCGCACGCAGTTCGACACCAACGCGAGGAAGAACGGCGCCCTCGAACCGACGCCGATCTGATACTGCCCGCCCCTGCCACCGCCCCACAAAAACAGGCGCTGACCTCCTCACGGAGGGCAGCGCCTGTTTCAGTCTTCATGTCACGACGTTGAAAGCTGTACGTCAGTCGTTGTAGCGTTCGCGTCCGCCACCACGGCGGTCGTCACGTCCACCGCGATCATCGCGGCCACCACGGTCGCCACGCCCACTCGGACGTCCCTGCGGCGGGCCGAAATCAGGCTGCAGTTGGATCAGAACTCCGGAGATGCGTGTGCGACGCAGAGCTTCGAGAGTCTCGTTGGAGAGATCGGCCGGCAACTCGACAATGCTGTGATCCGGGCGAATGCTGATGTGCCCGAAGTCGCTTCGACGAAGCCCGCCCTCATTGGCGATTGCACCGACGATGGCACCGGGCACGACGCGGTGACGCTTGCCGACTGCGATGCGGTACGCGGCCAATTCCTGACCCTCGGGTCCACGCGAGCGAGGAGCCGGGCCGTCGTCGAAACGGCGAGGGGGACGAGGTTCACGGGGCTCACGCTCACGACGCGGCGGTGCCGGCGGCTCGGGAGCGAGCAGGAATGCCTCACCGTCGCGCGACTGCAGCGCCAAGGCGGCAGCGATGTCGATGAGCGGAACGTCATGTTCCTGGTCGTAGTCCTCGATCATCTTGCGGAACATCGCGAGATTCTCCGATGCCAAGCTCTCGGTGATGGAGTCACCGAACTTGGTCACACGCTGGGCGTTGACGTCGTCGACACTGGGAAGCTGCATCTCCGCAAGCGGCTGACGCGTCGCCTTCTCGATGGACTTGAGCAGATGACGCTCACGCGGAGCGACGAACAGCAACGCGTCACCCTGACGACCGGCGCGGCCGGTACGACCGATGCGGTGAACGTACGACTCCGTGTCATGGGGGATGTCGTAGTTGACGACGTGGGAGATGCGATCCACGTCGAGGCCTCGAGCAGCAACGTCGGTCGCGACGAGGATGTCGAGGGCGCCGTTCTTGAGCTGACCGATGGTCCGCTCACGCTGTGCCTGCACGATGTCGCCGTTGATCGCGGCAGCCGAGTGCCCGCGGGCCCGCAGTTTCTCCGCCAGGTCTTCGGTGGCCTGCTTGGTACGGACGAAGATGATCATCGCCTCGAAAGCCTCGACCTCGAGGACTCGGGTCAGTGCATCGAGCTTGCGCTGATGAGCAACCTGAATGTAGCGCTGCGTGATGTTCGAGGCGGTCGACGTCTTGGACTTGACGGTGATCTCGACCGGATTGTTCAGGTATTGCTTCGAGATCCGGCGAATCGAGCCGGGCATCGTTGCCGAGAACAGGGCAACCTGCTTGTCGCCGGGGGTGTCGCGGAGGATGCGCTCGACGTCCTCCTGGAAACCCATCTTGAGCATCTCGTCGGCCTCGTCGAGAACGAGGTACTTGAGATTGGTCAGGTCCAGGGTGCCCTTTTCGAGATGGTCGATGACTCGACCCGGGGTGCCGACGACGACGTGCGCACCGCGGCGCAGGCCGGACAGCTGGACGCCGTAGCTCTGGCCACCGTAGATCGGCAGGACGTTGAGTCCGGGGATGTGGGCGGAGTACTTGCCGAATGCCTCGGCAACCTGAAGCGCCAGCTCACGCGTGGGAGCAAGCACCAGCGCCTGGGTCTGCTTGATCGACGTGTCGATCCGCGACAGAACGGGAACTGCGAAGGCTGCGGTCTTGCCGGTACCGGTCTGTGCGAGACCGACGACGTCCTTGCCTTCGAGCAGTGGCGGAATGGTGGCAGCCTGAATGGGCGAGGGCGACTCGTAGCCCACGTCTGACAGTGCCTTCAGTACCCGATCATCGATGTCGAGGTCGGCAAATGTTGGGGGTTCGGGGTCACGCTCAATATCACTCATTTGACCAGCAGTTTAGCGGATAGAGTATAGACACGACGACATACCGGGGGTGCATTTACGACAGATCCACCCTCCCAGCGGGTTTCGCCTAGCGTAGGAAGCATGACCGCAGCCACCACAGCCACCCCCTCCCAGACCGTTGTCGCGATTGCCCAATTCGCTCCGGGGACGGACAAGAAAGCCAACCTCGAATCACTGCGATCACTGGCTTCCGACGCAGCAGCACGGGGCGCGAAAGTTGTCGTGGCGCCGGAGTACTCGATGTTCACCGCCCCGAAGACGGACGAGCGACTGATCGAGTCCGCGGAGGCCCTGGACGGCGAATTCGGTTCGGCACTGGCGGCGGTCGCCGCGGAGTTCGGAATCTTCCTCGTGGCAGGAATGAACGAGCGAATCGACGACGTGAGCAGAATCTCCAACACCCTCGTCGCGGTGGACCCCAACGGCGAACTGGTGGCGACCTACCGCAAACTGCATCTCTACGACGCCTTCGGCTACCAGGAATCGGCCGTGATCCGCGCGGGTGACATCACCGAACCGCAGACTTTCGGGTGCGACGGCCTGACCTTCGGCCTCCAGACCTGCTACGACCTGCGCTTCCCGGAAGTCACCCGACGCATCGTCGACGTCGGCGCTGACGTCTTGCTCCTGCCCGCCCAGTGGGTGCCCGGGCCGCTCAAGGAAGACCACTGGACCACTCTCGTGCGCGCCCGGGCCATCGAGAACACGATGTACATCGCAGCGGCGGATCAGAGCGCGCGCGGCGGCGCGGGTGCCAGCATGATCGTCGACCCGATGGGCGTCGTGATGTGCTCACTGGGCGAGCAGGTCGGGGTCGCCACCGCGACTGTCACGGCCGCTCGAATCGCCGAAGTACGCGAGAAGAATCCCGCTCTCGCGCTGCGGAGGTTCACAGTCTCGTCGCGGTGACGTGCAGCGAGTAGCGTCGAATTGGTCGGGGTTCGAGCTTCTCGAGGACAAAGCAGTGGCCCAATATCGGGATCGATCTTCCGCCGGCAAATTTCTGGCCGGGCGGCTCGAGGCTCTGCGTATGGACAAGCCGGTCGTTCTCGGACTCCCACGCGGCGGAGTACCCGTCGCAGCCGAGGTTGCTGCAGCACTGAACGCACCCCTGGACATCGTGGTGGTGCGCAAGCTCGGCAGTCCGTACAACCCGGAACTCGCGATGGGCGCTATCGGCGAGGGCGGGGTGCGAGTCCTCAACCAGGACGTCATCGCAGCGGTTCGCGTCTCGAAAAGAGAACTCGCCGCCGTCGAACACGACGAACGACTCGAGTTGGAGCGGCGAGCGCGTCTCCTGCGTGAAGGACGGACCCCGGTTTCCCTCCACGGACGCACCGCGGTGATCGTCGACGACGGAATGGCGACGGGAGCGAGTGCCGCTGTTGCCTGCCGGTGTGCGCGCACCGCGGGTGCTGCCTGCGTGATCGTCGCTGTACCCGTCGCCTCCCCCGAAGCCATGAGAGTGATCGCGTGCTCGGCCGATCGCGTCATCTGCCCCTTCGTTCCTGCCCTGTTGGGCGGCGTCGGTGCTGCATTCGAGGACTTTCATCAACTCAGCGACGACGAAGTTCTGACCTTCCTCGCCTGAGCCCTGACTCTTTCTCACCTGAGCGCAGTCCAAGAAAACTATGTGAATTTGTGATGTGTGCAACATTTCGCTCCTCGGTGCCGATAGCCCAAATGGAACAAAAAGAATCAGCTTTCTGGAGGAACCGTGACCATCTCGACCGATACCGTCGACGCCGTCGCAGCTGCGTGCCGTGACCGCCTGGGCGACCCGTCCGCATGGGTTGCGTCAGACGCTTATCGACAGAGCCTCGCCCTGTGCATCATCGAATCCGTTCAGTCCACTTCGGGCCACAGCGAAGTGACCGTCGTCGATCGCTACCTCGCCTACCGGAAAGCCCGCGAAGACAAACCCGTCACGGACGGCGCACGCGAACTCCTCCGCACGTTCGAGGAAGCCGGGAGCTCGGACCAGTGGGCAGGCAAGATCGGCTCGTACAAGCGCCGCTACACGGCGACGGGCGTCCCGATCGAAGCACGTCACATCCAACAGGTCGCCGAGAAACTCCATCACTTGCGGATCAACAGCGTCGAGGACCTGCTGTCCGCTGCTGATTCCGACAACGCTCTCGATGCGGTTCACCACGCCTGGGTCGACGCCTGTGGCGACGGTTCCGAAGTGACCTGGGCGCACCTGTTGATGCTGGCCGGAATCCCCCACACTGATCTGGGCACCGCCGCCGACACCTTCATCAGCGCAACACTCGGCACCACCGAACTGCCGGGAGACACCTCGGAGATCCTTGCAGCTACTGCAGAGCAACTCGGAGTGGATCCGGACCGATTGGACTACGCGATTCGCCGCTGGTTGTCCGTGCACGGCCGCACGCTTCAGCACGTCGCCTGAGTACCTGTAAACAGCCGGTCACACTAAACTGCAGGTCAGCGCCCGACCAGTTCTACCGAATAGTAACGACAGTGCAAAATGACGACTAATGTGATGCAATGCACATCAGAAATGTCAGTAGTCACTGGAGGGGTCAATAGTGCGCGAGTTCTCAGTTCCACAGTCGTTCTCAATTCCGGAGAACGTTTCAATGGCCGACTCCGTGTTCCGTCATGCCGAAGAAGACCCCACATTCGTGCCGTTCAAGAGGCCGTCGAACGGTGGATGGGTCGACGTCACCGCAGCTGAATTCGCGAAGCAGGTCTCCGCAGTTGCCAAGGGTCTGATCGCTTCGGGTGTCGAGCTCGGCGACCGCGTCGCTATCCTGTCCGCGACTCGCTACGAGTGGGTCGTTCTCGACTACGCCATCTGGACAGCCGGCGGATGCACCGTCGCGATCTACGAGACCTCCTCCCCTGATCAGGCACAGTGGATCCTCGAGGATTCCGCGACGACGCTTCTGGTCGTCGAAACGGCCAAGCACGCGGAGACCCACAAGGAAGTTACAGACGGCGCAGAAGCCCTACGCGAAGTCCTGGTCATCGAGTCGGGTGCGATCGACGAGTTGTCCAGCCGCGGTTCCGCAATCACCGACGAAGAACTGCACACTCGTCGTCACCAGGTCACCGCAGCCTCGCCCGCGACCCTGATCTACACCTCCGGAACCACCGGACGCCCCAAGGGTGTCCAGCTGACGCACTCCAACTTCTACGCCGAGTCCAACGCCTGCCGCCTGGCGATGCCGGAGTCGATGGTCCCCGGCAAGAAAACGCTGATGTTCCTGCCGCTCGCCCACGTGTTCGCGCGAGCGATCTCGTTCGGCGCATTCGACGCCAAGGTCACCGTCGCCCACACGTCGGATCTGACGACGCTCCTCGAGCAGTTCGCCGGCTTCAAGCCCAACTTCATCCTGTCGGTGCCCCGCGTGTTCGAGAAGGTATACAACTCGGCTCGCCAGAAAGCCGTCGACGGCGGCAAGGGCAGCATCTTCGACAAGGCTGCGGCCACAGCCATCGAATACAGCGAATCCCTCGAAAAGGGTGGCCCCGGACTGGCACTCAAGCTCAAGCACGCGGTATTCGACAAGCTCGTCTACTCGAAGCTGCGCGCAGCACTGGGCGGCGAGTGCGAGCGTGCGGTCTCCGGCGGCGCAGCTCTCGGTGCGCGCCTCGGCCACTACTTCCGCGGCGTCGGCATCCCGATCTACGAGGGCTACGGACTCACCGAGACCAGCGCCGCAATCACCGTCAACACCTCGAGCGCGCAGCGCGTCGGCACCGTCGGCAAGCCGATCAACGGCCACGCCGCCCGGATCGCCGAAGACGGCGAACTCCTCCTGCAGGGCCCGGTCGTGTTCGCCGGCTACTGGCACAACGAGAAGGCCACTGCCGAATCCATCGTAGACGGCTGGTTCCACACCGGCGACCTCGGATCGATCGACAACGAGGGTTACGTCTCGATCACCGGCCGCAAGAAGGAAATCATCGTCACCGCCGGCGGTAAGAACGTCGCACCGGCAGGCCTCGAGGATTCCCTGCGTGCGCACGCTCTGATCAGCCAGTGCCTCGTGGTCGGTGACGGTCAGCCGTTCATCGGTGCACTGATCACCCTCGATCCGGAAACACTGCCCGGTTGGGTCGAGCGCAACGGCCTGCCCGCAAACACCGCGATTGCCGATCTGGTGAAGAACGCCGATCTGATCGCCGAGATCGACTCGGCCGTTGCCGACGCCAACAAGAAGGTCTCCAACCCCGAGCAGATCAAGAAGTACACGATCCTCGAGGTCGACTTCACGCAGGAGACCGGCGAATTGACGCCGACGCTCAAGCTCAAGCGCAACATCATTCACGAAGCTCACAAGACCAAGATCAGCGACTTGTACGCCTGATCCTCGTCTTTCAAGCGTCTGGCCCGGTTCGAATGCGAACCGGGCCAGACGCGTTTCAGTCTCCGGCGGAAAGAAGTTCTCTTTCGATCTCCGGAGGCAATCCGTGCACCGCACGATCCTCCCGCTGGGCCGGCAGAGTTTCCTGTTGCATCCACGCCCAGGTATCTCGCACGGTGTCTTCGACCGGACGGCATCGCAGCCCCGCCTGCCCTGCGTGCCCTGCTTGTGCCGCCTTGGCGGTGTCGGCTTCGAGGAAGCCTGCGAACTCACCCTCTTGCGGCACCCAACACGGAAGTTGTGTCCACGGCTGCGCTCCAGCGGCCGCCAGCCTGTCCTCGTCGATCCACACTAATTCCGCGCCCGAACCGGTGGCGTCCACGCACGCCTGAAGGAGCCCGGAGGTTGTGGTGTGCCCGGACGGGCTGATGACGTCATATGCCCCGCCGATCCCTGCGGCCAGTCCGGACAGGACAAAGGATGCGATGTCACGGACATCGACGTATTGAAGTGGCCTGGTCGGCACCCCGGGAGCAACGACGCGGCCTCCTGCGCCGATGCGCTGCAGCCACCACGGCAATCGCCCGATGTCCTCGTGTGGTCCGAGGATCAGCCCTGCCCTCGCGAGCAGTGCATTCGGGAACAATTCCAGGACAGCGAGTTCGGCGCCGCGTTTGGCGGACGCGTAATCGCTGCCGTCGTCGGACGTCGCGGAAGCGGCAACCACAGGTGAGCTCTCGTCGACGTGCAAGCCCCACTGGTAGACGGATCCGCTGGAAATGTATGCGTACCGTTCGACGTGACCGCGCAAGACGCGTGCATTCTCACCGACCACCCGCGGGCTACCCGACCACGTGTCGACGACGAAGTCCCATCGACGGTCACCGAGCGTCTCGGCCATCGCTCGCTGGTCGGTGCGATCAGCGAGCAGGACCTCCGCCGTAGACGGCGGTGCTCCGGTGAGCCCCCGATGGAGCACTGTCACTTCCCAGCCCCGCGCCAGAGCGTCGTCGACGAGGGCGCGGCCGAGGAACCGTGTTCCTCCGAGCATCAACAGCTTCATGACGGCCATCGTCACTCGAAAAGCGTCGTGCTGCAACACGTTCGTCTGGTAGCGCAATTCCCGGCGAGTGAGGCTCGTACGAAACGCTCAGATACCTCGTCCGGGATTGAGAATGTTCTTCGGATCGAATGCGGCCTTCACTGCAAGCATCATCTCGCGTTCGGTCTGACCGACCATGTCTGCCATGTACGGTGCTTTGAGCACGCCGATGCCGTGTTCACCGCTGATCGTTCCGCCCAACGCCAGCGCCCCGGCGACGATGTCGTCGAACGCTCCACGCGCACGATTCTGTGCTCCGACTTCGGCGGCGTCGAACACGATGGTCGGGTGGAGATTTCCGTCGGCGGCATGACCGAAGGTTCCGATCGTGACACCGTGACGCTCGGCCGCCTCACGAATGCACCCCAGCATCGACGGCAACGCGGGCACGGGCACCGCGACATCGTCGAGTAGCACCGTGCCCATCGCCTCGAGAGCGGGTAATGCCATCCGGCGAGCCGCGGTGAACTCGTCACCTTCCACCGGATCGTCGGTGTGGAAAACCTCTCTCGCCCCGACGCTTTCGCACGCTGCGGCACAGTCCGCAGCTTCGGCGGCAGCTGACCTACCGTCGCACTGGATGAGCAGCATCGCCCCGGCCGACTCGTCCAGCCCCATCTTCGTCAGGCGGTTGACCGCGCCGATGGTGACGTCGTCCATCAACTCCATCTGACACGGTTCGGCCACTGCCGACACGGCGAGGACCGCATCGATCGCGGACTCCGCGGAATCGAAAAACGCGACGACGGTGGTCGCTGCAGTGGGCGCCGTTCGCAGTCGCATCGTAGCTTCGACGATGACGGCCAACGTGCCCTCAGACCCCACGAGCAGATGTGTCAGGTCCAACCCCGCGACATTTTTGCGCGTCCGCGCACCGGTACGGATCAGACGCCCATCCGCCAGTACCGCCGTCATGGCCGCGACGTGATCGCCGGTGACACCGTACTTTGCGCAACAGATGCCGCCCGCATTTGTCGCCAGGTTGCCGCCGATACTCGAGATCGCCCGGCTTCCCGGATCAGGAACGTACCAAAGGCCCTGCTGCGCAGCAGCTTCGGCGAGGTCGCCGTTGATCACTCCGGGCTCCACCGTGGCGGTGCGCGCGGCGGGATCGATCTCCAGAATGCGATCCATGCCCGCGACGCTCAGAACGATGCATCCGTCGAGCGCGTTGGCGGCGCCGGCCAACCCGGTACCCGCCCCTCGCGTCACCACCGGAACGGAGAGTTCGTGGGCCACCGTCATGACGGCGACGACGTCGTCGACCGTCTGCGCCTTGACCAGTGCAGCAGGCTTTCCGGCCGCAGTGAGCAGTGATTGATCCCGGACGTACGCGCCCATTCGGTCGGGGTCGGTTGTGGCCCTGTCCCCCAACGCTTTCTGCAAGCGTTCGCCCAACAGATCGATACTCGTGGTCATTCCGTTCGTCCTTCGTAGAATCCGCGCACGTGGCGCTCGACCAAATCGGCAGCCTCGTCGGAGGCGCCGCGCTCGATGGCGTCGGCGATTCCCTCGTGTTCTTTCAGCAGTGCGCCGAGTGTGGCTTCCGAGTTCTCGCGCGCGTCGAGTTCGCTCAGCAAGTAGCCGGCGATGCTGTCCCGCAGAACCGTCATGACCAACCCGAACGCCTTGTTCCCGCCCGCTCCGGCGAGCGCGACGTGAAAGTCGACGTCCGCGTCGTGGAAGGCGACCGAGTCGTCGGCAAGCGTCGCGACGCGCATCCGCTCGATCGCGTCCCTGGCCTCGCCTGGAACCCCACCGACTGTGCGCAGTGCGGCGGCTTCGAGCAGCACTCGTAGTTCGACAAGATCGCCCAGGGGAACTGCACCCACCTGCAACGCCGTACTGAGGGCGGTGGCTGCGGAATCGGCCGTATGCTCGTGCGTCACCCGAGGTCTGGCAGTCGACGTAGTGTCCGCGCCGGTCAGCAATCCCTGCGCTTGCAGGACGCGAAGTGCCTCACGGACCGTCGATCGACCCACCGAGAACGTCTGTGCAAGTTCCTGTTCGGTCGGCAATGCCTCACCGACGGGAAGCGAGCCGTCGAGAATGGCAGCGCGGATTCTTCCCGACACGGCAAGGCTGAGCGGCATGCGCGACAACGGAGTCGTATCCATGCCGCGACGCTACCACCCCTTGCCTGCTTGTCTGACAAACTGTTTAATTGAGAAGATTCGTGACCCGGACCACAACAGAGAAGGTGCCGACCATGCCCGACAAGCTCGAATTGGACCCCGCAACCACCGCCGTCGTGCTCATCGAGTACCAGAACGACTTCACCACCGAAGGCGGCGTCCTCCACGAGGCCGTCGCACCTGTCATGGAATCGAACGGACTCCTCGCGAACACCGCCGCACTGGTCGATGCGGCCCGCGCGGCGGGTGTCACCGTGATGCACGCACCGATCACCTTCGCCGAGGGGTACAACGAAATCACCTCGCATCCGTACGGAATCCTCAAGGGCGTCGTCGACGGCAAGGCTTTCGTGAAGGGTTCGTGGGGCGCCGCGATCGTCGACGACCTCACCCCGAAGGACGGCGACATCGTCATCGAGGGCAAGCGTGGACTCGACACATTTGCCAGCACCAACCTCGATTTCATTCTGCGCAGCAAAGGAATTCGCACGATCATTCTCGGCGGTTTCCTGACCAACTGCTGCGTCGAATCGACCATGCGCACCGGATACGAGAACGGCTATCGGGTCATCACTCTCACCGATTGTGTAGCCGGAACTTCGGTCGCCGAACACGAGAACGCGATCACTTACGACTATCCGATGTTCTCGCATCCCGTCACGTCGAACGAGGTGCTTGACGCGCTCTCCTGAGAGGCCTATCTGGAATGCGCGAGAAGGAATTCACGGCTGACGTTGGTGACGCTGGCGTGAACCTTCTCGTGCAACAGGTCGTGACCGGCGTCCTCGAACTCGCGCATCTCGACGTTGCGCAGCGTCCGGGCCCAGTCTCGGACCGGATCGACCGGCGCGATCCGGTCGTCGGTGCCGTGGACGACCAACACCGGAATCCCGGCTTCGGAGAGTTCCGCCCACCCGTGTTGCTCGACCGCACTGCGCGGGATGCCGCACAGCACTGCGGAGGCAAAATCGTGATCGCGATGAGCCAGCATCGTCAGCGCCGTCACCGCACCCAAGGAATGGCCCATCACCGCCTGCGGGACTTCGGGCAATTCCGCCAGAGCGATGTCAGCGAGCGCGGCTGCGTCGGCAGCAAGATCCGACAGCGGAGCGCCTACCCCCGGGTCCCCCTCCGACAAGCCGTGCCCCGTGTGATCGATCGCCCACACGTCTATCCCCGACGCCGCCATAGCGCCAGCGAAGCGGTGATACTGCCCGCTGTGCTGACCGAGACCGTGCAGAAAGACCAATGACACCGTGGGCACCACACCCCCTGCCGCCGGCCAATGCCGAAAGTGCACCTGACCGGTTCGTCCGTCGAAGAAAGGCATGATCGTCATTCTGCACTCCGCGACCGGTATCCGCGGCGCGTGGGCGATTACTGGTGGGTTGCCTTGTCGGTGAGCGATGGCACAATCGCCCTGTGTTCCTACTCGATGATCAGATCGTCTACAGCGCCAGCGACCTCTCGGCTGCGGCCTCGTGCGAGTTCGCACTGCTGCGGCAACTCGACGCCCGTACCGGTCTGATCGCGGCCGAGGCCGCCGAGGCGGATCCGATGCTCGAGCGAACGTCGAGCCTCGGCGACTCGCACGAGCGCGAACAGCTTCAGAAGTTCATCGATCAACACGGTGACGGCGTCGTCGTCATGCCGCGGCCGGAACACTCACGCGCGGGGTTGACCGCCGCCACCCTGTCCACCGTCGAGGCCGCCCGATCCGGTGCGCCCGTCATCTATCAGGGAACCTTCTTCGACGGCCGATTCCTCGGTTTCTGCGATTTCCTCGTCCGTGAGGGCGACACGTACGCCGTCTACGACAGCAAACTCTCCCGGCATGCCAAGGTGTCGGCGCTCCTCCAACTCGCCGCGTACGCAGACGCGTTGGAGCGCAATGCAATCGCCGCCTCCGATCAGGTTCATCTACTGCTCGGAGACGGCAGCACGTCGTCACACGACATCGGAGACATCGCACCGGTGTTCGCGGCGCGCAGAGCTGAACTCGAACGAGTCCTCGACGAGCACCGCGCCGAAGGAAAACCAACCCAGTGGCTCGACGATCGGTACCTGCGTTGCGGCCGCTGCGACACTTGCAGCGTCGAGGTCGAAAGCCATCGGGACCTCCTGCTGGTTGCGGGTGTCCGCGGCAATCAGCGCGAACAACTGATCGTCTCGGGGATCACGACAATCGACGAACTTGCCTCGAGCACTGGCGCAGTTGAGGGAATTCGCCGGGAAACCCTCGACAAACTCCGTGCGCAGGCAGCCGTTCAACTACGCCAGGAACAATCCGGCGACGCCGAATTCGAGGTCTACGAGCCCTCGGCGCTCGGCGGTCTACCCGTCCCCGACGACGGCGACATCTTCTTCGACTTCGAGGGCGATCCACTCTGGGCCGAGGACGGATCCACCGACTGGGGATTGGAGTACCTGTTCGGCGTGGTCGAAGGGCCGGCGGACAACTATGTGTTCAAGCCGTTCTGGGCACACGACCGCGAGGGTGAGCGCCAAGCGCTCCTCGACTTCCTCGACTACGTCACCGCGCGCCGTGAAGCCCACCCCGGCATGCACATCTACCACTACGCCGCGTACGAGAAATCGGCGCTGTTGCGCTTGGCCGCACGTCACGGTGTCGGCGAGCAGACAGTGGACACGCTGCTCAGCGAGAACGTGCTCGTCGACCTGTATCCGATCGTCCGCGCGTGCCTGCGGATCGGACAACGCTCGTACAGCATCAAGAAACTCGAGCCGCTCTACATGGGTGAGCACGGCCGCGACGGTGACGTGACCAACGCCGCCGCCTCGGTCGTCGCTTATGCCGACTACTGCGAATTGCGCGACGGCGGACAAGCCGACCAGGCCAGGGAACTTCTTCAGGGCATCTCCGACTACAACGAGTACGACTGCGAATCCACTCTCCGCCTGCGTGATTGGCTCGCCGAGCGCGCCGCAGAACATGGTGTCGAACTTCGTGAGCCGACCGGACAGATCAAGATTCCACTCGAAGAACTCACCGAATCGGAAATCGCACTCCGCGACTTCGCCGGCCACAAGGCCGGTTCGACACGCACCCCCGATCAGCAGGCTGCTGCTCTATTGGCCGCAGCAGTCGGTTACCACAATCGCGAACGGAAGCCGTACTGGTGGGCCCACTTCGACCGATTGGTCACACCGATCGAAGACCTCGTGGACATCCGCGACGTCATGGTGGTCGAGCAGTCCGAAATCGAAGCGGACTGGCACAAGAGCACCCCGCGGCAGAAGAAGTTTCGTCGCCACATCCAGTTGACCGGAAGTTTCGGCACCGGAACGTCTTTGAGCCCGGGCAGTGATCTTTTCGCGCTCTACGCAACCCCCTCCCCGGATGCCGTTGCAAGCGAGAACCCCACCCAGCGCGGCACCAGCAGCGTCAAGGTCACCGCCGTCGTCAAGTCCGAAGGGCTCGACGTGGTCACCGTGGAAGAACTGCTCAGCGGTGACGAATACATCGATTCCCCGGTCGCGTTGGCACCTGGTCGTCCGATTCCCACCGGACGTATGGAGAAGTCCATCGCCGCTGCCGCGTCCGGCGCCAGTGAGAGCCTGCCCGAACTGCCACACATCGCGGCAGTCGACATTCTCAGGCGCAGCACCCCGAGAACCCTCTCGGGTTCACCGCTGCCACCTGTCGGCGCCGACAACAACTACGCCGACGCCATCACCGCCGCACTTCTCGACCTCGACGATTCCTACGTGGCGGTGCAAGGTCCTCCCGGTACGGGCAAAACCTACACGGGCGCTCGCGTCGTCAAGACACTGATCGAACAACACCATTGGCGAATCGGCGTGGTGGCACAATCACATTCGGTGGTAGAGAACATGCTCGGCGGCATTCTGAAGGCCGGCGTGGACCCCGCACTGGTCGCAAAGAAGGGTAGCCGCAGCAAGACCGCGGAATGGCAGGACATCGCGTCCGAGGAATACGCCGGTTTCATCGCCGAAGCGGAAGGCGTCGGCTGCGTCATCGGCGGCACTGCATGGGACTTCGCGAACACCGATCGTGTTCCCGCCGGCAGTTTGGACTTGCTCGTGGTCGACGAGGCAGGTCAATTCGCGCTGGCCAACACGATTGCCGTCGCGATCTCCGCGCGAAACCTGTTGCTACTGGGCGATCCACAGCAACTGCCGCAGGTCAGCCAAGGCACGCACCCCGAACCTGTCGACGAATCGGCACTCGGTTGGCTCGCCGAGGGACACGGTGCACTGCCACCCCAACTCGGCTACTTCCTCGAGAAAACGTGGCGGATGCACCCTGATCTGTGCGCCCCCGTGTCTGCACTGTCGTACGAGGGCAAACTCCACTCCCAGGAAACCGTCAGTGCAGCAAGGAAACTCGACGGACTCGCCGCCGGAGTGCACACGGTGTACGTCGATCACCGCGGCAATTCCACGTACTCTCCGGAAGAGTCGCAGGAGATCGTTCGCCAGATCCAGGAACTTCTCGGTACACCGTGGACCGACCCCAGCGAGTTCGAGGGAACCAGGCCGCTGGAGCAGTCGGACATTCTCGTGGTCGCGGCGTACAACGCCCAGGTGGGCACCGTCGAGCGCGATCTCACCGAGGCCGGTCTCACGGAGGTTGAGGTCGGCACCGTCGACAAGTTCCAAGGACGCGAGGCCGCGGTGGCAATCGTGTCGATGGCTGCCTCCGCCGTCGAGGACGTCCCGCGAGGAATGTCGTTCCTGCTGTCGCGGAACCGCCTCAACGTTGCTGTCTCACGCGGCAAGTGGTGCGCGATCATCGTCCGATCGCACGCATTGACGCAGTACATGCCGAGCACGCCCGCGGGATTGGTGGAACTGGGCGCGTTCATGAGGCTGACGAGCTAGCCGAAGCCTGCCTTACCCGAAACACTGCCCTACCCGAAACACTGTCCTTCACCGCGGTAGGTGGGAACCGAGGTTCGGGTGCCGTCGGCTTCGACCACGTACACGCGGTCGAAACGCTCGCACAACTCGCCGGCCTTGGCGTGCCGGAACCACACGCGGTCGCCGATCGCGATGTTTCCGGCTTCCTTTCCCGTGACCGGGGTCTGAACTTCGCCTGCCCCTTCGTTGCGGAGCAGTTTGAGACCGGCAGGCCAAATCGGCGACGGAACGCGGGTGGCTCCCGCAGGTCCCGACGCGATGTATCCGCCGCCGAACAGGGTCGTGACGGACGGAGTCGGCTTGCGCACTGCCGACAGAGCGAAGAACAGCGCAGGATCGGGCCGGAAGGCGCGGTAGCGGTCGAACAGGGTCGGTACATACAACCCGGAGCCTGCTGTTACCTCGGTCACCACAGGATCGGCCGAGCTGACCTCCAGCGACCCCGTGCCGCCGCTGTTGACGATCTCGAGTCCACCCACGGCATCGGTGACGGCCGCGACCACAGCGCCCCTTCTGGACGCCAATTCGCGCGCAGAGGCTTTCTTGACCCAACCGATCGGAGCACTGGTGTCAGGAAGGCCGGCAATCTGAGCTTCGTAGAACATCACTCCTACGACGGAGAATCCGCGTTGGCGCGCACGCGCCGCGAGTGCGGCGACCGCGGCAGGTTCGCGCAGCGGTGAGCGTCGTACGCCCAGATGGATCGGGCCGATTCGCAGCGACGCGTCGACGTCGAGGCACACCCGGACAGGCGCATCCCCCGTCGACGCCGAACGAATGAGATCCAACTGTGCATCGTCGTCGATCATCAAGGTGATCGATTCGAGAGCGGTGTCGTCGGCAGCGAGATCCGCGATGGCGCCGCGATCGGCGGTCGGGTATCCCATCAGGATGTCCCGTGCGCCCAACCCGACCAGCCACAAAGCCTCGCGCAATGAGTACGCCATGATTCCGCGGAATCCGCCGGACGCGGTCAGTGTGTCGCCGAGAGTTTCAGCCAGAACCGTCCGACAACGAACCGATTTGCTCGCCACTCGCACCGGCGTTCCACCGGCGCGGCGCACCAGGTCGGCTGCATTACTGCGCAGTGTGGTCAGATCCAGAGCGGCCAGAGGCGGGTCGAGTTCTCGCGTGGCAGCAGTGAGTCGATCGAGGGTCCGGGTCACAGATGATCCAATCGTCGCGGCGTGCGACCAGTCAATCACCAATACTGGACGTATGTCCAGGATGGCACTTCTACTGGGGCGCGATCACTGCTTTGTTGGCAATTACCTGAACCATTTCTCCGAACTCCGCAATAGTCGCGTCGGAGTCACGATCGACCAGCCAACGCAGGACGAGGCCGTCGATAAGTGCAAGGCTCAGGCGCGCAATCGAACTCAACGGCTCGGTCCACACGGTGCCGGAAATCTTGGCGCACTCCTCGAGAAACGAAACCGCAAGCTCGTCCATGATTCGGTACTGCTCGAAAGCAACAGCCCCAGCGCGTTCGGCACCGAGATTACGACTGCGGAGAGCCTGCGCGGTGATTTCGTAGGTCAACAACTGCCTGTCCGGCGTTGCCTCGATAGTGGGCCACATTCCGGTCAACCCGATATGCAGCAATTCCTTGAGCCCCTGCACGCCACTGAGATCCGGTGCGTGTCGGACCTGCGCAAATGCGTACTGCATCGACGCACTGAGCTGCAGAATGAGCGTCTCACCCATTGCCGCGATCAGCGCTTCCTTGCTCTCGAAGCAGTAATGAACGACGCCGAGCGATACGCCGGCCTCCTCTGCCACCGCCCTTACCGTCACAGAACTGACACCGCGCTGTTCCGCAATGGACAAAGCGGACTCGACCAATTGTGTGCGGCGTTCGTCCGCCGGGAGCCTGTTCAGCATCCAATGATCGTAGAACGCAAATGACAAAATCTTCGCGCAATACTTGCCTGGACGACCGTCCAAGTACATTATTGCGTAATGGCTTCGGACACTTGGCAGAACTGGGCGGGCACTCAAAGCGCCGCGCCGCGTCGCTTTGCGACGCCGACAAATACCCGTGAACTTTCGTCGTTGGTCGCCGAGGCTGCGGCGCGTGGCCAACGTGTGAAGGCCGTCGGCGCAGGCCATTCGTTCACCGGTGTCGCGGTCACCGACGGAATCCTCGTCAGCCTGGACAACCTGAGCGGAATCGATTCGATCACGCCGACCGACGACGGCGCGCTGGTCACTGTTTTTGCAGGCACTCGCCTTCACGCCCTCAACGACGCCCTGTGGCAACGCGGATATGCGATGGCCAATCTCGGCGACATCGACGTCCAGTCACTGGCCGGCGCGACATCCACCGGCACGCACGGAACCGGCGCCCGATTCGGCGGTATCGCCACACAGATTCGCGGAATCGAGATCGTTCTCGCCGACGGATCCGTGGTTACCGCAAGTGCCGACGAAAATGTCGAATTGTTCGAAGCGGGGCGCCTCGGATTGGGTGCAATCGGCATCATTTCGAAGATCACCCTCGCCTGCGTACCGCGATTCACGCTCCGCGCAATCGAGGAACCCGACACGCTGTCTCACATACTGGACACCCTCGAGAGCGATCGTCTGGGCCTGGATCACTTCGAGTTCTATTGGTTTCCGCATACCGACCGTGTGCTCACGAAGAGCAACACCCGACTCCCCGGAGACACCGAACCCGATCCGGTGGGCAAGGTCCGCGCGTTCGTCGACGACGAACTCCTCTCGAACACACTCTTCGAAGGCGTCAATCGCGTCGCGACCCTGGCACCGGCCGCGATCCCGAGAATCAACAACGTGTCGTCTCGACTGCTCGGCGCCCGCGAGTTCACCGATCGCAGCTACCGAGTATTCGCGTCCTCGCGCCGGGTGAAGTTCAAGGAGATGGAATACGCGATTCCCCGCGAACACGTCACCGAGACGCTCCACGAAATCGATCGCTGGATGAAGAAGTCCGGAACGAACGTCGCTTTCCCCGTCGAAGTACGTTTTGCTGCCGCCGACGACCTCTGGCTTTCGACCGCTCACGGACGCGACACCGCCTACATCGCGGTCCATCAGTACCACCGCCGACCTGAAACCGAATACTTCGCCGCAGTGGAAGCCATCGCGCGCGCCGTCGACGGCCGGCCGCATTGGGGGAAAATGCACAACCGGACCGTCGACGACCTGCGTCCTACGTACGATCGACTCGACGATTTTGTCGCCGTTCGAGACAAGTACGACGCGAATCGAGTGTTCGACAACGAATACCTACGTCAGGTGCTCGGCGACTGACGGTCAGTGCCGCAGCAGTTAGTGCCGCAGCAGTTAGTGCCTCAGCAGTTCCGCTTTTCGCGCGTCACTGGCGAACGAGGCTTTGATCGAGTTCCGGGCGAGGGTGTCGCGCTCGGCCTCGGTCAGCCCCAAGGCTCGGCCCAGTTCGGTGAAATTGTCGTCGACGTATCCCCCGAAATAGGCCGGGTCGTCGGAGTTGACCGTGACGATCAAACCCATCTCGAGCATCGATCGAAGCGGATGGTCCGACAGCGAATCGAACACTCGCAGACGAACGTTCGACAAGGGGCAGACCGTCAGTGGAATCTCCTCGTCGACCAGACGCTCGATGAGGGCAGGGTCCTCGAGCGCCCGGACGCCGTGGTCGATGCGCTCGGCGCCGAGAATGTCGAGCGCCTGCCAGATGTACTCGGGCGGTCCCTCCTCACCGGCGTGAGCAACGACGTGCAAGCCCTCGGCACGCGCACGGGCGAAGACATCCTCGAACAGTGAGGGCGGGTTGCCGACCTCGGCGGAGTCGAGTCCGAGTCCGACGATCGGCGCCTGCAAGCGAATGATCTCGGAGAAGACCTCTTCGGCGTCCTTGACCGGCTGATCACGGAGAATGGCGGCGATTGCCGCACTGCTGAGCCCGAACTCGCGCTCACTCGATGCCACCGCATCCATGATCCCGTCCAGGACCTCGGTCAGCGGAACACCGCGGACTACGTGCGCCTGCGGATTGAAGAAGAACTCGGCATGCGCCACTCCAGCGGCTGCTGCCCGACGGAAATACGCCCGCGTCAGGTCGGCAAAATCCTCCGCGGTACGCAGGACGGCCATGTTGGCGAAGTAGAGATCGAGGAACGACTGCAGGTCGGTGAACTCGTACCTCGACTTCAGATCG
Organism: Rhodococcus sp. NPDC056516; assembly: GCF_042794655.1. Classification (NCBI taxonomy): domain Bacteria; kingdom Bacillati; phylum Actinomycetota; class Actinomycetes; order Mycobacteriales; family Nocardiaceae; genus Rhodococcus; species Rhodococcus sp. NPDC056516. The sequence goes on along the minus strand of NZ_JBHTTG010000003.1, from coordinate 730,864 downwards.
TCGATGTCCTTGTACGGCAAATCCATTCGATTGCGCTCGGCGAGCCGGTAGATCTGTTCGGGTTCCAACGAACCCTCGATGTGCATGTGCAGTTCTGCAACAGGAGTAGCCATTTCGGTTCAGCGCCCCTTCCAGACCGGGGCACGCTTCTCGGCGAACGCCGTTGCACCCTCGCGTGCATCTTCGGATGCGAACACCGGCGCCATAACCTGCAACTGCTTCGCGAAAGCTTCGTCGTCGGACCAGCCGCCGGCCTTGACGATGATCTCCTTGGTGACGGCAACAGCGAGCGGTCCGTTGCGGGTGATTCGATCTGCCAGGTCGAGTGCGCCTTCGAGCGCCTTGCCCGGCTCGGTCAACGTGTTCACGAAACCGTAGCGGTATGCCTCCTCGGCGGTGAAACTGTCGCCGGTCAGGGCCAGTTCCAGTGCCTTCTGGTACGGAATCCGCTTGGGCAGGCGCAACAATCCGCCGCCACCTGCAACCAGTCCTCGCTTGACCTCCGGGATACCGAACTTCGCTTCGGACGACGCCACCACCAGGTCGGTGGCGAGCACGAGTTCCGTGCCGCCTGCCAACGCGAAGCCCTCGACCGCCGAAATGATCGGCTTACGTGGGGGCCCTTCCGTGAATCCGAGGCCGCGTCCCGGCACGAGTACGTTCTCGCCGGCCACAAATGCCTTCAGATCCATACCGGCACAAAAGTTTCCGCCTGCACCTGTCAGCACCGCCAAGGACAGATCGTCGTCCGCATCGAGCTCTTCGACCGCAGCGGCCAACGCGTGACTGACCGCCGAGTTGATGGCGTTGCGCGCCTCGGGTCGGTTGATGGTGATGATCAGTGTCCGCCCGCGCCGCTCGGTGAGAACCTCGTCCGCCATGATGTCCCTCTCGTTTGTCGACCACACTCGCGTGACTACGCGACGTTGCGTTCGACAATACGGACGAAGCCATCGGGGTCGATCTGCGCGGTGTCGTGAGTGCAGAACCACCCCTGGGTGAATCTCGTCGAGGTCGCTTCCGGCGAATTCCAATACCGACGCGTGACACTCGGCCCGCGGCACAGCAACTCACCGAAACCACCTGGCGCGTCCGGGCCGTACAACGCCACTTCCATTCCGCCGAAGGCGATTCCGACGCTGCCGAGGTGTGTGGGTGCCGACTCGGTCGGCAGAATGAGACCGGCCCCACAGGTTTCGGTTTTACCCCAACCGATCACATGTCGAGCGGCCGGGAACATCGTCAGCAGCTTCGCTTCCTGCTCGGCCGTGATCGGCGATCCACTGCAGTCGATCCACTGCACCGACCTCGAACCGGCACGCGCCGCCGGTCCGAGGGTGAGCAACCGTGGCTCGAGCAAGTCCTCGGGTCGCCCCGTCACGATGTCGACGGTGTGCACACTCTCGCGCCAGAAGTCGCCGGCGAGGACCACCGTTCCACCGACCACCAGCGTCGCGAGCACGTGCACGAACTGACGCACGGACTTGAAATCATTGTCCACCAGCAGATTCCGCACACCTTCGACGCCGTAGTCGCGCGAGTGCAGAATACCGACGATAGCGGAGAGCACGTTCTCGTTACTCAACTCGACGCCCAGCATCTCGCCCGAAGAATCGGCGGTGTACGCGAGGATCGCCATCTCGTCCGGGGCCGCGCCGTCGTCAATGAACGGAACACCGTGTGGGAGTTCCCCATCGAGCACCAGCACCGAGCCACTGTCCGCGATGACGAAGTCCGCTGCGTCGTCACTCAGGTGCACACCGACAGAGACCGGGACACCTCCCGCGAGGATGACGCCGAGGCACGCCTCCATCCACCGCACCCCCGCGGCGACACGAATCGCCACACGATCGCCGATCTCGACGCCTCGCGACTTCAGTCCGCCTGCCACCCGCGACGCCTCGGCCCACAGTTCCGCGAAGGTGACGTGCTCGCCGTCGACCTCCTCGACCGCGATGCGCGAGGAGAACCGATGAACGGCAATATCTAGGAGTTCGGACAGCGACGGGTCCAGTTGGCTGTACCGAAGCACTCCGTCCCCCGCGCGAGTGACGCGGGCGTCGGCGAGGAGCAGATTCGAACACGGGTATTCCACAAGCGTCGACCGCATCGATACCTCCACGTCACTGACGAACCCACCGGCCCTTCGACTATATGACGTGGATCACAGTTCGTGGAGGTCTCTGACGATAAAGGTCGTATATCTACTTTCCGGAGTAGACGGCCTTACCCGGGCCGACGTCGAGGAAACTGCGGACGGCGCCGCGCAGGTCGTCGGTGTCGAACAGCGCGCCGGACACCCCGGGAGTCACCGAATCCGCATGAGCGATGCCGCCGGAACGCCACGCCGCCACGATCTGCTTGGTGGCGTCGTGTGCTCGCGTGGGTCCGTCCGCCAACCTGGTCGCGAGGGACCGCGCCGCACCGTCGACGTCGTCGTGAACTGCATTGACGACGCCCCAGGCGTGCAGGGTTGCGGCGTCGTACAGATCGCCGGTCATGACCAACTCCCGAGCCCGTCCGGAACCGGCGCGCTCGGCCAGGCGTTGCGGTCCACCCATGGACGGCGTCAGACCGACCACTGTCTCGACCAGCCCGAACTTTGCCTTGGGCGCCGCGAGAATGATGTCGCAGGCCAAGGAGATCTCGAATGCCGCAGTCAGCGTCAACCCGTGCGCCGCGTAGATCACCGGGCACGGCAACGCCTCGAGCGGATGGCAGATCTGGGCGAACAGCTCGCGCCACAATTCCGCGCCTTGCTCCGGGTTCAGTCCGTCGAAGACGTGGACGTCGACGCCGGCCGAGTTGACCTTGCCCTCCGCGCGCAGGAGGACAGCCCGCGGCGGATTCTCGGTCAACGCCGCAACGTCGGCGATGACCGCGTCGAACATGGCCTGGTCGAACAGATTGAGTGGTCCGTGCGCGAACGTCAGGACAGCCACCTCGGCACCACCATCGGTGGTGAAGCGCTCGAGACGGGTGGGGTGCGATTCGGGAGCAGTCATGCCGCCACACTGCCACATGGAACCGGCCTACGATCGTCGGGTGGACGGTCTGAGAAATGCACTCGCGGACGTTGTGGGACACCGGTTCGTCGTCGACGACGCCGACGTGTTGGCTACCCGTTCCACCGACCAGACGGGGCGCTACAGCGGGCACGCCAGCGCCCTGGTCCGACCCGGAAATACCGCCGAAGTCTCGGCGGTGCTGAACGTGTGCCGCTCCCACGGCGTACCGGTCACCGTTCAGGGCGGACGAACCGGCTTGGTCGCGGGCACGGTGCCCGAGCACGACGACGTCCTGCTCTCCACCGAACGTCTCACGACGACCGGTGAAGTCGACGCGGCCGGCAGGCGGATCACCGTCGGAGCGGGAGTGACACTCGCGCAGGTACATTCCGCTGCGGCCGACGCCGGCCTGAAATTCGGCGTCGACATAGCTTCACGGGACACGGCGACCATCGGCGGCATGGTCTCCACCAATGCCGGTGGCCTGCACACGGTTCGATACGGGAACATGGCCGAGCAGGTGCTCGGCCTCGAGGTGGTGATCCCCGACGGAACCACCGTGCGCCGGTCACCGAAAGTGTTGTCCGACAATTCCGGATACAACCTGCCCGCACTGTGGGTGGGCAGCGAAGGAACTCTCGGTGTGGTCACGGCAGTCGATCTGGAACTGCGCCAGGTGCCGGCTCACCGGGTCACCACACTGACCGGTTTCGACAGGCTGGAGGACGTCGTCGATGCGGGGCGAACGTTGCGCACTCTCGACGGCGTCGACGCACTGGAATTGTTGGACGGCCGCGGACTCGAACTTGCCGCCCGACACGTGAACGCCGCGGTGCCGACGGGGCGGGCGTGGTACCTGCTCGCCGAGGTGTCAGGTGCCCACGATCCGCTGGAACGCCTGGGCGAAGTACTCGAACGCATCGGCCCGCCGGAAACCCCGGCGGTAGCGGTCGACGATCCCGGCTCGACGCGCTTGTGGGCAGCGCGGGAGTGCTTCGCCGAAGTGGTCGGACTGTTCGGTCCCCCACTGAAATTCGACGCGGCACTGCCCCTGGACTCGCTTGCCACCTTCGCCGAAGACGCCGCGGCCGTGATCGCGAGTCGCGCCCCCGAAGCGATTCCGATCCTCTTCGGCCACGTCGCCGAGGGAAACATCCACCTCAACGTCCTGAACTGCCCGAACGCCGACACCGTGTACCGCAGCGTCCTCGAACTGGTTCGCGATCACGGCGGAAACGTCAGTTCCGAGCACGGGGTGGGCTCGCTCAAACGCAACTATCTGGACCTGGCCCTCTCCGCGGAGGACATAGCCACGATGTGGGCGATCAAGCGAGCCCTGGACCCGAGCGACTATCTCAATCGTGCAGTGATGTTTCCCGACGCGCTTCGGCACTGACGGCCATCGCGTCGTCGTGTGCATCTCCGCGCAGAGGCCGAGCGAAGCACACCGAAGCGACGAAGCCGATGAGCAGCACGCCTGCAGGTAGCCAGATCGACTCCGACATCGCCGTGCTGAACGGTTCACGAACGAACTCGGGCAGGTGACCCACTCCAGCTTCGGAACTGCCGCCGGTCAGACCCTGAGCCGCCAATCGTGCGGTGATCAGTGCGCCGATCGCGGCACTACCGAGAACCGCGCCCACCTGCCGGGTGGTGTTGTAGACGCCTGCGCCGGCGCCGGCCTGCATCGGAGGCAGGTTGTGTGTGGCGGTGGCCGCGAGCGGCGACCAGATGCATGCGTTGGCGAAGCCGATCAGGCCGATCGGCAGGAGCAGTTCCCAGATCGCGACGTCGGGAGACATAACCAATGCCAGCCAGCCCAGGGCGATCGCGAACAGCAGGAAGCCGGTGCCCGCGATGTAGCGCGGATGCGTCTTGTCGACGAGCTTGCCGATGATCGGCGCAAAAATGCCGGTCAGCACGGCCATCGGAACGAGGAGGAGCGCCGACTGCGTCGGGGAGAGTCCGCGAACTGCCTGGGTGTAGAACATCAGCGGAAGGACCATCGACGTGATCGCGAAGCCCATTGCGGTGATGGCGACGTTGGCGAGCGAGAAGTTGCGGTCCTTGAAGAGTTCGAGTGGGAGCAACGGCTCGTTCTTGTTGCGCGACTGGTAGAACACGAACACCGCGAGCAGCACCACACCGGCGCCGATCAGGCTCCAGACGAATCCGTTCCAGTCGTACGAACTGCCTTCCTGGATTCCGAACACGAGCAGGAACATGCCTGCGGCGCTGAGAATCACGCCGGGAATGTCGAACTTGTGCTCGCTGGTCGGCAACGACGGAACAAGCTTCCAGGCGAGCAGGAAAGCGATGACACCGACCGGGACGTTGACGATGAAGATCCATTCCCAGCCGAGATTGTCGACCAACACACCACCGGCAAGCGGACCGACCAGCGTCGCAACACCGGCAACCGCGCCCCACAGGCCCATTGCGGCGCCACGCTTGTTCGGCGCGAACGTGCGCGTGATGACCGCCATGGTCTGAGGCGTCATCATTGCGGCGCCCAGACCCTGGAAAGCCCTTGCCACGATGAGCATCTCGACACTGCCGGACAGACCACACCACAGTGAAGCGCCGGTGAACAGTACGAGGCCGATCATGTACAGGTTCTTCGGTCCGAACCTGTCACCGAGCCGGCCGGTGACGAGCAGCGGCACCGCGTACGCCAGCAGGTACGCGCTGGTGACCCAGACGACCTTGTTGATGTCGGTGCCGAGGTCCTCCATGATCGCAGGGTTGGCGACAGCGACGATGGTGCTGTCCACCAGAATCATGAAGAACCCGATACACAGCGCCCACAGCGCGTGCCAGGGATTGACCTGCTTTTCCATCTTCAGTCCTTAGGTAGTGCGGACGAGCCTGCGGAGCCGGCCAGCCGGTCGAGAAGTTCTTGTGAGAGCCAGGGCATTTCGCCGCTCTCGATGTCTGTCACCAACGCGCCGATCCACTCTCTTTCGGCGATCGTGAGTGCGTGGGCGTAGTCTGCGCCCACCGTGAAGATTCGTGGTTTTTCCGCGGCCTTCACCGCTTCGTAGTCGACCTCGAATTTCGCAATCGTCTTGTCGAGGTGCGCGAGACGGATCCGAAGCATCTGACACGCAGTTGATGCGGAAAGGTTGTGCATTTCGGCGAGCGCGAGCGGCAACCGCGGATACTCCCGCACCGGAACCGCCAACATCTCACGTAGTTGGTGCTCGAGAGCATCACGGCCTCGGGCGGTGATTTCGTACGTCGTGCGCTCTGGCCGATTGCCCTCACGATCGGTCCCGATCGAAGCCAGCAATTCCTGCTTCTCCAGCCGCGAAACCGTGTGATAGAGCGATCCCGGCTTGATCTTCACCAGCTGATCGCCCCGACGAACCGAGGCGAGTTGATACATCTCGTACGGGTGCATCGAACGCTCGGACAGCAGACCCAGAACGGTGATTCCCAAAGGCGTCAGTGACACGTCACCCATGAGTCCCCTCCCTGACAAGCCGCAATTGACTATTTCTTGACTATTCCACGCGAAATAGTCCACATGGAATATACGACCTTCGGCCATCTCGATCAACCCGTTCGAACCGGACTAGCCTGTAGCGAGTGGACGATCATCACCTCGACATCATCCGACTCGCATGGGCGCGCGAACTGGGCCTCGGCGACTCCGCGTTGCGACCGGCACACACCGCCAGGGTGGTCGGCGACGACATCCACGTACTGGACCTGGCCGGCGGTGGCGCGATTGTCGGACCGCAGTGGTTCATCGAGCGCACGGCGGACATCTCCGTCGAAGCGCTTCTACAACCTGCACGCCTACTCGACGTCACCGGCGATCACGGCGGCCGAATCACCGGACCCGTCGACCTCGCTTTCCTCGGCGACTACACCGAGACACCACCAGAGGAACACCTGTTGATCTCCCACGAGATCGACGACGCCCTCGCGGTTGCCGCCCTGTGCCCACCCGACGACAGCACCACCGCTGACCTCGAGAACCGCACGCGGTGGTTCACCGCACTCACCGACGACAACGAGGTACTCGGATGCGCGGCGTACTCCGAATTCCAAGGTTTCGTGGCAGATCTCACGACCCTGACAGCCCCAGCGCACCGCCGGCGCGGAATCGGCTGCGGAGTAACACTTCTGGCTGCGGAGGACGCACTGGATTCGGGATTGATCCCACAACTACGAACGAGTCGGGGCAGCGCCATCAGCGCAACGCTTCCACGTAAAGCCAAATTCGACGTTCTGGGGGCATACGCTCGAGTACACGTGCACCTGCCCAGTTGACACTCGAACGAGAGGAACCGCAGATGAGTACGGAAGATGGCGCGAGCGAACCGACATTCGTCGAAGAGGGTCGTGAATTCAAACGCGACACCAACTACATCCAGACCCGGATCACCGAGGACGGTCGCGACGGTTACCCCGTCGAACCGGGGCGATACCGGTTGATCGTGGCGCGTGCCTGCCCCTGGGCAAACCGCGCCATCATCGTCCGCCGCCTGCTCGGCCTCGAAGACGTACTGTCGATGGGCATCTGCGGTCCGGTCCACGACAAGCGAAGCTGGACTTTCGATCTCGATCCCGGCGGCGTCGATCCGGTACTGAAGATCCCGCGACTACAGGACGCGTACTTCGCCCGAGATCCCGACTACCCCAGGGGAATCACGGTGCCCGCCATGGTGGAGATCTCCACGGGCAAGGTGGTCACCAACGACTACCCACAGATCACCCTCGATTTCTCGACGCAGTGGAAGAAGTACCACCGCGAAGGTGCACCGGATCTGTACCCGGAGCCTCTGCGAAACGAGATCGACGAAGTGGCCGAGTACGTGTTCCGCGACGTGAACAACGGCGTCTACCGATGCGGGTTCGCCGGTTCACAGCAGGCGTACGACGAGGCATACGACACGCTGTTCGCCCGGCTCGACTGGCTCACCGAACGTCTTGCGCGGCAACGCTTCCTGGTAGGCGAGAGCATCACCGAAGCTGATGTACGCCTGTTCACGACACTGGCGCGATTCGATCCCGTCTATCACGGTCATTTCAAGTGCAACAGAAGCAAACTCAGCGAGATGCCGGTGCTGTGGGACTACGCACGCGATTTGTTCCAGACCCCAGGATTTGGTGACACCATCGACTTCACGCAGATCAAAGCTCACTACTACATCGTGCATTCCGAGATCAATCCGTCCGGAATCGTGCCCAAGGGACCGGAATTGACGCACTGGCTCGAACCACACGGCCGCGAACAGTTGGGCGGCCGACCGTTCGGAGACGGCACACCGCCTCATCCGCCCATCCCATCCGAAGTGGTTCCAGCGCAGCACTGGGCCACCAGATAGATCGCGGCTACTCCCCTGCGTACGTCCCGAAACTCCAGTACACACCTTCGGGATCACGGCAGGTGAATCCTCGCGAACCGTAGTCTTCGTCGCGCAATCCCTGCGTGATCGTGGCGCCGGCGGCGACAGCGCGTTCGTAGAGTGCATCGGCGGCGTCTGCGTCGTCCACCACGATGTACACCGAACCGATTCCGGGTGGTAGGCCGGCGATCGCCGAATCGGTGCGCGGCGAACCCAGCATGATGCCGCCACCGCCGGGCCAGTCGAGTTGGGCGTGGTCGACCACGTCGCCCTCTCCGTAGACGGCCTTCTCCACGAAACCGAAGGTGCTCACCAGAAAGTGGATCGCCGAACGGGCGTCGAGGTAGCGCAGTGTCGGCCAGATGGTCGTCGAACGAGGTTCCGAAGTGGCGGTCATAACACTCGAACTCCTGCCTGGGAAAACTCACGAAGAAAACCGAGTCTCGTACGAGCCTATGGCCCCTGCGATCACCGCCGCTACCGAAAACTTCACCTATTCTCGAGATACGGTCCACCTCGTTTCAGAGGAGGACAACTGTGGAGGGGCAGCAATGAGCAAGTCGACGAACAACGACAGCGGGCGTATCGAGAAGGTCCTCGTTTCCGTTCTCGACAACGGAAGCCGCCTGCAAGCGCCCGCAGTGGCCAAATACGTCAACCATGTCCGTAAGGCGCACCCCGACGAGTCGCCCGCTCAGATCGTCGAGCGGATGGAGAAGATGTTCATTCTCGCCGTGACCGGAAGCGGCAGTGCCGTCGGTGCCACGGCCGCGGTGCCGGGCGTCGGCACGGTCGCGTCCATCGCTGCCGTCGGTGCGGAATCGGCTTTCTTCCTCGAAGCGTCCGCGCTGCTGACGTTGGCGATTGCGTCAGTGCACGGAATCTCCGTGCAGGATCACCAGCAACGGCGCGCCCTGGTCCTGGCAGTCGCCCTCGGCGAATCCGGCATGGAGATCGTCCAGAAGGCCACCGGTATCACGGCCAAGAACTGGGGAACCGCGATCACGAGCAAGATTCCCGGACCCACGATGAAGGGAATGAACAGCACCCTCGTGCGGAAGTTCGTGACGAAGTACGCCGCCAGGCGCAGCGCACTGATCCTCGGCAAACTCGTTCCCGCCGGGATCGGAGCCGTCATCGGCGGTGCGGGTAACCGGGCCATCGGCAAGGGCGTCGTCAAGAACGCGCGTGAAGCCTTCGGACCCGCGCCCGCCAGGTGGACCGATCACCTCATCGTGATGCCTGCCGACGATGCCGCCCTCCTCCCCGAAACGAAGACACGCCGGGCAATCCGCAGATAGCTGTCCGGGCCGTAGGCTCGCATCACGTATTCGCCGCCGACCCGGGAGCAGCATTGACGAACACCGCACTGGGATCCTTCTCTGCGCCGATCGAGATTCGTGGGTTGACGAAGACGTTCAAGGCGGCGCACGCGGTCAACGACCTGAGCTTCGACGTACAGGCGGGCTCGATCACCGGCTTTCTCGGCCCGAACGGTTCGGGCAAGACAACCACGTTGCGCATGCTCCTCGGCCTGGTGTCGCCGACATCGGGATCGGCCACCGTCAACGGAGCGCCGATGCGTTCGCTCCCCAACCCGGCGCGGACCGTCGGCGCCGTCCTCGACGTGGGCAGCCTCCATCCGAAACGCACTGCGCTGGCACACCTCGAGATCTACGCGGCCGCGATCGGTATGCCGACTCAACGCGCCGCGCAGGTACTCGGAATGGTCGGTCTGGGTTCGGTCGGAGCCCACAAGACCGGCACATTCTCGCTCGGGATGCGCCAACGCCTGATCCTTGCCACCGCGATGCTCGGTGATCCCGAGATCCTCGTACTCGACGAACCCGCGAACGGACTCGATCCGGAAGGCATGGCGTGGCTACGTCAGTTCCTGCAGACCTTCGCCGGTTCCGGCCGAACAGTTCTGATCTCCAGCCACGCGCTCCGTGAGGTGGAAGCAACCGTCGACAGCGTGGTCATCGTCAGTGCCGGCTCACTCGTCTACCAAGGGACCATGGACGAACTTCGCCGCTCCCAGCGCAGTCGACTGCTCGTCTCCTGCTCCAACCCCGCGCTCCTCGCCACGGCATTGGCCGCTCGCGGAATCATCGACGCCCAGATCACTCAGGACGGACGGCTCGCGGTGGGCGGCACGGACACGTCCGCGCTCCCACCGGTGGCGACGGCGGCCGGAGTCACGATCTTCGGCGTCGCGTCCGAAGGCGCAGATCTCGAGCAACTGTTTCTGGCGATGACAACGCCGCAATATGCCGTCCCCCAGGTCGGATACCACCGCCCACCCGGCCCGGGTTCGGGACCGGGCTACTACGGCCCTGCCGCATACGGACCCTCCGGAGGACACCGATGACCACGCTCGTGCGCGCGGAGACACTCAAAGTTCTCACCCTGCGCTACTGGTGGGCACTGGCAATCGCCCCGGTCGTCGTGGCTGTGCTGATTGCTGCCTCCACCAGGACGTTCGTCGAAGTTGTGGCCGATTCCGCCGACACGACTTTCGACGTCAATGTCGTCTCCACCGGCGTCAGCCTGGGTGTCTCCAACACTCTTGTCCTGGTGTTCGCGGCGGTCTTCGGAGCGCTCACAGCCGGTTCCGAATTCGGCTACAAGACTCTCACCACGACATTTCTCACCGCTCGTGGGCGCGACGGCGTTCTCGGCGCGAAGCTTGCCGTCGTCGCGGTATTCGCCGTCGGCTACGCGCTGGCGGTCGAAATTGTCAGCATCGGTGCGATGTTGCTCTTCGGCCGGGATTTCAGCTTCACCACCGATCTTTTTGCCATCTGCGCCGCAGGCATTCTGGCGTGTGCGCTGTGGGCACTGCTGGGTGCCGGGGTAGCACTGCTCACCGGATCGTCGATGGCGGGTGCACTCTCGGTCATTTTGTGGTTCGTCTTCGGTGAATGGATCGTCCGCGCAGTGCTGCTCGCGATGGATCTCGGCGGGATCGGCGCCGCGCTTCCCGTTTCGGCCACGATCGGCACGATCGTCAACGCGGCACCGTCGATCGACGTCGACGCCTTTGCGTCCTGGCCGAGTGGCCCGATGATGCTGGCCGCTTGGGTCGTTCTGTTCTGCGGACTCGGTTGGCTGCGAACCCGGACCCGCGACATCACCTGAAAAAGCTGTCTGGGGCCGGGTCTACCGTGGATCTCGATGAACACGATCAACACGGACAGTCCGGTAGCTGGAGACGTGGATCGAGCTCCGGGCTGGATCCGCCGCTTGGCCCACGCATGCTGGTTGCACCGAAGAGTTGCCATCGGCGCGCTACTCGTCACCGTCATCGCCTCTGCGATCGACATCTCGTTTCCGCTCCTGACCCGCTATGCGCTCGACGCCGCCGGCCAGGAGAACCCTGGCAAGGTGATCGGCTTCGTCGCGTTGGCGATCGCGTTGCTAGCGATCGTCCGCTTCGCGTGCCAGTACGGCCGACGGATGCTCGCCGGCCGACTCTCGCTCGACGTTCAACACGACTTGCGGCTCGCCCTCCTCGGTTCGCTGCAACGCCTCGACGGACGAGGGCAGGATCAGATCCGCACAGGCCAGGTGGTCTCCCGCTCCATCACCGATCTACAACTCGTCCAGGGTTTGCTCGCCATGGTGCCGATGTCGGCGGGTGCACTCCTGCAATTCGTACTCGCGATCGGCATCATGGCATGGCTCTCCCCGCTGCTGACTCTCGTCGCTGTCGCCGTCATCCCCGCCGTAGGACTCGTGGTGTTCCTAATGCGCCCGATGCTGTTCGCCGCAACGTGGTCCGCGCAGCAGCGGGCAGCCGACCTCGCCCAACACGTCGAGGAAACCGTCACCGGCGTTCGCGTCGTCAAGGGATTCGGGCAGGAACAACGAGCAGTCGACCAGCTCGAAAAGCACAGTCGCACGCTGTACTCCGAGCGCCTTCGCGCCGCGTGGTTGAACGCGAAATTCGCGCCAACTATGGCCGCCTTGCCCCAGCTCGGGCAGGTGGGTGTGATCGCCCTCGGTGGGTATCTCGCGCTACACGACAAAATCACTGTGGGAACGTTTCTCGCGTTCGCCACCTACATCGTCACGATGACCGGAGTCACCCGAACCCTGTCGTCGGTGATCGTCATGGCGCAGCTGGCGCGCGCCGCTGTCGAGCGTGTCTACGACGTCATCAACGCCCAGCCGGACATCGCCGATCCTGACCATCCGGTGGACCTGCCCGACGGTCCGCTCGGAGTCACCTTCGAAGACGTCGCTTTCGGGTTCGACACCGAACGCGACGTCCTGACCGGGCTGAACCTTCGCATAGAACCAGGCGAGACCGTCGCCGTCGTAGGTCCGGCTGCGTCGGGGAAGACCGCCTTGTCTTTGCTTCTCCCCCGGTTCTACGCGCCGACATCGGGTCAGGTCAGCGTCGACACCGCCGGCGAGACGTTTCCCATCGCCGAACTGCGCACCGAACAGTTGCGTGCCGCCGTCAGCCTGGTCTTCGACGAGCCTTTCCTGTTCTCCGACACCATTGCCGCCAACATCGCACTCGGCCGCGAGGACGCCTCCGGCGAGGACATCCGTGCCGCCGCGGCTTTGGCACAGGCAGACGCCTTCATCGAGGCACTCCCGGACGGGTACGACACCGTCGTCGGCGAACGCGGCCTGACGCTGTCGGGTGGACAGCGTCAGCGCATCGCGCTTGCCAGAGCCCTGCTGGTCGACCCGAGGATCCTGGTCCTCGACGACGCGACCTCCGCGGTCGACGCGGCAACCGAAGCCGCGATCTTCGACGCTTTCCGAGCCAGACGACGGCAGACCACCCTGATCCTCGCCCACCGGCGATCCACCCTGACGCTGGCCGATCGGGTCGCAGTTCTCGACGGTGGGCGGATCATCGACTCCGGAACCGTGGACGAACTGGAAGCGCGATGTCCGCTCTTCCGAGCCCTGTTCTCCTCGCCGCCGGAACTACCAGCCGAACTCGACGTAGGCGCCCCCGATGCCTTCGGTCGTGACCACCGCGAGCCGACAACCGCGCAGTTGTGGCCGCAGGCACCTGAATCCGAAGCCGACAACACAACGAATGCCTCGCAGGGTGCAGGCGGTCCGATGGCCGGAGCACTCAGCGGAATCGCTGTGACGCCGTCCTTACGGGCGGCAGTCGATGCTCTTCCACCCGCTCGCGAAGATCCCGGAGTCGCACCCGAAAGTCTGCGCGAATCGAATCCGCACTTCTCACTCCGACAGATCCTGAGGCCGGTTCGCTGGGTTCTGCTGGCAGTAGTCGCATGTCTCGCTCTGGACTCCGCCGCAGCGATCGCCTTCCCCTCCCTCGTCAGATATGCGATCGACCACGGGGTCGTGACCGCGGACAGCAACACGCTCTGGATCGCGACGGCTTTCGGCGCGCTCCTGGTCGCCGCAGACTGGGTTGTCGTCGCGGTCATGACGGTGCTCACCGCCAGGGCAGGCGAACGCGTGTTGTTCGGACTCCGCGTCCGCAGCTACGCACACCTGCAGCGGCTGGGCCTCGACTACTACGAACGAGAACTGTCCGGGCGCATCATGACGCGCATGACCACCGACGTCGACGCGCTCTCGTCGTTCATCCAGACCGGCATGTCGACGGCGATCGTGAGCGTCCTGACCGTCGGCGGAATATCGATCGCACTCCTGGCGACCGACGTGACGCTCGGTCTGGTGGCGCTGGCCGTCATCCCACCGCTCGTGGTTGCGACCGTGATCTTCCGCAAGATCTCCTCGGTGGCCTACAGCCAGTCTCGCGAGCGGATCTCGCTCGTCAATGCCGACTTCCAGGAGAACATCGCCGGTCTGCGAGCGGCCCAGGCATACCGCCGCGAGGAAGGTGCGGCGCGTAGGTTCGCAGAACGCTCCGAAAGCTACCGTCGATCGCGGATGCGGTCGCAGCGAGCCATCTCGGTCTACTTCCCGTTCATCTCGTTCCTGTCCGACCTGGCGTTGGCCGCGGTCGTGTTCGTCGGCGCGCACCAGATCGCCAACGGGTCGACGTCTCCCGGCGTGCTGATCGCGTTCGTGCTCTACCTCGGTCTGCTGTTCGGACCGATTCAGCAACTCTCACAAGTGTTCGATGGTTACCAACAGGCAAACGTCGGATTGCAGCGAATCGGCGACCTGCTGCGCACTCGAAGTTCGATCGAGACTGCCGACAGCGAGGATCTGATCGCGATCTCCGGAAGGCTCGACGGCTCCGTCCATCTCGACGGGGTCGGGTTCCGGTACTCGGGTGCGGACGTCGACGCGCTCTCCGACTTCGATCTGCAGATTCCGCCGGGCACGACGGTCGCTCTCGTCGGCCGAACCGGCGCCGGTAAGTCCACGGTGGTGAAGTTGCTCGCCCGCTTCTACGACCCGACATCCGGATCCGTCGACGTGGACGGAACCGACATCCGGAACTTCCACCTCTCGCAGTACCGACGTCGCCTCGGCGTAGTACCGCAAGAAGCGCATCTGTTCACCGGCACGGTCGCCGACAACATCGCGTACGGCAGGCCTTCGGCTTCGCATGCGGAGATCGAGGAAGCAGCGCGTTCCGTCGGCGCGCTGAATTCGATAGCCGACATGCGTGGAGGCATGAATCATCCCGTCGGCGAGCGCGGCCAGGGGCTCTCGGCGGGCCAACGCCAACTCATCGCATTGGCCCGTGCCGAACTGGTCGACCCGGACCTTCTGCTCCTCGACGAGGCGACCGCGACGCTCGATCCCGCGACCGAACGAATGGTGCTCGAAGCAAGTCGGTCGGTCACCCGGAAACGGACTTCCGTCGTCGTAGCTCACCGCCTCGCGACAGCTGCCCGAGCGGACCTCGTTGTCGTAGTTGACCGGGGACGTATCGTTGAATACGGCCCGCACGATGTTCTGCGGTATGCCGGTGGTCACTACTCGGGACTCTGGGATGCATCGCAGGCGCGTGAGGGGAATAATCTGACGTCGAGAACTGTCATCGAAGGCAACCCCGTCGCGTGACAGTCGGCACGGATTTGTACCGCCGAGAGGTAGTGCGCGATCGCAAGATCACGGACTTCCGTGAGACAGCTCACAAATTGTGTGCCGCACAATTGCTCGTCACACGCTCGGGCTAATCTCACATATATAGGCGCTCTGATCGGGTACCGAAATAGAAACGAGGCGAACACCTGCCGTGAGCAGCAGTTCTACATCCCAATTCGGACAGAACCAGTGGCTGGTTGACGAGATGTACCAACGCTTCCAGGACGATCCGTCGTCCGTGGATCCCAGTTGGCACGAATTCTTGACCGATTACTCGCCGGACTCGGCGAACACGGGAGGTGGAAACGGGACTGCCTCGAACGGCAACGCGGCTGCACCCGCCGCTGTTGTAGCTCCGCCTGCTGCTCCCAAGGCCACGCCTCCCGCCCCCAAGACCGCACCTCCTGCGCCGCCCGCCAAGGCGGCCGCACCGGCCCCCGCGAAGACGGCAGCGCCCGCCGCCAAGGCCGCCCCTTCCAAGCCCGCAGCAGCCAAGCCCGCGGCCGCTCCTGCGAAGCCCGCCCCTGCCGGTGGAGCTGAGGAAACCAAGGTTCTCCGCGGTGCCGCAGCCGCAGTCGTCAAGAACATGTCGCTCTCGCTCGAGATCCCGACAGCAACCAGCGTGCGTGCCATCCCCGCGAAGCTGATGTTCGACAACCGCATCGTCATCAACAACCACCTCGCACGTACTCGTGGCGGCAAGATCTCGTTCACCCACCTCCTGGGTTACGCGATCATCCAGGCAGTCAACGCGTTCCCCAACATGAACCGGCACTTCGCCGAAATCGACGGCAAGCCGAACGCGGTCACGCCCGAGCACACCAATCTCGGACTCGCGATCGACCTTCCCGGCAAGGACGGCAACCGCTCACTGGTAGTTGCCGCCATCCGGAACACCGAGTCGATGAACTTCGTCCAGTTCCACGCGGCATACGAGGACATCGTCCGACGCGCCCGTGAAGGCAAGCTCACCGGCGAAGACTTCACCGGCGTCACCATCTCGCTGACCAACCCGGGCGGCATCGGCACGGTTCACTCCGTTCCCCGCCTAATGAAGGGTCAGGGCGCCATCATCGGCGCCGGCGCGATGGAATACCCCGCCGAGTTCCAGGGCGCCAGCGACGAGAAGCTGGCCGAGATGGGCGTCGGCAAGTTGATGACTCTCACCTCGACCTACGATCACCGCATCATCCAGGGTGCCGAGTCGGGCGATTTCCTGCGCACGATCCACAACCTGCTGATCAGCGACGAGTTCTACGACGAGATCTTCCACGCGCTCGGCAACCCGTACGAGCCGGTGCGTTGGCGCAAGGACGTGCCGGAAGGCGCCGTCGACAAGAACACCCGTGTTCTCGAACTGATCGCTGCATACCGTGACCGCGGCCACCTCATGGCCGACACGGACCCGTTGCAGTTCGTCAAGGACAAGTTCCACAGCCACCCCGACCTCGACGTCATCAGCCACGGCCTGACGTTGTGGGATCTGGACCGCGAGTTCAAGGTCGGCGGCTTCCACGGCCAAGAGAAGATGAAGCTGCGCGACGTGTTGAGCGTGCTGCGCGACGCGTACTGCCGCCACGTCGGCGTCGAGTACACGCACATCCTCGAAACGGATCAGCGTCAGTGGATCCAGGACCGCGTCGAGGGCCATCACGCCAAGCCTTCGGTCGCTCAGCAGAAGTACATCCTGAGCAAGCTCAACGCCGCCGAGGCCTTCGAGACGTTCCTGCAGACCAAGTACGTCGGCCAGAAGCGCTTCTCGCTCGAAGGCGCCGAAGCCGTCATCCCGATGATGGACGCCGTGATCGACCAGGCCGCCGAGCACCAGCTCGACGAGGTCGTCATCGGTATGCCGCACCGTGGCCGACTCAACGTGCTGGCCAACATCGTCGGCAAGCCGTACTCCAAGATCTTCACGGAGTTCGAGGGCAACATGAACCCGGCAGCCGCTCACGGCTCCGGTGACGTGAAGTACCACTTGGGTGCCAGCGGAACGTACATCCAGATGTTCGGTGACAACGACATCGCTGTCTCACTGACCGCAAACCCGTCGCACCTCGAGGCCGTCGACCCGGTTCTCGAAGGCCTGGTTCGCGCCAAGCAGGACATCCTCGACAAGGGCGAAGAAGGCTTCACCGTCCTGCCGCTCATGCTGCACGGCGACGCTGCATTCGCCGGTCAGGGTGTTGTCGCCGAGACGCTCAACCTCTCGCTGCTGCGCGGTTACCGCACCGGCGGCACCGTGCACATCGTCGTGAACAACCAGGTCGGCTTCACCACCGCACCGGAACATTCACGTTCATCCGAGTACTGCACCGACGTCGCGAAGATGATCGCCGCACCGGTCTTCCACGTCAACGGCGACGACCCCGAGGCTTGTGTCTGGGTTGCTCAGCTGGCCGTCGACTTCCGTGAGAAGTTCGGCAAGGACGTTGTCATCGACCTCATCTGCTACCGCCGCCGCGGTCACAACGAGGGCGACGACCCGTCGATGACCCAGCCGGCCATGTACGACGTCATCGACACCAAGCGCAGCGTTCGTAAGAGCTACACCGAGTCCCTCATCGGTCGCGGTGACATCTCGCTCAAGGAAGCCGAAGACGCACTTCGCGACTACCAGGGCCAGCTCGAACGGGTCTTCAACGAGGTCCGTGAACTCGAGAAGTTCCAGCCCGAACCGTCCGAGTCCGTCGAACTCGACCAGACGCCGCCGGCCCGCCTCACGACGGCTGTCGCTCCCGAGGTTCTCGAGCGCATCGGCGACGCGTTCGTCAACGTCCCCGAGGGCTTCACCGTGCATCCGCGCGTCAAGCCGGTAGCCGAGAAGCGTCGCGAGATGGCTCGTGACGGACACGTCGACTGGGCGTTCGCCGAGTTGCTCGCGTTCGGCTCGTTGGCCGAGCAGGGTGCTTTGATCCGCCTCGCGGGTCAGGACTCCAAGCGAGGAACGTTCACGCAGCGCCACTCGGTTCTCATCGACCGCAAGACCGGCAACGAGTACAGCCCGATCGCCAAGATCGCGGCAGACGCCGAAAACGGCGGCAAGTTCATGGTCTACGACTCCGCACTCACCGAGTACGCAGGCCTGGGCTTCGAGTACGGCTACTCGGTCGGCAACCCCGACGCCCTCGTCCTGTGGGAAGCGCAGTTCGGTGACTTCGTCAACGGCGCGCAGACCATCATCGACGAGTTCATCTCTTCGGGTGAGGCCAAGTGGGGTCAGCTCTCCGACGTCGTGCTGCTCCTGCCGCACGGTCACGAGGGTCAGGGTCCGGACCACACCTCCGGCCGTATCGAGCGTTTCCTTCAGCTGTGCGCCGAAGGCTCGATGACCGTTGCGGTTCCGTCGACTCCGGCCAGCTACTTCCACCTGCTGCGTCGCCATCACCTCGACGGCATCCGCCGTCCGCTGGTGGTCTTCACGCCCAAGTCGATGCTGCGCAACAAGGCTGCAGTCAGCAACGTCGAGGACTTCACGACGGGCAAGTTCCGTTCGGTCTTCGAGGAGCCTGCATTCGAGAGCGGCGAAAGCGCCCGCGAATCGGTCAAGCGGGTTCTGCTGGTCAGCGGCAAGCTGTACTGGGAACTCCTGGCGAAGAAGCACAAGGACGAGCGCGACGACATCGCCATCGTGCGCATGGAGCAGCTGTACCCCGTGCCGAAGCGTCGCCTCAAGGAGACCCTGGACCGTTACCCGAATGCGGATCAGTTCCGTTGGGTCCAGGAAGAGCCCGCGAACCAGGGTGCGTGGCCGTTCCTCGGACTGGCACTGCCGGACCTTCTGCCGGAGACCTTGACCGGCATCAAGCGCATCTCGCGTCGTCCGATGTCCGCTCCCTCCTCGGGATCGAGCAAGGTGCACGCGGTGGAGCAGCAGGAGATCTTGGACGAGGCGTTCCTGCCGACCAACTGAACAGTGGCGTTCCTGCCGACCAACTGAACAGTGGCGTTCCTGCCGACCAACTGATCTCAGTAATTTGACCAGGGCCGGGCCCCACATTCCGCAAGGAGTGTGGGGCCCGGCCTTTTTGCAGACATGTCAATTCGATTGCAGCAGACCCAGATCCGGCCCGGCATCGAAGCCGACGGCAGCCAGTGCCAACGCAGGCAACGACTGAACGGTCAGGTCGATCAGTTCCTCGCGGGTGATGGCGGGCGCGCGGAGCCAACTGATGGTGGCTTCCTCGACAAACGCGATCCAACCGCGAACGGCCAACTCCACCTGAGGCGTTCGAGTCAGGCCGATCTTCGGGAGCTGATCGAGGGTCCTCTTCGCCATGATGTCGCGGGTCTGCTCGAACACCTCGCGCATCTGCGGATCCCCGCTGGCGGTCCCGCGGAGCAGTGAGACGTAGGTATTGCGGTTCTCGGTCACGTAGTCGACATACGACGCCAGCACCGAGCGGAGGGTGAGCATCGGATCGTCCGATTCGCTCGGCTCGGTGCGCTGAAGCATCTGCTCACTGCTGTGTCGGACGATGGCCAGATGGAACTCGCTTTTCGACGCGAAGTAGTGGAACAGAAGCCCACGAGATACTCCCGCTTGATCGGCGATGTCCTCGACGGAAATCTGTTCGAGCGGCCGTTCGGCCAGCATGCGTGCGCCGAGGTCGATCAGTTGAGCTCGGCGTTGCGCAGGGTCGAGTCGCGTTCGCTTTACTGCGTCCATGCCCAATAGACTACTGAATATTCGTCAATAAGCTATTGACCGTGACTCAACAAAGGCATATCGTTCCCTACATGAGTCTTCCAGTTACAGATACCTCAGCACCTGCCGCGGATACTCGCCACGTCGGCACACTGATCATCGGCAGTGGTTTCGCCGGTCTCGGTGCGGCGATCAAACTGGCTCAGGCCGGCATCACCGACTACGTCGTTCTCGAGCGCGGCAACGACGTCGGCGGAACCTGGCGTGACAACAGCTACCCGGGCGCCGCGTGTGACGTGCCGTCGCATTTGTACTCGTACTCTTTTGCACTCAACCCGGAGTGGACACGCTCCTTCTCCACTCAGCCCGAGATCTACAAGTACATCCAGTCGGTGGCCAACCGCCACAAGGTGCTCGACAAGCACATCTTCGGCTGCGACGTACTCTCCGCCCGTTGGGACGAGGCGTCTGCTCGGTGGCATGTCAGCACCAACAAGGGCGAATTTGTCGCAAAGATCGTGGTCTCGGCCGTCGGTGCACTGTGTGAGCCTTCACTTCCGGACATCAAGGGCATCGACGGCTTCAAGGGCGAGATCTTCCACTCCTCGCGTTGGAACCATGACGCCGATCTGACCGGCAAGCGCGTCGCCGTCATCGGAACCGGCGCCTCCGCCATCCAGATCGTGCCCGCCATCGGCAAGAAGGTCGCACATCTCGACGTGTACCAGCGCACCGCGCCGTGGATCCTGCCCCGCGCAGACCGCGAGTACACCAAGATCGAGCACCTCGCGTTCAAGTACCTCCCCGGCTTCCAGAAGCTGTGCCGTACCGGCATCTACTGGATGCGCGAGACGCAGGTCGTCGGCCTGGCCAAGGCACCGGTGTTCATGAAGCCGCTGCAGTTCGCCGCCGAGCGTCATCTGAAAGCTCAGATCAAGGACAAGGACCTCCGTAAGAAGGTCATGCCCAACTTCCAGATCGGCTGCAAGCGCATGCTGATCTCGAACAACTACTTCCCCACCCTCGCCCAGGACAATGTCGATCTGGTGACCGAAGGCATCGAGGAGGTCACCGCCAACGGGATCGTCTCCAAGACCGGCACCACGCGTGAGATCGATGCAATCGTCGTGGCGACCGGTTTCCACGTCACCGACTCCCCCACCTTCGCGGGAATCTTCGGCAAGGACGGGCGTTCGCTCGCCGAGGTCTTCGAAGAGACCGGCATGCAAGGATACAAGGGCGCGGCAGTGGCCAACTTCCCCAACATGTTCTTCCTCGTCGGACCCAACACCGGCCTCGGACATTCGTCGATGGTCTTCATGATCGAGTCGCAGATCAACTATTTGGTCGACGCGATCGCCACCATCGACAAGTACGACATCGGCACCATCGAGGTGCGCAAGGACAAGCAGGACAAGTACAACAAGGACCTGCAGGCAGCTATGTCCAAGAGCGTGTGGAACAACGGCGGTTGCGCCAGTTGGTACATGGACAAGCACGGAAACAACACCACCCTGTGGCCGGGCTTCACCTTCCAGTTCCGCAATGCCACCAAGCATTTCGACCTCGCGGCATACCGCAGCGTCGCCACGTCGGATCTCGGCGCCGTCGGCACCGCGACCACTTCACAGATCGACCTCGACGACGAGAAGGCAGTAGCACAATGAGTGATTTTGCAGGCAAGGTCGTAGTCATCACCGGAGCGGGATCGGGCATCGGTCGCGCACTCGCACTGAACCTGGCCGGCCAGGGCGCCAAGTTGGCAATCTCCGACGTGGACACCGTGGGTCTGGCCGAGACGAAGCGTCTGGTGGAGGCCATCGGCGCCGAGGTGAAGTCGGACCATCTCGACGTCACCCAGCGCGAAGCGGTTCTCGAGTACGCAGACGCGGTTGTCGCCCATTTCGGCAAGGTCAACCAGATCTACAACAACGCCGGAATCGCGTACCACGGCACCTTCGAGAAGTCCGAGTTCAAAGACTTCGAGCGCGTCATGGACGTCGACTTCTGGGGAGTTGTCAACGGCACCAAGGCATTCCTCCCCCACGTCATCGCCTCCGGCGACGGGCACATCGTCAACGTGTCGAGCCTCTTCGGTCTGCTGTCGATGCCGGGTCAGAGCGCCTACAACTCGGCTAAATTCGCCGTTCGCGGCTTCACCGAGTCGCTTCGCCAGGAAATGCTGATCGCCAAGCACCCCGTGAAGGTGACCTGTGTGCACCCGGGCGGAATCAAGACGGCCATCGCGCGCAACGCCACCGCAGGCCCGGGCGAAGATCTTGCGGTCTTCTCCGAGTTCTTCGACCGCAAGCTCGCGCGTACCACTCCGGAGGACGCCGCCAAGACGATCGTCAACGGCGTTCGCAAGAGCAAGCCGCGCGTTCTCATCGGCATGGACGCAATAGCACTCGACGCCTGGGTTCGCCTCGTAGGATCGGGCTACCAGCGCATCGTTTCGATTGTCGCCGGCCGAATGATGCCCAAGTCCAGCTGAGATTTTTCAGAGTCAGGAGCCCTGCCGGTGAGCACGTTCACCCTTCCGCTGCCCGTGGTCGCATTCTTGTTGAAGCCGTACTTCCGTCTGGCTTTCAACTCGCGACTGCCGTACCGGATTCAGCGTCTGTTGCTCGAGGCCGGGGCACCGCTACAGCAGGTTCCAGCGGGCGCCGTCGTGCGCCCGCTGGAGCTCGCCTGCCGACCGGCGGAGAAGATCACCGTCGGCGCAACCGAGCGCCCCACCGCAGTTCTGTACCTGCACGGCGGGGCGTACACACTGGGTTCGCTGGCCACCCACCGTTCTCTCGCAGCGCATCTCGCGCGTGAATCGTCCAGTGCGGTCTTCACCTTGGACTACCGTCTCGCACCGGAGAACCCGTATCCCGCCGCGCTCGACGACGCGGTCTCCGCCTTCATGCAGTTGGTGACCGAGTTCGACTATTCCGAAGACCGCGTTGCCATCGCGGGCGATTCGGCCGGTGGCGGTTTGGCCGCCGCGACCGCTCTGCGTCTGATCGAACGTCACGGTGTGACCCCGGGTGCGCTTGCACTGATCTCACCGTGGGTCGATCCCGGCGATCGGGGTGCCACCAAGAAGGCCGACCTGGTGGTCAACACGGCGTGGTCCTTCGATGCCGCCGACGCTTACCTTGCCGGCGGCGATCGCACAGATCCGGGCTACGCACCGATGCACGGCAAGCTCGACGGGTTGCCGCCCACCAGGATTCACGTCGGTTCCGAAGAAGTTCTCTATCCGCAGATCATGACGTTCACCGACAAGCTCTCCGCTGCCGGCGTCGATGTGTCCCTGGTCGAGTACGCAAGACTGTGGCACGTGGCCCACGCACAGGCGTCACTGGTCAAGGAAGCAGCAGACGCCGTCACCGATCTGGGCCGCTTCATCGCATCGAAACTGATTCGTGCCAAGGATGATTCGAGTTCAGCGGTGGGATCGAACAGTCACTGACGGGTCCCACTCCGTTGCTGTTACTGACGGGTGCCCCACTCCGTCCATGTCACTGACGGGTGTCCCACCAGGTGCGGGCGACGTCCGAGGCTGATGCCTTGCCGGTCCGCACCTGATCGATCATCGCAGCGAGGTCGGTGGTGGACAGTTCACCGGCCACGACGCTGAGCGCCCTGATCGCCGAGTCTCCGAGTGCGCCCGTCCGAAAGAGCGGAACGACATTCTGTGCGGCCAGAACGTGATTCGAATCAGCGAGCACCGTGACGGCATCGGACTGCGCCAGCGCTGACAGCGTCGTGGTTCCGAATACTTGCGCACCGCGCACGTCCGCCGATGTTGTCTGATCGATGCCGGCGAAGACACACTCGGCGCCCTCCGCCAACTGCTCCACCGCCCCGTCCTCGACGAATCTCGCAGAGACGAGCGGCGTCGCCGCGGCGCACGAAGGGGCAAAGGCTTCGATTGTCTTCGCTCCCAACGACTGTGCGTATGCGGTGTCGAGCGCAACGACCGCGCGGTCTTCGGCCATCGCGTAGTCGGAGACCGAAAGGCCCTCAGGCAGAGAGCGACTCAAGGCTTCGAAGACGTCGTCCGCCTTGCGAGCCGGGGCGGACGGGTCGTAATGATCGAGTAGCGCGCCGGTGAACTCGGGCACCAACGTGACCCTCGCAGCGTCCAGAGCCTCGAGGGATTGGTTCCTGCCCCCTCCCAGCGATTCGACGCGAGCCGACAGGCCGGAGGAGGAGAGCACTGTCGAATACACCTCGGCCAACACCGAACTCTCCACCGATGCGTCAGCGGCCACCACGATCTGGTCACGAGACTCCGCTTCGGCGCCCTCTACCACCGAATCACCGTTTGCGCATCCGCTGAGAATCGGCAGGACCATCAGTGCTGCAACAACAGTCGAATACTTCGTGCGCGTGCTCATCACCGAAATCCTCACATCCAATCCCATGGATCGAAAACCGTGCCATGTCGGTACCTATCGTTACACTTGTCGGGCGATGCGCGGTAACCAGTCCTGACGCAGCCACTCGGTGGCGGCGCCGTCGAAGCCACTCGGGTGGCTTCGCCACAAGGGGATGGTTACCGACGCCCGAAACACGGGACGCCCGAAAAACCGGAAGGACGCTCATGCGCACCTCACGATTTCGTTCCAACCGTTGGCTCGTAGCCGCGGCAACTGTCGTCTCTCTCACTGCGCTCACAGCGTGCGGTAGCAGCGACGGTGACTCCAACAGCGATCCCAACTCGGTCGTCGTCGGCTCCGCCAACTTCACCGAATCCGAGACGATCGCCAACATCTACGCCGAAGCACTGCGTGTCAACGGGTTCGATGTGTCCACGTCGTTCAACGTCGGCAGCCGTGAGGCGTACATTCCGGCGCTCAAGGACGGGTCCATCAGCGTCATTCCGGATTACACGGGAAACCTCCTGCAGTACTTGGATCCCGACAGCACAGCCACCAGCTCCGCTGACGTCCTCGCTGCCCTTCCCGCAGCTCTCGGGTCGGAATTGGCGATTGCGACACCCGCGTCCGCCGAGGACAAGGACGCCGTCGTCGTCACCAAGGAAACCGCGGACAAGTGGAACCTGAAGACGATCGCCGATCTGGCTCCGCATTCCGCCGAGGTCAAGTTCGGTGCTCCGGCCGAGTTCCAGGAACGTCCAGCCGGATTGCCCGGTTTGAAGTCCAACTACGGCCTCGACATCTCGGCTGCCAACTTCGTCCCGATCGCCGACGGCGGTGGACCGGCAACCGTGAAGGCTCTCTCGTCCGGTGACATCACCGCGGCAAACATCTTCACGACGTCGGCCTCCATCCCGGAAAACAACTTCGTGGTTCTCGAAGACCCGAAGAACAATTTCCCGGCTCAGAACGTGGTGCCGGTGCTGCGTGCCTCGAAGTCTTCCGACAAGTTGAAGACGGTCCTCGATGCGGTGTCCGCCAAGCTCACCACCGAAGAATTGTTGGCACTCAACGTCCAGGTGTCCGGTGACACCAAGACGGAGCCGGCAGCGGCGGCCAAGGCGTGGGTGACGGCGCAGGGCCTCGACAAGCCGGTCTCGTAGTCACGTGATCACCTTCGAGGGTGTCACCAAGCAGTATCCGGACGGCACCACCGCCGTCGACCGTCTCGATCTCACCATCGAGGCCGAGTCGTTCACGGTGTTCGTGGGGCCGTCCGGGTGCGGCAAGACGACGTCGATGCGCATGATCAACCGGATGATCACACCGACGTCGGGCAAGATCTTCGTCGACGGTCGTGACATCGCCCAGACCGACGCGGTGAAACTGCGCCTCGGCATCGGGTATGTCATTCAGAATGCCGGCCTGCTTCCCCACCGCACCGTGATCGACAACGTCGCAACGGTTCCGGTGCTACGCGGTGAGTCCCGCCGCGCCGCACGTAAAGCCGCGTTGGGTGTGCTCGAACGAGTCGGACTGGACATTTCACTTGCCACTCGCTATCCCGGGCAACTCTCGGGTGGGCAGCAGCAACGTGTGGGAGTTGCCCGCGCTTTGGCAGCCGATCCGCCGATCCTGTTGATGGACGAGCCCTTCAGTGCCGTCGATCCTGTGGTGCGTGAGGATTTGCAGACCGAAATGCTCCGTCTGCAAAGCGAACTGAAGAAGACGATCGTCTTTGTCACCCACGACATCGACGAAGCAGTCAAACTCGGCGATCATATTGCCGTCTTCGGTCCCGGTGGGCGTCTTCAGCAGGTGGCGGCGCCTCGCGACGTGTTGGCCGCTCCGGCAACAGATTTTGTCGCCGGATTCGTCGGACGCGATCGCGGCTATCGGGGATTGTCGTTCCGCGCTGCCGACGAGGTTCCTCTTCACCCGGTCCGTACGGCCGTCGAGAACGAATTGAAGGCTCTGCGTCTCGAATTGGGCGAATGGGTTCTCGTGGTCACGGACAGCGGAAGCCCCCAGGGATGGATCGACGTGACCGGCGTCGAAGGTCTGCGCTCGGGACGCACCCTTGCTCAGTCGACGTCGGCCGGTGGTTCGCTGTTCTCCCCCGGCGGCGATCTCCGTCAAGCACTCGACGCGGCAATCTCGTCGCCTTCCGGTATCGGCGTTGCGGTCGACGGCGAGGGTTCGGTCATCGGCGGGATCCTCGGTTCCGAAGTCGTTGCGAAATTGGCAGATCAGCGTCGACGCGAGGACGAGGAACGCAACCAAGTCGCCTTCACCGAGGGATTCGGGGCGTAGCGGCATGCGCTGGCTCATCGACAATTTCTCGACGGTTGTGGACTACTCGAAGACCCATCTGTATCTGGCGCTGCTGCCCTTGCTGATCGGTCTCCTGATTGCCGTGCCGGTAGGAACAGCGATCCGCAACGTCCGGTGGCTGCGCCGAATCACGTTGACCCTGGCGAGTATCGCGTTCACGATTCCGTCGCTCGCGCTGTTCGTGACAATCCCCCAGTTGTTCGGTCTCAAGACCCTTGATCCGCTCAACGTGGTGATCGCACTCAGCGTGTACGCGACGGCACTGCTCATCCGGGCTGTGCCCGAAGCACTCGACTCGGTGCCGGACAACGTCATCGACGCCTCCACCGCCGTCGGGTTCACACCGCTACGACGCGCCCTGACGGTCGAGTTGCCGTTGGCGCTGCCGGTGATGATCGCGAACATCAGAGTTATTGCCGTTACCAACATTTCGCTGGTTTCGGTCGGATCACTGATCGGAATCGGCGGTCTGGGAGTGCTGTTCAAACAGGGCTACGACCGTGACTACCCGGATCAGATCGTTGCCGGCATCATCGCGATCGTCGTGCTGGCACTGGCGCTCGATCTGATCCTGTATCTGATCGGCCGATTCCTGACCCCGTGGACCAGGACGTCGCGCTCGTCGAAGGTTCCGGCCGTCCTGTCAGCCGAGGGGGAACCCGTATGAGCATCTTCACCGGAGCCTGGGACTTCATCGTCGATCCCGGAAACTGGAGCGGCGACACCGGTATCGGCACCCGCATTCTCCAGCACCTGTGGTACAGCGTTCTGGCCGTGGCACTTTCGGCCGTGATCGCGGTACCGATCGGATTGCTCATCGGGCATCTGCGCCGCGGTGAGATCGTGGTCGTCAGTCTGGTCAACGCACTGCGGTCACTGCCCACACTCGGCCTGCTGACCTTCCTCGTTCTGCTCATGGGACTCGGAGTCATGCCGCCGATTCTCGCGCTCGTGATCCTCGGCATTCCTCCGCTCCTCGCCGGCACGTACGCCGGAATCGCCAGCGTCGACCGTGGCGTCGTCGAGGCCGCGCGAGCGATGGGCATGACCGAGCTCCAGGTGCTCTTCCGAGTCGAGATTCCCAACGCGCTCCCGCTGATTCTCGGCGGACTGCGTAACGCGACGCTGCAGGTGATAGCCACAGCGACCGTCGCCGCCTACGTCAACCTCGGCGGCCTCGGCCGGTACATCTTCGACGGTCTCGCGCTCTACAAGTACGACCGCGTGGTCGTCGGCGCAATCCTGGTCGCGGTGGTGGCTCTTGTCGTCGACGGATTACTGGCACTGGTGGTCTGGGCTTCTGTTCCCGGTACCGGCAGGCTGCGTCGAACACCTGACCTCGCCCGTCTGTAGCTCGGATACCCACGAAAAAGCCCCGATCGGAACCTTGTGTGCGGGTTCCGATCGGGGCTTTCGTAGTCCCTCTTAGCTGGTCACGCCCTCAGCATGCGCTGCGGCCGCGACGGCTTCCGCTACTGCGGGTGCCACGCGAGGGTCGAGTGGGCTGGGGACGATTTTGTCCGCTGCTAACTCGTCGCCGACCACCGACAGGATTGCCTCGGCGGCAGCGAGCTTCATACCTTCGGTGATGCGACGGGCGCCGGCGTCGAGCGCGCCCTTGAAGACACCGGGGAAGGCGAGAACGTTGTTGATCTGGTTCGGGAAATCGCTACGGCCCGTCGCCACGATCGCCGCGTACTTCGACGCGGTTTCGGGGTGAATCTCCGGGTCCGGGTTGGAGAGTGCGAATACGATCGACTCGGGAGCCATCGAAGCGATGAGCTCCTCGGGGATCTTGCCCGCCGAGACACCGAGGAAGACGTCGGCACCTTCGAGCGCCTCGATGGCACCACCGTGCAGGTCGCGCGGATTGGTGCGGGCCGCGAGTTCTGCCTTCACCTCGTTGAGGTCACTGCGCTCACCCGAGATGATGCCCTTCGAGTCCAGCACGATGACGTCGGCGATTCCCGCGGCGAGCAGGATGTTCGCGCAGGCAACACCAGCAGCACCGGCGCCGGAGATGACGACCTTGAGTGCGGTGATGTCGCGGCTCTGGACCTTCACTGCGCCCTTGAGCGCCGCGAGGACCACGATCGCGGTTCCGTGCTGATCGTCGTGCATGACAGGGCAGTCGAGAGCTTCGATGACGCGCTTCTCGATCTCGAAGCAACGCGGCGCCGAGATGTCCTCGAGGTTGACCGCGCCGAAGCTCGGACGCAAACGGATGAGCGTCTCGACGATCTCGTCGGGATCCTTGGTGTCGAGAACCAGCGGAATGGAGTTCAGTCCGGCGAAGTTCTTGAACAGTGCCGATTTGCCCTCCATGACGGGCAGCGACGCGCGGGGGCCGATGTCGCCGAGTCCGAGAACCGCGGTGCCGTCACTGACCACGACGACAAGTCGGTTGGTCCAGGTGTATCGATCGGCGAGGGTTTCGTCTGCAGCGATGGCGCGGCTCACCTGAGCAACACCCGGTGTGTAGGCGATCGAGAGGGCGCGCTGCGTATCGAGCGGCGCGGTGGTCTCGACCGAGAGCTTGCCACCGACGTGAGCGGCAAAGATTTCTTCGTCGGTCAGCTCGACCTTGGGTACGTTGATGGCTTCAGTCACGAGGGACACGATGACACTCCTGATTAGTCCAGCCTCATTCGGGGCTGGGTTACTGGGAAGTAATCCTTCGGACCGGTGCAAAATCACGTTCACAACGGTCAGAGATCATTTCTTCCGCGAACGACTACTGAGAAGAAGAGCATTCGGCGTGCGCGAAAAAGTGGGCCGCAATACATCCGAAGCGTCATGGTGTGGGGCGGGTGAGCCCTGGCGTATCCATGCAATCTAGGTTCCGGGAGAGATTCTGACGAAACCTGCACTTCGGGGCCGGGCTGTGGCGCCGCCTCGAAGTAACTCCAGTTTGCCACCACAGTCGGATCACAATCAAATCCTCCAAGCGGTCGGATTCCTCACCAGACTCGAAACCGAGCCGTCATCCCCGCCGTGTCATCCCCACCGTGTCATCCCCACGGTGTCATCCCCACCCAGTCATCCCCACCGTGTCATCCCCGCCGTGTCATCCCCACCACTGCGTCACCAACAACAGCCCCGCCACCACGAGCACGACCACCGATCCGGCAACCGCCGCGATACCCCGCCTACGGTCACACCAGATCTGCGCGGCAAGAGCAACCACCGAGGCCGCAATGTGCGCGGTGATCGATGTCGTTCCCGGCCCCGGGAATCCGCGGTTTCCGCCAAGATATGCCGAGCCGATGATCACGAGCGTCAAAACCACGATCCCGGCCGCCACGGTGCCGCTCAGGGCACGTAGAGCGCGGACCAGCAGCCATTGACGATTGTCGGCGGGATAATGGCTGTAGTCGTCTTCGTACTGATAGTCCTGATAATTCTGGTACTGGTATTCGTCCTCGTACCTGTCGTTCCGGTCGTACCGGTCGTCGTATGTCATCTCTTACGCTCCCGCGACGAATCCGCGGACTGATTCCGCAATGAGTTGAACCGCGATAGCGGCGAGCAGAAGACCCGCGATGCGTGCCAGCAGGCTGATGCCGCCCTCGCCCAGTATCCGGATCAGTGCCGTCGAGAACCGCAGGACCACGAACAGCACGAGGTGAATGGACAAAATCGCCAACGCGATCGCCAGATACGACGCCGCTTCACCGTCGGCCTGGGCGACAAAGACTATGACGGCTGCAATCGCACCGGGACCGGCCATCATCGGCGTTCCCAATGGAACGAGTGCGACGTTGACGTCGTCGGCTCCCTGCGGACGGTTGGAGGCCTTGCCGGTCAGCAGTTCGAGTGCGATGAGAAGCAGGAGTAGTCCGCCGGCGCCCTGCAACGCCGGAATGCCGATGTGGAGGTAGTTGAGAATCGCCTGACCACCGATGGCAAAGACCGAGATGACCGCAAGCGAGACGGCCGGGGCCTGCCATGCCGCCCGATTGCGATCTTCACGGCTCTTGCGGCCGACCAGTGACAAGAACACCGGAATGACTCCGGGTGGATCCATGATCACGAACAGCGTGATGAACACGGTGAGGTAGAGCGTGGTGTCGAGCATCAGCGCCCCAGTACCTCCACGCCGGTGGCGGCAGAGACGAGTTTGTCGAACTCGGCCTCATCCGTGAGCTCGTCGCCGAGTCCGATCGTCTTGTTCTCACCGTGATAATCCGAGGATCCGGTGACTGCCAGTCCGAGGTCGCCGGCCAGGCGCCTCAAGACGTCGCGATCGTCGCTGCGATGGTCCGGGTGATCGACTTCGAGACCCCCGAGACCCAGCGCCGCCAGATCACGGATGTGGTCGAGTGCAAGCAGTCCGCCGCGCGACCGCGCCCGTCCGTGCGCAAGGACGGTCACTCCCCCAGCCGCTGCCACCAGTTCGACGGCGTACTCGAGCGGAGTGTCGTACTTGGGCACGTCGTATCGCCCGCGACTGGACAACAGGTCGGAGAAGGCTTCGCTGATGCTCGACACCACGCCGGCTCGCATCAGGGCCGCTGCGACGTGCGGGCGTCCGACGGACGGACCGGCGTCGGCGAGGATCTGATCGGGATCGACGGGCAGACCGTCACGCGCCATCATCGTCGTCATCACGCGGATGCGTTCGACGCGTTCGGCGCGCAGTCGCTCACGTTCTTTGGCGAATTCGGGGTGCGTCGGATCGAACAGGTACGCCAGCAGATGAACAGCCACGGGCCAACCGCGCTCACCTCGACCTTCGCACGACATCTCCATCCCACGAACCAGGGCGACGCCGGCCGGTAAGGCGTGCGCGGCCTCTGCCCAGCCTGAAGTCGTGTCGTGATCGGTGATGGCGACGACGTCGAGTCCGGCGTCGGCTGCGGCACGCATGAGGGCAGCCGGGGTATCGGTGCCGTCCGATGCGTTGGAGTGGGTGTGAAGGTCTATTCGCACTGTTCCAGTGTGTCAGCAATCGGCAACTTCATCGCGCTCCGGTGGGCGAGCCGGAAGCTGACGTACGATTACGCCGCAGCGGCAGCGCAATTCGATCAGGTGTCGCTGCAGTGCCGTTCCCCTGCCGTTCCACTGCATTACAGACCGAGAAGGAGCGAGCGTGCCAACGATGCCGTCACTGCCGAATTGGTCGAACGGCAAATCGACGCAAGCTGATGCGCCCAAGATCCCCGTTCCTGCTGCACGCGCGATCGTCGACTGCGCGGTTTACGTGGACGGCGTGCGGTTACCGGGCAAGTACACGCACCGCGCCGCGTTGGCCGAGGTTCGTAGTCGCGACAACGCGTTCGTCTGGGTGGGAATGCATGCACCCGACGAAGGTCAGATGCAAGATGTCGCAGCAACTTTCGGACTGCACGAGCTGATGGTCGAGGACGCCGTTCATGCACACGAGCGTCCGAAACTCGAACGCTACGACGACGTCATGTTCCTGGTGCTGCGCACGGTCGTCTACGTTCCGCACGAGTCCGTGGCCACGGCGAGCGAGATCGTCGAAACCGGTGAGATCATGGTGTTCGTCGGTCCCGACTTCGTGGTGACCGTCCGCCACGGGGATCACTCCGAACTGGCGAGCGTGCGCAAGTCACTCGAGCAGAATCCCGAGCGCCTCACCATGGGCCCGTTCGCGGTGTTGCACGCGATTACCGACCACGTCGTCGACAGCTATCTCTCCGTCATTCAGCTGGTCGAACAGGACGTCGACAGCATGGAAGAGTTGGTATTCAACCCGCGAAACACCGTTGCGGTCGAGCACATCTACCTGCTCAAACGTGAAATCGTGGAACTACGACGCTCGGTCACTCCACTCGGATTGCCACTGCTCCAACTCACCCAGCCCGCGGGCGGTCTCGTCCCGAAGGAGATCCGCCGGTACTTCCGTGACGTCCGCGATCACCACACGATCGTGTCCGAACGCATCTCGGAATACGACGAGGTGTTGAGCTCTCTGGTCGATGCCGCGCTGGCGAAGATCGCGGTGCAGCAGAACACCGACATGCGCAAGATCTCCGCGTGGGTCGCCATCGCCGCCGTGCCGACCGGCGTTGCCGGAATTTACGGAATGAACTTCGAGAACATGCCGGAACTCGGCTACAAATACGGCTATCAGTCCATCCTGTTTCTCATCGCTTCGGTATGCGTCGGCTTGTTCTTTCTCTTCCGTCGCAACAACTGGCTGTGAACAACTCCTTCTGACTCCCTGTACTTGCCACCGT
The DNA here is from genome assembly GCF_042794655.1 of Rhodococcus sp. NPDC056516. NCBI lineage: Bacteria > Bacillati > Actinomycetota > Actinomycetes > Mycobacteriales > Nocardiaceae > Rhodococcus > Rhodococcus sp. NPDC056516. Next base: position 697,921 of record NZ_JBHTTG010000003.1, on the reverse strand, counting down.
CGCAGGCGGACAATGGATATGGGTACGCATTTTCATTCCGTTCCCGAAATCCATTTTGCGACAAGCAAATTCAGGCCCAAGGAGTAGTGGAGGAACAACCATGCCTACAGTCGAGCAATCCGTAGAGATCGCGTTGCCACCCAAAGACGTCTGGGAGTACCTGTCCGTCGCCGAGAATTGGCCCAACTGGGAAAACTCGATGGTCGAATGCAAACAGATCACCGACGGCCCGATGGGCGTGGGAAGCCGCTGGCACGGCGTCTCGCGAATTCTGGGCAAGCGTCTCGAGTGGACATCCGAATTCACCGAGTACGACGCACCGAGATCGTCGAAATCGACGTCCGTCGAAAGTCCGGTCAGCTTCTCGCAAACCACAACCTGCGAAGAAGTCGGTGACGGCACTCGGGTCACCTACCGACTCGACAGCGAAAGCGGACTCGGCGGTGTATTCGGCAAGATGGCCGACCCGATCGTCACGAAAGCATTTTCACGGACGGTTCGGGTAAGTCTCGAGAACTTGGCAGACATCCTCGTGCACGCCGAATGATCTGACGGACGAAGCGCCAGCGCAGCTAGAGCGAGGCGGCGGAACGGTGCGGATCGCGGATGTCGATCCCCGCCTCGGTCCACGCTTCCCGCAGCGCCTCTGCGCCGCGCAGACGCACCCAGGCGGCTTCGGTACCGGTGAGGGGGACCACGCCGAGGAAGCGCACCGGATCGAACGGCTCCGGCAGCGTCAGGTCTTCGATCCCGCTGTCACCGAGAAGCACCGCCGTGAACGCGGTGTCCTTCCAGAGCGGCTCGCCCAGGTCCAGCAGCGCGTCTTCGAGCAGCACGACGCCTTCGACGGAGGGTGCGGCAGCCAGCACAGCGAGAGTCCTGGCCACACCCGACGCGATACCCGTTCCTCCGCGCAGGGTGAGCACCAACTCGGCGCGGGGTCCGCGCGTGGGGTCTGCGACCAGTTCGTTGGGGTCGCCCATCGGATGACGCGAGCAACCGAGGGTGATGTAGCGGACCAGGCCGTCGGGTGATTCGAAACGCAGCACGTCCAGCGGTTCGACGCCCAGGAACGTCACCGAGGCAGCGGCGGGCTCCGGCCCCTCGATGCTGCTGACGAGATGGGCCCGGACGGAAGATACGACGCTGTCTGACACTCGTCCATCTAAACACCGTGCCCTCGAGGTTCGCAGCGCAGATACCTCGCGCTGGCGGTAGCGTCGTCGAAATGGTCTCCGTTCTTGCTGTCAGCGACGAGACCGTCGAATACCTGTGGAGCAGTCAGGTTCGTTCACTCGGCGTCGACGTGATCCTCGGTGCGGGCGATCTGCCGTTCGCCTATCTGGAGTACCTGTCGGATCAACTGAACGCACCTTGCGTGTTCGTTCCCGGAAACCACGACGTCGATCTGTCCGGATACTCGAACAAGAGATCGGGTTGGATGCGGGCGGGCATGCCCGCGCAGTGGCCAGGGCCCACCGGCGCGGTCAACGCCGACGGACGCATCGTGACCGTCGCCGGTCTGCGGATCGCGGGCCTCGGCGGTTCCATCCGATACAACACCGGCCCCAATCAGTGGTCCGAGCGCCAGCAGAGCCGACGCGCTCGCTCGCTCACCTGGCGAAACGCCTGGCAATCGCGGCTTTCCGGCAGCCGGGCGGGCGTGGATGTGCTGCTCACCCACAGCCCCGCCCGTGGCGTCGGCGACGCCGAGGATCGACCACATCGAGGGTTCGAATGCTTCACGCCGTTGATTCACAACCTCGATCCGACGGTCATGATTCACGGACACATCCATCCGCACGGGCGAACACCTCTCGATCTGGAGGTGGGCCGGACTATCGTGCTCAATACCGTCGGCTTCACGCTGATGGAGATTTCCCCAGGTACTCCGCCGACGATCGTGAGGCGCCGACATGGCTCGTGACACCGGTTTTCCCACAGCCGACGCGGAAAACGACTTTGCTCGTCAGCGTCGACGCGCCGACGTGGCACGTCTGGTCAGTTGGCTACGACGCGAACCGGACGACGTCAACGCGATCCTGCCGTTCGACGAGGTTGTCGCCGCTCTCGGCAAGGTCGGCGAGAAGTCTCTGGGTCTGCAGGTCGTCACCATCGAATCGATCGTCGGAAGTGTCGACCGCACAGGCGATTTCGACAGGTACTTCCGGCCGACGTCAACTCACTCTCGTGCGCGTTGGGAGCGGCTTGCCGTGGCACAACGACGCGGCGAATCGGTTCCACCTGTGCAGCTGTACCGCGTCGGCTCCATGCACTTCGTGATCGACGGACACCACCGAGTGTCCATCGCGTGTGCGATGCACCAGAAAACCATCGACGCGTACGTCACCGAGATCATCACGCGTATCTCACCGGAAGGCATCACTCAGCGCGCCGACCTGCTCATCAAGGACCATCGCCGCCTCTTCCTCACCCGCGTTCCGCTGCAGGGCTCTCAACGCGAAGCCGTACAAGTCACGGACCCGTGGGAGTACGCCGAACTCAGTGAGTGCGTGGAGGCCTGGGGTTTTCGCCTCATGCAGGAGAAGGGTGAGTTTCTCGGCCGGGACACCGTCGCCCGCCGCTGGTTCGGTGAGGAGTTTCTCCCCGTCGTGCGAATGCTGCGGGGCGCCGACATGTTGCCCGAGCACACCGATGCCGAGGCATATCTGTGGATTGCACGCGAGCGGTACCGGTTGGTGCGGCGCCACATGTGGAACGACGAGATCGTGGCCGAACTGCGCGATCGAGCACCCCGAAAGCACAAGCCCGCTACGTAGATACAGTGAAGTGAACCTCGCGGTTCGGGATCTTCGGGTGCATGAACTTCAGCAACGAACGCGCTTCTTTCTCGATGGACACGAGGGCGGTCTTCGGTTGCTGCGCAAACAGAGTCGCACCCAACTCGACCGTCTCCTTTGCCGGCGTCACCGTCGCATATCCCACCACCTTCCCGCGCACCAGGATGGCGGGCTTGATGATTCCGTTCACGGTGAAGACGCGAGTTCGGTACTGCTCGTCCATGATTCGAGAGCGGTCGGCGTGCGAGAGCAAGATGTTGTCGAACGGTGCGAGTATGCGAACCGGGGGTGTTCCCGAGGTCGGTCGTGGCGCGTCCGGCAGGTCGAACACCTCGGCCCCATTCTCGTTGACAAAGGTGACCAAGCCGGGTCGTAGCCGCTCGAATACTTCGGCGAGTCTGGTCAGACCCGACCACGCTTGGGCGTCCTTCACGCTCGCGGGGCCGAACGCGGCCAGGTAACGCAGCACCAGTGTGTCGGGCACCGGAATCGAATCCACTTCTGCGCTCAGCCAATTCTCCAACGTCGTCAGCGCCGGTGCGCCGGATTGTCCCCACAACCCTCGCGGTGGAACCTGCACCATCGGCAACAGTCCGCGAACTCCATGTGCCAACCCTTCTGGCGCGTGGCCGGGAAAACGCTCCGCCAGTAGAGGCCTCATCTGCATTTGGGTAAGCGGCCCGTCCGCTACCAGGTCCCGTCCCGCCTGCGCGAGAGCGTCGAGATCCAACCCGGTGAGCGCCGCACGCTGAGTGCTGTTGGTGTGGAGATCGCGTTCCATGATCGTCTGAACCGTGGCCCGGAAGGGGCCCGCATCTACGGCCGAGAGAGCAAAAACCGTGCCCCGCATGGCAACCAGCCGCACCACCTGGCGCTTCTCTACAAGGGTGGAGAGGTCTTCTGCCGCAAAGTTCTTCAGCCGCGCCCACAGTGCCAGATAGGGAGGCGTCGGCGCTTGCGCTTGCAGACCTGTCAGGTGCTCGATCGCATCCAAGGCGCTGACCTCGGCGCGCCGCAGGAGGAGTTGCCTCGCCAGTGTCGCCAGGTTGAGCTCGCGATCGGTGATCAGCGTCATCGACAATTCCTCAGCGATCGTGGTCGAATTCGGTGACGATCTGGAACGGTATCTCGACTCGCGCGAGGGTTCCGGACTCTTCACCCAGCCCGACCGAGAACGAGCCGCCCGCGGCAACCGCCCGCAGCTCGTGCGAGAGCAGCCCTATGTGGCCGGCAGCTCGTCGTTCGGCAATCCGATCGGCGCTGATCCCCCGACCGTCGTCCGAGACCACCAGCACCGCATGGTGGTCCAGTCGTGCGAGCTCGATCCGAACACTGTGCGCACCGGCATGTTTGACGACGTTGGCCAGCAGCTCTCGTGCGGCGCCGAACAGAACGTCGTCCGCAGACGTGCGCAGATCGTCGTTCCAGCCCGAAGTGTCGACGTCGACCACTACTCCGCCGCGGCCCTGCGCCGATCGCGCGAGGTCCCCGATTGCGCGGGCAAGACCCACGTGAACAAGGACAGTGGGATGCAACTCCGAGACGGAGGATCTCAGCAGCGTTGTGGCTTCACCGAGCGCTTTCGCGGCACGCGCCAAGGCGACAGGTTCCGCACTGTCGGCCAATTCGTCGAGATCCATCCGCGCCGCTAGGACGTACTGCAGCGCCCCGTCGTGTAATTGCTCCGACAGTTCCGTGCGCTCACGCTGCTCGAGCCCCATGAGCTCGGCCAGAAGACTCGTTCGATGGCCGACGAGTTGTCCGATGGTCAGCACGCGTGATCGTTGAATCCGAGTCAATCCGACGGCGCCGGCGCCCACTCCGACCAATGCCATGGTGCTCAACAGAATCGATGGCCACGGCTCGGAGTTCGAAGTCATCGTTGCCCAACTGGAAACAAAGAACACACCGATCGTGCAGGCCACGACGCCGACACACACGTCGGTTCGCAGTTGTGTACACGCCAGAACCGGAATGACGAAGAGCCCGTTGCTCAAGATGTCGGCGGTCCAACTCTGCTCGGCGGCGAGACCGGTCAGGAGCGTCAGAGTTGCGAGCACAGCAAGGTCGACGAACAACCCGAGCCAGATCATCGTCACCGGGCCGGTGCCGCCCCTGCGGATCCACAAAGCCACCGCTGCCGACCAGAGGGCGTACGCGCCCAGGATGGCAAAACACCATCCCGCGTCGTTCATGGGCGGGACGAATATCAATGTCAGGGCGATGAACAGCACCAGAGCGCCGCGCACCGCCAACTGGAGGTACGCACCACGGTATGCATGTTCGCGCAGTATCCGTTCGAGGTCCGGGCCGCCGGGCAGGTGTTCGGTTCGTACCGAGGATCCGTTCATGTGTCCTCCTGTGCCACCCATCCCAGTTCCCTGTGAATGAGCTTCGCACACGAGATTTCACAATCAACCCGCAATACCGTGAATGGCAGGTTCACCCCCCACACAGCTATTTCAGGAGAGAGCATGATTCGGACCCGAGCAGGTAAGCGTCGCATCGCCACTCGATTTGCCGTCGCCGGCGCCCTGGCCGCCGCACCGATAGCAGTGGTGACCGGGACAGCACAAGCCGCCCCGGCCACGACCCATCACGAACAGTTCGGCCTGCTGATCCCCCTGCCCGAGCCGACCGACGCCGCGCCCGGCCCGGAACAGGTACCGCTCCCCTGGGCCGCGACGTATTCGGTCACCTTGCCCGGGTAGAGGTTCACAGCAGCAGATTGGCTCCCGTACCGCCGTCGAACACCGCGATCTTGGCGGGGTCGAACCAGAGATCGATCGACCTGCCCTGGGACACCGTTGACTCGGACGAGAGCCTGGCAACCAGTTGACCGCCACCAGCGACAGCTGTTCCCGAATCTGCGGCGAGTTCCTCGAGTTCACGAGAATTGACGGCAGGACCACCGGCAAGGAAATACGCGTACTTGTCCGAACCCATCGACTCCAACACGTCGACGTCGACAGTGAACGTCCCGCCGTGCGGCGCCTGCGCGGCATCGACCAGTGCGACATCCTCGAAATGTTCCGGCCTGATCCCGACCACCACGTCTTTACCCGATCCACTGCCCGAAATCTTCGACTGCGCCGCCGCTGGTAGGCGAACGTCACCGATCGGCGTGCTCACACCCTCGGCAGTCAACTGCCCGGGGAAGAAGTTCATGGACGGGGACCCGATGAACCCCGCCACGAACAGATTGTTCGGACGGTCGTAAAGCTCCTGCGGCGCACCGATCTGTTGCACAATGCCGCCGCGCAGCACGACCACCCGATCGCCGAGCGTCATCGCCTCGGTCTGGTCGTGGGTCACGTAAATCGTTGTCGTACCGAGTCGCTGCTGTAGGCGGGCGATCTCCGTCCTCATCTGCACGCGCAGTTTGGCGTCCAGGTTGGAAAGCGGCTCGTCCATGAGAAACGCCTTCGGGCTGCGCACGATTGCGCGTCCCATCGCGACACGCTGACGCTGACCACCCGACAGGTTCGCCGGTTTGCGATCGAGATGCTGGGTGAGGTCCAGTACCCGCGCTGCGTCGTCGACCTTGGCATTGATCTCGTCCTTGGACATCTTCGCCAATGTCAGTGGGAACGCGATGTTCTGGCGCACCGTCATGTGCGGATACAGCGCATACGACTGGAACACCATCGCGATGTCGCGGTCCTTGGGGGCGCGTTCGTTGACACGCTCACCCGCAATCCTCAGCTCACCGGTCGAAATGTCTTCCAGCCCGGCAATCATGTTGAGGGTCGTGGATTTTCCACAACCGGACGGGCCCACGAGAATGATGAATTCTCCGTCGGCGATGGTGATGTCGACATCACTGACCGCCTTGGCTCCGTCCGGGTACAGCTTGGTCACCTTGTCCAGCACGATCTCGGCCACAGGCTTATCCCTTCACTGCGCCGGAAGTAAGCCCGGCCACGATACGACGTTGGAAGAACAGAACAAAGATGATGATCGGAATAGTGATGACCATTGCGGCCGCGGCGATGGACCCGGTGGGCTCCTCGAATTGTGAAGCGCCGGTGAAGTTCGCGATGGCCGCAGGGGCGGTGATGGAGCGTTCGGTCGACGTCAGCGAAATCGCGAACAACAGATCGTTCCAGCAGAAGATGAACACCAGAATGCCCGCGGTGACGATGCCGGGCGCGGCGAGCGGAGCTACCACCTTCCGGAACGCCTGCCCGGGCGTCGCGCCGTCCATCTGCGCCGCCTTCTCGAGCTCCCACGGGATCTCCTTGAAGAACGCCGAGAGTGTGTAGATCGCCAACGGCAACGCAAAGGTGATGTACGGCAGGATGAGTCCAGCCCAGGTGTCGAAAAGTCCGAGCCGTCGTTCGATGTCGAACAGCGGGCTCACCAACGAAATCTGCGGGAACATCGCGATCAGCAGGGCAACGGCCACGAGCAGCTTCTTGCCCGGAAAATCCAGGCGGGCGATGGCGTACGCCGCCATCGTTCCGATCACCACGGCGATGACCGTCGAGATGAGTCCGATGCCGATGGAGTTGATCAGCGCACTGGTGAAGGCGCTGGTGTCGAAGATCCCTCGGTAATTGTCCAGGGTCCACTTCTCCGGAATGAACTTGCCGTCCTTGATGGTTCCGGCAGGTTTGAAGGACAGGCTGGCGATCCACAGAACAGGAACCAACGCGTACAGCAAGACCAGAAGGTTGACCACGGACCAGCTGATCTTGAGTCTGGGAGTCACGGTCATGTCAGCGTCCTTCCGTATCGGATCCGGGAGCCGAGGCACCGAAAAGTTTGATGAAGACGAACGCGATCAGGGCGACACACACGAAGATCAGCACACTGATCGCCGATCCGATGCCCAGGTTGAACGCCTTGAACAGGTTGTCGTAACCCAGGATCGACACCGACCCGGTGTCGTTCGCTCCCTTTGTCAGCACGTAGATGTTGTCGAAGATGCGGAACGCGTCGAGCGTGCGGAAGAGCAGTGCGACGAGGATGGCGGGCTTCATCAGCGGAAGGATGATGCGTACCAAGCGAGTCCACGCCCCGGCGCCGTCGACCTGAGCCGCCTTGAGGAGGTCGTCCGGAACCAAAGCCAACCCGGCGAGCAGGAGCAGCGCCATGAACGGCGTTGTCTTCCACACCTCGGCAAGGACGATGATCGCGAGCGACGGGATCTGGTCGGTGAGCGGTGCACTGCCGTCGGGCAGCAGGTTGGCGAGGTAACCGGTACCCGGCGTCCACGCGTAGTACCAGCTGTACGCCGCAGCGACGGTGACGATGCCGTACGGGATGAGCACTACAGTGCGGACGAGGCCCTTACCCACGATCGTCCGGTGCATCACCAGCGCGATGGTCAGGCCCAGGACGAACTCGATGACGACCGAGACGACGGTGATCGATGTCGTCACGGCAAACGCCTGCCACCAGTATCCGTCGGTCAGCACCGATACGTAATTGTCGAACCATACGAACTTTCGTTGGTCCGGGAAGCGCAGGTCGTACCTCTGCAAACTCAGCCACACTGCGTAGACCACGGGATACGCGGTCACTGCGATCATGAGTATCGCGGCCGGCGCCACCAGCCAGAGACCGAGTCGACGCTCGGCCGCCTTTCCGTCCGACATCTTCGACTTCTCGGTGTGCTTCGGCTCCGGCGAGGGGTCGGCGACTGCCGTTGCAGCTCCGGAGTTTTCGCTGTCGATCGTCACGGAATCAGCCCCTCGGAATTGACTGCCTTGCGTACCTGCTCGGCAAGATCGTTCACGGTCGATTCCGGATCGATGTTTCCCACAGGGTTGAGCGTGGCAGTGATGAGCGTCGAAATACTCTGATAGGCAGGAGAAACGGGACGAACCGACGCGGTGTCCAAGCTGTCGCGAACCTCACGCCACGCCGGGTACGCCTCCTGGAACGCCGGGTCGTCGTACAGGCTCTCGAGCGTCGGCGGGACGCCACCGGCGACGGCGTTGTTGCGCTGATTCTCCTCGTTGCGCAGGCAGGTGAGCGCTTCGAAAGCGAGGTCCGGATGCTGACTGGTCTTGGCCACGGCTACGTTGAATCCGCCGATCGTGACCTCGGCCGGTTTGCCTTCGATCACCGAAGGATAAGGAGCGGCAAGGAAATTCCGTTCTCCGTTCACCGTCAGCACCGTATTTCCGGTGTTTTGGCTGGTGACGTTGCCCTTGTCGTCGATGTACGGAAGATCGCCCTTCTCAGCGTTCTCCATGATGCCGGGAAGCACGAACGGCCAATTGACCTGGAAGGCGGACTTACCGCTCTCCATTCCCAGGCGCGACGACGCTTCGTCCCCCTGCGAAATCGAGGGATCCGCGCCCTTCGCGGTGGCGACGCGCTTCATGACGGTGAGTGCCTGTTGGGCAGCATCACCGTCGGCGACCGTCACCGTGGTTCCGTCCGGCCCCACCACTGATCCACCCGCACTGGCGAGAAGCGTGTTGAACCAAACCATCAATCCTTCGTACTGCTTGCCCTGCACGCCGATCCAGCTGGGTCGTCCCTCCGCAGCCAGACCTTCGGAGATGTCGATCATCTGATCCCAGGTTTGGGGCGGTTGGCCGTCCGGCATCAAATCCTTTCGATACCAGAGCAATTGGGTGTTGGTGTTCAGCGGCGCCGCGTAGAGCTGGTCCTGCCACTTGGCCGATTGCAGCGGGCCCTCGAGAGTCCCGTCGCTCACCTCGGCCGCGACGTCGGAAGGAAGCGGCAATGCCCAACCGGCTTCGGCGAATTCGGCGGTCCACACCACGTCGAGCGTCATCAGATCGAGTGACTTGTCGTTGCCGGTCAGACGCCGGGCCAATTGAAGTCGCTGGTCGTCAGCACCCTTGGGCAGAGTTTTCTGCTCGACCCGGTACGCGCCGTTCGAAGCCGCCGAACAATTGGCGGCGGCTTCCGCATACTGCTCGGCGCCGTCGGCGGCGGTGTAGAAGGACAGCACCACCCCGTCGTGGCTGTCTGATCCACACGCACTGAGCAAGGGCGCCAACAACAAGGTTGCCGCGCCGAGCAGCCCCACCCTGTATTTCTTTTTCTGCCCCGCCCGCGATCTCTTGTTCTGCACAGCCGTCCTCCTCGGGCGGCGAGACGGCGCAGTCGTTACGGCTGGCCGACGCACCACACATCGGCACTTTTGCCGGAGAAGGGACCTATTTCCTTGTCCGGCAAACGGTCACGGGAAGGTGAGTGTTACCTCGCCCGCGTGTACATAAAGTAACCGAGATCACACAAGTTGGCAGCCCGAGCAAGAATGTCAGATGGCGAGCTTGGCAAGAAGGTCGCGCGCCGACTCCGCCGTCTTGGGCTCGCACAGTACGTCGTAGCGTCCGGCGACCAACTGCATCGTGGAGGCAAAGTCCCGCTGCCCCCGCGTCGCGGCGTACGGGATGGTCGTGGAGATGACGCCGAAGATGATGCCGCCCACGATGCCCGCGATCAGCGGGGCCAGGAAGCCACCGGTGACGATTCCGAGCACCAGGCCGAAGAACACACCGAGCCAGGCACCGGAGACGATGCCGCCACCGATCACCTTGGCCCACGTCAACCGACCGAGGACTCGCTCGACCTGCATCAGGTTCACGCCGACGATCGTGACGTCCTGAACCGGGAATTCTTGATCGGAGAGGTAATCGACTGCGCGCTGCGCTTCGGCGTAGGTGGGGTACGACCCGATGGGCCATCCCGAAGGCGGTGTCGGCAACGCTCCACGGCGCGACCCATTCGACGATTGACCGAGCGGATTGGACATGGCTGGCTGCGCTCCTCTTTTCGGGCACGTCATCCACGTGGATGACGCAAGTACATCTACCCCTATTGTGCCCTTTACAGACCTGATTCGTTCGGCTATGCGAGCGTCAGGCGTGTTCGGGTGGCGTGAATTCCGACGTGCGCGTCATCCCCGCGGCGCGCCCCTTGGCCGAAATCACCAGTGCCATCTTGCGACTCGCCTCGTCGATCATCTCGTCGCCGAGCATGACGGCGCCCCGCCCTCCCCCGGCGGCCGAGGTATGGAATGCGTACGCGTCCAGGATGAGTTCCGCACGGTCGTAATCGGATTGGCGCGGACTGAACACCTCGTTGGCCGCCTCGATCTGCGTAGGGTGCAGTACCCATTTGCCGTCGAAGCCGAGCGCTGCCGTTCGCGCCGCCGAACGAGTGAAGGCCTCGACGTCGCGGATCTGAAGGTACGGCCCGTCGATCGCCTGGACTCCGTGTGCCCGTGCGGCCATCAAGATGGTCATCAGAATGTGGTGATATGCATCACCGCGGTCGTAACCGTCCGGTTGCTCGCCGACCACCAGAGTTCGCATGTTCAGGCTCGCCATGAAATCGGCCGGACCGAACACGAGCGCTTCGACACGGGGGCTCGCGGTGGCGATCGCGTCGATGTTGGTCAATCCGATCGCGTTCTCGATCTGCGGTTCGATTCCGATTCTGCCGACCTCGAGACCATTGGCTTTCTCGACCTGCGTCAACAGCAAATCGAGCGCCTGCACGTGACTCGCGTCGGGAACCTTGGGCAGCAGAATGGCGTCGAGATGGGCTCCGGCGCGGCCCACCACCTCCACGACGTCGGCATACGTCCATTCGGTGGTCCAGTCGTTGACCCGGACGACCTTGACCTGTTTGCCCCACCCGTCCTCGGCCAACGCGTCGCCGATCGACTCGCGAGCAGCCTGCTTCGCCAGCGGCGCCACTGCGTCTTCGAGGTCGAGGAAGATCTCGTCGGCGGGCAATCCCTTCGCCTTGTCGATCATCTTCCGACTGCTGCCGGGAACTGCCAATACCGATCGACGGGAACGGTTGCGTGAAGTCATTTGCGGACTGCCCTTCTCGATTTTCGGTGGCGCCGTTGCAGATTTTGACGCTGGACGAATTAGCCTTGCAATCATGGCAGCAGCAGGCAAGGTATTTGCAGCCAGGCTTGCCGGCCTGGTTGTCCTCGGCCCGGACGGCGAATCGATAGGTCGTGTGCGCGACGTCGTCATCACGGTCCGCATCGGACGCCAGCAACCGCGAGTTCTCGGTCTGGTGATCGAAATGTTCACGCGCAAACGCATTTTCGTCCCGATGTTGCGAGTGACCGCTATCGAGCCGAGTGCGGTCACCCTGACCACGGGCAACGTCAGTCTGCGGCGCTTCAACCAGCGTCCGGGCGAGGTTCTCGCTCTGGCACAGGTACTCGATTCGCATGTGCGCGTGGACGACCCGGAACTCGAAGAGCTTCACGGCGCCGACACGATAGTCGTCGACCTCGGGATCGAATCGACGCGAACCCGCGACTGGGTCGTCTCGAAGGTCGCAGTTCGCGGCCATCGAGGACGCCTCGGTCGACGCGCGGCGATTCACGTCGTCGACTGGCAGCACGTCGCCGGCCTCACTCAGAGCGACCTCTCGCTCCCCGGCCAGGGCGTCGCTCACCTTCTTCTGCAGTACGAAGGGATGCGACCCGCCGACGTGGCCAACGCCATGCGCGAACTGCCGGAGAAGCGCCGCCACGAACTGGCCGTGGCACTCGACGACGAACGCCTCGCCGACGTCGTCCAGGAACTGCCGGCGGACGATCAGACCGACCTGCTGATGCACCTGGAAGTCGAACGTGCCGCCGATCTACTCGAAGCAATGGATCCTGACGACGCCGCCGACCTGCTGGGCGAGCTGCCCGAGACCGAAGCCGAATCACTGCTGCAGTTGATGGACCCGCAGGATTCCGAACCCGTTCGACGCCTGCTCGAGCACTCCCCGGACACCGCCGGCGGTCTGATGACACCCGAACCGGTGGTACTGACGGCCTCGACGACCGTCGCCGAGGCTCTTGCCCGCGCCCGCAACTACGACGTCACTCCGGCCCTGTCGAGCATGGTCTTCGTCGTGCGTCCGCCTACCGCGACTCCGACCGGGCGCTACCTCGGCTGCGTCCACTTGCAGAAACTTCTGCGCGAGCCTCCCGCCAGCCTGGTGGGCGGAATACTCGACACCGACATGCCCAGGTTGGCCCCGGACGACTCGCTGGCGTCGGTCACTCGATACTTCGCGACCTACAACTTGGTGTGTGGGCCGGTCGTGGACGACGAGAATCACCTGATCGGAGCCGTGACGGTCGACGACGTGCTTGATCACCTCCTGCCGGAAGACTGGCGTGAGGATTACTCCGACGACGAGGAACTACTCCGATGAGCGAACGGGCGTCGAGCACGACCGCACGGCAACGACTGGAAACGCCTCGCGGAAGCCGCCGGTTCAATCTCGATTTCGACGTCGAAGCTGTCGGACGCGTCAGTGAACGCATCGCCCGCTTCCTCGGCACCGGGCGTTATCTCGCAATCCAGACGATCATCGTGATCGTCTGGATCCTGATCAACGTGTTCGCGGTGGCTCTGCAGTGGGACCCGTACCCGTTCATCCTGCTCAACCTGGCCTTCTCCACCCAGGCCGCCTACGCGGCGCCGCTGATCCTCCTGGCACAGAACCGTCAGGAGAATCGCGACCGGGTCTCTCTCGAGGAGGATCGCTCACGCGCCGAGCAAACCAAGGCGGATACCGAATTCCTCGCCCGTGAACTCGCAGCTCTGCGCATCGCCGTCGGCGAGGTTGCCACCCGCGACTACCTGCGACGGGAGCTCGAGGAGATCAAGTCGATCCTTGCTGCCGACGGCGAACCGACCCCGAAGAAGAAGCACCGTGACTCGAATACTGCGAAACAAAGTCACAACTAGCTGAGCGTTCGCTGAGTTTTGCTGCACGCACCGTGACCGATATGTAACGTAAGTCACAGCAATACGGATATCACGGTGGGTACTCCGGAGCGGGAGCGCCAGCAAAGGGGAATCGTGCGAGTACGCGGAATGATTGCAGCATCCACACTGGTGGGGGGACTGCTCGTCGTCACAGGTCCAGCGGCCCTCACTGCCGGAAGCGCACCGACCGGAGGGTCACAGGTTCCCATCGCACTGGCGGGCGCCGCCTCGATTGCGCAGCCGGACTCTGTCGACTTCCTCCCGACGCCCCGCACGGTCCGAACGCAAAGATCTGCCCCGCCCAGCGATACGGTCGCCGGCGCCCCGGCCGCCCCTAACGCCGCGGCTGTCGTCCTCACCTCCCTGGGCATCCCCGAGATCGTCCTGAACGCATACCGCTCCGCGGAGCTGGTGATGATGACCGAGGCACCGGGATGCGGAATCCCCTGGCATCTCCTGGCCGGCATCGGCCGCATCGAATCCGGTCACGCCAACGGCGGCAAGACGACGTCGGTGGGTACAACGGTCACCCCGATCCTCGGCCCTGTCCTCGACGGACGGCTGGCAGGCAACGAAGTCATTCGAGACACGGACAAGGGCGCGATCGACGGCGACCCCACTCACGACCGCGCCGTCGGGCCGATGCAATTCATTCCGGCCACCTGGGCCGGATATGCCAGCGACGGTAACGGGGACGGAATCAAGGACCCCAACAACGTCTTCGATGCGGCACTCTCGGCAGCGAAGTACCTCTGCAGCGGCGGACTCAATCTGCGCGATGTCGCTCAGGAGACCAAAGCTGTTCTGCGATACAACAACTCAGCCGCGTACGCAGCAAACGTGATCATGTGGTCGACGGCATACAAGAACGGTGTCATTCCTTCCGGTCAGCTGCCGTACACCTCGGGCATCAACACCGGTAGCTCGGCGATCAACGCCGCCGCCTCGGCAGACTCCGCCGCTTCGGCCGTACTCGCCGCTGCTGCGGCTACCGATCCGGCAGCCGGCGACAAGGAATCAGCGTCGACGACGGCAAGCCCGACCACCACTCCCCTCTTCCCCGGTATGCCGGACATGCCCGCGCTCTCACCCGAGATCCAGGCACTGATCCCGCCGGGAGTAATGCCGGCCGGCCCGACTCCGGGACCCAACGCCGCCCGGAACGCAGCCCCCGGCCCGATCATCCCGCTCCCCGTCCTGACCTCACGGGGTCTCGTCTGGCCGATTCTGACGGCCGAGGGATGGCGCTGGCCCGACGACATGTGCGTGATCCTTCCGGACCCCGCAGCCCTCGACGCCTTGCAGGACGGCATCCTTCTGCCGTGCACGGTCCCAGGCATGGCTGTGGCTGCCACGGCACCCGCCACCACCGACGCCGCACCCGCGGAATCTTCGCCGCCCGCCGCCCCCTCGCCGGAGCCCGCACCGGCACCCGCACCCGCACCGGAGCCCGCTCCGGCCCCGGCTCCGGCATTCGTGCCGTTCTTCCCGGGTCTGCCCGGCATGCCCGCTCTGTAACCTAAAAATCACGAAAGAACAGTGCATATGCCCCAAACTGCCCTTCTAGATCACGGTTGAATAACGGAAACGCAACAAATCAGGTAGCCTCGACTCCGTCAGTTGAACGGAAAACCTCCTCGCGGAGGTTCAGGAGGCATACACAGTGGGTCGGCACAGCAAGAAGACAGATTCGCACATCCGTCGAAATTCGGTCATCGCGCTCACCGGACTCATCCCTATCGGACTCGTCACCGCAGCCAACACGGCCGGCGCCGCTCCCAAGGTCCCGTTCTTCAACGCCAGCTCCGCCGAGACGGTCGACGCTGCGCAGGCCACGCAGGAACCGCAGGCGCAGATCCTGCCCGCTGTCGAAGCAATCGCCGAGCCCGCTCCCGCCGCAGCGCCCGAGCCCGCGCCGTTGGCTCCCGTGCAAGCGACTCCCCCGCTCCCGGCATCCATGGCCGAGGGCGCACTCGGAATCCCGAGCGTGAGCGTCGCCGCCTACCAGAACGCCGAGCGGATCCTCGCCGTCGAGAAGCCCAACTGCAACATGCACTGGACGCTCCTCGCCGGTATCGGCCGCGTCGAATCCGGTCACGCCAACGACGGCAAAGATGCCGACGCGAACGGCAACCTCTACAAGCCCGTGATCGGTCTGCCGCTCAACGGCAGCCTGCCCGGCCAGGCCGTCATCATGGACACCGACGGCGGCGCCCTCGACGGCGACACCGTTTACGACCGTGCAGTCGGCCCGATGCAGTTCATCCCGTCCACCTGGAACCAGTACGCCGGCGACGGCAACGGTGACGGAATCGCCGACCCGCAGAACCTCTTCGACTCCGCATTGACCACCGGCAAGTACCTGTGCGACGGCGGACTGAACATGCAGGACGTCACCCAGGTCGCGTCCGCGATCCACCGATACAACAACTCCGCGGCCTACGTCGCCAACGTTCTGGCCTGGTCGCTCGGGTACTCCACCGGCATCGTCCCCGCCGCATCGGACCTGCCGCGCATCCACTGACCTACCTGGACTTACCATGGAGTCATGTCTGTACTGACCGAGTCCGACGTACGCTCAGCGCTCGCGCGAGTTCTGGACCCAGAGATCCGCAAACCCATCACCGAACTGGGGATGGTCAAGGGGATCGCTCTCTCCAGTGACAACAGCGTCGACATCGGCATCTATCTCACGACCGCCGGTTGCCCGATGCGCACCGAGATCACCGAACGCGTCACCAAAGCCGTCGCCGACGTCGCCGGAGTCGGCGCGATCCGCGTCGAACTCGACGTCATGGATGACGCCCAGCGAACCGAGCTCCGCAAGTCGCTTCGCGGCGATTCCGCCGAGCCGGTCATCCCCTTCGCCCAGCCGGGTTCACTCACCCGCGTCTACGCCGTGGCTTCCGGCAAGGGCGGCGTCGGAAAGTCCAGTGTGACAGTCAATCTCGCGGCGGCGATGGCCGCGCGCGGACTGTCCGTGGGTGTACTCGACGCAGATATCTACGGTCACTCGATCCCCCGCATGCTCGGCACCGACGCCAAGCCGACTCAGGTCGAGCGCATGATCATGCCGCCCGTCGCCCACGACGTGAAGATGATCTCCATCGCGCAGTTCACCCAGGGCAATACACCTGTCGTCTGGCGCGGACCGATGCTTCACCGCGCGCTCCAGCAGTTCCTCGCCGACGTGTTCTGGGGCGATCTGGACGTGCTGCTGCTCGATCTGCCGCCCGGCACCGGTGACATCGCCATCTCGGTGGCTCAGCTCATCCCGAGCGCCGAGATCCTGGTCGTCACCACACCGCAGCAGGCTGCCGCCGAGGTCGCCGAGCGCGCGGGCGCCATCGCCCTGCAGACCCGTCAGCGTGTGGCCGGCGTCGTCGAGAACATGTCGTGGCTCGAACTTCCCGACGGCACCCGTATGGACGTCTTCGGCGAAGGCGGCGGGCAGACCGTCTCCGATCGCCTCACGAAAGCCGTCGGCGCCAAGGTTCCGCTTCTCGGACAGATTCCGCTGGATCCGTCCGTCCGTGAGGCAGGCGACGCCGGTACACCGATCGTCCTCAGCGCCCCCGACTCACCCGCCGCCATCGCACTCAAGGACATCGCCGACAAGTTGGCCGTCCGTCAGCGCGGTCTGGCCGGAATGTCGCTCGGCATCAACACGGTTCGCAACCTGTAGAATCCCGTCATACGAAAGGGCGCCTGTCACCGATCGGTGGCAGGCGCCCTTTCGTATGTCGAATCTAGGTGGCGTCGAAGTCCACGGGAGGACGTTCGCCGGCAGTGAGTGGCTTGTCCTTCGACAGCGTCTTCGGCTCCTGCACTCCGCTCTGCGGCTTCTTGTCGAAGTTGCCAGTGAAGATGGAGTCGTCACCGTCGAGGAGGTGCTGGGTGATCACAGCGCGCGGCGTCATTCCGCGCAGCTTGTTCAGATCTGCGAGTGGTTTACGCAGATCCTCGAAGTCGGTGCCCAGTTCTTCCTTGAGCTGATTGGAAGCGCCCGAGGCATATTCGCGCACCTGCCTCAGGGATTTCGTGACCCAGGAGACCGCACCAGGAAGCCGCTCAGGTCCCAAGATGACCAGAGCCGCTACGAGGAGGATCATGAACTCGCCCCAACCGATGTTGCCAAACACAGGGTCAGCCTACTGTGTGCTCGCTCGGTACGCGCATGTCCGGATCAACCTCACAGGAAGATCGCAGGGTCCGATCAGTCCGACACCGGCGTGACCGAAATGTCGACCTGCCGTCCGTCGCGGATCAACTGAACATTGACAGGCTGATCGACGGTCGTCGCGTTGACCGCAACCACCAATTCGTCGGCACTTGTCACCGGTCGGTCACCGACCTTGACGATGACGTCACCCTCGACGATCCCCGCACGTTGAGCGGGGCTGCCGTCGCGGACGTTGGCCACGGCAGCGCCGCTGGTCGCGTCGTTGACTGCGGTGCGGGCATTCGCGCCGATGTCGGGGTGATGAACCTTGCCGTCGCGGATGATGGTCTGCGCCACCTCGGTGACCGTGTCGATCGGAATCGCGAAGCCGAGCCCGACCGAACCACCGGACTCACTGAGCATTGCCGTGTTGATACCGATGACGCGGGCTTCATCGTCGACGAGCGCACCACCGGAGTTGCCGTGATTGATCGCAGCGTCGGTCTGGACGGCGTCGATGACGGCGTTGGTGTCGGTGCCTTCACCCGACAACCGCAGAGGCCGGTTCAGCGCACTGACGATTCCGCGGGTGACGGTCTTGCTCAATCCGAGCGGTGAGCCGACGGCGACGACGTCGTCGCCCACCTGAACATCCTCGGATTTTCCGAGCTGAGCGACCGTCAGATTGTTGGCCGACACCTTGAGCACCGCGAGGTCTGTCTTGACGTCACGGCCGACGATCTGAGCGTCGGTCTTGGTTCCGTCGGAGAAGATCACCTGGATCTTCGCGTCCTGAGCGGGCGGAACGGCAGAGGAGATCACGTGGTTGTTGGTGACGATGTATCCCTTGTCAGAGATGACCACGCCGGATCCCGTACTCCCCTGGTCACCGACGGCGACCTGAATCGACACCACGGAAGGCAGCACCGCGTCGGCGACCTTCGCCACCTGAGACTCCGGTTGTTCGCCGCCGCCGGATTGGACGAGGGTGACACGTGAGCTGGTGAGTGAACTGCGATCGGCAGTGATGACCGTGGTGAGTAAGCCACCGACGAGAGCGATGACGAGCGCCATCCCGGCAAGTGCGGCCAGCGCCGAGGGAGCGACCTTGCGACCGAACAACACCTCACGCACATCGAGCTTCCGGGCGGGCTGCAACTGCACCGGCGCCTCGGACTCTGCGGGATTGCCCAGGGAGACCGCGGATTCCGGATCACGCCACGGATCGCTCGGCGGCTCTTCTTCGGGCGCGTTGTTCGCCGACGCCTCGGGATCGCGGCCGATCGACTCGGTGGCGTCCGCTGGTCGTCCGAATGCCTCGGCCAGAACCGGGTCCGGAGCGCCGATCACGACGTCGGAGGACGGGGTCGATCGCGCAGCCACCGGAGTGAACGAGCCTTCGACTCCACTCGGCCGACCGAACACCTGGCGCGAGGCCGGATCGATCTGGGGTCGATAGACCGGACGGGGGTCGAGAACCGGCGCATCTGCCGGTCTGTCCACCGAACCGTTTGCCGAAGAATCCGAACTCACTCCGGAGTGCCCCCTTTTTCCGTCAGTCACATCGTCCAGTATCACTGATCCGCGCCGGGAAGCAGGCGCGCGGCGTCATTTGCGCCAGCGACGGGACAACCTCTTGCTGATGGTGGAGAAGCCGGCGGGCTGATTACCGACGGAACTGTCGGCGTTTTCCGAATTGGGTCCGGTAGTCGGACTGTTGCACGAGGGAATCTGGCTGAGAAGTCCCACCAGGGACAACGGCATCGTCATCTCGCCGCTTCGACGCAGCGCACCACGCGCCTGCTGCTGAGCATCGACGGCTGCTGCGCACTCGGCGCAGATCGAGATGTGATGGGAGGCCCTCAGGTAGGCCTGCATCCGGAGCTCTCCGTCGACGTAGGCAGCGATTGCCTCGCTGGCCAGATGTTCGGTCGAACCGAACTGGCGATGTGCCCGCGCCTCCGTCATTCGTCCCTCCAGGTGATTGACCACGTCCCGCTCTGTAGCTCGAACCCGACCGTCAGAAACCGACGAGTTCGGATTCGGCCGCGCGCTGCGCTGCCAGATGATCGCGAATCGCCTGTCGCCCACGATGGATACGGCTACGAACCGTTCCGAGCTTCACTCCCAGTGTGGCACCGATTTCCTCGTACGACAGACCTTCGATGTCACAGAGCACAACAGCTGCACGAAATTCAGGTGCGAGCGAGTCCAGTGCGGCCTGCAGACCTGCGTCGAGGCGCGCGTCATGGTAGATCTGCTCGGGGTCGGGACCAGGTGAGGGAACGCGGTCGTAGTCCTCGGGCAGCGCTTCCATACGGATGCGGTTGCGTCGGCGAACCATGTCGAGGAACAGGTTTGTGGTGATGCGGTGCAACCAGCCCTCAAACGTTCCGGGCTGATAATCGGAGAGCGAGCGGAACACCCGGATGAAGGTGTCCTGCGTCAAGTCCTCGGCGTCCTGGGCATCGCCTGACAACCGGTAGGCCAGGCGGTACACCCGGTCACCGTGCTGACGCACGAGTTCGTCCCAAGACGGCATGGAGGACTTCTCACCAGTTGCATCGAACACAGCTGTGCCGATCAATTCGGAATCCACAGCCGATTCCGTCGTCAAAACTTCCGACTCTCGAGGGCGAGGCTCGTCGTTGACCTGGTAAATAAGTTGATCCTCCTGCTCGGGATCGCGTAGTTCGATCACCGCGTTGTCCGAATCACGTGATGCGCGATATTCGGGAGAACCAGCCGATGCTGTGATTTGTTCCCGATGACCGAGCTGCGAAAGATCAACTTGGTAGAAATCGATACCGCCGTGCGATCTTCGATCCGGCGATGTATACACCTTTTCTCATCGCGGTGTGCACGCCATATGAGGAGCCTGAGGGATTCCTGAGAATCCTGGTGACTGCGCGCCTTGCAGCGACAATCCGAACCGCCCGATAACCTCATGAGCGTGACCCACGCCGAACAGATACTCCGCCACGTCGAGGACGTAGTTTCCGAGGACGAGATTTTGACCGCGGCGCGAGATCGAGCGCTGGATCTCGGAGCCCATCCGGTGACGCCCGCCGTCGGCGCGACTCTCGCCATGTTCGCGAGAATGCTCGACGCGAAGACAGCCGTCGAGGTGGGCACCGGAGCCGGCGTGAGCAGCCTGTGGCTTCTGCACGGCATGCGCGACGACGGCGTCCTGACCACGATCGACAGCGAACCCGAACACCAGCGGGCGGCCAAACTGACCTTCCGCGAAAGTGGAATCGCTCCGGCACGCACTCGCCTGATCAACGGACGCGCACTCGACGTCCTTCCCCGGCTCGCCGACGGCGGCTACGACCTGGTGTTCGTCGACTGCGCCGCGATCGACCACCCGCACTACGTCCGCGAAGGTGTCCGCCTGCTGCGCTCCGGCGGAGTCATCGTTCTGCACAACGCCCTCGCCGACGGACGTGTTGCCGACAGCTCCGCTCGCGATGCGACGACTGTTGCGGTCCGAGAAGCAGCGAAGGCCGTGACCGAGGACGAGCGACTCATTCGAGTGCTCCTCCCCCTCGGCGACGGCCTCCTCTGCGCGAGCAAGCTCTAGATCCAGACGCCTTTCCCGATGGCGACGACGCCACCCTGACTGACGGCGAACCGTTCGCGGTCACGTTCGAGGTCGACGCCGATGATTTCGCCGTCACCGACCACGACGTTCTTGTCGAGGATCGCGCGCCGTACGACGGCACCCTTGCCGATGCGCACACCCGGCATCAGCACGCTGCCCTCGACGGTCGCGCCGTCCTCGATCATCACGTTGGAGCTGAGTACCGAATTGCGCACGGTCGCGGCAGAGAGGATCGACCCCGCACCGACCACCGATTCCTGGGCGAGTCCGCCCTTCACGAACTTGGCGGGCGCGAGGTTCTCGGTGGCGCCGCGGATGGGCCAGCGACGGTTGTAGAGATTGAAGATCGGATGCACGGACACGAGGTCCATGTGAGCGTCGTAGAAGGCGTCGAGGGTACCGACGTCGCGCCAGTAACCGCGATCTCGATCGGTGGCGCCGGGAACGACGTTGTCCTTGAAGTCGTAGACCGACGCCTCACCTGCCGCGACCAAGGCGGGAATGATGTCGCCGCCCATGTCGTGGTCGGAATCGGAGTTCTCGGAATCAGCGCGGATGGCGTCCACGAGCACCTTGGTGGTGAACACATAGTTACCCATGGACGCGAACGTCGAGTTGGGGTCGTCCGGTGTCCCGGGAGGATGGGCGGGCTTCTCGAGGAACTGGGTGATGCGTCCGGACTCGTCACTGTCGATGCAGCCGAAAGCAAAAGCCTCGCTTCGCGGTACACGAATTCCCGCGACCGTCACCCCTGCCCCGGATTCGATGTGATGCTGCACCATCTGTTCCGGATCCATCCGGTACACGTGGTCGGCACCGAAAACCACGATGTACTCGGGGTCCTCGTCGTAAACGAGATTGAGCGACTGCAGGATTGCGTCGGCGCTGCCGGTATACCAGCGCGGCCCGAGCCGCTGCTGGGCCGGGACCGGAGTGATGTACTCACCCGCGAAACCGGACAACCGCCACGTCTGCGAAATGTGGCGGTCCAGTGAATGTGACTTGTATTGCGTCAACACACAAATACGCAGATATCCCGCGTTGACAAGGTTGCTCAACACGAAGTCGATAAGTCGATATGCACCTCCGAAGGGCACTGCGGGCTTCGCTCTGTCCGCGGTCAGCGGATACAAGCGTTTGCCCTCGCCCCCGGCGAGCACGATTCCAAGCACATGCGGCTGGCTTCTCACACCGCTAACCTATCCGCACCGGTGAACTCCCGCTAGCGAAGCAGTCCGAGAGGTCCGATCGTGTCCCTCTCCGAACGGGTGGGGAAAGCGCGATCGGTAGCCGGATCGACCACGGGCGGTTAGGTTTAGCGCGTGCGAGTCGCGATGATGACCAAGGAATACCCGCCGGAGATCTACGGCGGCGCAGGAGTACACGTAACCGAGCTTGTCGCTCAGATGAAGCGGTTGTGCGAGGTCGACGTGCACTGCATGGGCGCCCCGCGCGAAGGCGCGATCGTCCACTCTCCCGACCCCGCACTCGCCGGATCCAACCCCGCCTTGACTACGCTCTCGACCGAACTGCGGATGGCGGACGCAGCGGCGGGCGTCGACATCGTCCACTCCCACACCTGGTACACCGGACTGGCCGGGCATCTCGCCTCGGCGCTCTACGACGTACCGCACATCCTCACTGCCCACTCACTCGAGCCCAGACGCCCGTGGAAGGCCGAGCAGCTAGGTGGTGGCTATCGGATCTCGTCGTGGTCCGAACGCAACGCCGTCGAGCACGCAGACGCGATCATCGCCGTCAGTTCCGGAATGCGACTCGACGTCCTCGACGCGTATCCCGCTGTCGATCCGAGTCGCGTGCACGTTGTACGCAACGGAATCGACACTGCGGTATGGCATCCCGGCGGATCTGCGCCGGGAGCGCCGTCCGCGCTCGCGTCGATCGGTGTCGATCCAGCCAAACCCATCGTGGCCTTTGTCGGACGCATCACCAGACAGAAGGGAGTTGGTCACCTCGTCGCGGCGGCACACCACTTCGACCCGGAGATTCAACTCGTGCTGTGCGCCGGCGCTCCCGATACACCGGAGATCGCCGCCGAGACGGAGAAGGCGGTGGCCGAACTCGCCAGGCATCGAGGCAACGTCTTCTGGGTGCGCGAAATGCTCCCGACCGAACAGATCAGGGAAATACTCTCGGCAGCAACGGTATTCGTCTGCCCCTCGGTGTACGAGCCCCTCGGGATCGTCAATCTCGAGGCCATGGCGTGCGAGACCGCCGTAGTCGCTTCCGATGTCGGCGGCATCCCCGAGGTGGTCGCCGACGGCGTCACCGGGCGACTCGTGCATTACAACGCCTACGAACCGAACGCATTCGAGGAGTCACTCGCGGCCACCGTCAATGCCGTTGTCGCCGACCGAGAGGGCGCCGAAGCGATGGGTCGTGCGGGCAGAATCCGTGCGATCGACGAGTTCTCCTGGGCCGAAATCGCCAAGCAGACACTCGAGGTCTACGCCGATGCCGTCACGAGACGCTGATCCAGGTCAGATTTTGCGGTAGGTCGAGATCGTCGCCGACGCGGTCACGGTGCTCGGCTGCGGCAGCTTCGCCACGGCGGCAGCAAGATCGGCGGGCGTCAGGTGTCTCGCCGACGGTCCCATACCCACCAGGTCGAGGATGTCCTGGTGGGACAGTGACATCGTGAACTCGACCTCGTCGCTGCTCACGCGGTCGAAGTAGCCGGCCATCGAGGATTCGAGGCGTTCTACTTTGCGATCGTCGACCCTGACCATCGCAAGGATGTCGATCAGCTCTCGCAGATGCCTGTCGGTGGGCGTCAACACCACCAGAACGCCGTCATCTGCGAGAACGCGATGGGACTGCGGACCGTTGCGCGGAGCGAACACACAGAGCACGTGAGACAACGCTCCGTCGCGAATCGGTAGTGGTTGCCAGACGTCTGCGACGATCGAGCCGATTCTTTCGTGGACCTTCGCAGCTCGCCGTGCCGCGAACTTGGACACGTCCAAGGCTATTGCGCGAGAATCAGGTAGAGAATCCACCACGTGCGCGAGGTATTGACCTGTGCCTGCACCGATTTCGACGATCCGCGCAGGATCCGACCCGGCCGTAGTCGAGCAGGCCCGGGAGACGGCATCCATCAGTGGGTCGAAATGGCCCGCGCCGAGCAGTCGTGCACGCGCCGCGATCATCTCGGCACTGTCGCCGGTGAACTTCGTGGCTCCGCCGCTGATCAGGCTCACATAACCCTGGCGAGCCACGTCGAATCGATGTCCGCGGTCGCACTCGGCGGCGCCGTCCACCAACTCCAACTCGGCAGCGCACTGTGGGCAGGACAGAAGATCGATCACGGCGGCAAGCATTGATCCGTCCTTTCTGCTACCTGTGGTGCGCACACACTTCAGGCCCCGTACCGAAACGGATACGGAGCCTGCGTGCAATCACGTGCTGTTGTTCGTACTGCTACAACCTGGACCCGACTAGCTGGTGACGTTCGTGAGTTCCACACCGAGCGCTGCAGCTTCATCCGGGGTCAGCTCGACGACGAGGCGTCCGCCACCCTCGAGTGGAACCCGCATGACGATTCCTCGTCCCTCTTTGGTTGCTTCGAGGGGACCGTCCCCGGTCCGGGGCTTCATGGCCGCCATCCTCTGCTCCCTCCAGATCTGCGCTGCATTGCTCTGCGCCTCGACTAACGGTGCGCCCCGCCAACAATCAGCGAGGCTCGTACCCTCCATTGTTCCCTATGGATGCGGGAACCGGGAATCTGAGTCACATTTAGGGGTGTTCAGTCGACCGTCACACCTGCGTCGGAACCCAACAATCGGCCACGTGATCATCGACCATTCCGGTGGCCTGCATGAGCGCATAAGCCGTGGTAGGACCCACAAACTTGAACCCACGTCGCTTGAGTTCCTTAGCCATGGCAGTCGACTCGGGAGTGACCGCCGGAACCTCTGCAATTGATGTCAGTCGTCTGGTGCGTCGAGGCGGCGAGAACGACCAGAGTAACGAATCGAGGTCCAGATCGGGTGAATTCACGAGCACTCGGGCGTTGGAAATCGTCGCTTCGATCTTCGCGCGATTGCGGACGATCGCGGCATCGGAGAGCAATCTCTCGACATCCGCAACTCCGTACGCTGCGACCTTGTCCGGATCGAACCCGTCGAAGGCTTCTCGGAAGGACTCGCGTTTGCGCAAAATCGTGATCCACGAAAGCCCTGATTGGAATGCCTCGAGAGCGAGCCGCTCGAACAGTTCGGCGCGCCCGTGCAGCGGACGCCCCCACTCCTCGTCGTGATAGTCGCGGTAGAGCGTGTCGCCGGGCGTCTCGACCACCCAGCCGCATCGAACCAGTCCGTCTGCCATCAGCCCTGGGAATCCTTCGCTTCGGATTCGGTCTCAGGCGTCTCCTGCGTTGCTTCGGCCTTGGCCGGAGCATCCGCCTTCACCAGAACCTCGGACTTCTCGTCACGGCCCAGTTGCGCACGCAGAGAATCGATTTCCAACCCGAGGCGATGCAGGGCCCAATCCACTTCACTCGCCTTGTATCCACGCAACACCTGCTGAAAACGAAGAGCGTCGACATCCGCCCCGGTGACGTCCTCTGCCGGGAGTACGGTCGCCGTCGTGCCAGGAGGCAGCGGCGGCAGCTCTTCCGAGCGCCCGAACACAGCGCTGGCGGCGAGGAAGATCATCGCGCCGACCAGTGCCATGACAATCAGGTACAGGAGGATCGTCATCATGAACCGATACTCCCATACCCGAGTGTGAGCGGTCAGACCCCCGCGGTGCGCACTATCGAATCCATCGGGGGTCGATCGAGTAGCGAAACCTCAGTGGTCTCGGGCACGAAAGAATCGCCGTCGACCAGGAATTGGGTCAACCCGGCACCCGAATCCTCGATCCCGCACCGCCGGAGCATCGTTCCGATGATCTGCCGGCTCATCACGCCGAGGTCGGCGAGCGGCCGGTTGCGATGCTTGCGCACACCGAGATTGACCTGACCGATCGCCGCTAGCCCCAACGTGTCGTACGTGTCGAGCAGAAGGCCGATCTCGACGCCGTAGCCGGGCGCAAACGGAACAGCCGACAGCAGCTCACGGGTGCCCGCGTATTCACCGCCCAATGGTTGCAGTACCGACGTGAGTTCGGGCCGCAGCGCAGCCAACATGGGCCGCGCAACCAATTCCGTGACTCGTCCGCCGCCGTTGGCGTCCTCCGTGCCGCTCACGCGCAGCGGACGGCGGTAGTAACCCTTCACCAGATGGATGCCGTCAACGGTGAGTAGCGGACCCAGCAGTTTGGGCACGAACGCCGGATCGGGATTGATGAGGTCGGAGTCGACAAATGCGATCAGATCGCCGGTCGTCGCGGCGACCGAACGCCAGAGCACCTCACCTTTGCCCGCGGTCGGCGGGATGGACGGGACGGCGCTCTCACGACTGATCACTGTCGCTCCGGCCGCGCGAGCACGCTCGGCGGTACGGTCGCTCGAACCCGAATCGAGCACGATCAATTCGTCGACCAAGCCGCCGAGCAACGGGTGAATGGTGTCGACCACCGCAGCAACGGTGTCTTCTTCGTTGAGCGCGGGCAACACCACCGAGACGGTTCGGCCACCCTTCGCCCGTTCGAGTTCGGCCACCGTCCAACTCGGATGGTCCCAACTGTTGGCTTCTGCCCATACGCGGGTCGGGCCCGCACCGGTGATACTCATGCCAGACCTCGAACCGTACGTACCGGGGCGCGGCGTCCCTGGATCGCGGCCACCATGTCGACTACTCGACGGGTGGACGCCACCTCGTGAACACGGAACACCCGGGCGCCGCCCGCCGCGGCCATTGCTGTCGCTGCCAATGTTCCCTCCAACCTCTCGGAAAGCTCCACACCAAGAGTCTCCCCGATGAAGTCCTTATTGCTCAGCGCCATCAGCACTGGCCACCCGGTGTTTACAAGAACGTCCACTTTTCGCAACAACTCGAGCCCGTGGAAGGTGTTCTTGCCGAAGTCGTGGGTGGGATCGATCAGAATCGCGTCACGCGGAACACCGAGAGCAAGGGCGCGTTCTGCCGCCGACACCACCTCGGAGACCACATCTGCGACGACGTCGTCGTAGCGAACACGGTGCGGGCGGGTACGCGGAACCGCGCCGCCCGTGTGCGAGCAGACGATGCCGGCGCCCGTCTCGGCAGCGACGACAACGAGTTCGGGATCCGCACCGGCCCACGTGTCGTTGATCAGGTCTGCGCCTTCGTCGCGTGCCAGCCGTGCGACGCCACTGCGCCAGGTGTCGACGCTGATGATCAACTCGGGGTACTTGGCCCTGATCGCGGCGACGAACGGAACCACCCGCCTGACTTCCTCGTCGGCGTCGACGAGGTCACCCGGCCCGGCTTTCACTCCCCCGATGTCCACCAAATCGGCGCCCTCGTCGACGGCACGATCGACGGCAGCCATCGCCGCCGAGTCCGAGAACGTCGCGCCCTGGTCGTAGAAGGAATCGGGAGTGCGGTTGACGATCGCCATCACCAATGCACGGTCGACCGCGACCGGACGCCCACACAGGGTGGGCGCCGGACCTGGCTGCGCGGTAGAACCGGAGAGTGAAGACATGCCACTCATACTGGCATGACGGAACTCGGTCTAGCCCTTGGGTACCGAGCCTGCCGCGACCTTTCCGACGTATTCGTCGTACGAGTCCACGTAACCACCCTCGCGGCCTTCGAGAACGTGCAGAGTGTCGGCGCCGACGTCGTAACCCTCGTTACGCAGTTCCACCTTGCGCGACTTGAAAGTGCTGGTGTGTTCGAGTGAGTCGACGATGCGGATGAACAACGGGACCGCGTAGTTGGGGAGCTTGCCGTAGAGATGAGCCGCGACTTCGCTGCCCTCGAAACTCTGACTGTCCCGTAACTTCACCGCCGCCATGCCCGCGCGCCCGTCGGTGCCCGGAATCTCGACGCCGTAGACAACTGCTTCCTCGACGGCCGGGTGCGAACTCAGCGCGCCCTCGACCTCCGTGGTGGCGACGTTCTCACCCTTCCAGCGGAAGGTGTCACCGAGGCGATCGACGAAGGCGACGTGGCCCCATCCCTGCTTGCGCACCAGGTCTCCGGTGTCGAACCAGGTGTCGTCGTCCTTGAATCCGCCCCGTACCAGTTTGCTGTTGCTCGCCGCTTCGTCGGTGTAACCGTCGAAAGGCGCCCGGTCGGTGACCTTGGACAGTAGGAGCCCGACCTGACCCGTGGACACCTTGCGAAGGCGACCGTCGGCTCCACGCAACGCTTTTCCGGTGTTCTCGTCGAACTCCACGACGGCGTGCGGCAACGGACAGATGCCTGCTGTCTTGTCGACGTTGAGTGCGTTGACGAACGCGATGTTGCATTCACTGGCACCGTAGAACTCGGCGACGCGGGGAATGCCGAAGCGCTGGGTGAATTCGGCCCAGATCTCAGGGCGCAGACCGTTGCCGACCATGAGCCGAACGGCGTTGTCACTGTCGGTCGGCTTGGCCGGCTGGTTGAGCAGATAGCGGCACAGCTCACCGATGTAGGTGAAGGCGGTCGCCTTGTTGACTGCGATGTCGTCCCAGAACCGGGAGGCTGAGAACTGACGTCCGATTGCGATGGTTGCACCGGACGCGAGCACCGAGGACAACGAGACCGTCAACGCGTTGTTGTGATAGAGCGGCAGGCAGCAGTACAGAGTGTCGGAGCCGCGCAAGCGCACGCCCATCAACCCGAGTCCGGACATCGACTTCAACCAGCGGAAGTGAGTCATCAAGCTGGCCTTGGGCATTCCGGTGGTGCCCGAGGTGAAGATGTAGAACGCTTTCTCCTTCGCCAGCACCTCGGCGGTGACCGCCGGGTTGGCCGGATCAGCCGTCTTCGCCAGATCCGAGAGTTCACTGACAAGAAGTTGATCGGGCCCGGCAAATCCGGCAGGCAACGATTCGAGGGCTTCTTCGCACTCGTCGGCGA
Source organism: Rhodococcus sp. NPDC056516 (assembly GCF_042794655.1). Lineage (NCBI taxonomy): Bacteria > Bacillati > Actinomycetota > Actinomycetes > Mycobacteriales > Nocardiaceae > Rhodococcus > Rhodococcus sp. NPDC056516. The sequence continues at coordinate 668,660 of NZ_JBHTTG010000003.1, read as the reverse complement.
CCACCAGGACGCGAGCGTCGAGCAGCGTAAGGCTGTGTGCCAGAACGTCGTCGCGCTGGTTGTAGTTCAGCATGCCCGCTGCCGCACCGAGTTTGACGGCAGCGAGTGCGATCAACAGGGCTTCGGGAGTGTTCTTTGCCAGCACTCCGACGACGTCTCCGCGGTCGACTCCTCGGCCGCGGAGAACGTCCGCGTAGCGGTTCACCAGTTCGTTGGCCTCGGCATAACTGGTCGCGTGGCCTTCGAACCGGATGAACGGGCGCGACGGGTGAGCGTGTGCAGCCTTCTGGAAGATCAACCCGATCGATTCCTTGGCCGAAGGCTTGCGGGTGAGGCCGGCGGCCCCCCGCGCCAGGATCGGCACCTCGGTGATCATCGACGGCAGTTTTGCCGCCAGATCCAGCAGGCCGACGGTCGAACGGGCTTCCGAACTCATGGCTCCCCTAACACGTATCCGGCGCCCATTCGGCCGCCCAGTCTGCGGCCACCTTACTTCACGGTAATAAAGCCCGCCATGCCCCAGGTCAGGGTTTCACGCACGCGTCTGATCAGGATTTGACGCACGCGTCGAGCGCTGCCTCGACGTCCGTCCTCACCAGCAGGGTGTCCAGCGCCTGACGCCCGACGAAGCCGGTCCCGTCGAGCTTGTTCAACCACTCGAGCAGGCCGGTGAAGTGCCCAACGGGATCGAGCATCACCACTGGTTTCTCGTGCATTCCGAGGTAGCCGGCGGTCCACGTTTCGAACAGCTCTTCCAGCGTCCCGATTCCGCCCGGCAGCGTGATGAACGCGTCGGCGTGATCTTCCATCAGCTTCTTGCGTTCGCGCATGGTGTCCGTGACGATCAGCTCGTCGGCATCGACGTCGGCAACTTCCTTGTGCACCAGGGCCTTCGGAATGACGCCGACGGTCCAAGCGCCCGCCGCGCGAGCGGACTCGGCGACCGCGCCCATCATCGAGACGTTGCCACCGCCCGAGACCAACTGCCATCCGCGTCGACCGATCGCGGTTCCCACCTCTGCCGCCAACTCCAGGAACGACTCGTCCACCGGCCCCGACGCGCAGTACACGCAGATCGAGTACTTCTTGTCGGAATCGGTCACCATTCTTCTTCTTTCCCCAGATCTGCGGCCTCGTCGACGCCCTTGTCTGCGTTGAGGACGATTCGTACTGCTTCTTCGACGCTGTCGGTGACGTGCAGCAGATTCACGTCACCTTCGGAAATCTTGCCGTCACGCTCGAGGGTGCCGCGAATCCAGTCGACGAGTCCGGACCAGTACTCGGTGCCGAAGAGGACGATCGGGAAGCGCGTGACTTTGTGGGTCTGCACCAGGGTGAGTGCTTCGAACAGCTCGTCGAGTGTTCCGAAGCCGCCGGGCAGGCAGATGAATGCCTGGGAGTACTTCACGAACATCGTCTTGCGTGCGAAGAAATACCGGAAGTTGATTCCGAGATCCACCCACTCGTTGAGTCCCTGCTCGAACGGCAACTCGATGCCGAGACCGATCGAATATCCGCCTGCTTCGCTGCAACCACGGTTGGCAGCTTCCATGACTCCCGGCCCACCACCGGTGATGACGGCGTACCCGGCTTCGGCCAAAGCGGTTCCCAGTTCACGGCCGGATTGGTACTCGGGATGATCGACCGTGGTGCGGGCCGAACCGAACACCGTCACCGCACGCGGGACCTCGGCGAGCGCGCCGAAACCTTCGATGAATTCGCTCTGGATACGCAACACACGCCACGGATCGGTGTGTACCCAATCCGTGGGTCCGCGCTTGTCGAGCAGGCGCTGATCCGTCGTGGTCTTCTCGTCCTTGCGCTTGCGTCGAAGCTGAACCGGCCCGCGGTGCTTGATCGACGAGCTCTGCTTCTTCGAAGCCGAATTCTTCTCTGGTGCCATGCGGCAAGGCTAACGGTCAGGCCGACAGATACTTCCTCAGCACGGCCGCGACGTCGGTGATCTGCTGCACCGGAACGTGCTCGTCGCGCTTGTGCGCGAGATTCGGATCACCCGGTCCGTAGTTCACGGCAGGAATGCCGAGCGCCGAGAACCTGGACACGTCGGTCCACCCGTACTTCGCACGGAACTGACCACCGGCCGCCTCGATCAGCGCGGCAGCGGACGGGTTCGCCAAGCCAGGCAGCGCGCCGGGCGAGGAGTCGGTGACCTCGAATCCGAGGCCCAGACCGTCGAACACTTCGCGCACGTGTGCCTCGGCTTGTACCTCGCTGCGATCGGGCGCGAATCGGAAGTTGACGTCCATCTCGGCTTCGTCCGGGACGACGTTTCCGGCGACACCGCCGGAAATCCGCACCGCCGACAAACCCTCGCGGTAGCCGCAACCGTCGATGTCGACCGAGCGCGGCTGGTAACTCGACAACCGCTCCAATGCACCCCCGAACTTGTGAATGGCGTTGTCCCCCAGCCAGGACCTGGCCGAATGTGCGCGAGTTCCCGACGCCGTCAACCGAACCCGCATCGTGCCCTGGCACCCGGCCTCGATGAAACCGGCCGTCGGCTCACCGAGAATCGCGACGTCGGCCGTGAGCCATTCCGGGATCTCGCGTTCGATTCTTCCCAGGCCGTTGTACGTCGCGGCGATCTCTTCGCAGTCGTAGAAGACCAAGGTCAGATCGTGAGCCAAGTTCTCGATGGTCGCAGCCAGATGAAGAAACACCGCGTCCCCCGACTTCATGTCGACAGTCCCGCATCCGTGCAGAATGTCGCCTTCGCGTCGCGAAGGAACGTTGTCGGCGATCGGCACCGTATCCAGATGTCCGGCGAGCATGACGCGACTGGGCAAACCGCGCGACGTACGCGCCAACACGGCGTTGCCGTTGCGGATGATCTCGAAGCCCGAAGTCTGCTCACGCAGCGCATCCTCGACGGCCTGCGCAATGACGGATTCGTCGTGCGAGACGCTGGGGATGTCGACCAGGGCGGCCGTCAAGTCGATGGGGTCCGAAGCAAGATCGAGGATGCTCACACGCACCAGCCTAGGCCGGTGCACCCACCACCCAGTAATCTCTAGTCCCGTGAGCGCACAGGGAGCAACAGCAGTAGGTATCGCCAACGTGACCGCGGACGGAACCGTCCTCGACACCTGGTTCCCGGCACCGGAGCTGGGAACATTCGACAAGACCGGTACCGAGAACGTCGAGGGAACAGACATTCCTTCCGATCTTGCCCTGCTGGCAGGCACTGACGACGCTCGCGAGGTCTCGCAGGTCGTCGTGCGCACCACCATCGCCGATCTCTCCAAGGCACCGGTCGACGCCCATGACGTCTACCTGCGCCTCCACCTCCTCTCGCACCGTCTCGTCGCGCCCCACGGCGTCAATCTCGACGGCCAGTTCGGCCTGCTCACCAACGTCGTGTGGACCAACTTCGGTCCGTGCGCCGTCGAGGGCTTCGAGCAGGTTCGCTCGCGTCTGCGCATCCGCGGAGTCGTCACCGTGTTCAGCGTCGACAAGTTCCCCCGCATGGTCGACTACGTCGTGCCGTCCGGAGTTCGCATCGGTGACGCGGACCGTGTCCGACTCGGCGCACACCTCGCCAGCGGAACGACCGTCATGCACGAGGGCTTCGTCAACTTCAACGCCGGCACCCTCGGCAACTCGATGGTCGAAGGCCGCATCTCCGCGGGCGTCGTCGTCGACGACGGATCCGACGTGGGTGGCGGCGCCTCGATCATGGGCACCCTCTCCGGCGGCGGCAAGGAAACCATCTCCCTCGGCAAGCGCTGCCTCCTCGGCGCCAACGCCGGCCTCGGCATCTCACTCGGCGACGACTGCGTCCTCGAAGCGGGCCTCTACGTCACCGCGGGCACCAAGGTCACCGGCCCGGACGGCACCGTCGTCAAGGCCAAGGAACTGAGCGGCAAGTCCAACCTTCTCTTCCGTCGTAACTCGGTCTCGGGTGCCGTCGAGGTCGTGCCGTGGAAGGGCACCGGCGTCGAACTGAACGCTGCTTTGCACGCCAACGACTGATGACCAGCACCGACGTCTCCGACGGAACAACCACTGCTCTCGGCCACGGTCTCAAGGTCCGCCATCTGACGATGATGGGCCTGGGCTCGGCCATCGGCGCCGGCCTGTTCCTCGGAACCGGCGTCGGTATCGCCAAGGCCGGCCCGGCCGTCCTGATCTCCTACATCCTTGCGGGCGCCGTCGTGGTGTTCGTGATGCGCATGCTCGGTGAGATGGGCGCGGCGATTCCGGCCAGCGGTTCCTTCTCGCACTACGCACGTCTGGGCATCGGCGAGTGGGCCGGCTTCGTGATGGGCTGGCTCTACTGGTTCATGCTCATCATGGTGCTGGGCGCCGAGATCACCGGCGCTTCTGCGATCGTGAACGACTGGGTGCCGTCGATCCCGCAATGGGTTGTCGCACTCGTCTTCGTGGTGTTCTTCGCCGTCGTGAACCTGGCCAAGGTCAGCAACTTCGGCGAGTTCGAGTTCTGGTTCGCGGCAATCAAAGTCACCGTCATCATCGGCTTCCTGATCATCGGTGTCCTGCTGGTGTTCGGCCTCCTGCCCGATACCGACCCGGTCGGTACGAGCAATCTGTTCGGGCAGGGCGGCTTCATGCCCAACGGGTTGTCCGGCATTGCCGCAGGCCTTCTCGTCGTGGCCTTCGCCTTCGGCGGGATCGAGATCGTCACCATCGCTGCAGCAGAATCCGAGAATCCGGAACGGTCCATCGCCGTCGCTGTCCGAAGCGTCGTGTGGCGCATCAGCGTCTTCTACATCGGCGCCATCTCGATCATGGTTCTGGTGCTGCCCTGGAACGACCCCGAACTCGAGAGCGGCCCGTTTGTGGCCGTCTTGAACAAGGCGAACATTCCGGGTGTTGCCGGGTTCATGGAACTCGTCGTAGTGGTGGCGTTGCTTTCTGCGTTCAACGCCAACATCTACGGCACCTCTCGTATGGCGTTCTCGCTGTCGCGTCGCGGTGACGGGCCCGCTTTCATGGCGAAACTGTCGAGCACTGGAGTTCCGACCAATGCCGTTCTGCTGTCGGTGTTCTTCGGCTTCGTTAGCGTCCTGCTCAACTGGCTGCTCCCCGACGACCTGCTCGGCATCCTGCTCAACGCAGTCGGCGCCGCACTGCTGGTCATCTGGATCTTCATCGTCGTCTCGCATCTGCGACTGCGTAAACAACTCGAAGCGTCGGGGAAGCTGACAGTTCGGATGTGGCTGTTCCCGTATCTGAGCTACGCGACTCTCGCGATGCTTGGCGTATTCGTCGTCCTCATGCTCTTCGACGCCGATGCCCGTGCACAGTTGATCTCGACCACCGTGTTGTTCCTCGTGATCGCGGCATTGGGTTTCCTGAACGCCCGCTGGCGTAAGCAGAATCAGCCCGCCTGATCTGTGTGCCTATGCATCTCGTCTGTTCACGACGACGGTGCTGAGGCCGAAGACGACGAGAACGAAGAGGGCAAAGTAGATCAGGCTGCCCCAAGGGCCCCAGTGGAAGTCGACGCTACCGCCGGAACCGAGAAAGTTATTGGCGTTCATGAACGGCAGGAACGGCATGATCTTCTCGCCGATGCTGCCAAACAGGTTGAATAGGTTCTCGATGAGCAGGGGCCACAACAGCAGTAGCGCGATCGCACCCGCAGACTGCCGGAGCAACGCCCCCACTCCGACTGCCAGTACCACGCAGAAGAACGCGTAGATCGGTGTTCCGTAGACGACCCGCCAGTTCTCGTCGCCGGACAGAGTAAGGAATGTTCCGGCGTCGCCTGCTGTGGCCTTCGTCAGAGCGAAGGCGCCGAACGACAATACGAGCGTCAATATCGCTCCGAAACCGCCGATGAGGCCGGCCTTGGCAATCAGCACCGAAGCCCGATTCGGAACCGCCTGGAACGTGGTTCGGATGGTCCCGAAGCGGTATTCGCTGGTGATCGCGAGGGCCGCCATGATCATCAGAACCAACACACCGAAGCCGGTCACTCCGCTGAGCGCCCCCGACACTGTCGGCAACATTGCGCCGTTCGAATTGCGGAGCGACGACTTGGCGCTGAGTCCGAAAACGGTAGCGAGCCCCAACCCGAGCACGATGATGATGATCGTGCACCACAGCGGCGACTTGGTCGTGGTGATCTTGATACGTTCAGCACTGAGAACAGCCATTACAGTGCACCTCCCATAGCCTGCTGTGTGTTTGCCTGGTGTGCATTTGCTTGGTGTGCACCGGCACCCGGATCGATACCGGACGCGTGGTATTGGACATCGTCTCCGGTCAACTTCATGAACGCATCCTCGAGCGATCCCTGCACAGACGCCAACTCGTACAACACGATTCCCTGCGAACCAGCCAAACCACCGATCACATCAGTGGTCGAATCCACCACCACCAATGCCGGCGCAACACCGGAACCGTCTTCACGCACCGTCAACCCCTGCGAAAGCAACACACTGCGCAACGCATCGAGCTGTGGGCTGCGCACCCGCACCGTCGACTCCGACGAACGATCCACGAACTCCGCGACCGTCGAATCCGAAATCAACCGACCCCGACCGATCACCACCAACTGCTCCGCCGTGAGCGCCATCTCCGACAGAAGGTGACTCGACACCAGCACCGTGCGGCCCTCGGCCGCCAACCGCTGCATGAACTTACGAATCCAGACGATGCCCTCCGGATCGAGACCGTTGACCGGCTCGTCGAACAACAACACCTTCGGATCCCCCAACAACGCACCCGCCAACCCCAGACGCTGCGACATACCCAACGAGAACCCGCCGGCCTTCTTGCCCGCCACCTCGGACAATCCGACCAACCCGAGCACCTCGTCGACGCGGGACTTCGGGATCCCGTTCGAGGCGGCCATCCACTGCAGATGCGCCCGCGCACTGCGATTGGGGTGCACCCACTTCGCATCCAGCAACGCGCCCACCGTCCGCAACGGTGTCTTGAGCTCGCGGTACGGCTTGCCGTCGATCAACGCCGCACCCGACGTCGGCTGATCCAAACCCAGGATCATCCGCATCGTCGTCGACTTACCTGCACCGTTCGGGCCCAGAAAGCCCGTCACGATGCCCGGCTTGACCGTGAACGACAAATCGTCCACCGCTTTCGTCGGTCCGTAAACCTTGGTCAATCCCCTCAGCTCGATCATGAGGACCAGTCAACCATGAAAACCGAACTGTCGGAACTTTCAGACGCCAACAGAGAAATGCGTTGCGTCCGTTCACTGTCGAAGCTAGTATCGAATGTATGTTCGACACTACCGGGGGGTAAAAGTGACGACGCAAGTATCTGAACAGGCGATATCCGAAGAGACCATCGGACAATTCCGAGCATCACTCGTCAGCATGGATCGTTCCATCGACAACGCAGCACGCGTGGATCTTCTGCGCGCATTGGAAGAATTGAAGGCCAGTTGCGCTGGGGCCCAAGCGATACTGGCTGCCGATCTCGACGCTTTCACCCGCAAGGACCGCGGCGAACGGGGAGTTCGGCGCTCATACCAGGGCCGCGGCATCAATGCGCAGATTGCACTCGCACGGAGGGAGTCTGCGTGGTTCGGAACTCAGCATCTGAGCCTGGCCCGCACACTGAACGACGAGATGCCGCACACACTTCGACTACTCGTCGACGGCTCCATCAGTGAGCATCAGGCGACGATCCTCATGCGCGAGACTTCATGTCTCACCGCCCAGGATCGCGCTACATTGGATCGCGAGTTCTGCTGCGACGCTGCAATCTTGGACGGATGCGGCAACCATCAACTGACGGAAAGAATCCGCGCACGCACTGCCGAAATCGACGCCGACAGTGTCGCCAGACGAGCACGCAAAGCCGTGGGAAACAGACGAGTGACGGCGCGGCCTGCGCCCGACACGATGTGCTGGCTCAATGTGCTTCTTCCCGTTGCCGAAGGTATCGCCGTACATGCGACGCTCGGGCGCGATGCAGATTCCGTTCGTGCCGGCGGGGATGAGCGCACGCGAGCTCAGATCATGGCTGACCTCCTGGTCGAGCGTGTCACCGGAATCGGCCGCGCCACAACGACACCCGTTACCGTGAATCTGGTTGTCTCGGATCAGTCACTGCTGGGCGACAGCACCGACCCTGCACACGTCCACGGGTACGGACCTGTGCCAGCCGACATTGCACGCGAATGGATCGCCAAGTCCAGCGAAGACTCCGAAACGATGGCAATGGTCCGAAAGATCTACGCATGCCCCGAAACCGGCGCGATGACCGCGATGGAATCAACGGCGAGAACCTTCCCGAAGGGGTTGGCGCGATTGATCGAACTCCGTGATCGAAGCTGCCGCACTCCGTGGTGCGACGCGCCGGTTCGCCACCGCGACCACATTCGCGATCACAACAAGGGCGGACCCACCAGTGCAGCCAACGGCGCAGGATTGTGCGCGGCATGCAATTACGCCAAGCAGGGCTTGGACTGGTCTGCCGAACCTGCACCAGGCAACCGGCACACCTTCACCACGACGACACCTACCGGGCACCGATATTCATCTGCGGCTCCGCCACTTCCGATACCGTGGGCCGGTCCCGATGCGGCCTAAGTTCCTCGGTGAGCCAATGCATTCACGAACACCTCGGAAATCTCCGAGGGATCGCGAGCGATGTACGTCGAGCCGCCCGTCACGCGGGAGATGTCGGCGAGCGCCGCAGCATCAGCGTCGTCGGTTATGCCGATGGTGACGATGATGACCGGTCTAGCCGGATCCTGCTCGCGTGCAAGAACATCGAGCAGCTGCTCACGGCTGATGCTGTCAGGGTCCTCGTTGGCACCGTCGGTCAAGATGATGACGCTGTTGACAGCTCTCGGATCGTACGATTCCTGAACCTTTCGGAAGGCGGCCAAAGTCGTGTCGTACAAACCTGTGGCGCCACGCTTGAGTTCGGTGAGCCGGTTCGCCTGATCCGCCATCAACTTTCGTTGAGTCATGCCGTCGACAATGGTGTCGTAGCGCCTGATCGGCACCAATTCCTGGAAGTCCTGGGTTCCGTTCATCCCCTGGGAGAAGGCCCACAGACCGGCAGCAACACTGTCCGGGAAGACCTGATTGCCGGCAAGGGCAGCAGCAGTGGTCAACTGCATGCGCGTCTTGCCGCCGGCTGCGGGATAGTCCATCGAAGCCGACACGTCGATCGCGACCAGCGTTCGGATCGGCTTGGCCATCAACGCCCAAGCACCCAGTGTCTGATCGGCCACCGATTGTTCGGACACGGTCAGTGCCGTGACGTCACCGACGCCACCTTCGACGGCTCCACCACCGGAAGTACGGAAACCGTTGCGTGTCAGAACTTCCTGTGCAGATTCACTGTGCAACAAGTCGGCGATGGCGTCACTCTTCTTGGCTGCGGCGTAGTGCCGATCCGGTGCCGAAGCACTCACCACCAAGGGGTAATCCATGATCATGGTTCCAGTCGCCGGCACTGTCGCGGAAATCTTCGACTCGGCTTTCGTGAACTCGACTACCTGCTGCTCGGTCGAAACACCGACCTTCCCGGAGCTGACCAATTCGGTGAGCATCTTCTGTCCTACCGGCTGATCTTCGGTACGAACACTCTCCGCTTGGGCATGGGGTACAAGTGCCGCTCGAACCGATTCGGAAGTGGCGCCGGTCTCCGCGAGAGCTCCGAGAATGGGCGCCGATGCAACCCCGGTGAACAACGGATTGCCCAGCGCGAGATCGGGGACCTGTAGCGCGGTGAGCCAACTGGCAAACTGTTCGCCACCGCCGGAGGCAAGAACAACAGGCGAGGTGGCGATCGAACCTCCCGCGGCAGCCACCGGCCCCTTGGCCGTCAATGCAGCTTTGCCGACCCACGCTGTCGAATCCGGGATCCACATGTCCGGAGCGTCCACGCCCTTACCCAAAGTTCCCGCAACGTCGCCGGGCAGCGCAGAGGTGACCGTGATCCGCGAGCAGCCCGTCTGCTCCGGCGACGATTCTGCGAGGATCTCCGTGACCGCAGGCGCGATCGCAGGATCTGCTGCCAGCGAGTACTCGTCGACGCTCTCGCAGGAATCGGACTGTGTTGCCTTGAAGACCACCACCCCGGTGGCGACTACCGCGACGGCAACCAACCCACCCACTGCGTAGAACCCGATCGACCGCCCGCTGTCAGGACTCGAATGCCGTCCGCCCGCCATGAAATCTGCCCTTCCGAGGCCACTCGCACTGGGGCATACCGACGGCATGCGTGCGACTGGAGCTATCCCTACCGGGCGGTAGTGTAGCCAAGAACACAGAAATTCCAACTAGCACTGAATCATCCAAGAACCGGCGAGCCCACATTCCGGGACAGGTCGGCTGAATTCACGAACATTCAAGCGTCGCAGCGACTTTTCAGCAAACCGATCGGCTCAGAACAGCTCGCGCTTCTGGACCTTACCCATCGCGTTACGCGGCAGTGTCTCGGCAAAGCGAACCTCACGGGGACGCTTGTGCGCCGACAACTCTGCCCCGACCAACTCGACCAATTCAGCTTCGGTGACCTCAGGACTGCCGGGCTTTCGGACTACGACGGCAATGATCCGCTGCCCCAGGTCGGCGTCGGGGACACCGATCACCGCAACTTCGGAGACCGAGGGATGCCCGAGGATGGCGGTCTCGATCTCACCGGCGCCGACTCTGAATCCGCCGGTCTTGATCAAGTCGATGGATTCGCGGCCGACGATTCGGTGGAACCCACCCTCGTCGATGACGGCGACATCACCGGTCTTGAAATAGCCGTCCTCCGTCCAGGACTCGGCGGTTGCGTCTGGACGGTTCAAGTAGCCGTCGAAAAGCATCGGCCCGCGTACCTGTAGGCCGCCGATGCTCTCGCCGTCGTGTGGCACGTCGTTGCCCTTCTCGTCACGAAGACGAGTCTCGACACCGCGCAGCGGCACGCCGACCCACCCCGGGCGTCGTTCGCCGTCGAAACGCGTGCTCAGGGTCAGCATCGTCTCACTCATGCCGTAACGCTCGATTGGCGTCAATCCTGTTCGCTCACGCAGCTTTTCGAAGACCGGCACAGGAAGAGGCGCGCTACCGGAAACCAGAAGTCGGGCACCGGACAACGCGCGGGCAGCTTCTTCGTCTTCGGCGATACGCGACCAGACGGTGGGGACACCGAAGTAGAGGGAGCCTTTGGCCCGTGCGTAGTTTTCCGGCGTCGGCTTGACGGTGTGGATGACCCGGCTGCCGATCCGGAGTGGCCCGAGGATTCCGAGAATCAGTCCGTGCACGTGGAAGAGCGGAAGCCCGTGCACCAGCGTGTCTCGCCACGTCCAGTCCCAGGCCTCGCCGAGCGCGTCGATCCCGGCTGCGATAGCCGAGCGACTGAGCAGAACACCCTTCGGTGGACCGGTCGTTCCGGACGTGTACAGGACGAACGCTGTGGACTGCGGTGCCGGTTCGGGATAGCTGTGCCACGAGCGCGCGTGCAATCGGACGGGAACTACGGGCAGGCCTTCGCAGTGTTCGTCCGTTTCGCCGAGCCACGCCTGGGCACCGGAGTCACGCAGAATGTGCTCCCGCTCGGCCTTCCCCGAGTCCGGCGGGACCGGCACAACAGTGACGCCGGCGATCAGTGCCCCGACGACGGCGAGGATCGTTTTTGCTGTGGGAGTTGCCAATACGGCAATCCGATCGGCCTGCGCCACTCGCTCCGCGACCGAGGTCGCGGCACCGAGAATGGCACTCCGCGAGAGAACCGTGTCACCGATCGTCACGGCGTCGTCGAGGTCGTCACCGCGGGCAACAGCAAGGGGGTTCAGGGATCTCAGCAGCACCACGACAGCATCTCACAGCGCAGATGGTCGCAAACTTTCTCCTGCCCGACGCGCATCCATCGAGTGCGGCGGGAACAGCGTCACCAGCGCCGCCCCCAAGAGAGCCCCGGAAAGAACGGCGAATCCGTGCGCGTCGTCGACCGTCACCAGGGTTGCGCCGCCGACCACAATCACGGCAGTCAGAACAATCTCGGGCATTCGCGGGCGCACCAGAACGCCGATCCCCGCGGCCGCCGCTGCCAGAGCAAGTGTGGCGCCGGAGTTGCCTGCGCCGGTCGACGGGAAAACTGCGGTGGTGAGCAAACCGAACAGCAGTTGACCGAGCAGGAAGAGAGCCCAGCCGCGTGCGGCGCCCCAGAGCCGAAACGCCGGCGGCGCCACCACCGCCAGCGTCACGAGATTGGTGATGGTTCCTGCGACCCCTCCGTCCTGAACGAGCACCGAGGTCAGAATGCGCCACCATTGACCGTCGCGAATCAGAGCGGGATCACGACGAAACATGTCCAGCAGTCCCGGCATCAGCGCCTGCAGGATCGATGGAACTGCCACCACCAGCCAAAGAACAGCGGCCGAAAGAGGGAAGTCTCCGAATATTCGACGATCCTTCAGCCAGGTGAGCATCAACGCAACCGAGGCAACAACGACGGCGACGATCAGTACCGCGTCCAAGCCGCCGGTCCCTGAGGTGGTCACAGCGCGACCTTACATCGGACTGATACCGACATCAGGGAACCTGACACCTGCGAAAGCACACAGTTCAGGCGGAGAGGCGCTTTGCTGCTGCGGCGATTCGTTCGTCTGTCGCGGTGAGAGCGATCCGAACGTGCTTGCTTCCGCTCGGTCCGTAGAACTCACCGGGAGCAACGAGGATCCCGCGATCGGCGAACCAACTGACCGTCGCTCGGCATTCCTCGCCGCGGGTTGCCCAGAGGTACAGGCCGGCCTCGGAATTGTCGACGGTAAATCCGGCGCCGCGAACAGCTTCGATCAACACGCTACGACGCTCGCGGTACCGCTCGCGCTGGATGTTCTCGTGTTGGTCGTCGCCCAAGGCTGCGGTCATCGCGGCTTGGATCGGCAGCGGCAAGATCATTCCCGCGTGCTTGCGCACCTCGAGCAGTTCCGACACCAGAGCAGGGTCACCGGTGACGAACCCGGCGCGATAGCTCGCGAGATTGGATGTCTTCGAAAGTGAGTGGACCGCAAGCAAACCGGTCAGATCGCCGTCGTTGACGCGGGGATCGAGAATGGAGAGTGCATCCGCTTCCCAGGTCAATCCGAGGTAGCACTCGTCGGAGACGACGATGGCGCCGCGCTCGCGCGCCCAGGCCACGACCTTCTGCAAGTGCTCGAGGCCGAGCACCTTGCCGGTGGGGTTGGACGGCGAGTTCACGAAGATCATCGCCGCCGACTCGGGACCGAGCTTGTTCAAGCCGTCGGCGCGCAGGACGCGTGCGCCTGCCAACTTCGCCGCGACCTCGTAGGTCGGGTACGCCAACTCCGGAATGACCACTAGATCGTCGGCTCCGAGACCAAGCAATTTCGGCAGCCACGCGATCATTTCCTTGGTACCGATGGCCGGCAGCACCGCTGCCGGATCGACGTCGGGAATGTTGTAGCGGCGATCCAGTGACTCCGCCACGGCCTCGCGAAGCTCGAGCGTGCCATGAGTCGTCGGATATCCGGGCACCTCGGCAACAGAGGCGAGGGCCTCCTGAATCACCGGATCCACCGGATCCACCGGCGTACCCACGGACAGGTTCACGATGCCGTCGGGATGAGAGTGCGCCTTCGCCGTGACGTCGGCGAGCGAATCCCACGGAAAGTCAGGAAGCCCAGCGGCCACCGGAGTACGAGACAAGATCTCTATTCCTCACCCATGGGAGGCAGCGCCTTGATGAACGGCGTGTCGTAGTCGACCTTGCCGAGCTTGGCGGCTCCACCAGGCGAACCGAGATCGTCGAAGAAATCGACGTTGGTGCTGATGTACGCGTTCCACTGATCCGGGACGTCGTCTTCGTAGAAGATGGCTTCGACGGGACAGACAGGCTCACACGCGCCGCAGTCGACACACTCGTCGGGGTGGATGTAAAGCATGCGTCCACCCTCGTAGATGCAGTCGACAGGGCATTCTTCGATGCACGCCTTGTCCATCACATCTACACACGGTTCAGCAATCGTGTAGGTCACTGCCGATCTCCCTGCCTTCCTGTCGTGCATCGCCGCCGCAACACGCAGTTGCTCGGGGCCGAAAATCCGATACGACTCTCACGTACCGCGGGAACAGCCTATTATCCCCCTGCCTACCGACTCTGAGCAGGCGGGGGTAACACATTTCAGCCTACTGCGGTGATGTTCCTCGACCGAATCGCGATCCACTTCTCCCCCAGGGCGGCCGCGCGTACCAGTGCGCCCCGCTCACCGAGGTAATCCGCCACGACGCCGACCACCGGAATCTTGCCGAGAATCTCGTACGGTTTTGTCCGCGACGGCCGCTTGTGCAACTCGTCGGTGATGGCGCGGAAAGTCTTCGACGTGCGCCACAAGGTCCCGATCAGGGCGAAGGGGCGCCAGGTCTCGTCGTTGCCACTGACTGACTTTTCGGCGAAATCCTCACCGGCGAGCAGATCTCGGGACTTGGTCTCACGCCGGCACAGCACCGACGCCAAGAGGTCCACTTGCTGATCCCGTTCGGTCACTCCGTGTTCACGGGCAACCGCAACGAGCACAACGGCCTGATTCGCGAAAGCCAGCAGGTCCTGGATCGGCAACCGATTGAGGAGGACGCCGAAGATGCCGGGGAACGCGACGGCAACGGTGTTGAGTGCACCCAACCTGGTCGTCCACCACTTCGAGCGCTGCTCGTCCGTCATCACCGACCACGCCGCCGTCCCGGGGAACTTGACGACATCGAGGACCCAAGCTGCAGCGTCCAACACCATCGCGGCAGCGTTTCGCTCAGGATCGGTCGGCTCGAAGGTCCGACGCTTGATACCGAGCGGATCGCTGTAGGCGAGGCCGAGAACCGGGTTGATCCCCCATACCGCTCGATCGAGAACCTCGACGACCTTGCGGTCCCCCAGTACATCAGCCATCAGGCAATCGCTCCTTCGCGTCGTGCATGTGTGGTGGTTCGTTCGCGTGCCGGACGTCCGATTCCCTCGGCGATGGCGCGCAGTTCTGCGACGGTCTTCTCGGACCCGTGTTCGGAACCCGCCATCCGCGAGATCGTCTCTTCCATCAGCGTTCCGCCGAGGTCGTTGGCTCCGCCGTTGAGCATCATCTGCGTTCCGGTGATGCCGAGTTTGACCCAGCTGGTCTGGATGTTGGGTATTCGGCCGTGCAGCATGATGCGTGCCAGCGCGTGCGCAGCGCGGTTGTCCCGATTGGTCGGCCCTGGTCGTGAAGCGCCTGCCAGGTACAGCGGCGCGCTCTGGTGCACGAACGGTAGAAGTACGAACTCCGTGAATCCGCCTGTGCGGTCCTGGATTCCGCGAAGAACATTCAGGTGCCCGACCCAGTGGTGCGGCTGATCGACGTGTCCGTACATCATCGTCGAACTCGACCGCAGTCCTACCTCGTGGGCCGTGGTGACCACTTCGATCCACTCCGCCGTCGGCAGTTTGCCCTTGGTGAGGATCCAGCGCACCTCGTCGTCGAGGATCTCCGCTGCCGTGCCGGGAATGGTGTCGAGGCCCGCCTCACGAAGAGCCGTCAGCCAATCCCTGATACTTTCACCGCTGCGCGATGCGCCGTTCACGATCTCCATCGGTGAGAACGCGTGGACGTGCATCGACGGCACGCGCTTCTTGACGGCCCGGACCAGGTCGGCGTAACCGGTGACGGGAAGTTCCGGATCGATACCGCCCTGCATGCACACCTCGGTAGCGCCGGCGACGTGCGCTTCCCACGCACGGTCGGCGACCTGGTCTGCCGACAGTGTGAAGGCGTCGGCATCGCCCTTGCGCTGCGCGAACGCACAGAACCGGCAGCCCGTGTAGCAGATGTTGGTGAAGTTGATGTTCCGGTTCACGACGTAGGTGACGTCCTCGCCGACGGCTTCCTTGCGCAGCGCATCCGCCAGCGCCACAACGGCTTCCAGGCCCGGTCCCTCTGCGGTGGCAAGGGCCAGGTATTCGTCGTCGGAGCATCCGGCGGGATCGCGTTCGGCGCTGCGCAGCGCAGCCAGCAGATCGGTGTCGACGCGAATCGGAGCACTGAGCTCGAGGACCTGTTCGCGCACGGTCTCCCAGTCGCCGAACGCACTGCCCAGGTCACTGCGGGTCTCGGTGTTGCGCCCGTCCGTGTCGATCTCCGTATTGAGATCCACACGTCCGCTCGATTCCCACGACTCGTCCGGCTCCTGCCACGGCCGACCCACCGGCTTGGTATCCGGCAAGGCGAGCCCGGTCTTGGGGTCCGCGAGCGCCTGAACGTGACCCGCAATGCGCGGATCGATCCACGGAGCCCCGGCCAGGACATACGCCGGCTGGGCCGCAGTGCGTTCGGTGAGGGTGAAGCCGCCCTCGGCGCTGATCTCGGCCAAGGTCTCGAGATTGGGCCACGGGCGCTCGGGGTTGACGTGATCGGGGGTCAGCGGTGATACCCCGCCCCAGTCGTCGACGCCTGCGCCGAGCAGCGCGAGGCACTCGCTGTTCGAGACGAGATTCGGCGGACTCTGAATCCGCATCGTGGGCCCGAGCAGTAGGCGCGCGACGGCGATGGCCGCGAGAAATTCGTCGAGTCCTGCGTCAGGGGTGTTGCGCATCGCGGTATCAGGCTTGGCCAGGAAGTTCTGAATGATCACTTCCTGGATGTGGCCGAACGCCTTCTGCGACTTGCGTATCGCCATGATCGACTCGGCGCGCTCGAGGAAGTTCTCCCCGATGCCCACGAGAATGCCGGTGGTGAACGGAATGTTCAGTCGGCCTGCGTCGGTCAGGGTGCGCAACCGAACCGCGGGGTCCTTGTCCGGGCTTCCGTAGTGGCATTCGCCCTTGTCGGTGAACAGCCGAGTTGCCGTCGTCTCGAGCATCATGCCCATCGACGGCGCGACGGGCTTGAGCCGTGAGAGTTCCTGCCAGCTCATCACACCGGGGTTCAGGTGTGGGAGCAGTCCGGTCTCCTCGAGCACCCGAATCGACATCGCTCGCACGTAGTCGAGGGTGGAATCGTAGCCACGTTCGTCCAGCCATTGCTTTGCTTCCGGCCAGCGAGCCTCGGGGCGATCCCCCAGCGTGAACAGGGCTTCCTTGCAGCCCAATTCGGCGCCTGCCCGGGCAATGTCCAGAACCTCGTCCGGCTCCAGGAACATGCCGTGCCCTTCGGCACGCAGTTTCCCCGGCACGGTGACGAAGGTGCAGTAGTGGCACTTGTCCTGGCACAGACGAGTGAGCGGAATGAAAACTTTCCGCGAGTACGTCACGGTGTTCGGCCGACCCGCTGCCAGCAGACCGGCGTCGCGAACCTTGGCCGCCGAGGAACACAGATCGGTCAGATCGGTTCCCCGTGCCTGCAGCAGCATTGCCGCCTCGTCGACATTCAGGGTCGCTCCGTCGCGTGCACGACGGAGGACTCGCCGCATCGCCGACGCTGACGGGCCGGGCGACGGACTGGACGAGGCGGACGCGGAAATACCTGGCATCGGAAGCATGGTGGGTTTGCCGGAGTCATCACCAGTTCGGTTCACCTAGCGATCATGCGCCATGTGAGACGACTAGTGCCACCCGGTGCCAGAACAAGGAGGCCTTACTGCCGCGATACCGCCTCGATCACGACGGCCGATAGTCGTCGTCGACCGAGACCTCGACGCGTTGATCCACCACGTCAGCCACTGGTGCGTCGAGTGGAATATCGGTCAGATCGGGTTCTTCGGGGGCGTTTGGATCTACGGGTGTCGATTGTTCGAGCGCATCTGATTCCGGAGCCTCCGGGTCGAATGTCGCATCTTGTTCGGTCATCACGTGCTCCCTTCGCGGTCGCCACACTCCACGATAGGGCCGATGTCGACAGATCGCCCCTCACTCGACCAAAGTAGTGCCCATGACTGCGCCGCAACCGCTGACCATGGCCGACCCACTATGGCGTCCCAGCACCAAAGCCCCGAGGCTGTGGGCAATCACGGCCTCACTGTTCTGGGTACCTGTCATCGTCGCCGAAATCGTCTGTGCCGTCTTGATACCCGGAATCCCGTCCTGGGTGGTCGGCACCGTATTCGCAGTCACCGTGCTCTTCGCTGCCACCTACATTCTGATGGTTCCGGCGTGGCGGTATCGCGTCCACCGATGGGAAATCAGTGACACCGCGGTGTACACACGCACCGGCTGGTTCACCCAGGAACGACGCATCGCACCGATCTCGCGCGTGCAGACCGTGGACACCGAGCGCGGACCGATCGACCGCATGTTGGGTCTGGCAACCGTGACTGTCACGACGGCGTCGTCGGCCGGGGCCGTGAAGATCTCCGCACTCGACCAGGAAATCGCCGACCGCACAGTGGCGCAACTGACGGAGATCGCGGGCACCAACGTGGGGGACGCAACATGAACGAGAAACAGTTGGGCGACCCGACCGCGATCGAGATCCCGGTCGAGGCGGAAACGGCGGCTGCCGAGGCAGCCGAAGAGGAGCAGCCCTGGCTCCGCCTCGACCGCCGCATGCTTCTGGTCCACCCCGTCAACGAAGTCGTCAAACTCCTCCCGGTCCTACTCGTCTCCGTCGTTCTCGGCAGCCAATCCGGAAACCACTGGTGGGGTCTCGGCGTCGTCACTCTGCTCGTCATCTTCGGCCTGTTGCGGTATTTCACCACCACGTACCGCATCGGGCCCGTTCACGTTCAACTGCGCACCGGGGTATTCCAGAAAAAGCTGCTCTCGGTCCCGCGTAGCCGCATCCGATCCGTCGACGTCGAGGCCGGGGTCATGCACCGACTGCTGGGGTTGTCGATCGTGCGCATCGGGACCGGCCAACGCGCTGGGAGCGGCCACGATTCGAACAAGTTCGAACTCAATGCCCTCTCGACCGCCCTGGTTCCGGACCTTCGTGCCGCGCTGCTGGCCGGCGCGCAACAGGCACGCAACCCTGAGGTCCCCGGCACTCCGGTCGAAAACATCGCCGAACCAATCGATACCGAGATCGGCCACTGGGAGCCGAGTTGGGTTCGCTATGCCCCCTTTTCGTTCACGGGAATCGCCATCATCGCGGCGATCATCGGCATCTCGTTCCAATACGGCATCGGCACTGCCGTCGCGAAGTCCTCGGCAGTCAGCGACAGCTTCGACTCCCTCGAGAGCCTCGGCATCGCGGTGATGGTCGTCATCGCACTCGCCGTGCTGCTGGTGCTGTCGAGTGCACTCGCCTGCGTTCAGTATCTGATCGCGTTCGGCAACATGAAGCTCACCGACAACGGCCGCATCCTGCACGTCAGTCACGGCTTGTTGAAGACCCGGCAGACCACACTCGACCGAGCCCGCCTGCGCGGCACGACGCTCAAAGAGCCGCTCCTGCTGCGTCTTGCCCGCGGCGCGCGCCTCGACGCCATCATGACGGGCGTGAGTGCCGAGAAGAAGGAATCTTCGCTGCTGCTCCCGCAGGGACCGCGCAAGGAGGCCGAGCGAGTGATGGCCACCGTGATCGGTGACTCACGCCAAGCGTCCGCTCCCCTGATGAATCACGGGCCGGCCGCGCGGCGTCGCCGGTACACCCGAGCGCTGTTTCTGGCGGCAGTGGCGTTCCTGGTCTGCGTGGCGTGCGCGGCATCGGGCCTCCACGTGCCGATCTATGCGTGGTTCGGAGTCGCTGTACTCGCGATCGGCGGCGCTGCCCTTGCGCACGACCGATACAACGGCCTCGGCCATGCAGTTCTGCCGGGGTGGTTGATCACCCGAAGCGGCTCGCTCGATCGCCAGCGTCACAGCCTCGAATCCGAAGGTGTCATCGGCTGGACGGTGCGCGAGACGTTCTTCCAACGTCGCGCAGGCGTGGCAACCGTCGTCGCCGCGACGCCCGCCGGCACCGGAAGCTACGAGGTGATCGATCTCCCCGCCGAGAATGCGTGGGCTTTGATCGAGGCCGTCACTCCGGGCGGAGGCGACGTCTGGGCAGGTCGTCGATGATGAGCCTCGCCAGCGAACCGAGACGCGATCGCTCCGGCTGGATGGTGGGAACACCGAGCAGTTCCAGCGGGGCGGCCGTCACCGGTCCGACGCAGTAGGTCGGTACCGGTCCGCGCATGGCTGCGACGAACCGCTCCAGTTCGCCCATTTCTTTTGCCGTGCTGAGCATCGAGGAGACGGCGGGGGCACTGGTGAAGGTCAGCGCGTCGATTGCGCCGGAACGAACCGCAGCAACCAGCGCGCGGACGGGCGACTGATCCGGCGGCCGGATCCACCGATAGACCGACACCGGAGTGACTATCGCGCCGGTATCGGCAAGGGAAGCGCTCAGATCCGTCAACGGCTCCCATTCGGTGATGGTGCCGTGCAACTGGACTGCGACGCGTAAGCCTGCCACTCCCTCACTCCCGAGGTGCGCCAGAACTTCCTCGGACGACTCACCCGAGGGGGACCACTCCTCACGCAATCCCGCGCCTCGAATGGCGCCCGTCGCCTTCGGGCCGCGGGCGATGATGCGTGTCCGGGCCAAAGCTCCGAGGAACTCGTCGGTCAAACCCCAGGAGGCGACGGCGTCGAGCCATCCGCGAAAGCCGATTCCGGTACTGATCACGACCAGATCCGGTGGATCGGCGATCAGTGCGGAGGTCTGGGTGCGCAGGTCTCGATCGTCCACTAACGGCAGGACATGGATCACCGGTGTCCGCACGATCTCTGCACCTCGACGCTCGAGGAGCGTCGCAAATTCTTCGGCACGCCGTTCTGCGGTCAAGGCGATCGTCGCGCCCGCCAGATCATGTTCAGCCACAGGCTGAGTGTCCCTTATGCACGGGTCAGTTTCCTACGCGCGCGCCGAGAACTATTGCGAACTGAGGGTGGCAAGCCTGTTGATCGCCACTTTGAAAAGGAAAACTGCGGCCGGAGCGATAGCACCGACCAAAAGCAAGAACGTCAGTGGGGACGACAGCACCAGCACGTCGCCGCCGGGGCCGCCCACCATGCACACCAAGAACCCGACGATCCAACCGGCGAGCGGCAATGCGGCTCTGCCCGGAGTCGTGACAGTGCGGGCCGCGATCACCAACACGAGGTTCGCGACTGCGGCTACGAGAATGCTGATGGGAAATGCCGTCGTACCGAGATGAGTCGGCAGGAACAGAACGGACAGCACCGCGCACAGGAATCCGTCGAAAATCAGGACGCCGAGGATGACAGGGTCGAGCCACGACAGCGACGTTCCTGTCGAGGCGTCCGTGTTCTTCTCGACCGTGATCATGGTTTTGATAGTGGTCTATCGGTCGCCATCGCGCGAGCGCGGGGTCCCCTCCCGACAAGCACCCCGGCTCGCGCCCGAAAAGAACGAAGACGATCAGGGAACCGGCGGGAACCCGAGCAGAGTCAGCAGATGACTCTGCTGATCTGCGAATGCGTAGAGCGACCCGTAATACAAGTCGTGGTAATAACCAGCCATCGGACGCAACGAATCGACAAAGGCGACGATCTGGTTCTGCAGGTCCCAGTTGTACATTTCTTCAGCCCCCAGGCTTTGCTGTTACCGAAAGGACCACCCATCCGGTGACACGCATCACACACCACTACGGCGTCGATCGCAATGCCTGTGAGCCGACGCCCAGGTCAGCTGTGCAGTCCGCCGAACAGATCGCTCTCGCGACCGTCCTCACCGACGGGACCGAGCGTGCCCGCCACCAACACGAAATGCTCGACCGTCAGGATCGGCTGGACCACGTTGTTCGACAATGCGAATTCGGCTCCGCTCGGGGATACCGTCACCTGAGTGGCATGGGCGCTCAATGCCCGCGCCTTCGCATCGACGACGCCGCGAACGTCGATTGCCGTCGTCACGTCTCCGTCATCGACGCTCGGCAATTCCGCGGGCTCGGGCAAGCGCCAGTTCGCCGGGAACTCGGAAATGGCCGCGATGCCACGCTCGAGTCCGCTGCGCTCGGTCACGGTCCAGTAGAACTTCGGGGTCGTCCACGGATCGCCGGCGTCGGGATACGCCGTCGTTCCTGCAGCTTCGACGGCCGCTGTGGTGATCGCGTGTGCCTGGATGTGGTCCGGGTGCCCGTAGCCGCCGTTGGGGTCGTACGTGATCACGACGTGCGGCCTGATCTCACGAATGACGGCGACCGCCGCGCCGACTGCCTCGTCGAGTCGAGCATTGACAAAAGCACGGGGATTCGCGGCCGACGGTGTGCCGATCATTCCGGAATCGCGATACCGACCGGCGCCGGCGAGGAATCGAGGAGCGGCACTGCCCAGTGCCGACAGCGCTGCGCTCAGTTCGGAAATCCGATAGCCGCCTAGTTGATCCGACTCGGCAGCCACGAGCCCCGCCCACGCGTCACCGATGACTTCGCCTTCCTCCCCCAACGTGCAGGTAAGGACCGTGACCTCGACGCCTTCGGCCGCGTAACGCGCGATGGTGCCTCCGGTGGTGATCGTTTCGTCGTCCGGATGTGCGTGTACCAACAGCAGTCGTTTCGCCGAGGTCGTCACTTTGCCACCCTCACCCAGTCCGTCGCGTTTCCGAATATCCCCACCTGCACCGGGCCGTCGAGCACGACGCCCTCGACTCCGGTCCCGACCGCGACCAGCGCTCGGCTCTGCACGATCGGCAAGACCGCCGCGAGGTCCCACAGCTTGGGCTCCGCGTCGGCGATCAACGATCCGAGATCCCCGACGCCGCTGAGCGCTTCGTCGATCCGACCTTGCAGCGCAGGATCGCAGAGCCCGGACAGGTTGCTCGGAGCCTCGACGCTTGTCGTGCGGACAGGCTCCGGAGACGGCGTCGGTGCGGGTACCGCCGAACTTGTTGCCGGAGTGGAAGGTGCGCTCGGGCAACTGAACCGCGATGCGAGTGAAGTGGCCGTGTCGGCGCCTGCCCGACTCCAACCGACAATCATGTCGACGCGTCCTGTCGTCAGGTCCTCGCCGTAGAGTTCCTCCGGCGGCACCGATTCGACAGTCGCGAGGATCCCCACGTCGCGCAGTTCGTCGGCCGCGGTGTTTGCCACGGCGATCGCGATGTCGTCGTTCTCGGGGGCACCGATCAGCAGGGTCAACTGAGCACCGTCCCGGACGATCGATCCGACTGTCCCAGTGCCCGTGACGATTCCGGTGGCCGGCGTCGTCAGGTAGCCGGCTGCAGTCAGCTCGCCCAGCGCCTGCTCTCGGGTCGGCTTCGGCGGCGCGGTGGGTGCGTATCCCGGATCCGACGGAGCGAGGATCTGAGCTTTCACCGGGGCCGACGCCGATTCACTCCCGGCCGCCACTACGGCGAGCAGGTCCGGATCGAGCAGTCCCAGAACACCTTTACGGACCCGAACGTCCGCGAAGTTCTTGCTGCGCCCGTTCACGTTGATGTCGAGAGTGCGCGGAACGTACGAGAATGCGGTACTGACACCCGGGATCGCAGACAGCTGAATATCCGTCGCACTACCCGAATGAACTTGCGCCACTTGAGCGTCGTCGGTGCGCAGGGCATCCGCCAACTGCGACGCCGTTCCGCCGCGTCGCAGAACTATCTGATCCGGGTCGGACGGCTTGCCCCAGAATCGGTCGTTGCGTTCGAGCACGATTTCGTCCCGGCCACGGTCGACAGAGCGCACGTGAAAGTGGGCTCCCGACACCGGAATCCCCTCGCTCAATCCGGTGCTGAAACCGCCGGGAGTGTCCTTGATCAGGTGGGACGGAAGAATATCGGTGAACAACTCTCGCCACGCCGGGTACGGTGCACGCATCACCACGTTGACCGCCTTGCCACCGCCGGACGAGTTCACGTCGTCGATCATCTGATAGCCCGCGGGGTTGACCACACCGGGAACCGAGATCATCTGCTGCCACAGGTAGCGAAAGTCCTCTGCCGCAATGGGAGCACCGTCCGACCACTGGGCTTCGTTGCGCAGTTGGTAGCGAATCGTGAACGGAGCCTCTGACGTCACTTCAGCCGAAACGAGAAAAGAATCGTCGATCGCCCACTCCGTCGCACCAGGTTGCGTCGGCGATTTGATCGGGCGAAACGCACTGGGCAGCACGAGATTACCGACTGCGGAGTTGACCGGCGACTGATCCGCGAGCAGGTGCGGGTTGAATCCGCCTCCTACCTCGTCGATTGCCACAGTGACCTGCTTCGTCGCCGGGACGACCGGAGTCGGTGTGGGCTTGACGGTTTCGGTGCTCTCGACCGGAGGCGGCGGATCGGCTGTACATGCAGTCAGCGACAACGCCGTCACTGCCACTGCCAACGCCAGGTAGCGACGTCCTGAGGCCACAGACAATTCCTTCCGTACGGGGCCGCGTCGCCCCTTCGCACTCGATTTCCGGGCAGCACTTTCGCCCGGAAACCATGAAGGCGAATGTACCTTTCCGCCGAAAACTCGGCCGAAAGGCACATCCGCCTGTCAGGTTGTAACCGACGAAAGACTACAGAGCAGCCTTGTCGCGAGACTTGCTGCGCGAACGCTCGCGAGCGCGCTCGGTTGCATTGAGATGCACCTTGCGGACGCGGACGTCCTCGGGGGTGACCTCGACGCACTCGTCGCCGGAGCAGAATTCCATGGCCGCTTCGAGCTCGAGCTTGATGGGCTTCGCGAGGGTCTCCATCACGTCTGCGGAAGACTGACGCATGTTGGTCAGCTTCTTCTCGCGGGTGACGTTGATGTCGAGGTCTTCCTGACGGGGGTTGATACCGACGACGTGACCCTCGTAGGTGTCTGCGCCGGGCTCGACGAAGAAGGTTCCGCGGTCAGCAAGCTGGATCATGGCGAACGGCGTCACTGTGCCGGAACGGTCCGACACGAGTGAACCGGTGTGGCGTGCACGAATCTCGCCGGCCCAGGGGCCGTAGCCGTCGAAGACGGCATTGGCGATGCCGGTACCGCGGGTATCCGTGAGGAATTCCGTACGGAAGCCGATAAGACCACGTGAAGGAACGATGAACTCCATACGAACCCAGCCTGCGCCGTGGTTCGACATCTGAACCATCTTGCCCTTGCGGTTGGCCAGAAGCTGAGTGATGGCACCGAGGTACTCCTCGGGGCTGTCGATGGTCAGCTCTTCGAAAGGCTCGTGGATCTTACCGTCGACAGTCTGGGTGACCACCTGCGGCTTTCCGACGGTCAGCTCGAAGCCTTCGCGACGCATCTGCTCGACGAGGATGGCGAGCGCGAGCTCTCCACGACCCTGGACCTCCCACGCATCGGGACGTCCGATGTCGAGGACCTTGAGCGAGACGTTACCGACCAGCTCCTGGTCCAGGCGAGCCTTGACCATGCGCGAGGTGAGCTTGTGACCCTTGACGCGGCCGACCAGCGGTGAGGTGTTGGTACCGATCGTGACCGAGATGGCCGGCTGATCGACGGTGATGCGAGGCAGCGCAACCGGGTTGTCGAGGTCGGCGAGCGTGTCGCCGATCATGATGTCCGGGAAACCTGCAACAGCGCAGATATCGCCGGCGAGCGCAACCTCGGCGGGAACACGCTCGACACCGATGGTGGTGAGCAGTTCGGTGATCTTGGTCTTGGTGATGACGGGCTCGCCGTCGACCTCTCGGCACCAGGACACGGTCTGACCCTTGCGCAGCTCGCCGTTGTGGATGCGAACCAGCGCGAGGCGACCGAGGAATGCCGACGCGTCGAGGTTGGTGACGTGAGCCTGGAGCGGTGCGTCGACCGTGCCCTTGGGGGCCGGGACGTACTCCATCAGAACCTGGAACAGAGCGGCGAGGTCTTCGGCGTCGGGAGCCTGACCGTTCTCGGGCTGCACCGTCGAAGCCTTGCCCTCGCGACCGGAGGCGTAGAGAACCGGCAGCCCGAGCGCAAGCTCGGCGGCCTCTGCAGCCTCGTCGGAGAGATCGGACGCGAGGTCCAGGAGCAAGTCCTGAGCCTCGGAGACAACCTCTTCGATGCGCGCGTCGGGGCGGTCCGTCTTGTTGACGACCAGGATGACGGGCAGCGAAGCGGCAAGCGCCTTGCGCAGCACGAAACGCGTCTGCGGAAGCGGGCCCTCGGACGCATCGACGAGCAGGACGACGCCGTCGACCATGGACAGACCGCGCTCGACCTCGCCACCGAAGTCAGCGTGGCCCGGGGTGTCGATGACGTTGATGACGGTGACCGAACCATCCTCGTTGCGCTTGTGCACCGAGGTGTTCTTCGCGAGGATCGTGATGCCCTTCTCGCGTTCGAGGTCGCCGGAGTCCATGACGCGATCGACCAGCTCGGCGCGCTCCTCGAACGCGCCGGACTGACGAAGCATGGCGTCGACGAGGGTGGTCTTGCCGTGGTCGACGTGTGCGACGATGGCAACGTTACGGAAGCTGGTGGTGGTCACGCGATGGCTCTCCTGGCTGAGTTGATTCGGCCACGCGAAAGTCAAGTCGCACGGCTCTTCTGGTGGCCGCTGCACGAGTGTGTGATCCGAATCAGGGCACGAATCGCCTGAATAGGCACCGCGGCCTAGTAAATACTACTCGCTCCGAGCGGATACTCCTGCATTGTGCGGCCTCTATCACCGCCCCCACCAGCCAATAGTGATTTGCACCACGCTGAAGCGGGTAGGATTACGACCTGGAGAAACAGGGTGTTTAAGGGTACGCTAACCTCGTTCCAAGAGCGGGCTCTCCGCCGTAGTGAAACAGGAAAGCCGCAGCGTCACATGGGAAAAATCAAGGCAAGCAAGGTCTCGAAGCTCAAGCCGAAAAAGAAGTGCTGCCGCAAGAAGACGCGGTGCATCAAGTGCCCCGTCGTCATCATGCGGATGAAGAAGCTCGAGAACGAGGGCGCATCCAAGAAGGAACTGAAAGCCGGTCTCAAGAAGGCCCGCGCGGCGTAAGCGCCCTCAACTCCTCGAGCAGTTCGGGGATCCAGGCCCGATCGTTGTCGACCAGATCCATCGACAACAGTTCTTCGGCGTCGACCCATGCCAACTGAGCATGGTCGAGCGCGACCGGTTCGCCGGACACCAACTCCGCCCGGTACGCCCGCAGGACCAACCCCGGCGACAATGGCACGTCGACGCCGATTCTGGCGCCGCACCGAACTTCGACCGCGAGTTCCTCGAGTAGCTCTCGCACCAACGCGTTCTGTGGTGGTTCGAACTCCTCGACCTTCCCGCCCGGCAGTTCCCAGCGGCCGGCCAACGCCGGCGGACTCGTCCGCTGCGCGAGGAGCAGCCTTCCCCCACGGAAGATCGCGCCGGCAACAACTTCGCGATCCCTTGCAGGCACATCACTCATCGCACCATGATGGAGTATGGCCACTTTGTTGTCCGACTCCGCAATCCAAAGCGCACTCGACGAACTGCCCGCTTGGCAGCTGTCCCCGGGCTCGATCACTCGCACCGTCGACTCCGCGACCTTCCCGGACGCGATCGCCCTTCTCCAACGCATCGCGGCCGTCGCCGAGGCCGCAGATCACCATCCCGACATCGATGTTCGATGGCGCAAGGTCACGTACACACTCTCGACACACTCGGCCGGCGGACTCACCGATCTGGACTTCGACCTGGCCCGTCGAATTGACGTACTTGTCGACGATTCGGTCCGTTTCGACTGATCTTCGAGTGAACAATCCTCGCAATCTGACGTAACAGTTGCATCAACTTTCACATAGATCACTTCAGTCACAGGTATGGTCGCCGTAAATCACGATCGAGGCCGGTCATGCCATAGACTCCCCCCGGTGCGTAGCTGCTCAGCAACTGAACAGCTGTACAACCCGGGGGCTCTGTACATAGAGTGACCCCTCGAGCCGTCAAACGCGGAGCTCGCCTAGGCGCCCGCGCGGTATGACTAAGGATGGGGAAACAGTGCTTCGAACCCGAGGTATGCGAAAGGCGTTCACCGCCGTCGCTATTGCCGCAGTAGCAGGACTGGCATTGCCGGCACAGGCAATGGCCGATCCGGCAGCACCGCCCGCACCCGAAAGTGTGCCGATCGAGTTCCTCGCCTCGTTTGCGCCCGCCATCATCGGTGCCGCTGCAGGCCCGGCTGACGTCGCCGGCGGCCCGCAGCAAGCGTTGCTCGACCAGGCTCGCGCGATCCTGAACTCCCCCGGCATTCCGCCCGAGATCAAAGCCACCCTCGAGAAGGTCATCACCTTCCTCGACGGCAGCGGCGGTGGCGGACCGGCAATCCCGGACGAGAACGCCCCCGTCATCGCGCAGTTCCTGTACCCGACACTGGGCAAGGGCTGCATCTCGGCAACCGCCGATTCGGTCGGAACCGCACTTGCTGTTCCCGGCCCGGCTCACCTGCCTCCTCCCGGCCCCGCTGCCGGTCAGGCCGGATTCGTCTTCACCGCTCTCGGTACGGCTCCCGCCGTCGACGACCAGCCGGTGCCGATGACCGTGACCTGGGTCAACATCGACAACCAGCGCAGCGCAACCCAGAACCTGACCAACGCCGCGCGCATCAACCCGGACGGCCCCGCCACTCTGTCGGCTATCGCCGATACAGGCCCCGGACGCGTCCTCTCGGTGATCAGCGGTTCGCTGACCACCCAGCCGGAAGGCGCAGACCGCATCACCTGCAGCTTCCTCCCGACCGTGGGCATGTTCGCGGTAGCTTGATCGAAGTCTCGTGAAAGGGACCCACCGAATTTCGGTGGGTCCCTTTTGCATCTCCGAGCACCGTGATAGACCCGATAGATGGGACATCTACGAGTGGACATCACGCATGGCCGTTCAGACCGGAAATCAAGCCCAGCCGACCAGTCGATACGGTCGCACAAGTCGACTCGATCGATACTGTCCATCCGATCCGAGGGGTCCATCCTGTCGATCGGATCGGCGTACTCGATACTGTCGATCGGTAGTGTCGGCTCTTTCCTTTCCATCGGAAGCATCGGATCTACGGCATCGGTCCTGAGTTCGGGCTCGTTCGTCAGTCTCGGGTCCGCGCTGTCCGGGCTGTCACGCTGGTCGTTGCTCTCCTGGCGTGGAAATCACGCAGCGCCCGAGCAACATCCGAAACTTGTTGTCATTGCGCCGGAATCGGATTCGAGCGATCCGGATCGCTCGCTGCGGTCCGTTTCGCACTCTCAGACCTGATTCGGTCGCGGCCAGTCGCGGCCTTCCAGGGCTTCGACCGAGGTATTGAATTGCCTGAGTAGATCACCGAGCGCAAGACGTTGCTCGGGCGTCCACTCGCGCAGGACCTTTTCGACGCCCGCTGTCGAATGTTCGCGATCAGCACGAAGTTTCAACAGCCCCTGCGCTGTCGGCCGGACCTTTCGCGCCAGGCCACCGTCCGGATCCTCCACCCGCTCCACCAAGCCCTGACGCCTGAGCGCGCCGATCTGCCGGTTTATGGTCGAGATGTCGAGCGAGAAAGCGCAGGAGAGCTCCTTGAGGCTCATGGGATGTTGCAATTCCAGTCGACCGAGCAGTAGATACGCCGACCGGTCCAGATGAAGTTCGGCCCGTTGAGCAAGCGCGTGGTAGCGCGAGAGCAGAGTCAACTCGTACTCGATATTCACCAGTTCGGGGTCCCGGTCCATCCTCATATTGTGCAGACTACACACGATGTGTAGCGTGCACACTGGGGCGAACGCACCGAAACAGAACATGCCAGGGCGGGAGCCGAATGTCCGTTCACACAGGGTCGTCGAATGTCGACGGGAATACCCCTGAGACGAAAACCACGGACACGAACTACGCACCGTCGGGTCCCGTGCTCACCGTTCTCGGACTGTGCGGAATCGTCGTCGCCTTGATGCAGACGCTGGTCGTCCCGATCATTCCGCAATTGCCGCACCTGCTGAACTCTTCTCCCGCCGACACGTCGTGGGCGATCACGGCAACGCTCCTCGCCGCCGCCGTGATCACGCCGATCAGCGGACGCCTCGGCGACATGTTCGGCAAGAAACGAATGCTGCTGGTCAGTCTCGGGATGGTCGTTCTGGGCTCGGCCATCTGCGCGATCGCGCCTTCACTGATCGTGCTCGTTGTCGGCCGTGCACTTCAAGGAGCATCGGTCGGGGCAATTCCATTGGGCATAGCCATCATTCGTGACGTTCTTCCACCGAAGAAAGTGGCCGGAGCCATGGCGGTCATGAGCGCCACCCTCGGTGTCGGCGGTGCGATCGGACTGCCGATCGCCGCAGTGATTGCTCAGAATGCCAACTGGCACTTTCTCTTCGTCACCTCGGCAGCATTCGGATTGATCTGCATCGCACTGGTTGCGTTCGTCATTCCCGAATCGACCGTACGACGCCCGGGCCGTTTCGACTTCGTTGGAGCGCTCGGCCTCACAGTCGGCCTGATCACCCTGCTGCTGCCCATCACCAAAGGCGGGACTTGGGGGTGGGGCGACGCGAAAACACTGGGACTCCTTGCGGTTTCCGCGCTCAGCTTCCTGGTGTGGGGATGGTGGGAACTTCGACGCAGCGCACCACTGGTAGACCTTCGCGTATCGGCCCGACCGCAGGTCCTCTTCACCAACTTCGCGTCGATCGCTGTCGGTTTTGCCATGTACGGCAATTCCTTGACGCTCCCCCAACTCCTCATGGCGCCGACGTCGACCGGTTACGGACTCGGACTGTCCATGGTCGCAGCGGGACTCGCACTGGCCCCCGGTGGACTCGTCATGATGGCGCTCTCACCCGTCTCCGCTCGAATTTCGGCTTGGCGTGGCCCACGAATCACGTTGATGCTTGGCGCCCTCGTCATCGGATTAGGTTATGCCTTCGCATATTTCACGGTGTCGAGCGTCTGGCAGGTCGCCGTGGCCGGAATGTTCATCGGCGCGGGCGTCGGGCTCTCCTACTCGGCCATGCCGGCCTTGATCATGGGCGCGGTACCCATCACGGAATCCGCGGCCGCGAACGGACTGAACTCACTGATGCGATCGATCGGCACGTCGACGTCTGCCGCGATCGTGAGCGTCGTTCTGGCCGGGATGACCATCACGGTCGGCACCGCAGTGATCCCCTCGTTCGAGGCGTTTCGCGCCACGTTCCTGATTTCCATCGCCGCCGCCGTCGTGACAATGGTGTTCGCCGGATTGATTCCCAAACAGAAAGTCTCGTAAGGGAATCAACCCGGCGGAGGACTCACTTCTCCGAAGAGCCTTCGATGCTGCCCGTCTGCAACTTCGACAGAAGCGTGTAGATGAAATTGATGATGATATCCACGTGGTGCCCTCTCACATAACGGGTCCCCGACCCGCCAACGACGGTACCGCAGAACTCTTCTGCGTCGAATCGCCGACAATCAATTCTGCAACGTGTTCTAATTTGAGGCGACGACTACCCGAGGAGCCTTTCATGACCTGGACACGCACGGAACTCGAAGATGCCTTCGCGGGTTACCAGAACACCGTTGTCGAGTGCACTCGTTCCGGCGACTGGAACGCCTTCGCGGACATGTTCACCGAGGACGTCGTCTACGTGGAACACGCCTTCGGCACCCTCGACGGCCGAGAGGCCGTACGCA
This sequence comes from Rhodococcus sp. NPDC056516, assembly GCF_042794655.1. NCBI lineage: Bacteria > Bacillati > Actinomycetota > Actinomycetes > Mycobacteriales > Nocardiaceae > Rhodococcus > Rhodococcus sp. NPDC056516. The sequence goes on along the minus strand of NZ_JBHTTG010000003.1, from coordinate 637,319 downwards.
AGTGGGTGACTCGCACGATGACCGAGTTCCCAGGGCGCCGGATGACCGAGTTCCCGGCCAACTGGTTCGTCGTCGACGAGCAGCGTGGATGGATCGTGTGCGAGATCGACAACCCGATGGAGGATCCGGGTGACGGATCAGAGCACGGCGCCGCCAACATCACGATCCTGCACTACGCAGGCGACGGTTTGTGGTCTCGCGAAGAAGACGCATACAACCCGATGAACTTTCTGTCGATGGCAAAAGCATGGTGCCTCGCCGCCGAAGCAGCGGGCAACCTCCCCGAAGACGCCAAGGCCTGGCTCGCCAAATTCGGCGCTATGGTGCGATAGATCCCGTCGGCAACGAGGACCCGACGGGCTGAACCGGACCGACCGAGCCTGCCAACGACCACTGCCCGTAATCGCGCGTGAGGATCGAATTCAGATCCACGCCGACGCCGTCGACCTTGCGCTTGTCGATTTCGAACTGGTGCAGGTTTGCCCGCGGGTGCACATACCCTGCGGGTGAGCCCCAGTTGTGCTGCCAGAACCAGGTTCCGACGCCTGCACTGATCATCGCGTCGATCACGCGAGTGTTTCCGTAGACACCGAGTGCCCCGTTGCCCACAACCGAGGCCCACCCTTCGAGGTATGGCGCAATCAGCGTCGTGATCTCGGTACTGGTTGGATTGTCGTCGATCGACGCGTAGATCGGCCGACCGGACGGTCCACCGGCCGCAGCATGTAGTTCGAGGCCACGGGACGCATGACGCTTGCCTGCCTCGCGGGCTCCGCGCCAGTCCGCTGTTCCGCCCTTGCCGAATTGATAGCAGGAAACGACTTGGAGTCCGGCCGCCGTCAACGCGTCGGTTTCCCGCGCCAGTACGGGCTTACCGACCATCCAATCGGCGCCCGGCCGTCGATCCGAGACGTACCGGATGGCGCCTGCGTACCCGGCGGCCTTGATTGCCTGAGCGGACGGCACACCGGCGGCGTAATCGAGCAGGGTCCCGAGCGAACCGGCATTGGCCACCGACGTCGTACCGCTCAAAGCAGCGAGTCCGGCAGCCGCCGATCCAGCGGCTGCGTACTTGAAGAGGTTTCTTCGCGAGACGTGCACAAAGCTCCGATCATCGGCGTGTCCCGCTCGAAGTGGCGGGCAGGCAAGCTATCTTCTTTCGCTCGCATTCCACCACAGTCACATCAACCCCGCCATGCACTTGGCCAACAATGCTCACATTGTCACCAAATTGGACGCTAGGCAGAGAATCAGGCAGACAACAGTGGCCCCCGAAGACGTCGTCTTCGGGGGCCACTGGGTCGGCCTATCGGCCGGAAGCTATCAGCTGAGCGAGGTGAAGAAGCTCAGAGCGCTGAAGAGATCAGACGCGTTGCTGAAGAAGTCGTTGAGGAAGGTGAAGGCATCCGAGAATTCTGCGCTGCTCATGCGATGTGCTCCTGTCGAAGATACGGTCCAGAGGATTTGCTGCCACGTGAGTGGCTGCTGGCGATAAGAGTAGAGGTCTTCCGTTACTTCCGCGACACCAAATGTGTCCGGGACGTTACATTTCGGCCCCTTCAGGTCACAGACATACACACAGGTAACGCACACCTGCAGTGATCAAACTGTCACCTACGGACGATTTATTGACACATTCCGAACATCGTTCCCGATAGCAGCTACCCTTCAGCACTAAATCTGTACATCGACTACAAGATTGGCAAGCCTTACTTAATAGAGTGGATGTTGCACTCCATAGTGCGCGTACCAGCAGATTGGCCAAATCACTTTCGCGGATCGGGCCACGCGAGCTTAGTGCGCGCGCAAACATTCAGCCACAGTTCGGGTTAGCGAGATCTTTACGCCGAAAACGACCGTCCCGGCGGCCCACCAGACCATACTTAGCGGTCATCATGGTGACGCTATTCACACCGTTTCGGGGAACTTCGGGTGCCGATTCAACCCCATCTCGACACAAATTGAACGTTCGAGGGCAAAGTGGAGTTCATGAACCTCACGAAAAAGAAGTCCTGGAGTGAGCTGTCACCCTCGCAGCGCCGCGTCGTCGCCCTGCTCGCAGCGATTCAGTCCCTGCTGGCGATTGCCGCGTGGATCGACCTCGCGCGACGACCTGCCGAAACGGTGCACGGTAGCAAGAAGAAGTGGGCAGCAATTATCTTCGTCAACTTCTTCGGACCGCTCGCCTACTTCCGCCGAGGCCGGATTCAGTCGAAATAGTCCCAGAACTGCAGCCACTTCACCGACGCGAACAGCGTCAGAGTCGCTGCGTACACCGCAATAACCGCCGCGACGCCGCGCCAGTTGGTGCGAGGGACGGCGCCGTCGACCGGGTCCAGCCAATGGCGGAACCACCTGGTGACCGTCGGCATCAGAAACCACGTCATGGCGCCGACGCTGACTATCTGGCTCAGCCACATCGAGAGCCACGGCGGCGCTCCGATCCCGTCGAGCAACGGCCCGAGAAACCTCGACAGCGTCATCACCGTCGGATAAAGAACGAGCAGGATGATCATCGCCGTCTTCCAATTCGGCGTCGCACGGGTCTGCCCGTTCTCCGTGCGCAGAATCGTGCCGAACGGTGTCGACCGCGTGGTCTCGGTGAAGTCCTCGGCTAGCTCGGCTCGCAGTTTCGGTAGTGCCGCGGCCCTTTCAGGCGACGCCATCCACACCGCCAACTGCTGCTCGGTCCGAAACCGAAGGACGGACTTCCACTGGGTGGAGTCGGTGACCGACCGCAACAACATCACCGACTCGTAGCCGGAGAATCGCGAACTGAGGTCGATGAGGTGCCGTTGCGTTCGCAGAAACTCGTTCTCCTTACCCACGACGACGGCGTGGTCGTACACACCGATACCGGGCGGCGGCAGAACGCCGTCGACCAGTACCAGATCACTCGTCTGCGCGAGAATTCCCGTTGCTACAGCAGATCTTTCGAGATCGCGGCGATCAGTCGACTCCAGCCAGCGATGAAGATCGTCGGCACTGGCGAAAGTGACGGACAACCCGTGCGACACCGGTTCCGGTTGATCACTGACAGCGCAGCTCAGGTAGCCGTCGAATCGACCGGCGATCTCGGCCGCACGCTCTACCCACGCCCGGAATCCCGAACTCGTTCGGTGGTACCCGGTGATGGCGGTTGCGGACACGTCAGCCCGACACCCGGCGCCCTTGCACGTACACGTGCGCAATCGCGGGTTCGCGCATCGCCATCAGGAGCCCGAAGAGCGTCTGGTCGCGGGCGAGAATCGGATCATCCGAACGCGTTCCATGGTTGACGAGCCCGGCGAGCGGCGGCCATCCGGACGGATCGATCACCAGGAAGTCGGCCTCCTTGCCCTCGTCGAAGTTGCCGATCCGGTTCTCCATGTCCAGCGCGCGAGCACCGGCGAGAGTTCCGGTGAACAGCAGTTCGGCGGGGTGCATCGATACTCCGTCGTCGCCGGCTTCGGAGATGTGAACCTTGAAGGCGTCGCCGAGGACTCGGGTGAGCAGGCACTCGTCACCGCCGCCGAAGTCCGATCCGATCGCGATGTTGACCCCTGACGCAACGGTTCGTTTCCACGGCATGGTGCCGGAGCCGAGAAACTGTTGGGACGTCGGACAATGTGCGACCGAGGTTCCGGTCTCGGCCATTCGTGCGAGTTCGGAGTCCTGGCAGTGCACCGAGTGCGCGAGAATCGCGCGCGGACCCAGGAAGCTCTTTCCGCCGACCTGCGAGCCGGGGAGGAACTTGCCGTCGTACGTGTCGAGATAGGTCTCGACCTCGTACTCGGCCAGCGTGGTCGCCACCTCGCCGGTTCCCGGCCGGTTGTTCTCGTTGAGGTGACTGTGGAAGTAGACGCCGCGGTCGCGGACCGAGTCGTACAACTCGCCTAAGTCTTTCAGCGTCTGTGTTGTCACTGCGAGGGAGAATCGGGGAACCACTGCGACGTGAACAAGCGCAGTGTTCACGTCACCGGTATCGGCCGCGTGCCACTTGTCGATCTCCTCGCGAGTGAGTCTGATCGCGTCCTCTTCGGAAGTGATCAGTGCAGCTGCGGAGGCCGGGCCGGTGGTTTGAATCCCCCGCCCGCTGACCACCCGAAGGCCGCGTTTCAGAGTTTCCGAGAACAGGGCGTCCTGCGCGTGCGGAAACGCCGATCCGAACACCATCGCGGCCGTGGTTCCCGTGGCGATTCGGCGAGCACAGAAGGCCTCGGCAGCGTGTTGGGCGAACTCGGGATCAGCAAACCTCGATTCGGAGGGAAAGATACAGAGGTCGAGCCACTCGAGGAGTTGACCGCCGCCGTATGCGTCGCCGGCGTAAGTCTGCGGGAAGTGAATGTGTGCGTCGACGAATCCGGGCAGCAGGAATCCTGGCCGGTGATCGTGGGTTTCAGTGCCTTCTAGTTCACTCGGGAGGGATTCGAATTCTCCGCAGTAGACGATGGTTCCCGCATCGTCGATCGCCAACACGCCGTCGGGGATCGAGACGAGCGACTGCGCCGCATCCTCAACCGTCGGACGACCGGAAATGTGGAAGACATGGCCTCGATGAAGGTGCGTCACTTACTGAGCAAATCACAAAACTACCCGGAACCGCGCGGCGAATGCTGTCCTTTTTGTCAGATATTGGGATCAAGCAAGAGTTGCATGCCAAACAAGAGCCGCAGCCAGCGCGCCTGCCCCGTTCAACGACCAATGCAGAGCAATCGGCGCAATGAGGCTGCCGCTGCGATGACGGAGCCAGGTGAACACCAGTCCAGCTGCAGCGGTGGCCAGAACAGCCCCGAGGATTCCGGCGACCTGACCGACGACTCCGGTACCGAGAAAGCCGGAAAGTCCTTCGTTGCCGCTGGTCAAACCCATCGACGACGCGATGTGCCACAGTCCGAACATCAATGAACCGGCCGCTGCGACGCCCCGGAATCCACTGACCCGGTTCAATGTGCCGTGCAGGACGCCGCGGAAAGCCAACTCTTCGGGAATGACGGTCTGGAGCGGAATGACGATCATCGACGCGATGATGGCGCCGGAAATCGTGGCGTAGCGATCCGCCATGAAAAACGGGCGCGTAAGCGGAAGCAGTGCGCCGACGGCGACAACCGTCAGGACCAGGCCGACGGCGGCCAGGGCGTACTTCGACCCCTTCCGCAGGTCACGAGGCGACAGCCCGAGCTCCGCCCAACCCATTCCCCGGCGCTTGGTGAGCGCCAACAGAACAAGAGCAGAAATAGGTACCGTGGCGATGCTCGCCCACGCGGTGGTGAAGTGTGCAATCAAATTGGTTCCCACCAGCACCACGATCACAACAGCGATATCCACGTATGCATGCATCCGCGGAAAACGAGGAGCGGTCGCTGCGGTCTCCACTGGACCGATCTCCACGGGGGCGCCGCTCGTTAGCTGAAAGTTCACTTTTTCCAGTGTACTGACGCACGAGAACTGCCCGCCACTGTTTGCGAACACGCTCACAGTGACGGGCAGGCCCCGAAAACGCTCTGATCAGGCTCCGAGCGTGCTCGCAAACTTCGGAACCGCGTTGTCGATTGCGTAGGTCAGCCCCGGTACAGAGCCACTCGAGAACGCATTGACAAGCGAAACGTCATCGAGGATCAACAAGTGTCCCTGTTGGGCCGACGGAATTGCACGCAACAGCGGATCGTTCGCAAACGCACTGCTGTCGAGGAAGATCGGGAACAGCACGGTGAGATCGGCGTCGAACAGGTTGAGGTTCTCGTTGGCGACCGGAACGTAGAAATTGCCCGTGGCCTTCTCGGTGATCGCGGCCGGAATCGTGAAGCCGAGACGGGTCATGAAATCTGCGCGTGCGTCGCCGGGTACGTAGGCGCCGTACCCGTCGGAACTGTAGGCGCCGACCGCCGCGGTCTTGCCCGCGAAGTTCGGATTGGCGGCAATCGCGGCGTCGAACTTGGCGTCGAGGCCGTCGAGTAGCGCCTTGCCTTCCGATTCTTTGCCGAGTGCCTTGGCGACGAGTTCGGTCTGCTGCTCGACCGTCGTCCCGTAGGCCGTGGCGAGACCTGGAGGCGGCCCGACCGTCGGCGCGATGGCACTGAGTTTGTCGTAGGTCGCCTGCGTGTTGTCGCTTCGCGTCCACAGAATGAGGTCCGGTTCGAGCGCGATGACGTCTTCGACGCTCAGGTCCATCGTTCCGAGGATCTTCGGGTCGGTGGTGAACTCGTCCGCGATCCACGGTCCGACGCCCTTGCCGCCGAACGCCATCCAGTCCGCGACGCCCACTGGTTGAGTGCCCAGAGCGAGTGCCGTCTCGGCATCCGACCAACCAAGCGCCACGACGCGCTGCGGGTCGGCCGGGACCTCGACGTCGCCGAACATCGTCGAAATGGTTGCGCCCGCTTCGGCCGGTGCGTCAGCACTGTCGCTACTGCAACCGGCAAGGCCGGCGACGGCAAGCGCGGCAGTCACCGCCGTGACTGCAATCTTCATTCGAGAGACTTTGATCCGCATGGTTACCAGCACTCCTCCAACGCTCCAGCGAGAATTAGGGAAGGCTAGCATCAGCTAACGAAGACTGTCGCCCATCGGCCAGATCGTGTTCAGGACACGTCTGCGGCCCGTTCGAGCTCTGCGATATCGATCTTCTTCATCTTCATCATCGCGTCCGTGGCGCGTTGTGCCCTGGCTCGGTCTGGATCCTTCATCAGTTCGAGGAGGCGATTCGGGACTACCTGCCAGGACAATCCGAACTTGTCCTTGGCCCAGCCGCACGGGCCTTCTTCCCCGCCTTCGGTCAGCCTGGACCAGTAGTGATCGACCTCCGCCTGATCGACGCACGGAATCTCGAATGACACCGCCTCCGAGAACGTGAACATCGGTCCGCCGTTCAGGCCGGTGAATCGCTGACCGTCGAGCTCGAAGCTGACAGTCATCACCGATCCCGCCGGCATTCCGGAGGGCGATCCTTCGACGTACCTTTCAATTCCGAGGATCTGCCCGGAACCGAACACCGAGATGTAGAAGTTCGCTGCTTCTTCTGCTTGGTTGTCGAACCACAAACAGGGAGTGATGGAAGGCATGTTCTGTCCTTGTCGGAGAAGTTTCGAATCAGGCGTACAGGGTTATAGACCCGACCCGAAACGAAAACTCATCGCCAGAAACTGCTCAAGGTGACAACGCAGATTCGAGCATCGGCCAGGAACGAACGAGTTCGTCGCGCCAGTACGGCCAACCGTGCGTTCCCACCGGTTGAGCGCTGCGGGTGACATCGACTCCACGATCGCGCAGCACCTGCGTGATCTGGTCGGTGCACAGGTTCGATCCCAGTTCCATGACCCCGCCTACGACCAGCACACGACCCAGGGCAGGAGTGTCGAGGGTTTCGTGTGGGCCTGGCAGTCCCGATCCCGACGCAAGGTACACCTTGGTTCCGCGGAGCTTGTCGGCATTGGCGAAGATGTCGTGCTCTTGCCAAGCGTCACTACCGGCCGGACCCCACATCTGCTCCGAGCGGGCATTTCCGTTGATGACCACAAGATCGGTCAACGCCTTGCCGAATCCTCCGACGGTTGTGTAGCAGCCGCTGTAGCCGGCGACCGCGTCGTACAACCCGGCCGAGCGTTGGGCCAGGATCAGCGCGGCTTCTGCGCCCATCGAAATCCCGCCGATTGCATTGTGCCCGTTGGTCGCGAACCTCGCGTCGATCAGTGAGGGAAGCTCTTCTGTCAGAAAGGTCTCCCACTTCAGACGACCGAATTTCGGGTGATCTTCCTGCCAGTCGGTGTACATGGTGCCGGTGCCGCCGATGGGGAGTACGACGTTCACGTTCTTGTCGGCAAAGAACGGGACGATATCGCCGTTAGCGGGGGCCAACCAGTTGTTCTCTTCGATCTGCCCGGAATTGCCGTCCAGGAGATACAGCGTCCCGCGCGGTTCCGAGCGGTCGGCCGGAAGCAGTACTTTGACCTGCATGGTACGCCCCATGGCGGGACTGAGAACGTCGAGAAGAACCAAGCGCGAGGACAGTTCAGTGACGCTCGTTATTTTCGGGGACTCGTCAGCGAGTGCGGTCGACGGCAGCGCCAGTAGTGAAGTCAGGGCGAGCGCGCCGACGAGAACAACGCTTCGAAGGCTCGCTCGACGGGAACTCACACGCCGAGTGACGCGGCGATCATCGGCCACGAGTCGTGTAAGTCGTCTTCCCAGTATCCCCATGAATGCGTTCCTGCCGGCTTGAAGTTGTAGCGAATGTTGTTCATACCCAATGCGTTCGTCTTGTCCGCAAGCTGGGTAGTGCAGTAGTGAGTTGCTGCCTCGATTCCGCCACCGAGAACGAGCTGCAAAGCCAAATCTGTGACGTCGTTGTCGATCCGTGGATCGGCAAGTGTGTCGTACGGACCGGGAATCCCCGTTGCGGTGGTGATGTACATCGGAATGCGAGGTAGCTTGTCCGCGTTGACAACCGGATCGTGAGCCGGCCAACCCGGACCATCGTACGGACCCCACATGTTCTCCGCGTTACCGCCACCCACTGCGACCACGAGTTTCACGAAATCCTGACCGATCCCGGGACTCGTCATCGCACACCCACTGAAGGACCCGACGCTGTCGTACAACGCGGGTGCTGACATCGCCAGGTCCAGTACCGACGTGCCCGCCATCGACAACCCGGCCAGTGCGTTCTCGCCGGTCGTCCCGAACGTCGAATCGATCACCGGCGGTAGTTCTTCCGTCAGGAACGTGGTCCACATGTTGACCCCGTTGTTGTTTCCGGACTTCGCGAGGCCGGGGTCCGGCCGCTCCCAATCGGTGTAGTAGCTGAACGCCCCACCGAGAGGTGTCACCACGTTGACATGTTTGTCCGCGAAGAACTTCGGCGCATCGGTCCGCACCGACCACGTCGCGTCGTCCTTACCTCCGTCGACTCCGTTGAGTAGGTAGAGCGTCGGAGCGGGCGTCGAGGTATCAGCCGGCCGCAAGACCTGCAACGGAATGTCGCGCCCCATCGACGGTGAGTACACCGAGATGTCGACCAGCCTGCTGTTTACTGATTGAGCGCGAGCCGGTGCGCTGAGAAGGTGGAACCCACATACCGCCGTGGTCAGCGCGACGAAGACGCGGAAAACCGTTCGTAACGCACCAGTCTCGATCATCCGGGTCACTCTCTTCGGCAGCGGAACTTTTCGAACGCTACAGCCTGAAACAGGCAAACCCGACGTGATCGGAAAAACTCGATCCCGTCGACGCGGAAAGGCTCACGCACCGAGTGCGTGAGCCTTTCTCGTCAGACGACGCTTACTTGGGCGTAACCGTGCCGCCGCTGAGCGTGGTCAGCGAATTGAAGAATGCGGTGCCGACGTTGTTGACGGCCGTGATGACGTTCCCCACGATTTCGAAGGATCCCATGAAAACTCCTACAGTTGTTTAGGTCTCGGTAACCCGAGCGGAAGATTGTGGTCGATCAGTCCGATTCCGGCGGGCGGGATCAGAGGAGCGGCTTGAGGCTGCCCGTGTTCGTCTGAACCGAACCGATGAAGGTTTCGAACAACTGGTCGCCGGCACCGAGCGAGCCAATGCCCTTGAGTGCAAGTTCGACGATCGACATCAGTGAACCCATGTGAATCTCCTAGAGAAGTCAGAGGTCAGCCGCCAAAAGCACCCGACAGTGCTGTGACAGCTGCGTCACATCTGTAATGTATACGTGACGTGGGTAACAGTAATCATACGAACGACCAGTTGGCAAAAGATTCTGACAATGGGGTGATTATTTCGACTAATAAGGTCTGCTACTGAAAAAATTCCGGCCAATCGGTCGAATTTGACCGATTCTGCCGCCGCATCGATCAACCACCCCAAATCATGCGGTTACCCACCAGTAAACTGAAATCATGTCTAGCGCAGCGTCCCTCACGCAGTTAGCTAATTTCCGGTGGCACCGTCATCAACTCGACAGGCCACATTCCGGTGACGCCGATCACAACGATTGCGACATTCTCGACCTCGGGATTCAGAACACCGGACCTGACGGCGCCGCGTGGGCACTGCGGATCCGCGGCATAAGCGTCGACGCCACTGACCTCGCTCTTGCCTGGACGTTGCGCGGGGCTCCCCACTATTACCGTCGTCGCGATCTGCCTGCCGTCGCCGTCGCCACGTCGCCGTTCAGTGAAGCCGATGCAGCCAAACGCATTTACGACGCGAACCGGCCGCTGAAGGCCGCCGGCATCGCGACGCTGACTGCCCTGCAAACAGTTGCTACTGCGATGCGGGATATCGTCTCGAAACCAACCGTCAAGGGCGAGATGTCCGCGCAATTGACCACGCGAGTGACCGAGCCCTATTTGCGATTCTGCCGACCGTGCAACGCCACTCATCTGTACGAGATGCCGTTCCGTCTCGCGGCGCTTCAGGCAGGCCTCGAGCTGCAGCCGGGCACATCTCCCCCAGTGCTCGAACGCATTCCGGGTTGGCGGCGACGCCCGTACACAGCCTCAGGTTCTGACGCCGATCCCCGCTTCGACGTGATCCGGGGTTATCTGCGGTTCTACGGCCCCGCGACTCCTGCTCACGTCGCGTCGTTTCTCGATGCTCCGGTCAAGGACGTCAAAGCCCACTGGCCCACCGATGCCGAGGAGATCGAGGTGAACGGCGAGAAGCGGTGGATTCTCGAACAGGACCGCGAAGACTTGCTCGGCTCCCCCTCCGATTCGAGTACGCGCCTACTCGGGCCTTTCGATCCGTATGTACAGCTCAAGGATCGGGAGACCCTGGTTCCCGATCCGGCCGCACAGAAGACGGTATGGCCGACCCTCGGGCGACCGGGCACGGTGATGGTCGGCGGCAAGATCACCGGACTGTGGCGACCACGAGCGTCCGGAAAGAAGCTGAAGGTCGCGATCACCCCGTGGGAAACGTGGTCACGATCAGCCCGCGCAGCAGTCACCGAGCAAGCCGAATTACTTGCCGAATTTCGCGGCGTCGGGCTCTCCGAACTGGTCGAAGTATCTTGATCGAGCCAGTGGCATCCGGATAATTCCAGCTCACACCCGCCCCGATTCGGAGAAGGAAACCCCCAACGATAACCTGAATGCGACCTTCGCACGCACCCTTGTTCAGGAGAGATGATGGCCGACTTCCTCTATGAGGACCTGTTGCCGATCGGTGATGACACCACCGAGTACCGATTGCTCACCACCGAAGGGGTGTCGACAGTCGAGGGGCCGGACGGCCGTACCTTCCTGCAGGTCGAGCCGGAGGCGATGCGTCTGCTGACCGAAACGGCGCTGCACGACATCTCTCACTACCTGCGCACGGATCACCTGACGCAGCTGGCGAGCATCCTCGACGATCCCGAAGCGTCGAACAACGACAAGTTCGTAGCGCTCGATCTTCTCAAGAACGCCAACATCGCCGCTGCCGGTGTTCTGCCGATGTGCCAAGACACCGGAACCGCCATCGTCATGGGCAAGCGCGGGCAGCACGTGCTCACCCCCGGCGACGACGAGAAGGCCATTGCCCGCGGTGTCTACGACGCCTACACGCGCCTGAACCTGCGCTACTCGCAGAACGCGCCCATCACGATGTGGGACGAGAAGAACACGGGCAACAACCTGCCCGCGCAGATCGAGCTGTACGCCGATACTGCTGCCGGACACGAGAACTCGTACAAGTTCCTCTTCATGGCCAAGGGCGGCGGAAGCGCCAACAAGTCCTACCTGTACCAGGAAACCAAAGCGATCCTGAACCCCGACTCGATGATGCAGTTCCTCGAGGCAAAGATCCGCTCACTCGGCACCGCAGCCTGCCCGCCGTACCACCTTGCAATCGTCGTCGGCGGTACCTCGGCCGAGTTCGCGATGAAGACGGCGAAGTACGCGTCGGCGCACTACCTCGACGAATTGCCCACCGAAGGCGCCATCACGGGTCGCGGCTTCCGCGATCACGAGCTCGAGAAGAAGGTCTTCGAGCTCACGCAGAAGATCGGTATCGGCGCACAATTCGGCGGCAAGTACTTCTGCCACGACGTCCGCGTCGTCCGACTCCCCCGCCACGGCGCTTCGTTGCCCGTCGCCATTGCGGTGTCCTGCTCGGCAGATCGACAGGCGAAGGCCAAGATCACCCCGGAGGGCGTGTTCCTGGAACAGCTCGAATTCAACCCGGGCCGTTTCTTGCCCGAGGTCACGGACGCTCAGCTCGACGAAGAGACAGATGGCATTTCGGGTACCGGCAAGGGTGCTGCGGTCAAGATCGATCTGACCAAGCCGATGTCGGAGATCCTCGCCGAGCTCTCCAAGCACCCGGTGAAGACTCGTCTCTCCTTGACCGGTCCGCTCGTCGTGGCACGCGACATCGCGCACGCCAAGATCAAGGAACGCCTCGACGCAGGCGAAGAGATGCCGCAGTACCTCAAGGATCACCCGGTGTACTACGCCGGCCCCGCCAAGACGCCCGACGGCATGGCGTCCGGTTCGTTCGGCCCGACCACGGCCGGCCGTATGGACTCGTACGTCGAGCAGTTCCAGGCCGCCGGTGGCTCGATGATCATGCTGGCCAAGGGAAACCGTTCCAAGCAGGTCACCGACGCCTGCAACTCGCACGGCGGTTTCTACCTCGGGTCGATCGGTGGACCCGCGGCTCGTCTGGCCCTCGACTGCATCAAGAAGGTCGACATCCTCGAGTACGCCGAACTGGGTATGGAAGCCGTCTGGAAGATCGACGTCGAGGACTTCCCCGCCTTCATCGTCGTCGACGACAAGGGCAACGACTTCTTTGCGCACACCGGTGAAGTGACCCTGACGATCGGCAAGCGTCCAGGTCTGTAGACACGTCAACAGCAAAGAGCCCCGGCGGGTTTCGATCGCCGGGGCTCTTCTTCGTGTTTGGTCAGGTCCAGAGCGCAGCCACGAAAACGGTCACGATCGACAACCCGCCGACGACGTGTACCAGATTCGGATTGGGTTGATCCTTCTTCTGCTTCGCCCGGGTGATCTCGGCAAGCGCCACGATGACCAGTGAAAGTACAAGTTTCACAGCGATCTTCGCGTGAATGTAGTTCTTGTCCAGGGCGCCTTCGCCCAACCCGACGATGATCAGGCCGGACACGAACTGCATCCTGGCACCCCACACCATGACCTCGGTGATCGAGGGAGCCTTGAGGACGGTGAAGTAGCTACCGACCAGGGCAGCCATACCGAGTAGATGAATCACTACAAAGATGTTGTAAAGAACAGACATACGGCCACTCTATCCCGTACTTCGTTCCAGGCGAACGGAACTGAGAGTTCTTGTCAGACAATTCCGGCTTCAGCTGCAGCAGAACGGTATTTGGCGGCCAGGGTCTCCACAGTCTCGTGTGCATTCAGACCGCTGGGATTGGGCACAATCCACAGTGCTGCCCCCTCGAAAGCCTGATCCTGCCGCCCCGCCTTGGCTCGTTTGTCACCGAAAGCAGTTCGATAGGCGGTGATTCCGGCAAAAGCAACCACTTTCGGTTTTGTCGCACGCACAACCTCCCGCACCCGCAGTCCCCCGGCAGCAAGTTCCTCCGCCGTCAACTCGTCTGCTCTGGCCGTCGCGCGTACCGCCAAATTGGTAATGCCCACTCCCCGATCGATCAGGTGCTGCGTATCAGCGTCCGACATACCCGCGGAAGGATCGATCGCACGCTCGATGATGCCTGCCCGCAGCAGCGCCGGATAAAACCGATTGCCCGGCCTGGCGAAATGCGCGCCGGTCGCCGCCGTCCACAGTCCCGGATTGATACCGACGAACAACAGCCGACAATCCGGCCCGATCAGATCCTCGATCTCGGCGTCTCGGAACGATTCCAGTTCGGCGCGCGTGAATCCCATGCAGCCAGTACATCAGGCCGTCACGACAGTGCTTCGCGCACCTCGTCGATCGCGTCGTGCATCATCTGCTCGTACACATCGATGTCCGGAATCGAGGCCGGACTGCTGGTGATGCTGATCGTCACCGTGTCCCCGATTCCGTGTACGCCGTGGGTCAACGACATGACCGGCGACAAACTCGGGAAGCCCGCTGTGAACCGAACGACGCCGCCGCCGAGCACCAGATCCGCATCACCGCGCGCGACGCTCGACACGACGGTGTTTCCGGTGACCTCGTCGGGCACTGCCGTGAAATCGTATTGCTGCACGCCCCAACGGACGAGCGGTCCGGGAACTGCGTTCAGCGCGAGATCCGAAGCTGCGCTGGATGGATGGGACGCACGTGCACGGCGCTCGTCCATCGACTCCTTGATCCGTTGGGCTCGCTCACGGAGGTCGTCGACATCCGGGAACAGTCCGACACCTGCATTGCGGAAGTGGTTGCGCGCCGTGGGTGTACCGGCCTTGGCGATGGTCACCTCAGCTCCCAATTCGGGCGGTACCGAGCCGTCTCGTTCGGTGAGGTAGTTCGCCATCGCCACCGAGATCGCGGTCATCGCTCCGACTGTGACGGACACGCCGTCGCCGCGGAAATCTGCGCTGTCCCGCACGACCATGCGGACCAGCCGGTGAGGTCCGGGAGGGATGTTGGAGCGCACCTTGGGACGGCTTGCCGCTTGCGGCGCAACAACTCCCGATTCGGTATCCGCCTGCAGTTGCAACTGCGCTTTGTGCCCCGCTCGGCCGTCGCGGAACAACGAGACAAGCTGACCTGGCAGACGCAGGGCCGCGCGGCCCAGAATCTCGGCTGATCCACTGCGTCGCACGTCCGTCTTCTGCTTTGCGGGCGGTTGCGGCGAGAACAGCTGGCGAGCAATCGCCGACGCCCGTTTGCCGTCTGCCAGAGAATGAGCGACCTGCAGAACTGCGATCAGCGCCGGGCCGCTACAACGCGGCGCCCCGGTGACGCCGTGCAACAGGTGCAGCGTCCACGGCGACTCGCGTGGGTCGACGTGGTTTTCGAGTAGCTTCTCGATTCCGTGAATGCACGAGAGCCACGAGTTTTCGGGCAGCTCATGCACTCTCACCAACGAGGCATCGACCGGCATTGGCTCCCAGAGCGGATAGTCGAGGTGCCACGGTGATTCGCGTATCCGAACATTGAGATCCGGGATGAGCGACGCTCTTTCCACCACCGAGCGTCGTAGCTCGTCCATGGACTGGCTCTGCCCGTCGAAGCAGTAGAGCAGCAGCTGATCGTTGGGGATCTTCTCCGAAATCCAGAAGGTTTGGGCGTCGGTGGGCGTCATCCGTAACACCGGGAGACGGTACCACCGGCTTGTCAGCTCTTTTCTGCAGCAGCTTTCAGCTGGGACAAGCCCTTCTCGAAATCCTTACCGACGAGCTTGTCCATGCTGAAGATGAAACCGAAGATCTTGAAGAACAGATTCTTCTTTCCGGTCATCTTCCACGTCACCTGAACTTCACCGGCATTCGGAGAGACGCCGGCATTGGGAGAGATGAGAAAGGTGGTGACGTTCTGCGCCTTGAAGGGCTTGAGGAAGGCCAGGTCCAAAACTACGCGTTCGTTCGGGACGGATTCGGTGATCACCATCGAACCGGAGCCCGCCTTCTTGTTTCCGGCCCAAGCATACGAAGCCCCGACGCCCGCGTCAGGACCCGCGTACGTGCGCTGCATCGCCGGGTCGAGACCTTCCCACGGCGACCACTGAGTCCACTGATGGAAATCGTTGATCAATGCAAAGACGACCGAAGCTTCTGCCTTGACGATCGTCGTACGTTCTACCAGGAATTCGTCGGAATTCTGCGAAGCCATCGTCGATCTCCAATTCTCGGGCGTGACAAGTGTTCGGAATTATCCACGGTCGACGAGATCGGAGCGAGTCGACACTCAGTCCCGCAGGCACAGGCAGAAATAGTGACCGACCGGGTCGCGGTAGACGCGGAAAGTCCGATGCTCCGGAATGTCGGTCACCCGCTGCGCACCAAGGCCAATCACCCAAGCCTCCGCGGGGTCGAGAGAATCCACGAGCAAATCCAGATGGATCCCGACGCCGGTTGTCGGCCAGTTCACCGGAACGAAATCCGGAGCGAGCTGAAACGCGAGTCGCTCTCCGCCGGGTCCTTCGATCACGTGCCAATCATCCTCGTCGCGAACACTTTTCCACTCGAGGACCTGGGCGTAGAAGTTGGCCAATGCAGCCGGATCCGGGCAGTCCAGGACTGTGTAGTCCATACCGATTTTCGGGCGCGTCACTGTGCCTTCTTCTCCTGAACTTTCTTACGCACGAACAGCAACGGAAGAACCAGCGTCGCAACTGCGGTTACCAGCCACACGACGACGGTTCCCAGAATCCACGTCGAGACACCGGAGATCGACAGATTGGAGAAGAGCGACGCCACCAACAGAGCGACAAATGTCGACACCAATCCGATTCCGCCGAGAAATGCCGGTGCATGTCGCTTTGCCACCGTCGCGATGAACGGTGCCAGGACCGACTGCGCAATCGCAAAGATCACGACGGCAACGATGAATCCGGATGTAGGCGCCGAGAAGCCCGAAAGAATCAACGACGCAACAAGAAGCCCGACAGCGGCAGAACCCAGGAAGATCGCGGCGCGAATCAGGAAGCTGATCATTTTTTGATCCTATATGTCGGATATCGAGGACAACAGATATTCACAATCCCAGAGATTGCTGCACCTCTTGCAGTGTACGGGCGGAAGATCGGAGCCCCGAAGCCTCCTTTTCTGAAAGCGGTACTTCGAGGACTCGACCGGCACCTTCGCGACCGACCATCGTGGGCAGCGACAGACACACGTGCTCGAGTCCGTGGACGCCGGTCTGCAAAGTCGATACCGGCAGCACCCGTTGTTCGTCCCGCAACACAACTTCCACGATGAACGCGCTCGACAATCCGATGGCGAGGTTGGTGGCACCTTTTCCTTCGATGATCTCGTAAGCACTCTCGACCACCGACTTCGCGACATTCGCCCGTAGGTCGGGGCCGAGTATGCCGCCCGACGGTCCCACGAACGAGGTTGCCGGCACTCCACCGATGGTCGCGCTCGACCAGAGCGGAATCTCGGAGTCCCCGTGCTCGCCGACGATGAAGGCGTGGACGTTCTCGACTGCGACTCCGAGTTCGGTTGCCAGCAGGAATCGCAATCGGGCCGTGTCCAGCACCGTTCCCGATCCGAAGATTCGGCCGCCGTACGACGGTCCCGCGGCCTGGATCGCTGCGTAGGTCGCCACATCGACCGGGTTGGTGACGAAGAGAAGAACCGCGTCCGGCGACACCGCCAACAGTTGTTCGGTCAGTGTCTGCGCGATCTTGACGTTCACCGCGGCAAGTTCGAGACGCGACTGACCGGGATGCTGTTTGGCGCCCGCAGTGACGACGATCAAGTCGGATCCCGCGGTGACCGAGATGTCATCGCCTCCCTCGACCGTGCACGGCGGTGTGAACTGGGTGCCGTGGTTGAGATCGAGAACTTCGGCCCGGACCTTTGCGCTGTTGGTGTCGTAGAGGGCGAGCGCGTCGGCCGATCCGCGTATCAGGCACGCATACGCAATTGCGGTGCCGACGCTTCCCGCACCGACCACGGACACTTTTCGTCTGGATGAACGATTCGGCGTCGTCATGGGTAAATGGTGCTCGCTCTATAACGATTTCGCAGTACAACGGATTGCCAGTCTCTTCTCAGGGTTTGGATGCAGACCTCTCAGAATCGACGTGGATGATCGCTGACATGGCTGAGGTAACCGTTCTTGCAGTTGGCGGCACCGGCGAATCCCACGTCGGCGACGACAGCGCCCGCGTGCTCGGACTCCTCAGCGCCGTCACCGACGAACTCGACAGTCGATTCGATTCTCGCTGGGTCGCTTATCCTGCGTCGTACGGTCCGGTCGCCGACGGCGGCCTGAGCTTTCGGCACAGCACCGCGATGGGTGTGAAAGCCCTCACCGCCGAAATCGCGCAGACAGACGGCCCCGTGATACTGATCGGATACTCACAGGGATGCACCGTGATCCGCTCGGCTCTTCCGACATTGACTTCTCCGACGACTTCTCCGACGCTGAACGGCGCCAACATCATCGGAGTCGGACTGATCTCCGATCCTCAACAACCGGCCGGCGTGATCGAAGGTTGTGAGGGACATGGAGTTGCCGGCGACGGACCCGAAGTCCAGCCGTGGATTCCGGTCAAGTGGATCGGGCACCCGCAGGACATGATCTGTAATGCCAGCGACGACAGCTACATTCGCGACATCGCAGACTTGACGCGCTGGATGTCCTTCTCCCAGGCGCGGGTGTGGGTACACAAGGTGTGGGAACTCCTTCGTAGCAATGCCTTCCAGAACGCACAGAAGACTCGTTTCAGCCCCAAGCAGTGGCGTACCGATCTACGACGCATTCGCACCGCGTTCCTTGAAGTGCTCGGCTATCTGCCGACGAAGTTGAACCTGAACCGCTTTCAGCTGAAGAACCCTCGCGGCGGTAGACACATCAGCTACGCGATCGAACCTCTCGACGCCCGTGGACTGACCGGGTGTGAGCTTCTGGCGTCGTGGATGAAGGTCCAAGCGAGCGGCGTCGGGCAGCGCATTCACGCGGCCTGACCTTTACCGTTAGTTTACCTAACGAACCCCGGTGAGCCATTCGACGCCTCTACGTTCCTTTCATGCAACTGAGCAGAATATTGTCGTGCGCCGCCGTGACCGTCGCACTCCCCCTCGCCGCGCTGGCGACCCCGGCCGCCGCATCGCCAATCGGCAGTCTCGACTGGTCCGGTTCGTTCGGTAGTTCAGCGCCCCAGCCGGTTTCGACGTTCGACGTCCAAGCCCACCGCGGCGGACTCGGCCTGTACACCGAGAGCAGCCTGGCTGCGTTCGCCAATGCCCTCGAAATGGGCGTCAGCACACTGGAACTCGATACCCAGATCACCGAGGACGGGATCGCTGTCGTCACACACGATCGGAAGATCTCGAACAAGAAATGCCTCGACACCGAGCCGGCCACTACCGGCGACCCGGAGTTCCCGTACGTCGGCAAATTCGTCAACACGCTGAGCCTGCAGCAGATCAAGACCATGGACTGCGGCACTCTCCCCCTTGCCGGATACCCTGAGCAGCAGAATGTTCCGGGAGCGAAAATGCAGACACTCGAAGAAGTGCTCGCCCTGGTGAAGTCGTACAACGCACCCGCAATCAAGCTCAACATCGAGACCAAGGTGGAAGCGGGAGCACCTCACGAGACCGCCCCGCGTGAGCAGTTCGTCTCTGTTGTTCTCGACACGATCCGGGCAGCCGGATTGTTGGACAGCGTCACCATTCAGAGCTTCGACTGGGGCTCACTCATGCTCACCCGTCAACTCGCACCGAATCTCCCCGTTGTTGCGCTCACTAACGGCGACTTTCTCCAGGTAGGCAAGGACGGAGCGTCACCGTGGCTCGGCGGCCTGGACATCGATGATTTCGGTGGCGACGGCATCGCGGCGGTAGCAACCTTCGGTGCCTCCGCCTACTCCCCCGTCCAAGGAACTCCGCAGGGTGGAAAGGTCGGGGATCCCGGTTTCACCCTCTATCCGACAGCCGACATGATCGCGAGCGCACATGCGCGTGGCGTGAAGGTCATCCCGTGGACCGTCGATGATCCCGCCACCATGCACGCCCTGATCGACCTCGGGGTCGACGGAATCATCACCGATTACCCCGACCGTCTCCGCACCGTCCTGACCGAGCGCGGTATGCCGCTACCTGCGCCTGCGGTCAAGAAGTAGCCTCCACCGCGCGCCGAAGCAGGTACCTGAACAGGTACTACGGCCGATGTCCCCGGGGTCCCGTCGGCCGCATCCTGGACAGGTACTTGCTCGGGTGATCGGAGGTGAATTCTGATGATGTCTTTGAAAGATCAGTTGGACAACTGCGAATACCTACTTGCCGACGCGGAAATGGCGGGTGACTGGAATGCTGTTCGGCGATTCAGGGAATACCGACTGAGGCTCGTTCGACAACTCTGCAGGCAAAGGGCTGCCGGTCTCTGCGCCTAGAGGCCTCACCTCAGCCGTATCTGAACTGAGTCCCTCTGGGCGGTTACGATCCGCCGTCGCCCGAGTCACAGTCGGGTGCTCTCACCAATTGAGCTACAGAAGGTATGGACCGCAGCGCTTTTCGACTGCGGTCTTTTGCCTCCCGAACCATACGGACCCGCCTGTCGTCCGCGCCACTGATTTTCGGCTCGACGATCTAGGCCGACCACCGCTGCGAGTTCGGTTCCGCGTCCCCGCGGGGACGTCTCCGGCAAGGCCACACCGAATCACCGCTGACCAGCAGTCGATGGGATGATTACCTGTGTGTCCATGTCCGCACCGCTGCCCGTCAAGAACGGGGTTGGCCCGACGCGGCTACGCATCCCCCTGTCCGGGCCGTGGGCGACAATCGCGGAGTACGTCGTGGCCAAGTTCGACCATCTGGACGCCGAAAACCTGTATCGGCGGTTCGACGACGGCGAGTTCGTGGATATCGACGGCACCTCGATCCGCCGGAGCACAGAACTCAGCGCGCACCGGTTCGTCTGGTACTACCGAGAGTTGCCAGCAGAGGACCCGGTGCCGTTCCACGAGGAAATCCTGCACGTCGACGACGACCTCGTCGTCATCGACAAACCACATTTTCTCCCGACCACCCCCAGCGGGCGCTACCTGCGCGAGTCGGCGCTCGTCCGCCTACGGGTCCGCCTCGACAACCCAGATCTGACCCCGATCCATAGACTCGACCGCGGCACCGCAGGGGTGGTGATGTTCTCGGCCCACCCCGCGACGCGCGGCGCGTACCAGTCGCTGTTCGAGAAGCGGCAGGTCACGAAGGTCTACGAGGCGGTGTCGGCGCGACCGACCCGGTGGGACCAGGATGCACCGGGGTTCGCCGAATCCAACGGTCCCCTCGTCTACCGCAACCACATCGAAGCTCGACGCGGCGAGTTGCGAGTCGTCGTCGACGACAGCCGTGAACCCAACTCCGAGACCATGATCGAGGCGCGAGGGACGGGCGTGAGCGCCTCCGGACGTGCTGTGCTGCACACGGTTCTACGTCCGCACTCCGGACGAATGCACCAGTTGCGGGTGCATCTGGCGGCTCTCGGCGCCGGGATCCTGGGCGACCGGCGATACCCCGACCTGCTGCCCGACGCGCCGGACGACCATTCCCTCCCACTCCAATTGCTCGCGAGGGAACTCGAATTCACCGACCCGCTGTCGGGGAAAGCGCGGCGGTTCGTCACCCGTCGGACGCTCAGCGAGATGCCCGTGGGGTGACGACCAGAAGCCGCAGGGCGATTGTGCAGCCGCGAGGATAGTTATCGCTGCGGCTGCACAATCGCCCTGCGGCTGTACGGCGGAATTAGACGTTGAAGCGGAACTCCACCACATCGCCGTCGGCCATGACGTATTCCTTGCCCTCCATGCGAACCTTGCCGGCAGCCTTGGCCGCGGCCATGGAACCCGCCTCGACGAGATCGTCGAAGGACACGATTTCAGCCTTGATGAAGCCACGCTCGAAGTCGGTGTGAATGACGCCCGCAGCCTGGGGCGCGGTGTCACCCTTGTGGATGGTCCAGGCGCGAGCTTCCTTCGGACCAGCCGTCAGGTAGGTCTGCAGCCCGAGGGTGTGGAAGCCGGTGCGCGCGAGGGCGTGCAGGCCGGGCTCGGTCTGACCGATCGAGTCGAGCATTTCCTGGCGATCTTCCTCGTCCAGCTCGAGGAGTTCCTGCTCGACCTTCGCGTCGAGGAACACGGCGTCGGCCGGGGCGACGGAAGCGCGCAGTTCCGCGACCTTCGCCTCGTCGGTGAGCACCGACTCGTCGGCGTTGAAGACGTACAGGAAAGGCTTGGTGGTGAGCAGGCTCAGCTCGCGCAGCAACGAGAAGTCGAGCTTGTCCTTGACGCTGAAGAGCGTCGTGCCCTCGTTGAGGAAGGCCTGAGCCTTGAGTGCCTCGTCGTGGGCCGGCTTGAGCTCCTTGTTCTTGCGAGCTTCCTTGTCCAGACGCGGGAGAGCCTTCTCGAGAGTCTGCATGTCTGCGATCACGAGCTCGGTCTCGATGACCTCGATGTCGGAGGCCGGGTCGACCTTGCCGTCGACGTGGATGACGTCGTCGTCGGCGAAGACGCGCACGACCTGGCAGATGGCATCAGCTTCACGGATATTGGCCAGGAACTTATTACCCAGGCCGGCGCCCTCGGAGGCACCCTTGACGATTCCGGCGATGTCGACGAACGACACGGTCGCGGGGAGGATGCGCTCGGAGCCGAAGATCTCGGCGAGCTTCTGCAGCCGCGGATCGGGCAGCTCGACCAGGCCGACGTTGGGTTCGATGGTCGCGAACGGGTAGTTCGCTGCCAACACGTCGTTGTTGGTCAGTGCATTGAAAAGGGTGGACTTGCCGACGTTGGGCAGTCCGACGATTCCGAGGGTAAGGCTCACGGTCTGTGGATTCTACGGCCTCGCGGCGACGCGACGGGTACTCGCCCCACCGTCACGTCGCCGCAGGTGATCAGTTGTAGGTATACGAGTCCACGGACGACACGATCGCAACCAGGAAGATCACGTAAAACGCGATGAACAGCACCCAGCAGATGACGGCTATCAGGAGCGAGATCTGCCCGAGCTTCTTCACCCGCTCGGATGCGTACTGCGCGCCCTGGTGATCGCCCATCGCCCACTTCGGGTAGATGTCGTGGAGGTGGTTGAACGCGGCGAACGCGATAGGCCAGAAGAAAAGAATCGACGCGACGGCCCACCCGGCGTTGGACTTCGGCGGACCGTACTGCGGCGCCGCGTACGTGGGAGCAGCGCCGTATTGCTGGGCCGCGCTGTACTGCTGACCGGCCGGGTACTGCTGCCCCGCTGAATACTGCGGGTCAGTCGGGTACTGCTGGCCCGTTGGATACTCCTGGCCTGCTGAATACTCCTGGCCTGCTGAATACTGCTGACCGGCTGAATACTGCTGGCCCGACGGATATTGCTGCTCCTTCGGATCCTGCGGGTCGGTCGGATATTGCGGTTCGGTCATCATTCCCCCAAAGTGTCGGATTCGGTTCTCTAACGCAGAACCTAGTGGAGACTTACCGCTGCCGTGTCACAGTGAGCGCCTACGCTCTCGAGGTGACTCGGATGCTGATCGTGCTCTTGATATGGATAGTGGGTCTCGGCACCGCCGCGCTCGCGATTGTGGTCTCACCCGGATGGTGGGTGATCGCGGTCGTCACTCTCGCGCTGGCCGCAATGGGCACCTACGACCTCACACAGCGGTCCCACAGCATTCTCCGTAACTATCCGGTCCTCGGGCACGCACGATTCCTGCTCGAGAAGATTCGACCGGAGATCCAGCAGTACTTCGTCGAATCATCCACCGATGGAATGCCATTCGATCGGGAAACGCGAGATCTGGTTTACGAGCGCGCCAAGGGAACACTGGCGGAAGAACCCTTCGGGACCGAGCGCGACGTCAATGCGATCGGCTACGAGTTCATGACGCATTCGATTCGCGCACGGACCGCCCCCGACACCGTTCCGCGAGTTCGCCTCGGCGGACGCGATTGCACGAAGCCGTACGACATCGCTCTCCTGAACGTCTCCGCGATGAGCTTTGGATCGTTGTCCGCCAACGCAATCGAGGCCCTCAACGCCGGCGCCGCGAAAGGCGGCTTCGCCCACGACACAGGAGAGGGCGCGATCAGTCCGTATCACCGCAAACACGGTGGCGATCTGATCTGGGAAATCGCCTCGGGATACTTCGGATGCCGAACCGAGGACGGCCGATTCGATCCTGACCGTTTTGCCGAGCGCGCAGGCTCCGACCAGGTGAAAGCCATTTCGATCAAGCTCTCGCAAGGTGCGAAACCCGGGTTGGGTGGCGTGCTTCCCGGAGTCAAGGTCTCCCCCGAAATCGCCGAAACCCGCGGGGTAGCCGTCGGCCAGACCGTGATTTCGCCACCCGCGCACACCGCGTTCAGCACCCCGGTCGAACTAGTCGATTTCATCGCGACCCTGCGAAAACTGTCGGGCGGCAAGCCAGTCGGCATGAAGCTGTGCGTCGGCTCGCGTCGTGAATTCCTCGGAATCTGCAAAGCGATGATCGAGCGGGGCATCACGCCGGACTTCATCATCGTCGACGGTTCCGAAGGCGGCACCGGCGCTGGTCCGGTGGAATTCGAGGACCACATGGGCATGCCCTTGACCGAAGGCCTGATGCTGGTGCACAACGCCCTGGTGGGAACCGGTTTGCGCGCTCTCGTGAAAGTCGGCGCTTCCGGAAAGGTGGCGAGCGGTTCCGACATCGTCAAACGCATCATCCAGGGCGCAGACTTCACGATGGCGGCCCGTGCAATGATGTTCGCAGTGGGCTGCATTCAGGCTCAGATGTGCCACACCAACCGCTGCCCGGTCGGCGTTGCCACTCAGGATCCGGCACGCACCCGCGCACTCGACATCCCCGACAAGAGCGAGCGCGTCTACCGATTCCAGAAGGCAACCGTCGCCAGCGCGCAACAGATGATCGCGTCGATGGGCATCGATTCCTTCGACCAACTGCAACCTGGAATGCTCAACCGCCGCGTCGACGGTCTCACCACGCGTACCTATGCCGACCTGTTCGACTGGCTGATGCCGGGAGAACTGCTCGAGTCCCCGCCGCAGAGCTGGCTCACCGATTGGATCGACGCCGACGCTCACCGATTCTGACGCCGGTCGACTCCCGCGCCTCAGATCGCGCGGATTCGCCCTTCTGGTCCTACAGTGACAGATGGTCCGCTGTGACGGCGGCCACACGTGCACTAGTGGACGGAGTTCGACGATGAGCTTGACGACTGCGCCGGAACCAAATGTCGAGTACCTGAAAACCGATCCTGACCTGCCACCTGTCGGTGTCATCGACAAAACACCCATTTCCACGACTGCGCGCGTCGTCTTTCTCGTTCTCGGACTGGTCGGCGCGGGCGCCTGGTACATGATCGCGATTGTCCGCGGTGAACACATCAGTGCCGTGTGGTTCGTGTTGGCCGCAATCTGTACCTATCTGATTGCCTACCGTTTCTATGCCCGGTTGATCGAACGCAAAATCGTCAAACCCCGCGACGACGTCGCCACTCCCGCCGAGATCATGGAGAACGGCGCCGACTACATGCCGACCGATCGTCGGGTGCTGTTCGGTCACCACTTCGCGGCAATCGCCGGTGCCGGTCCACTGGTCGGGCCTGTCTTGGCCGCGCAGATGGGATATCTGCCGGGAACGATCTGGATCATCGTCGGCGTCGTGTTCGCCGGGGCGGTGCAGGACTTCATGGTCCTGTGGATCTCGTCCAAGCGACGCGGGCGCAGCCTCGGTCAGATGGCCCGCGAGGAACTCGGCCTCGTCGGCGGTGTCGCCGCATTGATCGGTGTGTTCGTCATCATGATCATCCTTATCGCGGTTCTGGGCCTCGTCGTCGTCAATGCGCTCGCCGAGTCCCCGTGGGGCGTCTTCTCGATCGCGATGACCATCCCCATCGCCCTGTTCATGGGCGTGTACCTACGGTATCTACGCCCGGGCAAGGTCTCCGAGGTCTCCCTGATCGGCGTCGTCCTCCTCCTGCTGGCCATCGTCTCCGGTGGTTGGGTTGCCGATACCGGTTGGGGTGCAGACTGGTTCACGCTCTCCAAGGTCACCATCGCGTGGCTGATGATCGCGTACGGATTTGCCGCTTCGGTGCTGCCGGTGTGGCTGCTCCTGGCGCCGCGTGACTATTTGTCGACGTTCATGAAGGTCGGCACCATCGCACTGCTGGCCATCGGAATTCTGGTCGCACGACCCGCGCTGAACATGCCGGCAGTGACGCCGTTCGCCTCCAACGGCGAAGGCCCGGCCTTTGCCGGTTCACTGTTCCCGTTCCTGTTCATCACCATTGCCTGTGGCGCTCTCTCGGGATTCCACGCGCTGATCGCCTCGGGCACGACACCGAAGCTGCTCGAAAAAGAAAGCCAGACCAAGATGATCGGGTACGGCGGCATGCTGACCGAATCATTTGTTGCGATCATGGCTCTGGTCACCGCCTGCATCCTCGATCAGCACCTGTACTTCGCACTCAACGCTCCCGCGGCGCTGACCGGCGGTACCCCCGAAACCGCAGCCGAGTACGTCAACAACCTGCCCCTCGGCACCGCACCCATCACACCGGACGTGCTGACTCAGGCAGCCGAGGCCGTCGGCGAAGAATCGATCATCTCGAGAACCGGCGGTGCCCCGACGCTCGCATTCGGCATGTCCGAAGTGCTCAGCGACGTGTTCGGCGGTGACTCGCTGAAATCGTTCTGGTACCACTTCGCGATCATGTTCGAGGCGCTCTTCATCCTCACCACGATCGATGCCGGCACGCGCGTCGCTCGGTTCATGCTCTCAGACTCGCTCGGCAACTTCGGCGGTCCGGCAAAGAAGTTCAAGGACCCGTCGTGGCGCATCGGCGCGTGGCTGTGCTCGCTGATCGTGGTCGCTGCGTGGGGCGCGATCCTGCTCATGGGTGTCACCGATCCGCTCGGCGGAATCAACACGCTCTTCCCACTCTTCGGCATCGCCAACCAGCTACTCGCCGCGATCGCACTGACGGTGGTCATGACGATCGTCATGAAGAAGGGCCTGTTCAAATGGGCCTGGATTCCCGGCGTGCCGCTGGTCTGGGACCTGGTCGTGACCATGACCGCGTCGTACCAGAAGATCTTCTCCGACAACCCCGCGATCGGTTACTGGGCTCAGCACAACGTGTTCAAGGATGCGAAGGCTGCCGGCGAGACGGCGCACGGTTCCGCGAAGACTCCGGAGGCCATCGATGCCGTCATCCGCAACACCTTCATCCAGGGCACGCTGTCGATCGTCTTCGCGTCACTGGTGATTGTCGTCGTCATCGCCGGGATCATCGTATGCGCCAAGGCAATCCGAGCCGGCGGCTTGCCGACCACCGAGTCCCCGGAAGAACCGTCGAAGATCTTCGGTCCCGCCAGCTTCATTCCGACGCCCGCCGAGAAGGAAATCCAGAAGGAATGGGACGAGCTGATCAAAGCCGGGAAGGTCCGCGCGCCCGGAGCCGCGCACGGAGGTGGGCACTGACCATGACGACGGCGACTATGACGGCAAAACTCACCACAGCGTTCCGCGGAACGCTGTGGTGGGTTCGCTCGGTGATGGGTGATCTCGACTATCAGCGCTACGTCGAGCACACCCGACGCCACCACGCCGACTCACCGGTGATCAGCGAACGGGAGTTCTGGCGACGCCGACACGCAGCAGCCGACGCCAATCCAGGCGCCCGCTGCTGCTGAATCCGGTCAGGGGCAGGTGGCCTTCGCGAGTTCGTAAATGTGGCCAGCCTGCTCGTCGGTGGGCTTGTTGCCGTTGTTCTCGGCCAGGTCGGTGATCTTGGCCTTGACCTTCGCCTCGTCCGTGCCGTTGGCGACCTCGGTGCACGTGGTCGTCAAGATCTCCTCGATGTCTGCGTCGTCGCGGTTCTCCGCCAACGGTGCGTAAGCCCCACGGAACGTGGCGACGAACAGCGCCGTCTTGCCCTGATCGATGGCGTTGCCGGCTGACTGTTTAGCCGTCTCGAGCGCCTGTTGCCCGCTCGTGACTGCCTCGCTGATCTTGTTCTGTGCGTTGTCCTGATCCTCGGTGCTACACGCGGTGAGCCCGAGAACGACGATTGCTGCTGCCCCGACTGCTGCTGCGATTCTCATGACGGAAATGTTAGTCCGGTCGGCATGCTTCAAAACACAGTATTGCAGCGCAACACACGAGTTATCGCATGCAGTCGTTACGATCAGCTCAGCTAGATCACCGGATTCTCACATCGGCGAGGAGATCCCTGCGCCGACGGAAAGGACGATCAGTGAGCGAGCAAGACAAGGGGACGTCCGCAGGGGTGCGAAAGCGCGACCGCGGCGAGATCATCGGGCAAGGGGGTATGTGGCTCGCGAAGTGGTCGTTGGTGTTGGCGTCGATTTCGCTGGGTGCCTGGATTTTCGGTTGGCTGATCGAAAAGCTCTGGGTCATCGTCCTGCCGGTGGCTTTGGCGATCGTTGTTGCGACAGTCATGTGGCCACCGACCCGCGGCATGATCAAGCGCGGTATGCCACCGGCCGCGGCAGCCGGCATCACCCTGGTGCTCTCGATCGGCATCCTGGCCGGAGTGATCGCAGGCATCGTTCCGTCAGTGGTCAGCCAGGCCCCCGAGCTCGCGAACAAGACCACCGAGGGTATCAACCAGGTTCAGGACTGGCTCCAGGGTCCGCCGTTGAATCTCAAGGACGACCAGATCGACAACGCTGTCCACGCCGTCATCACCAAGGTGCAGGAAAGTGGAACTGCTATCGCTTCAGGCGTTTTCAGCGGTGTGAGCACGGCAAGCTCGTTGTTGGTCACGCTCGGTTTGGTCCTGATTCTCGCGTTCTTCTTCATCAAGGACGGACCGAGGTTCATCCCGTGGCTGCACGCTGTCGGCGGCGGCCGTGCCGGAAGGCACCTCGAAGAGGTCCTCACTCGCATGTGGGACACGCTCGGCGGATTCATCAGGACTCAAGCGCTGGTGAGCTTGATCGACGCGGTCTTCATCGGTGCCGGATTGCTGATCCTCGGCGTCCCGTTGGCACCGGTGCTGGCAATTCTCACGTTCATCGGTGGCTTCATCCCGATCGTCGGTGCGTTTGTCGCGGGCGCCCTCGCGGTCTTGGTTGCCCTGGTGGCCAACGGTCTCACCACCGCCATCATCGTGCTCATCATCATCCTGGCGGTTCAGCAGATCGAAGGAAACGTCCTTCAGCCTGTCCTGCAGAGCAAGTCGATGAAACTCCACGCCGTCATCGTGCTGCTTGCCGTGGCTGCCGGTAGCTCGTTGTACGGCATTGTCGGCGCTTTCCTGGCAGTACCGGTCGCCGCCGTGGCTGCGGTGGTCATCCGGTACATCGGCGAGCAGATCGACGAACGCGCAAGCGACAACGAGCCGATGCCCGCCGGCGACGCCTCGGACGTCCTCGAAGAGCAGGATGACGAAGCCGAGTCAGAGGTAGAGAACGAAAAGGCCTGATCAGCCCGCGATCACCTTCACCGAGGAGCCTGCACGTCCCCGAATGACGTGCAGGCGACTCGGGATTCGCTGCCGCATCTCGTCCACGTGACTGACGATTCCCACCACGCGTCCACCATCACGGAGCTCGTCCAGCACAGCCATCACCGAGTCCAGGGTGTCCGCGTCGAGCGTTCCGAATCCTTCGTCGATGAACATCGTGTCGAGAACGATTCCACCGGACTCCGCGGCAACTACATCGGCGAGTCCGAGCGCCAAAGACAATGATGCCAAGAACGATTCACCGCCGGAGAGCGTCTTCGCCGAGCGCACGACGCCCGTGAAGTCGTCACGGATGTCGAGTCCCAGACCGCCGCGGCGACCCCGAGTTCCGGCCTCGTCACTGTGGACGAATTCGTATCGTCCCCCGGACATCCGCTGCAGCCGAACCGATGCCGACACGGCAATCTCTTCCAGCCGCGAGGCAAGTACGTAGGCGCGCAGCGACATCTTGCGACTGTTCTGGCCTTTGCCGGCGATCACGTCGGCGAGGGCAGCGAGTTCGTCGTGCAGTTCCCGCTCGGGCGCAACCGCTTCGTATGCCTTCTCGAGTTGTCCACTGAACCGTTCGAGATCCGACACACGGTTCTCTGCCAGGGATGCGGCCGCAACAGCCAAGTTCACTACTTCTGCGCACTGAAGAGCGCGCTCACGAGGACCGTCCACGTCGACGGTCTCGACCGCGCCTACCGCGACGACGTCAGGATCGTCGAGGACTGTCCGAGCGGCCACCTCGAGGTCACGCGCTTTGGCGAGTTCCGTTTCGATCGCCGCGATTCTGGCAGGCGAGCGGACGCCCTCGATGGCAGCGTCGACCGAATCGAATCCGGCAGTGGCCGCCGCATCGGCCAGCTTGGTCGACAATTCTGCCGATCGCACCTGCGCACGGACGGCATGATCCCGCGCTTCGGACGCAGACGTGGCAGCGGACGCCAGCCCTTCGAACCGCGAGCGCCGAGCCGCGATGGACGAATCGTCTCCCACCGCAGCAACGATCGCCGCCCGAATCTGCGTGACCGTGGCCGACAGAGCCGAGATGCGCTCGGTCAGTGCCGCCAATTCGGCCGTCAGAGAAGCGGATTCCTGTTGCAGCTCGCCGTCACGCTCGTTGAGTTGCGCGAGCTTTTCCGCCAGCGCTTCTACCTGCCCGGAAGCCCGCGTTGCCTCGCCGACGGAGTTCTGCGCCGCAGCGCGAAGCCTGTCGAGTTCTTCGACATCACCGTCGCCGCCGCGCGCAATCACCCGATCGATGTCACGCTCGACGGTTCCCTGACGGTCGACGATTTTGCTCAGAGCTTTCTCGGCTGCGCGCTCGGCTGCCGACGCGGTCTCGAGATCGAGCTCGGTGACCGTGACGACATCCGACTGCGCCAACGCAGGGTGTTCACGCGAACCACACACCTGGCATGCATCACCGGGCGCGAGTGAACTCGCCAACTCCGCTGCCATGCCCTCGATACGCTTCTGCACAAGATCGAGCCAGCGCCCACGAGCACCCTGATGCGCGTCACGTGCATCTAACACCTGCACACGAATCTTCTCGGCTTGCGCACGCAGAGAAACGATTTCATGGGCCGCTGTCGCAGCATCCGACGCCTTCGCGAGTGCAGCCTCGAGGCCGGGCAGGGTGGCATGCGCGCGTTGCGCTTCGTCCAGTCGTTGGCCGGCCGCGCGCACCAGTTCTGGCAGTTGAGTCCGTTCACGCACAATGGCATCTACGCGCTCGGACAGGGAGTTTCGCCGAACTCCGAGTTTCTCGATCTCGGCTTCCGCCGCATCGGCTCTGCGAGCGTCCTCCGCCAGCGCGTCCAGCCGAACGATCTCGTCACGCCACGTCCGGATTCGAGCTACGACGCGTTGACGCTCATCGCCGGTGGGCGGCCACACTTCCGGCTCGAAAATGTCCGGCCCGCCGAGTGCGGTGTAGGTCGACATCGCGGTGTTCATCGATTCGAGCGATGCGGCAAGGGCCACGCTGGCAGCTTCTACGTCGCCGGCGATGGTGGCCACCGGCAGTGCGCGCTTGGCAGTCTCGAGTTCGGCGGCGATCGCAGATCGGTGCGCGGCGCCGGTGTTGAATGCCGCGAGTTCACCGGTTGCACGATTGCGGCGAGCGACCAGGTCGGCGGTTCGCTGCGCCGCCGCAAAAATTCGATTGGCCTCGGCTGCTGCATCTTTCGCGGTCACCAGCTCCGCGAGACTTGCGTCGCGGGTGTCCTGAGCCTCGGCGAGGAGTTTGCGCGACCATTCCAGTGGGTGTGCTTCGGCGCCTACCTCGAGTCCCGCCGCGGTCTCGACCTTGGCAAGCAGCAGTCGCACGGATTGCTCCCTGGCCGCGAGTGCGGTGGCACTTGCCTTCCGTTTGGCGTCGAACCATGCCTCCACGGAGACGAAACGTTTGGTGTCGAACAGGCGCTCGAGCAGCTTGCCTCGCTCGTCGCTTTCGGCACGCAAGAATTTGGCGAACTCACCCTGTGGGAGCAGCACAACCTGGAAGAACTGATCAGCGCTCATTCCCATGAGGCGATTGATCTCGTCACCGATGTCAGGGATGCGCGAGAGATTTTCGCCGCGGCCGTCCAACCACGTCAGTGTGGCCTTGGCATTCTCGGTGATCGAACCGGTCCCGCGCTTCTTCGGACGCGAATACTCAGGACTGCGAACAAGTTT
This sequence comes from Rhodococcus sp. NPDC056516, assembly GCF_042794655.1. Classification (NCBI taxonomy): domain Bacteria; kingdom Bacillati; phylum Actinomycetota; class Actinomycetes; order Mycobacteriales; family Nocardiaceae; genus Rhodococcus; species Rhodococcus sp. NPDC056516. The sequence goes on along the minus strand of NZ_JBHTTG010000003.1, from coordinate 605,635 downwards.
GATTCTGCGACCACTGATGGTCGCCTCCAGTTCCACGCGCGGCACCGAGCCGGCGGGCGCGTGATCGGACAGCAATCGCTTGCCCTCGTTGCGCGCACCCGGCACTCGCCCGTACAGCGCAAACGCAACCGCGTCGAGGATCGTGGTCTTGCCTGCCCCGGTGTCGCCGTGAAGGAGGAACAGCCCGTCTGCACCCAAACGGTCGAAGTCGACCTCGACCGTGTCGGCAAATGGCCCGAAAGAGCTGACTTCGAGTTTGTGCAGTCTCACGCGGTTTCACCCAGTTCGACCGTGGACTCCTCGGCGCGCGCGGCAGCGCTGAGCGCTTCGGCCATCAACGTGACCTCGCGCTCGGACGGGTCACTACGCACTGCCGAGACAAAACCGCGGGCGATCTCCATGTCGGTTCGACCCCGTACCGCATCGCGGTACTTGAGATCCGATTGTCCTTCCGGCCTTTGCCATTCGAGATGAACGGCAAAGGGAAAACGGGCCTGGAGCTGCCTCATGGCATCGACGGGACGGACCGGGTCGGTAAGCAATGCGGAGACATAGCACTGCTCGGAATCGGCATACCTCGACTCGGTGAGAAGTTCCTCGAGCGTTCCAGCCACCTGGCTCAGACCCCGAATCACCGGTAGATCGAGGCGCTGCACCGATGACAGACCGGTTGCGTCGAGCTCGATCAGGAGCGCAGCCTTGCGGTGGCTGCGTTCACCGAACGAATACGGCAACGGTGAACCCGAGTATCGAACACTCTCCGAGAGCATCTGCGGAGAATGCAGGTGTCCGAGGGCGACGTAGTCGACGCCGTCGAACTCGCCCACTGCGACGGTCTCCACTCCGCCGACCGAAATGGAGCGTTCCGATTCCGAGGCCTCACCGCCCACGACAAAGGCATGCGCGAGCAATACCGATCGAGTAGACGGGTCGACCGCCGTTCGTTCGGCGAGATCTCGCCGAACACGCGACATGGCCGCTCCGAGGATGTCGGAATGAGTACGAGCCCGGGGCACGTCCAACTCGACGCGTGTGATCTCCGGCTCGAGATACGGAATCCCGTAAAACGCGACAGGCCCGAACTGATCACTCAGCATCACCGGAGTACCGATCTGGCCGACGCGGGTGATCAAGTGCAATCCGCCGGCAGCGGCAAAGGATGCCCCGGCCCCGAGCCGCACCGCGGAATCGTGGTTACCGGACGTCGCGACGATCACCGCCCCGGCCGCCCGGATTGTCTCGAAGCCTCGATTGCACACGGTGACCGCATCGGAACTGGGAATCGAACGGTCGTAGATGTCCCCCGGCACGACCACGATGTCGACGCCGTGTTCATGAACGGAATCTGCGATGGAACCGAGCACACTCGCCTGATCGGCCAACAGATCGACGCCGTGAAAGGTGCGACCTATGTGCCAATCGGAGGTGTGCAGAATCTTCATGAATCCGACGGTAGAGCAGCCCACCGACACCACCGATCTCCCACGCTGACGGCTTCGGCGGTGTGCCCCAACCCACGAGCGGCCGGTGACCCTGCACACAATCCGTCCGGTTCGTTTGGCGAAGAACCCGAAACCATCGCGCCATCGCGTCGATAAATGCGCCAGCCACGACCCGCACAAACACGGCCGACAACGCGAGAACCGCTAATGTCGTTATGTGTCTGCAACCCAACGTGCTCGCTCCGGGGTACCGCTGGACAAGCGATCGCTCATCGTGACCGTCCCCGGCCTGCCCTGGTGGGGAGTGATCCTGCTTGCCGCCGGTGTCACCGCTGTCGGCGTACTGATCGATGCCACCGGAGGTGGCGGCGAGCTCACAGCGGTGTTCTCGACGTTCTACTTCCTGGGCTGTCTCTTCGCTGTGGTTGCCGCTTCGAACAAGGCGTTGTTCACTGCGATGGCCCAACCGCCGTTGCTGCTCTTCGCTGCAGTGCCGATCGGGCACACGCTCATCGGTAAGGACAACAGCACCGCACTGCGCGACATCGCGATCAACATCGCTTATCCGTTGGTCAACCGCTTTCCGATCATGTTGGCTGCAACCGTGGTCGTGCTGATCATCGGCGGCTTCCGATACTTCCTGCTCAATCAGCGCCCCACCGGGCCTGCGCGCTCGACCCGCTCCCGCCGTTCGGCAACATCAGCGTCTGCCGCTCGGGACACCTCCGCAGCTGCCACTCGAGGCCCCGCGCCCGAGACCGGGCGTCGTCGCCGAGTGACCGACGCACCCGTCTCCGAGCCCCCTCGTCGCCGCGCCCCTGAAGTGGACGAACAGCCCGCTTACCGAAGCACCCCGAGGCGCGAGCCGATCCAGGACGAGCGCCCGCTGCCGCCCCGGAGAAGCCCACTGCCACCCAGGGTCGATCGCACGCATCAACCGCCTACGCGTCGCCCTCAGCCGGACAGCAGACCGACAGCAGACGACGACTACCCGTCGTACGGTCGCCGCCGAGCGCCCGAGCCCTCCCCTGCGCCCCGGCGTGAGGAGCGGATGGAGCCCTTCTTCGCCTCGGGTGACGACGTATCGCCGCCGCTGCCCCCTCGCCGCCGCCCACCCGGAGTCGATCTTCCGGCGTATCCGCCGCCACGAGTTCGGTACCGCGATCGCGACGAGTCCTGAACAGACGAGCCCGGTAGCAAAAATGCGGGGCACCTTCCATCTATCTGGAAGGTGCCCCGCATTTTCGTCGTTCTACGACGTGCGCGCTGCTCGCAATTCACGGGGAAGGGCGAACACCAGAGTCTCGTTGGCCGTGGTGACGGGCTGAACGTCGTTGTAACCGTGCTCGGCAAGAAGTTCGATCACACCGCGCACGAGCACCTCGGGCACCGAAGCACCCGACGTGATGCCGACTGTCTGAACTCCCTCGAGCCACGCGAGATCGACCTCACGGGCGTAGTCGACCAGGTACGACGCGGCAGCGCCCGCACCGAGGGCAACCTCGACGAGGCGAACCGAGTTGGACGAGTTCCGCGAACCCACCACGATCACGAGATCGCACTCGGGAGCCATCGCCTTGACCGCGACTTGACGGTTCTGCGTGGCGTAGCAGATGTCGTCGGACGGCGGGTCCTGCAGATTCGGGAAACGCTCACGCAGGCGTGCGACGGTCTGCATCGTCTCGTCGACGCTTAGGGTGGTCTGGGAAAGCCAGATGACCTTCGACTCGTCGCGAACCGTAACCGCGTCGACCGAATCCGGGCCATCGACGATGGTGACGTGATCGGGAGCCTCACCTGCGGTGCCTTCGACCTCCTCGTGACCTTCGTGGCCGATGAGCAGGATGTCGTAGTCGTCGCGAGCAAATCGCTTGGCTTCCTGGTGCACCTTCGTCACCAGGGGGCACGTCGCGTCGATCGTGCGCAAGTTCCGCTCGGCAGCCGAGTCGTGGACGGCCGGCGACACACCGTGCGCCGAAAACACGAGCAACGATCCCTCGGGAACCTCGTCGGTTTCGTCGACGAAGATCACGCCCTGATCTTCAAGCGTCTCGACGACGTGGCGATTGTGGACGATCTCCTTGCGCACGTAGATGGGTGCGCCGTGCTTCTCGAGCGCCTTCTCGACGGTCTCGACCGCGCGGTCGACGCCGGCGCAGTAGCCGCGAGGCTCGGCGAGGAGCACGCGCTTGGCGCTGCCCTTGCGGGTGGACGGCGAATCAGCCGAGTGCGCGATACCGAGATTGAGAGGAACAGCCGAAGACATGTGACCAGCCTACTGGCACCTCGAACGTGAGACACTCCGGCAAACATGAACACCTCGTTTCACGCGCCGATCGAGGGGTGCGAAGTGAACGAGTACGGCCGTCACAGGCAAGTCGGCTACCGATTGTCGGTGCTTTGCGGCAAGCTGTGGGAATGATCCGACCACCGTTCGTGGCGCGCGTTGCCGCGGGACTCGCCGTCACCGCGATGGAAGAGGCAAAGAAGTTGCCCACCACCGCCGTCGCCCTGCCGATGACCGCCGTGAGCCAGATGCTTCAGACAAGCATGCGTGTGCAGCAGTCGATCACCTCGTTGGCAATCAAGGGCGATCAGGCATTTGCCCTGATCAACTGGTCTTCCGAAGACGAACAGCCCGAGTGGGCAGTGTTCGACGAGGATGCCGACGCGCCCGCTGACTCGGCGTCTTCCAGCGGATCGCCTTCCACCGGATCGACCTCGGCTGACACCCCGACCAACGCCGGTCGCTTCGCGCTCTACTCGCTCGAGCCGACTGCCCCCATCGAGGAGCCCGCACCCGGCGCCGAGTCCGAATCCACCGCAGTTACGTCGGACAAGCCTGCCGAAGAGCCCGAGATCGTCACCGAACTCGACTACCCCAACCTCACACTCGCACAGCTCCGTGCGCGCATCCGGACGCTCAGCATCGACGAGCTGACCGCCGTCCTGGACTACGAGAATGCGACGCTCGCCCGCGCACCGTTCCAGACCATGCTCGCCAACCGCATCACCACAGCCAAGGCAAAGTGACTTCCGCAACGCCCCCCGCTTCATCGCAGCGTTCGTCCGGCGCCAGTAGCGCTGAGCAGCCGTGGCCGGTCCGCACGGTTTCCGCGAAGGTTGCCGGCTGGATCGATCGGCTCGGCAGTATCTGGGTCGAAGGTCAGATCACCCAGATCAATGCACGCCCCGGCACCCGAACGGCTTTTCTCGTCCTGCGCGATCCGTCGGCAGACATGTCGCTCTCGATCACGTGCTCACCACAGTTGCTGCACAATTCGCCGGTGCCGTTGACCGAAGGCTCGCGTGTCGTGATGTTCGGCAAGCTCTCGTTCTACACCGGACGAGGAACTGTGTCGTTGCGTGTCACCGAGATTCGCGCCGTGGGTATCGGGGAGCTGCTGGCCCGCATCGAGAGACTGCGCGCCTTGCTCGCCGCCGAGGGCTTGTTCGATCCGAGACTCAAACGGCCGCTTCCGTTTCTGCCCGGCACGATCGGCCTCATCACCGGCCGAGCCAGCGCTGCCGAAAAGGACGTCGTCTCGGTCGCCCATCGTCGTTGGCCCGCAGTGGCTATCGCGGTGCGTAACACCGCGGTGCAGGGCCCGACTGCTGTTCCCCAGATCATCGAAGCGCTGAAGGAGCTCGACGCCAATCCGGTAGTCGACGTCATCATCCTCGCTCGCGGCGGCGGTAGCGTCGAAGATCTTCTGCCGTTCTCCGACGAGGCGCTGTGCCGCGCCATCGTGGCCTGTACGACGCCGATCGTCAGTGCCATCGGCCACGAGCCGGACAGTCCGCTCAGTGACCACGTCGCCGACCTGCGCGCGGCCACGCCTACTGACGCGGCCAAACGCGTCGTACCTGACGCGGTTGCGGAAGCTGCCCTGGTTTCGGATCTGCGTGACCGCAGCGCTGCGGCGCTGCGCAGCTGGGTCAAGCGTGAGTCTCACCTGATCGAGCAGTTGCGTACTCGACCGGTCATGGCATCACCGCTGTTGGCGGTGGACCGCCGTGCCGAAGAGGTCGACAGGCTCCAAGCTGCGGGACGACGCGATGTGACTCGGCTGATCGACTCGGAGTCCCGAACGATCGAGCATCTGCGTGCCCGGCTCACCACTCTGGGCCCCGCCGCGACGTTGGCCCGCGGGTACGCCGTCGTGCAACGTGTTGTCCCCGACGGTGATCCTGAGGTTCTGCGCTCGGTCGAGGATGCACCACCCGGAACCCAGATTCGCGTTCGACTTGCAGACGGCGCCGTCCGCGCCGCAGTGATGGGAAGAGAAAAATGAGCAACGCCACCGACACCGACATCAACGAACTCGGCTACGAAGCCGCCCGCGACGAACTGGTGAGCGTCGTGAAGATTCTCGAACAGGGTGGCCTGGACCTCGACGCATCTCTCTCGCTGTGGGAGCGCGGCGAGGCGTTGGCCAAGCGCTGTGAGGAGCATTTGGCCGGCGCCAGGGCCCGCGTCGAAAAGGCTCTGGCCGAAGCGGACGAGTAAGGCCCGCTCCGACCGCAAAACCCTAAGGGGTGATCGGCTGCGCTGCGCCGACCTTCTCGGCAAGAGTCCGGAACTCTTCCGGCGTCGCCGCGCCAGTGAGCAACAGGCGAACATCTCCGACGTCCGTGACCCAGATCGACTCGACGCCTTCGCCGCCGAAGACATTCCACGTATCGGCACCGACGGTCTCGACTCCGGTCGCGAATCGCTGTCCACCGGCAACGTGTGACACCAACGGGAATTCCTCGGCGTTGCTCTGCGTCAGCTGAATGTAGCGACCGCTGGTCGTGATGAATCCCACAGTGCTCGAATCACCGCCGCCATCACCGGAAATGATCTTGCGACTGCCGGAGTTCGGGGTCCACCCGTCCGGAACACCGGGATTACGGATGGGAAATCCGAGTTCCTTCGCGTCGTAGTTCAGAGCTGCGTCCACGTCGACGCTCGGGATCGGCCCCTGCGTCGGGCCGCCGGGACTGAACGTGCACTGGCTGGCGATGCCCGCAATGATGATGCAGAACAGCACCAACGGTACGAGAGACCAGACCATGTCTTTGTTGTCTTCGAGAATGCGGGGTTTCTTCGATGCCACACCCCCAGTATCCAGGTACTCCGCTCTGGATACGATTCCCGGTCCCCCTCCAGCGCGACAAAACGTCCGTGCAGCGACCCGACAGCGCACGTAGCCGCTCCCATCTGGGACAATGACGCCTGAAGAAACCACTGCGTCGACACACCCCGTCGACCGCGACCGCGCCAGGAGGCACCGCACATGACGGCCAGCAGCACTCATCGTGAGACCCCGGACCGTAACCTCGCACTCGAATTGGTCCGAGTCACCGAAGCCGGTGCTATGGCTGCCGGCCGCTGGGTAGGCCGCGGCGACAAGGAAGGCGGCGACGGAGCAGCCGTCGACGCGATGCGTCAGCTCGTCTCCTCCGTCTCGATGCGCGGCATCGTCGTCATCGGTGAAGGCGAGAAGGACGAAGCGCCGATGCTGTTCAACGGCGAAGAGGTCGGAAACGGCGACGGTCCCGACTGTGACTTCGCCGTCGACCCGGTCGACGGCACCACGTTGATGTCCAAGGGCATGCCCAACGCGATCTCCGTTCTGGCTGTTGCCGAGCGCGGCGCGATGTTCGATCCCTCGGCCGTGTTCTACATGGAGAAGATCGCTGTCGGACCGGACGCTGCAGATGTCATCGACATCAGCGCGCCTATCGCCGAGAACATCAAGCGTGTCGCCAAGGTCAAGAAGGCGTCGGTTTCCGACATCACGATTTGCATCCTGGACCGCCCGCGTCACAACCAGCTGATCCAGGACGTGCGCGACACCGGCGCTCGTATCCGGTTGATCTCCGACGGTGACGTTGCCGGCGCCATTGCCGCAGCGCGTCCGGAGTCCGGCACCGACATGCTCGTGGGCATCGGCGGAACGCCCGAGGGCATCATCGCCGCAGCAGCCATGCGCTGCATGGGCGGATCGCTGCAGGGCAAGCTTGCGCCCACCGACGACGAAGAGCGTCAGAAGGCCATCGACGCCGGTCACGATCTCGATCGGATCCTGTCCACCGAAGATCTCGTCTCGGGCGAGAACGTCTTCTTCTGCGCCACCGGCGTCACCGACGGTGACCTCCTGCGCGGCGTCCGCTACTACGGCGGCGGCGCCAGCACGCAGTCCATCGTGATGCGCAGCAAGTCCGGCACCGTTCGCATGATCGACGCGTACCACCGTCTCGAAAAGCTCCGTGAGTACAGCTCCGTCGACTTCGACGGCGAAGAGGGCGCGGTTCCCCCGACGTTCTGATGGGCTCCGCCCCGTGAGTGGTTAAGGAGTCCCTGCACTCCTCAACCGCTCACGGGGGACGTAGTCCCCTGCCCGCTCTCCAAAAGTGGCAATGTGGAGCCATGACGGAGAGCAACGATCAACAGTTCCGAATCGAACACGACACCATGGGCGAAGTTCGGGTGCCCATCGACGCACTGTGGCGAGCACAGACCCAGCGCGCGGTCGAGAACTTCCCGATCAGCGGGCGCCCCCTCGAGCGCACCCAGATTCGCGCAATGGGCTTGCTGAAAGCAGCGTGCGCGCAAGTCAACAAAGACCTCGGTCTGCTCGACGCGGACAAGGCCGACGCAATCATCGCCGCCGCGAACGAGATCGCCGAAGGCAAGCACGACGATCAGTTCCCCATCGACGTCTTCCAAACCGGCTCGGGAACCAGTTCGAACATGAACGCCAACGAGGTCATCGCGTCCATCGCGAAGGCCGCCGGCGTGGACGTCCATCCCAACGACCACGTCAACATGTCGCAGTCATCCAACGACACGTTCCCCACCGCAACACACGTCGCAGCTACCGAGGCAGCGGTCACCGATCTTGTTCCGGCACTGGAACATCTGCATGCTGCGCTTGCCACGAAGGCCACCGAGTGGAAGACCGTCGTCAAGTCCGGACGCACCCACTTGATGGACGCTGTACCGGTCACGCTCGGTCAGGAGTTCGGCGGCTACGCACGTCAGATCGAGGCCGGCATCGAGCGCGTCAACGCAACACTCCCCCGCCTCGGCGAGCTGCCGATCGGCGGAACGGCAGTCGGTACCGGCCTTAATGCTCCGGACGGATTCGGCCCCAAAGTTGTTGCCGAGCTGGTCAAGTCGACCGGTGTCGACGCGCTGACTCCGGCGAAGAACAGCTTCGAAGCGCAAGCCGCGCGCGACGGACTGGTAGAGGCGTCGGGCGCGCTGCGCACCATCGCCGTCTCGCTGACGAAAATTGCCAACGACATTCGGTGGATGGGATCGGGTCCGCTGACCGGGCTCGGCGAGATCGCACTACCCGACCTACAGCCGGGTAGCTCGATCATGCCCGGCAAGGTGAACCCCGTCCTGCCGGAGGCAACCACACAGGTTGCGGCTCAGGTGATCGGAAACGACGCCGCCATCGCATGGGGCGGCGCTGCCGGCGCTTTCGAACTCAACGTCTACATCCCGGTCATGGCCCGCAACTTGTTGGAGTCGTTCACCTTGCTGGCCAACGTCTCTCGACTGTTCGCGGACAAGTGCGTGAGTGGACTTCTCGCGCACGAGGAGCACCTCAAGACACTCGCCGAATCGTCGCCGTCGATCGTGACGCCGCTCAACTCGGCGATCGGTTACGAGGAAGCCGCCGCTGTGGCGAAGCAGGCACTGAAGGAGAAGAAGACGATCCGTCAGGTCGTCATCGAGCGCGGACTCGTCCCGGACAAGCTGAGCGAGGAAGAACTCGACAAGCGTCTCGACGTTCTGGCGATGGCGAAGGTCAAGGACTGAAAATGGTCCCAAGGGTGGCGGTTTCCGAAGTGGAAACCGCCACTCTTTTGCCTACACCGTGGTGGTTGCCCGCCACTCGTCGGTACGCTCGGGGCTCGCCTCGGCCAACGCCTTCAGCGTCGCTTCACGATCGAAGTCCTTGCCGTACACCGGGGTTCCCGGCTGTTGACGCCAGGAGTCCTCGATCGTTCCGGCATCGACGGGATCGAAGCCCAACTGATTGATCAGATCGAACACGGCCTGCTTGTTCACGTCGTCGTCACCGGCGATGGGTAGCGCAATGCGCCCCTCAGCACCTTCGGGAAGTCCCTTCTCAAGGAGATGCTTCCACCAGATTCCGTTGAATGCCTTGAACACCGGCACACCCAGGTGCTCCTGCACCCATGCGCTTTCGGGCTGCCCGTCCTCGATGGCGGAGATCAATCCGTCACGCTGTTGCGGGTAGTAGTTGTTGGTCTCGATAACCGGGGCGCCGGCGACCGCGCCGCTGAGGATCCCCGACGGTAGATCGACCACGTTCTTCTGAGGAATGCTCACGATGACCAGTTCGGCACCCTCGGCGGCCTCGGTGCTGCGGACTGCCTTCGCACCCGTCTCGGCCTCCAACTCGGCAAGTGTGTCCGGTGTGCGCGAGTTCGAGACGCGTACGTCGTGACCGAGCGCAGCGAGCCTGCGTGTGAGCGTGCCACCGATCTGACCGGCTCCGATGATTCCGATGCGCATGACCCTGCTCCTTCGTCGTGTGCAGTGGCGATCGCGCCACCGCTGCATTCGTCAACGACGAGAACGCACCGGGTCATTCCGCACCGACCATTTCAACTCCCGTTGATTCAATCGGTTGACGGATCGAGTGCGAGCCTGATGCGGACACTGACCGGGTCGGTCTGCAATCCGCGAAAGGCAGAGGCCGTCAGCGCCGATCTGATCTTCCCCGACGCAAATGTCTTCACCCGCGCCGGCACGTCGTCGTCCGGCATGATCTGGGCCTGTCCGTCCACCCACTCGCCGCGGCGACGGATCCGAACCTTCGGTATCGCAGAGATATTGGCACCCCACCCCGTGCCGGTGCCATGCTGCGCAATGACCCACGCCTCGTCACCGTCGTAGGTGATCGCAACGGGCACTCGGCGGGTCAGACCGGTTCGGCGTCCAACCGTCTCGATCTCGGTCATCAACGACGGCATCAAACCGATCCGATTCAATCCGGTGACCAGCGGATTGGCAAAATACTTCCCGACTGCGACTTCGATTCTTCGTTTTCGTGCAACTGACGTCGGTACCGGCATGCCGTTTCCTCTCCTCCGAAGCTGGTGCTCGAAGCAACAGCTCTATACCGCACGATATAACCACTGTTCGGGCAGTTTTGCCACTAAGAATCTCCATCAATACCCACCACCTGCACACAACACTTGACTGTGTCTGTCGGTTACATCTAGTCTCAGATTCGTTCCTATACCGATCGACATACTGGGAGGCAGTGATGAACACACCTCGAGACGCCTCGTTGCCATGACCGGCCCGCAGGCGCGTTGTCCGATCGCCGCAGCGCGTCGCAAGTGGGGAGCACCAAGAGAATCAGCGGCACCAGATGATTCGAACAGCACTGCGATTGCATACGATGGCGGGATGGCCGACTCCGATTCCCGCACTCTGATGCTGGTCGGCGCCATCAATGCCTTCCGGGAACACGGGATCGCGACGACCTCGCTCACCGAGATCGTCGAACGCTCGGGAGCTCCCCGCGGGTCGGTGTACCACTACTTTCCCGAGGGCAAAGGACAGCTGGCCGGCGAAGCAGTTGCCTACTTCGGCCGGGGCGTCAGTGCCGCCATCAGTTCGATGATCGCTCAGTCTTCCCCACCGGAGATCATCGACGCGGTTGTCACGATATTTCGAAACAGCTTGGTAGAGAGCGATTTCACCTCCTCCTGTCCGGTCGCAGCCGCGGCAGTGGAGGGCGCGTCGACGCCGGCGGCATTAACTGCTGCGGGCGAATCCTTCACCTCGTGGGAATCGCTTCTCACATCGTTCTTCTGGCAGCAGGGACAGCCGTCCGAGACTGCAGCACAGTGGGCAACCGTCGTGATCGCGTCAATCGAAGGCGCGACGCTGATGGCAAAAGCTCAACACACCACGGCGCCTCTCGATCGCATCGGCGCTCACCTCAAGGCTCTGGTCTCAGCCCCGAGCTGACGAACCCTACTTCCAACCGCTGCTGCCGTTCACGCAGGAGCAGAGATGGCGTACAAACATGTCTCACACACTTGCACCGGCGCTCTCGGCGCCCATGATGACAAAATCCCGTCGCTTCACTGCGCTGATCTTCATCTGCCTCGCCGAACTCCTTGTCGTGCTGGACAACACGGTGGTCAACGTGGCGCTGCCGACGATGAGCGTCGACCTGTTCGCCAGCGTCAGCGATCTGCAGTGGATCGTCGACGCGTACACGTTGACCTTCGCCGGGTTCCTCCTGACCTTCGGCCACCTGGGTGACCGCTTCGGACGCCGCCGAGTGATGATCATCGGTCTGATCGGCGTCGGCGCAATGTCGCTCGTCGGGGCTTTGGCTTCCAACCTCGAACAGGTGATCATGGCGCGAGCCGCCATGGGTGTCTTTGCCGCCGCGGTCTTTCCGGCTACCTTGGCCATGATCACGAACATCTTCACCGACGCCAGAGAACGAGCCATTGCCATCGCAGCCTGGACCGCAATGGCCGGCTTCGCAATTGCCATCGGTCCGACGGCGGGCGGTTGGCTGCTCGAGCACTTCTCCTGGCACTCGGTGTTCTGGATGAACGTTCCGGCCGCTTTGTTGGTCATCGTCGGCGTGCTGTTGGTTGTTCCGGAGTCGAAGGCGTTCCACGTCGGTCGCTTCGACTTCGTCGGAACAATTCTCTCGCTCCTTGGCATCGTCGTTCTGGTATGGACCATCATCGACGCACCGCACCGCGGATGGGTGTCGATGTTCAGTATCACGGGATACCTTTCTGCGACAGCGCTGTTGGCCGCATTCGTCTTCTGGGAACTCCGCACCGACGCGCCGATCCTGAACATGAATCTCTTCCGGATCCGACGTTTCTCGTTCCCCGCCTTGGCCATTGCGGTCAGTTACTTCAGCATGTTCGGATTCTTGTTCTTGATCACGCAGTACTTCCAGGGCGTTCGGGAGTACTCGCCGCTCGAATTCGGCATCCACTCTTTGCCTTTCGCTGCCGCCGTTGCCGTGGGCGCCCCGGTCGCCACCTTGGCGGCACAGAAACTCGGCACAACAGCAGTGATGGTGTTCGGCCTCCTCGTCCTCAGCGGCGGCATGTTCCTGGCGGGCCAGACGACCGTCAATACCCCCTATCTCGGACCCGTCGTGATCTCGATGGTGCTCATGGGTCTCGGCCTCGCGATTGTCCAGGGCCCGGCGACCGACTCCATCATGTCCTCGGTCCCCCTCGACGAAGCGGGCGCAGGATCGGCAGTCAACGACACGACGCGTGAACTCGGCGGGACACTGGGCGTCGCCGTCATCGGCTCGATCGTCGCGTCGTACTACACATCCAAGGTGGCCCCGATCGTCGACGCCATCCCTGACGCCGTGATGTCCGCCCAGGAAAAGGGCTTCGCTCGCGAGTCGGTACTCAGCGTCATCGAGATCCGCTCGCGCGACATCAGCCCGCTCTTCGAGCAGCAGAAGGAAAGTCTGATCCTCACGATGAAGACCGCGTGCCTGGAAGGCTTCGCCATCGCGTCGTACTTCACGGTGGGAGCAGCACTGATCACCGCACTGCTGGTCGCGTTGTTGCTCCCCTGGAAACCGGTTACCGAAGGTTCGATTCTCGCCAGCCTGACAACCAAGGCGCCGAAGTAGACATACGGTTTTCCGATTTGTCCCACTATCAGCCCAACAATTCCCGATACTGAATCAACCGAGTGGTACCGACGACACCCCGCTAGGGAGATTCTCGTGTCCATCACCAGTAGAAACAGCTCTCGACTGTCAGCGGCCGCGGTTCCTGTCGTACTCACAGTCGCCCTGCTCGCCGGGTGCTCGTCCGATTCCGACACGACCTCGGCGCCCGGGCCGGTCGTCAGCGACGCCAGCCCGGGCCTCGATGCCGGGGTCCCGATCCCGGACGGGCAAATCGACGACGCGGTCGGGAAGCTCGACGGCCTCGCGAACGACCTCATGGCAAGTTCCGGTGTTCCCGGCATGGCGGTGGCCGTGGTGCACGGAGGTAAGACTGTGTACGCAAAGGGATTCGGGGTTCGCGAGTTGGGTAAGAGCGCCACCGTCGATGCCGACACCGTGTTCCAACTGGCATCGGTGTCGAAATCGGTCGGGGCCACGGTGGTCGCCCACGAAGTCGGAATCGGGACCGTCGACTGGGACACTCCGGTGATCTCGAAACTGCCGGGGTTTGCGCTTGCCGATCCGTGGGTGACCGACCACCTCACGATCTCCGATCTCTACACGCATCGGTCGGGGTTACCGGACCACGCCGGCGACGGGCTGGAGGACCTGGGCTACAACCGGGCCCAGGTGCTCGAAAAACTTCGCCAACTACCGCTCAATCCCTTCCGAATCACCTACGAGTACACGAACTTCGGCGTCACTGCCGGTGCGGAGGCCGTTGCAGCCGCGGCGGGCACCGATTGGGAAACGCTGTCGCAGAACACGATCTACGGTCCGCTCGGTATGACGTCGACGTCTTCGCGGTTCGCCGATTACCAAGCCCGAGAAAATCGAACAGTGGGCCACATCCTCGAAGACGGAAAGTACAAGGTAGGGCCGGTTCGGGACGCCGACGCCCAATCCCCCGCCGGTGGAGTCAGCTCCTCGGTGAACGACATGGCCAAGTGGTTGGACATGGTGCTGTCGGGCGGTCGGTATCAGGGGCAGCAGGTCGTTGAGACGGATGCGCTCGTGCCCGCAGTCAACCCGGAAATCGTCTCGCGCCATGCGCAGGAAATCGGGGAACGCTCCGGCTTCTACGGCTACGGGTTCAATGTTTCCGACAGCGCGGCAGGCCGTGTGACAGCCAGCCACTCCGGCGCCTTCCTGCTCGGTGCCGGGACCAATTTCGTGACGATTCCCTCCGCTGACGTCGGCATAGTCGTTCTGACCAACGGCACGCCTACCGGCGTCGCAGAGACCTTGACCGCCGAATTCGCCGATCTGGTGCAGTTCGGGAAGATCACCCGCGAGTGGCGCCCGCTGTACGAAGCGTCCTTTGCCTCACAAGCCGACCCTGAGGGCGAACTTGCCGGGAAGACGCCGCCGGCCTCCCCCGCTCCCGCGCCACCGACAGACCAATTGACCGGCGACTACGGCAATCCGTACTGGGGTCCCGCGCTCGTGACGCAGCAGAACGGTGCGCTGACCTTGACCATGGGTCCCGCGGCCGCGACGTACCCTCTGACCCACTGGGACGGAAACACCTTCACGTTCCCCCTCAGCGGCGAAAACGCACCGGCCGGAACTGTCTCGAAGGCCACCTTCGACGGAAACTCGCTAACCTTGGAGTACTTCGATCACGATCATCTCGGTACCTTCATCCGGGCAACACCGGCCGAATAAATCAGCCAAGGACACCCCATGAGTAGTTCGACAGCCACGGTGAACGCAATGTTCGCAGCCCTCACCGATTTCGACGTGGACACCGCAGCCGAATTGATGACAGACGACATCGTGTGGCAAAACGTCTCGCTCCCCACACTGCGAGGCAAGAAGACCGTCGTGCGAGCGCTACGTCTGGTCACCAAGCCTTCTCTGAAATTCGAGGCGGAGATGCACCACATCGTCGGCGACGAGTCCACGGTGCTCACCGAACGCACCGACATTCTGACTGTCGGGCCGCTGCGCATCGAATTCTGGGTGTGCGGAACCTTCGAACTGCGCGACGGCAAGATCTCCGTCTGGCGAGACTATTTCAGTCTGCGAGACGTCGCGTGGGGTGTGGTGACCGCGGTCGGCCGCGCAGTCGTCGGGACCGGGACACGAAGTAGGCTTGCTCCGGCCTGAAATCACCTGCCGAAAGCGAGCGAACCTGCCATGTCCGAAAACACCACGCCTGACTCCTTCGACGCCGGATTGGCTGTGCGCACCGAAGTCATGGGGGCCGATTTCGTCGACGCCGCCTTCGAGCGCACCCGCGGAACGGACAGCGAAGAACTGCAGAACTTCGTGACGGCCAACGTCTGGGGTTCGGTATGGACGCGCCCGGGACTGGATCGCCGCAGTCGTAGTCTGATCAATCTGGGGATGCTGATCGCGCTGCGCGCCGAGAACGAACTCAAAGGCCACGTACGTGGGGCATTGCGAAACGGCTTGACGCGCACCGAGATCGTCGAAACCGTGATCCACGCGAGCGCGTATTGCGGCGCTCCGGCCGGACTGGCGGCGATGCGTGTCGTGCAGGAAGTTCTCGACAACGAACTGGGACCGCTGCAAAACTGAACAACTTCAAACGCAGACATCTCCCCGTGCAGACCGAAGTCCGCACGGGGAGATCACTTCTCAGGAAGTGGGGCCGAACTCCTCGAGCATGTCGGTCACCAACTCGGCGATCGGCGAACGCTCACTGCGCGTGAGTGTGATGTGCGCAAAAAGCGGGTGACCCTTGAGCTTTTCGATGACGGCCGCAACTCCGTCGTGCCTGCCCACTCGCAGGTTGTCTCGCTGCGCGACGTCGTGCGTGAGAACCACTCGCGAGCCGGTTCCCAGACGAGAAAGCACTGTCAGCAGAACATTTCGTTCGAGCGACTGCGCTTCGTCCACGATCACGAACGAATCATGAAGCGACCGACCGCGAATGTGCGTCAGCGGCAACACTTCCAGCATTCCCCGGGCGAGAACCTCCTCGAGGACCTCGGGCGAGGCCAACCCGTCGAGAGTGTCGAAGACGGCCTGAGCCCACGGGCCCATCTTCTCGCTCTCACTACCGGGAAGGTAGCCGAGTTCTTGTCCGCCAACGGCATACAGCGGACGGAAGACGACAACCTTTCGCTGAGTGCGGCGCTCGAGAACGGCTTCCAAACCTGCCGTCAGAGCCAAGGCCGACTTACCGGTGCCTGCCTTACCGCCGAGAGAGATGATGCCGATACTCTCGTCCATGAGGAGATCGAGCGCAATGCGCTGCTCGGCGGAGCGGCCGTGCAATCCGAACGCCTCGCGCTCACCGCGCACCAACTGGATGCGCTTGTCCGGAGTCACCCGTCCGAGCGCGCTCGACGAACCACCCAACAGGCGAAGGCCCGTGTGGCACGGCAGATCTCGCGCCTCGTCGAGGTCCAGGAATCCCTCGTTGAACAGTTCGTCGATGTCCGTCGAGGCGACGTCCAGTTCGGTCATGCCCGTCCATCCGGAGGGCACGACGTCGTGAGCATGATACTCGTCGGCGGGTAGCCCCACCGCGCCTGCCTTCACACGAAGCGGAATGTCCTTGCTGACCAGGACTACGTCCTTGCCCTCTGCCGCAAGGTTCAAGGCGCACGCCAGAATCCTCGAATCGTTACTGTCCGTGCGGAATCCGACGGGCAAGACCGCAGGGTCGGTGTGATTGAGTTCAACCTGCAGTGTCCCGTTCTCGGTGCCGATCGGCACCGGACGGTCCAGTCGGCTGTATTCGATCCGGAGATCGTCGAGCATGCGGAGCGATTCTCGGGCGAACCATCCCAGTTCGTGGTGGTGTCGTTTGCCTTCGAGTTCGCTGATCACGACCAGTGGCAGTACCACGTGGTGTTCGGCGAATCGAGTGACAGCCCATGGATCGGACAGTAGTACCGAGGTATCCAAGACGTACGTGCGAAGTGCATCTCCCGAATGATTCCCGGCTGATAGATCAGCCCGGGCCGAGTGGGCAGAGACGGAGCGTGATGCAGTCACGTTGGGCTCCTAGGTCTGCGCGGCACCCGCGCAAACTCAGCTCGCTGGGCCGGACGGCTCTGGTGTCAGGTGACGCAGTGTCAGCTGGAACAAGGGCCGGGCGCCGGCCCTCTCGTACTGAGTGTTTCAGTCACGATCAGAACCTCCCGCACAAGTAACTTCTGGTTACTCGTTACTGCCGACGGTACTGCGGATCGGACACTCGCGCCACGGAACGAGCCGCACATCTGGTGAACGCCAGGTAACAAAATGCCACACGTGTGATTCGGAGTCACTCAGGACTCGATCAGACCCCACTTGGCGGCGCGCACCGCTGCCTGAACCCGCGAATTGGTTCCGGTCTTGACGAAGATGTTCTCGAGATGGGTGGCGACAGTGCGTCGGCTGACGAACAGCTCTTCGGCGATCTCGACATTGCCCGCGCCCTTGGCCACCAATTGCAGAACCTGAATCTCCCGTGGGCTCAGGTGGACGCGATCGAGCGCCACCTGGTCCCCTACGACCCGGGAGCAGGCTGTACTCGACGCCGCCACCACCTCTCGCACACGATCGACGACGCCCGAATCCGCGAAGCTCATGTGCAGCATTCCGGTCACCTCACGGCCGGCAAATCCCAACGC
The DNA here is from genome assembly GCF_042794655.1 of Rhodococcus sp. NPDC056516. Lineage (NCBI taxonomy): Bacteria > Bacillati > Actinomycetota > Actinomycetes > Mycobacteriales > Nocardiaceae > Rhodococcus > Rhodococcus sp. NPDC056516. The sequence goes on along the minus strand of NZ_JBHTTG010000003.1, from coordinate 587,875 downwards.
GACCGATGCTCCCTCGGCATACCCGGACGGCCGCAGAACATCGGTGACCAACTCGACCTGCTCGAAGCGTGGCACGTCCTGCCAGAACACCGGAACGCCCGAAGCCTCGCGAATGATGCCGAAGAGATTTCGATCGGCCACGAAGTCGTCGAGAAGGAACTCGAGCACCCGTGTGTTGTATCCGGAACTCGCCAGGGCCCGATGCCGTCCGGTCGACGGATCTCGGTACGTGACCGCTGCTGCCGCGTACTCGAGCCCGCGTGCTCGGAGTTCTTCGGCGCACAGGCCGAGAATGCCGTAGGCCCCGGCCGCCGGCGATCGCGGCGCGAACATGTCAGGTCCCGCGCCGCGATCGGAAAGTACAGACGTCATCACACCAATCTAGTCAATTGTGTGAGCTAGGCCACCACCAGCGAATCGGCAGGCTTCTTGTCGGCCCACGGACGAGCTGCCTCGAAGTTCGCAGCCGTCCGCAGGACCAGTGCGTCCTGACGGTGGCGTGCGGCGATCTGCAGCCCCACAGGTCGGCCGTCGGCGGTGAATCCGGCGGGCACGGTGATCGCCGGGTTGTTGAGCATGTTGTACGGGTAGGTGAAGAGCCAATCGAGCAACTGCTCACGCAGCGACGCTCCCTCGAGCCACGACGGTGCGAACTGGCTGAGCGGGAACGTGGCCGACGCCAAGGTCGGCGAAACCAGTACGTCGTAGTCGTTCATGAACGTGGTCCACGTGTCCCACATGACGCCGCGGAAGGCGTCGGCCCGCCCGATGTCGACACCGGTGAGCCGCTCAGCCTCGTGCATGATCTCGATGAGGTTGTCATCGACCTCGCCGCGCTGGTTCTCCCAGTCGAGCAAGTCGTACTCCGAAGCGAAACCCGGAACCCAGATACCGTTCCACATCGATTCCGACGGATTTCCCCACTCCGGGGTCGCCTCGGTGATGTGGGCACCCAGTTCCTCGAATGCCGACAACGCGTCGAGGCACACGGCCAGTACTTCCGGATCAACATGGCCGAGACCGAGATTCGTCGACCACGCAACACGAAGTCCCTTCACGTCACCCTTCGCCGCTTCGACGTACGAGGTCTCGGCACGCTCGATCGAGAGCGGATCCGCATTGTGCGGCCCGGCCATGATGTCGAGCATGAGCGCGTTGTCGGCAACCGTCCTGGTGATCGGACCGTGGTACGCCCAGTTGTAGAACCGGCCGGCCAGGATGGTCTGCGGGATGACACCGGTGGTCGGCTTGAGCCCGACAACCCCGCAGAGAGCCGAGGGGATTCGCACCGATCCGGCGCCGTCACTGCCCTCGGCGAGTGGCCCGAGGCCGGCAGCCACAGCAGCCGACGCACCGCCACTGGACCCGCCCGCACTGTTGCCGACCTTCCACGGGTTGTGTGTCGGCCCGTACAGGTGGTTGTCCGTGCCACCGTAGTAACCGCTTTCGGGAGTGTTCGTCTTTCCCAGGAACAGTCCGCCCGCGCCGCGCAGCCTGTCCACCACGACGGCATTTCCCGTCGCGATGTTGTCGGCCATCGGCTTCATCCCGAACGTGGTCGGCAGCCCGTCCACTGCCGTCAGATCTTTGATCGTGAACGGCACGCCGTGCAGCGGGCCGAGCTTCTCGCCCGATTCCTGCTGCCGTGAGAGTTCGGCCGCGTCGCGCGTGACCTGCTCGCGATCGAACTGCACTATCGCGTTGATCGACGGGTTGACGGCGTCGACGCGCTGGATCATCGCTTCGGCAATCTCGTTGGGCGAGAGACTGTTCGACGCGACCTCCGCCGCCATCTCGGTAGCGGAGAGCCAATGCAGATTCTGTTCGGTCATGGGATTTCCTTCGCCTGAGGGGTGATGCTCTCAGGCTAGGAAGCGCCGAACTCCGCCACCATCGGTCATGTGACCGATGCCACAAGTCCATGAACCGCAAATCCATGAACACCGACGGCCCGGCCCCTCGAAAGGGACCGGGCCGTCGGTGAAGAAATTCCTAGACGTTCTTGCTGAGCAGGCCCCAGTTCTCGAGACCGTCGTACAGCGGAAGGTCGAGGGCGAGCTTTGCGACGCGCGCACGCAGCGCCGGCAGATCCGCGTTGCCGGCCAGAGCGGTACCGATGATGTCGGCGACCTCGGTGAACTCGGCATCGCCGAATCCGCGGGTGGCCAACGCTGCGGTACCGATACGCAGACCGGAGGTGGTCATCGGCGGGCGGGGATCGAACGGAACAGCGTTGCGGTTGACCGTGATGCCGATTTCGTGCAGAAGATCCTCACCCTGCTGGCCGTCGAGCTGCGAGTTACGCAGGTCCACGAGAACGAGGTGGACGTCGGTGCCACCGGTCAGGACGCTGATGCCCTGATCTGCGACATCCTTGTTCCCCAGACGCTCGGCCAGGATACGCGCACCGGAAAGCGTGCGTGCCTGACGATCCCTGAACTCTTCTCCCGCAGCGATCTTGAAGGTGACTGCCTTGGCCGCGATGGCATGCATGAGCGGTCCGCCCTGCTGACCGGGGAAGACAGCGGAGTTGAGCTTCTTCGCCCACTCCTTCTTCGCCAGGATCAGACCGGAACGCGGTCCACCGAGGGTCTTGTGGACGGTCGAGGAGACGACGTCCGCGTACGGGACGGGCGACGGGTGCAGGCTTGCCGCAACCAATCCGGCGAAGTGAGCCATGTCGACCCACAGGTACGCCCCGACCTCGTCCGCGATCGCACGGAAGGCCGCGAAGTCCTGCTGACGCGGGTACGCGGACCAGCCGGCGACAATGACCTTCGGCTTCTCGGCGAGGGCGATCGAGCGCACCTCGTCCATGTCGATGCGGTGATCTTCCTTGCTGACGCCGTAGGACGCGACGTCGTACAACTTGCCGGAGAAGTTGAGCTTCATGCCATGCGTGAGGTGACCGCCGTGTGCAAGGTCGAGGCCGAGCAGCTTCTCACCCGGGTTCATCAGTGCCATCAGGACAGCAGCATTGGCCTGTGCGCCCGAGTGCGGCTGAACGTTCGCGAACTCCGCACCGAAGAGTTCCTTCGCACGGTTGCGCGCCAGATCCTCGATGACGTCGACGTGCTCGCAACCGCCGTAGTAACGACGTCCCGGGTAGCCCTCGGCGTACTTGTTGGTCAGGACGCTGCCCTGAGCCTGCAGAACCGAGCGGGGAACGAAGTTCTCCGACGCGATCATCTCGAGCGTGTCGCGCTGACGAGCCAATTCACCAGCCATCGCCTCGGCGACTTCGGGGTCGAGTTCGGCGAGTGATGCAGAGTTGACGTCGGAGCCGGGCACAGCGGTCATCGAAGAATCTCCAAGCTGGATGCGGAAACGAATGCGTCCAGTCTACGAAGTTCGCTCCCGCCGTCTCCACCCGGCACTAGGCAGCACGCAGAGAGCTGGGAACCAGCGGCTCGTCGAGCAGCCTGCGGAAGCGTTCGGTGCGCTCTGCGCCTACCGGCACCTCGTCCAGCCAGCCCCCGAGCAACCGGTATCCCTCGACATACGTGCTGGTGTAGGCCCGCCACAGCGGTGAGGACAGGAACTTGAGCGACTGCCGCGCGCGTTCCGGCGTCGACAGCGACCACCGTTCGAGGAAGAGCGCCACGTCGTCGAGGCTGCGGCCCTCGTCGTGCAACATCAGTGCAGCATCCTGACGAACGCTCAGCAGTTGCCCCGACGCGGTGGAGAGCCGTTGCGCCTTCTCCCCGTCGAAAGACAATCCGAGATCGGCGTAGATCTCCTGCGCCCACAAACCCCAGTCCGGGCCGACTATCGCTTCGAGCGCCAGATCCGCGAGGCCTTCGGCCATGATGCACTGCGGCGTGTTGACCAGGAACAGCGTCTGCTCGAGTTGGCCGGTCCCGACCAGGCCGGCTTCCTTGCGGCAATGCTCGGTGTGATGGCCGGGGTAGGACTCGTGCGCGATCAGCCGCGGCAAGTTGGCCATGAACTGCGGCAGGTCCGAGTTGATCGCAACCTTGGAGCGGTAGTCACCGAGGTAGTAGTTGAAGCCGGACCACGGCTTGTCCCCCACCACTTCGTATTCGACGGTTTCCGACGCGGGAAGCCCGAACGTGCCGCGGACCAGATCGCGCAGCGCACTCGACATTGCCTCGACGCACTCGTTCAGTCTTGCTGCGGGGATCTCGTCGGCCTTGCGATGCGCCTGCACCCGCTGCGCCAACGGTCCCGGACCGGGGAGAACGTCACCCATCAACCGGTGAGCGTCGCTGTAGGCGTCCTCGTTTCCCTTGGCGATTCGTACGTCGAAGTACGCCTCCACCTCGTCCACGAAGCCGATGTCCTCACCCGCGAACTTGCGCCCGGAGCATTCGAGGGCGCGCAAGTGAACGTCGATGAAGTGAGCGCGCTCGGCGTTCAGACCACTTCCGGCCAGTTCGCCCCGCAATTGACGTGCCGTGCGGGCAAGTTCGCGCGGATCGGGCTTCGGGGCGCTCTCGACCTGCTTCCGCAACGCCGGGTCACCGGTGAACGCATCGACGAATCCGTCTTCGAGACGGTCGAAACCCAGTCCGAGCAGCAGATATTGGCGAACAAGTGTGTCTGGATCCATAACGACCGAGCCTAGCCGCTCGCTCCGGAATGCCACCCGGCGAAAGTCCCGGACGTGGCACCGAGCACAATCCGACTATGCACTCGGATCGTGCGCACTCGCGCCTGGCTTGCTCGCATAGCTGTTTCGTCCGCCGGGCTCCGGGTTCACTACGCGCCGGTGAGCTGGGCTGATGGCGCGTACCAACGAGTCGAGTCCCTACGTCGAGTTCGACCGCAAGCAGTGGCGGACACTGCGTAAGTCGACGCCGCTGGTGTTGACCGAGGACGAGTTGTACGGCCTGCGCGGTCTCGGCGAGCAGATCGATCTCGAAGAGGTCGCCGAGGTCTATCTCCCCCTCGCACGTCTGATCCACCTGCAGGTGGCGGCGCGCCAACGACTGTTCGCGGCCACCGCCACGTTCCTCGGTGAGAAGCATCCCGATCGCCAGGTGCCCTTCGTCATCGGTGTCGCCGGTTCGGTTGCGGTCGGAAAATCCACGACAGCTCGTGTGCTGCAAGCTCTCCTGGCCCGCTGGGATCACCACCCACGCGTCGACCTCGTCACCACGGACGGATTCCTGTATCCGACCAAGGAACTCCAGCGTCGAGGCATCATGCACCGCAAGGGTTTTCCCGAAAGCTACGATCGTCGCAAGCTGTTGCGCTTCGTCACGGAAGTCAAGTCCGGCGCGGAAGAAGTAGCGGCGCCGGTGTATTCGCACACGTCGTACGACATCATCCCGGGCCAGTACCATCTGATCCGCCAGCCGGACATCCTCATCATCGAGGGCCTCAACGTCCTGCAGACCGGCCCACGTCTGATGGTCTCCGATCTGTTCGACTTCTCGATCTACGTCGACGCCCGCATCGAGGACATCGAAGCCTGGTACATCGAGCGGTTCCTCGCACTACGCAAGACGTCGTTCGCCGATCCGAACGCTCACTTTCACCACTACTCCGGCCTCTCCGACCGTGACGCGACCATCGCGGCGAAGGAGATCTGGAACTCGATCAATCACCCGAACCTGGTGGAGAACATTCTCCCCACCCGCCCTCGCGCAACCCTGGTGCTGCGCAAGGACGCCGATCACACGATCAACCGGCTCCGACTGCGCAAGCTCTGAGACGACTCAGGCGCCGAACCGGCGGTGGCGCGCCGCGTAGTCACGCAGGGCCCGCAGAAAGTCGACTCGGCGGAACTCGGGCCAGTACGCCTCGGTGAACCAGATCTCCGAATAGGCGCTCTGCCACAACAGGAATCCGGAGAGCCGCTGCTCGCCGGAGGTGCGGATCACCAGATCCGGATCGGGCTGCCCCGACGTGTAGAGGTGGCTGTCGATGCCGTCGACCGTGACGGCCTGGATCAGTTCGTCTCCGCTCAGACCTTCACCGATCTTGTCGCGTAGGAGCGATTGGACGGCGTCGGCGATCTCCTGCCGCCCGCCGTATCCGATCGCGACGTTGACATGCGTTCCGGTTCGGCCACTTGTTCCGGCGGCAGCTTCCCGCAATCGCCTGGACTGCTCGGGGGGCAGAAGATCGAGGGCACCGACGATCTGCACGCTCCAGTTCTTGCCGGGCCCGGAGATCTCTTCGACGACGTCGGTGATGATCTCGAGGAGTGTGTCCAACTCTTCCGGTTCGCGGCGCAGGTTCTCGGTCGAGAGCAGATAGATGGTTGCCATCTCGATTCCGGCGGCGTCGCACCATTCCAACAATTCGGCGATCTTGAGCGCGCCCATGCGGTGCCCGTGACTGACATCGGTGAAGCCGTTCTCGCGAGCCCATCGCCGGTTTCCGTCACACATAACGGCTACGTGCCGGGGGTGTGCGAGACCGTCGAGATGACTGAGGAGCCGTCGCTCGTAGATGCTGTACAGCAGTCCGCGCAGATTCACCGTGACATCACCATGGTGTCAAAGACTACGCCCGGCAGTGACAGCCACATGCGAGCGCCGTCACGCTTTTTGTCCGCGTCGAAAACCCGCAGGTAGGTTATGCTACTGGTGCGTAACCTACGGTACCGTAGGTTACGCGGTTCGCAACAACACGGAACGAGAGGGGTTGCACATGACGGCATTCGGGCTCGACGAGCTTCCGGTCAAACCACGCATGCGCGGTTGGATCCACCTGTGGGCGCTCGGTGTCTCCGTCGTGGCGGGCATCGTTCTCGTGTCCGTGGCCGGCGCTCAGGTAGGCGCCAAGGCGGCCTGGGCAACCGCGATCTACAGCATCACGATCTGCGGCCTCTTCGGCATCAGCGCGACGTATCACCGCATCCAGTGGCAGACGGTCAAGGGCCGTACGTGGATGAAGCGTGCGGACCATTCGATGATCTTTCTCTTCATCGCCGGCAGCTACACACCGTTCGCCATGCTCGGCCTCCCCACTGACACCGGCAAGATCATTCTTGCGATCGTGTGGGCCGGCGCGCTCGCCGGCGTAGCACTCAAGATGCTCTGGCCCACCGCCCCGAAATGGGTGGGAGTCCCGCTCTACCTGCTCCTCGGCTGGGCGATCGTCCCAGTGGTCGGCGAACTGACACACCAGGTCGGCGTCGCCCCGATGGTGCTGCTGCTCGTCGGCGGAATCTTCTACAGCGTCGGCGCAATTCTTTACGCGACGAAATGGCCCAACCCGTGGCCCACGACGTTCGGTCACCACGAGTTCTTCCATGCCGCGACGGTCGTCGCGGCGATCTGCCACTACATCGCGGTATGGCTCGTCGTGTTCAACTGACTCGCCAGTTCCACCACCGTCGTCACCGGCCGATCGCACACGAATCCCCGGCAGATGTACGCGGCTTCACCACCGTCGACAAGGGGTCGATCTGCAAGCAGCGGTGAAGAATCCGGCGCTCCGCCCACCACCACTGCACCACCCGGGGCAAGCCGGCGGGCACTGGCCAACAGCGAACCTTCACCGACGACGGCCACCTGTATCGGACCACGCAACGACGCTTCCGCCACCGCGAGCCAGTGTCCCGCCGACCGCGGCGCACGCTCGAGCGCCAGCGTGGCCCTCGCCATCGCGTCCGCCGCAGCCTGGGCGTAACGAGAGGAGCGCTCGGCGTCGGTCAACGCCGCTGCGGTCAACAGTGCCTCGGCGATGCTCGACGCACCGGAAGGCGTCGCGCCGTCCAACGGGTCTCGGGGCCGGGTGACGAGAGACTCCGCGAAATCGGCTGTGTCGAACCAGCTTCCCGGCTCGGCCGGATCGGCGAAATGATCGAGAGTGACGTCGAGCAGTTGCTGCGCCGCATCAAGCCATCGCGCAGATCCCGTTGCCTGGCAGAGCGCCAGGAGGCCCGTCGCAAGCGTTGCGTAATCCTCGAGCACTGCCGTCGGGGTGCCGACGGTCCCGCCGAGGGAAGCACGGCGCAGATGACCGTCTACCAGGTGAAGGTCGAGAAGAGCGCCGGCGCACTCGGCTGCCGCGTCGATCCAACCGGGCCGGTCCAGGGCAAGGCCCGCTTCCGTCAAAGCCGTGATGGTCAGCCCGTTCCAGGCAGTCACCACTTTGTCGTCGCGGCCAGGCTGTGGACGCTGAGCCCGGACAGCACGGAGAGCGTCGGAGACCTTCTGCCAGCGCGACCAGTCGTCGGGGTCATGGAGCAACTGCAATACCGACGCACCCTCTTCGAAGGTTCCGGTATCGGTGACCCGGAACAACTCCGACGCCCACTGCCCGTCGTCCTCGCCGAGAATCTCGACCAGTTGCGCCGGCGTCCATACGTACGTGAGGCCTTCGACGCCGTCGGTGTCGGCATCGAGAGCCGAAGCGAAGCAACCGTTCTCGGTCACCAGATCGGCGAGCAGGAACCCTGCGGTCTCCACGGCGACGCGGGTGGCCAGGTCCGATCCGGTTCGCCGCGCCCAATGCGCGTAGAACCGCAGGAGCAGCGCATTGTCGTAGAGCATCTTCTCGAAGTGCGGAACCACCCACTCGGCATCGACCGAGTACCGCGAGAAACCGCCACCCAACTGGTCGTAGATGCCGCCACGTGCCATTGCTTCGGCGGTGCGCTCGATGCCTCCGAGAATCTCGTTCGAACCTGTGCGCTCGAACTGTCGGAGCATTCCCTCCAGAAGTGCCGACGGCGGAAACTTCGGTGCCCCGCCGAATCCCCCGCGCGGAATGTCCTCGTCGCCGAGGATCGACAGACCCGCCGCATCCAGCAGCTCCGCATCGACGGGCGCGCCGCCGTACGGGATTCCGCCGGACGCGCGCTGAAGTTCCGTGACGATCGACTGTGCCGCGTTGTCGACCTCGTCGCGCCGATTCGTGAAGGTGTCGGCTATCGCTTCGAGAAGCTGTGTGAACGAGGGCATTCCGCCGCGAGGCGTCGGCGGGTAATACGTACCGCAGTAGAACGGTGAACCGTCGGGAGTCAGGAAACAGGTCATGGGCCAGCCGCCCTGGCCGGTCATCGCAACCGTCGCATTCATGTAGACGGCGTCGATGTCCGGGCGTTCTTCGCGGTCCACCTTCACACAGACGAAGTTCGCGTTCATGATCGCCGCGATCTCGTCGTTCTCGAACGACTCGTGCGCCATGACGTGGCACCAGTGGCACGCCGAGTACCCGATCGAGAGGAGGATCGGCACGTTGCGCTCGCGCGCCCACTCCATCGCCTCTTCGCCCCACTGTTGCCAGTGGACCGGATTGTCGGCGTGCTGACGCAGGTAAGGACTCGAGGACCCACCCAGGTTGTTCCGCATCCGTGGGTCCATCGTCGCTACCTCGTCCGTCTCAGGATTCTTGCTTCGGCTTCTTCTCGGTAGAGACGTTCGGTTCCGCCGGGCTCGGAGCTGTGATCGCTCCCCGATCGGTGCCTTCGTCCGCCTGCTGATCGAGTTCGGGATGATCCGGTTCGAAGGTTTCCGGCAGCTTCTTGAGCTGGCGATTCATCGACCGAACCAACAGGATCACACCGATGAGGAGTGCCAGAATGACCAGCAATCCGACCGGAGACGACTTTCCGAACTCCGGACCCGATGGATTACTCGGGGTCTGAGCAAGAAATTGTGTGGTGCCGAGAACTACCTCGGCGGACAGAGCATTCACTTCTGAGCGTCCTCTTCGAGACCTGCGAACAGGTCGGTTTCCGGAATGGACGTGGTGACCCGCGTCTTGGCGAGCTCGAATTCCTCGGTGGGCCAGATCTTCTGCTGAATGTCGAGCGGCACAGCGAAGAACGAACCGTTGGGATCGATCTGCGTCGCGTGCGCACGCAGAGCGTCGTCACGCTGAGGAAAGTAATCGCCGCACGTGACCTGAGTGGTCACCCGAACCATCATGTCGCCACGCTCGGTCTTCCACTTCTTGAGCCAGTCCGCCATCGGGAACGGCTCACCCCGGCGCTCGTACTCCTCCTGGAAGAGTTCGAGGCGCTTACGGATGAATCCGTGCGAGTAGTAGAGCTTCTTGATCTCCCACGGCTGACCGTCCTCGGGGAAGTACTCGGGATCGGCGGCGGCTTCGTACGCAGCCATCGACACCTCGTGGCACCGGATGTGGTCCGGATGTGGGTATCCGCCGTTCTCGTCGTACGTCGTGACGACGTGGGGACGGAATTCGCGAATCACCTTGACCAGAGCGCGCGTGGACTCTTCGAGCGGAACGAGGGCGAAGCACCCTTCGGGCAGCGGCGGAAGAGGGTCACCCTCGGGGAGCCCGGAATCGACGAAACCGAGCCAGCGCTGCTTCACGCCCAGGATGCGAGCGGCCTCGGCCATCTCCTCCTGGCGGACTTCGCTGATTCGATCGCGGACGCCGGGAACGTCCATGGCCGGGTTGAGAATGTCGCCACGCTCACCCCCGGTGAGCGTCAGGACCATCACTTCGTGGCCTTCGGCTGCATAACGGGCGGTGGTGGCCGCACCCTTGCTCGACTCGTCGTCGGGATGGGCATGGACGGCCATGAGCCGGAATCCGCTCACGTGTTCGTTCACCTCAACTTCACCTATTGCCGTCGCCGGCAGTCTTCGACCAACACGCTTTGTACCGCTCGAATTGCTCCGAGCCTTTGCCGTCAAACGTACCGACTGCCGTCAAACCTACCGACGGCGCGACGGGACACGTCCTCTATAGTTCCACCCGAGAGTTCCTGGCGCAGCCGTGACCCCTTCAGTAGTTCGGTGGGGCGCAGTCAGTTGCTGCACGACACGTGAACTCGAGTCTTCGAGAGCAGAGTGATGAGCAAACCGCTTCCCCAAGATCGGTACCCGAGCACTACTCGCACGGGCAGTCCCCGCAAGTGGATGGTGTGGGCTCTGACCGCTCTCGTCATCGTCGTCGGCGGCGGAATCGCGTACTACGCGTACGGAAAATTCGCAGTCAAGGAAATCGAGACCGAGACCATCTCGTTCGACATCGCCAACGACGCCACGGTGAAGATCCGCTTCACCGTCACCCGTGACGATTCGTCACGTGAAGCGATGTGCATCGTGCGCGCCCGCTCGAAGGACGGCTCCGAAACCGGTCGACGCGAGGTCTACGTCCCGCCTTCGGAACATCAGACCCTCGAGTTCAACACCGAGGTCAAGACGTCCCAGCCGCCCGGCATGGCCGACGTCTACGGCTGCAGCTTCGACGTTCCGGAGTACCTGACCAAGAGCTGACCTCGGACGCACCCACCCTGCCGGACGTTTGGCGCCGGACAGGGCGGGTAGTCATGCGTGATAGAATTGCCCGATACACGGTTCCGGGTGGAACCGTGTATTGCTGCATTGACGCAAGGTTTGACGGCAAGGCTGCACCCCTGGTGGTGCTTCTGCGTCGTTGTTCGCTGCTGTTGCAGCGATCGTCGAGGGAGCCCCCGGCTCCGACTACTAGGGAGTGATCGAGATGACCGAGACCCAGGTGACCTGGCTTACCCAGGAATCACATGACAGGCTCAAGAACGAACTCGACCAGCTCATCGCCAATCGCCCTGTCATCGCCGCCGAGATCAACGAGCGTCGCGAAGAGGGCGACCTGAAAGAGAACGGCGGCTACCACGCTGCCCGCGAAGAGCAGGGTCAGCAGGAAGCCCGCATTCGCCAGCTCCAGGAGCTGCTGAACAGCGCCAAGGTCGGCGAAGCCCCCACGCAGTCCGGTGTTGCACTGCCCGGATCCGTAGTCAAGGTCTACTACGACGGCGACGAGAGTGACACCGAGACGTTCCTCATCGCTACCCGCGAAGAAGGCGCACGTGACGCCAAGCTCGAGGTTTACTCCCCGAACTCACCGCTGGGCGGCGCATTGCTCGAAGCCAAGGTCGGCGACACGCGTGAGTACAACCTGCCCAACGGCAGCACCATGAAGGTCACGCTGCTGAGCGCGGAGCCTTACCACAGCTGATCGCCTTCACCAGCCCTGAAGAAGTACCAGCTCTGAAAAGAAGCGCCACCCGACTCGGTCGGGTGGCGCTTCTTGCTCGATCGGCGTTGCAGTTCCGGCGCACTCACACCACGCGGCGAGCTTTCATTCCGGCGAAGATCGGGCCGACCTTCACGACGTCGCCGAACGTGGGTGCGTGAAGCATCTGACCGTTGCCGACGTAGATCGCCACGTGGCCGGGTCCGCCTGCCTGCCAATTGCCGAACAACAGGTCACCGGGCTGCGCCTGGTCGAGCGGGATCTCGACGCCGACGCCCCACTGCGTCTCGGAGGTCCGCGGCAGCGTCACGCCAGTTGCCGCGTGGATCGCGTACGACGTCAAGCCCGAGCAGTCGAACCCGCCCATCGACGGCCCGTTGACGTTTCCGCCGCCCCACACGTAGGGCAATCCGAGAAACTTCAGACCGGCCTCGACGACGCCGCCCACCGCAGCGGCGAGGTTGTTGTAGTCGAAGGGTGCGAGCATGAGGGCGAACGAGTCCTGCAACGATTTGATCTGGGCGACAAACGGAGCGGCGGCCGCCTGCTCGGCGGGAACGTCACCTGACTTGTCTGCCGGAACGCCGCCCGCTTCACGAACGGCGTCGGGCCCGACGTCGTATGCCGCGAGGGCGAGGTCGACGGTATCGCCCTCGACTTCACCGGACTTCTGCCAGGACTGCGCCTGCTTCACGAGATCGCACAACCGGTAGCCGGTTGTCATCACCGGATCGGCGACGCCCAGAATGTCCATCTTCCCGTCGCCGTCACCGTCTTTGCCGTAGGCAGTCCACGCCGCGGTGGTGAAGCGGCCAGGCCCGCGTCCGCCCTCAGGTGAGATGTCGGTGTCGGGTCCGTACTTGAATCCGTTCTCGACCGAGTACAGCGAGGCGATCACCGCGGGCGTGACCTCCGAGCAGAGAGCACCCGCCTTCTTGATCCACGGCGCGAACACTGCCACCGCTCCCACGGGCGCCAACGTCGCTCCCGGAAAGTTGGAAGGCACGGAAGGCACGATTCCCTCAGGTGTGTCCTGTGTTCGCGCCGGCCCGTTCCAGGCTGCAAGTGAGACTGCAGCATTCGAAGACTCGTTCTTCTCGACTTGAGCGGGCGCGCCGAGAGTTCCACTCATCACGCCCAGTGCGGTGCCGATCGACACAGCGATCGCCAGAACACCGACTGCCATCCGAACCTCCGATAAACCTCTGAAAACCCATGTACGTGGTCGTACCCGAAACTTGTCGGTGCGAACATCTACTCTTTCGAACATGCATTCGACACGGCTAAGTCTCGCGACTCCTGTAACCAATGTCTCATTTATCTCGGTGGGCGTTACGCAAATGACTACAGACGCCAAGGCTTTTCTCAGGTTCGGCGTGCAAGCTGAGTGCATGAGCGACGATCGGCCACGACCCGCCCGGGGACGCACTACGGTGTATCGACCCGTTCGCCTCGCCCTCGCAGCCACGGCTGTGGCGGGAGCACTCGCAAGCGGCGGACTTTCTCTCGTTTCTTCTCCTACGGCCACGGCGCTCGCGCCGGACACCTCGGCTTCTCACACCAAGAATCCCGTAGCGAAGCGGCCCGTCGTGGTCGCCGGATTCGGAACCCCGGACGCCGTCTCCAACGGTTCGTGAGCACTCCGCGCTCGGCGTCCGAGTGGCTCACCTGGGGTGTGCAGGCTCGGGTCGTCGTCACCGACCCTGAAGTCCTACCCTCCGCGGCCAGCCTGGTTCGCGGGTACCTCACCGCTGCCGACGCCGCCACCAATCGAGATCGTGCCGACTCCGAGATTCGGACCTACGTCAGCGCCGCAAGCAACGTCGAAGGCGTCGCCGTCACACCCATGTTCGCGCACTTTCTCGAGGACGCGTTGGCTGTCGCACGATTGACCGACGGGAAACTCACGCCTACAGCCGGCTCGGCAGACCCTCACTCCTGGTGGAAGATTCGCGTCGAGAACAACCGTGTGTACAGCCCGGACGACGTCGTTCTCGATCTGTCCGCGACTGCCCGCGCCAGTTCGGCGGACCACTGCGCGGCCTCCACTGCCACGCTTCTCGGGTGCGGAGTGCTGGTCGGCCTCGGCGGCGACATCGCCGTTGCCGGCGCGGCGCCGGAAGACGGCTGGCAGATTCAGGTTCAAGACCTACCGGGGGATCCGACGTGCCAGGTAGCTCTCCCGTCCGACTGCGGCATCGCCACGGCCAGCACCGTCAAACCATTGCATCGCGAATCGACGGCGACGCCGATGTGGCGGACGGTGTCAGTGATTGCATCTTCGTGCGCCCAGGCCGCCGCACTGAGTCGTGTTGCGGTCGGCATGGGCGGTTCGGCCATCGACTGGCTACATCAACTCGACGTACCCGCCAGGCTGGTCGACCAGGAGTTCCGCGTGACGGTTCTGGGCGGCTGGCCTGACGAGTAACACGCGTCAGTTCTGCAGGCGTACTGCGTAGCCGGCGCGGTCGAAGGCCGTCAGAAGTTCCGCCTTGTTGTCCGGACCACGCGTCTCGACGGTGAGGAAGACCTCCACTTCGTCGAGTGCAAGTTCGCCACCGGTACGGGAGTGGATGACGTCGACCACGCTGGCACCATTTGCCCGAACCACTTCGAGCAGCGAGACCAGCGCACCCGGCCGATCGTCGATGGTGATGTGAACGCCGAGGAACCGTCCGGCTGCCCGCAGTCCGTGTGAGATGACGTGCGTGAGTAGCAGCGGATCGATGTTGCCGCCGGACAGCACAGCGCATACCGGCCCGGTCAGGCCCAATTCCTCCGGCGAGCATGTCATCAACGCCGCAACGGCCGCGACGCCTGCCGGTTCGACAATCAATTTGGCGCGTTCGAGGCACAGCAGCAGCGCTTTGGACAGCGCTTCCTCGCTGACCGTGACCACCGCGTCAACGTGTGCGGCAACCTCGGCGAACGGAACTTCGCCAGGGCAGCCCACGGCGATGCCGTCCGCCATCGTCGACATCGACGCCAAGGCCGTCGGCTTCCCGGCCGCCAACGACGCCGGCCAGGCGGCCGCAGTTTCGGCCTGCACTCCGACGATGCGCACCTGCGGGCGTACAGCTTTGACTGCTGCAGCCACTCCGGCGATCAATCCACCGCCGCCAGTGGGAACGAGGATCGTGCCTACCTCGGGGAGTTGCTCGAGGATTTCCAGGCCCACCGTGCCCTGGCCCGCCACGACGTCTTCGTGGTCGAACGGGTGGACCAGGACCGCTCCGGTTCTATCCGCGAATTCGCGAGCGGCGACGAGCGCTTCGTCGACAGTCGAACCGTGCAGGTGGACCTGGGCCCCATATGCCTTGGTGGCCACCAACTTCGGCAGCGGCGCACCCGTCGGCATGAAGACGGTCGACTTGATTCCCAATTCTGTTGCAGACCAGGCAACTCCCTGCGCATGGTTACCGGCACTGGCCGCCACCACGCCCGCTGCCCGTTCCTCTGCGGAAAGATTGGCAATGCGGTTGTACGCACCGCGCGGTTTGAAAGAGCCGGTGCGCTGCAGGTTTTCACATTTCAAGCTCACGGCGAAGCCGGTGGTTTCGGACAACACTCGCGAGGCCACGACCGGGGTGCGTCGCATGACCGGGGCGAGCAGTTGCTGTGCAGCCTTTATCTGTTCGAGATTCACGCATGCCTCCAGAAAGTGCGCCTCCACACCCTCTTGAGGTGTGAAGGCGCACTGCAGATTCGAAGTCGAATTACCGTAGAGCGACGATCAGGACAGCGCTTGCTCGATGTCGCCGACCAGATCGGAGGCGTCTTCGATGCCGACCGACAGGCGAACCAGATCGTCGGGAACCTCGAGAGCGGAACCGGCCGTCGAGGCGTGGGTCATCGCGCCGGGGAACTCGATGAGGGATTCGACTCCGCCGAGAGATTCTGCCAGCGTGAAGATCTCGGTGCGTGAGCACAGGTCGAGAGCTGCCGCCTTGCCACCCTTGAGACGCACGGAGATCATGCCGCCGAAGCGTCGCATCTGCTTGGCCGCGACCTTGTGCGACGGGTGCGAAGCCAGGCCGGGGTAAATGACGCTGGCGACAGCGGGGTGACCGTCGAGCAATTCGACGATCTTCTCCGCATTGTCGCTGTGACGCTCCATGCGCAGCGCCAGAGTCTTGATTCCGCGCAACGTCAAGAACGCGTCGAACGGGCCGGGAACGCCGCCCGATCCGTTCTGCAGGAACGCGAAGGCCGCGTCCAGTTCTTCGTCGTTGCAGACGAGAGCGCCACCGACCACGTCGGAGTGTCCACCGATGTACTTGGTCGTGGAGTGCAGCGCGATGTCGGCGCCGAGCTGCAACGGCTGCTGCAGGTACGGCGAGGCGAAGGTGTTGTCCACCACGATCTTTGCGTTGCCTTCGTGGGCGACCTCGGTGAGGAGCTCGATGTCACCGATGTTGAGCAGCGGGTTCGTGGGGGTCTCGACCCAGACCAGCTTGGTGTTGGACTTCATCGCCGCGCGCACCGCATCGACGTCGGACACCGGAGCCGGGGTGTACTCGATCCCCCACTGCGTGAAGACCTTGTCGATGAGACGGAAGGTTCCGCCGTACGCGTCGTCGGGAATGACCAGGTGATCGCCGGGTCGAAGTACCGAACGGAGCAGGCAGTCGGTGGCCGCCATTCCCGAACTGAACGCTCGACCGTAGGTTCCGGATTCGAGCGCGGCGAGGTTCGCCTCGAGTGGGCGACGGGTGGGGTTACCCGTTCGCGCGTACTCGAAGCCACTGCGCATTCCACCGACGCCGTCTTGGGCGAAGGTGGAACTCGCGTAGATCGGCACGTTGACCGCACCGGTCAGCGGATCGGGTTCGTAACCCGCATGCACCGCTTTCGTGGAGAAACCCTGCCAGCTGATGTTGTCGGCCTTGCTGCGTTGCTCACTCATGGTCCCCAGCCTAATGGCGCCGGTGCCGGCGCAGGAATCCGAACTCAGGAATCCGAACTCAGGAAACCCAGGAGATCGTGGCGCGTGATGACACCGACCGGCTTGCCGTCGTCGACCACCATGAGTGCGTCGGTGTCACCGAGCGCCTTCGTGGCCGCCGAGACCGGCTCGCCGGAACCGATGAGCGGGAACGGCTTGCTCATGTGCTTCTCGACGGAATCCGCAAGGTGCGCACGGCCTTCGAACACCGCGCTCAGCAGATCTCGCTCGGACACACTTCCGGCGACCTCGCCTGCCATGACCGGCGGTTCCGCACCGACGACGGGCATCTGGGACACGCCGTACTCGCGCAGGATCTCGATCGCGTCGCGCAGGGTCTCCGACGGGTGGGTGTGAACGAGATCGGGCAGCTCGCCCGACTTGCCGCGCAGGACGTCGCCGACGGTGGGGACGTTGGTCTTGCCGTCGAGTGGGGTGCGCAGGAATCCGTACGACGCCATCCACTGATCGTTGAAGATCTTGGACAGGTAGCCGCGGCCACCGTCCGGGAGGAGGACGACGATCAGGGCGTCGGGGCCCTCGCGCTTGGCTACTTCGAGGGCAGCGACGACGGCCATACCGCAGGAACCGCCGACCAGCAGTCCCTCTTCACGGGCGAGGCGACGCGTCATCTCGAAGGAATCGGCGTCCGAGACGGCGATGATCTCGTCCGGGATGGACGGGTCGTATGCCGACGGCCAGAAGTCTTCGCCGACGCCTTCGACCAGGTACGGGCGACCGGTGCCGCCGGAGTAGACGGAGCCTTCGGGGTCTGCGCCGATGACCTTGACCTTGCCGCCCGAAACTTCCTTGAGGTAGCGGCCGGTGCCGGTGATGGTGCCGCCGGTGCCGACGCCCGCGACGAAGTGCGTGATCTTGCCGTCGGTGTCGGCCCAGATCTCGGGACCGGTGGTCTCGTAGTGGCTCTCCGGTCCGCCCGGGTTGGAGTACTGGTTGGGCTTCCAGGCGCCGGGGATCTCACGGGTGAGGCGGTCGGAGACGCTGTAGTAGCTGTTCGGGTTGTCCGGTGCGACGGCCGTGGGGCACACGACCACCTCGGCGCCGTAGGCACGCAGGACGTTGCGCTTGTCTTCGCTGACCTTGTCGGGGCAGACGAAAACGCACTTGTATCCACGCTTTTGCGCCACGAGTGCCAAGCCGATTCCGGTGTTGCCCGAAGTCGGCTCGACGATGGTGCCGCCGGGCTTCAGTTCACCCGAAGCCTCGGCTGCGTCGATCATCTTGACGGCGATGCGGTCCTTGGAGCTACCGCCAGGGTTGAGGTATTCGACCTTGGCTGCCACCGTGCCGAAGTTTTCGCCCGTGACGGACGTGAGCTTGACGAGTGGGGTGTTGCCGATGAGGTCGACGACGTGTTCCGCGATGCGCATTCGTCCATGTTCCCAGATAGAAGAAAACGGTGCGCGCGGACGTCGGGCGAAGGCGGTGCAATCCGGCTAGATTGGCAAGTGTGAGTCGAACCGGACTGAAAGCGTCGGTGGCCACGGTGGTGGCCGGATCGAGTGCAGGCACGCTCTCCTGGTTGGGCTACAACTATCTGATGTCGCAGGCAGGTGCGGCGCGTGGGGTGATCGGTCGCAATATCGCCAAGCCACCCGAGGCGGACGGGGTGTACGCACCCGGCGCCGACAACCCGGAACTCTGGTGGCGGGCCGTGCCCTTCGATCTCCACTTGATGATCTTCGGCGATTCGTCTGCGGCCGGCGTCGGCGCTCTGACGGCGTCGGAAGTTCCGGGTGTGCAGGTCGCGAAGCAGCTCGCGAGTGAAACCGGGAAACGAATCCGCTTGAGCACCAAGGCTATCGGCGGCGCCACCTCACGCGGGTTGAGTGGGCAGGTCGACGCCATGTTCGTCGCCGGCCCTCCCCCGGATGCTGCCGTGATCCTGATCGGCGCCAACGACGTCACGGCCAAGAACGCAATTCATGCTTCGGCAAAACGCCTCGGCGACGCGGTACGACGGCTCCGCGAGAGCGGCGCCGTCGTTGTTGTCGGCACCTGCCCGGATCTGGGGGTGGTCACGGCAATCCCGCAACCGCTGCGCTCCGTGGTGCGTGAATGGGGCCATCGCCTCGCACTCGCCCAGGCGGCCGCGACCAGAAACGCGGGGGGTCATCCCGTTCCACTAGCTGACCTGCTGGCCAAGGAATTCCTGGCCTCGCCCGACACGATGTTCTCGGCCGACCGTTTCCACCCGTCCGCGGCCGGATACGAACTCGCGGCGAAGCAGATCGTCCCGGTTCTCGCGTCGGCTCTGGGCGAGTGGCAGGGTGGCCCGCTACCTGAACTCCCCCACGTCTCGGAGGCGGCGCAAGCTCGCACCGTCGCGGCCCGACTGACGGCGGCGGCAACCCAATGGAAAGCCTTCGCACGACGCACCAAACCTGCAGGTCAGCGCCACGACGTCAACTGAGTGAGACTGCGTGACCACCATCTGGGAGTGGCAACGTAAATTGTAAGTCGAAGCTGCATTCAACTTGCCCTGCTCGACGGCGTTTCAAGCCGCCCCCGAGCAGTACACAAAAGGAGTTTTCATGCCCGAGGCAGTAATCGTCTCAGCAGTACGGTCGCCCATCGGCCGCGCAATGAAGGGTTCGCTCAAGGACATCCGCCCGGATGACCTCGCAACTCAGATGGTTGCCGCCGCGTTGGCAAAGATCCCCGAGCTCGACCCCACCGAGATCGACGACCTCATGCTCGGTTGCGGCCAGCCCGCCGGTCAGTCGGGCTTCAACATCGCCCGCGTCGTCGCCGTCCAGCTCGGCTACGACTTCCTCCCCGGTGTCACGGTCAACCGTTACTGTTCTTCCTCGCTGCAGACCACCCGCATGGCTCTGCACGCCATCCGCGCAGGCGAGGGCGACGTCTTCATCTCCGCCGGCGTCGAGTCCGTCTCCAGCTTCATCACGGGCAACGCCGACGGCCTCCCCAACACCAAGAACCCGCTCTTCGACGCAGCGCAGGCCCGTAGCGCCAAGCTCGCCGAAGGTGGAGTCGCCTGGACCGATCCTCGCGAAGAGGGCCTGATCCCCGACGTGTACCTGGGCATGGGCCAGACCGCGGAGAACGTCGCTTCCGCCACCGGCATCACCCGCGAAGACCAGGACCGCTGGGCAGTTCGCAGCCAGAACCGCGCCGAGGAAGCCATCGCTCGCGGCTTCTTCGAGCGTGAGATCACCCCCGTCACCCTCGCCGACGGCACCGTCGTCTCCAAGGACGACGGCCCCCGCGCCGGCACCACCTACGAAGGCATCAGCGGCCTCAAGCCCGTCTTCCGCCCCGACGGCACCGTCACAGCGGGCAACGCCTGCCCGCTCAACGACGGCGCAGCCGCACTGGTGATCATGTCCGACACCAAGGCAAAGGCACTCGGCCTGACCCCGCTCGCCCGCATCGTCTCCACCGGCGTTTCGGGCCTGTCCCCCGAGATCATGGGCCTCGGCCCGATTCAGGCCGTCAAGAACGCCCTGAAGATCGCCGGCAAGTCGATCTCCGACATCGACCTGTTCGAGATCAACGAGGCATTCGCCGTGCAGGTCCTCGGATCCGCTCGCGAACTGGGTATCGAAGAAGACAAACTCAACATCTCCGGTGGTGCGATCGCACTGGGCCACCCCTTCGGTATGACCGGTGCCCGCATCACCAACACCCTGATCAACAACCTGCAGGAGCAGGACAAGACCTTCGGCGTCGAGACCATGTGTGTCGGCGGCGGACAGGGCATGGCAATGGTGATCGAGCGCCTCAGCTGATCCCCTGAGCACGTCGAAAGCGGCCGCCCGGCTTCTGCCGGGCGGCCGCTTTCATGTTGTGGTGTTTCAGGTAGTCGTGAACTTCTGAGCAAAACTCCCCAACTCGCGAATCAGCTCTCGCGCAGCATCGTCCTCACGCTGCACGGCGGCGCGAGCCTCTTCTGCCCAACCCTCACGGAGCAGTCGTTTGGCGGCCAAGACTGCCGGACCGACGTTGGCGGCAATCTGCTCGGCACTCTCGCGGGCGCGCGCCTGAACCTCGTCGGCAGCTACGGCCGCGGTCGCCAAGCCGTAGTCAGCCGCCTCGATGCCGCTGAGCCACCGGGCCGACAGGATCAGCTCGCCGGCGCGCTGTGTTCCGATCACCTTGGGCAGCAACCAACTACTGGCAGCTTCGGGTGCCGTGCCCAGCGAGGTGAACGGTGCCCGCAAGCGTGCGTCCTCGGCAACGTAGACGACGTCGCAATAGAGCAGCATGGTCAGGCCGATGCCGACGGCGGCGCCGTGCACCGCGGCGATCAAAGGCTTCGGAAACTCCACCAGCGCAACGATCAGCGGCGCAAATGCGTGGCCGAAGTCGGTATTGTCCGTGCCGGGTTCGGCCAGTGCGCGTAGGTCGACACCACTGGAAAATGCCTTGCCCGCGCCCTCGAGGATCACCACGGCCACGGCATCGTCCGACGCCGCGTCGTCGAGCGCCTTGGTGAGCGCTCGAAAGCCGGCCGCGTTGAAAGCGTTCAGGCGGCTCGGATTGTTGAAGGTCAGCGTCCGCACTGCTCCGGCATCCGCGACCAGGACGGGTTCAGAGGTGTTTGTCGACATTCGCTCCCCTTCGTTCCAAACCAAGCAGTTGCTAGGCATCCAAGCACCGTAACCGCCCACAGACGACAAAAGAAGGGCCCCTCGCGGGGCCCTTCTTCGTGTTCCGGAACGACTCGAGAACTAGTCGTTGTTGAAGTAGCTCAGCAGACGCAGGATCTCGACGTACAGCCAGACCAAGGTGACGGTGAGGCCGAATGCGACGCCCCAGGCTGCCTTCTCCGGCGCCTGTGCACGGATCAGCTGATCAGCTGCGTCGAAGTCGAGCAGGAAGCTGAAGGCTGCGATGCCGATGCAGACGAGGCTGAAGATGATGGCGAGCGTACCGCCGTCACGCAGCCCCAGTCCGCCGTCGACGAAGAAGCTCGCGACGAGGTTACCGAGCGCCAGAACGACAACGCCGATCAATGCGCCGATGATCATTCGCGTCAGACGCGGTGTCACACGGATCGCACCGGTCTTGTAAACGACCAGCATGCCGAAGAACACGCCGAACGTTCCGAGGACTGCTTGCGCGATCAGTGCAGATCCGCCGACGCCACCGAATTGAATATCGGTGAACATGAACGACAGCGCACCGAGGAACAGACCCTCGGCGACGGCGTACGCCAACACGATTGCCGGGTTGTCCATCTTGCGGCCGAACGTCGCGACCAGAACCAGAACGAGGCCGACGAGACCGCCGCCGATGACCAGCGGGGCTGCGAGGTCGGCGTTGTTGTTGACCAGGAAGTACGACACCAATGCCGAGATGGTCAGCACACCGAGCGTGATGCCTGTCTTGGTGACGACGTCGTCGATCGTCATGGCCCGCGAGGTGGGACCGGTCTGGTACGGCTCAGCCGGAGCGTACTGCGGCTGACCGAACTGCTGGGTTGCCTGCGAGGCGCCCGCCGTCGCAGATCCGAACGAGGCGTATCCGTTGCCCTCTTGCTTGGGCAGATTGCGGAACACCGGGTTGCTGGTGGTGCGCACCGTGATCATCCCTTCATCGTGGTGGCCTACGACGGGTGCGTCGCGGGTTCGCCGGACGGATCCGAGTTTCCGACACGGTCCGTGTACCTAACTAAAAGTAAAGCACTCGTAATTTACAACGTCGAAGCATCCGTTGTAGTTCCCGGCGCGTTTCCGGAAGGTCAACACTCTTCGATACTCGTCCCTTTTCGATACTAGGACGGTTTGATCGACTTCATCACGATGAACTTCGCGTTCTTCGCCATCGCCTCACTGGGACCCACCGCGGCTTTCAACGGTTCGCGATAACCCAGATGCGCGTTGTGGACAGTCCACAGCTCCCCGCCGGGGCGCAGGACGCGACCGGCGGCTTCGAACATCTTGAGCGCTCCGCCGGTGTGAACCGCCGCGCCGACGTGGAACGGCGGGTTCAACAGAACCAGATCCGTGCTCGCGTCGGGCAGCGAGCTCATCGCGTCGTCGCGCAGACCGCTCACCCGATCGCCGACGCCGTTTGCGGACGCGGTCGCCAGTGCCGAAGCGACGGCTGCCGAGGACTGATCCGTCGCGATCACGTGCACGTCCGGGAACTTGCGTGCGATCGCCGTCGCGAGAATGCCGCTGCCACAACCCAGATCGATCACATCGCTCAACGGGTCGACCGCTATCTTGCCGAGGTTCTCCAGGAGCAACCGGGTGCCGATGTCCAGGCTCGCACCGGCAAACACTGCGCCGTGAGCAACGACGTCGAGATCGAACTCGTCGAGGCGTTCGGTCAACGGGAACGTGATCGCAACATCGGCCTTGGGTTCCGACGCCTTGAGTACGCGCGACTTCTGACGCCCACGTGAGGCGCTGACGTCGGAAAACGATTCGCCGAGAACCTTGTTCATCGCCGGGGTGATGTGCTTGTCACGCCCACCGGCGAAGACCCGTACTGCCGGGTCGGCATGGAGTGCGATCAGTTGAGCGATCTCGGCGAGTTCGGCGAGACTACGCGGCAATTGCATGAGCACGACGCGGGCGCCGCTGAGCAACTCCTCGTCCAGTCCGTGGGAGGTGAAGGCGTCACTGAAACCTAGTTCGCGCGCATTGTTCGCGAGTGCCAGTTCTCCGGTGAGCGGATCCTGATGAACCCGCACGCCGGCAATTCCGTGAACGAGCGCAACACCGGCGGTCAGCGCACCGTAGTGATCGCCGATCACGACGACGGAGTCCGCCGGCGCGGCGGCCAGAGCGTCGGCGGCCTCGTCGAGGATCAGGCGATCGGCCGCATCGACGGCAAAGAGATTGGGTGCCTCGACATCGGGGAATCGGCGCAGACGATCGAACAGTTCGGGTGTGTCGGACATGCCACCAGTCTTTCAGGTGGAACTACGCAACACTCAATCCCCGGACCAGCAGGTGATCAGTTCGACATCCCGATCAGTTCGACATCCCGATCAGTTCGACATCCCCGTCAGTTCGACATCCACTGCACGACGTTGTCGACGGTTTCGCGTTCGGTGCGGAATCCGTTCACCGGGTGGTCGGTGTCGGCGTATCCGAACGAGATAGCGCAGACGACCTTGCGGGTGTCGTCGATGCCGAAGTGTTGGTGAATGAACTTGGAACTGCCTGCGAGTGCCGCCTGCGGAATGGTGGCCACACCCAGACTCTGGGCCGCGAGCAAGAAGCTGTTCACGTACAACCCGCAGTCGACGGCTCCATAGGTGCCCAATTCCTCGTCGGTGGTGATGATCGCGACGTGGGGAGCGCCGAAGAGCTCGAAATTCTTCATCGTCTGCGCCGCGGACCCGGCGCGGTCACCGTGCTCGATTCCGACGCTCGAATAGAGCGCCATCGCGCAGTCGAACCGACGCGACTTGTAGATGCCCTGGTATTGGCGTGGGAACTCGAAGTCCGACTCCTGGGCGTTGGCGATCACGTACTCACCGAGGCCGGCGCGGAATCGTTCGGTGCCCTCCCCTTCCGTGATCGCAACCTGCCACGGTTGCGTGTTGCACCACGACGGCGTCTTCTGCGCCAGCCGAAGGATCTCCTCGATCACCTCACGCGGCACTTGGCGGTCCTGGTAGGCGCGGCAGCTGATCCGGGCATCGAGCAAGGCTTCCAGGCTCGTATCCACGACGATGCTCTCGGTCATGTGTTCTCTCCTCGATCAGGCTGCACTACAACACTTCGCACGATAGAACTACCGTCTCGACGCGATGGTCAGCGGGTCACCTTTGCGAAGGCCGCCACCAGTTCGCCGAACTCCTCCATCGCCGCATCCGGGTCGGGATCAACCGCTGCCAGCGCGACCAGCACATCGGTAGCTCCGGATTCGAGCAGCTGTTCGGCGCCGAGCATCGTTGCCAGGAGGTCGATCGAGCCGTCAGACCCGCGAACGACGGTCAATCGCCCCCGAATCTGCAGTTCCGCCGGATCGCGTCCGAGATCTGCCATTGCCTTGCCGATGACGTCGATCCCAACACGTAGGTCGTCGTCGACGGCGCCCATGATCGGAATCCATCCGTCGCCCCAGGTTGCGACGCGTCGTACGACTGCTTTGGAGAGCGAACCCGACACCCAGATCGGGATTCCTGCGGACGGCCGGGGCGCGCAGTACACGTCGTCGAATTTCAGTCGAGGAGTGTCGATGCTCGCGGGCGCCGAACTCCACAGGGCCCGGCACGCCGCGAGAGCGTCGTCGAGCAGAGGTCCTCGTTTGCCGAAGTCCATACCGGCAGCTTCGTATTCGCGTTCCTGCCAACCGGTTCCGACGCCCAGGTCGAGGCGGCCGCCGGAGAGCAGGTCGAGTGTCGCGGCAGTTTTAGCCAGTACCGCTCCCCCGCGCAGTGCGGCGATGACGATTCCGGTACCCAGACGAATCGTTTGTGTCTGTCCGGCAACAAAAGCCAGCACGGTCAGCGGTTCGAGCCAGTTGGCGTCAGGCTCGGTGGGAAACGCCGACCACGTGTACGCCGAGTTGTCCGAGCCCATCACCACGTGATCGGTCACGAGGACCCGGTCGAAGCCGGCGGCTTCCGCGCTCTGACAGACCTGGACAAGTTTGCCGTAGGAGCCCTCCGCGAGAGTGGTGCCGAAATTGGGAACGTTCAGACTGAAAGTTGTCATGTGTCAAGCCTTTCGGGGCCGGTTGGTCCAGCCGCCCTCTTCTGTGGGGAACCAACCACCGGCAGCGTGCGAGCCGCCGTCGACGTGGATGACAGTTCCGGTGATGTATCTCGACAGGTCGGAAGCCAGGAACAGTGCGGGACCGGCAATGTCGACCGGCTGGCCTGGTCCACCCAACGGCGCCCACCCCGGCCACTTGTCCCAGTCGTCCGCAGAAACGATCTTGCGATACGGCACCTGTACCGACTCGATCAGATCCGGCGCAATGGCGTTGACGCGCACTCCGGTTCGACCGATCTCGACGCCCAGGCTCCGAGTGAACTGCGTCAGCGCCGCTTTGTATGCCGAGTACATGGTGTGGCCGGGGATCGCTCGATGCGCCTCCACCGTCGTCAGGTTCACGATCGATCCACCGGTTCCGCGGTCGATCATGCCGGGAAGCAGGGCATGGGTCAGGCGCACGACGTGATCGAAATTGATGTTGCCCGCCTCGGACCAGAAACCCGGATCGGTTCCGGTGAACGCTGTCGGCGGATTCAGGAAATGCCCCACATTGTTCACCAGGACATCTGGCGCGAATTCGGTCAACGCGACGGGGACTTCCCGCGCCCGCACGTCGTACTCGAGATGGTTGATCGAACCACCTGCAGCGGAGTCGAATTCGCTCTCGTTCAGCGGAGCCACGTCGACAACCAGAACTGACGCGCCATGCGATGCGAATGACCGAGCTATCGCTGCTCCGATTCCCTGGGAGCCACCTGTGACCACTGCCTTCTTACCCACCAACATCGGCCCTGGGGAGTACGCCGATCCGACCTCCACGAAGACACCCTTCTGCAGTTCGATGTGAATCACTTCGGCGTACCGTCACACATCGATTCGCAAAACGGGCACTACGTTCTCACTCAGTGGTAGCCGCTGCACCCCGCCTGCTGGAACCGCCGAGTCGCCGATTCAAGTAGTCCGGAATTTCGGCTGCTCGTATCGGCACTCCCTCCAGGTACCCCTGGATCACTTCGCATCCACACTCGATCACTATCGCGCGCTGCCGCTCCGTCTCGACACCCTCGGCGACGGTGTCGAGCCCGAGAGATTTGGCAATCGCGATGACGGCTCGCAGGACAGCGAACCTCGAATTCGAGGGATCCGCGTCCAGTGGTGCGACGAACGCCCGGTCAATCTTCAACCGATCGAGTGGCAGGCGGGCCAAGCTGGCAACCGAGGAGAACCCTGTGCCGAAGTCGTCCATCGCAATGGCGATTCCGAGCGCCGACAGCTGTACCAATACGTCTCGGTCCGCGTCGTCGATGACCAGCGATTCGGTCACCTCGATCTCGAGTCGGCTGGGATCGAGCTTCACCTCGTTCAGTGTCCGGCGTACCGATTCGACGTATCGACTCGAACGCAGTTGAACCTGAGAGACATTGACGGCAACCCGAATGTCCTCCGGCCACGTTGTCGCCGCCGTGCAGGCAGCCCGCAAAACGCCTGCACCAATTGGCACGATCAAGCCAGTTTCCTCGGCGACCGAAATGAAGTCTCCCGGCGAGACGAGACCTGAAGTCGGATGGTTCCACCGCAGCAGAGCCTCGAACCCGACGACAACTCCCGTCGCGGCTGAAACCTGCGGTTGATAGACCAACTCGAACTCTTCGTCGATCAGCGCACGACGAAGATCCAGCAGTGCCCTGGCCCTACCGGTCGCACGATCGCGCAAACTCGCATCGAAGGCGCGGATCTGGTTCCGACCGCTCTCCTTTGCGTGGTACAGCGCGAGGTCGGCAACAATCACCAGGTCTTCGAGGCTGTCGGCGTCGTCGGGCATAGAGCCGTAGCCCAGGCTCGCGCGAATGCGAATCTGATTGCCGACCAGTGAAAATGGTCGTTCGAATGCGTCGAGAATTGTTTGGAATCGCTCCTGCACCTCGTCTGCATTCCCGATGTCGTCGAAGGCGATGTCGTCGAAGGCGATGGCAAACTCGTCACCCCCCAGTCGTCCACAGATCTCGTTCGATCGCAGAACGCTGCGCAGTCTGCTCGCTACATCACGAAGCACGTCGTCTCCGACGTGATGGCCCAACCGGTCGTTGATCGACTTGAAGTTGTCCAGATCCAAGATCGCCAACCACACTCTGCGCCCGTCCCGAAGCCGCGACGACAGTTGAGCGTTGAAGCTGTACCGATTTCTGAGCCCGGTCAGCGAATCGACCTCCGCCAGTCGCAAGATGTTCTGACGCTGGTGATAGGAGTGCGTGATATCGGATCCGACACCGCGCCATCCGTAGTCCGACCGCTCACCGCTGCCGGGGTGCCCTGACATCGACCACCAGCGAGTGTCGCCCCGTACGACGACCTGCAGTGTGAGGTCCCGAAACGCCGTCCCTGCTTCGAAATTCGCAGCGAGGAGAGCTAGGGACTTCCTGCCCGCGTCTGTTCGGGATGCGCCGATCCCGATCAGAATCTCGTGCATGGTGCGGCCCCGGATCTTCGCTGCCGGTAGACCGACCTGCTCGGCGAATCGATACGACACGGTACTGGCGATACCGCGCGAATCGGTCTCCCAGAGCCAATCCTGAGCACCGTCTTCGAGATCGTTGAGCAACAACTCCACAAGATCTCGTTCGTCCTCGGCGACGAGCTCGGCACGTAGCCGTCTCTCGAAAAGGTTGGCCAACAGCAATGTTCCGCTGTAGAGCGAACCCAGAAAGATGACCAGCACCCCGATCAGTACGTAACGCGACGTGCCCGGTTCTGTCCAAAACGCTCCGGCCAGACCGGCCCCGACGAGGCTGATCCAGACGACAGTGATTCCGCGAAACATCATCGTGGGAAATACGCCGACCGCGATCCCGCCGATCAACGTCGAGCTCAGTACCAATTCGTCACCAGGGTCGAGCATCGGGAAGAGAACGAGAGCCAAGCATGCCAGGAGCACTCCCCAGACAACGATTTCGACTGTGAGCACCACCAATTCGGTGGTCTGCGACTCGGAGACGCCGAGACGCGCGCGTCGCACCCAATAAACACTGAATCCGGCGCTCGACAACAGCATGACACTCGACCAGGCGAAGCTGAACCATCCGGCATCCACCGGTAGGAGCACCACGATCGCTGACAACGCAACAGCTGCGGTCAGAAACGACCACGGAAGAACCCGCGCGGTGAACCGCAGCCGTCGATCGAGTAGACGACGGCGATCGTAATCCGAAAGGTGTTGTTCCGAGCCGCTTCGACCGAGCTTGCGCACCGACGTCTCGACACGACGCCTACGGAGTGCTGCCGGGTCATCCATGATGGCCTGCTGTCGCCAGTGCAACCTCGTCGACCGACATGACTCCGCCGGCGGCGTATCCCTGGACAGTCCGCACTCCTGCTGCGGCCACGGACTTCAGGTCCTCCTCACTCTCCACTCCCGAGACGACGACTTCCATTCCCAGTGCGCCGACCAGATCCACGACAGCTTCGAGAATCGGCCGGCCGCCGGGCGCCGCACCGGAGATGGAGCGTTCGATCCGGACTCTCGTGAACGGAAGCCCGGACAGTGATGCAAGGGAGGAGAATCCGGCGCCGAACTCGTCCACCGTCAGTGATACTCCCATTTCCGCGATGGCGTGCAACGCGGCCCTGGACTCGTCGGTGATGGCCGAGGATTCGTTGAGTTGGAGTTCGAGTTGGTCGGCACTGGCACCTGATCGTCGAAGCGAATCCCCTATCGAGTCGACGAAGGAATCCGATTCGAGCTGACGCGTCGATACCGCGACTGCTACCCGCAAGTGATCGGGTAGGCGTGACGCCGCCGCGCAGGCCAGCTCGAAAACTGTTGTCCCGAGCGAGTACGCCAAACCGGTGTCGTCGGCGACACTCATGAATTCTGCGGACGTCACAGCCCCGAGCCGCGCGTTGTGCCAGATCACACGCACCTCCACAGCCACGATCTCGCGGGAGACGACGTCGATCCGGGGCAGCATCTCGAGTTCGAGGTCCTTGTCGGACACGGTGTTCCCCAGATCCTCGAGGAGGCGGGCGCGCCGATCTGCCACGGACTTCATCGAGTCTCGATACTCGCGTACAGCGCCACGCCCGGATTCCTTCGCGGCGAACAACGCCAAGTCTGCTGCGCCCATCAACTCGTCGGCGGAGGCCGGGAGAGCGTCAGGGCGGTAGTACCCGATGCTGCACCCGATCTCCAACCGCGTGCCTGCCACTGTGATCGGCTCATGGAGAGCTTCGATGTAGCGGCCGAGCAGAGTTCGCACGTACGAACTGTCACCCACATCGGTGAATAGAATCGCGAACTCGTCTCCGCCCAAGCGCGCGAACAACTGTGACACCCCTCCGGCTTCGGACAGGCGATCCGCGACCTCCCGCAGAACCGCGTCGCCAACGGTGTGTCCCAGTGTGTCGTTGACCGATTTGAAGTTGTCGAGGTCGAGCATGGCTAATGCGAGGCCGCTCTCGCTTGTGTACGGATCGCGCAGCAGTCGTTCCAGCTCGGTCCAGAAGCTGTGCCGATTCGGCATTCCGGTGAGTGCGTCGACCCGACCCATCCGCACGATTTCGTCGCTCTGCAGTTTCACTTCGGTGACGTCGGAACCGACTCCTCGCCAGACGAACTCGTCGGGTGTGCGGCCGGGTCGCGGCCGTCCGGACACCTGCCACCACCGGATTTCTCCGTGCACTCGGACAGGAACGAGGACGTCGACGAATGCAGTTTTCGTGTGACGGGCTTGCTGCAACTCCATGAGCGCATCGATTCCGCCCGGGATCCGCAACGTGCCCAACTCCATGAACAGGTCCTGCCACGCCGTTCCTTGCAGCTCGGTGGAGTCCA
The DNA here is from genome assembly GCF_042794655.1 of Rhodococcus sp. NPDC056516. Classification (NCBI taxonomy): domain Bacteria; kingdom Bacillati; phylum Actinomycetota; class Actinomycetes; order Mycobacteriales; family Nocardiaceae; genus Rhodococcus; species Rhodococcus sp. NPDC056516. The sequence continues at coordinate 557,517 of NZ_JBHTTG010000003.1, read as the reverse complement.
GCCCCGCTTCGACCGCGAGCCGAGTCGGGATTCGATTGAACTTGCCTTTCTGGTCCGTCTCCCACACGAAGTCCCCGGCGTTGCCTTCGAAATCTTCGAGAAGCATCTGCACGACCGATCGTTCCGACGCTGCGCTCAGCTCAGCTCGGTAACGCGATTCCAGATTGCCCGAGACCACTATCGTGCCGCCGATCAGAGCGGCTCCGTAGGCGATCATTCCAATAAGTATTCGTTCGAACTCGGGTCCAGGTTGAAGCCAAAATGCCACCCCGAGGATGACGAGATTGGACAGCACCCAGGTGAGCCCCACCACCCGCAACATCGCGGTGGCCACGGCTCCGGCCCCGGTGATGGATGTGGTGACCGCTATCAGGATCAGATCGCCGGAATCGTCCAGGATCGGGTAGAGGACCAGTGCAAGCGAGGAATACAGGATCCCGACGACGGCGAATTCGACGATGAGAAACACGTACGACATCCGGTACGTCGGTGCGATCAGTTCGAAGCGGATAGCGAGTCCGACGAACATACCCACCAACCCGATCACCGCGGAAAGGATCGGCCACAGGCGCGGCAACAGCCCGCTGTCCGGTGGAATCACAAACAGCGCCAACCCAAGTGTGACGACGAGGTGGACAGCTGCAGCCCATGGCAGCACGCCGAAGGTGACGGCCATCTGTTCACGCGTTACGTCATCGCGTTGCGCAGGTGTCAGTCTTTCTCTCGGGTGCGGTTGCAGACGAGAGAGGACCGACATCACTTACCCTCCCTCTCCCACTCGAAAATTGAGTCGGACGTCCGACTGAGCAATTCTCCCGTAAATGGACACTGCCGTGTCAACCAGTACGTCCGACCTGTTTCGGAGCGAGGTCCGCCCATAGACACAGTAATCAGCAAACTGCTGGTCTGCGCGGTGGTTGGCGCAGCGAGTTGCGCGTCCTCGGGTTGAAATCCGGACATGAGGGACAATGGCCGGAGATCGCCGATCACGTCGGTGGAGATTCCTCGACGGGTAACACGATCGGACTCATTCGAGTTCAGACAAGGACTATCACGATGGCAATCGACTACACCCGACGTTCCGGCGAGTCCACACCGTCGCAGGCACCGGTCAGCCTGAGCAAGATCACGCTCACCAAATCAGCGCCGACGGTCAACCTCGCGAAGGCGGGTGAACGACAAGGCAATATGCGCGTGAACCTCAACTGGTCACAGGGAGCGCCACCGAAGAAGACCGGTTTCCTCGCCAAGCTCGCCGGCGCAGGCTCCGGCGCGGTCGACCTGGATCTCGGATGCCTCTACGAACTCGCCGACGGGTCCAAAGGAGTAGTCCAGGCCTTGGGCAACAGTTTCGGTTCACTGACTTCCCCGCCGTACATTTCGCTCGACGGTGACGACCGCAGTGGCGCGAACACCGGCGGCGAGAACATGCACGTCAATCTCGGTGACCCCAGCGCTTTCCGGCGAATCCTCATCTTCGCGATGATCTACGACGGGGCCCCCAACTGGGCGGCCGTGGACGGCGTAGTCACCCTGTATCCCACCAACGGACCTGAGGTGGAAGTGCGACTCGACTCCGCCAGTAACCAGGAGCGACTGTGCGCGATCGCGCTCATCCAAAGTTCAGGTCAGGGCGTGACGGTTACCCGCGAGGTGCGGTACATCAACGGTAGTCAGTCCGATCTCGATCGGGCATACAACTGGGGAATGAAATGGGCAGCCGGACGAAAGTAGGTGTCGCGGCCGGGGCGTCCCCCATCCGATGGACAAAGTCCGAATCGTCCCCAATGTCGCAAATTACTGGATAGTGTCGAGAAGTGGGGTCGGACATGAGGGGTCACGCTCGACACCGATAGTGGGTCGGTGACGCTATGTGCTTGGCGACGCCGACGTTCGACCGGAAAGGCCCTCGATTTCCCCCGAGATCGAGGGTCTTTTCGTATCTTGCGTCACTGTTCGCCGCGCTCGTACTAGTTGATTGTTAAATTAAACGTTCACCACTGCACTGATGGAGAACGTGAATGTCCACGAATTCAGATCGCCGCCCTCGCCTGCCCGTGAGAATCGCCTACCTCGCCGCGGGGATTCTTTTCGTCGCCGCAATGCTCTTACTGGCGAGCGTCGTCAACCCTGACCGGGACCGCGATTTCTCCATGAACCACGTCCCCGCGGGGACGTCGGCGACTTCCGTCGTCGCCACCACTGACCTCGGCTAACGAAGGTACTGGTACGTAAGTGGCGCGCATCACGAAGTGTGGGTACCTTCAACGCCAATGGTTCGCCGTAGGTCGGTATTGAGAGGGACGGCCAACCACTGCCCTGCCTGGTTGCCCCACCCAAGCAGGCAGGGCACCCCCGGTAATTTAAGCCTCAAGTAACTGTTACCCGGGGAAGACTTGTATCGAACCGGGACGAATCGTACATTTCATCCGGCAGTCGGCCTTCGTCCGACGCCTTCGCCGTCAGTGTCGACGGAACTTCTCTGAACACCACCGCAAGTCGGCCACTTGTCGTGACCGCATTCGTCCTCGCGAAAGGCTCGCCCATGTTCGATTTCTTCGGCGCAATCTCCGGCTTCTTCGGTCTACTGTTCGGCACCGGCTCATCGAGCGGGAGCTCGGGAGGAAGCAGCGACACACCCGTCGCGCCGCCTACCTGATCCACCAGCCTCACCCGGCGCCGATCCGCCGGGTGAGGCTCTCCCGAATCTCTTTGAAACACAACGTAACAGCACTTCAACCCCACCGACTTTTCTGCGGATCCACGCCGACACACTCCGGCGTCCGGACAGTTTCACCACATCGCCTGCAGTAATGCGTCCTGTGTCCGCCATTCTCCGTCGAGGCACACCCGCAGACCTCCCAGCCGACAAGGCACGTATTCGCCGTGAGCCGGTGCCCATTCGGGCAGCGGTCCGGGGATCGCTCGGTCAACCGCACCCCCACATTTTCGCACACATGTTCGATAACCTGGTACTGCAAACGGCACATTCGACTACACCGGCAGCTTCCGGTCGGCCCGAGCGCAACTATCCCTTCCGTCACTTCGGTCTGCTTTAATACGAAGGCTTTGTCGGGGGTTTACCAATGTCCGAAGTTGTCGAGTTTCTGCGAGTACACGCAGGCGAACACGGGGTATGAACTATGGGTTTCTTCAAGAAAGCGGCTGTGACTGCTCTGGCGGTCGCTGCAGTCGGAGCATCAACAGGGATCGCATCGGCTGATCCGTCTACCGACGTGAACTACGAAGCGAAGGTCGTCGACAAGTCGATCGTCACCACCATCGACGCCGGGCTGTTCAAGGTCTCCGGCGACGGCAAGTCCGTTGTCTTGCAGGACAGCAAGGGAGCCGACCTGGTTTCCCTGCCTCTCGCATACAACCTCGGAGATCTGCAGTTTCCCTTCGATCGTGCGATCAGCGAAGACGGTAAGACCCTCACGCTGACACCGATCACCGATTCGGCGAAGGCCACCCCTCGGCCCGAGAGTGCGCCTGCGGCAAAGGAATGGACGCCCGTCGCCTCGCCCGAGGAAAATGATCGAGCAATCGCACACTTCCAGAGCCAGCTCGGTCTCGGCACTCAGGTTGGCAGTCTGCTTGGCACCATCGTCGGCGCCGGAATCGGGTGCGCTGTCGGCGCTCCGCTGGGCTTGACCATCGTCGGTCTCCCCGTCGCTGCGGCACTGTGCTTGGGTGGTCTCGCGACAGGAGCCGGCATCGGCGGTGTCGCCGGAACGATCCTCGGCGGCGGCGGCGCGGCAGTCGTGGCCGGTATCGATCTCGTCAACACGCTGAATGCTCCTGCAGGGACGACCGTCTGGGCTCAGTAGCCCCGACAACCAGTCGTTGCTCCACGAAAAACCCCGCCCGTCCGCATGAGGACGAGCGGGGTTTTTCGATTCGTTGTGCAGGCGGATTACTTGGTGCCCCCAGTCGGACTCGAACCGACACTTGACGGATTTTAAGTCCGTTGCCTCTGCCAATTGGGCTATGGGGGCCTTGACGCACCCGACTGGTCGGGTGCGGCAGGGATCAGACTATCGGGTCGGTCTGGGCTATCGACATCGCGATGCCGTCGAGGATGTCGTGTTCGCTGACAATCAGTTCGGTGATCCCGGCTTTGGCCTCGAAGGTCTGAGCCAGCACCGTGGTGATGATCGCTCCGCCGCCGATGACGTCCACCCGCCCCGGATGCATCGGACCGAAGGCAGCACGATCAACCCGCGGCATGGCAATGAGACGCTCACACACGTCGAACAGTTGCTTGAACGGAATCCTCGACAGGTGCACCTTCTCGGCGTCGTACTCCGGAAGATCCTGCGCGATTGCGGCCAGAGTCGTCATGGTTCCAGCGACACCCACCCACGTGTGCGCCTTCTCGACGGGTACGGCCTCGAACGCCTCGGACAATTTCGCGGTCGCAAAAGCCGTCGCCTCGGAAACCTGCTCTGCCGTAGGCGGATCCGACGGTAAGCACCGCTCCGTGACGCGCACACAGCCGATGTCGGTGGAGTACGCAGCCTGGACGCCAGAGGCATCACCGAGGACAACTTCAGTGGATCCGCCGCCGAGATCGACCACCACGAAGGGGCCCTCCGACGGATCGAGTTCTCCCACAGCACCGCTGAACGAGAGGCGCGCCTCTTCGTCGCCGGTGATCACCTCGGCTCCGGATCCGGGAATCACCGCACCGAGCACGTCCCGCGTCATCGTGAAGAAGTCTTCCCGATTCGCAGCGTCGCGAGTAGCCGAGGTAGCGACCATACGAACGGCGGTTGCTCCGGCGTCGGCGATCATCGACGCGTACTCGACCAGCGCAACCCTGGTGCGTTCGATGGCCTCGGGCGCGAACGCCCCTGTTGCATCAACGCCTTGACCGAGTCGCACGACGCGCATCTCGCGTCGGACATCCACCAGACGACCGTCAGCTCCGACGTCGGCGATCAGCAGTCGAATGGAGTTGGTACCGCAATCAACTGCGGCAACACGGCGAGTCACTGGTCGGTGTTGTCGGCATCGTCGATGCCCGGCCAGTCCGCGGGAATTGCAGTGCCGCGGAGCTTTCCGTGACCGGCCAACGCCACGGACTCGTCACCGAGCGGATTCACGCCGGGACCCTTGGCGAGCGAATGCGCCATCAGCACGTGCAGGCACTTGACGCGATCCGGCATCCCACCACCGGCAAAGTCGGTACCGAGAGATTCGATCGCGTCGCGCTCGGCGAGGTACGACTCGTACGCCCGGCGGTAAGCCGCGGCAAGTTCGGGATCCTGCGTCAGACGTTCGGTCATCTCACGCATGACGCCGGCGGATTCCTGACGGCTGGCTTCGGCAGTCAGTCGCGGGTCGGTGAGGTAGTACAACGTCGGGAACGGTGTTCCGTCCGGAAGTTTGGGGGCAGTCTTGACGACGCCCGGCTGACCGTCCGGGCTGCGGTACGCGATCTCGATCACTCCGCGTGGCTCACGGCCCAATTGAGCGGCAACGGCGTCGAGGTCCGCCTGTGAAACCTGTGGGGAATTTTCGGACGTGTTGCTCACCCGGTGGGTACTCCTTGTTCTTCTGGCTCTATCGGCGCCAACGGCATCGGGGCCGGTGTCGTCGTCTCGGGAACCACTGGCGGTTCCGAAATCGTTTGCCACAGATCGCGATACCACGGACCTGTCAGCGGTGTTTCCTTTTCCTGCTTCTTCTCCGGCTCCTTGTAGTCACCGGGAAGCTGAACCTGAAACGGGGTCTCGCCCGGTTTGACGTACCGAAGGCGTTCTCGTGCAAGAGCTTCGATGTACGCAGGGTCGTCGAAGCGTGCGTTCTGCCCTTGCAGCTTTCGCAGCTCTTCCTCGAGCACCTGACGTTCGGCCGCCACCTGCGCGGCGTCCGATCGCTGGCTGATGTAAGTACGCAGCGGCACAGCCAGTGTCAGCGCCAACATGAGTACAACCATCGCGAGCACCACGGCCCGGCTGGTGGACAACCCGAAAATGGTGTTGTCCGACTTGGGAAGCCGAGACCAGAACTTGTTGGTTCCGCTCTTCCCTCGAGCCGACTTCGACCCGCGTGCCGACGCCTTCTCTGTCGAGGCACCCGACTGCGCGGGGTCTGTCACAGCGGAATCAACTGCTGCCGGATCTACCGAAGGTTCCGACGCCCGTGGGCGTCGAGCGCTGTCGCGACGCGCACGAGACGGCGTGTCTCCACGACGGGAACCACGACCCCCCGGACTTCCGCCGGGGGATCGTGGCTTACCGCGCTGTGCAGACACTACTGAATCTTAGATTTCCGTCAGGCCTCGAAAGCGAAGCGCGGGAACGCAACCTCACCGGCGTAACGTGCTGCATCGCCGAGGTTCTCCTCGATACGCAGCAGCTGGTTGTACTTGGCAACGCGCTCGCTGCGGGCCGGAGCACCGGTCTTGATCTGGCCGCTGCCGACGGCAACTGCGAGGTCGGCGATGGTGGTGTCCTCGGTCTCGCCGGACCGGTGGCTCATCATCGTCTTGTAACCGTTGCGGTGAGCGAGATCGACAGCGTCGAGGGTCTCGGTCAGGGTGCCGATCTGGTTGACCTTCACCAGGAGTGCGTTGGCTGCGCCCTTGACGATGCCTTCTTCGAGACGCTCGGGGTTGGTGACGAAAAGGTCGTCGCCGACGAGCTGGATCTTGTTGCCGATCTGATCGGTGAGCGCAACCCAGCCGTCCCAGTCGTCTTCGTCGAGCGGATCCTCGATGGAGACGAGCGGGTATGCGTCGATGAGGTCGGCGTAGAACGCCGCCATCTCGGCCGCCGTGCGGTTCTTGCCCTCGAACTTGTAGCCGGTGCCGTCGGTGTAGAACTCGGTGGCGGCGACGTCGAGAGCGAGCGCGACGTCGGTGCCCAGCTTGAGGCCGGTCTTGTTCACGGCGATCGTGATGAGGTCGAGTGCTTCCTTGGTGCCCGCGACGTCCGGAGCGAATCCGCCTTCGTCACCGAGACCGGTGGAGAGGCCCTTCTCCTTGAGAACCGACTTCAGGGAGTGGTAGACCTCGGTGCCCCAGCGCAGCGATTCCTTGAAGCTCGGTGCGCCGATGGGAGCAACCATGAATTCCTGGACGTCGACACCGGTGTCGGCGTGTGCGCCACCGTTGAGGATGTTCATCATCGGGACGGGGAGTACGTGAGCGTTGGGGCCACCGACGTAACGGAACAGCTCCAGGCCCGAGGACTCGGCAGCGGCGCGAGCGACGGCAAGCGAGGCACCGAGCAAAGCGTTTGCGCCGAGGCGGGACTTGTCCGGGGTGCCGTCTGCGTCGAGCAGCGCCTGGTCGACCGTGCGCTGCTCGGTCGCGTCGATGCCGATGATGGCAGGAGCGATCTCGCCGAGCACAGCCTCTACGGCCTTCTCGACGCCCTTGCCGCCGTAGCGCGCGCCACCGTCGCGCAGTTCGACGGCTTCGTGCTCACCGGTCGAAGCGCCGGACGGCACCGCAGCCCTGGCGAAACTTCCGTCTTCGAGCAGAACCTCGACCTCAACCGTGGGGTTGCCACGGGAATCAAGGATCTCGCGAGCTCCGACCTGCTCAATACTGGCCACTGTGTGGTTCTCCTTCGAATGGGCTTCGCATTGGGGCACGCACTGCGTGCTTGACACTTGGGCTCCGACCCCTCCGGTCGAAAGAGGACCACGATCGCGGCTGGGCCTCTGCAGTGCCAGCACCTCTGTAGTGCCAGCACACAGCCTAACCGCACCGGCCGAAGGCTTCTTTATCGACGCGCGGTCATGGCCCCGACCTGCGGTCGATCACCGTCAGTCCGGCCGAACCCCGACTGAATATGCCGACGCACGATCACGGACCAGCGCGAGATAGTCGCCCGAGAGGTTGTACGCCATCAGCGCCTGCTGCCAGCCGGCTGCGGTAGTGAGGTCGCCCCCGCGTGCGCACAGGTAGCGGGCAGCGGTGAGGGCGGCGTCGTCGATGTTGTCCGGGTCCACGCGGCCGTCGCCGTTGGCGTCGACGCCCCATTTGAGCCAGGTCTCTGGGATGAACTGCATGGGCCCCATGGCACGGTCGTGCACGGGATCGCCGTCCATCGCACCTCCGTCGGTGTCGGGGATCTCGGCAACTCCCGGGCCACCGTCGAGAGGGATTCCCCGAATGATCGGGGTCACCTGGCCCAACGCGTCGACCGACGAACCGTCGTAGGTCCCGTGTCGGCTCTCAACGCTGCCGATACCGGCCAGAGTTGTCCATCCGATTCCGCAGCCGGGAAGCGTCTCGGTCATGACCGCAGCGGCATACCCGTATGCCTCGAGCGCAGTCGTACCGATCCCGATGTCGTCGGACAATCCCGCCGCCCAATCGGCAAGTTGATCGGCACTGCGACCGGGAGCGTTGATGTCGATCGGCGGTGTCGGAGAGCCGCTACCTGGGGGTATGCCCTCCGGAATGGCCACTTTCGGTTCGTTCGATCCACACGCCACTGCGCCAACGCCCAGCAAAGCTGTTCCGGCAGCTACTGCGGCGACGGCTCTCGAAAGACGCCGGGGACTTCTGCGGGCAACGGGGGTTCGGTACACCCTTCCATCATCCACATGCGAGCGAACTACTCCCGAGTCCATTGGTAAAGAACAGTAAAAGCACAGGTCAGGGCATGGTTCCCCGCTGATTGTGGAGTATCTTTTTCTGAGTTAAGGCTGGCCTAGCCTCATGAAGCTGTCCGAACCTGTTTCACCCACTCAGTCAGGAGTCGCCCGTGCCCGTGTCGGTACTCGCTGCCGCGAGCACACCGTCAGTTGCCACTCAGCTATTCGGTAGTGGCCTGATCGGTCTACGCGAAGGCCTCGAAGCGGGCATCGTGGTGATGATTCTCGCTGCCTATCTTGTGAAGGCTCAGCGCAAGGACGCACTCAAATGGGTGTGGCTCGGCGTCGCGATCGCCGTCGCGATGGTGGCGATCATCTTCTTCGCGATCCACTACGGAACATCGACGGTCGACGGCTTGACCGCTGAGATCATCGCAGGCGTTGCCTCCCTGATCGCCGTCGTCATCGTCACGATCATGGTCCTGTGGATGCGCACGGCAGCGAAGAACATTTCCGGGGATCTGAAAGCCGGAATGGAAAAGGCGCTGATCGCGGGCCCCGTCGCCATTCTGTCGCTGTCGTTCTTCGCGGTTGGTCGTGAAGGAGTCGAGACGGCGTTGCTCATGGTCGGATACGCCGAGAACACCGCGGGCAGCTCCTGGCCGCTGGTCGGACTGCTCCTCGGAATTCTGTTGGCCGCCGCCTTGACCGTGGCCATGTACTTCGGCGCCCTCCGCCTCAACCTGACGACGTTCTTCCGGTACACGGCAATCTTCCTCATAGTCGTTGCCGCCGGAATCCTCTCGTACGGCGTTCGCGCTCTACAGACCGGAAACGTCCTGCCGGGCGGATCCTCTCTCGCGTTCAACCTGACGCCCGGCTACGACCCGTCGACCTGGTACGGCACCGTCCTCGCCGGAATCTTCAATTTCCGGCCGGATCCGACTGTCCTGCAAGCCACCGCGTGGGTTGTGTACCTCGTCGTCGTTCTCGCGCTCTTCCTTCGTCCGCTTCCGTCGAAGCCGTCCGAGCCGACGGCCCCGCCTGCGCACGACACACATGTTCCCGAAAAATCCTGAGAGGCATTGCCGACATGCGTAAATCCACCCTCGTACTGGCCACGGCCGCGGTACTTCCCTTCTCCCTCGCCGCATGCACCGAGAAGACGACGGCGAGCGACGGCGACATCGTCGTCACCGCCACCGACGACTCGTGCGAAGTCAGCGCCACGACGGGGACGACCGGCACGTCGACCTTCCAGGTGACGAACAACGGCTCCAAGGTCACCGAGTTCTACGTCTTCGCCGAGGGTGATCGAGCGATGGGCGAGGTCGAGAACATCGGCCCCGGCCTGACCCGTCAGCTGATCGTCTCCCTCCCCGAGGCTGCGACGTATCAGCTCGCATGCAAGCCGGGCATGGTCGGAACCGGAATTCGTCAGGACTTCGTCGTCACCGGTGATTCGCAAGCAGCCACCGACGAGAGCGGCCAGCTCGCCGAGGCAGCCGACGGCTACCGTCGGTATATCCGCAGCCAGATCGTCGCGTTGCAGGACACCGCAGCGCAGTTCGTCGCCGCCGTCCAGTCCGGCAACGTCGATCAGGCAAAGGCACTCTTCCCGATTGCACGTACCTACTACGAGCGCATCGAGCCCGAGGCCGAGAGCTTCGGCGAACTCGATCCCAAGCTGGACCTTCGCGAAGCGGATCTCGAGCCCGGTCAGGTCTGGACCGGATTCCACCGACTCGAGAAGGATCTGTGGGTCACCGGGCTGCAGCCGGACACCAACGCAGTCGCAGATCAGCTACTCGAAGACATCCAGTACCTTGCCGACCAGGTGAACGCAGACGATTACACGATCGATCCCACCAAGATCGCCGGCGATGCCCAAGGACTGCTCGACGAGATCTCGACTTCCAAGATCAGCGGCGAGGAAGACATCTTCTCGCACACCGACCTGTGGGATTTCCAGGCCAACGTCGACGGCTCACAAGCTGCGATCGCGGCACTGAATCCGATTCTGCAGGAACGTAATCCCGAGCTCGCCCAGCGCATCGCCGACCGATTCGCCGACCTCGACGCCGCGCTGGCACAATTCCGCGTCGGCGACGGATTCGTGTACTACGACACCGTTACCGAGGCGCAGCGTCAGGAACTCTCGCGTAAAATCGATGCCCTGTCCGCCGAGGTCAGCCAGGTCCAGGAAGTAGTTGCGGGACAGTAGATGACAGATTCACCAGAAGGCACACCCGCCGCGGAAAACGCAGCACCGCATGCAGTTTCACGACGCCGACTGTTCGGCGCCGTGGGTGCCGGCGCTGTCCTGGCCGGTGCCGGCGCCGTCATCGGACGGGTAACCGCCGACGACAATTCCGGCGCAAATCACGCAGATGTGGTGGCCTTCCGCGGTGAACATCAGGCAGGCATCACGACGCCGGCCCAGGATCGCATGCACTTCGTCGCTTTCGACGTGACGACGCAATCACGTGACGAACTGATCTCGTTGCTGCAGACGTGGACGGCGATGGCCGAACGAATGACTGCGGGTCAGGAAGCAACCGAGGACGGCGCGACCGGCGACGGTCCGTACGCGCCACCGAGTGATACCGGCGAGGCACTCGATCTGGCGCCGTCGCAACTCACCCTGACCATCGGATTCGGACCGTCCCTTTTCGACGACCGTTTCGGGCTCGCTGACAAGAAACCTGCTGCCCTACTGGATCTCCCCCACTTCCGTGCTGACAACCTCGATGCGAATCGCAGCGGGGGTGACATCGCCATCCAGGCGTGCGCCAACGATCCCCAGGTTGCCGTGCATGCGATCCGCAACCTCGCACGAGTCGCTTTCGGGACCGCGTCGGTCAAATGGTCGCAACTCGGGTTCGGACGAACGTCCTCGACTTCGACCACGCAGGCGACACCACGAAATCTGTTCGGGTTCAAGGACGGAACCGCCAATATCAAGGCTGAGGATCCAGGTGCACTCGCCCAGCACGTCTGGGTCGACCCCAACGACGATCAGGCCTGGATGGCAGGCGGATCGTTCCTCGTCGCCAGACGCATTCGGATGCTGATCGAGCAGTGGGATCGCGCAGTTCTCAAGGAGCAGGAAGCCGTCATCGGCCGATCCAAACGCAGCGGAGCGCCGCTCGGTGGCAAGGACGAGTTCGACGAACTCGACCTCGATTCCAAAATGGGGCACGACTTCGTCATCCCGGAGGATTCACACGTGCGCCTGGCCTCGGCCGAGGAACTCGGTGGGATTCAGATCCTGCGCCGCGGATACAACTTCACAGACGGCTCCGACGGCTTCGGCCACCTGGACGCGGGACTGTTCTTCGTCGCATATTGCCGCAATCCAGTCGAGCAGTTTGTTCCGATGCAGCAAAACCTTTCACGACACGATGCGTTGAACGAATACATCCAGCACGTCGGTTCTGCAGTCTTCGCCTGCCCCGGAGGTCTCGCCGACGGACACTATTGGGGCGCAACACTGTTCGACCCCAAATAGTCGATCATTCGGTCCGCTACCACACTTACTACCAAACTTCGAGTTAATTTATATATCGAAGTGATAACAATTCTGGAATCTATGGTCCCAAAGGTGACAACTCGCCCATACGATCTGCGCATGAGAACTTCAGCACTTCTTCGAATTGCCCTTCTTTCAACGACTCTGGCGACGGCGGCGATTACCTTGCCCCCTCTTATATCGCCAGCACGCGCAGCAGATCGTTTCAGTGTCTATGCGTACGACGAGTTCAACGGACCTGCCAATTCAGCCCCCAACCCAGCCATCTGGCGCTACGAAACCGGCGGAGGTTGGGGGAACAACGAAAAGCAGGTGTACACCGACTCACGGTCCAACTCGAGACTGGATGGGCAAGGAAATCTACTCATTCAGGCCCAAAAAGTAGGCAGCACAATCACTTCCGCACGACTTGGAACTTTCGGTAAGGTCGACTTCACCTACGGATTGGTCGAGGCGCGAATAAAACTGCCAGCAGGAAAGGGCATGCATCCGGCATTCTGGACGCTCGGCACGAACCTATATACCGCGGGTTGGCCCGGCTGTGGCGAAATCGACGCAATCGAAACCATCAACGATGCGAAAACATACACGAGTGCCGTGCACGGTCCTACCAAATCCGGAACCCGAGTGACCGGCGTTTGGGACCGCAGTGTCGGCGGCGCCCGACCCGGCACCGATTTCACTGCATTCCACACCTACGGGATACTCAAGCGACCCGGACGAATCGAGACCTACATCGACGGCGTTCGAATGCTATACCTCGATCGGTCACAGGTATCCGGAGCGGAAGCATGGGTGTTCGACGCTCCTGCATACACCTTACTGAATATCGCCGTTGGTGGAACCTGGCCAGGCTTAACCGATTCCACCACACCTTGGCCATCCACGATGACTATCGACTACGTACGTTGGTTCCACGAGAACTGATACGCGGAGTTACCGACATTCATCCAGCAGTGCGATGGGATCGCAAGCGACCGTTCGAAGCACCCTCCTGATCGTTTCGGTATCGAATACGTTGCCGTGGAAGGTGACTGAGAGGTGACGTTGCCCATCGATCTCTGCACCGAGGAACGCGATACCTTCCGCTCCGTATGGATCGGTAGCCGCCACACACAGCTGATCGCCTGTCCATCTGATTTCATCCGAATGGGGAACGCGACCGATGTCTGAGTATGAAACCAAGGCGTGAGGCTTGATACTCACACTCGCCTCGGCGACCGTGGTGTGAGACCTCCCGAGAACCGAAGCGACAGTCGCCTTCACACTGATCGCTGAAAGGGTCAGCAACGGGTGACCCGAGGCGAGTGCCCCCGCGATACCCCGACTGACCTCCGACAGAGTCACGGATTCAGCCACCGGAACATATTGCCCCACAGCAAAATTACCGTTGATCACGGTCGACGGATGCGCATATCTGCGCGCGTCCATCAACACGAGCGCATTGGATGCGGTTTCCACTCCATGACTTCGCAAGGCAGCAAGAAAAACAAACAGTGTTATCGCGCGCAACGACGCCGACGGTGCGTGCTCGTCGCGCCAGCAAACTAGTCGATACGCAACGTGCGGATCCATCGGGAGCGAAAGACTGACCGGATTGGGCCGCCACAGCATTCGGCGAGTCGCCGGAACTGGCTCGATCTCTGTTCCACGCACGTGCGAATGCCATCGAACGGCCGCTCCGAGCCGCCGAGGATCGCTTCCAAACGCACGAATAATTGTGCGCGACAAAGGAAATCTCGACTCCGCCGAATGCAGAGCTGCGGGTAGTTGCCCTGATTGAGCGGTGCTGACAAGGGCGGCCCACAATCGCGAACCACCGATCCCGTCGGAGATGCCGTGCGAACCCAAACATGCAACATACTCCCCCGACACAACGATCCGAATCGACGAGTGAGTCAAATCCGAATTGAATACGGTGGTCGCAAATCTCGAAATGTCAGCCGCGTCGGTGGGCGGAACTTCTTCGACTGCCGCGCCAACGGCATCCGGATCGAACAGCCAACGACGGCGAGAGGAATCCGCGCGCAATCCGAACCTCGCCTGCGGGCCGATCCGAGCAATCTCGATCAGCGCACTACGCAGGTCACTCGGCGAGATGACACCAACGGGTCCGCCGATGACGAGCGCACGATCACGAACCCGCATCTGATCAACTGCAGAAACCTTGTAACTAGACATTGATCACTCTCAAGGCGTGAATCGAATCCAGTCGACGGTCAAGGTCGACACATCCGGGGTGGTTGCATCCGTTGGCCCGGGCCATTCCCCGCCCACTGCTATGTTCATCACGACATAGAACGGCTTGTCGAAAACCCATTTCGAGCCGTCCGGCGCCTCGCTGCGCAAGTACTCGCCCACCATTACACCGTCGATGAAGATCGAGATGGAGTCAGACCTTCTCGTCACCTCGTAAACATGGAAGGTAGTCGAGGCATCACCGCCGAGATAACCATCCGACGACATCTTCCACTTGCCGTCCGTGTGTGCAGAAGGATCGGACCACGGACCGTGTATTGCGTTGTGATACTCGGTGGCGTTGTGCACCAACTCCATTACATCGATCTCGCCGCTCTCCGGATAGCCCACCGTTGCCAGATCCTCGCCTAGTAACCAAAATGCCGGATGGATTCCCTGCGCCATCGGGAACTTTATCCGGGCAGAAATCGTGCCCTCGGTGAACGAAAACTTGTCCCTCGTCACGATCCTCGCCGACGTGAATCCTCCCGGGATGCGACGAGCCTCGAGCACGAGGTTACCGTTTCCATCCAAACGCGCGTTCTCGGCGTTGTCTGTGTAGATCTGCTTCTCCTGATTTCCCCAACCGCCGCCCCCGACATCGAATCCCCACATCGCCGGGTCAGGAGAATCCCCTGCAACACCATCGAATTCGTCTGTGCCGAAATCGCTCGAGACCATTCGCATCACTGGACTCCGGGGTTCACCGGTGGTGCACGAAGTAGCCAATAGTAGTGAGGCCATCGAAAAAATCATCCCGGCCCGAACCACGGCACGCGTACTCCCACTCATTTCACAACCCTTCGATAGACGTCAATCAGTCGATCAGCTCGCACCGACACCTCGTGGTTCTCCATTACCGACCTGCGTGCACGGGCCACCAACCGAGTACGAAGCTGGCTGCCATCCAGGAGAGACAGAATTCTCCCGGCCACGTCTGCCGGATCGCCCGGGACGGACAGCAGTCCGTTCTCCCCATCGACGACGTAATCGAGGAAACCGTCGGTCCGACTGGCCACCACCGGGGTACCAACTGACATCGCTTCGATCGCTATGAGCCCGAATGGTTCCCGCACGGAGGGAACGCACAGGATGTCAACCGATCGCAGAACCGACGCAACATCAGACCTGTGCCCGACAAACCTGATTGCGCCCGGAGCCAGCTCGGCAGCTTTTCTGCGAAGGTTCTCGCCATATTGTTCGTTCCCCGGACTCGGCCTACCAACGATCACCAGATGTAAATCTCGACCGCGCGCACGTATTTGGGACACTGCTTCGATCAAGGTGTCGATTCCTTTGACAGGGTCGACGCGTCCGATGACTGCGACCAAAGCCGAGTCAGGAGCGTCCGTCAGCTCAGCTCGCACAGTTGCTGGTCCGGGCGCAAAGGCCACCGCATCGACGGCCTGAGGCACTACGGTCGTCTTGCCCTGAGCAGAATTCGAAAGTTGCTGCAGTGCAGCATTACTCACTGCGATCGAGGCCGAAGCTCCACGAACAGCTGCACTCAGCAGACTACGACCTCGCCCCGGGTCGAGTATGTCGTGAATTTCGAGTACGACAGGCGTTCGTGCCAGCCTGCCAGCCACAACGCAATCCAGATGCGACAACAGCGAATTCGAATGAACGACATCGGCACGCCGAGCATGTCCGAGCAACCTCGAAATCCACGTGACGGACCGCGGGATCTGAGACAACAACGCCGACGGAGACTGGGAAACACCCGAGGCATCGCGCAGACCCACACGCAGTCCATCTGGCATCGGTATGAATTCGAGTCCCATCTCGTTCCACACCTGTTCAAGCTCACCACCAGAGGGCGCGGCCATGACCATATTCACGCCCTGCTCGCGAAGACGAGGGAGCAACCTGATAACGCTGTGCTCGATGCCCGTGACATCACGAGTCAGCGTCGATGCAAGAACTCGCAACCTGCGATCAGCCATCGTTCCCACCCTCATCCTGACCGGCCGCACGTTCAAAGACTACGAATCCATTACCTTCGAGGAAGACTTTCCACATCGGGTCCAACCTCATTCGGGCCTCCAGATTCGGCAGCGCGTCCCGTGGGGAAAGCCCGAAGTACCAGTTGTAGAAGATCATCTGATCGGAGATTGCGAAGTACGTCGTCCGGCGATCAGCAACAAAGTATTCATTGAACGTCTCATACTCATCGTCAGATGCGAAGTCTGCACCGTAGAAGAGAGTCGCAGCCTCCGGCTGCACGTCAAATTTAGGATCGAGACCGGCCAATCGCAGATACGCCTGGGTGGGTCGATCGGGCCATGCGGGCGACGGAAGCCTCAGTACGCCATAAGGATCGGCCGACTCCAGCACCTCGGAAGCGGCCTTGACCACTGCGGGTTTGGTCAAGTAAGCGAACCACGCGCCGAAGTACGCTTCCGATGAAGACAGCGTGACACCGACAAGCACGATACTCGCGATGAATAGCTTTACCCTCGCGGCATTGGACGCACGGAGCACTGCGGTGACCGGAAATGCAAGAAGCAAGGAACAACCTACCAAGGAGTAAAGATACACACGAAAGATCGCTTCACCGCCGTAGCCTTGCCCTGCCAGAATGGCAAGCGGCGCAAATGCGACGATCACGAGAGCGAAGACGGGCATCTTCCTGCGCCACATAACAAATGCCGTGACTGCGGAGGAAACCAACAGCCCGACAGTTAGGAAACGCATCGTCTTACTTGCAAATGCCTGCCCCGCAGTCGGCGTGAGATTCGCCCCGGCGAGGTTGGACTTCGCGTTCGACGTAACGTCGAACGAAAATTTCGCAAAATCGCCTGCGCTATCCCAGTTGTAGACTAGAAAACCTATCGCGATCGCGGCGAATACGAATGTCAACCACCACGGCCGGAACATTCGGAAGACCATGAGGGTCACCACTATTAATCCCATCCAGTACGGAGTGAGTTGGTGCGTGACTACTATCGCGCTGAAGACAACGATCATGACGATGACAAGGTTGGGTCGATCTCGCGAGGATCCAACGAGAGTTAAGAACGCCAGAACAAGGATCAGAGCCAACGCCTGAGGTGCGTAGTAATCCTGCGCCACCCAATTGAGCACTTCGAAGAGAAACGTCGCGGAAATCGCGGTCGGGACATCCAGACGCCAAGCTCTGGCCATGCAGTAGAACAGAATCACCATGAGTAGATGCGCAGCTGTCGCGAACCAGTTCGCAACCGTCACGTCTGGCACCCCCGTAACGCGAGAGAACCAAGCCGTTGCCGTGAATAGGCCAGGCCACCCGTTATACACGTCGACACCTCGCGCCAGAAAATGGCTTCGTTGGATCAGATCCGTGACCCCAAGATGCTTGTATGTCCAGGTATAGAGCGGCACATCCGACGCAATCAGTGTTGCAGTCCTCTGCACGAGCGCAACTGATATCACCGCAAAGAACGCTGCACGGTTGTTTCGTCGCGACATTGCCACTGCGAAGCCAATCACTGACAAAATGATTGCACCGGCAAAGAAGGGCGATGCCGCGAACAACAGCCCGAAATCCGACGCCTCCGCAGTGGACAGCGAGGGCACAGCGATCCACCAACTCCCAAGAGCTGCAACGAGAATCCCCCACGAAACCCAATCTCGCCTCGTCTTCTCGGCTACCGCAACAATCGTCAGCCGGTCCGTCGGAGCATCAGAGGGCTTCGCCGCCGAACGGTCGATACGCTCTTTCAGACTCGTCATGATCGCCGGAACCCCGACAGGACAGATCCGATACGACGTACGACGTTTCCACGGCCGAAACCATCCGGGCGATGTTCGAGGGTGAAGAGTCGAACTAGAGATGCTCCAACCGTAGCGATACTGGGTATCACGAGCTGCGAAAACGGATAGTACTCCTCGACGGTGGTCATCAGAAATGTCATCAGCACGACGGTCGAAATCCCCAAAGCCGGAACAGCTGCAACCCGTACGTACCCTGGCTGATCTGGCATGTACGACATGATTGCCGCACCCGGGCCTATCGCAACGAAAATTGCCACGGCGATGCCAGTGAGAGTGCCGATCGCGCCCAGGCCGGCACCAATAAGTCCACAGACTCCGCCGACCAAACCCAAGACTGCGAGCCTGTGCTCGCCGGTCGGCCATCGCGCATCAACCGTCGCGATCGCCCGACGAATCGGCCTCGCACCGGGAAATTCAACTGCCACCTGACGGCGCGCCGGGCGCGTTCCCCTCGGGAGCAGTGGTCGCCCTCTCAACCCCCCCATACGCGAGCGCAACAACGCTGCGGGACCCCACAACAAAGCTCGACGCTCTATCCAAGGCAATTTGTCAAGATCGGATGGAAGTCGGACTTGACCTTCTTCAGGTTGCGAGACGCTCCCGAAGTGCGAAAGTCCCTTGACCACACGGGTACCCAGCATGATCGCTATTCGTGGATCCATAGCGAGTTTCGTCAACCAGGCTCCCAAGCCAAGGCCGTAGTCGGCCATCTGTTTGTTCAATCCGGCCGGATCGATGCGATGGCGGTGCCAGACTCGCGCAGCAGGTGCGTAGACCAGTGCACCCCCGTCGAGAATGACCCTAACGAACATGTCGATGTCTTCACCGCCACCTGATGGCGATCCGACCCCAAGCCCTTCATCGAATCCACCGAGTTCGAGCATCTTGGATCGTCTTACCGCGAAGTTGGCGCCCGTCCCGAAATCGCCCACACGGAAAGGAAACAGAGCGTCGTGCTCAGGGGGATCTGACAAGCGGTACGTTGTTCTTTTCAGATTCTTCGACCAACTCACGCGACGATCGAAAAACGCTTGAGCAGGAGTCGATACCTCACCTGTCGGTACGAGGCCTGTGACGAGGTGGACGTCGTCCGCGACTGCGAATCCACCGACCAGCTCACGGAGCCAGTTCTTGTCAATCACGACATCGTCGTCGGTAAATGCCACGAATTCATTTGTAGCCGTTAGTAATCCGACATTTCGCGCCTTGGACAATCCAGGCTCTGGAGCGTCGACGATCCCAACTCCGGCGAAAGCGCCCACTATCGGCGGTGTCAAACCAGACGAAGGATCATTGTCCACCACGAGCACATCGTAGTTTCGGTAGTCGAGAGCGGAGAGCGAGGTCAAGACTTCACGGAGCATGTCAGGGCGATTCTTCGTGCAAATGATCAATGTGACAGACACTTCGGGAATCGACAAGGGAAGCACCGGATCGGAATCCGGCAAGTAGGCGAGCAATTCTTTGGATCTGATCATTCCATTCGCGACTTGAGCTTCCACGAAGGCAAAGGATCCGTTGAGTCGGGAGACTAGCAGGCGAGCCTGTGAGTAGGCAGTTCCGCCGGCCAATTCGATGACACTCGCCGAAAGTAGCTCCCACTCGTCGACCTGACCGATCCAAATGGCCCCTGCCCACAGTTCGATTCCGGCAGTCGGCGTCATCACCGGATCGAGACTGGGAAGTCCATCGCGCCGGATATTCTGTGTGGCCGGCCGATCGGAGCCTTGATTCTCATCATGTTCTTCAAACCTCATACTGAAACACCCGCCTTCTTATTGCATCTCGACGCCGAGCTATCCCGAAGACTGCGGCGATGCTTGCCGCCGTCTGCGCCACACCGACAGCAATCGCCGCACCCACTGCTCCCCAGAGAGAGCATGCGAAGGGCAAGACCACCATGAGAAGTCCAGCGAACAGACCGTTGATGACCACCAACGGTCCGATTTCGCGCCTCGCTCGCTGCAACGCAGACCAAACCACGAACATCGTTCTCATCAAAGACCCGATCGCGAGGATGATCACGACAAGCTCAGCATTCAAATCCAGGTACTCCGGATCGAGTATTCCGAAAACAATCGGTGCGCCCAACGAGATCAGCACACCGCCCACAGCGACCAGAAGAGAAACGCGCACAAACAGCACCAATGCCATCTTCGAACCCTCCCTGGGGTTCTTCGACGCGTGAACCACAAGGGAAGTCCCCATGGCGGAGCCGACGAATTCGAGAGTTTGTGCGATGCTCATCGAAAGCGAGAAAACCGCGCCCTGAACTGGACCGGAATAGGCGGTAACGAGAAAAGGCATCAGAAGGATCACTCCGACGCCCATGGCTTGAGTCGGGACAGCCTGCCTGCACATTCTCACGACCTCTGCCGACGCACTGTCTTCAGTCCACAGGCCACGCGGAGACGTGGACGAACGCCGTTCGACGATGCGGCTGATCATCAACCGCATGAACACAACCGAAACTCCGCCTACTACGACCGTCGACATGACCACCGGTTGCCAATTTGCCAACCACACCAACGCGAGAAGAACTCCAATACGGCCAGCACTGACGAGCCCGTTGATCAAAGGCAGTTTCCGCGACTCGTCCAGGCTGGTCAAGGTGCTGTTCTGCAGGATGAACATGCCCCAGACGACAACGCCCGCAAACACCAGGCAGGCAACCGGAGTCGAGCCTCGTACTCCCGGAATGAATGAAACCGCAGAGACTGCTGCAATGACGCCCACAGGAATTGACAATATGTAGAACACACGAAGACCTCGCCGGTATACGGCGCCGAGGCTTGCACCTGCTGCGGGCATCATCGAATTGAAAACATCACCGACACCCGTACCGATTACCATCGCCGGCGCAGTGACGAGCGCAAGCAGCGCCGTCATGACGCCTAGCTCGGCCGGCGGCAGAACTACAGCCGCAACTGCCCAAAAACCCATGCCGAGTGCGGCATTGATGACCTGAGACGAAGCCATTGATGCTGCATCTGCGTAGATCCGCGCCCCTTTGTTCGTCATCGCGACCCTACAAATTGCCCACGCTTGCACACAATGGCGGACAGGGCGCCCATACCTGCCGAGACGATGCCGGCCACTACAGTCGCGGCCTTGGACAGGGAGACGCTGTCACCGAACACATATCTCCGAAGCCCACTGGTGAGAACACTACGCACGTACTCGCGCTCGTCGTCGAGTTCCTCGGAGCCGTTCCGGTCGTTCCGTAGTTCGATCTTTCCTTTTCCTTCGGAATAGCAGCGCGCTAGAAAGAATTGAAATGTGCTGCGTTCGAATGGAATATCGTGATCGATCACCGAGGCCGGCACATACACCCAATGAAAGTCGTCACCGAGTTCCGCCATTCGAATACACAGGTCAGTGTCCTCGGGTTGCGACCTCTCCCCGCTCTTGCCGAACCCGACTCGAAATCCTCCGACTGCGCGGAACGCCGCCGTTCGAACGGCCATGTTGCCGCTCCAGACGTTGCGAACACGGGAGGTCTCGATCGGCATGCCTTGAAACGATTCTCCGACAACCCAACCGAATTCTTCTGGAAACCAACTGGGCTTTGGCGATCGCCATACTGCCCTGTACCGTCCGCCAGTTCCGACGACCCGATCGTCCGCGAAAGGATGGATGAGCTCGGACAACCAATAACTGTCCGCAATCTCGTCGTCATCGATGAAGGCAGTGTAGGGCGTCGAGACGACCGCAACTCCGGCGTTGCGAGCGCCGGACGCGCCCCGTGGCCCGTCCTCGTAGGAGATCACACAGATGCCCGGCATTTCGCGGCGCAAGGTGTTCGCGAGCGCACGATTGTGGTCGACCGCAACGATGATCTCCGCAGGCTGCAAGGTTTGCGCGGCAATCGAATCAACAGCAGCAACGATCCCCTGCAGCCTCTCCATCGAATAGCAAGCCATCACGACGCTTACCGCATCGCTCTTCGAATTGAGGCCATGTCGTGTGAGCATGATCACGTCTCCAATCATTGCGCTGGCCGGATTCCTGTCCCGCCCGCCTCCAGACCACCCCCTAGACACACGGCACCCAAGCTACTTGGTCGCCATAAAAGCCCAGATCGACAGACTTTCAGTCTGTTTATCGGCCAGTTAACTGACGGTTCACCCGCCAACTGTCGTGAGCCAATGTACCCCAGTAACGTCTCAGCGATCATTTCGCCGATACGGTACAACCGAGGTTGTGACGTTTCTGAAATGGGCATGTTGGGCCACGCTCGTCGTGAGCGCAGGGCTTCTCATCCTTCGATACTTGCCGCTACGCAGTCCTGCGTTGCTCTCACTGGTGATCGCGGTGCCATACCTACCGCTCGTAATGGTGCCTGCAACAGTGACATTGCTCGCCACTCGCGAGTGGGTTGGGTCGACCACCGGACTGGCGATGATCATGCTGGCGATCAGCACACAGATTGCGCTCCCTGCCACACCGTCTCGAACGGGCGAGGCCATGCGAATTATGTCGATCAACGTCGCAAAGGGGGCGGCCGACGTAGATGCGGTCGTCGAAGCAGCGAGACTACACAAAGTCGACGCTGTCGCAGTGCAGGAATTGACCCCCGCATTCGCCGCCGCACTGGAAGCCGCGGGGATGCCCGATATTTTCCCGTTCAACGTCATCCGGCCGGACCACGACGCACGAGGAACCGGACTATGGAGCCGGCTCCCGATCAGCGAACCCCGACAATTGAACGGGTTCGGGTTCGCCTGTGTCGCCGGCACCATCGAATTCAAAAATGCCAAATACGACGTGGTTGCGACACATATCACTGCTCCGATCCAAGACCACGACTCTACAAGCTGGATCACCGACCTCGCACGGGTACGTGCACTTCTCGATACGAATCCCAACCCAGTCATTGTCGCCGGCGACTTCAATGCAACCATCGATCACAGACAATTTCGAGATTTGCTACACGATGGAACACAGGACGCCGCGAGGCAGGCTGGCCGGTCCTACAAAGGCACATTCCCCGCGAACTGGTCATGGCCGCCATTCGCCGCTCTCGACCATATCCTCGTCCCGCCTGAACTGACGACAACGGCGTTCGAAACCGTCGAAATCACTCACTCCGACCACCTCGCTATCGTGAGCACACTAGTAGAGCGCTGACAGGATTCGACTTCTCGCAACTATGTGGCAATTCTCAAAACAGACCTGTATCTTGTTTTTGGGCAGATTAAGTGTCCCGAGGTATGTTCTCGTTTGAGAGCATCCCTTCAGTCCACTCGGATGCATAAGGATTCAGATGCAGTTAGCACGCGGCCACACCGAGCTGGCGAGTTCGACATGCCATATCGGGTCGTCACCGAACGCTGCTGGAAACATGACCAACACCGACATCAGCGCACTCACTTCACATGCTGTCAGCGATGGTGGAAAGTTCACAACTTGGTTCGGTAAAGAGTCGTCGCCATTGTTCGGCACACTGCACGTACCGTCCGGGGGCACAGCACGCGGAGGGGTCGTGCTGTGCCCGCCGATCGGAAAGGAACACGTCGACTCCTATCGCGGCCTCATGCTCCTGGCCCAAAAGCTTTGCTCAGAGGGCATGTTGGTCCTTCGGTTCGACTACCGAGGCACAGGCGACTCGTCGGGAGAACAGACCCGAGAAGACGCTGTAGAAATGTGGGAGTCGTCGGTCTCGGAAGCTGCTGAGTTTCTCCGCTCTTGCGGAGTCAACGAGATCATTTTGATCGGTCTCCGGGTGGGCGCATTGGTCGCAACTTCCGCGGCGTCGCGGATACAAGCGGTAACCACGCTGGTTCTTTGGGACCCGGTCATCCGTGGGCGCGCTTTCGTACAGCAGCAGAAGGCTTTGAATCGGCTCACGGCCATCGCTGATCCAGACGATCCACTCGTCCCGCTCGTCGGCATGTCGATTCACCCATCGGCTGCACAACGTCTTTCAGGCATGAATCTCGCTGGGCTACCAATCGACCCTTCAATAAGGGTCCTGGTTGCTTCCCGGCCAGAGCACGCCGAAACCGCGCAAGTAGTAGAACTCGTGGAATCGCTGTCAGCCGAACACGTGGTCGTCGACGGCCAAATCCCCTTCATCGAGCCAGTCGACTTCGCAATCCAAATACCATGGCGTACAGTGTCTTCCCTGGCGAAATGGGTTGACAATTCGACACACTCGCGAAGGACAAGTGTCACTGCAAATTTCCGTCATTCCGCGACGATGTTGGACAGCCGGTTCAAGATCCCGATCACCGAATACATCTCCCATGTCGGCTCGAACAATATGCTGACTGTCCACACAGCACCCATCACAGGTGCCCCAGGCGGCCCGACATTGGTTCTGTACGGCACCGCATCCGAGCACCGGATCGGTCCCAGTCGCCTATGGGTCGAGTTGGCACGGGAGTTGGCTGTCTACGGGATCACGACCATCCGCTTCGACCGAACTTCAACTGGTGAGACGACCGTGGCGCAGGATCAGGAAATAAGCACCATCTACACACCCGAGCAGCGCGCCGATGCAGTAGACGTAGCCAGAAACGTCTGCGTACGCCCAGAAAATCTGGTTGTTGCGGGTCTGTGCTCCGGATCATGGAGCGCTGCGATCGCTGCCGCAGATCTCGGAGCAAATCGAGCAATACTCATCAATCCGCTTCGGTGGACTACCCGACAACTCGAGTTCACGCGAAGCCAGTCCCTCGAGCATGCAGAAAGCGCAAAGGCAAACGTCGCGCTCCGAGTACACAACTGGGCTGTCAAGTCCAAGGACAAGATTCGTGACCGATTGCCATATCGGGTCTGGCTCGCCTTGGGACAAATCGGTCTCGTGCAAGTACCAGAGGTGCTCCTCGCGCCGTTGGCTGAAGCAGGCGTCGCAACTACAGTGCTTGTGTCACCGACCGACGAAGAATGGTTTAACGAGAATCGCGGTCCCAGCGGGGTCCAACGCCTACGGAATGCGTCCGGCAGTATTGAGATTGGACAGCTCGCGCAGGGCGATCACGCTCTTATCGGTCCGAGGATTCGCGCCTCTGTACGCGAGGAAATGACGCATTCGATTTTGTCCACATTTGGAATACCTCATTCGCGAGCTTACGACTACCTCAACGCCGCAGCAAGCGGTGAGTGACTCGACTCAGGAGACTACTGCTGCGCCGATATCGCCTGCATTCGCACAACCCGCAATCGCTCCCCGGACGCAGGTGATGGTGGGCGTCATTTGCGTGTCCGCAGCGACACTGCAGATCGGAACCGGTGGGACGAGATGTAGACATTCAACAATGTTGACACATCCGGATCGTCTCGTAGGACGATTGGACGTGTGAAGGCCCTCCCGCCTCGCAGACGGAAGGGCCTTCGTAGGTGCCGACTACTTTGCGCGAGCTGTCTCTCTCAGCGGGACCCGACGCTCGCTCCGGATGGTCCTCAGTACTCGAAATCCGTCACGTACTGCATTGAGATTGCTCTCGCCAAAGATGCGGTCACGCTCGTAGCTCGGTACTTCGGATATTTTCAATCCCGCGTTGGCTACCCGAACATTGATCAGAGTTTCGATCTCGAACCCGTCTCCCCACTGCGCCTCGGCAGTACCCGTCTCTGGCAGGTTCATTACGGGGATGTGGCGGCGCCAGAATGCGTTGTAGCCGTAGCAAAGGTCGCTGAATGACGCACGGAACTTGATGTTTACGATTCCATTCAACGCTTTGTTTCCGAGTTTGCGAGAGAAAGTGATGTCATCGCTTCCCCCTCCTTGCGCAAACCGTGTCCCCTTGGCGAAGTCGGCTCCCCGCACCAGCGCCTCGACGAACAATGGAATTTCCGCAGGATCCGTCGAACCGTCGGCATCGATCATGACGACAATGTCACTCGTTGCCGCCCGAAATCCGCATGCAAGTGCGTTTCCCTTGCCTCGTCTCGTCTGGGTTACGATCGTCGCCTGCGGCCACAATCGCCTGGCAACATCTACCGAATCGTCGACCGAATGACCGTCGACGAAAACGATCTCATCGATTCCGTCAGGCATCCGTTCTGCGACGTATGGCAGGTTTTTCGCCTCATTCATCGCTGGCACGACAACCGTCACAGAGGGTCGCTCTGAAGCCGGTGCGTGCTCCTGCTCGGATATCTGGATGCGGTCAGTTGTGTCCACGCTCATTGGTCCTCTGTCTCCCCGGTTGCGTCCCCCGCCAGATCTCAACAACGGCGAACGATAGCTTCAAGCAAATAGTTGGCGAATCGCCGAACGCCCCGTCGTCCGACAGTGACTGGCTCGCCACTCGCTCGACTTGTACCGAACCAACGGTTGGTACTCCTAACCGCACCCTCAGAGCAGTACGGTTCGCTTGTCTGGAGATAAACATACCTTGAGTTTGTTTATTTCGCAGCCTCAAGAGCAGGTGATGTTCCCCTCAGCTACAAAATGGCAATCGGCTCAATTGAATCGTCGAGATCGCCATGCGTCAGCCCACCCTGCAGTCGAGCGAGCCGAAGACTCCTCGCCCCGCACTTTCACCGGTTCACTCGCCGCCGCCCGCAACATCGACTCAGCAGCGCGGAAGTGTTCAGCGAAGCGCTGAGCCTCGCGGCGAAGAGCCTCGTCAGCCTCGAGTGACCGAGCAACCGCTTCCGACAACTCAACTGGAACCAAGTCCTCAGGAAACCCGCCACGAACAGCCCTCTTCACATACTGTTCAGCCAACATCACTGCGGGCTGACTCTGCGCGATGCCGTCGAGTTCGGAGGCACGCAACTTTTCCTCTGCCTTTCGCTGATCCCAGGCGCGCTCCTGCGCTGCAATGTCGACCGACTCCGAAGGTTCGCCGGACAGGTGTGGACTCCGGTGGCAAAGTTTGGCCACCAGTGCTCTGGCAATTGTGTCAATGTCAACTGTCCCTGCAGTTGGCCCGCACTCCGCTATCCGAGCATGGAACAACACCTGCAGCAGGAGATCCCCAAGCTCTTCGTTCAATGCCTCACTGTCGCCGGCCAGAATCGCATCGAGCACCTCGTACGTCTCTTCCAGAAGATATCTGGACAAGCTCTCATGAGTCTGAGCAACCTCCCAGCCTCCAAAGCTCCACATCCGATCCATCAACGCAGTCGCTGCGACAAGTGCGTCGCCCTTGACTGGTTCGCTGGTAATCAAACGGGCACCAAGTTGGAGCCTGGTGCGCGCCGCCTCACATTCGAGGTCGGTCGTCACCAACACCCGCGCACCCGAGAACGAGTCGGTAAATCGGATCCGAATGTGCGCCGGCACATCTTCGGCAATCTCGACCGGACCGCTGAGAGCAGTCAAAGCCTCGATTGGAACGGACATAGGACGGAACGGATCGAGCACGACCACGATCGCACGTTCGTCGTCATCTGATGTTGCCTTCATCATGCCCTCACGCCTCGACAAGGACTGCACCCGCGGCTCGGCCGTCTATCGCAAGGATGAAGTCCGCGATGTACTGCAGCAGTTCGACGTCGCGGAGGCGATCAGAGCCGACTCCGCCGGTACGTGGCAGCGGGAGTTGCACGAGCCCGGTCGTTGCCCGGTACTGCGCGCTCGGATAGATCCGCTTGAGCCTGATCTGTTTGGAATCAGGCAGTGCCATGGGCGAGATCTTGAGCTGAGTTCCGGTGACGGCGACTTCCTCCAGCTGGTACTCGCGACAGAGCAGTCGAAGTTTGGCCACCGAGATCAGCCGTCGAACCTCTTCCGGCAGTGGACCGTAACGATCGACCAGTTCTTCGACGACGGCAGCGATACCGTCGGAATCCGTCGCGGCCGCGAGCTTGCGGTACCCCTCCAACCTGAGTCTGTCGCTGGTGACGTAATCGGGCGGGATGTGTGCGTCCACAGGCAGGTCGATCCGGACCTCCTTCGTGCCCTCGTCCATCGTGATCGGTTTGCCGTCAGCTGCCGCCCGGAAGGCCTCGACTGCCTCTCCCACGAGCCTGACGTACAGATCGAACCCGACGCCCGCCACGTGGCCGGACTGCTCGGCGCCGAGGACATTTCCGGCTCCACGAATTTCGAGGTCCTTCATCGCGACTGCCATACCTGCGCCGAGGTCGGAGTTCTGCGAGATCGTTGCCAGTCGGTCGTACGCCGTTTCCGTCAAAGGCTTTTCGGCCGGGTACAGGAAATAGGCATATCCACGTTCGCGACTACGCCCGACTCGGCCGCGCAGCTGATGCAACTGCGAAAGCCCCAGTGAATCCGCACGTTCGACGATCAGCGTGTTCGCGTTCGATATGTCGAGGCCGGTTTCGATGATCGTGGTACAGACCAACACGTCGAAGTCGCGCTCCCAGAAGCCCTGCACGGTCTTTTCGAGAGTGTCCTCGTTCATCTGACCGTGTGCGACGACGACGCGAGCCTCCGGAACGAGTTCGCGGATCTTCTTGGCTGCCTTGTCGATCGAGCTGACGCGGTTGTGCACGTAGAAGACTTGGCCGTCGCGCAGAAGTTCACGCCGAATGGCCGCGGCTACCTGCTTGTCCGCATACGCACCGACGTAGGTGAGGATCGGGTGACGTTCTTCCGGCGGCGTGAGGATCGTGGACATCTCGCGGATCCCGGCCATGCTCATCTCGAGAGTACGAGGAATCGGGGTAGCCGACATCGTCAGGACGTCGACGTGGGTGCGAAGTGCCTTGATGTGTTCCTTGTGCTCGACTCCGAATCGCTGTTCCTCGTCGACGATCACAAGCCCGAGGTCCTTCCAGCGGATACCGGTCTGCAGCAGCCGGTGAGTGCCGACGACGATGTCGATCTCACCTTCGGCCATGCCTGCGATGATTTCCTTCGAGTCCTTGGCATCGGTGAAACGCGACAGCCCTCGCACCTTCACCGGGAACGACGCCATTCGTTCGGTGAACGTCTGAAGATGTTGCTGTGCAAGCAGAGTCGTGGGCACCAGCACCGCTACCTGCTTACCGTCCTGTACTGCCTTGAACGCGGCGCGAACGGCGATCTCCGTCTTGCCGTAACCGACGTCGCCGATCACCACCCGGTCCATCGGAACCGGCTTCTCCATGTCGGCCTTGACCTCACTGATAACGGTCAACTGGTCGATGGTCTCGGTGAACGCGAATGCGTCTTCGAGTTCCTTCTGCCACGGTGTGTCCGGGCCGAACGCATGCCCGGGGGCCGCCTGACGCGCCGCGTAGAGCTGAACCAACTCACCCGCGATCTCACGAACCGCCTTGCGGGCCTTGCGCTTGGTGTTTGCCCAGTCGGATCCACCGAGCTTGCTCAGCGCCGGCAACTCTCCACCGACGTACCGGGAGAGTTGATCGAGCGATTCCATCGGGACGAACAGACGATCACCCGGGTGACCACGCTTGCTCGGCGCGTACTCGATGACCAGGTATTCACGACGCGCCCCGCCGATGGTGCGTTCGACCATCTCGACGAACCGGCCGATACCGTGCTGATCGTGCACGACCATGTCCCCTGCCGACAGCGCGAGGGGGTCGACCTGATTGCGGCGCTTGGCCGGCAAACGCTTACCGTCGCCGACCGCGGCAACACGGTTGCCCGTCAGATCCGACTCGGTGACGATCACCATCCCGGGCGTCGAGTCGTCGCCGGCGAGTACCAAGCCGTCATGCAGTGATCCGCGTAGCACCGCGACCTGTCCACGCGCGGGGGTAGCGCCTGCGTCGAGCATCTTGGCGGGCACTTCGGCTTCACCGAGTCGCTCCACGACGCGGCTTGCCGTTCCGGCACCTGCCACCACGATCGCCGCGCGTCCGCCCGTGCTCACATGCGCCCGGAGGCTGACGAACAGTTCGGCCAACAGGTCGTCGGAACCACGCACCTGCGGTGCCGCCTGAACCGGAAGTTCGAGTTCTTCACCGTTTCCCGACGCCAGCGGGCTGACCGTCCACCAGGGTCGGCCGGCAGCTTCGGCAGATTCGCGAACATGGCGAAGCGACCGGTACGCGGAGGCGCCGAGATCGACTCCGCCGCCGTTGAGGATCGACGTGTCGAGCGGTGCGGCGCCGCCGATCGACGCCGCCGTCCACGACGCTTCCAAGAACTCCTGGCCGGTGCGCACCAGGTCGGTGGCGCGGGTGCGCACCTTCTCCGGATCGCACAGAAGGATGTGCGCCCCTTCGGGAAGTACATCGGAAAGTAGTTGCAGTTCACCGGGTTTGAGAACCGGGAGCAGAGCTTCCATGCCTTCGACGGGGATGCCTGCCGAGATCTTGTCCAGCATCTCGACCAACGACGCGTCAGCCTGGTTCTCAGCAGCGAGTGCCGCAGCTCGATCGCGAACATCAGCTGTCAGAATCAGCTCACGACACGGCGGCGCGATCACGGAATCGACGTCGACGTCCGGTAGCGAACGCTGATCGGCAACCGAGAAGTACCGCAGCTCCGATACCTCGTCACCCCAGAATTCGATGCGTACCGGATGATCCGCCGTCGGCGAGAACAGGTCGAGAATGCCGCCGCGGACCGCGAACTCACCACGCTTTCCCACCATGTCGACACGGCTGTACGCCATCTCCACCAGACGTACGAGAACGGAATCGAAATCGATCTCGGTGCCGACGCGCAACGTTATCGGCTCGATCTCGCCCAGACCTGGTGCCATCGGCTGAACGAGAGAGCGCACCGTGGTGACGATCACCCGAAGAGGCGAACCGTACGAGGCGTCGTCTGGTCTGGCGAGTCTGCGCAGTACCTCCACCCGTCGCCCGACGGTATCCGCGCTCGGCGACAGTCGCTCGTGCGGCAATGTTTCCCACGACGGGAACTGTGCGACACCTCCGCCGAGCATCTCGGTGAGTTCTGACGTCAGATCGTCGGCTTCGCGACCGGTGGCCGTCACCAGCAGCACTGGCGTGCGAGCGGCAAGTGCAGCGGCGATGAATGGCCGAGCCGCCTTCGGGGCCACGATGTCCAAGGCCGCCGCGCCGATGGCGTCGATCACCGAAGTGAATGCGGCGTCTGCGAGGGCGACCTCGGCGAGTCCAGCGAGCGCAGTCTGGGCAGAGGACAAGGAAGTCAACGAACGCGCTCCTGAACAGTGATGACGGGTTGCGGACGCACAGCCCGAGCGCAAGATCCCCACCGAGGCAGAGTTGTGCGCCGGTTCGATTCTATCGGTGCGCGATCTCGAAGCGCAGTCCGATCCGTTCAGTTTCCCCTAGCACTCGTCTTCTTCGACGTCCGCTTGGCCGGAGAGGATTGCGTGGCCGGTGCACTCGGCGGCGTCACGGCCACGCTGGTGTGAGAGTTCAGCGCCCGAACCCGGCCGATCACCTTCGTTGCCTTGCCGGTTCTCCGTAGACGTACGGTTCTGCGACCGTTCGGCGCGAGGTGAAACCAGGAGTCTTCGGGCTCGAAGCCCTGCAGTTCGAGGGCTACGTATTGGGCGGCAGCATCCGTCGTGACGTCGACGACCCACTCTTCGTCCCCGAGGCCTCGAGGCCGGCCGACGCTACGAGCAGTAGCGAAAAGCCCGACCGACCGCTCGAGGGGCCGCGCCGGACCCCCCAGGAGATGCACCACTTCGTCCACCAAACCGCCGTCCTCGTCTTCGAGTGTGACGGTGACGGCGTCGTACGTCCGCGCCCCGAACCGAAAGACGTGGGTGAGGTCGGTGAAACGGCCGACAAGACTGTCCACGGACCAGGTCAGACTTGAATGCGCTTCCACCTTGACCGGTATCGCGACGTCGACCGGGACGACACCTGACCGACTGTGTGCTCGAAACCTGATCTCGCCGACGACAGGATTCGCGGTCTCGTTGATCGAGTCGAGCCTCAATCCATCCATACCGTCGTCCGTGACAAGAAGCGCAATCGGTTTGGCGCTCCGACGGAGCACGAACCACGGAGCCTTGGGACTGCCGCTCCAATCGAGGACCCCCCATCCCGGTCCGGGCTCCAGGTCTCGCAGTGCGAGTGTCAAGGCGCCGTCGCACCGAGAGTCCGGGCGACGCCAGTAGCCGAGCGTCGATGCGAACGCCTCACATACAGCTGCGCGTCCCAGGTCGAGATAGCGTTCCGGGTCTGACCACCTGAGTTCACGAGGGCCTTCGCCGAAAAGGGTGTGGACGTAGTGGTCCCGAACATCCTCGAAATCCCACGACGATCCGTTGTCCCGCGGCACCGCGGCTTTCCATGCCGGGTGGTGCCCTGCGACGGCGATCGAACCGAATTCGTTCTCGATCACCGCATTCGACGGTGGAATCGAAAATGCCAGTGATTCGGTCGCAAAACGAACTCGCGCGCTGAGCACGTCGGCCAGAGGACGACGATAGGCACCCACCCCGAAGTAGTGAGCGACCCCGCTTCCGACGTGCGTAGCCAATTGCTCCACCCCGGGAGGCGCCGAGGGCGACGACGTCACGTACTCGAGTTCAGGTGCCAGCGTCGAGATCAGCTCCGGCAGTCTCGAATGAATGAGCGGAATGTGTTGATCGACCAAGCCCAACATGGTGGGCTGTTGTTCGGTCTCGCTGCCCCCGCAGAAGACTGCCAATGCTGGATTTCCACGCACCCTGCGCAGGAACGCGGTGACCTCGGCGGCAACAAGTTCGAAGAATTCGTCGGTATCAGGCGGATCAAGCGTCGCCAACATCATGTCCTGCCACACCAGAATGCCCAGACGCGCGCATTCGTCCCAGAAGTGGTCGCTCTCGTAGACCATCGTTCCCGGGATTCGAATCATGTTCAGACCGGCCTCGGCCAGCCGTTCCAACACAAGTGTGGTGTCGGTGTCGCCTTGAAGCGAGATCGGGTCGGTCGGCGCCCACACCGAACCACGGCAGTACACCCCGATACCGTTAACACTCAACCGAAATCCACCATCGGATCTGTCGACTTCCACCGTCCGGAAGCCAACCGAACCGAGGTGCTCGGCGACTCCGTCCGTTTCTATCGTCACCGGATAAGTGCGCGGGGCGCCATGAGTGTGCGGCCACCACAACTGCGCGTCCGGCACTTCGACGATGCCGGACACCTCGAGGAATCCGTCCGGCCCGGTAGCCGTAGCGAATTGTTCCGAGTGTTCGCCGACGCGCACGGTGACGTACTCCAGCGCGACCGGCAATCCGGTGAGCCGAGCACTGACGGCAACGCGACCGGTTGTGCCGTGGACACTCGCCTGCTTGACAGCAGAGACGACGGCCGCAACTCCCCTGTCCAACAACCGGATACCTCGCCACGGACCCACTGGCACCGGCACACCACTGAATACGGAAGCCATACCGAGCATCGTGGTTCGAATCCACCGAAGACCCTGTTCGCGGACCATCGACGAGCGCCAACGACCTCGTGGGCGCCTCGATCTCAAAGTCGCGGAGAGAGAATGAAAATGAACAGCCACCTGGACACGTTTGCCTACACCGTCTCCGCCCGGAATGCTCACTTCCCCAGGCGTGAACATGGATTCGGTGGACGCGACGAGGACACCGTCGATCCAGACGTCGGCAAACGCCGTCACACCGTCGAACTGGAGCAACCACGGCCCCTCACCGGTCGTAACCACGGTAGTCACAAACCACCAGTCCGACGATGCAGCAGACGAGGTTGCAACAGACGACGATGCAACAGGCTTTGCGCGTCCGGCGTCGGATTGCGCCTCACGCAACGCGCCGGCGACCGTTCCCGGCACGGGCGCTGCGACCCACTCGGTCACGGTTCCGAGGGCATCCGGATCGGTCACGGATCCGGGTTCGGTTGCAGCGCATCGCCATATCGCGCCGGCCAGCAGGTCTGCTGACGAGCGAGGCACTGCTAAACCAACCTCAGGTGTCGATGCGAGTCGACGCCGACTGTGTCGGCAACGATTTCCATCGCCCTCTTCCACGACACGGCCATCTCGTCGAGTTGCTCACGTGGGTCCACCGCGCGGCCCCTCGCGGCGCGCGCCATCTGAAACTGCACGCTCTTGGCCCCGGACGCCACTTTGCGGAAATCCGGCGCAGCTTCGACCATCCCGGAGAAACCTGCAGTGTCCAGGAACTCGCTGGCGTCCGCCGCCAGCTCCGCGCTGGCACCGCATTGACGAAGAAGCCCGAAGGACCAGAGGTGAAAGGCATCCATACCAGCCCCCTGCACCCATTCGAGGTCGTCGATCACCCTGCGGCCCAGCTCTCGCACGGGATTACCCGCCGCTCGAACCGCCACGTTCCGTCGAGCCACTTCGGCGATGTTTCCGGCATTGGTCGCGTGAACCGGATTGAGCCGGATCTGCTCGACGTACGGTACGAACGAAGGAAGTGAGGAACGATCGAGATCGAAGACGCCGGAAAAGTCTTCACCTCGCAACATGTAGTACCCGCTGTTGTGGAAGTACTCGAGTTCGCCGGCAACGCGATCGATCCGATTGGGCACGATCGTGGTCTTGGTGTGCCCCTCGTGATAGCTCGTTCCGAGAGTGTCGGGAAGCCAGTATCCGTCCACCTCGACCGTCGACAGCATCCCGACCGCGAGGTTGTCCTCGACATGGATCAGCGGTGCCCGCCAAACGTTCATCTCGGCGACTTCGATTCCGTACAACGCGTAGATGTCCTCCGCCTTGAGCTTGAGGAACGTCCACTGAGTCCCGTCGAACCGCGACGAGAAGGCACATGCCAATGCCGGGACGGGGTCCAATCCCAGCGAATGCAACACTTCGATCCACAGATCCGTGTAGCAGTTGGTCTGTGCCCACACCCGGTCGTCCTGATGCAACGCGTGTGGCCGGTAGCGATCAGGTGAAATATCGACGAGACGTGACATCAGATGCCCATTCGTTCACGAACGGAAGTTGGCCACGCAGCCACATCAAGACCATGAGTCCGCAACAGTGACAACGCGATTCGCTCCATCCCGAACCCGACGCACGAGCTGTGCGCCGCCTCCCCCTCGGCTGTTCGGATGTCGAAGTTGACCCCGAAATGGTCGAGATGGTTGTTCGAGGACACGATGGCCGTGCCCTCGTCGAGATCTCCGTAGAGCCGAACTGTCAGTTCTGTCTTGAGATTCTCTTCACGCTGGTTGGCTGCAAGCATCTTTCCGGCGCGCCCGAAGAAAGGATCATTGGCGATCACCGGGGCGGCGTCCAGCTCGAGTAGGCCGAGCACCTCGAGTCCCCGCTCGATCCAGTGCGCTCGATGCGCTCGCGCTGCTGCGGCGTCACCGATCGTCACGAACTCGTGCATCCGAAACGCTTGCATACGAGCCGGATCGATCGCCGGTTCGTGCCGGAAGCAAAAACCGTAGATGTCCAGCAATACCCCACCTTCGGGGAGAACTCCGGTGTACCGCGCATAGGCGGGATGGCACGCTGCGGACACGAGCATGGTCTCGGTCGGTTCGAGATGGCGATCCCACGATTGCCCATCGGCGCGATCGGCCAGCAATCGCGCGTGATCGCGATTGGAACCGGCGAAGGTGGTGATGGCGCCGGTGAGGTTGGGAAACGAAGCGATGTAGTCGGTGCGCTCGAAACTGCTCCGCGGGAACACCGGCGGGAACCGCAGACGGGTCGCAGCTGCGCCTGGCCCCGCTGCAACCACCACTCGATCGATGCCGTCGACGATGTCCTCGAACACACCGGAGCGCCCGTATAGTCCCGGTACTTCCGTCTCTACGAGAAGTCCTTCGACAAGCAATTCGCGCTGGAACGCAGCTCGGGCCCGATCCAGATCGGTTTCGGCTGTCGCTGTTTCGGTTGTCACAGTCTCGGTTGTCATAGCGTTCCCCGGTATCCGATAGCCATGTGAGCTGAACCTGCCATGATTCGATCGTTGTTCACCATCACCGCTGCGCCGTGCGCATCACGAAGGTGGCGGCCGAGCGAGAATTCGGTGTCCTCGCGATATCCGGAGATTCCGCAGATCAACATTGTCTGCCCCACGATTTCCACCACCGCAGTGGAGGCTGTGACTTTCAGGTTGTTCATCGCGAGCGAAAAGCCCACCGCGCCCGTCGCCTCGAAATCGGCAGCGCCTTCCTCAGCGTGGACTGCGCGGTCGTACCTACGCGCAGAAGCGTCGACGAGATCGGCGAATTGTTGTGCCGAAGCAGCAACTTCGGCGAGACGCAGCGCTCCGGGGGACGTGACTCCGGGCTGCTTGCGGGCGGCGGCACGCACGTACTTGCGCGCCTTCTCGACTGCCGCGTCGGCGATTCCCAACCACACCGAACTCCAGACGACGTGCGAGACCGGGAGCATCGTGTGGGTGGAGATATCGGAATACGGTACGTCGGCGACCATCTCAGGCGTCGAGGTGGCCCGAAGGATGTAACCGAGACTGCAAGTTCCCCTCAGCCCCAGCGTGTTCCACTCGGTGGTGCGTTCGAGCGTCAGGTCTGGGGTACGGCACACCACGAGAACCTGATCGTTGGGCTGACTCTCGGGTGTTCGCCGAGCCGTCACGACTATCGCGTCGGAATGCTCACCGTACGAAATGACGGGCGCATTCTTGATCAGTAGTAGATGGCCACCCAAATCTTCTACAGCGCAGTAACTCCGGCTGACATCGCCACCGATTCCCAGCTCGGTAGTCGCCGATGCCAACAGCAATTGCTTGTCGACAGTTTCTTCGACGAACTCGCGGAGCGCTTCGGTATTGCCATGCTTGACCAGCGAGTAGATCTGCGTCTGATGCATCGCAAAAATCATTCCGCTTGCAGCACAGCGTGTTCCGATCACGCGGGCGATCTGCGACACCTCCTGCAGCGAGAGACCTTCGCCGCCGAGTTCCCTCGGTACCGCGACGGACAGCAGCCTTTCGCTTCGCATGGCGTCGACGGCTTCACGCGGAAACCTCGCCTCTGTATCAACTTCGTCGGCCCACACCGCTGCAACTTCGTCGGCTAACCGTACGGCCCGCTCGAGAGCCGTCCCGGTGGAGCACTGCGCTTGCGGAGCGTTCATGCAGCACCCAACTCTGCCAACGCGCCCTCTATCGCCTTGACACTCGCGAAGGTGCTCTTCCGCAACAACTCGTCCGGAAACTCGATGTCGAACGAGTCCTCCAGCGCCAACATGACATTCACGCTCGCGTGCGATGTCAAACCCAACTCGTAAAGATCGGCCTCGCCGTCGATCGTGCTCACGTCGACTGCTAGCCGACCGTGCTCGACGAGCACTTTCCGAATTGCCTGATCAATCATCAGCGATGTCGTCCTTCTTTTCGATGCGAGCGCCCGAGCGTGTTGCGATCACCATTGCGATGGCCACGTCTGCTTCGTGCGAGATAGATACTTGAAAGTCGTTCAGATCCTGAGCCCACGCGAGTTCCGCGGCATTGCCGGACAGAGTCACCCCACAACCACCCCACTCGGCCCGAGTGATTTCTATGGAGTTCCACGGAACGGGAACGTCACCCGGCCTGAGCACCTTCACAACGGCCTCTTTGGCAGCAAAACGCGCAGCCAGTCGTTGATCCCGGGCCGGCCCGGCGCACGTCTGCAATTCATGAGGAGTGAAGGTCCGATCGAGATACCTTCGCCCGAAGAGGTCGATACTTCGAGTGACATCCACGACGTTCACGACGTCACAGCCGATCCGCGGACCGATGTCGAGCATCGGCGTCGGTGCAGTGTCACCCATCTTCTGACTCCCCCTTTTGGGGTCGTACACGCCGGGCAGCCCCCTATGCTGCCCGGTGCGTCGACGCCGTCACCCTGCCCTGACAAACCTGCAAACTCAGCAATTCTTCAGCTACCGGTAGAACATACCGCAATCCGAAGATTGTCGGCAAGATCGGACCTACAGATTCCCATCAACACTATAAACATACTCTCAGTTTGTTTCGAATGCAGAACAAAGAGAACAATCTCCCTACCAGGACATTTGCAACAAATTCACCAATGAACTGCGCGGAGATCCAGTGCTTTCAGTGATCGCTGGCGAGACGCCTAGCTGCGAATTGTCTGAAATACTCCACTTTGGATTCCGGGACCACGATCGGAAGTATCAGGTTCCACGATGCCTTCATGGAGTCCGAAAGCTCACGAACAGTCCCGGTCGCCGCTGCCATCAGCCGAACTCCGGACGCCACTTCCAACAGGAAACGAGCGATATCGGCAGAATCCGCGTCCGAACGCAGATCACCTTCGTCGGCCGCGCGGCTGGCAAGTTCGCGGTAAATGTCGAGCCAGACGTCCAGCGTTGCCGGCCCGGATCCCCGATAGTCCCCGATCTCGACCAGCAAGCGGAAGGTCGCACGAACCATTGCGTCGTGCGCACCGATGTCGACGATGACGGACGAAATACCGATCAACGACTCGAGTGCGGGAGTGCGACGGTCCAACCAGAGTTCACATTTCGCGTCGAAACGTGCCGAACCCTCGTCGATCACCGCCCGCGCGAGTTCTTCCTTGGACCCGAAATGGAAGTACAGGGCACCTTTGGTCACCTGTGATTCGGCGATGATCTCGCTCAAGCTGGCATTGGCATAGCCCAGGCGCAAGAACACCGCCGCGGCTCCGCGCAGCACCGAATCACGGGTGGCTTCTGCCCGCTCTTGCCTCACCATCGATCCGGCCTCCAATCACCACACATCGAACGAATCCTTGGTCTTACCCGTTCACAGCGTCAAAATGGAAGGCACGGTTCGGCATTCAACCCACCCTGCAAACAAATGAGACATTTGCCCATCAAACGATCGTGATACAGCGAACACAGCTTAGACCGCGATCCATCTCTGCGTGGCAGGCGCGCCTGGTTAACCCTCCAATTGTGGGTCGGCTTCCAGATTCGTCAGGCCATTCCAGCACAAATTTACGAGGTGAGCCGCGACAACTTCCTTCGACGGAGTCCGTTCGTCGAGCCACCACGTAGCCGTCGTGGACACCATGCCGACGAGCGCCTGGGCGTACATCGTTGCTAGTCCGGGGTCGAAACCGCGTCTGGAGAAGTCCCCCGCCAGCAGGTAACCCACCTGACTGATCGCGTCGTTGAGCAAGCTCGAATACGTCCCACTCGGAGCGACAACGGACGAATCGCGCACGAGTATTCGAAATCCGTCAGTGTGCTCTTCCACATAGGTGAGCAAAGCCAACGCAACCCGCTCGACTCGAACTCTCGAGCGATTCTGTGAGAGCGAAGACGTGATCATTTCGAGGAGCCGCGACATCTCCCGGTCAACTACGACGGCGTACAACCCCTCCTTGCCGCCGAAGTGCTCGTACACGACCGGCTTGGACACGTTCGCTCGCTGGGCGATCTCCTCGATCGAGGTCGCCTCGTATCCCCGTTCGGCGAACAGTGCCCGCCCGATCTCGATCAGTTGTTGCCGACGTTGGGTACCGGTCATCCGGATCCGTGTCGCTCGTTCGGGAACTGGATCCCCGCCACCCGAACCGGACACCGTCGCCATTGTCTTCCTCTCGCCGACACACAAATTACTGCTGTGGACGCTCAGCCTATCGGGACTTCGGGGGCCAAATCGGAGGAGCGGTTCGACCTACGGCGGGTCGGCATGCGATTATTCTTTCGCGCGTTCGGCCGCAAGGCTCGGCAATGCGTGGCAATCCGCCGTGGTGTAATGGCAGCACCTCTGATTTTGGTTCAGATAGTTCAGGTTCGAGTCCTGGCGGCGGAGCTGGTGAACAACATGCGTTTTCCGAGCGGAAATGCATGTCGTGATCGACAGCTTGATCGACAGCTTGATCGACAGAGGGAGCTCAAACCAGTGCAGACCGCCGTGATCGTTCTCGCAGCGGGTGCCGGTACACGAATGAAGTCGAAGACTCCCAAGGTCCTCCACACTCTCGCCGGACGCAGCATGCTGGCACATTCGCTTCACGCGGCAACCTCACTGAACCCCACGCACCTGGTGACCGTCGTCGGTCACGATCGTGAGCGTGTCACCGAAGCGGTCAGCGCAGTCGCGGGTGAACTGGGCCGCCCCGTCACCGTCGCCGTTCAGGACGAGCAGAAGGGCACCGGGCACGCCGTCAGTTGCGGACTCGAGGGACTGCCTGCCGACTTCGCCGGAACCGTACTCGTCACAGCCGCCGACGTACCGCTGCTCGACGGCAAGACAATCGCAGACCTCCTCGCTCAGCACACTGCCGCCCCCGCGGCTGCAGTCACGGTGCTGACGTCGACGGCGCTCGACCCCACCGGCTACGGACGGATCCTTCGTACGACGGACGGCGAAGTCAACGCCATCGTCGAGGAGAAGGAAGCCACCGATTCGCAGCGCTCGATCACCGAGGTCAATTCAGGTGTCTATGCCTTCGACTTCGAGACTCTGCGCGACGCGCTGGCGTCTCTCGACTCCAACAACGCACAGCACGAGTTCTATCTCACCGATGTGATCATGATCGCCCGCCGCGCAGGCAAGCGTGTTCGTGCGCAGCACATCGCGGATTCGGTTCTCGTCGCGGGCGCCAACGACCGCGTGCAGCTCTCGACACTTGCCCGCGAGATGAACCGTCGGATCCTCGAGACGTGGATGCGTGCCGGCGTCACCGTCGTCGATCCCGCGAGCACGTGGATCGATTGCGGCGTGCGAATCGCACAGGACGTGACGCTACTGCCCGGAGTTCAGTTGACCGGCACGACGTCGGTGGGCGAAGACGCCGTGATCGGCCCGGACACCACCTTGGACAACGTCAGCGTCGGGGAGCGTGCGGCTGTCGTCCGCTCGCACGGGACCGACTCCGTGATCGGCGCGGACGCAACCGTCGGCCCGTTCGCCTACCTCCGGCCGAATACTCGCCTCGGCGACCACGGCAAGATCGGCGCCTACGTGGAAACCAAGAACGCCGACATCGGCGAACATTCGAAGATTCCGCATCTTACCTACGTCGGCGACGCCACCATCGGCCATCACAGCAATATCGGAGCTTCGAGCGTCTTCGTCAATTACGACGGGGTGAACAAGAGCCGTACTGTGGTGGGGTCGCACGTCCGAACAGGCTCCGACACCATGTTCGTCGCCCCTCTCGTCGTGGGAGACGGCGCTTACACGGGTGCGGGCACGGTCTTGAAGAACGACGTACCGCCTGGGGCGCTTGCCGTCTCGGGTGGAGCGCAGCGCAACATCGAGGGTTGGGTCCAGAAAAATCGACCCGGAACTCCTGCAGCCGACGCCGCTGCAGCGGCTGCACAACCTGACAGCACAGATCACCACCAGATCGACCGGCAAGTACAAAAGGATGGCATGAACCAGTGACTGCGAATTGGATCGACAACCAGAAGAACCTGATGTTGTTCTCGGGTCGCGCACATCCCGAGTTGGCGGAGCAGGTGGCGAAGGAACTCGACATCCGCGTCACCCCGCAGACCGCGCGCGACTTCGCGAACGGTGAGATCTTCGTTCGATTCGAAGAGTCGGTTCGCGGCTCCGACGCGTTTGTCCTGCAGAGTCATCCGGCACCGCTGAACACGTGGGTGATGGAGCAGCTCATCATGATCGACGCGCTCAAGCGTGGATCGGCGAAGCGCATCACTGCCGTTCTTCCGTTCTACCCGTACGCCCGCCAGGACAAGAAGCACCGCGGACGCGAGCCGATCTCCGCTCGCCTGATCGCGGACCTGCTCAAGACCGCCGGCGCCGATCGCATCATCACGGTCGACCTGCATACCGACCAGATCCAGGGCTTTTTCGACGGTCCCGTCGATCACATGCACGCACACAGCCAGTTGGCCAACCACATTCGCGCGGGATACAACCTCGAGAACATCACGGTGGTCTCCCCCGACTCGGGCCGCGTTCGTGTCGCCGAGAAGTGGGCCGACTCGCTCGGCGGAGCACCGCTGGCGTTCATTCACAAGACGCGCGATCCGTTGGTGCCCAACCAGGTCAAGTCCAACCGCGTCGTCGGTGAGGTCGAAGGTCGCACCTGCATCCTGATCGACGACATGATCGACACCGGCGGAACCATCGCCGGCGCGGTCAAGGTGCTCAAGGAGGCCGGTGCGGGTGACGTCGTCATCGCTGCAACCCACGGCGTCCTCTCCGACCCTGCGGCCGAGCGTTTGTCGACGTGTGGCGCGAAGGAAGTTGTTGTCACAAATACACTTCCGATCGACGAGTCGAAGAAGTTTCCGACGCTGACGGTGCTGTCCATCGCACCGCTGCTGGCTCGCACCATCAAGGAAGTTTTCGAGAACGGTTCTGTGACTTCGCTGTTCAACGGCAGCGCCTAGTCTTCCGCTGCACTACGGGCGCGTACCTGTGACTTCACGGTCACCGGTACGCGCCCGTAGTCGTCTTCGCGAACCCCACGAAAACAGACCACCCGGTCATCATGAAACCACCTGTGCGACACACGAATACCAGCAAATGCGGCGAAGAGCATGATCTTGATCACGCCCGCGTCGAGAAACCCAGGTCGATGTTGGGGTGGTGTTCACCGCGCCGCAATCTTCGCCTAGTGTGGCTCGTCGTGATCGACGCGCAAACCCTGGAATCCCGGCCCGAATCTCATTCCCTGAATTCATCAGTTCCGACGATCCGGCGGTGGCGCCCAGGATCTTGTGTCTGGTGCGGAGACGACAACTCCGTGGACATGTTCCGCAACGAACCTCGCTGTGGAAAATGCCGTGAAAACGAAGGCATCATCGACGACGCCAAGCGCTTCCTCGGGATGTACGGTCTGCGCCCGCTCGGCGGCACGCTGCAGTCCGACGACGACGAAGAGCGCGAGTACCGCGTCAACGCACGCGAGGCACGCCGAGTCCTGAACGAGATCCGCATGGACGTCCTTCCCGATGCGGCCGCTGTTCGCAAGGCAATTCGGCCCCGCGCCGCAACGGTTGTCGCCGACACGTCACCCGCGCGGGCTTCTCGCCCCTCCAGCACGGGCACAGCGACGCGCGTTGCCGCTCCGGTCAAGACAGACACCGTGGACATCGACACGCTCCAGACGCGCGTTCTGGGGCTTCTCGATCAGCTCGGTTCGATCGACGAGCAGATCAAGGTCGCCGAACTCGCACAAGGGTTGCCGGCTCGCGCACGACTGAGCGATCTGAACAAGCAGAAGGCCACGGTTCTTCGCACGCTGGCCGCTCTCGAGAAGGCCCGCATCGCCGCCTCCAACTAATTCTCCTCGCGTCCATCCCACGGCCCCGTCTCACTTGCGAGACGGGGCCGTTCTGTCTGAGCAGGTACCTTTACGAATCGTGAATGACATCACCATCACTTTTGTCGTGCTTGCACTGGTCGTGGCGCTGTTCGTGATCGGCCGAATCCCGGTCGGCATCATCGCGATCGGCACTGCCCTGGCGCTGTACGCCACCGGTGTGATCACAATGGAGCAGGCGCTCGCCGGATTCGGCGATCCCACGGTGGTGTTCATCGCCGCGCTTTTTGTCGTCAGCGAAGCCCTCGACGCCACCGGTGTCACCACGTGGGCGGGCGAGAAACTGCTGGCGAAAGTCGGCGAATCCCGAGTCCGTCTCGTGAGTGCGATCATGTTGCTGGTTGCCGCGTTGACCGCATTGATCAGCGTCAACGGGGCCGTAGCCGCGTTGGTACCGATGGTGGTCGTCTTGGCGGTTCGTCTCGGCAAATCGACGTCACAACTGCTTCTCCCGTTGGCATTTGCCGCCCATGCCGGATCGATGCTCACCCTGACCGGAACACCGGTCAACATCATCGTTTCCGAAGCCGCCGAGGAATCCGGGGCCGGTGCTTTCGGGTTCTTCAGCTTCACCTTGGTCGGTGCGCCGCTCGTATTGGGAACGATTGCGATCGCCGTACTTCTCGGTCCTCACGTTCTCCCCCATCGTGCGGGGACGTCGATGTCGCCTGACCTGAGCCGGCATGCCAAGACCCTCGCGAAGCAGTATCAGCTCATGGGAAAGGATGCGCCGTCCGCAGAGCCCTTGATCACCAAGCACGACGGCGTGGTCGAAGTGATCATCCCGCCGCGCTCGGAAATGATCGGCGACAGGGCTTTTCCGGGCATGGTGACCGACAGCGGAGATCTGGTGATACTCGCAGTCCAGCGCGCCGGTGAGGACTGCGGCCCCAAGGGCGTCAAGTTGGCGGCCGGTGACACGCTTCTCCTGCAAGGCAGCTGGGA
The DNA here is from genome assembly GCF_042794655.1 of Rhodococcus sp. NPDC056516. Taxonomy (NCBI): domain Bacteria; kingdom Bacillati; phylum Actinomycetota; class Actinomycetes; order Mycobacteriales; family Nocardiaceae; genus Rhodococcus; species Rhodococcus sp. NPDC056516. The sequence continues at coordinate 513,458 of NZ_JBHTTG010000003.1, read as the reverse complement.
CGATCTCGACACCCACACCGCGGTCGATCCGAACGTCCTCGTGGTCGACGCACCTGCCCAGATCCGTAAGCAGGCAGCCCCGTTGGGAATCCGCGCGGTCATCGCTCTCGTCGTCGTCGCAGCGATGGTCGTGTTGTTGACCTTCGGATTGGTGCCGTCGGCGATAGCCGGACTCCTCGCTGCGTGTGCGATGGTGCTGCTACGAGTCATCAGCGTGGAGCAGGCGCATCGGTCCATCTCGTGGACCACGTTGATTCTCGTCGGCGGAATGATCCCGCTCTCGACCGCGATCCAGCAGACCGGCGCAGCCGAAAAACTCGCTCATGCCTTCGTCGACGTCGTCGGCGGTGCAAGCCCCTATGTCGTTGTCGCCGGACTCTTTGTCGTGACGGCGACTCTGGGTCAGCTGATCAGCAACACCGCGACCGCGCTGATCATCACGCCGATCGCCATCTCGGTTGCCGGCGAACTCGACATCTCGGTGCTGCCCCTTCTGATGACGGTCACCGTCGCTGCCGCGGCCTCCTTCCTGACGCCCGTAGCCACCCCCGCGAACATGATGGTGATGGGACCTGGTGGGTACAAGTTCGGCGACTACTGGAAGCTCGGGCTCCCGATGTTGTTGTGGTTCCTGGTAGTTGCGACCGTGTTGATCCCAGTGATCTGGAGTTTCTGATGTGCTCACCGAAGGTGCTGTCGGAAGTCTACGAATCGATCGGACGAGAAGGCAGGAAAGTCAGCCGACGATCGATGTTCGCGGCGCTTGGCACTACGGCGCTAGGCGCAACCGTCGTGGCCTGCGCGGTGCAGCCCACTGCGTCGGCAGCGCCGGCGGGTCAGACCATCGTCGATCTGACGCACGTACTGACGTCCGATTTCCCGGTGTGGCCGGGCGCGCGCTCGTTCGAGATGAGGAACCTAGCGAAGATCGCCGACGCCGGCGGGTCTCTGGGCTCGCTCGGGTCCGCTGGTTTCGGCGGAAACTTCTACCTCAACGAACTCCGCCTCGAGGAACACACCGGCACTCACATCGACGCGCCTGCTCACGCCAGTGCGGACGGAATCACTGTCGAGAAGATTCCGGTCACCGACCTCGTCGTACCGATTGCGGTGATCGATATCAGCGCCCGAGCCTCCGCCGACCCGGACACACTGCTCACCCGCCAGGACGTCCTCGACTGGGAGACCCTCCACGGGACTATCGCTCCCCGCAGCCTGGTGGCGATGAACTCGGGCTGGGATACCCGGGCCGGCGCCGGCGGGGCCTTCACGAATCGAGATGCACTCGGAGTGCAACACACACCGGGATTCAACCCCGAGGCGATCGACTTTTTGATATCCGAGCGCGACATCGTCGCCGTGGGATCGGACACCCTCAGTATCGACGCGGGCCGAAGCACGACCCACGGGGCCCACCGAAGCGCCTTGGGCTCAGGAAAGTACGCGGTCGAAGCCCTTGCAAACCTGTCCACACTTCCAGCCGTCGGCGCTACCGTGATGGTGGGAGCGCCGACGCATGCTGGCGGATCCGGTGGTCCGTGCCGGGTTATCGCCTGGTACTGAAGATCAGGGCGTGGGTGTCACCCGCAGCACCTTGTCGCCTGTTCCGTTGTCCGTGGTCACCAGGAGCGAGCCGTCCGCCGTCGGAGTCACCGAGCGCAAGCGCCCGAACTGGTTCACCAATCCGAAGGTCTGAGCGTCGACCGAACGGCCGTCGGCACTGAGGCGGAGGAAGATCAATTCCTTGCTCTTGAGACCACCCATCACGAGTGCACCGTCCCAGGCACCCCACGCGGCTCCGCCGGTGAAGGCAGCGCTGGCGGTAGCCAACGTGGAGCTACCTGAACGCCACACTGCCCCAATTGCTCCCGGCACGCGCACGGGATCTGTCATCGGCACGGATTCGTCGTACGTTCCGGGAAGACGATCCGGACGGTAGCCGTAGTTTCCGCCGGGGGTAAGCAGGTTGACTTCGTCGTCGACGCTCGTGCCCTGCTCAACCGAGTACACCCGGCCGGTTCCGGGTTGCACGGCCAAACCTTGGACGTTGCGGTGCCCGAGCGTGTAGACGGGGCTGCCTGCATTCGGATTTCCCGCCGCCGGAGTTCCGTCCGCGTTGATGTGCAAGACCTTGCCGCCCAGCGAATTCGGATCCTGCGGAACGCTCGGCGTCGCGGTGTCACCTGTCCCGACGAACAGCGTTCCGTCCTGGGCCGCAAGAATTCGGCAACCCCCATGGCGCCCGGACGAGACCGGGATTCCTGGCAACACAGTTCCGGTTCTAGTGAGCGCGGTCCATCCGGCGTCGACGGTCCACGAGATCACTCGAACGTCCGTGACTCCCCCAGCGCTGAACCCCTGGCAGGTGTACAAGGTGCGCGACTGAGCGAAGTCGCGGGCAAGCGCGATGCCCATGAGGCCGGTTTCGGACTGAGCGTAGAGATCCGAAAGATCTGCAGCGACTGGACCTGTCGTGTTGTCGCTTCGGCGCACGAAGAATCCGCCGGACCGTTGTCCCGTCAGGATTGCGCCGTCCGGGGCCGCCACGACGTCCCAGGGGTGAGCGAGTCCGTCGACGAGTGTGGTGACCGACAGTTGCGGGAGGGTGTTCTCGATGGGAATGTCCGGATCTTCGCCGCCCAGTGACCCTGTACTTCCGTTGCCGAAACTACCGGGGTCGAAGGGGAATGGTTGGGCCACGCTCTGCGTTACCGGCATCACCAGTACTGCAGTCAGGGCCACGGTCAATGCGGCGAGCTTCGGATGACGCACGCGTTCTCCTCGGGTCGGAAACCGTTCTGCGCCTCACTATAAACAGACAAATCGGTCTGCGCTGCCGGAACTGAGCGCACAGAAGTCGTTCCCGGACGCGGAAACCCGCGTTTCGAGTCGACTAGTGAACGCTCACGCCCGCTGCGCGCACACGAGCGCGAAGCGCTGATCCTGATCCGTCCACACCTTCCGTACGCCGAAGCCCGCGGATGCCAGCTCCGCGGCAATCCCGTCCTCGGTGAACTTCGCCGAGATCTCGGTGCGCAGCTGCTCGCCCGCTGCGAAGGTGATCTCCAGATCCAGGTCGTCGATCCGGACCGAGAGTTCACGAAGTGCTTCCAGCCGCATTTCGATCCACTCGTTCTCGGCATCCCAGAGCGCGACGTGACGGAAGTCCTCCAAGGGAAAGTTCGCTCTCAGTTGCTTGTTCAGGACCGAGAGAACATTTAGATTGAACTGCGCGGTCACACCGGCAGCGTCGTCGTAGGCGGGCACGAGGACTGCGGGATCGATCACCAATCCCACGCCCAGGATCAGGTTCTCACCGGGATCGAGTACCGCTGCAATGCCCGAGAGGAACTCGGCACGTTCTGCCGGAACGAGATTGCCGAGAGTTCCACCGAGAAACGCGACCGCCCGCCGTCCACCACCGGGCAGATGATGCAGCGAGCCGGTGAAGTCACTGACCACCCCGACCACATCGATGCCAGGGAATTCGGCACCGACCTGCCGCGCCGCGCCTTCCAGTGCCGTCACCGAAACATCCTGCGGTACATACGTTCGCAGAGTTCCGCGCGCAGTCATCGCATCGAGCAGCAACCGAGTCTTCTCCGAGGAACCGGAACCCAGTTCGATCAGGATCTCAGGTTCGGTCAACGCAGCGATCTCGTCGGCGTACTGCGCGAGCAGGCCGCGCTCGGTGCGGGTGGGGTAATACTCGGGCAAGGCCGTGATCTCCTCGAACAGTTCACTTCCACGCGCGTCGTAAAACCATTTGGGCGAGAGCCACTTCGGCGTAGCGGTCAGACCCTCCTTGGCCTCGGCTCGCAATGCGTCGACCGATTCGGCCGGTGTCAGATAAACCTCGAGCGTAGGGGTTTTCATTGTTCTCCCATCGGTATCGGGGTGATGATCAAGTGGCCGGGACGCGCGCAGACGATGTGCCGGTCCGGCACCTGCTCCCAGTCCGGCGATCGATCGAACGGTTCGGAAACGATCAGGGCCCGCGATTCGTCGACCCGCGTGTACAACGTGTGGCCCCAGGCCGTGGCCCACAGTTCCTGCCCGTCGCCGAACAGGAGGTTCAGTCGTGAATCCGGTGCCGCCGCAGCCACATCGTGAACGAGGCTCGTCACGGCGGCCTCCGCGGGCTTCGAGGTCAACCGATGCCGAAGCACTGTCCACAACAAGGCAGCATCCGTCGGGGCGGGCATCTTCAGCAGTTCGACGGCCGGAAGTTCTGCCGCCAATTCGGCAAGTGAACCAGGCCAACCGGATACCGCTCCGTTGTGGCTGAAAGCGTAGGTTCCGTCGACGAACGGTGCGCAGGCACCGATCTCGACGGCCATCCCCTCCGTCGCGGAACGGACGGCGGCGAGAACGGATCCGGAAACGATGTGGGACAACGTCTCGTCGACGGTCGGGTCCGACCAGATCGGCGAAATGCTGCGATACCGCCCCTGCCTTCCGTCGTTCCACCACACCGCGCCGAATCCGTCGGCATTGATGGTCCCGCCGCCACGCATCTCGCGAGGCGCCCACGACTGTCGCATCAGTGAGTTCTCGCCGTCGTGGATGAGTTCACGAACCGAACGCGGCGGCCCGAGATACCCGAGGTGTCGACACATGTCAGGATCTACCCGAAATCGTTCTGGCGCAGCGAAAACCCGAGAAGATCTGGCGTCTGATCGGATGGTCCCAGTTGCGGAACGTCCCCCGGCAGGCAACGCTGTCGGTCCCGAACGATCCCCCTCGCAACACTTTGTAGTCGCCGCCGAAGAACACCTCCGAATACTCCCGGTACGGGAAGGCCCGGAAACCCGGATACGGATGGAAACCCGAAGATGTCCACTCCCACACGTCGCCGATCAACTGCTCGACACCTGCTGCCGACGCACCCGCCGGGTACGAGCCGACGCCCGCTGGACCGAGATGGCGCTGACCGAGATTGGCAAGTTTCTCGTCTGCGGACACGTCCCCCCACGGGAACCGTCGTGATCTCCCGGTTTCCGGATCCCACCGGGCGGCCTTTTCCCATTCCGCCTCGGTGGGAAGCCGTTTGCCTGCCCAGCACGCGTAGGCCTCGGCTTCGTAGAAGCTCACGTGCACAACCGGCTTGTCGGGTGGGACCGGAGCCTCGACGCCGAAAGTCTCGTGCCACCAACCCGAACTGTCATGTTCCCAGAACAGAGGCGCACGAAGTTTCGCGTCGACGCGATGCCGCCAACCGTCACGGGACCACAGTTCCGGTCGGGAATAGCCGCCGTCCTCGATGAATTCGACGAACTGCCCGTTGGTGACCGGGAATCTGTCGATTGCGAAGTCGGTGAGATAGACCTGATGTGCAGTGCGCTCGTTGTCGAGTGCCCACGGCTCGTCGTCGGTCCCCATGACGAAGGAGCCGGCCGCGATGGTGACCTCGTCGAGTTCCGGCATGCGGGCAGCTTGCGGAGCGGGTGTCGCAACGAGTGCCGTGGGCCCCGAACGTAATTGGTGTGTCGCGAGCATGGTCTCGGCGTGTTGCTGTTCGTGCTGCGCGATCATCCCGAACGCAAAGCCGTCCACGTCGAGTTCTGTGCGCCCGAACGTGCTGGCTTCGAGCACATCCCAGACCTTCCCACGAACCGTACGTACGTATTCGCGCGCCTCGGCCGGGTTGAGCAGGGGAAGTGTCGGTCTCGACGATCTCGAATGCTTGAAAGCGTCGTACAGCTCGTCTATGTCGCTACGCACCGGATCACGGCCACCGACATCGCGCACCAGCCAGAGTTCCTCTTGATTGCCGATGTGCGCCAGGTCCCACACCAGCGGACTCATCAACGGAGAATGCTGAGCGATCAATTCGGTATCGTCGACGCAGTCGGTGAGCAGCGTCGACCGCTCACGCGCTCGCAGAAGTACGGCCTCGACCGCTTCCTTGGTGATCTCCCCCGTCATGTGTCGCTCTCACCGGGCACAATTGCGCGACAACACCGTTCGGCTGCGGCATCGAGAAGACGGACAAACTGTGGCTCCGGCGCATAAGACGCGGCAAGCGACATCAGAGATGTTGCCGCCGAACGCAGGTCGACGTCGTCCAGACCGTACTCTGCCGCATCCCGCCACCTCCCGGCCGTCGACGCTGCAGCATCACTCGCCTCGCGCATCACGGCTGGCCCGGACAGCAACGCGTCGACCGCTGCTATCGGCACTCGCCACAAATCTCCCGGTTGTGCGTCGATGTAGCGAACCTCCAGATGGCCGACAGCGCGAACCGGCGGGAACAGCGTGGACAGGTGATAGTCCAAGTCCGCCCAGACGGGGCGACGTTCGATCTCGGCATCCAGGGCGCCGGCGATCCAGTCCGCGAAAGTCGCGCCCCGCGGAGCCGTCCAATCATCGCCTTCGTTTCGCACACACATGAGCGGAACGTCGAGCGCCCAGGCTGCGTAGTCCTGCGCTTCCGGGATTGCGGCGGTGCGCCAGGAATCGAGTTCGAGCCACGTCCGCATGCGTTGAGAAGCCCAATCTCCCCTCGGAACCCCTTGCAAGCGTGGAGAACACGCAAACGCCGCGACGAGAGCCGGACCCATGTCCCCGAGGAGCCGCCAACGCTGAGCGATCGACTCCGGACTCCCGCCGGCATCGACACTGACCTGCACTGCTGCGGTATTGCACATCATCAAGGTGCCGTACGGGCCTATCCTGGCGAAGCGGGATTCCATTGCGCAGTAACGCGGCAACCGGAGAATGCGGGAAGGGGGGCGGGCGACGTCGGCGGCAGCCGAACTGATTTCGATCGAGTACGACGCGAGGAGAGATTCGAGAGTCCGACGGTCTTCGTCGAGACAGTCACACAGTTCGCGGGCGGACGTGCGCGGAGCGGACGAGAGTTCGATCTGTCCGCCGGGTTCTACGGTGACCAGGCTGCCACGAGGAAGCGGAACCGCCGGTGAATCCGGGTCGATGCTGGTGGGTGCGTGCCGCCCGAGTGCTCTTGCCAGCGTCGCGGCGGATGGCCGCTCCCCACCGGGATCTTGCCTGGTCAGCCACTCGATCTCGGCTCCGACCAAGCGGGGTGGCCCCTGTTTGAAGCACACACCACCGACGTACGCCTCGGCCGCAGGACGCGAATCCACCTGCGTGGTCTGTGCTGCTGTCAACGCTGCTGTCACCATTCGACTTCCCCTTCGGGCGGTCTTCGCGGTCGTTACCGACGATAGAACGCCTACGTCCGAGATGCACCCATTGTGGTGTTACGTGTCGTTGAATTTCTTCAGTCGTATCCACCGGTACCCACAACCGGCCAGAACCACACCTACCCCGGAAACAACCGCGATCCACGGAAGTGTGACCACCAGAACGACACAACCGGCCGCCCCGACTGCCTGCAGCCACTTCGGATACATCCGGTCCACTCCGCGCTGGCTGTACGCGCTCACGTTCGCAACGCAGTAGTAGAGCAGCACTCCGAACGACGAAAAGCCGATCACGCCACGAAGATCGGTTGTCGAGACCAAAGCGATCACAACGGCTCCGACCACAAGTTCGGCATGGTGAGGGACTGCGAACCGTGGATGGACGGCAGCGAGAGCAACGGGCAGATCACTCTCGCGGGCCATTGCCATCGCCGTGCGACTCACCCCGGCGATCAGAGCCAGCAGCGCCCCCGCCGACGCCGCCGCGGCACCGATCACCACCACGGGGACGGCCCAATTCCACCCGGCGGCGCCCACTGCATCGGCCAGTGGCCGCGCCGAATTCGCCAGCCGATCAGGCCCCAACGTCACCAACAGCACCACCGCTACCAGCGCATAGAGAACAACCGCGGCGGTGAGTGCAATCAGAATCGCCCGCGGAATCGTGCGGCGCGGATCACGCACTTCCTCCCCCAGCGTCGCGATCCTGGCGTAACCGGCGAAGGCGAAGAAAAGCAGCCCCGCCGATTGCAGAATTCCGTACCACGACCCGAACACGAGGTCGGGGAGCTCACGCACTGCACCAGGTCCCACGACGGCAACCAGCAATGCCACACCCAATGCCGTCGTCGACACGGCGACGATAGCCCTGGCCATCTGCGCCGTCCGCGTCACTCCGCGGTAGTTGACTGCTACCAGGGCCACGACCACCAGGACGGCGGCGGGAACACGCCAGGCCGCAGGAGCGACGTACGTCGCGAAGGTCAGAGCCATTGCCGCGCAACTCGCGATCTTCCCGATCACGAACGACCAGCCTGCGGCAAACCCCCACCAGGGTCCGAGCTGCTCACGTCCGTAGACGTAGGTCCCACCTGACGTGGGGTATCTGGCCGCAAGCTGCGCCGACGACGTCGCATTGCAGTAGGCGACGAACGCTGCGATCGCCAGGCCGAGCAGCAACCCGGTACCCGCTACTGCGGCAGCGGGCGCGAACACCACGAAGACTCCGGCGCCGATCATCGCGCCGAGGCCGATCACCACGGCGTCGGCCGTGCCCAGTCTTCGCTCCATCGGGACAGCTTCGTTCACAGGTAGTTTGAACCACACCGACATGAACGGAAGGTGCCATGTTCGATCTCGACACGATCCGCCGCGACACTCCCGGATGCCTCGACAAGGTGTTCCTCGACAGCGCGGGATCCTCGCTCCCGCCCGAGCCGGTGCTGACCACCATGATCGAGCACCTGCGACGTGAAGCCGACGTCGGCGGGTACGTCGCCGCTGCTCGCCAGAGCGGCGCACTGGCTGCTGTTCCGCATTCACTCGCCCGCGTCATCGGCGCCCAGGCAACCGATATCGCGTTGACGGACAGTGCAACCCGCGCGTGGAACGACTTCTACGCTGCCGTTCCACTCGGACCTGGTGATCGAATCCTGATCAGCGGAGTCGAATACGCGAGCAACGCAATCGCCGCTCTGGGGCGGGCGCGTTCCACCGGCGCCGGCGTCGAGGTCATTCCGAGTGATCAGTACGGATGCATCGACCTCGAGGCACTCGAGAACATGCTCGACGATCGGGTTCGACTCGTCTCCGTCGTACACGTCCCCACCAACGGCGGCTTGATCAACCCGGTCCGTGAGGTAGTCGAATTGGCCAGAGCCCACGGCTCTCTCGTCCTGCTCGACGCGTGCCAGTCCGTCGGCCAGTTGCCCATCGACGTCACCGAACTCGGCGTCGACGCGCTCAGCGCCACTGGCCGCAAGTGGCTCCGCGGGCCACGCGGAACCGGATTCCTGTACGTCCGCCCCGGACTCGTCGACGCGCTCGAACCCGCTGCAATGGACCTGCACGGAGCGGAATGGACCAGCGAGAACAGCTTCGTCCCTGCGCCGGACGCAACACGATTCGAACTCTGGGAAACGAGTGTCGCTGCGCGCCTGGGTCTCGGCGTCGCCGCCGACTATCTGCTCTCGATCGGCACCGACACGGTGTGGGAGCAGATCGAATCCCGAGCCTGCGCATTGAGGGAAGGTCTGGCAGCGATTTCCGGGGTCGAAGTCCGCGATCGAGGAACCCAACTGAGCGGCATCGTTTCCTTCACCGTCGACGGTATCTCCGAGCACCTGGTTCGGGATCAGCTTGCAGCACAGAACATCACCGTCACCGTCAGCGGTCGCGGGTCCACACTCCTCGACATGGATGCCCGCGGACTCGACGCCGTGGTTCGCGCATCGCCGCACTACTTCGTCGACGAAGCCGACCTGGACACATTTCTGGGCGCGGTCAGGAGTTTGCAAACCTCCCGTTGACCGGGACCATGCCTGATCTGCGGAAGTCGAAACTGCAACTGTGTGGTGACCAGTAGTTTCGCCTTCCGAGAGGACGCTTCGCATGGCCGACCCCACCGTCAAACCGATCTCCGCTGCCGACATCACCACCTGGGACTACGAGGCCGACGTCGTCGTCGCGGGATACGGCATCGCCGGCGTCACCGCTGCGATCGAAGCGGCGCGGTCCGGCGCCGAGGTTCTCGTCCTGGAGCGAACGGGCGGCTGGGGTGGAGCAGCTTCGCTGGCGGGTGGATTCATCTATCTGGGCGGTGGAACGCCACTGCAGAAGGCGTGTGGGTTCGAGGATTCGGTCGAGAACATGAAGACGTTCATGAAGGCAGCGCTCGGCCCCGGAACCGACGACGCAAAGATCGACGCGTATTGCGAGGGCAGTGTCGATCACTACAACTGGCTCGTCGATGCCGGCGTTCCGTTCAAGGAGTCCTTCTGGGGCCAGCCCGGCTGGGAACCGCCGTACGACGACGGCCTGATGTACTCGGGAGGCGAGAACGCCGCGCCGTTCAACACCCTCGTCGATCCCGCGCCCCGCGGACACGTTCCGCAGATGTCCGAGAAGAACACCGGCGAGAAGGGCGGTGGCTACATGCTGATGAAGCCACTCGTCGAGACGGCCGAAAAGCTCGGTGTCCGAGCAGAATACGATCTGCGCGTCCAAACTCTGGTGGTAGACGGCGATCGGGTTGTCGGCGTCGTCGCCAAGCGTTACGGCAAAGACGTCGCGATTCGCGCACGCAAGGGCGTCGTGCTGGCGATGGGCAGCTTCGCGTACAACAACGAGATGGTGCGCTCGAATGCACCGCGTATCTTCGGCCACCCGGCGGCCTCCATCGAGGCGCACGACGGCCGCGCAATCCAGATCGGTCAGGCACTCGGCGCCGACACCGCGCACATGGACGCCACCGAGGTCGCGTTCTTCTGCGACCCGCAGTTGATGGTGCGCGGCATTCTTGTCAACGGCCGCGGTCAGCGATACATCCCCGAGGACACCTACCCCGGCCGCATCGGCCAGGCAACGCTGTTCCAGCAGGACAACCAGGCATTCCTCGTCATCGACGAAGCTGCATACGAGGAAGGCATGAATGCCGAGTCGTCCAGTGCGCAGTTGCGGGCGCAGCCGAGCTGGGTGGCGGAAACCGTCGAGGAACTCGAAGCCGAGATGGGGTTGCCCGCCGGATCGTTGCAATCGACCGTCGACCTCTACAACCGGCACGCGGCTGAAGGGTCGGACCCGGTGCTGGAGAAGAAGGGCGAGTGGGTGAAGCCGATTGTCGGCCCGTTCGCGGCAATCGATCTGCGCGGACGCACCGGCGGATTCACGCTCGGCGGGTTGAAGACCACCGTCGACTCCGAGGTCCTGCACGTCTCCGGTGTGCCGATTCCAGGATTGTTCGCGGCGGGCCGGTGCACTTCCGGTGTGTGCGCCGGCGGTTACGCCAGCGGAACCAGCCTCGGCGACGGCAGCTTCTTCGGACGGCGCGCCGGAATCACCGCGGCGCGCTAGATCACTACGACCCGCACGCCGTCGGCAAAGCGGTACGGCTGAGTCTGCAGGACCGCGCCGAGGTGTTTCCGCAGTCTGGACACCTCGGCGCGCACTGCCACCACATGCTCGCGATCACCGAAGAGCACTTCGCTCAGGCCTGCGGCATCCACGCCCGCTGAACCGACCGCTGCCAGGGCCCTCAAGATCTGGGCGTGCCGCGGGGAGAGCGCTCGCGTCCAGTTGGCGTCACCACGCACCGTCACCTGCGGCGATACGCCGAGGGACAGCTCCAGCTCGATCACCGGCCCGCCGACGCCGGTGCGCAACAGCCAGCCGTCCCCGAGGGGCTCGGGTAGACACATCCCCAGCCCTGGCACGATGACGGGCTTTCCCGCGCTCGGCGCCGCAACTCGGTCGGGCGCGGCTATCCCGCTGGCGCCGGCCACCCAACCGAACTCGTCGACCACCAATGCCGGACCGGTCCCGGCCGCGAACAACGGTGCTGCCCGCGAACGAAGGCGCTCGAGCTGAGCTGCGTGCTCGCGCCACAGCGTCGCCTCCGCGAGGCGAACCTCGGTGCGGACCAGCGCGACGGTCGTGGGATGCACCGAGGCTGCAGACCCACTGATATCCACCACTCCCAGGATCTCGCCCGTCCGCGGATCGTGCACAGGTGAACCGGTACACGACCAATTGTGGTGAGTCGGCGCATAGTGCTCGGCCGAGAAGAGTTGCACCGCAGAATCTTCGATCAGCGCGGTACCTATCGCATTGGTACCCACCGACTGCTCCGACCATCGCGCACCTTCGGCGAATCCGAGTGTGTCGGCCGCCCGCTTGACCGCCTTCGACCCCTCGCGCCAGAGCAGGACACCGTCGGCGTCGGCAACGACCACGATGAAGCCCGCGTCCTCGGCCACCTCGGTCAGAGTGGTTCGCAACTCGGGCAGAACCGAGCGCAGTGCGGTACGCGAACGCCTCGACTCCAACTCGGAGAAATCAGCGACAGCAGACGCGCCGCAGTGATCCGGCGTGAGCCCGCCCGCAGCCACTCTCGACCACGACCGTGCCACGACGGTCCGCGGCTGCGCCGGTGGTTCCTGCCCGGAGAGAACTGCGTCGTGCACCCGACTGAGTAGGCGAGCATGCTGCGACAGATCGGTACCCGGCACGACGGCACCGAGCCGACTGCCTTCGGGAGCGTTCCCCAGGGTGGTCACTCCGTCAGGCTACCGCTTCCGATGTGACGCGAACCACGTCCACACGGCCAGGTCGCCGCCACCTGCGATTAGCGGCGAGGAGCAAACTCCGGTAACGTATCCAAAGTTGTCTCGGCGAGGGTGAATCGCAGCAGTTCCACACGTTGCAGGTTTACCGTGATCGACGCGGCTACGGCTCAGCTCGAGCGTTTCGCTCCTGGCCGTGTGCGCGCCTGTCCCCCTTTTCGCAGGCAAAACCACACGTCAGTAAACCGAGCACGAACCCCGTGAGTTGTAGGAGCCGTTTCATCATGTCTGAAGAAAACAACCTCGTCGCCGTCGTCCGCACCGAATTCGGCAAGGGCGCAGCTCGCCGCGCGCGTCGCGACGGCCAGGTCCCCACGGTTCTGTACGGCCACGGCGAAGATCCCCGCCACCTCAACGTGCCGGCTCGCGACTTCGCTCGCATCCTCCGCGCGCAGGGCACCAACGCCATCCTCACCCTCGACATCGAGGGCACGGAGCAGGTTGCACTGACCAAGTCGGTCGTCGTGCACCCCATCCGCAGCTACATCGAGCACGCTGACCTCCTCGTCATCAAGAAGGGCGAGAAGGTCACCATCGACGTTCACGTCGTAGTCGTCGGTGACGCTGCTGCAGGCACCATGGTCGCGCAGGATGCATCCACCATCTCCATCGAGGCAGACGCCCTCCACATCCCCGAGCAGATCGAGGTTTCGGTCGAGGGCCTCGAAATCGGCACCCAGATCCTCGCAAGCCAGCTCGAACTGCCCACCGGCTCCGTCCTGCAGGCTGACGCTGACACCCTGATCGTCAACGTCGTTGCTGCACCGACCGAGGCTGACCTCGAAGAGGGCGCAGAAGCTCCCGCCGCCGACGAGGCTGCAGAAGAGGCCTGATCCTCTCGGTTCCTACAGAACTCACTGCGCGCGGCGCGTCATTCCGATTCGGAGTGACGCGCCGTTCGCGCGTAGCAGGAAAAAGAACAAGCCAGAAAGTAGCGTCCGTTGAGCACAGATACCGCCCTCGTCATCGGCCTGGGTAACCCCGGCCCGCAGTACGAGAAGACCCGGCACAACGTCGGTTTCATGGTCGCGGGCACCCTTGCCGGACGCATGGGCGGAAAGTTCAACGTACACAAGAAGAGTGGCGCCGAGATCGTCGAAGGTCGCCTCGCCGGCCGACGCGTGATCCTCGGAAAGCCGCGCTCGTACATGAATCTCTCGGGCGGCGCGGTCGCCGGTCTCGCACGATTCTTCTCGGTCGATGCCGCGAACATCATCGTCGTTCACGACGAACTGGATCTCGATTTCGGGACCGTCAGGCTCAAACTCGGTGGTGGCGAAGGCGGCCACAACGGGCTGCGGTCCATTTCGAGTTCGTTGACCACCAAGGACTACCTGCGCACGCGCGTCGGGATCGGTCGCCCGCCGGGCCGCATGGACCCGGCGGACTACGTTCTCAAGCCGTTCTCGTCCACGGAGCGAAAAGAACTCGATCTCGTGTGCGAAGAAGCTGCGGATGCAGTGGAGCTACTGCTCGAACTCGGGCTCGAGGCAGCCCAGAACCGTCTGCACTGACAATCAGTTACCCAGCAGGGCAGCTGAATTGGCGCGGCGAAGCTTTCCCGACGACGTCTTCGGGATACTGCCGGGACCAAGGACCGCAACGGCACGAGGGCGCACGCCGACGTCGGCGACCACGGCGTGGACCACTTCGCGCTCGATGCGCTTGACCTCTTCCGGATCCTCGAAAGCGTTGGTCTCGACCGCGACGGCAAAGCTCTCACGCTTCTGGCCGGCATCCAGGCGAATGGCGACTGCATTTCCCGGGCGCACACCCGCAACGCTTCCGGCCGCCCGCTCGATGTCGGTCGGATACACGTTCCGGCCGCCCATGATGATGACGTCCTTGACTCGCCCGCACACCACAACCAGGCCTTCTTCGGTGAAATAACCGACGTCACCGGTGTCGAGCCAACCGTCGGCGTCCTGGGCCGGCTTGTGTCCGTCGACTGTGACATATCCGGGGGTGACTGCCTTGCCGCGAACCTCGATGATTCCGACGCCTCGGGCCGGGAGCACCTGGCCGTCACGGTCGACGATGCGTCCCTCGAGGTCAGGCACCATCTTTCCGAGCGTCGCAAGGGCGCGCGCATTGGGACGATTAGACGGCACCGCGCGAGACATCGACTCGAGGAAATCGGGATCGACGTAGTCGAGAACCTGGCCCTGATCGGGATCCGGAATCGACACCGCCAGGGTGGTTTCCGCCATTCCGTACACGGGAGCCAGCGCAGTCGGGTTCAAACCGAATCGCGCGCCGGCCTCGGCGAGGGCATCCATCGTGTCGGGATCCACCGGCTCGGCACCGTTCCACATGTACCGGACGCTGGACAGGTCGACCGCCCCGTCCTCTGCCTGTGCGAGTCGACGCGCCAAGAGGGAGTATGCGAAGTTCGGTGCGGCCGTGACAGTTCCGCCGTATTTGCCCATCAGTTCCGCCCACAGCACCGGGGTGCGGAGGAAATCCATCGGCGTGATGCTGATGACCTCGGCGCCCACCTGCATCGGAACCGTCAAGAACCCGACCATGCCCATGTCGTGGAACAGCGGAAGCCAGCTCACCATCACGTCGTCTTCGATGGAGAACTTGATGCGGTTGATCATCGCGTAGGCATTTGTGTAGAAGTTCTCGTGCGTGATCTGCACGGCCTTGGGTGAACCGGTGGAACCGGACGTCAACTGCTGGAGTGCGATATCCGATTCGACCGTCTCCACGGGATCGATCGACGTTCCGCCACGAAGCTCGTCCACCGTCACGACGGTGATGCCGCGCTCTTCGAGGAGCGGCTTGGCCGCATCGAAGGGCGCGCCCAGAATCACGGCTTTTGCCGAGATCATGTCGATCACCGTCTCGGTGTCCTGAGCCCAGACACCCAGATCCGTTCGGGGGGTCGGCTGATGCAGCATCGTCACCGACGCACCGCGCATCCACGTCGCCTGGCAGGCAGGCGCGATGTCGACGGGCTGTCCAGCAAGAATGCCGATCGCAACGCCACGGTCGATACCGACCTCGGCCAGGCCGCCGGCCATGCGCCGCGCCTCCTGGTGGATGTCGCCCCAGGTCTGACGGAAAGCGTTGTCCGGCTCTCCCGTCACCAGGCCGCGGTCGGTGACTGCGGCGGTCGCATACATCTCTTCGGTGAACTTGCTCAACGCAACTCCTCGGTCAGTGTCACTCTTCGATCAGTGCAACTCTTCGCAGGACACAAATGGCTGTGTGTTCGAACACACACATACTTGGATAATCAGCGATCGTTCGCCGAGTGTTACGCCGCAGTGGTTATTGCATCGTGGTCTGCGAGTATCCTTTCTCTGTTGTGCTGCCGCACTCTCCACCTGTCCGCGCACCGGCACGTCGCCGGCACTGACGCCCACTTCGAGAGGTTCTTCGTTGACTACCCCGTCCGACTCGACCGTCCCTTCCGACTCGACTGTCCAGTCCGACACCGAAGGCCCCGATTCCACCGAGAGCGGGTCGGTTGCGGTCACGACGACCACCAAGGGTTTGTCAGCCGAGGCGGAGCGTCGCCGCACCTTCGCCGTCATCTCGCATCCCGACGCCGGAAAGTCGACGCTCACCGAAGCGCTGGCACTGCACGCGAAGAAGATCTCCGAGGCAGGAGCCGTCCACGGCAAGGCAGGCCGCAAGTCGACAGTCTCGGACTGGATGGAGATGGAGAAGGCCCGCGGCATCTCCGTCAGTTCCACCGCACTGCAGTTCAACTACCACTCGTCCGAGACGCCCGACGATCAGATCAACGTCATCAATCTCGTCGACACCCCCGGCCACTCCGACTTCTCCGAGGACACGTACCGCGTCCTGACTGCCGTCGACGCGGCCGTCATGCTCATCGACGCCGCCAAGGGCCTCGAACCGCAGACACTCAAGCTCTTCCAGGTGTGTCGTCACCGCGGCATCCCGGTTATCACGGTCATCAACAAGTGGGACCGTCCCGGCCAGACCCCGCTCGAATTGTTGGACGAGATCAGTGAGCGCATCGGCCTCACACCTACTCCCCTGTACTGGCCCGTCGGCATCGCCGGCGACTTCCGCGGACTGCTGCGACGCGGCGAAGACGGTGCGGCTCGCGAGTACGTCCGCTTCACCCGTACCGCCGGCGGCGCGAAGATCGCCCCCGAAGAGGTCATGGACGCCGACGCCGCACTCGCCAAGGAAGGCTCCGAGTGGGAGACCGCGGCCGAGGAGAGTGAACTGCTCTCCGCTACCGGCCAGGACCACGATCAGGAGATGTTCCTCGCCGGTCAGACGTCCCCGGTGATCTTCGCGTCCGCGATGCTCAACTTCGGCGTCCGCCAGATCCTCGACACCCTCGTCGAATTGGCGCCGCCGCCGCGAGGCCGCGAAGACGTCAGCGGCAAGCCGCGCGAGGTCACCGATCCGTTCAGTGCGGTCGTCTTCAAGGTGCAGGCCGGTATGGACACCGCGCACCGTGACCGTCTGGCATTCATGCGCATCGTCTCCGGCGTGTTCGAGCGCGGCATGGTCGTCACGCACGCACAAACCGGCAAGCCCTTCACGACCAAGTACGCGCAAACGGTGTTCGGCCGCGAACGTTCCACTGTCGAGTCCGCGTTCCCCGGCGACGTCGTCGGCCTCGTCAACGCCACCGCCCTCGCGCCCGGCCACACGCTGTACACCGAGAAGAAGGTGGAGTTCCCGCCGATTCCGTCGTTCGCGCCGGAACACTTCTCGATCCTGCGCGCCGAAAGCGCAGGCAAGTACAAGCAGTTCCGCCGCGCCGTCGACCAACTCGACTCCGAGGGCGTCGTCCAGATTCTTCGCAACGACATCCGCGGCGACGCCTCCCCCGTCATGGCGGCCGTCGGCCCGATGCAGTTCGAAGTTGTCGCGGCACGCATGAAGGCCGAGTTCAACGTCGAGGCCAAGATGGAACCCCTCGGCTATGCATTGGCCCGTCGTACCGACGCCGCGTCCGAGGCCGAGCTGAACCGTCAGCGCGGTGTGGAGGTCTTCACCCGATCCGACGGTGTTCTGCTCGCTCTTGTCAGCGACAAGTGGCGCCTGCAGTACATCCAGAAGGAACTTCCGGATCTGACGCTCGAACCCCTCGTCGCTGCTGCGGACTGATGAGCCTGATCGAGGCGCTGTTCGACGCCGAACTGCACATCGGCAGCGCCACGATTCTCTGGCGAGAGATCATCGGAAACGCGTTCGGAATAGGCTCCGCGATCGCCGGCGCACGACGCTCGGTATGGGCGTGGCCTGTCGGTATAGCCGGAAATGCCTTGTTGTTCACGGTGTTCATGGGCGCGCTTTTCCACACGCCGCAAGAGCTCAATCTCTACGGCCAAGCCGGCCGTCAGTTGTTGTTCATCACTGTCAGCGTCTACGGATGGACTCAGTGGCGACGTGGGGCACGCGACTCCGGTCGCGCAGTCCTGCCGCACTGGGCGACAACTCGCGAGCGCTTCGCCATGATCGCCGTCATGGCAAGCGGCACAATCGCTTTCGCCTGGATCTTCGACCTTCTCGGCTCGTACGGGGCGTGGGCGGAGGCCTGGATTTTCACCGGCTCCATCCTCGCGACGTACGGCATGGCACGCGGCTGGACCGAGTTCTGGCTCATCTGGATCGGCGTCGACGCCGTCGGTGTTCCCCTTCTTTTCCGGGCCGGGTACTACCCGTCGGCAATCCTCTATCTGGTCTACGCATTCTTCGTACTGTGGGGTTTCGCGATGTGGCTGCGCATTCAACGTCGAACTCCACAAGGGGTGCGACCGTAAACGAACTCCTGGTATGTTTGCGTCGATTAAGCAAACCAGCGGTCTGTTTACGGGCATCAGGAGCGAAACAATGGAAGACAAGAATTCTCACGGAATAACGGGTCCCAACGGTTCCGGAAACGGATCGAGAGCCAGTAGTTCCGCGAGTAATGGTTCCGCGGGTAATGGTTCTGCGAGCAGCGTTTCCACTGGCAACGGTTCCGGCAGCGCCACCGCCACAGCTGATTTTCTGTCGACCGCACCCAAGCAGTCGGATGCATTCACGTTTCCGCTCCCCTCCCGGACCACGGCCGCACACAGCAGCGGAGAGGACCTTTCAGTGCCAGCTTCAACACGTGAATCATCGAGGACGCTCGAAACTCGGAGTCGTACCGTCGTACGGCGCGACGCGATGGGCGTAGCCGCAGTTCGAGTGGCCGGGCGTCTCACCCACACCGAACTGATCGCGAATCAGGCCTCACCCTCGAGCACGCATTCCTCCGATCCCACGATGGATCTGGACGAGTTGCTCACGATGCTCGGCAGCTACCTGTTGTCCTCGGGGTTCGAACATCCCGAAATCCACGCCAAGCTCGGTGGACAGTCGATCGTCGTCAACCTCGTGTCGCCGGAAATCAGCGCCAGCTGAGCTCGACCCAGCTGTTCAGGGCCCCGCTATTCAGGGCCACAGCACTGCGCGTGTCCATGCTCGGTTCGAGCCACGCCGGTACAACCACCGCTGATGCCGACGCCCGGAGTCTGCCTGCCAGAACTCGACAGACTCCGGCTCGAGGCACCACGCACGCCAGTCCTTCGACACGAACCCTGGGTCGTCGCCGATTCTTGCTTCCGCAGCGGCCACCGACATGTCGTACGCGTCGAAGTCTTCGAGCACTTCACTCTGCTTACTTGCCGTCGCCACCGCTCTCGCCGTGACGGAGCGTTCGACGAAGTCTCGGCGCCGAAGTGCGTCGTCACCCTCGCGTACCAATCCGCGAATCCGGACCTGCTGGCCCGTCTCACGCCAGTAGAACGCCAACGATGCCCGCGGATTTTCTTTCAGCTCAACACCTTTCGGCGATGCAGCCGAACTGGAGAACCAGAACCCACGCTCAGTCACGTCCTTGAGGATGAGGAAGCGGGAATCGGGCATGCCGTCGCCGTCCACGGTCGAGAGCGCACACACGTGCGGCTCGACGACACCGAAGGCCACGGCCGCACGGAGCCAGTCGAGGAACAACTCTCCTGGGTTCTCCGGAAAACGTTCAGGCGCCGGCGGCGGAGTTCCGGTCAGTGCGGGAATACCGCGAATCCATGCCCGGACGTCCGGCAGCGAGAAATCTGCGTCAACCATGAGCCGACTCTAATCGCGGGCGGCTTCAGGAGACGTTGCGAACGATCGAGTCACCGAACGAGGGTTGCTGCAGCAGTGCCCACTTGTTGGACGTCAATCGAAAACTCGGCATGTCGGCGAGCGCCACCACCGATTCCCAGGTGCGCTCGTAGCTCGTGTGGGAGATTCGCCATTCACCGTCGCTGCAGCGGGTGTATCTGTCGTGATAGAAAGCCGATCCACGAAGCAGCATGCCGTCCTCGGGGATGACCACCGTGTCCGCAAGGCACCAGATCCCGGTTGCGGTGTCTCCGTCTACGTCGATCTCGGGTTGCCCACATTGATGTTCGGTGATGATGTGCGAGCCGAGAGTGTTCTCGAGGAAGGAGACGAACGAATCTCGGGAATCGAAACTGAGTTGCTCTCCGTAGATCGCGGTGGCGTCGACGGTCAGAGTGTCGGCGAATTCGACCCACGATTTGGTGTCCAAGGCGCGTGCGTATCGGTACTTGAGTCTTTGGATGAGAACAATCGCTTCGAGATCCATGATCCCCGCCTCCCGGTGCAGCAACCACCCGTCCTATGTGTGCACATTAGCCTGTATCACGCATAAACGGGCATTACTCTCAAAGCTAGTAGAAATGTCAGCCGATAACACGCTTTTCCAGGCCGTCGAGCATGATCGTGATCTTCTCGTCCAACCAACCGCGTCCGTGCCACGTCGATTCGTCGCCGATCCCCTCGATCAACGACTCCGACGCATTCCAACTCTCCTGATACGCCTGGCGTGCAGAACGCGAATCCGCAGAACTGACGGTCTTGTCCAGTGCCGCCATCATCGCGAACTGAGTCATCGTCACCTCGGAGATGAAGTCAACCGCCAGTACCGCGTCGTGTGGTGTGAAGCCTTGCGCAGTCAACGAACCGACCAGTTTCTCCACGATCTCGATTATCGCCGGCGGCGTGCCCGGAACAGCGAGACCGACCTGGGCGAGACCAGGGTAGCGCTCGAACGAGGACCACAGAACGTCGCAGAGGTCCTTCAGAAATTCACGCCACGGACGATCCGTGTCCGGCCACACAGTCTGACGCACAACGTGATCCGAGCAGGCCCGCAGCAGCGCTTCACGGTCGGCGAAGTAGCGATAAAGAGCAGAATGACTGACGCCCAGACGCTTTGCCACACTCGGCATGGTCAATTCACTCAGATCACCAGCCAGGGCGGCCTCGACGATGTCCACTCTCGACAACGTCGGCGGCCGCCCTGTCTTCTTTCCGGTCTGCATTCTGCTCAGCCTGCCACCTGCTCAGCCTGCTACCAACCGCCATCCCGACGCACGGTGGCGCTGATTCCAGAACGCGGCGTAGTTCCCACCGGCGGCAAGGAGAACTTCGTGAGTTCCCACTTCGACGATTG
The DNA here is from genome assembly GCF_042794655.1 of Rhodococcus sp. NPDC056516. Taxonomy (NCBI): domain Bacteria; kingdom Bacillati; phylum Actinomycetota; class Actinomycetes; order Mycobacteriales; family Nocardiaceae; genus Rhodococcus; species Rhodococcus sp. NPDC056516. The sequence continues at coordinate 492,456 of NZ_JBHTTG010000003.1, read as the reverse complement.
ATCCGTCGTCACCGAGCACGATGATCTGGTCTGCGGCCACGACGGTCGACAGTTTGTGAGCGATCACGAGCAGTGTGCTTTCGCTGGCGAGTTCCTGCATCGCACGCTGAACGTGTGCCTCGTTCTCGGGATCGAGCGCGGCCGTCGCCTCGTCGAGCAGCACGATGGGTGCACGTTTGAGGAGTGCACGCGCAATGGAGACTCGCTGCCGCTCTCCACCGGACAGTGCCGTCCCGCCCTCACCGACGCGGGTGTCCCAACCCCGCGGAAGTCGCTCGACGATTTCCGCGACGCCGGCGATCCGAGCGACGTCGAAGACTTCCTCGTCCGTGGCTTCGGGGCGGCCGAGGCGGATGTTCGCGATCAACGTGTCGTCGAAGAGATACACGTCCTGGAAGACCAAGGACAACTGCGACATCAGATCGGCACTCGTGAGGTCACGCACGTCGACGCCGCCGACGCGCACTACCCCGGAGTCGACGTCGTAGAAGCGCGAGATCAGCCGGGTGACGGTGGTTTTGCCAGAACCCGACGGACCGACCAACGCCGTCAGCGACTTCCGCGGCACGTCGAAGGAGATGTTCCGCAGAACCCGCCCGCCGTCGGTGTAACCGAAGTCGACGGCGTCGAACTGCACTGCCGTCTCCCCCGTCGCCGTCCCGCTGGTTTCGGGTTCGACCAGTGGTTCCACTTCGAGGATCTCGGACATCCGACGGATTTCGTTGCGTGCCATTCTGATTGCGCCGCCGAACTCACCGATCTCACCCAGCGGTTGGATGAACCGTGCGGTGAGCCCCAGTAGCGCGATCAACGTGACCGGGTCGATGTCGCCGCCGAGCGCGAGGAACGCACCCAGGATGATCACTGCCGAGAACACGAACTGCAGGGCGATCCCGTTGACCACGGAACCGATCACCACGAACCACAGTTGTGAACGACCCGCGGTGTGCTGAGCTTCGATCGCGTCGTCGAGCGGTTCGTACACCCCGTGGGTGCGTCCGAAAGCACGCAGGACCGGTTGGCAACGCGCGTATTCGAGCACCCGATTGTTCGATTCGACCGCCGCGGCATGGGCCTGATCGTCGGCTTTGGCGGTCATCGCCGAGGCAAAGCGTGCTGCTGCGAACAGAATCGGAACGCCGACCACCAGGGCGAGCCCGAGCCGCCAGTCGAAGAACAGCATGCACACGACAATGGTTGCCGGGCTGGCGATTCCGGAGATGATCGGTGTCATCAAATGCGCGGCCGCCCCCATCACCGAAATGGTGCCCTTGCTGGCGACCTGCGATACCTGGCCGAGTCGGCCGGCACCGAACCAACCGAGCGGGAGCGTGACGAGGTGATCACCGAGGCGCAGATGCATCGTCCGCAGCAAGGTGAGCGCCGACTCGAATCCCTTGATGGCCTGCAGGTAATGCGCAATCGAACTGATCACCGCGCACACAGCCATGGCGGCGAGCCACCGAACGAAACTTCCCCAGTCCTGCTCGAACAGTGCCCGCACGGTAGGCACCAGCAATGCCACTGCCAAACCCTGCATCACGCCGTACAACACAGCCCACACCAGGAACTCTCGATAGCGTCCCTGATTCTGCGGGCCGAGGATCCGGAAGAGATCGCGAATCATGAGTTGGCCTTTCCTGCTGCGTCAGACGTACCTGCGATGCTGTCGGCTCGACTGTGGCTCGCCCACATCCGGGCATACGTCGAACCATTCGCCACCAGCTGATCGTGCGTGCCCTTCTCCACGATCCGCCCGGCGTCGAGGACCACGATCTGATCGGCACTCACGATCGAAGCCAACCGGTGCGCGATCACCAGCACGGTGCGCCCCACCGTCAAACGCGACAATGCTTCCTGGATATCGGCTTCGGACTCCGGGTCCGCAAACGCGGTCGCCTCGTCGAGCACGAGAACGGGAGTGTCCGCGAGAATCGCCCGCGCGATCGAGACTCGTTGCGCCTCACCGCCCGAGAACCTGGCGTCGACCCCGACCACAGAGTCGTACCCTCTCGGGAGGGCTTCGATTCGGGTGTCGATCTGCGCGGCTGCGGCAGCAGCCTGCACCTCGGCCTGCGACGCCTGAGGGCGGGCAAGCCGAATGTTGTCGAGAACAGTTGCTTCGACCAGCTGCACGTCCTGCAGAACGAATCCGACGTGGCGGTACAGCTCGTCGGTGGCGACGTCCCGGACGTCGACACCACCGATGGCCACGGATCCGGTACGCACGTCATGGAATCGGGGAACGAGCGTCGCCAGTGTCGACTTACCCGAACCTGAAGGTCCGACCAACGCCGTCACCGTGCCCTCCGGCAGCGTCAGATCGATGTCGGACAGAACGTCGGCCCCGTCGTCGTAGGCGAAAGAGACTCCGGAAAATCGAACTTCGTTCCCCGCGGGCTTTTTCGGATGATCGGTTTCCGGCAGTGCGTCGGTTGCGAACAGCGCGATCAGCCGTGCCGCAGCGGCGGCAGCCTCACGGCGGGCCTGCATGCCGAAACCGATGGTCGTCACCGATACCGGAATCACCATCGCTACCAGAGAACTGGTCAGGACGTCGATGGGTGACACCCACCCGGAGTGGACGAACCACGAGCCGAGACCAAGGTTCACCACCAGAACTACCGGCGCGCTCAAGGCAATCGAGGCCAGCGCCTCGGTCCGAAGCATCGGGCGAACCCAACCCTCGTACGAAACGGCAAAAGCCTTGGCGGCATCACGGTATCGAGAATGTGACTGCTTGTCCTGACCGAAAGTCTTGACCACTGCGATGCCGGTGACGAACTCGACGATCGTATTGCTGATGGCCGCGATGCCCTCATTCATCCGGCTCATCTTGACGGCCATGTCCTTGGTCATCGACGCATAGGCGATCATGTAGATCGGGAGCGTGGCAATCGCGACCAAACCCAGACGCCAGTCGATCGAAATCACGTAGCCGAGTCCGACGAGCGGCACCGCGATGGCTCCGGTGGTCTCGACGGCGCTGTGCGCAACCAGGTAGTGGAGATCGGAGATGTCGTTCTGCGCAGCTTTGCGCACGGTTCCGGACGAGTGGGAGGTGAACCAGCCCAGAGGAAGTCGACCGAGCGTCGCTGCGATTCGGCGTCGAAGCACAGCTTGGAGATTCACATCGGCGAAGTGCGTCACGATCAACGCGCCGCCACCGAAGAACGCACGCACACCCAGGCCGAAGACGACCACCCACACGATCGTCCAGACGCGAGACGAGTCGATGTCGCCGCCCACGATCAGCGTCTTGCCCAGTTCGGCGATGGCAACGTACGGGACGACGGCAGCAACCGCGGCAATCACCTGCATCACCATCGCGATGGTCGTCCGTGTCCGAACTGGCGCAAGGAGTTCGCGTAACGCGCTCTTGTGCGCCGCCGCTTCAGCCTTGGCCTGTGAGGCTTCGGCCGCAGATCCATGCGGCGCGTTTGCCTCCTCGGGTGGAACGTCTGCTGACTTTTCCTGTGTTGTCGTCATTTCGAGAACGCCTTCCATCGGGTGACTGCGTCGGCGTCGGATGCGATACGGCCCTGGAGTTCCGCGCCGGTGAGAGTGCGATCGGCAAGTGCCTCGAGATCTTCGAGGATCCAGTAGACCGCGAAGGGATAACTGCCGAACCAGAGTTCACCGCTCACGTCCGCGGTGCGTCCGGCCTGCACGGCGGCAACCTCGTTGAACAGCGGATTTGCGTGAACAAGGGCGCCGTCGTAGATGTTTCCCGACGTCACGATCATCGCGTCCGCTGCGTGTTGCCCGACCGCCTCGCTCGAAACGGAGGACGTGGCAACCCCCGTGTTGGGGCCGACCTTCGCTTCGAGTTCGGCTTGGGGGCGCCCGAACCCTGCTTCTCCGATGATCGAGGACATCGGCGACTGTGGGATGACGGTGTAGATGCCGCCCGAATATCCGACCAACACGGACAAGGTTTGTGGCTGCTCCTCGACCCTTCCGGACACCTCTGCGAATTTCTCCTCGAGCCTCGAGACGATCTGCCGAGCTTCGGACTCCCGGCCCAGTGCAATGGCAGCAGTATCGAGAACCTCGCGCCACGGCGCCGCATAGGCGAGCACCGTCGTCGGCGCAATCTCATTGGCCTGCGCGGTGATCGAGGTCAACGAGCCGACGTCACTGAGAAGGATCCTGTCCGGATCGACGGCCGCGATCTGTTCCACGTCGGGTGACTGGAAGAACGTCGGTTTGTCGATGACCTCGATACCCTCGCTCTGCAAGATCTCCTTCGCCGCCTGTGATTGCAGGGTGGCGAAGACCGTATCGGGCTTGACCCCGAGCGTGAGCGCGTTGAGTGCTGCAAATTCGTCCAGTGCGAGCAATTTCTGTGGTGCAGGCACGGCCGACGACCCGCCTACTTCCGATGCATCCGCGTCATCGCTGCCCGACGAGCAACCGACAAGGGTCGTTGCCGTCGCTGCGAGTGCCACTGCTCGTAGGCCCCACTGCTGCCGCATCATCTCTCCCCGCTTTAGTTACATGCTGTCTCGATTAGGGGAGCCTACAATAACTCAAGCCGTTTGTGCGGCCCTCGTCACGGGAAGTGCAATCGCCGGCAGACATGCAACAACACTGATGACGGCGCCCATCACGAACGCCACCGCGAACGAGTCGCCGGAAACGCCGATCGCCAGGACCGCTGTGGTCACCGGGGCACCCACCGCCGAACCGACGGTTCTGATCACACTGTTGACACCGCTGGCCGCTGCCATTTCCGATGGCGGGACGATCGAAGCAACCAGCAGAGCACAGACCGCGAACCCCACGCCGTTCCCCAATCCGACGAGGGAGAAGAACAGCACGATCGCAACCACCGAGCTCGGCCAGATCGCGAGTCCGACCGCGCCCGTCGCCATGAGTGCCAGCGCTAGGACTGCCGGCACTCGCGGCCCGTATCGCCGCGCGAGAGCCGGCGTCAAACGGCCACCGAGGAAGACGAGGACAGCGGCAGGCAAGAGGGCCAACCCGGTCTGCACAACGGTGAATCCACTTCCATACGTGGAGGTTTCCGGCGCCTGGAGGATCCGCGGCAGGCAAAGGTAGAAGATGTACGGCACGAACCCGAACACCAGGGTCAGTGCGCTGGTGATCAGCATCGGCCTGTCCCGAAAAACTCGCATGTCGACGATCGGAGCGTCGTGGCGGGAATCGACGGCAATCAGAGTTGCGAACGAGACGAACGCGACAACCACCAGACCCCAGAATCCGAGCGACAGAACTCCCCACTCGGAGGCTTTGGTGATCGCCAGGAGCAGGCTCACCAACCCGGACGCCAGAGCGCCGGCACCGGCCCAGTCCGTCGGCATACCCGGCCGGCGATGCGAACCCGGAACCACAGCCACCACTGCGACCAATGCAAGCACGATCAGGATCCCGGTGATCACGAACAACCACTGCCAGCTGAGGTACTCGAGAATGACACCACCGATCACCAGTGCACTTCCGGCACCGATTCCCAAAGTCCCAGCGAGCCAACCTATCCCCGAAGACAACTCCGGACCGGCCACCGTTCTTCGCAGCACTGCCATCGCGAGCGGGAAGCTCGCCATACTCACTCCTTGGACAGCTCGAACGACAAGCAGCACCCCGATATTCGGGGCGGCCGCCGCGGCAAATGTCGCGAGAGCGAAGATGATCAGGACGATCACGAGGACTCGCTTGTCGCCGAATCGATCCCCCATCGCCCCGACGATCGGAGCCATCACCGCGGCCGCCAACAGGTACGCCGTCAGGATCCAGCCGGTCACCGCCACGGACGTATCAAAATGTTCACCCAACACCGGCAACGCCGGCACCAACATGGTCTGCATGAGCGAGTAGACGAGCACCGCCCCCGCAAGTGCGGCGATCACCCGACTCCCGGATCGCGTGGGCGCCTCCGCCAAGGTTGTCATCGACACCTTCCTCCAATCATGATTTCAACCGGAACGGAGCACTCCGTTCCGATTGAGAAAACCACGCATTGCTAGCCTGTGGGAATGGCGAAAGAGAATGCGAGCCTCCCCGGACGCGCCCGAGAAGCCGCAGACAACGACGTCACCGTACTGCGAGCAGCGCGCGAGATCTTCGCCGAACAGGGTTGGAATGCACCGGTATCGGCGATCGCCACCCGGGCCGGGGTAGGCGTCGGCAGCATCTATCGCCGCTACCGCGGCAAAGAGGAACTGGCGCAATCGCTGCGCGTCTGGGCGATCGACCACCTCGCCACCCTGGCACGAGAGTGCGTGTGCAACGCAGACACCGATGAAGCCGTACTGAAGACGTTCTTCTCGCGATACCTTGCCGAATCGGTGGGACCCCTCATTCCCGTCCTCGGCGGCAGGTTGCCCGAACACACCGAAGTCACCCGCGCCGCAGAAGAATTGGAGGCCGCGCTGCAATCGATGGTCGACATCTGCATCGATACTGGCGAAGTCCCGGCCGACTTCACTTCTGCAGACGTCATGCTCATGACGGTGCATCTACGACCGACCCTGCCGATCGAGGGGGTCCGCGCCACCGAAATACACACGCGCTATCTCGAGTTCATGCTCGACGGACTTCGTCACGGAAGACCTCAACCGTCGACCACTCCCCCGTCCTGGAGCGAATGGCTTCAGATGTGGCAGGGCAGCAACTGACCCTGAGGACACCCGAACAACATGTCAGGTTAGCCTTACCTAGCTTAGTTCGCCATGTTCGGAAGGTTCTCATGAAAATCACTCGCAGGCTCGCAGGCTTCGCCGCACTACCCGCCGTTGCCGCACTCCTACTCACCGGCTGCGGCAGCAGCGACGCATCAACTTCTACCGAGGCCAGTTCGACGGACCAGTCCTGGAGCTACACAACGGGATACGGAAACACGATCACCCTCGATCACGCCCCGGAGCGGATCGTCGTCGACGCGTACTCCGCTGCTGCGCTGTGGGACTACGGCATTCGGCCGGTCGGCATCTTCGGTTACGGCGTCGGCAATCCCGACGTCACCGATCACGCTGACGAGTCGACGATGACCGTCGTCGGTCGTGAAGGTGAACTCAGCGCGGAAGCTCTTGCGGCGCTGGACCCAGACCTGGTCATCGGGTACGGAAACAGCGACGACCCGACCCGATGGACTTGGTGGGACGAGCCGATGGGCAAGACCGTCAACGATGTTGCACCGTTTGTCGGTGTCAAGTTCTCCGGCTCTTCGACGCCGGACGTGTTGAACGAATACGCCTCACTCGCCGAAGCTCTCGGCGGAGACACCGACACAGCAACTGCGCGCGAAGGCAAGGAAGCATTCGAATCCGGGGCAGCGCGCATCCGAGCCGCCGCGGGCAAGGTTGACGACATCGAAGTACTCGCTCTGAACGGCGACGGCTCCGAGTTGTACGCAGGCACAACCGCACTCGCTCAGTTCGGCTACCTGAAGGAACTCGGCGTGAAGTTCACCGGCCCGGGAGGTGACAAAGGCTGGGCCGACCTCAGCTGGGAGCAGGTCCCAGATTATCCGGCGGACATCGTCTTCCAGTTCGCGAAGTCGGCGGAAGCGTTCGCAGCATCACCCGTGTTCGTCAAGCTGCCCGCGGTGACCGCGAACCAGATGATCGACTTCGACGACAAGCGTCCCAACACCTACGCCAATTACGGTGCCTGGTTCGAGGGGGTTGCACAACTACTCGACCAGGCCCGCAACGTCGCCTGAATTACTCTCCAGCGGTGATTCGCCCGGCCGCTTCCTCGAGAACGTCGAGGAAGATGGCCGCGGTCAGCGCAAATCCTTGGTTGTATCGCGCGTCGCTGGTCAACACGTTGCCCGCTTGGACTGCAGGCAACCGCTGCCACGTCGGCTGCGTCTTGATCGCGTCGAGTGCTTCCTGATCGCGTGCTTGCGCGATGATCACATCCGCCGGAGCCAAGGTGTCGAGTTGCTCGAAAGACAACTCGAACGAGTTCTCTGCATTGTCGTCATCACGGAAAAGCACGTCGAGGCCGGCATCGATTGCGACGCTGATCCGCAGATTCCGCTGATGCACCAGGAATCCGGTCGGCGTCTGAACGCCGAACACGATCTTCTTTCCGCCGAGCTTCTCCTGCAACATCGGACGCAGTCTCGCGAGCTTGTCGTCGTACTCCGCGATGGAAGCCTCGGCGATCGACACCCGGTCGAGTTGGCTCGCCTGCGCCATCAGTGCACCTCGCCAGTCGACCGGGTGTCCGGCGATCGGTTCGACGTCGTCGCCCACGACCAACAGCGGCGCGATGGAAGACAAGCGCTCAGTGCCGTACCAGTCACTGGTGTATCCGATCGCAGTGATGACGATCAGATCGGGCTCGAGAGCGAGCAACGCCTCGAAGTTGGTGGAGAAGTCGCCGGCGACGTTGACGAAGCTCGCGTCCTCGATGGTGCGGCCGGGAAACTGGAATCCCGCCTTGGCGTCGGGGAACCAGAAGTTGCCCGAACCGACGATCGGGTAGTCCATCATCATCGCGAATTCGAGGTCGACGCGGCCGTCGAGCACCACCACACGCTTGGGATCGCGTGGAACGTCGCCACTGAACTCGGCCCACGTGTACGGGAGAGTGTCACTGGCAGAGTCGGATTCGCCATTGGAGCTTCCGCAGGCGCTCAGCGCCAGTGCTGCAGCCACACCGGCAGCGCCACCGAAGAATCGGCGTCGTGAAATGCGGTCGACGATCTGAGCCCAATCCGTGTCGGTAACCTGCGTATCCAGAACGAGTGTCATACCTTTGCTCCTTCGATGTTTCGCTGACGCTCGCGTCCCAGTGGAATGACCAGCGGTGTGTGGGAAACCGGATCGTCGATGATGCGGCACGCCATGCCGAACACCTCCTGCACCAGTTCTTCGGTGATGATCTCCGCGGGCGGGCCCTCGGCGACCACCGCGCCGTCCTTCATCGCGATGATGTGAGTTCCGTAGCGGCACGCGTGGTTGAGATCGTGAAGCACGGCCACCAACGTGTGTCCGTCGTTCTCGTTCAGATCGCGGCACAGCTCCAACAGCTCGATCTGATGCGCAATGTCGAGGAAGGTCGTCGGTTCGTCCAGCAGCACCAACGGGGTCTGCTGCGCGAGAACCATAGCGACCCAGACGCGTTGGCGCTGACCTCCGGACAGTTCGTCGACCGGCCTGGCCGACAGATCCGTGACCTTGGTTGCCTCCATCGCCTTGATGACGGCGGCCTCGTCCTCTCGGGACCACTGGCGGATCAGCTTCTGGTGCGGATAACGTCCGCGCGCAACCAGATCGGCGACTTTGATGCCGTCCGGAGCGATCGACGTCTGCGGCAGAAGCCCGAGTCGCCTCGCAACTTCCTTGGCCGGGTACGACGTTATCGCCTTGCCGTCGAGGAGGACCTTGCCGGTCGTCGGCTTGAGCAACCGCGACAATGCACGCAGAAGCGTCGACTTGCCGCAGGCGTTGGGACCCACGATGACGGTGAAGCCGCCGTCGGGGATCTCGACGTCGAGGTGCTCCGAGATGACGCGCTTGTCGTAACCGATCGTGACGTCCTCGGCGCGAAGCCGATTCGTCCTTTCAGGCACGACGGCGGCCGCACTGGTCTCGTTCACACTGTTCCTCGTTCCTTCACCGATCACTGCTTACGTGCCTCTCGCGCGAGAAGCCAAACAAAATAGATGCCACCGATGGAGACGGTGACGACGCCGACCGGCAACTGCGTCGGTGCAAAAGCTCGCTGCGCCACCCAGTCACTGACCATCAGCAGTGCTCCACCCATCGCCGCCGACGGCAGCAGGGTCACTCCGGCGCTACCGGTCAATCGTCTGACCAACTGCGGAGCGGCCAGCGAGACGAACCCGATGGGCCCGGCCGCGGCTGTCACCATGGCTGTCAACGCAACACCGAGAACAACCAGGGAAAGCCGGGTCGGTTCGGCGCGGACGCCGAGCGCCTTGGCGGCGTCGTCGCCCATCTCGAGCATCTGCATCCGCCTGCCCAACACCAGGATCAGCGGTATGAGGATGGCCAGCACGACAACCACCGGCCACACCTGAGTCCAGCCGAGACCGTTCAACGAACCGGCACCCCACACTGCGGCAGCCATGGCGTCGTCGAGCTTCGCCTTGAGGATCATCCAGGTATTGACCGAGCCCAACATCGCACTGATGGCGATACCGACGATGATCAGCCGGAATCCCTGCACGCCACGTTTGTACGCAAGAAGGTAAACGACTGCTGCAGTAGCGATACCGCCCACCAAAGCGCCGACTGCGATCTCGTAGTAAGTGCCACCGATGAGGAGGATGACCACCAGAGCGCCCGTGTACGCACCGGAGTTGAAGCCGATGATGTCCGGGCTACCGAGCGGATTCCTGGTGAGCGACTGGAAGATCGCACCACTCATGCCCAGTGCCGCACCGAGCATCAGCGCCAACAGAACTCGGGGCAGACGCCATTCCACGACGACCATGTGGATGCGCGCGGGGGCTTCACCGAACAAGGCGCCGAGGACGTCCCCGATCGGCACTTGGTAATCACCACTGCCGAGGGCGATGACACCGATCGCCAGTGCAAGCGCAACGAGGATGAGGCAGACAGTGACCGTACGGACGTCGATCCGCGCGGACCAGCCTTCTTTGGGTGAGCGCACCACCGTGGTGGGGCGCCCGAAGTCGATGCTCACAGACCGCTCACCTTGCTTCGACGCACCAGCATGATCAGCACCGGAGCACCGATGAAGGCCGTGACGATGCCGACCTGAAGTTCACCCGGGCGCAGCACGATTCGGCCGACGACGTCCGAGAAGAGAAGAAGAATCGGTGAGCACACCAAGGTGTACGGGAGAATCCATCGCTGATCTGGCCCGACGAACCATCGCGCGACGTGGGGAACCATCAGACCGACAAATCCGATCGGGCCGGCCGCAGCTGTCGCCGCGCCGCACAGCAAGGTCACCGCAATGACGCCGAGGATACGAGTGCGGGTGATGTTGGCACCGAGCGAACGTGCCAGATCGTCACCCAAGGCCACGGCGTTGAGTTGGCGCGCTAACGCGAGCGCCAAGAAGAGTCCGATGAGAATGAAGGGGGCAACGGCCAGAACGATTTCCAACGAACGTCCACTGAGTGAGCCGGCATTCCACTGACGCATCTGGTCGAAGGCGGTCGGGTTGAGCAGGGTGATGCCGGACGAGATGCCGCCGAGCACCGAGCCGATGGCAACGCCGGCCAGGGTCAGCCGAATGGGCGTCGCACCACCTCGGCCGATAGACCCCAACGTGTAGACGATCGCCGTGGCTATCACCGCTCCGAGGAAAGCGAACCAGATGTAAGACCAGATGCTGGTCAATCCGAAGACCGCGACGGCAACAACCATCGCGAACCCCGCGCCGGCATTGACACCGAGAATGCCGGGATCAGCCAAGGGATTTCGCGTCATCGCCTGGATGAGGCCGCCGGCCACACCGAGCGCCATGCCGACTATCAGTCCGAGCAGAGTTCGCGGTAGCCGCAGGTCACGGATGATCACGTGATCATTGGAGTCGTCGTAGTTCACCAGCGCATCGATCACGGTGCCGAACGGAATGGTCTTCGAACCCACCGCGATGCTCAGAAGGAGCACGGCGGCGAGCACTACCAGGCACACCAGAAGACCTGCCATACGACGAGAGTTGGTCGATACCAGCCCGTCGGGTTGCTTCTGCTTCTCTTGCAGCGACTCGTCGATCAGCTCTTCGGTGTGTTTGTCGACGGCGCTCTTGTCGACTGCACTTTTGTCTACAGCACTTTTGTCGCCAGCACTCTTGTCGACAGCACTCTTGTCGAATCCAACGGTCACAAGCCGGCGCTCTCTAGAGTCTTCTCGACCTCGTCGCGGATCTCTTCCTCGTCGCGGTCCGATTCCCAGGCCGCATCGAGTGCCGCACGGACACTTTCGTCGAGGGCCTCGTACTTCGCGTTCCACACCTCGGCCTTGTAGGTCCAGTAACCGATGACCTTGTACTGCTCACCCGGCAACTTCAGTTCGTGGCGAAGGTACTTGCGGATGTCACGGAGCATCGTGCTTTCGCCGGCCACCCACACGTATCCGAGATCGGTGGGCAGGTTCATCGCCCGGACCGCGTCCGGGAGCTTCGACGGTGCAACACCGTTGCCGCTGCCGACAAGCCAGATGAACTCGACGTCGGCCGCGGAGGTGATCTGCTGCTTGTGAGACTCGTCCACCACCTCGACGATTGCCTTCGCCGAGATGCCGGCGGGCAACTGTTCGATCAGGCGCCCGAGTGCGGGGAGTCCAGTCGCGTCGGCGACGAATACCTGCCAGCGTGCGTCGGCCGGCGGCTCGTAGAGCCCGCGAGATTCGCCGATCGCCAACTTGTCGCCGATCTCGGCTTTCTGTGCCCAGTCGCTGGCGATGCCGCCCTCGTGAACGACGAAGTCGATCGTCATACGGCTGGCTTCGGTATCGAACCGTCGCACGGTGTACGGCTGGCACGGGGACGGTTCCTCGCCCTCCGGGTACCGCCAACCGCGCGGAGCGTCCGGATCTTCGGCCGGCAGAACGAACTTGCCCGTGGCCGGGACCGGGAAGTGCAGACGCAGGTATTCGTCGCCGGTGCCGGTGGTTTCGAACGCGGTCAGCTCCTCCCCACCGAACACGATACGAACCATTCCCGGGGTCACGTACTCCTTGTGAAGTACCTCGCCGAACACAAGACTCACAACAATCTCCAACATCGATGGAACATGAACCGGACCCGAACACGAGGATCAATCCGACTTCCGGACATAGTTAACCCGCGCTAAGTAAGGTAGACCTTAATTTATTGCAGTGTTGTCGATGAGTCGATGCCTTCCCCGCCGCAACGGGGCCAACTACTATCGCGATTCGGCCACCGCCAGACGTATGGCCTGTTCACGACAAGTATTGGCACCTGTGTGACTTCTGACTACCGGCCACGGTCCCTAGCGTGGACCCAGTGCCTTCGACACCACTTCTTTCGGCCGATACAAACGGCCCCCCAACCAGCCCGGCGATCACGCCGCGCCAGGTAATCACACGCGCGATCGCCTCCGACGGACGCGGAGCCAAGCTGGCGGCAGCGTCCGTCGGCTTCACGGGCCACCAGGTCGCGGAAGCGTTGGTGCCGGTGGTGATCGGTGCGGTCATCGACCGAGCTGTGGCGACCAGCGATGCGGCAGCACTGGGAAAGTGGATCCTCGTTCTCGGAATTCTCTTCACCGGCTTGTTGCTCAGTTGGCGCTTTGCGGCGCGCATCTCCGATTCCGTCACCGAGCACGGAGCACACCGCTTGCGGATGGACATCGCGCGCCGAGGCCTCGATCCGCACGGCATGTCACCGCGGCGCATGCCCGGCGAGGTCTACTCGATCGCAACATCCGACGCGGGTTCGGTGGCCGGATTCACGCACACACTGAGCACAAAACTCGCCGCGGCCTGCGGAGTACTGACCGCAGCGATCTCGCTACTCGTGATCTCGGTACCGCTCGGCCTCCTCGTCATCCTCGGCACTCCCCCGGTACTCGCCCTCATGCAGGTGGTCAGCCGACCGCTCGAACGCCGAGCCGAAACCGATCAATGGCAGGGAGCCAAAGCCGGTGCACTGGCCGCAGACCTCCTGTCGGGGCTCCGGATCCTGTCCGGAATCGGCGCCGGAGACGCTGCAGCGCAGCGTTATCGGGGAGCCAGCCGGACTTCGCTGGAAGCAACCCTTCGCGCACAGCGATACCAAGCTATGTACTCCGCCGCGAACGTGGCGATCGCCGGCGCTTTCCTGGCCGTCATCGCGTACGTCGGTGGGCGGATGGCAGCATCCGGGAGCATCTCGGTCGGTGAATTCGTCGCTGTGGTGGGTCTGGCACAGTTCCTTCGAGGTCCGTTGATCGACATCATCTACTTCGGCGCCGGCCTGGCACGGGCCCGCGCTTCCGCCAACCGCGTCGCAGCGCTTCTCGGGACCGGCGAGGCTGTCACTCCCGCGAGTGATCCTGCACCTCTGAACCACTCGGAGTTCCTGACGCTGCGTGACGTCGTGTTGGCCGGAGCGTCACCAGTCGACCTGGATGTCAAACGCGGCGAGATCATCGGCATCGTCACCGAGAATGCGGCCTGGGCGGATGCGTTGGTCGACGCGTTGGCTCGTCGAATCGAGCCTTCGAGCGGAACGATTCATCTCGGCGACAACGCCATTCACGAACTGCACATCGACGAGCTCCGGACTCATGTTCTGGCTGCGCCGCACGACGCGGCACTGTTCATCGGCACAGTCGGTGACAACATCGAGGCACTCGCACCGATCGGCAGCCGCAGTGACGAGGCAATCGCTGCCGCCGCCGCAGATCAGGTGATCTCGGTCCTTCCACTCGGCCTCGCCACTCGAGTCACCGAGCAGGGAAATTCGCTCTCCGGCGGTCAGCGACAACGCATCGCCTTGGCAAGGGCACTGGCGAGCGAAGCTCCGGTCCTGGTGCTGCACGACCCCACGACTGCCGTCGACTCCGTCACCGAAGCGCGAATTGCACGCGGGATCGCCGAGGTACGCGGTGCTCACGCGACTCTTCTTCTGACCAGCAGCCCCGTGCTGCTCGATATCTGCGATCGGGTGATCGAGCTGTGAACGAACTACTCCCCACCGCGACACCGAAACAGGCACGCCGCGCAGCACTTCGGTTGATGGGTCCGCACCGGATATCCGCCGTCGCCGCCGTCGTCACTCTGACTGCTGCGACCGCGATCGGCCTGCTCACGCCGCTGGTCCTCGGCGCGATGGTCGACGCTGTGACGGACGGAGACGGCGACGCTGTCTCGCGCATCGGCACGCTGACTCTCGCGTTGGTCGCCATCGCGGTTGCCTCCTCCCTTCTCGTCGGAGTCAGCAACTACCTGCTCGCCGGTGTCGGCGAAAGGGTTGTCGCCGACCTGCGCGAAGAAGTCGTCGTCCGGGTTCTCGACCTTCCGCAGAGCGACGTCGAACGCGCCGGGCGCGGAGATCTCGTCTCCCGTATCACCGGGGACGTCCGCTTGGTGACCCGCGCTGTATCCGAAGCACTCCCGGTTTTTGCCACGGCGGCTCTGACCATCGTGTTGACCCTGATCGGATTGGGCAGCCTCGATTGGCGATTCGCCATTGCCGCGGTGATCGCGGCGCCCATCCAGATCCAGGCGCTGCGCTGGTATCTCTCGAGGTCGGCACCGGTCTACCGCGAGGAGCGGGAGGCGGAAGGTGCACGTGCGCAACAACTCCTGGACTCACTGAGCAACTCCGACACCGTCGGATCACTACGTCTGGCTCAGCCACACCTGGAACAGATCGAATCTCGATCGATGACGGCCGTCCGGCTGAGCTTGTTGACCACGCGTCTACGCACCAGGTTCTTCGGCCGGCTCAACATCGCCGAATTCATCGGCCTGTCCGCCGTGCTGATCACAGGCTTCTGGCTGGTGCGAGACGGTCAGATCAGCATCGGCGCCGCCACCGCCGCAGCATTGTTCTTCCACCGGCTCTTCGATCCGGTCGGCGCGGTTCTCAGCGTGTTCGACGAATTGCAGGAAGGCACAATCGCATTGGCTCGGCTGGTCGGAGTCACCCTTGCGCCCGTGCCACCCGCGCCGTCCGATCCACATGAACCCGTCGACAGTTCAGCGTCTTTGGAGGAGGTGACGTTCTCTTACCGCAGCGGCGACGCTCCTGTTCTGCGAGACATCGACATCACCATTCCGGCCGGGACCGTCACGGCACTCGTGGGCGCAACCGGAGCCGGAAAATCGACGGTCGCAAAACTGATCGCGGGTACCTACGAGCCGACCGAAGGCACCGTGAAGATCGGGACGGTGCCCCGGAACGAATTGCCACGGTCGACTTCTCGGAGCGCGGTGGCCCTCGTGACTCAGGAGGTCCACGTCTTTGCCGGCACGTTGGCCGAGGATCTACGGCTGGCTGACCCGTCGGCAACCGACGACGACATCACCGCGGCGCTCGATACCGTCGGTGCGTCGGATTGGCTGCGGGCCCTGCCGGACGGGCTCGAAACCGTAATCGGGGACGGTGGACACCGGCTGACCGCGACTCAGGCACAGCAACTCGCGTTGGCAAGAATCGAATTGCTGGATCCGCCGCTGCTGATTCTCGACGAGGCGACCGCCGAAGCGGGTAGCGCCGGAGCCAGGGTCCTCGACGATGCCGCTCTGGCCCTGACCCGGGGTCGCACTGCTGTCACAGTGGCACACCGACTCTCACAGGCCGTCGACGCCGACCAAATCCTGGTCATGAACGACGGCCGCGTCGTCGAGCAAGGCTCTCACGACGAGTTGGTCAACCTCGGGGGTCGGTACGCGGAACTGTGGGAAGCGTGGTCCGCTCCGCGGCGGTGACCGCGACGGTTGCACCGGGCACTACCGCCCGGTGCGACCTACCTCAAGCGTGCAGAAGGTACGGCACCGATTCGGGCGCCACACTCCCCTTGTTCATCATGCTGCCGGGCGTACGGCCGGTGACCCGACGGAACACTGCGACAAACGCACTCGGAGTTTCGTACCCGACTCGCCTACTGACAACCGAAACCGGCACTCCAGCAGCCAGATACGTCAGGGCTGCGCGGACTCGAACCTGAATTCGCCACTGTGCAAAAGTCATTCCCGTGCCCTGAGCGAACACTCGCGTCAACGTACGGACGCTGCCGCCAGCCGTCAGTGCCCATTCCGACAGCGACCGCTGGTCTGCCGGATTGGCGACCAATGCTTCGGCAACGAACAGCGCCCGCGGATCGGTCGGCATCGGAACCTCCACCGCAGCAACTTCGAGCGGCTGCAGCATGTCGAATGCCACCCGCTCGGCGCGACTACGCGCCTCGTCGGGCATGTTCCGCCGATGCATGTGCAGGAGTACCTCACGTAGGAGAGCACTGACTCCGAACAAGCCCGGAACGCCAGAGGGCGCAGCGTGAGCCTCGGGCCGGAAATAGGTGCAGAAGAACTCGGTACCTGGGCCCGCCTTCACGGCATGCAACGCGCCGGCGGGCAGCCACAGCCCTGCCGAAGGCGGAACCTCCCAGGTGATGCCGTCAGCGACAACCGTGAGCATTCCGCCGGAGTTCCCCCAGATCAGCTCGTGCTCAGGGTGACGGTGCGGTGCCCACTGCCGCTGGTGAGAGAGCTTCAGAGTCACCGTTGTCATCGAGTAGGGGTGATCGATGGAACGCGGCCCCACGGGCACCGAAATTCTCTCTGCCACAGCTGTCATGATGACGAGTATAGGACTTTCGTTAGGCATACCTAAATAGGAACCTGAAAAATGTTGACTGTGACCCGCGAGTTACACATACCAGGATCCCCGATATCGTGACTGCAACTCCCGGCTACGGGTCGGCAACGAGAGGTACATGATGGTTGACGCATCACGAATCCCGGTCATCGTCGGCGTCGGCGATCTGCGCTGGAACCCAGCCGACGGGCACCGCGAACCTCTCGATCTGATTCACGACGCCACCGTTGCCGCCTTGAACGACAGTGGACGCACTGAGCTGGGAACACAGATCGATTCCGTGTACGCGGTCAAGACCGTCAGCTGGTCGTACGACGACCTCCCCGGACTGCTCGCCTCGCGACTGGGCGCGACTCCCACGATCACCTCGACCTCTCCGATCGGTGGCCACTGGCCCGCGGCGCTCCTCGATCGGATCGGCGCGTCCATCGCCCGCGGTGAATCTTCGGTTGCTCTGCTCGTGGGCGGAGAATCGCACGCCAGCAGCACCGCGCTGCGAAAGTCCGGAGTCACCCCCGACTCGATCGGGTGGACGGCAGCGCCCGGAGGGCCTCCCGGATTCGATCCGACCGACCTGGGAAGCCCCGAAATGCAGCGCGCCGGCTTCATCGTGCCTACGCGCGTCTACCCGCTCTTCGAGAACTGCTTCAGTGCAGCCGAGGGCCACGGCGCCCGCGAATCGCTCGCCTGGTCCGCGAGGATGTACGCCGCGTTCTCTGAGCTGGCATCGAAGAATCCCGCCTCCTGGACGTCGGAGATCCGATCGGCGGAAGAGATCGGCACCGTCGGCCCCGGCAATCGGATGGTCTCCGAGCCGTACCCACTGATGCTCAATGCCATGCCCTTCGTCAATCAGGCTGCGGCCGTTGTCGTCTGCTCGTTGTCGACGGCCCTCGAATTCGGTATCGACGAAGGCAAACTGGTCTACCTCTGGGGCGGCGCGGGTGCCAGTGATCCATTGGACATCCTCAGCCGCAACGGCTTCGACAGCTCAGCCGCGATGCACGACGCCGTGCATCGCACACTCGATGGTGCCGGAGTCGGTGCCGACGCACTCGACATCGTGGATGCCTACAGCTGCTTCCCGATCGTGCCCAAGCTGTTGATCCGCGAACTCGGGCTCCCGGATACCGCGATCCCGAGTGTCACCGGAGGTCACTCGTTCTTCGGTGGGCCCCTCAACAGCTACACCCTGCATTCCGTCGCCGAGGTCACCAGGCAAATTCGTGACGGCGCCAACCTTGCCCTCGTCCACGGCAACGGTGGATTCCTCACCTACCAGCACTGCGTACTGTTGTCCGCCGCTGCTCATGCTGACGGGTACGTCGGCGATCCCGACGCACGCGCGCTAACTGCGGAGGTTCCGGAACTGATCACTGGTTACACAGGCGCGGCGGAAATAGTCACGGCCTCTGTCGAATACGGCCGCACCGGCGAGCCTGAGATCGGGTTCGTGATCGCGACGACGCAGGACGGCCGCCGAGTCGCCGGTCACACTGGTCCCGAGAATGCCGCCGAACTGACGCAGCTTCGCGGTGACAACCCGCCGGCGATCGGGCGAACTGTTCACATCAGCGACGAGAACGGGCGACTCACGCTCACGTTCTGACAGTAGCGTTCTGACAGTAGACAGCGGTGAGCACCGGGGCATGGTGATGCCCCGGTGCTCGAGCCTTCAGTTGTGGAGGTTCACGCCGCTGTCGGTGGACTGTTCCCACCGATCGGCTGTTGATACGGATCGATCGACATCGGCGGATAGAACACCGATTTGCGATCCGGCCCGATCTCCACCCGCCACTCCGTGTGGTGCAGCGTCCGGTGATGATGGCCACACAACAAGATCAGATTGTCGAGATCCGTTGGGCCGCCATCATTCCAGTGAACAATATGATGAGCATCGCACCACCCCGACGGTGTCCCGCACCCCGGAAACGCACACCCACCATCACGCACAGCCAACGCCCGCCGCTGGGGTACCGTCGCCGTTCTCGCTTCCTTGCCGCACTCGAGCGGAACACCATTCTCATCCAACAAAATCCGGGTCACGGTGCAGTCGCACGCCAACATCCGCGCGGTATCGATGCTGATCGGGCCCACCCAATCCGTCCACGCGAACCCCAGTTCCTGAGTCGACGGCAGTAGATCCTTCAAGGCTTTGAGGTCGGTCATGTCTTTTGCGCTGGCCGTGACCGTGATGTGCGGTTTCACCCCGCCCTCGATCGGACCCAACCCCGCCCGCTCGTACCGCCGCAACAACTCGCAAAACCCGTCCGCCCGCCGCAGCGCCGGAGTGCGAGTGTCCTTCACGCCATCCTTCTCCGGCGTCGGCGCCGACAAACTCGACAACAACGTGATCAGACGGGCACCGTTCACCGCATCCAAATCGCCCTTCACCGACACGCGCCCATACAAACCTTTCGAGGCGTAGAACTCGTTACGCTCCGAATCCTCCCCGACAGGGACGCCGTCTTCGCGTTTGCCGTACTGCTTTTCGATCCGCCGGATCGCTGCCCGCACCGCATCACAATCGGCAATGTTCTTCGACGCCAGGTCGAGCAGGATCCTGCGGGCCTTGTCCACATCCGTCGGGGTCATGTTCTTCGGCGGATGCTGACAAAACGACGCCACCTGACGGGCCTTCAACGCATCAACGTCACCCCGGTGAAAAGCATCGGCGACAACAGGTTCGAGCAACAGCAACCGCGCCAGACTGACCAACAGACTGCACTCACCGATCTCCAAATTCGTCGAACCGTGCAACCACTGCGCGATCGCCCGAAAACCCTTCCCGACCACAGTCTCCCGGGAAAACATCTCCACGATCAGCAACACCATCCGCGACTGCAACTCGTGCCGGGCACGCACCAGATCCAGAACCTCACACTTGAGGCCCTCACCATCCAGCTGCCACGCATCCCGACTGTCCATGCTCAAAGTTTAATCGAACATACTTTCGATAACCAGAGACATAACGGACAACTTCAAAAGCAAAGAACACCCGAGACCCGTTGAAGTACATCAACATTCAGCTAGTCGTCAAAGACGACGCGATAGAGGACGTATCCCGCGAAACACACAATCGCAACAACGCACAGCACAAGCAGGATGTCGAAAAAGATGACCACGCTTCACCCCCAATCAGTTCGACCCACCGGCCACTTCTCCGTGCGGAGAAATTCTCCAAGTGGAGAAGAGGCTAGCACGGTATCTTCTCTGCGTGGAGAAATCGACGCGAGAAGCGCTTCTGGACGCTGGGCTCGAACTACTGGGCCGGGTTGGGTTTCGGGCTTGGTCGACGAGAGGCGTCGAGGACGAAGCCGGCGTGCCACACGGCAGCGCACGGCACTACTTCGCAAACCAACGTGGACTGATAGTCGAAGTGGTGCGACATCTTCTGGACGGTGATCTTCCTCGCCCGGGCGAGACACCGAAGCAACAGGTGGCCCGATGGCTGGGACCCGAGTCCGGTCGCACTCGTGCTCGCTACGAACTGATCATCGCGTCATTCCACGATCCCGACCTCGCAGTGGAACTGGTACGTGGTCGGGATCGATTTGTTGCCATCTTGATCGAACGCGGCATGACCTCGTCCGATGCAGCGGAATTGGTCGCAGCACTGGACGGGCTCGTTCTGGACGCACTGCTGCGCAGGCAGGCGCCGGAAACCCTGGATCCAGAGCGAACCTTCAAGAAGTTCGGGGCGAAGTTCCCCTAGCCGTCCAGCTCCGCGAAGAGCTCCATCCACTGCTCTTCGGCGGCTTCCTTGTCGGCGATGACCTGCTTGAGTTCTGCGCCGAGCTTCTGCAGCTTGTCCGGGTCGGTGGCCGCGTCGGCCAGTGATGCGTGCAGCTTCTTCTCACGGTCGTCGAACTTCGCGATGGACCGCTCGAGCTTCGAAAGCTCCTTGCGCGCAGCGCGATCCGCGGCACCGTCGCGAACCTGCTTGCTCTTCGACGCACCACTCGCGGTCGAGGCAACTGACGGGTTGTCGCCATCCCCCATCGCGGCGCGTCGACGCAGGTAGTCCTCGATACCGCCGGGCAGGTTGGTGAGCTTGCGATCACCGAAGAGCGCCCAGGTGGTGTCACAGATTCGCTCGATCAGGTACCGGTCGTGCGAGATCACCACCATGGTGCCTGCCCAGCCGTCGAGCAGATCCTCGAGTTGCTGAAGCGTGTCGATGTCGAGATCGTTGGTGGGCTCGTCGAGAAGCAAGACGTTGGGCTCGGCCATGAGAACACGCGTCAACTGCAGACGTCGGCGCTCACCACCGGACAGGTCACCGACGGGGGTGCGTTGACGCGCCGGTGTGAAGCCCAGCCGCTCAGCGAGCTGACCAGCCGATACTTCCTTGTCACCCAGGGTGATTCGCTCGGCTACGTCCTTGACCGCGTCGAGTACGCGCATGTCGGTCGGAAGATCGTCTAGTTCCTGCTTGAGCCAACCGATGTGGACGGTTTGTCCCTGAATGCGCTTTCCGGCTGCAGGCTCGAGTTCGCCGGCCAGCGTCCGCAGCAGCGTCGTCTTGCCCGAGCCGTTGACGCCGACCAGGCCGACACGCTCGCCCGGCGCCAGACGCCAGGTCAGATCCTCGACGAGTACGCGGCCGTCCGGGGTTTCCAGACGCGCGTCTTCGAGTTCGATGACTACCTTGCCGAGCCGACGCTGCGCGAACGACGCGAGCGCCACCGCGTCACGAGGTGCCGGAACGTCGGCGATCAAGGCTTCTGCTGCTTCGATGCGGTACTTCGGCTTGGACGTACGGGCAGGAGCACCGCGGCGCAGCCACGCCAGTTCCTTGCGCGCAAGGTTGCGGCGACGCTCTTCGGAAGCGTCGGCCTGACGGGAACGCTCGGCACGGGCGAACACCCAGTCGTTGTAGCCACCCTCGTAGCTTTCGACGCCGCCACCGACAACCTCCCAGGTACGGGTGGCGACAGTGTCGAGGAACCAGCGATCGTGGGTCACGACAACAAGCGCACTGCGACGTGAGACGAGGTGCTCGGCCAACCACTGAACACCTTCGACGTCGAGGTGGTTGGTGGGCTCGTCGAGCACCAGCAGATCGAGGTCCTGAACAAGAGCTGCAGCCAGCGCGACGCGACGACGCTCGCCGCCGGACAGGCCGTCGACCTTGGCGTCCAATGCAGACCGCTCGCCGCCGGCGCCCAGGTTGTCGATGCCGATACCCGAGAGCACCGAACGGATGCGCGCATCGCCGGCCCACTCGTGCTGAGCTACTCCGAGCGGCCCCAGGACCACTTCACCGACCGTGGAGCCGGGAGGCAGTACACCGCGCTGCGTCACGACGGCCATCCGCAATCCGCCGACGCGGCTCACTCGTCCCGAATCCGGCTGCTCCACACCCGCGAGGACCTCGAGCATCGTTGTCTTGCCGCCACCGTTGAGACCGACGACGCCGATGCGCTCGCCTTCCTCGACGCCCAGGGAGACCCCGTCGAGCAACGGCTTGACGCCGAAAGACTTCGACACGTTTTCCAGATTGATCAGATTCGCCATCAGTGCTGTCCCTTTGCCGCATTGTCGAGTATTCGTGCTCCGGGAACAGGTCCGCTCGCCACGCGAACGGTGCGGCACACCCCCGCTCCCGCAAGTTCTGCGCTCACTTCCACCGCGGACTGTGCGTCGGCGCAGAGAAACGCGCATGTCGGTCCGGAGCCGGAGACGATGCCGGCCAAAGCTCCGGCTTCGACGCCCGCTCGCAGCGTCCGTCGTAGGTCCGGGTTGAGTGAGAGTGCTGCCGCCTGCAGATCGTTGCCGAGGAGCGGCGCAAGCAGATGAGCGTCACCGGTGGTGAGCGCCTGAATCAACGCATCGGCGCTGCCCAGCCGTTTCGGGGAACCTTCGGCCCGCAGCTTGTCCAGTTCGCGGAATACGACCGGTGTGCTCAAGCCGCCCTTGGCCAGCGCCAGCACCCAGTGGAAGGTGTGGCGGGTCAAGACGGGCACAAGTTGTTCGCCGCGGCCGGTCCCGAGGGCGGTGCCACCGTGCAGGGAGAACGGAACGTCGCTCCCGAGGCGTGCGGCGAAGGCGTCGAGATCAGGTCGTGAGAAGTCGAGCTTCCACAACGAGTTGAGCGCAACCAACGCAGCGGCCGCGTCGGCGCTCCCACCGGCCATTCCGCCTGCGACGGGAATGCCTTTCTCGATGACGATCTCGACGTTCGGGGCCACGCCACCCTCGACCGCGAGCATCTCGGCGGCACGCCACACGAGATTGGTGCGATCGGTAGGCACGGCCGCGGCGTCGTCGCCGATAACCCGCACGGTCAGGGTGTCCGCAGGCGCCACCGTGACGGCGTCTGCCAGGGACAATGCCTGAAACACCGTCGTCAGTTCGTGATAGCCGTCCTCGCGCAGGTCCCCGACGGCAAGGTGGAGATTCACCTTGGACGGGGCCCGGACGACTACGGGGCGAGGAACGACGGAGAGCACAAGGAACAACAATAGGCGCTGCGAACACCTGGGCGAAAACCTGCGACCGCCACACCCCGTCCGACAGCCAGTACACCCACGCTATTTCACCGCGCGCACACCCACGCCCAGACCGACAACCGCAACGCCCACAGCGGCCACGATTCCTGCCAGAACGCTGCCCGACGCGAAGTCACCGGCAAACAGTGCCCGCTCGGCATCGACGACATAGCCCAGCGGATTGACGTTCACGAGGACCTTCATCCAACCTGGCGCATCATCGAGTGGAAGCATGGTTCCGGACAGGATCAGGAGCGGGAACATCAGCGTCTGCTGAACGACCCAGAACATCCAATCCTGCTCCCGCACAGCCAGAGCGAGAGCGTACGAGAGCGCACCGAGTCCGACGCCGAACACTCCGAGCAGGACGATCCCGAGCGCGGCGCCCGCTGCGTTGACGTCCAGTCCGAGCGGAAGTGCAACCAGAATGATCAAAATCGCCTGCGCGGCAAGCGGAACCATCTCCTTGCACGCTCGCCCGATCAACAAGGACGAGCGTCTGAGCGGAGTCACCAACATTCGCTCGTGCGATCCCTGCTGCATCTCCATCAGGAGGTTGGACCCGGTCATCGTCGTTCCGAAGATCGCGATCATCACCAACACACCGGGAATGAACCAATTCCATACGCCGTCACCGGTACCCGGGACCCCTTTGAGCAAAGGCCCGAACAACGCCAACAGGATCAGCGGCTGAATCAAGCTGAAGATGACGCTGACCGGGTCGCGCAACATCGGTCGCAGTTCACGACCCATCACGACGGCGCTGTCTCGAACGATGTTGCCGTGCACGGTACGTGGGGTATCGAGCGTGATTGTCATGGCAGATTCCTGTTCTTCGAAGTACTTTGTCGTGGTTTCAGGAAGCGACCGCGGCGGCGCTCTCGCGCAGGCTGCGACCGGTGAGGGTGAGGAAGACATCGTCAAGAGTCGGCCTGGTGATGTCGGCGGTGAGAGCGCGGGCACCTCGGGCATCCGCTTCACGCAGCAATACCGGTAGCGTCGAATCACCCTCGCCGGCACGGATACTCACCGTGCTTGCGTCGACAGTGACTTCACGGACAGTGACAAGTTGCTCGGCCACCGACGCTGCGACACCGGCCGCCTCGATGCTGTCGAAGGTGAGCAGAAGATGATCTCCCGCAAGATCCGCCTTGAGCGCGGCAGCGGTATTGTCCGCGATGACAGTGCCCTCGTCGATGACGATGACCCGCTCTGCCATCGAATCCGCTTCTTCGAGGTAATGCGTGGTCAGCACGATCGTCGTGCCCATCTCGCGCCGCAACCGAAGGATGTGGTCCCAGAGGTTGGCCCGACTCTGCGGGTCCATTCCCGTGGTCGGCTCGTCGAGGAACAGAAGAGGTGGGCGATGGACCAGACCCAGAGCGATATCGAGCCGCCTGCGCTGCCCGCCCGACAGAGTGCTGACCTTCCGAGTGCCCAGATCGGTGAGTTCGAGATCACCCAGCAACTCGTCGGCTCGAACCTGCGAATCGGCCTTGGACATTCCGTAGCACAACCCCTGCGTCACCAACTCGTCGCGAACCCGCTGGTTGTGGCCGGCGCCGTTCCCCTGTCCGACGTATCCAAGGCTCGAGCGCACCTCGTTTCGTGCCGCGGAGATGTCGAACCCTGCGATTCGCGCGCTGCCGGAGGTGGGCTCGAGCAAGGTGGTCAACATTCGCAACGTCGTCGATTTTCCGGCACCGTTCGGCCCCAGCAAGGCGACCAACTCGCCCTCCGCTACGTCGAGCGTGACTCCCTTGACTGCTTCCACGAGCTTCTTGCCCTGAGCGAAGTGCTTGGTGAGCGCCTTCGTCTCGATCATCGGTCTGCTCATGATGTGGCCCCAATTTCTGCTCGACTGGTCGGATATGGACCAACCTAAATTCAATTGAGGACTCATACGGTCCTAAATGTTTGGCAGACTTCGTGCCATGAAGGAGACATCGGCTCGCCTACTGCGGTTGCTGTCACTGCTCCAGACGCGTCGAGACTGGTCCGGTGCCGAACTCGCAGACAAACTCGCGATCACCCCGCGCACGGTTCGACGTGACGTGGACCGCCTCCGCGATCTCGGTTACCCCGTCGACGCAACGGTCGGCGTCGGCGGCGGATATCGCCTGGGTGCCGGCGCGGAGATGCCTCCGCTACAGCTCGATGACGAGGAAGTGCTCGCGGTTGCGCTCTCCTTGCAGTCCGGAGCGACCGGCTCCGTAGTCGGCATCGGCGAGGCCTCGATGCGCGCGCTGGCGAAACTGCGTCAGATCATGCCGTCGAGGCTGCGGCACCGTCTGGAGTCACTGTCGATCGACGTCGTGCCGCGCGAACCGGCAGCTAGCGCGGTCGATGCGTCGGTCCTGTCCGCCATCGCGTCCGTGTGCCACAACCACGAACGCTTGAGATTCGACTACAGCACACACGACGGCACGCAGAGCCGGCGCGAAGTGGAACCGTATCGGCTCGTACGGTCGGGTGTTCGGTGGTACCTGGTGGCCTGGGATCTCGCTCGCGAAGACTGGCGGTCATTTCGCGTCGACAGGATGGAACCCAAGATCCCCACCGGTCCGCGGTTTACGCCTCGGGAACTACCTGCGGGCGGTGCAGCAGACTTCGTTTCCCGCGGTGTCACTCGAGCCTATTCCTCCACGCGCGCAACAGTTCTACTGCATGCACCCATCGAGCAGGTAGCACCCATGGTCAGCGAACAGTGGGGATCAGTGGAGTCCACCGACGAAGGGCGTTGCGTCATAGCGCTTTCGGGCACTTCCCTACGGTCGATCGCACAGTGGCTCAGGGCTTTCGACGTCGATTTCACCGTTGTCAATCCACCTGAACTCCGCGAAGAATGCCGGACCATCGCGGCGGAAACGGCAGTCACCACTCAGCGGTATCTCGATGCGTGACAGCGCTTTTCACCCAAACGCAACAAGACCCCAACTCCGAAGAGTTGGGGTCTTGTCAGTACGTCATGCGTCGGTTGCCCGACTTACATGGACGTCTTAGACGATGGTAACGCCGGTGGCCTGCGGGCCCTTGTTGCCCTGACCGATCTCGAACGCCACGCGCTGGTTCTCCTCGAGAGTGCGGAAGCCGCCACTCTGGATCTCGGAGTAGTGAACGAAGACGTCAGCACTGCCGTCTTCGGGAGCGATGAAGCCGAACCCCTTCTCGGAGTTGAACCACTTCACGATGCCCTCTGCCATGTAAATCTCCTCTAACACAGTGTCAACAGGCAGTCGCTTCGACCGCCCGGGTCACTTACTACGACCGTTCTGAGACAAATCCGTGGAGGATGTCCAAACGCTCGCAACCTAACCATTTGCGAGCGTGGAAACACAAACACAAACACTTACGACCAACACAAGTAGACCACACATCCGCCGTGTTGTCTTCCCTGAGGCCTTCATCACTGCCCAACCCGTTGACAGGCATACCCCCTGGGGGTACCTTCGATTGCAGAGCGATACCTACACCGGGTATCCGTAAAATGAGTTTTCCACAACCGAAGGGATCTGCGATGACCACCGCCGAATACACCGTTTCCGGAATGACCTGCGGACACTGCGTCGGATCCGTCAAGGAAGAGATCGGCAACATCGCGGGCGTAACCGCGGTGGATGTCGAATTGGCGAGCGGACGCGTCGTTGTCACCAGCGACGCTCCCGTCTCCGCAGCCGACGTCGTCGCAGCAGTCGACGAAGCCGGCTACGCAGTCGTACCAAGCTGAGTCAGCTGTGCGCACCTCGACAACACTTGCCGCCTACGCCGTAGGGCTGGTCGCCGTCTTCGGCGCCGCCCTCGGTGTGGGGGCCGCAATCGGAAGCCCGATAGACATGTCCACTACCCAGCACAGCACCCACGAATCAACCACCGGATCGATGCCAGGCATGGATTCGGCAACACCCGCAGGGCTCGAAGTCTCCTCCGGCGGTTACACACTCACCGAAGTAACCGCACCCGATCGAGCTGGGGAGCCGGGAACCTTGACCTTCCGGATTCTCGACAGCAACAACGAGCCCGTCGTCGATTTCGACCTTCTGCACGAGAAGAAGCTCCACCTCATCGTCGTCAGAAACGACACCAGCGAGTTCCGCCACGTGCATCCTTCGCTCGCCGCAGACGGCACCTGGTCGATCGACTGGACCTGGCCTGTCGCCGGTACCTACCGAGTCTTCGCGGACTTCGACCCCACCGACGGCACCCAACTGACACTCGGCCGAAACTTCGACGTGGCAGGCGAATTCGCTCCTGCTCCGCTGCCGGCGAAGAGTGCGACCGCAACTGTCGACGGATACACCGTGACTCTCGACGGTGATCTGACCACTGCCGGCGGCCCGATCACGCTGAGCGTTGCTCGCGACGGAGCCCCGGTCACCGATCTCGATCCGTACCTCGGTGCCTACGGTCACCTTGTCGCTCTGCGCACCGGCGACCTCGCCTACCTGCACGTTCACCCCGAGGGTGAGCCGGGCGACGGCGTCACTGCTCCCGGTCCGGACATTTCCTTCCATGCACAGGCGCCGAGCGAAGGAACGTATCGCCTCTTCCTCGACTTCCAACACGAAGGAGTGGTTCGCACCGCCGAATTCACGGTTGATGCAGGCACTTCCGCAGCTTCAGTTCCAGACAATCACGAGGGAGGGCACTGATGACGTCACCGACTGCGGTCGACAATGCTGCCAACTCGAGTAGCGTCGAACTCGCGATCACCGGAATGACGTGCGCTTCCTGCGCGTCACGAATCGAGAAGAAGCTCAACAAGATCGACGGCGTCACAGCCACCGTCAACTACGCGACGGAAAAGGCCAAGGTCACTTTCCCGGACGGGGTACCCGTCGAAGATTTGGTCACTGCCGTCGAGAATGCCGGCTACGCCGCCGCGCTCCCCAAGCCGCCGAGCGCGCCCGACACCGTCGACCCGGACGCGGAAACCCCGCAGGATCGCGATCTGCGCGAGCTTCGCACCCGCCTGATCATCTCGACTCTGCTCTCCGTACCGGTCATCGCGATGGCGATGGTTCCTGCGCTGCAGTTCGACAACTGGCAGTGGCTCTCCCTCACGCTGGCCGCACCGGTCATCGTGTGGGCGGCCCTTCCCTTCCACCGTGCCGCCTGGGTGAACCTGCGTCACGGCGCCGCCACGATGGACACGCTCATCTCCCTGGGCACCATCTCGGCATTCGTCTGGTCGCTCTACGCACTGTTCTTCGGCACCGCGGGCGAAGCCGGTATGAAGCACGCCTTCCGGCTGACGGTCGACCGGATGGACGGCAGCGCCAACATCTACCTCGAAGTTGCCGCGGGCGTCATCACGTTCGTACTGGCCGGACGCTACTTCGAGCACAAGTCCAAGCGCACGTCCGGCGCCGCACTACGCGCACTCATGGAGCTCGGTGCGAAAGACGTCGCGGTATTGCGCAACGGCGTCGAAGTACGAATCCCCGCCGAAGAACTGGCAGCGGGCGACTCCTTCATCGTTCGGCCCGGCGAGAAGATCGCCACCGACGGCATCATCACCGAGGGCCGCTCAGCCGTCGACATGAGCATGTTGACGGGTGAATCCGTGCCGGAGGAAGTCGGTGTCGGGGACACCGTAGTCGGCGCCACCGTCAACGTCGGTGGAACCTTGACCGTCCAGGCCACCCGCGTCGGGAGCGACACCCAACTCGCCCAGATGGCGGCACTGGTCGAAGACGCCCAGAACGGCAAGGCCGAAGTTCAGCGCCTCGCCGATCGGATCGCCGGTATCTTCGTGCCGGTCGTCATCGCGATTGCCGTTGCGACACTGGGCTACTGGCTCGGTACCGGTAACCCTATCGAGATGGCCTTCACCGCTGCGGTCGCCGTGCTGATCATCGCGTGCCCCTGTGCCCTCGGATTGGCAACGCCCACAGCCCTGTTGGTGGGCACGGGTCGCGGAGCTCAGATGGGAATCCTCATCAAGGGACCCGAGGTGCTCGAATCGACGCGCGCAGTCGACACCGTCGTGCTCGACAAGACGGGAACCGTCACTACCGGTCAGATGACATTGCTGGACACAGTGGTGGGCGAAGGAACAACCGTCGACGAGGTCCTTCGGCTGGCGGGCGCACTCGAACATCGCTCCGAGCACCCCATCGCCGCAGCGATCGCGAAGGGTGCGACCGAAGCCGTGGGCGAATTGCCTACGGTCGAGGATTTCGTGAACGTCGCCGGGCGCGGCGTACAGGGAATGGTCGACGGTCACGCCGTCGTCGCCGGCCGAGACGCGCTGCTCGCCGACTGGTCGATGCCGTTGCCGGAAAATCTCCGCGAGGCGAAGGCTGCAGCAGAGAAGGCCGGGCGCACCGCAATCGCGGTGGGCTGGGACGGCAAGGCGCACGGCATCCTCGTGATCGCCGACGCGGTCAAGGACACGAGCGCCGAAGCAATCGCGCAGTTGAAAGCACTCGGCCTCGAACCGGTTCTGCTGACCGGTGACAACGCCACCGTTGCTCGCACTGTCGCGGATCAGGTCGGGATCAGCACCGTCTTCGCCGAGGTCATGCCTGCGGACAAGGTCGACGCCGTCAAGAAACTGCAAGCGGAAGGACGCGTCGTGGCCATGGTCGGCGACGGCGTGAACGACGCGGCAGCCCTGGCTCAGGCCGATCTCGGCCTGGCGATGGGCACGGGTACCGACGTTGCGATCGAGGCCAGCGACATCACCCTGGTGCGCGGTGACCTGCGGTCGGCAGCCGATGCAATTCGACTGTCCCGCAAGACGCTCAAGACCATCAAGGGCAACCTGTTCTGGGCATTCGCCTACAACACGGCAGCGATCCCGCTGGCTGCGGCCGGCCTGCTCAACCCGATGCTCGCCGGTGCCGCAATGGCATTCAGCAGTGTGTTCGTGGTGAGCAACAGCCTGAGGTTGCGGCGGTTCAAATAGCAGGGGGCAAAGCCCTTGTGCGCGGTTAGGGAGTCCCTGCACTCCTTAACCGCGCACGGGGCTATTCGCCTCCAGCCAGCCGAACGAAGGCTGCTGCGTCGAGCATCTCGCCACGCGTCTGTGGCTCGATGCCCGCAGCGAGGAGCCGTCGTTCGGCTTCGGCAGGCGAACCCGCCCAACCACTGAGCGCGGCACGCAAAGTCTTGCGGCGCTGCGCGAATGCGGCGTCGATCGCAGCAAAGACCTGCTTGCGGTGCTTCTCGTCCATCGGCCACGGCGGCTCCGCATACCGGTCGATACGAACCAGACCTGATTCCACCTTGGGTACCGGCCAGAAGACGTTGCGTCCGACGGCGCCGGCGCGGCGAACCTCGCCGAAGAAGTTGGCCTTGACGCTGGGAACGCCGTAGATCTTGCTTCCCGGATCAGCCGCCAGTCGATCGGCAACCTCGGCTTGCACCATCACGAGTGCGGTCCGCAGACTCGGCAACGATGCAAACAGGTGCAGCAGTACCGGCACCGCGACGTTGTACGGAAGGTTCGCGACCAGCGCGGTCGGCTCGCCGGGTATCTGCGAAGGCAACACACGCATTGCATCGGCTTCGACGACGGTCAGGCGATCGGCCAGTTCCGGCGCTCGCTCGGCCACCGTCTTGGGGAGGCGGGCCGCGAGGTTGGGATCGATCTCGACCGCGATGACACGATCGACCACGTCCATCAGCGCCATCGTCAGCGAACCGAGACCGGGCCCTACTTCGAGGACGACGTCGTCACGAGTGACGCCTGCGGTGGTGACGATGCGTCGCACGGTGTTGGCGTCGTGAACGAAGTTCTGCCCCAACTGTTTCGTGGGTCGGACACCGAATTCCTCGGCAAGAGCGCGCACCTCGACCGGACCGAGCAGGGCTGCCTGCCCGCGCGGAGTAGCGATGGGTTCGTTCGATTGTTCGGCGTCTGACACCAGTAGAACTTATCCCAGTCCGAGACGACCCGAGCACGACGGCCATGCGCCCCAGCCCTGAGTGCGCTGCGTCTGGGTCGCAATCGCGATCTGCTCTTCACGGGTGGCGAGGTCGGCGCGGGGCGCATATTTCAACCCGCCCTGTCGTTCCCAGGTGTTCTGATCGAACTGCACGCCGCCGTAGAAACCGTTGCCGGTGTTGATAGCCCAGTTACCGGTGGCCTCGCACTGTGCGAGCGCATCCCACGTCGAACCGTTCTCCACGGGCGGCACCTCGGTGCCCGGCTTCGTTCCGACACGCACGACCTTCGGCTGAGCCGGTGTGGTGATCGTCTCCGACACCTGTGTGCGTCCGGCCTCGACACCGTTGACGAGATTGACGGCGAACGTCACGTCGCGCACGCCGGGAACGCCCGGGTTCTCGACGGTCGTACGGCTCTGGTTCATCGTCGGATCCTCGATGCGCTGATCCGGCGGATCGAGCGGCAAGGTCTCGATCTTGTTCTCGGTGCGGTTACGCGTCACCGTGACCTCGAGGCCCTCGGTCAGCGGAGCATCGGCGGCGGGAACAACCGTGTCCGACTGCTCGAGCGGCGTTCCGTTTGCGGTGAGGAACTCCCCTACCGTCGGAGCCGCGATACGCACGTCTGCTGCCGCGTTTGCGCCGTCGACCAGTTTTGCGACAACCGGTGTCAGCACGTCCAGCGCGGCGCCGTCGAGCGGAAGACGCTGCGAGCGCGAAGCCGACACGTGCACATCTGCTGCGACATCCAACTGCTTCAACGCGTCGTCGACGGTCAAAGCGGTGGTCCAGAGCTTCTGCGGCTGACCGTCGACCGTCAGCGTGATCTCTCGCGCGCGACGGAGCACCACGGTGTCGCCGTCGGACAGTGAAGCGTCGGCCGCGGGAGCAACTGCGTCCTTGTCACCGATCGGGTAACCCGCATCCTCGAGAGCTCCGTCGACGTTGGTCGACATGGTGCTCAGGCGAATCTGCTCACCGTCGACGTCGAGGGTGATGGTCTTGTGCCGGACTACAGCGAGAACACCGCCCACGAGGACGGTCAGAAGGAGCGCGGCGATCGCCGAGTACAACAACGGCGACCTGGTCGAGTTGATCTTGGCGAACGGTGACATCGGTTCCTGAGTTCTGTGTGGAGTGAGGGCGGGTCAGCGCAGGCCCAATTTGCTGGTGCAGGACGGCCACGCACCCCAGCCCTGACCGGCGCGGACCTTCTCGCCGATCGCGATCTGCTGTTCACGTGATGCGAGGTCGGCGCGAGCCGCGTACTGACCGCCGCCGAATGCCTCCCACGTGCTCTGGGTGAACTGAAGTCCGCCGTAGAAACCGTTGCCGGTGTTGATGGCCCAGTTTCCGGTCGCTTCGCACTGAGCAATGGAGTCCCACGTCGACGCGTTGGACACGGCGGGCGCGGAAGTCTGCTTGGTGCCGACCTTCACTACTGCTGCGACCGGTTCCTTGATCACGGTCGCGGAAAGTTCGGTTCGTCCGGCCTCGACGCCGTTGACAGTCTTGACCTCGACGGTGGCCGTGCGCTCGCCCGCAACACCCGGGTTCTCGACGACGGTCTTGTCCTTCTCGAGCTCGGGATCTTCGACCTTGTTCTCGGGCGGCGCGATCGGCTGCGTCTCGACGCGAGTGTCCGTGCGGTCGCGGGTGACCTGGATGGTCAGGCCGTTGGTGACAGGTGTGTCAGCGGTGGGAACAACCGAGTCGGCCTGCTCGAGCGGCGCATTCTTCGCCGCGAGAAGATCACCGACGGTCACGGCGGCGAGCTTGATCTCCGATGCGGGAGCGCCGCCGTCGCTGACGCTGACGGTCTTCGGGCTGACGACGTCGAGTTCGGTCCGTTCGAGGGGCAGACGATGCGAGCGTGAAGCCGAGACTGCGAAGTCGTCGGAAACATCTACTTGCTTCAATGCCTCGTCGACCGTCAATGCGGTGGTCCAGATGGTGGTCGGCTGACCGTCGACGGTCAGCGCCAACTCACGGGCACGGCGCAGTACGACGGTATCGCCGTCGGACAGGGAGGAATCGGCGCTGGGAGCGAGAGCGTCCTTGGGATCGGCCGGGTATCCGGCGTCCTCGAGAGCTGTCCCGACGCTGCTCGACATCGTGGACAGCGAAATCATGTCACCGTCGACATCAAGGGTGATCGTCTTGTGCCGAACTACGGCGAGCGCACCCCCGACGATCAGCGTCAAAAGCAACGCACCCACCACTGAGTAGAGAAGTGGTGACTTCGTGGAGTTGATCTTGGCAAAAGGCGACACAGGAAATCCCAAGGCAGACGACGTTCGATCACAATACGGTAACGACCAAGCGTTGTATCGGCAACCAAATCACAACGAAATGCGACTTTTGTCACGGAACGGCAACGGCGTGTCGTGTGTTCTGCACTTTCCGGCTCCGATACCCGTGTATCGATTCAGCTCTGGGCGCAGTATGTTCTCGTCTGGTTCAAAGCAGTCCGGCGATCCCGGGCGCGACAGAAGAAAGCTGGGCGATAGTGCGAAGAAGATTCGACAGACCACGTAATGCCAGGTGGCCGATCCTGGCCATCCTGCTGGCGCTGATCGCAGCGCTGTTCGCCCCCGGAATCGCGAGCGCGCAACCCGGTCGCACCTACACGATCGCCACCGATCTGACATTCGCCCCGTTCGAATTCGAGAACGAAGACGGCAAACTCGTCGGCATCGACATCGACCTGCTCAATGCGATCGCCGAGGACCAAGGTTTCAAGGTCGACATCAAGCAGCTCGGCTTCGACGCGGCCCTTCAGGCCGTGCAGGCGGGGCAGGCCGACGGCGTCATCGCCGGCATGTCCATCACCGACGCCCGCAAGCAGGTCTTCGACTTCTCCGACCCGTACTTCGAGTCGGGCGTGCAGATGGCCGTCCTCGAGACCGACAACGACGTGAAGTCGTACGAAGACCTGAAGGGCAAGCGCGTCGCCGTGAAGAACGGCACCGAGGGCGCCAGCTTCGCCGAGTCCATCAAGGACCAATACGGTTTCACCACTGTCTATTTCGCTGACTCCGCCAGCATGTACGACGAGGTCCGAACCGGAAACTCCGTCGCCGTCTTCGACGACTATCCCGTCCTCGCCTACGGCATCACGCAGGGCAACGGCCTCAAGACCGTCACCGAAAAAGAGGTGGGCGCGAGCTACGGCTTCGCCGTCAACAAGGGCCAGAACGCCGAACTCCTCGAGATGTTCAACGCCGGTCTTCAGAACCTGCGCGACGACGGCCAGTACGACGAAATCGTCTCGACCTACCTCGGTCAGGGTGCATCGACGTCGGACAACTCGATCATCGGCTTGATCAAGAGCACCTACCCCCAGCTCCTCAAGGGTCTGTGGCTGACCATCGTCCTCTCGGTCGTCTCGATCGCGATCGCTCTGGTCCTAGGCGCGATCTTCGGTCTCTGCCGCGTGTCCACCAACGTGTTCGTCCGAGGTATAGGCACGACCTACGTCGACATCTTCCGCGGCACACCGCTGTTGGTGCAGGCATTCTTCATCTACTTCGGCATCCCGGCAGCCCTGCATTTCCAGATGTCCGCCTTCACCGCAGGCATCATCACGCTTTCGCTCAACGCCGGCGCGTACATGGCTGAAATCGTCCGCGGCGGCATCCTGTCCGTCGACAAGGGACAGATGGAGGCGTCACGAAGCCTGGGCATCAGCTACATGAAGTCGATGCGAAAAGTCATCATGCCGCAGGCAATTCGCACGATGATCCCGTCGTACATCAACCAGTTCGTCATCACCCTCAAGGACACGTCGATCCTGTCGGTCATCGGACTTGCCGAGCTCACTCAGACGGGGCGCATCATCATCGCGCGCAACTTCCAGTCGTTCAACATGTGGCTGATCATCGGCGTCATGTACTTCATCATCATCATGGCGCTCACCAAGCTGTCGAACCGCCTCGAGAAGAGGATCAACAAGTGACCGAAACAGCCGTCAACATGGGCAAGCCCGACACCGAGGTCAAGATTTCGGTCCAGGGACTGAAGAAGTCGTTCGGCGACAACGAGGTTCTCAAAGGCCTCGACGTCGACATCAAGAGCGGTGAAGTGGTCTGCGTCATCGGACCTTCCGGTTCGGGCAAGTCCACCTTCCTGCGCTGCCTCAACCGCCTCGAAGACATCACCGCAGGTTCCGTGCGCGTCGACCAGTTCGATCTCACGAACAAGGACGTCGACATCGACAAGGTGCGCCAGCACATCGGGATGGTGTTCCAGCACTTCAACCTGTTCCCACACATGAGCGTCGTCGAAAACGTGATGCTCGCCCCGGTGCAGACCGGCCGATCGACCAAGGAACAGGCTCGCGAGATCGCCGTCAAACTGCTCGGCCAGGTCGGACTCGCAGAGAAGGCAGATGCCAAGCCCGCCAGCCTGTCCGGTGGGCAGAAGCAACGTGTCGCCATCGCCCGCGCGCTGGCGATGAGCCCCGACATCATGCTGTTCGACGAGGCCACCAGTGCCCTCGACCCCGAAATGGTGGGCGAGGTTCTGCAGGTTCTTCGCGACCTCGCCAAGCAGGGCATGACCATGGTCGTCGTAACCCACGAGATGGGCTTCGCCCGTGAGGTTTCCGACCGAGTCATCTTCATGGCCGACGGGTACATCGTCGAAGAAGGCAAGCCGGAGAACTTGTTCGGCAACCCCCAGCAGCAGCGCACCCAGGACTTCCTGGCGAAGGTTCTCTAGGCGGCAAGCCCCCTGTGCGCCTTTTTGGTAGTGCGGACTACCGGAAAGGCGCACGGGTGGTGGCCAATTCGACGACAACGGCCGTCTCCATCCAGCCACGCTGACCGGCAACCAGAGACGACATGCCGCGAAATTGTCGTGGGACCTTCTCGACTCGAACATAGTCGGTGCTGCCAGGCACCAACACCCAGTGCCTGGGTTCTTGTTCGACAAATTCGCCGCGCTCGAGTCGGATCGCGAGAACGATCCCGGCTGTAGGTTCCACGTCGTCGGGATAGATTCCTCCATGGACCGTCCCGTCGAACCACGGCGACTCAGGTATCGGGTGCAAAGCCCACGAAGATTTTTCGCCGACCACCGGCAACGGTGCACAGCACTCGAATTCCCACGTTTCGATGCGGACTGTGACCACGTTGTAGTCATTCATCTGAAATACCCCGCGCAGTAGACGGACCGGGACACGACGGTCCCAGGCGCGGAGTTACCTGTCAGACCACCATAGCGTCAGAGTTTGTAGACGCGCTCCGCTGTCGCCGTGGACGCTGCCGCGAGAGCTTGCGGATCCTCACCGCGGATGTCTGCGAGCGCACGCACT
Source organism: Rhodococcus sp. NPDC056516 (assembly GCF_042794655.1). Classification (NCBI taxonomy): domain Bacteria; kingdom Bacillati; phylum Actinomycetota; class Actinomycetes; order Mycobacteriales; family Nocardiaceae; genus Rhodococcus; species Rhodococcus sp. NPDC056516. Next base: position 455,505 of record NZ_JBHTTG010000003.1, on the reverse strand, counting down.
GTGTAGGGCAGGCAGTACGACTCGTTGGGCGCCCCGCGGAACGGGTGCGGCGTCAGGAACGGCGCATCCGTTTCGACGATCAGCTGATCCGACGGCACCAGCAGCGCAGCCTCACGCAGCGCTTTCGCGTTCTTGAAGCTGACGGTTCCCGAAAAGCTCAGCACGTACCCGGCGTCGATGCACTCCCGCGCCATCTCCGAATCCGAGGAAAAACAGTGGAACACCACCGTCTCCGGTGCACCTTCCTCGTTCAGCACCCGCAGCAAATCCTGGTCGGCTTCGCGGTTGTGGATCATCAACGTCTTGCCCAGACGCTTCGCCAAGTCGATGTGCCACCGGAAACCGTCGACTTGCTCCTCGATGGTGGCGCACCCCTCGAGCTTGCCGGGCCAGTAGAGATCGAGCCCGGTCTCCCCCACGGCAACGACTCGTGGATCGGACGCCAAACGCTCGATCTCGGCTCGGGTGCCGGCATCAAGAACGTTTGCCCTGGTCGGATGGATTGCGACGGCTGCGTAGACCCTCGAATCCCAATGAGCCGCGTCGACGGCAAATCGCGCGGCGTCGAGGTCGTCGGCCACCGTGACGACTCGCCCGACGCCGACGGCCTCGGCTCGATCGACTATCTCGGCCACGGTTGCAGCGTCATGCGCACCACACGCGTCGAGGTGTGTATGGGCGTCGATCAGAGGCGACAAGGGCTCAGGGGCATCGGGGGCGGGACGGTCTTTGCTCACGCCCGATAGAGTAAGCGCACCATGACTGTGCCTGCCTCACCCTCCCAGACCCCGCGCCCGGACTCCGCCGCCTCGGAAGGCGCGGAACGACCGCCGTTCTACATCACGACAGCGATCGCGTATCCCAACGGCGCTCCGCACATCGGCCACGCGTACGAGTACATCTCCTCGGACGCGCTCGCCCGCTTCAAGCGGTTGGACGGACATGAAGTGTTCTTCATGACCGGCACCGACGAGCACGGTCTGAAGATGCAGCAGACAGCGATCAAAGAGGGCATCGACGTCCGCGAACTCGCGGCTCGGAACTCCGACGTGTTCCAGAACCTCGACAAGGTCCTGAACATCTCGTACGACCGGTTCATCCGCACCACCGACGCAGATCATCAGGTCGCCAGCAAGGCGATCTGGGAGAAGATGGCCGCATCGGGCGACATCTACCTCGACACGTACTCGGGGTGGTACTCGGTTCGTGACGAGGCCTTCTACACCGAAGCCGAGACAACGCTTCTCGAGGACGGCACCCGTCAGTCCACCGAGACCGGTACGCCGGTGGAGTGGACCGAGGAGTCCAACTACACCTTCCGTCTCTCGGCGTACGAGGACCGTCTCCTCGCACTGTACGAAGAGCATCCCGAGTTCATCGCCCCCACGACTCGCCGCAACGAGATCGTCAGCTTCGTCAAGGGCGGCCTCAAGGACCTGTCGATCTCGCGCACTACGTTCGACTGGGGCGTCGAGGTTCCCGGCGACCCCGACCACGTCATGTACGTCTGGGTCGACGCCCTCACCAATTACCTGACCGGCGTGGGCTATCCGAACGTCGACTCGGAGGAGTTCAAGAAGTTCTGGCCCGCGAGCCTGCACATCATCGGCAAGGACATCACACGGTTCCACACCGTGTACTGGCCGGCGTTCCTCATGTCGGCCGGCATCGAACTGCCGGAACGAGTCTTCGTCCACGGGTTCTTGTACAACAAGGGCGAGAAGATGTCGAAGTCGGTCGGCAACGTCGTCGACCCCATCGCGATGGTCGATCAGTACGGCCTCGACGCGGTCCGCTTCTTCCTGCTCCGCGAGATCTCGTACGGCCAGGACGGCAGCTACAGCCACGAAGCAATCGTGACTCGCATGAACGCAGACCTGTCCAACGAACTGGGCAACCTCGCACAGCGTTCACTGACGATGGTCGCGAAGAACTGCGACGCCCAGGTCCCCACCCCCGGCGAGTTCACAGAAGACGACCTGGCGATGCTGGCGTCGGCGGATGCCTTGCTTGCCAAGTGCCGCAGCGAGTTCGACGTGCAAGCGCTGCATCTCGCGTTGGAAGCCATCTGGGGCGTCCTCGGAGAGACCAACCGGTACTTCTCCAAGCAGGAACCGTGGGTTCTGCGCAAGACCGATCCGGCACGGATGGCAACGGTCCTCTACGTGACGATCGAAGTTGTCCGTATCGTCGGCCTTCTCGTTCAGCCCGTCATGCCCGACGCGGCGTCACGCATCCTCGATCTGCTTGGGCAGAGCGAAGAGAACCGTCAGTTCACCGACATCGCGGTTCGCATCGACGCGAATCGGAAACTGCCTGCTCCGGCACCGGTCTTCCCCCGCTTCGTCGAGGAATGATCTAGGCACGAGTGCCGCACGTGGGGTCCGAAATATCCGTCTACCGGCGGATGTGTCGGACCCCACGTGCACACTCCAGCCATGACTACGAATAGAACATACATTCGAACCAGCGCTTCGGCGCAGACACTGCCTTGGAACGGAGCACGGGTGTCCACTCAGGAGGTCAGCCCTCAATCCGTCTCTGCGGCGCAGGGTCTCGTCAGCGAACTGACGGCCGCCTACGAACGCGGATGGCAACCGGCAGATCTGATCCATCTGGCGCGCCGAAGCAAAGACGCGTCCGACGCCGATCTCGCTGCCACCACCATCCTGTTCGACGCGAACGCCTCCCGCGCGTCGGATCGCGCACCACTCGAGTGGGTGGGGCAGTTGCAGACGATCGGCGAGCAGTACCCGAAGTCTCGGCGCGTCGCCTCTCGAATCACCGTGGACGACGACGCTTTCCGCTCCCTCGCGGCGGGCCTACTGTTCCAGGACCCCTACTTCCTTGTTTCGCAGATCGTCGATGTCACACGATCGTGGATGCGCCTACCTCAGTGGACGGTATTGCTCGCGCCACCATCCACCTGGCCGTCGCAACGCACCCACACCAGCTATGCCGGCGTCGGTGACACCGAGGTTGACGCCAAGGTACTCAAGCGAATTCGTGGGCTACTCGCCAAAGCGGAAGCCACCAACTTCGCGGAAGAAGCCGAGATCTTCACCGCGAAGGCCCAGGAGTTGATGACGCGATACGCGATCGATTCCGCACTGCTCCACAGTCGCGCCGGGGTTACCGACACGTCCGTGAATGCACGACGCATTCACATCGAGAACCCGTACGTGAAAGAAAAAGTTCACCTCTTGACCGAGATCGGCGAATCGAATCGTGTCAGGACGGTGTGGTTCAGTGATATCGCGCTCGCGACCATCGTCGGCACTCCGGTCGACCTTCAGCAAGTCGACATGCTGTTCACCTCACTGCTTGTACAGGCAACCCGTGCAATGCAATTCGCCGATTCGAGCAATCGCGGCGGCTCCCGCACCACATCGTTCCGCAAGGGGTTCCTGGCCGGTTTTGCCAGCCGAATCGGACACCGCTTACGCGACGCAGGCACCAAAGCCACAGCCGAAGCGGCCGACGCAGCATCGATGGACGTCGCGGATCTTCTACCGATCCTCGCCACCACGTCCGAGGCTGTCGACGCCGAATTCGATCGACTGTTCCCGACAACCCGCAAGACTCGCGGGCGCTCCGTCGACGCCGAAGGTTGGCACGCCGGCCAGGCAGCAGCCGACGACGCCAACCTGCGTCCCGGTGCGCCAGCAGTGCACCGCTCCCGCTAGTCCTTGCGAGCGGCCAGAACCGTCTCGTACAACTCACGCTTGGATACTCCGGCCGTCGCGACCAGAGCGCACGCGTCCTTCAAGCGCGTTCCCCCCTCGACCAGCCTTTCCACCTCGTCGACAAGATCGGCAGGATCGGATGCCACCAGCACGGCGCCTTCGAGCACCACCGTGATCTCGCCGCGAACACCCTCGGCCGCCCAGGCAGCTAACTCCCCGAGAGTGCCGCGCTTGACCTCCTCGTAAGTCTTGGTCAATTCCCGGCACACGGCCGCGCGCCGATTCGGCCCGAGAACTTCCACCGCATCTGCGAGGCAGTCGGCAAGGCGATGGGGTGCTTCGAAGAACACACACGCTCGCTGCTCGGTTGCCAAGGCCGAGAGCCACGTCTTGCGCTGCCCCTGCTTACGCGGTGGGAATCCGTCGAAGCAGAACCGCTCCACCGGCAAACCCGAGAGTGCCAGCGCCGTCGTCACCGCCGACGGACCGGGAAGGCACGTGACGGCGAGGTTCTCGGCCACGCAGGCGGCAACGAGGCGGTATCCAGGATCGCTGACAGACGGCATGCCTGCGTCGGTGACCAGAAGGACGGTCTTGCCTTCGGCGACGTCGGCTACCAGCGCAGGCAGCCGCGAAATCTCGACCTGATCGTAGAAACTGACGATCTTTCCGGTGATTGTGACCTCGAGCGCGGACGCCAGAGACTTGGTGCGTCGTGTGTCCTCCGCAGCGACGACGTCGGCGGTTGCGAGAGCAGACCGAAGACGCGGAGACGCGTCACCGACATCTCCCATGGGTGTTGCGGCGAGTACCAAACGACCAGTCATACCTGACAGCCTACGATTGCCAGGTGACTGTGCAGACGGACGAGCGGCCAACGCCCGCCACGAGCGATCGGGTAGTGCGTAGTCCCGGGCCGCTGGTACCGGATCCTGATTTCGGCCCGACCGACAGATTGCGCGGCTGGATCGTCACCGCTTTCATCACCGCCATCGCGGCAATCACACGCTTCACGATGCTCGCCTATCCGACCGACGCCGGCACCCCGGTCTTCGACGAGAAGCACTACGTTCCGCAGGGTTGGCAGGTTCTCACCGGCGGCGGCATCGAAGACAACCCCGGCTACGGATTGGTGGTTCACCCGCCGATCGGCAAGCAGATGATCGCGATCGGAGAAGCACTCTTCGGTTACAACGGTTGGGGGTGGCGATTCTCGTCGGCCCTGGTCGGGACACTGATGGTCTTGCTCATCATCCGCATCGTGCGCCGCATGACGCGCTCCACGCTGATCGGCGCGATTGCCGGAATCCTGCTCATCGTGGATGGCGTCACCTTCGTCTCCTCGCGTCTGGGGATGCTCGACATCTTCCTGGCTTTCTTCGTCCTCGCCGCTCTCGGCTGCCTGGTGGTTGATCGCGACCAAGTCCGCGAACGGATGGCGAAGGTATACGAAGAGGGCCGAATCGGCGACTCTGCCTGGGGTCCGCGGATGGGTTTCCGGTGGTGGAGGTTCGGCACCGGCATCCTGCTCGGTCTGGCCTGCGGAACCAAGTGGTCCGGCATGTACTTCATTCTGTTCTTCGGATTGCTCAGTGTTGCCTTCGACCTGTCAGCGCGCCGCGCCTACCGCGTGCAGCGCCCCTGGGTCGGCACTGCAGTTCGCGACATCGGACCGGCTCTGTATGCGCTGGTGATCATTCCGCTGGGTGTGTACCTCGCGAGCTACTGGGCCTGGTTTACCAGCGAGACCGGCGTCGACCGTCACGCCGTCGGTAACGAGATCGGCGAGGGCGGCACGTGGACCTTCATCCCCTCCGCGCTGCGCTCACTCTGGTACTACAGCGGAAACGTTCTCCAATTCCATGCCGGTCTGACGAACTCCGCCGGAAACCACCACCCGTGGGAGTCGAAACCGTGGACGTGGCCGATGGGGCTGCGACCGATGCTCTACTACTACGCCGACGGTGAGCAGGTCACCGGTTGCGGGGCCGCCAGCTGCGTCAAGGCCGTGATGCTGATCGGCACACCGGCGATGTGGTGGCTGGCCCTGCCTATGTTGGCGTGGGCGATCTGGCAGACGTTCGTGCGCAGGGATTGGCGATACGCAGTGGTCCTGACGGGTTACGGTGCCGCCTACCTTCCGTGGTTCGCGACGCTGGACCGCCAGATGTACTACTTCTACGCCGTTGCGCTCGCCCCGTTCATGGTCATGGGATTTGCGCTCGTCCTCGGTGACGTTCTGGGCAAGGCGAGCGCCTCCGTCGAGCGTCGTACCACCGGACTTCTTGCGGTCAGCCTGTACATCGGTCTGGTCGTGGCCAACTTCGTCTACCTCTGGCCGATACTCACCGCCATGCCGATCACGCCGGAATCGTGGCAGAACCACCTGTGGTTGCCGAGCTGGAAGTAACAGGACAAAAGAAGGAGGCACCGAACCCAGTTCGGTGCCTCCTTCTTTTCACGGTTACTCCGCCGATTTACCGACGCGACGCCCCCGCCGCGGGCGCAGGAGTGCGCGTTTCTGCTCCTTCGCCGCAACGATGATCGGGTCGTGCGAAAGATCCTTGTACAGCGAGAAGCACAGTCCGATCATGACAAGCACGAACGGCGCCGCAGCGATGATCGTCATCGTCTGCAAGCCGTCGAGCGCTTCGGAACCACCAGTCCACAGCAGAAGCGCCGCGACGCCACCGGTCAACATGCCCCAGAACACCACGACCCAGCGACTCGGTTCGAGCGTTCCGCGCTGCGAGAGCGTCCCCATCACCATCGACGCAGCGTCGGCGCCGGAGACGAAGAACACTGCGACGAGCAGCATGACCAGGACAGTCGTCACTCCGGCCAACGGCAGATTGTCGAGCATGCCGAACAGTTGAGCCTCTTCCGAGCCTCGGCCGGACAAGCCGATTCCGTCGCGTTCCTCGCCGATGCCTGCGCCGCCGAAGATCGCGAACCAGAGCAAGCTGACAGTCGTGGGAACGGCGATGACGCCGACGATGAACTGACGGATCGTACGACCACGGCTGATGCGCGCCAGGAACATGCCGACAAACGGCGTCCAGGAAACCCACCATGCCCAGTAGAAGATCGTCCAGGACGAAAGCCACGCGCCCGTTTCAGGATTCGACGACGCACCCGTGCGGGCGGACATCTGGGCAAGGTCGGAAACGTATGCACCGATGGTCGTCGGGAGCAGATTGAGAATCAGTACGGTGGGCCCGAGAACGAACACGAACAGGGCCAAGACCAGCGCGAGCACCATGTTGATGTTGGAGAGCCACTGAATTCCCTTGGCCACACCGGAAACCGCGGACGCGACGAACGCCAGGGTGAGCACCGCGACGATGGCAACGAGCAGGAACACGCCGGCTTCTTCCATCCAGCCGACTACCTCGAAACCGGAGCCGATCTGCAGTGCGCCGAGCCCCAAGGATGCTGCGGTTCCGAAAAGTGTCGCAAAGATTGCCAGGATGTCGATGACCTTGCCGATCGGCCCTTCAGCCTTGCGACCGAGCAACGGGATGAAGGCCGAACTGAACAGTTGCTTGCGTCCGCGGCGATACGACCCGTACGCAATGGCAAGGCCCACAACGGCATACATCGCCCACGGGTGAAGACCCCAGTGAAACATGGTGGTAGCCATGGCAGTTCCGACGCCGCCGTCGGTACCGGGAGGCGGAGTCACGTAGTGCGCAAGCGGTTCCGCGACACCGAAGAACATCAGGCCGATCCCCATACCGGCGCTGAACATCATCGCGATCCAGCTGACGGTGCGGAACTCGGGCTTCTCGCCGTCTTTACCCAGCGGAATGTCGCCGAATCGGCTCACCGCGAGGTAGATGGAAAACAGCACGAAAGCCGAAGCTGCGAGTACGAAGAGCCAGCCGATGTTGGTCACCAACCAGCCGAGAACACTTCCGGTTACCGAGTCGAGGTTGTCGGGAGCTACCAGGCCCCACACGACAATGGCCGACACCGCTGCGGCCGCCACGGAAAACACCACGTAGTCGGTCCGAACGCCTACCCGAGTAAAGCCCGTCTCCGGACGCTCTTCGTTGGCCCCGGAATCTTGTTCGGATCGATCAGATTTCGTCACCATAGATGACTACGTTCGTCACTTTGTGGTCCAAAAGCAAGCCAGAAGGCGGGCTCAACGTCCGCTGAGCCCGCCTTCTCACCCCGATCAAGCTGGGGTTTTAACCCAACCGTTGCCCTTGCCGATCAATCCGTCGATGCTGATGCGTCCTGCGCCGATCACGGCGATCAAGAGCGATCCGACACCGAGAGCGACGACGAGTTCGTAGCCACCGTTGTCGATGAAGACACCCTTGTCCGCGTGCACGATGAAGAACGCGCCGACCATGTCGAGGAACAAGAGCGCTCCGACGAGCGGGGTCAGCAGACCCGCGATGAGCAGGATTCCGCCGCCCAGTTCGATGGATGCGGCGAGAACTGCAGAAATCTTGGGGAGCGGGGCGCCCATCCCTTCGAATGCGGCCTGCGTTCCGGCGATCTTGTAGGTGAAGAACTTCTGCCAACCGTGGGCGATGAAGATGATCCCGAGGCCGACACGGGCGATGAGGAGTCCGAGGTCACGAGCAATCGACGAATTCATGAGCCAAGACTGACAGCTTTAACTTGAAGCGTCAACTTAATCACTGTGTCACGCACCTCTCAATGCCGACTCCACCATGGCGACGATCTCACTGTCCGTGTACCCGAGCGAGCGGACGCTGTGCGCAAACGCAGTCGCCGCTTGTTCGGCCTGCGCCTGCACCGGATCGGTCCCGGAGGCGATGAAGGTCCCTTGCTTTCCCCGCGTCTCGATGACGCCCTGATCGCTGAGCGCGCGATAAGCCTTCGCAACGGTGTTGGCCGCCAAACCCAGCTCCGAGGCGAGCGCCCGCACCGTCGGGATCTTGGTTCCCGCGATCAATCCGCCGCCGTGAACCTGCTCGATAATCTGTTGCCGCAGTTGGTCGTACGGAGCCGTGGAGGAATCGTGTTCGATCGCGATCTTCATCGTCACCCTCGTCGTATCTTCTCAGTCACAGGCCACAGCATCTTCTCGATCACAGACCCTCAACAGCCTCGCGGATCGTATGGGGGCCGGAGGTCAGAACCAATATCTTGCCGACGCTGGACGGCGCATCGATGAGCGCCTCCACTACGGCGGCAACGTCGGCACGCGGAACAGAGCCGCGATCGACGGGCGGCTGTGCAAGCAACACTTCACCGGTTGGGTCGTCGTCCGTCAGGAGGCCTGGCCGAAGAATCGTCCAGTCCAGCGAAGTCCTTGCCTGGAGGTCTTCCTCCGCCGCAGTCTTCGCCCGCAGATACGCGGCAAAAACCTCGTCGGTGCCCTCTGGCACGTCGTCACCAGCACCCATGGCGCTGATCTGGATGAACCGACGCACTCCTGCTTTCTCGGCGGCATCGGCCAACAGCACGGCCGCCGCTCGGTCGACGGAGTCCTTGCGTTCGATCGAGCTGCCCGGTCCGGCGCCCGCGGCGAAGACCGCGACGTCGGCACCGTCGAGTACCTTCGCAACTTCCTCGACCGTCGACGTTTCCAGATCGATAACCACTGGGAACGCGCCAAGCGTGCGGACAGCACCCTCGTGCGCAGAATTGCGGATCAGCGCTACCGGCCGATCACCATGCCCGGCCAGCAGGTATGTCAGGTGCTGCGCAATCTTGCCGTGCCCACCGGCAATGACTACGCGTCGTTCGTCCACACTTCGATGTTCCGTCATCGTTTTCTCCTCACACGTCGGTACTTCAAGTGCAGCACGCCGGAGCGGCCCGTTGTTCCCCTGTTTGTCCCACGAGTTCGGACGCAGAGGCAGAATGACGAACATGGCATCTGCAACCATCTTCCACAATCAACGGTGCAACACCTCGCGGACTGTTCTCGGGCTCATCCGGGATGCCGGAATCGAACCCACCATCGTCAAGTACCTCGATACTCCGCCTACCCGATCCGAGCTGGAAAAACTCCTCGCCGACGCCGGCCTCGAGCCCAGTCAAGCGGTTCGCAAGCGCGAAGCGCAGTACAAGGAACTCGGACTCGCCGACGCTTCCGAATCCGAGATCCTCGACGCGATGATCGAGCACCCAATTCTGATCGAACGCCCATTCGTCGTCACTGACAAGGGCACCGTGCTCGCGCGTCCGGCAGCCAAGGTGGAAGAGATTCTCTGACAGCGTCTACCACTCACAGCGGATCGCGGGCGATCGGACAGGACATACACCGAGGCCCGCCACGACCGGAGCCCAGTTCGGAACCCGCGATTCTCAAGACCTCGATACCCGAGGCCTCGAGCCTGGCGTTCGTTTCGACGTTGCGCTCGTACGCGACGACGACGCCAGGTTCGACGGCCAACGTGTTGTTGCCGTCGTCCCACTGCTCGCGCTCGGCCGTCACCGTGTCGAGTCCGGTGTCGATCACACGAAGTTTTCCGATTCCCATGGCGTCCGCCGCTGCTTCGAGGAACGGCGTCGCACCGCGAATACTCACCCCGTCGTCTTCCTTGCGCAGGGTGAACGCCGACAAAGTGTCCTGGATGGCCGGGTACATGACGACCGCGTCGGCCTCGACCATGGTGCAGACCGTGTCGAGATGCATCGACGCTCGGCGCTGCTCGATCGGAACAACCAACACGGTGTGAGCGAGACCGTCGTCGAACACGCTGCGCGCCAATGCTTCTGCTCCCGCGGGTGACGTCCGCTCACCGACACCGATTGCGATCACCCCCGGAGCGAGAAGCAGCACGTCCCCTCCCTCGACAGGAGCGGTGTGGGACTCGTACGCGCGTCGCACGCCCTTGAATCGAGGGTGATGGGCGTACACGAGATCCGTGATCGAGGATTCGCGAGCTCGCGCCGACAACGCCAAGGACGTGATGATCACCCTCGGCCCGACCCAGAACGACGAATCGCGGGTGAAGAGCAAATTGGGCAGAGGGTCGATCACGAAGTCACCGCCGTGATGCATCCTGCGCACCAACGAGGTCGAGTCTGCATCGATCGGCAGCTCGTCGAACGTCATTCCGGCAGTGAGGATCGACGACAGCTCCTTCGGCTCTACCTGTCGCAGGTACGCGGCCAGGTGTTGCCCGAGCGCGTGTCCGATCTTGCGTGCGTCGACGGCAGCCGCGATTCCCTGGATCCTGGCTGCGCCACTGACCTCGAGCGACTCGGTGAGGAGATCGGACAAAAGCAGTACCTCCACGCCGCGCTCACGAAGGACGGTCGCAAACTGGTCGTGCTCTTCCTGCGCACGGTCCACCCACGGCAACGCGTCGAACAGCAGCTCGTCGTTGTTGCGCGGGGTCAACCGTTTCAACTCGTCGCCAGGCCGATGAAGAATGACCGATCGCAAGCGGCCCACCTCGGAATCGACACCGAGGGGGACGGAGCCAGAAGCGTTCATGAGTGAACACTAATCCCGTAGGCCCCACCCAGCAGGGAGAAGCAGCTGCCTTACCGGCCCGCGTAACGTCTGATCCGACGCAGGCGAGAGGACTACACAATGGACAGTACGGATCAGGTGGCGCTGAGCGGCGCCGGAATCGACAGGTTCACCGGACGCTGGGTCGGCGCTGGAGCCGGACATTTCCCGACCATCGACGACTTCGAGTACTCCGAGGAGATCGAGTTCGCGGCCACTCCCAAACCATTTGTCACCTACTCGTCGCGCACTCGGGGGCTTCCCGACGGCCGACCGCTTCACATGGAATCGGGATACCTGCGTCCAACACCTGGTGGCGAACTCGAACTGCTCGTCAGTCAACCCACCGGATTTGTCGAGATCCACCGCGGCACCGTCGACTCCGAAGGCACTCTCGCCTTGACCCGTCTCACGCTCGCAGCATCGCCCGACGCAAAACCCGTTCACGACGTCCGACGCGTCTTGCGCGTCCAGGGCGACACGCTGACATACGACGTGTGGATGGCGCATGGAGACACCCCGCTGACGCATCACCTCCACGCCACTCTTCATCGGGCAACGGACCGGTAGTCGTCATGGAGATGCCGTCGTGGAAAGCCAAGGAACTGACGCCCGGCCAACTCTCCGAGCGCAGCGGTGTGGCCGTCTCAGCCCTGCATTTCTATGAACGGGAAGGCCTGATCGTCAGTCGCCGGACCAGCGGCAACCAGCGTCGATACCAACGAGACACGCTTCGACGCGTCGCCTTCATCAGAATCTCGCAACGCGTCGGAATTCCGCTGTCGGAAATCCGGGAGGCACTCGGCACACTGCCTGAAGGCCGGACCCCGAACCGCGCAGATTGGGAAAGGTTGTCGACCGGGTGGCGGCGCCACCTCGATCTACGCATCGAGCAGTTGGAACGCCTACGAGACAACCTCACCGGCTGTATCGGTTGTGGGTGTCTCTCGCTGGAGGGGTGTGCCCTCGCCAACCCTCACGATCAACTCGCGTCCGCCGGTCCGGGTGCGCGCGTTCTGGAGGTCGATTTCGGCGCCGATTCAGGCGAGAAATGACTCGACGGCGTCCCGATCGCGCCCCAGCAAGTCCTCGACGGTCTTCTTCAGCAACTTCTCGATCTGGCCGCCGATAATCGGCATCTTCACCTCAGCCGTTCCGTCGACGACCAACCGCGTGCAGGACTCGGCAGCGGTGAGATCGAGCGTCGTCTCGATTCGTATCGGCAGTCCCTGCGCAATTCCAGTCACCGAACCTGCCGCACGCCCGTCCGACAGAGGTCCCCACCGATCGATCCGCTGCAGACCGAGTCGACTCGGCGCAACCTTCGCAACCAAGCTCGGCAGGGAGGCGGAGTCGATTTCCTCGGACACCGATACTTCGATGGATCCGTCCAGTACCGCGATGTCCGAGGTGGCATACAGATCGCCCAGTCGAACTTCCCAATAACTCGGGTCTGTCAAAGTTCGATGAACGTCGTCGATCGGATATTTGAAATCGATATCGAAATGAAAACTCTTCGGCATGACCTTGGTCCCTATTCGACTAGATAAAAGTCCCGACTGAGTTAATGCTCATCGCTTGAGCAATTTACCGAACTGGTCGTTCGCTTTTTGCATGACGAACTCGTAAGGCGGGGCGAATTTGCGCGCCCACCAGTATCCGAAACGGATGTCATTGGACGTGTAAACGAGATACTTGTTCTTCTCGATCCCCCGAACAATGCACGACGCCACCTTTTCCGGCGAAACCGCACGCTTCTCGAACCGATGTGTGAGCTTTTTTACCCGCGGGTCATCCCTGTCGATACCCGCGATTTCCACGGTTCCCACCAAAGGCGTCTTCACCCCACCAGGCACAACCAGACTGACGCCGATCCCGTGCCGCTTCAGATCGAATCGCAGCACCTCGGAGACCCCGCGAAGGCCGAACTTGCTCGCACTGTAGGCAGCGTGCCACGGCAGGGCCAAGAGTCCGGCGGCCGAAGACACATTGACCAGATGTCCACCCTTGCCTGCACGAATCATGGGCGGAACAAACGTCTCCATGACATGAATAGGCCCCATCAAGTTGACGTCCACCATCGACTTCCAATGCCGATGTTCGAGGTTCTCGATAGTTCCCCAAGCTGAAATGCCGGCGATATTCATGACGACATCCATCGGAGAGAATTGAGTGTGAATCTCGGTACCGAATTTCACGACCTCGTCGTAGTCCGAGATGTCGAGCGCCTTCGCCATGCTGACCGTGCCGCCGCCGGCACCGACCATCGCAACGGTCTCCTCTAATCCGAGGTCATTGATATCGGTGAGAAACAATTCTGCACCAGCCTCGGATGCGCGCAGCGCGGTTGCGCGTCCAATTCCACTACCAGCGCCGGTGATCAGGCATTTCTTGCCGTCGAGCGACCTTACAGACATGGATGAACACTCCCCCGCACTCGTACTGTGGACATGCGGGAAAGTCTACGCACGCACGGTGCGGCCGCCCCGAAACACGCAAGGCGACCTGCGAGTGAGGCCGCACTCCAAAAATGTTCGGTGGAGACGACCGCACGCAGTACTACAGACGCTGCATCATCTGCTCTTGATAGCCCCTGACTGTACGGTCGAGTTCTTCCGCCGCTACATCGTCCCCGCGCTTGCGCGCGTCGTGGGCTCGATCCTGAATTTCACGGATTGCGCGGCGCAGTTCGTCATCGCTCATCGTGTGTTTCATATCACAATTCTGCACCTGTCCAGCGGGTTTAGCTAGCACAGATCGCATTCCGGCAAACCGTTCAAGGTTCAACCCAGAAGTGATCCCCACGACATCGCGAATAAGCAGTCAGATTGCGGCCCCATTCATTCAAACCGTCTCTGAACTGCAGTTTTTCAACCGAAACACTCTCGAAAAACCAGGCTAACGCTTAGCTAATATCGCCAAAACAGGTAAATAGTTTGATAATGGGCATATTAGCCAAGTACTGGAAGGTTCGAATAGCGCAGCCGTAGCTGCGCATTTCCGTGCGGCGGATACTCAATGTGCGCTGGGACATAGCTGAGCACTCAACGACCCGATGAATCGAATCTCGGACACATTTGACAACTAGTCCACTAAACAGACTACGGTGAGCTACCGATCGGTTATCCGCGTGATACCGTAGGATTCACTGAACGGACAATTGCTAGCTAGAGAGGATTACGGGGCGGTTCACAATGGCTGACTTTGCAGAACGATTGAACAAACTGTTCGACAGTGTTCATCCTCCGGGGCGCAAACCCCACACCAATGCCGAGGTTGCGGCAGCGCTCATCGAAGACGGCCATCAGATCTCCAAGCCGTACATCTCGCAGCTCCGCTCGGGACAGCGCACCAATCCGTCCGACGAGACAGTCGCCGCATTCGCCAGGTTCTTCAAGGTGAAGCCCGACTACTTCTTCAACGACATCTACGCAGCCAAGATCGATCACGACCTCGAGCTGCTCTCGCAGCTCCAAGGCTACGGTCTTCGCCGCCTCTCGAGCCGTGCATTCGACCTCTCGGAAGAATCGCAGAACCTGCTCACCACGATGGCTGAAAAGCTCCGCGCGAGTGAAGGATTGCCAGAGGTACCGCCTGACGCGTCACGCTGATGCGAAAGTGCTGAAGTGGCGAGAGCACTGAAATACTGAAATGACATGGAGTAGGTCGACTATGAACGTCGACCTACTTTTGTCGTTTCATCAAGTTCTTTCGCCAACAACAAGACCCAGCGGCGCGCAGACATCTTCTCCGGTGGTGCAATCCACCTGGTGTCCAACACATCCGAGGCCAACGGATCCGCGATCCACCCTGCCATTATTCCCGCATGTGCAGTGACTGCCCGTGGCGGTTCCTGTCCGCCGACGTCGAACATCCCGGCGCCGGACTGGATGTACATTGCATCCATGATCTGGGCGATCATGTCCGATGCTCGCAGCACAGACGTACTTCCGGCACTGTCCGCGTCGACAACCTCGGGAAATCGCTTGACGAGAAGCGCATGCATTCGCCGCAGACGATACAAATCTCGTCGTGCGCGCAACCAGGTCTCGAGAAGCACCCATGTGATGCCCAGCGCTATAAGAACACTCGACGCAGCGATGAACCAAACCCCTGCGCCCGTCCAGACATCCGATTCGAGTGCTCCTGTGCCACCGATCGATTCGACCAGCATCACGACGACCACGACAAGCAGGATCGACGAACCCGTCACGATCAATGCGATACCACGGCCCAACGGCGCCCACGCCACGTGCCGTAGACCTGTCGAAATGACAAGGGACAGAGCGACTATGACAAAGATCAGAGCCGGCGCCGGGTAACCGAAAAGAACCGCGATCGCCACCAGCAGCCCCACCGAGTACAGCACCGTAGCGAGACCGCGCATAGCTGGGCGCGACATCACCGGCCAGGCAGACACGGCACCGACTGCGCTGGCCGCAGACAACGCTGTCCACAACACGATGACGATCATCGCTGCGGCATGCTGCTCCGGTGCAATGCGATCGACGATGTCCCACACCGCCGGCACCATGACCGTCGAGGACAATGCGACCGAGAAGCCGGCAAAGACCATCGACATTCGCAAGGGCGTAGCGGTGCGCGCGACAACTCGACCCAGTCTCGCGCCGGCTGCAACCCAGACGAGAAGGGCGACAGCCCAAAAGATCATCCGATCGCCTCGTCGTACCGCAACACCGACAGCGGTGTCCCACGGCCACTCATCGTTCGCAGACGCATGATCAACATGGACGCAAACGTCTCGGCTTCCCACTCGGCGATGTCATCCATCGGCACGGGCTCGTTGCGCCGCAAAGAACGTTGACTCAGCATGTACGCGATCAAATCGTCACTGACTTCGAGCGTCGCCTCGGCGATCTCGGCACCCTCGTGACGAAACACTATGTGCCCCAACTCATGTGCCAGGGTCCGCTCGACATTGGGCAGTCCGGGAGCCAGGACGATGACATCGTGATCGTCGTAGGCTCGACGCTGACCGCACACTCCGGTGGCGAGCGGGGTTTCCAGATCGATCTCGATCGGGCGCCCACGCTCGCGGGCGACTGTCTGCACCACCGTCAGCAGTGACACAGCCTCCGACGACGCCGCAGCGTCACATACGGCATCCACCGCAGCCAGAACGCGGCGATGTGAACGTCTGTCCGGCACGACTCACGCACCTCCCTGTGATCCAGGTGCCAAGAACTCGGCACGGGCGGCAGCCAATCGCGCCTTCTGCAGCGATGCTCCGCGGAAAGTCATTGCTCCCGCACCGGCCGCCACGACCGCCATCCCGCCCACACCGCCGGCGACGGCGGCAGCGTTGAGAATCGGCGGAAGCCCTTGAGTGAACGCCGTCGGAAATGCCTGCGGGTTGTCACTGGGAGCCGCGACGTTCGGAGTATTCGACGGCACCTGGGGAGCCACGGGTGCCGGAGCGGCCAGGACCTCGGGGACCGATGGTGCTGCGACTGCGCCCGGCGCAGCGTTCGCCGGTCCACCGGAAGAGGGTGCAGGCGCTCCGCCGCCCGCTGACGGTCCCTGCGGATCAGACGGTCCCGCCGGCGGAGCCGCTACCGCGGACGACTGCTCGGAACTCGGCTGCGATTCGGAAGGGGACTGCGTCTCTGACGTCTGCAACTCGGAGGGTGCTTCGCTCGGAGAACTCTCGGTCTGCGAGCTTGCGCTGGTCACCGGTGACGCACTGCTGCTCGGACGTTGCGACGCCGAAGGGTTCGCTGAGGGCTCAGGCGTGGTCGTGGGCTCAGTCGTCGTCGTCGGATCAGTCGTCGTCGGCTCAGTCGTCGTCGTCGGCTCAGTCGTCGTGGTCGGCTCAGTCGTCGTGGTCGGCTCAGTCGTCGTCGTGGGCTCAGTCGTCGTCGTGGGCTCAGTCGTCGTCGTCGTCGGCTCAGTCGTCGTCGTCGGCTCAGTCGTCGTCGTCGGCTCAGTCGTCGTCGTGGGCTCAGTCGTCGTCGTGGTCGGCTCAGTCGTCGTCGTCGGCTCAGTCGTCGTGGTCGGCTCAGTGGTCGCCGGCACAGTCGTCGTGGTCGTCGGCACAGTCGTCGTGGTCGTCGGCACAGTCGTCGTGGTCGTCGGCACAGTCGTCGTGGTCGTCGGCACTACCGTCGTTCCGCAGTTGTGGTGATGGCAATGCCAGCCGTAGTTGCCGTTGCCGCCACCGTTGTTGCCGTTGCCGTAATTGCCGTTGCCGCCACCGTTGTTGCCGTTGCCGTAGTTGCCGTTGCCGTAATTGCCACCGTTGTTACCGTTGTTTCCATTGCCGTTATTGCCACCGGGTTGGGCGGCGACGATGGCGGGGAAGACCGATACGGCAAGGACGCCGATTCCCATCAGGCACATCACAGCAACAAGCATCATCGCTAGCCGTCGTGGCTGGCTCATCGACATTCCTCCCCGACATATACGTCCTACCTGCGGAAAACTGCAGCGGACTCATCGTGCCTATCGCAGCGGACAGACCCTCGTTACATTTCCGGCAAACATGTATCCGCCCAAGGATCATCCCTCACTTGGAAGCTCAACGGTCCGGATCGGCGGTCGCAATCGTATGAAACGGCGCACACTCAGACCGAATCTTCGCAATTCGGGCAGGCCCTGAAAATGCAGGAAAGGGTCGTTCAACTTTCGTTGAAAGACCCTTTTTGCTGGTACTTCTTGGTGGAGCTGAGGGGAATCGAACCCCTGACCTCTTCGATGCGAACGAAGCGCGCTACCAACTGCGCCACAGCCCCGTGCCACCGCCTCAGCGGTGCTCGGCAACTCTAACAGGAACGATTACTCCCGTTGGAATCACCCGACACGAACTTTCGGCCCGACAGATCGGCCCAGAGGATCACTGACCGGACGCGCGACGCATCTCGGTGTGCCTGACCTCTTCTTCGTAGTGGTCCAAGTGATCGAACACCGGATCTTCGTCGTCGACCTCGAGGACAACCGCTCCGGGCCGACGCAGTCGCGCCGGAATCAGGCGCAACTCTTCGTCGGTGTGCGACTCGACTCCGAGTCGCGATCGGTTGAGGCGTTCAGTGCGGCGGCGGCGAATCTCCTGCTCGATCCGAACCTGCCGACGCAAGTAAGCCATGTACCCGCCGAGGCCGCACACGGTGAGCGCGAACAACCACCACACCATCGGCGAGATGATCAATGCGAGAGCGCCCGAAAGAATTGCGACGAACGCAAGTCCCAGCAATGTCCGCTGACGGAAGGCATACCGCGCCTCCCGGGCGATGGCATCCGCTTCGGGGTCGAACCCGCCTCGGCCGCGCCTGACGGGAACAAATTCTCCGACCGGTGCACGACCGCCGGCGTAATCGTCTTCTGCGTGAGTGTCCATCTGGTCCTCCGCGTCGTAGCTGCTGCGCACTGGTTCTGGTTGCCAGTTCGGATCGCTTCGATGTCCTGCTGCCGGCCCGCGCTGAACAGGGTTGCTGTCGCCGCGGTGGAGTACTCGAGTCGCGAGCGCCGCGTCACTCGTCTGCCGGATCCTGGGGCGCTTGTTGACGAGCATCGGCACCAGGACGAACAGCCACACGGCCACCAGCCCGATCCACACGAATGAGCTAGGCATGCCGCGGCCTCCTCCCGATCACCTACCAGCACCTATGCCAGCCGTTGACGAGTCAAGGTTAACGGCCGACGCCCTCGCATCGTTGCCGACGCGCCGAACCCCACCATACTCATGTGTCACACGCGTACCGAACTGAACTTCCGGTTCAGTCCCAAAAGTCTCAAGTTCTAGTTGAATCAAAAATCACAAATTTCCGACCAAAAGTAGGACTACTCAGCGGTAACTGCTGTTTAGCTCGCGTTTCTCATGCTTCTGGCGCCGTCTTCGTCACACCCACGAAGCGCGCCCGGATCGCACCAATCTGTCGACGACGGTGGTGGGCACTTCCTCGATCGTCATTCCGACCAGAAGATGATCGCGCCATTGGCCGTCCACATCGAGATAGCGTTTGAGGAGACCTTCCTCCCGGAACCCCACATTTCGTAGGACTGCGCGACTCGACGCGTTCTCCGGCCGAACAGTGGCCTCCACTCGATGCAGACCGACCTTCGAGAATGCGTGATCGAGTGTGAGCGCAACGGCCGCTGTGGCAACGCCCCCACCGGTGACGTGCGAGGCGACCCAATAGCCCACCCAGGCGGACCTCAGGGCGCCGCGCACCACATTTCCGATGGTGACCTGCCCGCAGTACTTCCCGTCGAGTTCGATCACCAGGGGAAGGATCCTGCCCTTGCGCGCTTCGGAGCGAAGGTTTCCGCACAGGGAGGGCCAGACGGTGATGTGATGGCGAGCATCCCAGGGCGATTCTCCGGTGGGCTCCCACGGCTCTAGGTGCTCGCGATCGCGAATGCGGAGACGACTCCACACGGCAGCGTCACGAAGTTTGACGGGGCGGACGGTCACCACGCCCGCGGGCACTCGCAGCGGGCCGAGATCTTCCGGCCATCCTGGATGGACTGACATCACACCCCACTCGGGTCGGCGTTACCCACGTTGGGCGAGAAAAGCTACGTCGACTTCTTCACCGATGTGCACTTCGGTGACGTCTCGATCGACAAGAACCAGGCAATTGGCTTCCGCCAAAGTCGCGAGGAGGTGGGAGGACGCGCCGGGTGCACCGCCGAGAGCCTGCACCAGGTACTCCCCTGTCGCTTCGTCACGCATCAGCTGACCACGCAGGAAACCCTTGCGATCGGCGATCGACGTAATCGTTCCCACCGTGCGCGCCTTCACTACTCGTCGCATCGGTTGGCGTCGTCCCAGCGCGATTCTGATCAGCGGGCGAACCATGACTTCGAATACCACCAGTGCGCTGACCGGGTTGGACGGTAGGAGAAAGGTCGGAACCTCGTCTCGTCCCAGCTGACCGAAACCCTGGACTGATCCCGGATGCATGGCAACGCGCTCAACCTCGAGTGTCCCCAGATCGGCAAGCGCCTCACGAACTTCGTCGGACGCTCCGCCGCCCACTGCACCGGCGATGACAACGATTTCCGAGCGAATCAGCTGACCCTCGACTACTTCACGAAGACGACGCGAGTCGTTGCCTGCGATTCCCACGCGGTTGACGTCGGCACCGGCATCGCGCGCGGCCGCGGCGAGAGCATACGAATTGACGTCGTAGACCTGACCAGGCCCCGGCGTGCGATCCACGTCGACGAGTTCTCCACCGACGCTGATGACCGAGAGGCGCGGACGTGGATGGACGAGCACTTTGTCGCGGCCGACGGCGGCAAGCAACCCGACCTGTGCGGCTCCGATGATGGTGCCTGCCCGAACGGCGACGTCGCCCGGCTGGACGTCATCGCCTGCACGGCGAACGTAATCGCCCGAACGCACCGGCTCGAAGATCCGAACGCGAGCGCGACCACCGTCGGTGTTCTCGAGCGGAAGAACTGCGTCGGCCAGCGTGGGCAACGGCGCGCCGGTGTCGACTCGGACAGCCTGACGAGGTTGCAGCCGGATCGGTTGGCGTGAGCCCGCCGTCACCTCGCCGACCACCGGCAAGCTGAGGTCCGTGGGCTCGCCGTCCTCTCCTCGGAGATCGGCTCCCGCACCGGCGACGTCGACGCTGCGAACCGCGTAACCGTCGATGGCAGCTTGATCGAATCCTGGCAATGGGCGTTCGGTCACCACTTCCTCGGCACACAGCAGTCCCTGCGCCTCCGAGATGGCGACCCGAACCGGACGGGGTGCCACTGCAGCAGCGGTAACCCTGGTCTGCTGCTCCTCAACCGACCGCATCTGGTCCGCGTCCTCCTGTGTCTGGAAATTCGGTGATATCCGTCAGCTCATGATGCCTTGCCTTCGAAAAGGGACAAGCACATTGATACTGCGTTATCGGGCGATCAACCACCGTGGCGACACGCTCAGCGGTCGAGTCGATCCGCGAGCCACTTGCGCAAGGACGGGCCGTAGTCGTCACTGTCGAGAGCCAGGTCAACCGAAGCGCGGAGGTACCCGCCGGGGTTGCCCAGGTCATGACGTGTTCCGCGGTGCACCACCACGTGAACCGGATGGCCCTCGGAAATCAGGAGCGCGATGGCGTCGGTGAGTTGCAACTCACCGCCGGCTCCCGGCTTGATGCGACGAAGTGCGTCGAAGATCGCACGGTCGAGCAGGTAGCGACCCGCCGCGGCAAAGGTCGACGGCGCATCTTCCACAGCGGGCTTCTCGACCATGCCGACGACCTTGAGTACGTCGGGATTGACCGCGTCGGGAACGATCTCGACGTCGAAGACGCCGTACGCACTGACCGCATCTTTGGGTACGTCGATTGCGCAGAGAACGGAGCCGCCGCGCTTGGCCCGAACTCGCGCCATGATCTCCAGGACACCACGCGGCAGTACGAGATCGTCGGGCAGAAGGACCGCGATGGCATCTTCGTCGTCGTCGAGAACCGACTCGACACAACCGACGGCATGCCCGAGCCCGAGGGGCTGTTCCTGAATCACGGAATCGACTTCGAGCAAACCGGGCGCTTTGCGCACCTTTGCCAGCGCAGCAAGTTTTCCGCTCGCCTCCAGCTTGCTTTCGAGTACGAGATCCTCGACGAAGTGAGCAACCACTCCGTCTTTACCCGGGGACGTCACGATGACGAGCCGCTCGGCTCCCGAGTCCGCGGCTTCACCAGCCACCAGTTCGATACCCGGTGTGTCCACGACCGGCAGCAATTCTTTCGGAACCGTCTTGGTGGCAGGTAGGAAACGCGTACCAAGTCCGGCTGCGGGGACCACGGCCGTACGGAAGGCCCTCGTGCTGCTAGCGACAACGTCTGTCATGCCAACACCTTAGCCGCCGCTTGTTACCGCTCGGTCAGCAAGACGAATATCGTTGCGGGGTGACACCTCGGACAAAAGCGCAATGGCGACAAATCGCACTCGCAGCCCGTGAAGCAGTCTCGGAGCACACTCGAAACACGGAAACTGCGGCGTTGATCACGCACCTGCGGTCGGTGATCGTCGACGGGTCAACGGTATGTGCGTATGTCCCCACTCGCACCGAACCCGGATCCACCGACTTGCTCGACGCCGTTGCCGAGATCGCCCAGCGAGTACTACTTCCGATCACCGGGGAGCCCGGACCCTTGTCCTGGGTCCAGTACAGCGGCGCCGACGGTTTGCGCCCGGCGAAGTACGGCATTCGGGAGCCCGTCGGACCCGTCCTACCACCGGAAACCCTGTCCGAGGTGGAATGCATGCTGATCCCTGCACTTGCGGTGGACTTTCGCGGAACACGCCTCGGCCGTGGCGCAGGCTTCTACGACCGCACTCTCGGGTCGGTCGGCTCGCAGACTCGATTGGTGGCCCTCGTCAGAGACTCCGAACTCGTCGAGACCTTGCCGGCAGACGACCACGACATTCCCATGGGCTGGGCACTGACGCCGGGCGGCGGTCTCACGCGGCTCCATCGCTAATGATCTGCGGGAATAGATCCCTGATTAGCGCTGTTGGCACTGTCACTTGTAGAGTGCTAAAGGCTGCGGTGTAAATACGCGGCTGCTCGAACATCACAGTGCGGAGGAAGCCCGGTGCCCACCTACTCATACGCATGTACGGAATGTGACAACCGTTTCGACATCGTCCAGTCCTTCAGCGAAGATTCGCTGACGGTCTGCCCAGCCTGCTCAGGCAAGCTCCGCAAGCTGTTCAACTCTGTTGGCATCGTGTTCAAGGGCAGCGGCTTCTACCGCACCGACAGCCGCGGCGGCTCCGGAACAGCGAGCGAGCCGGCCAAGAGCGATTCGGCACCCGCCGCGAAGTCCGAGTCCAAGTCGGACTCCTCTTCGACCTCGAGTTCGTCGACCAGCACGCCGGCGCCCGCGAAGGCTGCCGCAAGCTGATTTCCACAACCTCCGGGTTGTCCACAGGTTCACATCGTTAGGGCCGGAAGCACCGCTTCCGGCCCTAACGTGCATGAATGCCGTCAGTACGTTCTCGTTCGCCGAGGCGCTCCCATCCATTGCGCGCCCAACTCGATCTCACGCCGAACACCTTCGATCGCCTCGTCGAACTGACACGCGGCACACGATTTCGCTCAGCGACCGTCCGCAAGTTCGCAGCCGTTATGCTGGCCACACTCGGCGTTGTTCTTTTCTTTCGAGGCGATCCCGCGACCGACACCGTCGCCGTAGTTGTCTCGAACCGCGATCTCACTCCGGGGCAGGTGATCGCGGATTCGGATGTCGAGGTCCGCGAGATCAACTCGAAACACCTTCCCGAAGGAGTTGTCTCCGATACCGACCTGGTAGTCGGCAGAACCGTTGCCGGCCCGATTCGCTCCGGGGAAACCGTCACCGACGTGCGTGTTCTCAGCCCCCGGTTGGCCGGGTTGTCGGTGGGCACCGACGACGCCCGCATCGTCCCCGTTCGACTCGCCGATGCGGCTGTGGCAGAAATTTTGCGCAGCGGCGATGTCGTCGATGTTCTGACTGTCGGCCCAGACACACCCCGCCCCGACACACCCAACGAATCAATTGCCGACAAGGCCCCGCAGATTCTTGCCGCGGGGGCGGTCGTCGCGCTGGTCACCACCTCGGAAAGTACACGTAACCAGCAGGAACAGGTGATTCTGCTGGCCCTGCCGACACCGGCGGCCAACGTCGTAGCCGCCGCATCTCTGTCCAATGCGATCACCGTGACATTTCGCTGACCGCACAAATCAGCCGAAGCTCCTCTAGGATTTTTCCAGTCGGTTCGGTATCAACGGACCATCTGGCACTTGCCATCGGAGACTCGAGGGGACACCGACATGCTCAAGGGATTCAAGGATTTCCTGCTTCGCGGAAACGTGCTCGACCTGGCCGTCGCAGTTGTCGTCGGCGCAGCCTTCACTGCCATCGTCACGGCATTCACCAGCAACATCATCAACCCGCTCATTGCCGCAATCGGAGGTTCCAACGAGTTGGGCTGGGGCCGTGAGATCGTCTCCGGCAATCCCGAAACCTTCGTGGATATCGGCGCAGTCGTCACCGCGATCATCAACTTCGTCATCATCGCGGCGGTCGTTTACTTCGTGCTCATCGTTCCCGCGAATGCGGCGAAGAAGAAGTTCGTCTCCGAGCCCGAGGACAAGGAAGCCAGCGAAACCGATCTGCTCATCCAGATCCGCGACATCCTCTCCGCCAACAGTGGCGCCGACACGGGAGCGCACGCGAAGACACTCGAATAGGCAGTGCCCACAGAACAAATCAGGCCCTCGGACATTGCGTCCGAGGGCCTGATCTACTTCTCAACCACCGTGGTGCGGGGGCCGCTGGCTGCGCAGCCAATCGTCGTCCGAGGATCGCGACGATCCTTCCGGACCCCGCTCGTCCGACGTCGTCTCGGGAAAGACGTCCCCGAAGATGCGCGCCAGGCGCTTCTTGTCGACTGGCGGCTTCTTCGGGGTATCTGACTGCTCGGGCAAACCGTCTCAGCCCTCGAGGCTGGACAGCTCGGCGATGACGTGGCTCGCCAGTGCCGTCAGGGTTGCCATCCCGTCGCGAATCGCCGGCCTGGTCGACGCCAGGTTGGCGACCAACGTGCTGCCCGAAACCCCGACGAGGCCACGGGACAAGCCTGCGTCGAGTGATCCGGCCGAAAGACCGGAAGCGCGAAGTGCTTCGGCAATTCCCGGGATCTCGCGATCGAGAACCTCGGCGGTCACATCGGGAGTGACGTCACGCGGGGACACCCCGGTACCGCCGACCGAGATGACGAGGTCGACGCCACCGATGACTGCTGTGTTGAGAGCGTTGCGAATTTCCACTTCGTCGGCGGCGACGGCAACCGTCGCATCGACGAGAAAACCCGCTTCGTTCAGCAGTTCCGTGACCAGAGGACCGATGGAGTCGGTGTTGTCGCCGTGGGCTGTGCGATCGTCGACGATGACGACCAGAGCGCGGCCGGCCGATGTGGCTTCGAGTTCCATGACTCCTACCGTAGTGTCCGATCCCGACGCCGTTGCGATCTGGCCGAAGATCGGGTCGATCGTCTGCTGATCGCCGAACATCATCGGCCGCCCTGCGCCGCCGCGGTTCCCAACGTGACATCGACGGTCTTGGTCTGCCCACCGTCGCTGTACGTGATCGAGACCTTGTCTCCGGGAGCATGCGAACGCACTGCCGCGATCAGCGAATCACCATCTGCGACAACACGATCGTCAACTTTGGTGATGACTGCACCCTTCGGGATGCCGGCCTTTGCAGCCGGTCCGTCAGCGGTGACATCCATGACGGTTGCGCCGTCGGCGTTGTCCTGCGACGGCACGGTCACGCCGATCATGGCCTGGGTCGCCTTGCCGGTCTTGATCAGCTCGTCGGCGACGCGGCGTGCCTGATCGATCGGGATGGCGAATCCGAGGCCGATGGAGCCGCCCTGGGTACCCGAGGACGCCCCGAGGGAGGCGATCGCCGTGTTGATGCCGATCAGCTGGCCGTCCATGTTGACGAGAGCGCCACCGGAGTTACCGGGGTTGATCGCTGCGTCGGTCTGCAGAGCGTCGATGACGGTGTTCTGGTTGCCGGACTCGCCGCTCGTGGACACCGGACGATCGAGGGCGGAGATGATGCCTTCGGTGACCGTGCCGGCCAGACCGAGCGGGGACCCGACGGCAACAACCTGCTGTCCGACCTGGACGTCGCCGGAGTTGCCGAGATCGATGGGCGTGAGGTCGTTGCGACCGTCGACCTTGATGACGGCGATGTCGGAGACTGGATCGGCACCGACCAGGGTGGCCGAGGCCTTGGTTCCGTCGGAGAACGCGACGCGAAGTTGCGCTCCCTGAGCACCGGCAACGTGGTTGTTGGTCAGGATCAGGCCGTCGGAGGACAGGATGACACCGGAACCCTCACCGCCCTGTCCCTGAGCGGTGGCCACCTCGATCTGCACGACGCTGGGCACCACCTTCGAGGCAACGGCCTGAACCGAGCCGGCAGGAGCGTTGGACGTGTTGGTCGCAGTGGGCTTCGGGGCGTTCAACGAGTTGGTGACCGTCGCGGTTCCACCGTTGCGGTCCGCTACGACGGCACCGACCACGCCACCGACACCACCACTGACCAGGACCAGGGCGAGAGCGCCGGCAACCAGCGCCATGCGTCCCGACTTCGGCTTGGTGGTGGTCGAACCGGAGTTCGGCCCCTGCAGCGGCGCTGGGATCTGATTGTGGCCGCCCGGACCGTTCGGGCCACCGGGTCCACCAGGTCCACCTGGGTTGGGTGCGCCATACGGAGCGTTGTGCTGGTACGCCGCCTCATGAGCACCGTGCGGGTGGCCGAAAGCCTGCGTGGGCTGCTGCGGCGCCTGCCCGAAGCTTTCGGTGGGTCGGCCTTCGGTGGGTCGGCCTTCAGTGGGTCGGGCAAAGGATTCGGTCGGCTGGTACGGCTGCTGCGGCTGCACAGGAGGCTGCTGCGGCTGCGCCTGGGTGGTGGGCTCGCTGTTGGGCTGCTCGGGCCGGGTCGGCCCGACGTTACGGTCCTCGGTCATCGGCTCGCTTTCGTCTACGGTGACCACCGGACGGGCAGTCACAACTGTTCTGCCGACAATGCTGCCTTGCGCTGCTGAGAAGGCGCTGAGACGTGCCTGTCACTTTACCCAGAGTTCGACGTGAAAAGCCGGTGTTGCCGGCTCGGCCCGAAATACTTTCGGCCCGAACGTATTACCCCGTGACCTCGGTCACCGATACGCGGGACCGACGGGCCTGGGCAGCCGCCCGAACACGCTACTCGGCACTCGGACCCGGTTCCCCGGGAAGCACGATTCGAACCAGCGCTCCCCCACGATCGGATTCGTCGATCGCGATGGTGCCGCCGTGCTTGACGACGACCTGACGCACAATCGCAAGTCCCAGACCCGATCCCGGCATGGAGCGAGCCGCGGTCGACCGGTAGAAACGATCGAACACCAACTCCCGATCCTCCTCCGGAATGCCAGGTCCCGCATCACTTACGGTCAATTCCAACAATCCTTGGCCGACCGGACGCATTTCGACGCGTACCTGTTCGCCCTTCGGGCTCCATTTCGCAGCGTTGTCGAGGACGTTGAGCACGGCACGCGAGAGGCCCGCCTGGTCTCCGTAGACGTACCACGGAGTAGTGACCGCCTCGAACTCGATTTCGTTGCGCCTGCGCCGTGCTCGCTCGAGCGCCCGCTCGACGACGTCGCTGACGTCGACGCGCTCGTACACGGTTTCGGGCGCGTCTTCGCGGGCCAGATCCACGAGGTCGCCCACAAGAGTCGACAGTTCTTCGATCTGCGCGACGACGTCGGCGCGCAGTTCGGCCATGTCCTCGTCGGGAATCTGCGGCGCGCCTGGTCGGCTGGACGCGATCAGCAATTCCATGTTGGTACGCAACGAAGTCAGCGGTGTGCGCAACTCGTGTCCGGCGTCCGCAACGAGACGCGACTGACGCTCGCGGGACTCGGCGAGTGCCCGCAGCATCGTGTTGAAACTCTCTGTCAGACGCGCCAATTCGTCGCTGCCGGTCACGGGGATCTGCGTCAGATCGTCGGTCCGGGCGACGCGTTCGGTGGCTGCAGTCAGCCTGGCAATGGGCCGTAAACCGGTGCGGCCCACGGTAGTACCCGCCACCGCTGCGAGAATGACACCACACCCGCCGACCACGAAGAGGACCCAGGCCAGCCGGTCCAGTACCGCCACAGTCGGCGCGAGCCGCTGCCCGATCACCAAAGTGCTTCCGTCATGGGTTCGTTGGGCCAGCACGCGCTGGCCGTCGACGGTTCGCAGCGAGGAATCCGATTCGCCCCGCGCAACGGCATCTTCGGCTTCGCCGATCGGCACGTCGGAACCGGGCGGCTGGTACGTGCTCAGATCCGAGAAGATCAGGGCAACACTGATGTCGGTGGTGTAGAGCGTCGCGCCGGAGATGTAGCGAGGATCGAAGCGCACGACATTACTGTCGATGAGCACCGCTGCTCTGGTCCGCAACTGGTGATCGACGTCCGCGTAGAGCGCACGCGAAACCACCGCGTATGCCGCGATCGCCATGACTGCGACGGCAATGGCCACCACCGACGCAGCGAGCAGTGTCACGCGCCAACGCAGCGACACCGAACGGGTCAGTGGCATCGGCGGGCGCATTTCGACGGACGCTTGGGTGGTGGAGGATTTCTTCGGTTCGGCGTTCTTGCCGAACGGAGCGGTGATCACGGAGGCGTCTCCCGCAGGACGTAGCCGACTCCGCGGACGGTGTGAATCAACCTCGGTTCGCCGTCCGCCTCCGTCTTACGACGCAGGTAGCCGACGTACACCTCGAGCGCATTGCCGGACGTCGGGAAGTCGTATCCCCACACCTCTTCGAGAATGCGTCCACGAGTCAGCACGCGGCGCGGGTTGGCCATGAGCATTTCGAGGAGGGAGAACTCGGTTCGGGTGAGGCTGATCGATCGTTCGCCGCGCTTGACCTCGCGGGTGACCGGGTCGAGGGTGAGGTCCTCGAACGCCATCATCTCGGAATCGGCGTCGAGATCGGGTGCGGTGCGACGCAGCAGAGCGCGCAGTCGCGCGAGCAGTTCTTCCAAGGCAAACGGCTTGGGCAGGTAGTCGTCGGCTCCGGCGTCGAGGCCGGCGACTCGCTCGCTGACCGAATCGCGAGCGGTGAGTACCAGGATGGGTAGGTCGTCGCCGGCGCTACGCAATCGGCGGCAAACTTCGAGTCCATCGAGTCGCGGCATCATGACGTCGAGAACGACGGCGTCGGGCCGGTTGGCGAGGATCTTCTCGAGAGCGTCGAGCCCGTCGACCGCGAGTTCGACCGTGTAGCCGTTGAAGCTGAGCGACCGCCGAAGCGACTCGCGAACCGCCCGGTCGTCGTCGACCACCAAAATACGCATACCGACAGTTTGGACTGAAGTGCTGAGATGCGGCTGAGAGGGTCCGATTCCGGGCTCCGGCGTGTCGCGATCAGTCCCGGGTTCGCCGGGGTCCCGGCAGGCTCCAATGACGCCACAACGCAAGCAGTCTGAACACTGCGGCGAATGCGGTGCCGCATACCAGCGCGGCGTTGGTGGACAGTCCGGCTTGCGAGACTGTGACCACCAACGCAGCGCCGAGCAGTGCGGGAACCGCGTACAGGTCCTTGTGCAGGAGCAGCGGCACCTCGTTGACGAGGACGTCGCGGATCACTCCGCCGCCGATCGCAGCGGTCGCACCGATCAACGTCGCCGCCAGCGAACTGGCGTTGTTGTCCAGCGCGATGACGGCGCCGGTGCTCGCGAACAGGCCCATTCCCAGTGCGTCGAGCGCCAGGATTTCACGACGCAGTCGATTCAGCGGCTCGTGGAGGTAGAACACGGCGAGTGAGGTGGCGGCGGCCGTTCCGAAGTACGGCCAACTGCTCAGCGAGCTGGGCGGATGGACGCCGAGGAGAACGTCGCGGACGATACCGCCGCCGATACCGGTGAACACACCCACCGAGCACACCCCGAAGATGTCGAGTCGCTTGGTGACGCCCACCAGGGCACCCGAGGCTGCGAACGCCACGATGCCCACCAGTTCGAGGATCCTCAGCAGCACCGGCCAAGGATCGCACGGTCAGATGCGGCTCGGGTCGATCACCCCGAGTCGAACTGCTTTGACCAGTCGCCGGGGAACCCGGTGGGTCTGGCCGAAGGCCGTGACCTCGACCAGATCGGGCGCCGTCGCCTTCCACTGGGCACGGCGACTGCGCGTGTTGGAGCGCGACATCTTCCGCTTGGGAACGGCCATCAGAGTGCCTTGCGCTTTCCGTAGCGACGCTCGAACTTCTCGACGCGTCCGGCGGTGTCCATCACGCGTTGCGCTCCGGTCCAGAACGGGTGCGAGTCGCTCGTGACATCGACGACCAGCAGCGGGTACGTGCCGCCGTCTTCCCATTCGACGGTGCGGTCACTCGTCACGGTCGATCGGGTCAGGAAGCTCTTGCCGGTGCTGGCGTCCTGGAACACCACCGGGTGGTAGTCGGGGTGCATCTGCTTCTTCATTCGTTTCCCTCTCGCGTTGATTCGGTTTCGGCATAAGGTGATTCGGATTCGTCACACGGGTCTTCGTGGAACTCACCGAACGGGTCTTCCCAGGTGGCCCACGACGTTTCGTCTGCCAATTCGTCGTCGGTGACCAAGGCATGCTGCAGTGTTCGGTCGATCTCGAGCGGGTTGGCACCGCAGGTCAGAACGACCATCGAGGTGTCGCGATCACCGAAACGCTCGTCCCATTTCAGGGCCGCGAGGGCACGGCGCTCGGCCGGAACGCGCTCTCGTTGCTCCGGCGTCATCGCGGCCAGCCAGGTGTCTGCGCTGGCAACCCGCAAGCCACCGCCGGCCGATTCGAGCCAGAGCGCTTCACCCGGTTGCGTCGCCACCCAGACGCGACCCCGGGAGTACACGACGCCTTCGAGCAGGACGTCGATCGCCTCGTGCAGACGCCCGGGGTGGAACGGCCGGTTCGCGGTGAACTCGACCAGCATCACTCCGCCGTCGTCGTCGAGCGGCGGCTGGCGACGCAGCAACGGTGAATGTGCGTCGGCCAGTTCACCGCGTCGCGCATCCGCAGGCACCTCGAGGAGCAGTGCCTCAATGTCGTCTCCCTCATCGAAGACGGGTACCCGCGGAGCGATGCGCGCGAGAACCGCGTTCAGGCGGGACCGCTGCCAGCCGTCGAGTCCGTCGGACCCGCGCAGGACGAGCGCGTCGGCGAAGTCGACCTGCCCGACGACGACCTGAGCCAGGGTGCGGTCGTCGTCGAGAGCTTCGTCGCCGGTCGCTTCGGCGAGCCAGGTCTGCGCGTCGATGCACGTCACGACAGCGTCGACGCGGACATCGCGCTGTGCCGGTCCGTCCAGTTGGCCGACGACGCCGGTCACGACGACGTGCTCGATCGCCCAGCACAGCGCCTCGGGCTCGAGTTGGCGGTCCAGCAGCAAGACGATCCGCTGGACCGAACTGTGCGAGTGAAGCCGGCGCAGGAGCGGCAGCAAGTCTTCGCGCAGGGTGCAGGAGACGCAGCCGTGCGCGAGCTCGAGGATCGTCTCGCGCTCGGACACAGTGCTGGCAGACCCGGCACTCCCGGTCATCGAGGTGACCGTCCGCCGGACCACCCCTTCACGGACGTGGCTCAGGTCGTGATGGACCAGAACAGTTCCGGTTCGCAGCAACGCTCGTGCGGTGTGTGGGGTGGATTCGCTCATGCCGGCGACCAGGACCAGCGGAGTCCTGCCGTCCAAGATCGTGTTCACAGCGGGCCTTTCTGGGAATGATTGTCATTACCGAGGTTGAACGGTACATTGATCTCACCGCATTGTCGAAAATGATTGTCATCTGCAAGTTGAAAGGAACACCCATGTCGGCTCACTGCCAAGTGACCGGACGTGTGCCGGGGTTCGGAAAATCCGTCTCGCACTCCCACAAGCGTTCGAACCGTCGCTGGAACCCGAACATCCAGCGCAAGACCTACGTGCTGCCCAGCGAGGGTCGCCGCATCACGCTCACTCTCTCGACCAAGGGGATCAAGACGATCGACCGCGACGGCATCGAATCCGTCGTCGCCCGGATTCGCGCCCGCGGCGAGAAGGTCTGAGCAGATGGCGCGCAACGAGATCCGCCCGATCGTGAAACTCAAGTCCACCGCGGGCACCGGGTACACGTACGTGACCCGCAAGAACCGTCGCAACGACCCCGATCGACTTGTGCTGAAGAAGTACGACCCGGTGCTGCGAAAGCACGTCGATTTCCGAGAAGAGAAGTAGGCATGGCCAAGAAGTCGAAGATCGCCAAGAACAACCAGCGACGGGTCATCGTCGAGCGGTACGCGGAGCAGCGATCCGCTCTCAAGGAGGCGATCCGCTCGCCGAAAAGCTCGCCCGAGGAGCGCGCGAAGGCCCAAGCGACCCTGCAACGTCTACCACGCGACGCCAGTCCGGTACGATTGCGCAATCGAGACGCTGCGGATGGACGTCCGCGCGGCCACCTGCGGAAGTTCGGGCTCTCCCGGATTCGCGTGCGAGAAATGGCGCACCGTGGGGAACTGCCTGGCGTACAAAAGTCGAGCTGGTAAGGAAGTCGGATGGCAGTCAAGCGTTCACCGTCGAAGAAGCCACGCCCCGTAGAGGGTCGTAAGCCCAAGAAGAACCCGTTGTTCGCAGCGAAGATCACGCATGTCGATTACAAGGACATCAACTTGCTTCGCACGTTCATCTCGGACCGCGGCAAGATCCGTAGCCGTCGCGTCACGGGCCTGACCCCGCAGCAGCAGCGTCAGGTCGCCGTTGCAGTGAAGAACGCACGCGAAATGGCGTTGCTCCCCTTCACCGCCGCACGGTAGTCACACGTAGAAGTACCGAAGAGGCCGCGCAGTCACTCGACTGCGCGGCCTTTTTGTTGCCCGGACTAAGATTTCTCGAAGTCGTTCATTCCAGTCGAGAGGTGCCCGCAGCGTGTCGGGAGTTGTTGCGGGTTTCACCGTAATCTTTGTTGTCATCGCGGTCGGTTATCTCCTCGGCCGTCTCGGCACCCTCGGTAGCCAAGGGCAGTTCGTTCTCGGTCGACTCGTCTTCTTCGTCGCGACGCCTGCCCTGCTGTTCACGACCCTCGCGTCGTCCGATTTGTCGGTGATCTTCTCGCCGACGCTCGCGGTTGCGTCGGCCACGGCCTTTGCCGTCGGCGCTCTGTACGTTCTCGTCGCGAAGATCTGGCTCAATCGGCCGCTACCCGAACTGACTATCGGCGCACTGTCTGCGTCGTACGTGAATTCGGCGAACCTCGGAATCCCGATCGCGGTATTCGTGCTCGGCGATGCCACGTTCGTTGCCCCGCTCCTGCTGTTTCAGATCGTCGTCTACTCCCCGATCGCTTTGACGATCCTCGATCTGACGGCGCTTCGCGGCGAGAATGCCGAGAAGCTCTCGTTGATCTACACCGTCACTGCCCCCTTCAAGAACCCGATCGTGCTCGCGGGCGCAGCGGGATTGATCGTCGCGTTGGTCGGTTGGTCACCGCCCCGGCCGCTGATGCAGCCTTTCGAATTGATCGGCGCCACATCGGTACCCGGAGCGCTTTTGGCATTCGGGCTCTCGCTGTACGGCGTGCGGGTCTTGGAGAAGGGCTCGAGTCCGCGCCGCGACGTCGCGCTGGCGTCGACGCTCAAAATCGTCGTCCAACCTGTGCTGGCCTATCTGATGGCGCATTTCCTCCTCGGCATCGACGGCCATCAGTTGTTCGCGATCGTGGTCGTCTCGACCTTGCCGACTGCGCAGAACGTCTTCATCTACGCAAGCCGCTACCGGCGTGGAATGGTCCTCGCCCGAGACAGCGCGTTTGTCACCACTTTGGCGTCGATTCCGGCAATTGCGCTGGTCACGGCACTACTCGCTTGAACAGGGTTACGGTGGATTCATGCGTGTACTAACCCTCGCCGTTCTGGCCTGCCTTGCTTTGGCCGGATGCTCCGTCGGGGCCCAGACAACCGGGCCGGTTGCCGCGCCGAATCCGATGGCGGCCAACGAAGCGAGTCCCGCCGACTGGTCGCTCGGAACGCCCGTTCCCGACGAGGTCGACGACAGCGAGATGGGCACGGAGTTCGACAGTCGCACCGACATCGTGGGAGCAACGGCCACGATGTTCGAATCGTGGTCCGAGGTCGACGATCACACGGTGGCCGTCCACTTCGTGACCGGCACTCCGGAGTGCTACGGCGCGTACGCAACCGTCGAAGAGACCGATACGACGGTGATCGTCACTCTACGAACCGGGGCACTGCCCGAGGCCGCGGACAAGATGTGCATTCTGGTTGCCGTGTTCGGCAGCTTGGATGTCCCGCTGAGCCGACCGCTCGGCGATCGTCACGTCATCAACGGCTAGCCGCGCCTAAACGGCACAAGATCACCGATCGAACACTCCGTTTCGTCAGGTGTGGCGTGCGTCTCCTCAGGACAGACTGAAAACCGACAACCGTTCACTCGCTCGTCGGCAGCTTTTCGACTCGAGCGGTGCTCAACATGAAGGAGCTCGCAAGTGCCTACTCTCCAGAGAGACGTTGCAATCGTCGGCGCCGGCCCCTCTGGCCTGGCAGCGGCAACCGCGCTGCGCAAGGCCGGCTTGTCCGTCGCCGTGATCGAAGCACGCGATCGTGTCGGCGGCCGCACGTGGACCGACACCATCGACGGCGCAGTCCTGGAAATCGGCGGCCAGTGGGTCTCCCCGGACCAGACCGCGCTGATCTCCTTGCTCGACGAGCTCGGCCTCACGACGTTCGAGCGCTACCGAGAGGGCGAATCCGTCTACATCTCGTCAGCGGGTGAGCGGACGCAGTACACGGGTGATTCCTTCCCCACGAACGAGACCACGAAGAAGGAGATGGACCGTCTCATCGACGAGATGGACGATCTCGCAGCGCAGATCGGCGCGGAGGAGCCGTGGGCACACCCCCTCGCCCGCGATCTCGACACCGTCTCGTTCAAGCAGTGGCTGATCAACCAGTCCGACGACGCCGAGGCGCGCGACAACATCGGCCTCTTCATCGCCGGCGGCATGCTCACCAAGCCCGCCCACTCGTTCTCCGCTCTACAGGCAGTCCTGATGGCCGCCTCCGCTGGTTCGTTCTCCCACCTCGTCGACGAGGACTTCATCCTCGACAAGCGCGTTGTCGGCGGAATGCAGCAGGTATCCATCCGTATGGCCGAGGCGCTCGGTGACGACGTCTTCCTCAACGCGCCCGTCCGTACGGTGCAGTGGAACGAATCCGGCGCAACGGTGTTGGCGGACGGCGATGTTCGTGTCGAGGCAAGCCGGGTCATCCTGGCTGTACCCCCCAACCTCTACTCCCGGATCTCCTACGATCCCCCGCTGCCACGCCGTCAGCACCAGATGCACCAGCACCAGTCCCTCGGCCTCGTCATCAAGGTGCACGCCGTGTACGAGACGCCTTTCTGGCGCGAAGCCGGCCTGTCCGGCACCGGCTTCGGCGCGTCCGAGGTAGTGCAGGAGGTTTACGACAACACCAACCACGAGGACGATCGCGGCACCCTGGTCGCTTTCGTCTCCGACGAGAAGGCCGACGCGATGTTCGAGCTTTCCGCCGAGGAGCGTAAGGCAACGATTCTGGCCTCACTCGCCCGCTACCTGGGCCCGAAAGCCGAAGAGCCGGTTGTGTACTACGAATCCGACTGGGGCTCGGAGGAATGGACACGCGGTGCCTACGCGGCGAGCTTCGACCTCGGCGGCCTTCACCGCTACGGCGCGGATTCCCGCACGCCCGTCGGCCCGATTCACTTCTCGTGTTCCGACATCGCGGCCGAGGGGTACCAGCACGTCGACGGTGCCGTCCGGATGGGTCAGCGAACCGCCGCCGACATCATCGCCCGCAACAAGGCCTGACGGCCGCTTTGCCAAGTCTCGATCATTGCCCGGCAGTCACGACTGCCGGGCAATGATCGAGAGCAGCAGTTCCGCACGAACTCTCGCAACTTCGAGCCGACAGTCGATCAGGCTCTCCACCTTCGCCATTCGGCTTCGCAGCGTGTGCCGGTGGACGCCCATCGTGATGGCTGCCGCTTCCCAGTGCCCGTTGGCCTCGAGAAATGCCCGCAACGACGCCAGCAGTTCGGTGCCGTTGTCACGGTCGTAATCCTCGATCGGAGTGATCATCGTTTCCGCCAGCGTGTTGAGCACTTCACGCGTCGAATCGAAAGACAGCAGCACACTTCCGGTCAGCGCCGCGAATTCCAAAGGCTCACCGCCGATTTCCGCCGCAGACGCACACAGCTGGGACTGTTCGACGGCGACCGCCAGGGCCGCGACCACGCGTCTCGCGCTCAGGCCGACGCGGAGTGAGCGTAGATCCGACCTCGATACCCCGCTCAATAACTCTCGGGCGAACGCGACGTCGTCGGTTCCTCGCAGCAGCACCGTGACGCGAGTGTCGTTGATCCGCGAGAACAACTGCCGCCCTGCCTTGTTCATGAATTCGGCAATCTCGACTGCGACGCGTCCCGCGACATCGGACGTGTCGGCAAGAACTGTCAGGCCACGGATCATTCCCTCGCCGTCGGCGGCTTGCCGGATCTGTTGCCACGCCGGCGCCGGGTCGCGGTCTTCGGTGAGCAGCAGTCCGAGGGCATGCGAATTCAACTGATCCTGAGTGGCACGCAGGCGCGCAGGTTTCTCGAAGTCCAACGCCAACAACGAGTTCGCGTGACCGAGAAGTATCTGATCGACGTAACTGAGCGCAGACGCACTGATGACCGCCAGGTATCCGTACGGCGTTCGCCCGACGCTGATCTGCTGCACGGCAATGGACGCGCCGGAACGTGCAAGCGTCACGCTGCTGGACGCGCCGCCCCCGAGAGTTGCTCGCAATTCCTCGATCACGTCGTCCGTCGGCAGTTGAGGTGAGCTCTCGAGAACCCGCCCGGCGACGTCGAGCAGGAGCACCGTCGCCGAAGTCGCGATCGCCAGTTCACGCACGGTTGCGGCAGTTCCACCGGAAATGACTGCGCGCGTCATCCGCGGTTGCGCTCGTGACGCCCGAAGGACAGCTTCGTACTCCTGCTCTGCCAACCGGCTCATCACGCGCTTGACGACGGCTGCGAAAGGCGTCGGCAGCGGCACCTCGATCAGCGGCAGTCCGATCTCGTCGGCAACCGCCACCAGATCGGCCGGAACCTCGGGGTACGAGAGTCCGGTCCCGAACCCCACCGCCGCCACACCCGCTGCGTCGAGCATCCGGAGATAACGGCCGCGCTTTTGCTGAGTGGACGGCAATCGAATGCCGGTGGTGAGGATGAATTCGCCGCCGGTCAACCATCGGAACGGGTCGAGCAACTCCGTGGCGTGCGCAAATGTGATTTCGCGACCGACACCCTGCGCCCCACCTTTGAGTTCCAGCGCGAGGTCCGGCTGCGCCAACATCCACCGCACAGCGATCGTCATGCGCTGGACTGTACAACTCGGCGCGTTGGTGATCAAAGATTTCACCTTTTTGGCAGCTGTCTTTACCTGTGAGTCAGCGCACACTTGCTCACACACGCCCCACAAAGTGCGAGTTCCGCGCTGATCACCTCAGCCGGAACTCGTTCGACCTCGAGAGGAACCGGTACCGATGTCGATCGTCGTACTCGAGAACTACATCAACGGTGAATTCGTCGCCTCAGCCGCGACGGAAACGCTCGACCTGATCAACCCCGTGGACGAGAGTGTGGTCGGGCGTACGCCGGTCTCCACCAAGGAAGACGTCGACGCCGCCGTCGAAGCCGCGCAGCGCGCATTCGAGACCTGGGGCAAGACCACTCCGAGCGTGCGCCAGGCCGCACTCCTCAAGCTCGCCGACGCCATCGAAGCGCACAGCGACGAAATCGTCGCGGCCGAAAGCGCCAACACCGGCCAGGCCCACCAGATGATCGCCGACGAAGAGGTCAAGGTCGGAGCCGATCAGATGCGGTTCTTCGCCGGAGCCGCACGCCTCCTCGAGGGCAAGGCTGCCGGAGAGTACATGGAAGGTTTCACCTCGTACGTCCGCCGTGAGCCGATCGGCGTCGTCGGTCAGGTCACTCCCTGGAACTACCCTTTCATGATGGCGCTGTGGAAGATCGGGCCCGCGCTCGCAGCCGGCAACACGATCGTCCTCAAGCCCAGCGACACCACACCGGGCAGCACGCTGGTCTTGGCGAAGCTCTCGAAGGGCATCCTGCCGGACGGTGTGTTGAACGTCGTGCTCGGCAACGGCGGAACCGGCGCGACGTTGGTGGAGAACCCGGCCCTCGGTCTCGTCTCCATCACGGGGTCGGTACGGGCAGGCATCGCAGTCGCGGTGTCCGCGGCGCAGCAACTCAAGCGCGCACACCTCGAATTGGGCGGCAAAGCCCCGGCCATCGTCTTCGATGACGTCGACATCGAGAAGACCGCCACCGGTATCGCCGAGGCAGCGTTCTTCAACGGCGGTCAGGACTGCACCGCGGCCACTCGCGTGATCGTTCACGAATCCATCCACGATCAGCTCGTCGAAGCTCTCGTGCGTAACGCCGAAAAGCTGCGACCCGGAGCGCCTTCCGATCCTGACGCCTTCTACGGCCCGCTCAACAACATCAACCACTTCAACGCCGTGAGCGACAAGATCGCGAACCTGCCGGCGTCGGCCAAGATCGTTACCGGCGGAAAGCGTTCGGGCGAAACCGGATTCTTCTTCGAGCCGACCGTCATCACCGGCGTCGCGCAATCGGACGACATCGTGCAGGAAGAGACTTTCGGTCCTATCCTCACAGTCCAGAGCTTCTCCGACGAGAAGGAGGCGATCGCGCTTGCCAACGACGTTCGGTTCGGCCTGGCCTCGAGCATCTGGACCAAGGATCACGGTGTCACGCAACGCGTCTCCGCTGCTCTCGACTTCGGTGCGGTATGGATCAACTGCCACATTCCGCTCGTCGCCGAGATGCCGCACGGCGGCTTCAAGTACTCCGGTTACGGCAAGGATCTCTCGGCCTACGGAGTCGAGGACTACACCCGTCTCAAGCACGTCATGAGTTCGCACGACTGAGTCGCCGCCCCTCCTGCTGTGCGCCTTTATTAACCCCCCGCGGTTAATAAAGGCGCACAGCAGATTCCTCCAATCCGGAAAAGAGCCACCATGCGCCTTATCGTCGGATACCTCGCCACACCCAGCGGTAAAGACGGGCTGGTCCTCGGGGCCCAGCTCGCGCGCAGTCTCGGCGCGCAACTCGACATCTGCATGGTCCTCCCACCGGATCGGACACTGCCGGCCAAGGTTCCCTCGGAAGCCGGCTACGACGACATCCTCGCCGCACGTGCACACGACTGGCTCGCCGAAGCGAAAGCCTCGGTGCCCGAGGACATCCAGGTGGAAGTACACCTGAGCTTCCACGAGTCGTTTGCTCAGGGCCTGCTCGACGAGGTGGACCGACTGAACGCGCTGGCGATCGTGGTGGGCGCTTCCGGCGACGGTCTGCTCGGCCGTCACGCGATAGGTTCGGTCTCGACCGAACTGCTGCACTCCGCCCACGTCCCGGTAGCGCTGGCGCCTCGCGGAACGCGGCACTCGACGGCCACTGCAATACGAGAGGTCACCTGTGCGCTCGGCACCCGCGTCGGCGCCGACATCGTCTTGAACACCGCCGTACGCGCCAGCGAACTGATGCAGGTTCCGCTGCGACTGGTCTCTCTCGTGGCGCTCGACCCCCAGAACGATCTGCGCGATCATCGCGACACCGCCGAGTCGGCCAGGGAGCGTGCACGAAATCACGCTCAGGACACACTCGACGTCGCAAGAGCCGCGCTCCCCGCGGAGTTCCCCATCGAGGTCATCATCGCCGACGGATCCACCGTGGAATCGGCAGTGCGTCAACTGGACTGGCAGGACGGCGACCTCGTGATGGTCGGT
The DNA here is from genome assembly GCF_042794655.1 of Rhodococcus sp. NPDC056516. Classification (NCBI taxonomy): domain Bacteria; kingdom Bacillati; phylum Actinomycetota; class Actinomycetes; order Mycobacteriales; family Nocardiaceae; genus Rhodococcus; species Rhodococcus sp. NPDC056516. The sequence goes on along the minus strand of NZ_JBHTTG010000003.1, from coordinate 415,979 downwards.
TCCAGCCGCCTCGCACAGCCCCGCAAACTTTTCCTGGGTTCCACCGCCACCAAGATGCTGCGCGTACTGCCCGTTCCCATGGTCGTAGTGCCCAAGCACGAATTCACCCAGCCGGAGGCACTGTCATGACCAGCACCGAACTGAGTTCCAAAGGCCTCGCCACCGGCAAGATCGGCATGATCTCCGGCGCGGTACTGGGAATCTCCTCCGTGGCACCGGGTTACACCCTGACGGCCAGTATCGGATTGATCGTCGCCGCCGTCGGCCTCAAGATGCCCGCCATCTTCATCGCCGGCTTCATCCCGATGTTCCTCACCGCATACGCGTACCGCGAACTGAACTCCGACACTCCTGACTGCGGGGCGTCATTCACGTGGTCCACCAAGGCATTCGGACCATACGTCGGCTGGATGTGCGGCTGGGGCATGGTGATCGCCACCATCATCGTGCTCTCGAACCTCGCTGCGATTGCCGTCGACTTCTTCTATCTGTTCATAGCGCGAGTGGTCGACAATCCCTCCATCGCCGATCTACCGGGCAACAAATTCGTCAACGTCGGCACCACGCTGGTGTTCATCGCGTTGGCCACCTGGATTGCCAGTCGGGGAATCACCACCAGCGAGCGCGTGCAGTTCGCGCTCGTCGGTTTCCAGATGGTGTTGCTCGTCGTCTTCGCCGTCGTTGCACTGGTTCACGTCGGTGCCGGCGACGCCCCGGCCGGATTGTCCTTCGACCTGAGTTGGTTCAACCCGTTCAGCGGACTCGCGATCGGCGCATTTGTCATCGGACTCACCGGATCGATCTTCGCGTTCTGGGGCTGGGATACCTGTCTCACACTGGGCGAGGAGTCGAAGAACCCCAAGAAGACCCCGGGCCGTGCCGGTTTACTCTGTGTCGCAACCATTCTCCTGACCTACCTGCTGGTCGCCGTCGCCGCGATGATGTACGCCGGCGTCGGCGAGGAAGGCCTCGGCCTCGGCAACCCCGACAACTCCGAGAACGTCTTCGGCGCCCTCGCCGACCCGGTCTTGGGTAACTGGGGCGGAATGCTCCTGTTCCTCGCCGTCTTCGTCTCCTCCGTCGCCAGCCTGCAGACCACGTTCCTGCCCGCTGCACGAACCATGCTCGCCATGGGCGCGTACGGAGCCTTCCCCAAGAAACTCGCCGAGGTCTCCCCTCGCTTCCTGGTGCCGTCGTACGCCACAGTCGTGGCCGGCGCGGTGACCGCCGTGTTCTACAGCGTTGTCACGTTCCTGTCCGAAAGTGCACTGCTCGACACGATCGCTGCACTCGGCATCATGATCTGCTGGTACTACGGCATCACGGCATTCGCGTGCGTGTGGTACTTCCGCAAAACGCTTTTCGAGAGCTTACGAAACTTCGTCTTCCGGCTCGCGTTCCCACTCATCGGTGGCCTCATGCTGCTTGCGGTGTTCGTCATTTCGGTCCAAGAGAGCATGAATCCGGACAACGCCAGCGGAGCATCCATCGGCGGGATCGGCCTGGTCTTCTTCCTCGGGTTCGGAATCCTCATCCTCGGCGCGGTCCTGATGATGGTCATGCGAGTGCGCAATCCCGAGTTCTTCGAGGGCAAGACCCTCAACCGCGACACGGAGGCACTGCGCGACGAGAACGACCTCAGCGTGTCCTAGGAGGCAGTTTCGGGAGCCTGCGCGATCAGGCCCGCCATCAGCACGCGCAAGCCGAATTCGAAGGCGGCGTCGGCACGTTCGGGATTTTTCCCGGACGTTGCCAACGCCGCCTTCATCGCGTCGTTGGCCTCGGGCCCCGACGCCCACTGGACGTCCGGCGCCGCCAGATCCAAGGCCGAACCGAGAACAAAACTGTCGACGGTCGTGATCGCGTGCAGTGTTTCAGCCGGGTCGAAGCCACCATCGGCAAATGCCTGCGCCAATGCGTTGTACAGGGTGAAAGCCACACCGGCCTGGACGGTCTGCGCAGTGAAGAGCGGAATCAGACGAGGATGCGCGGCGTAGCTTCGCCGGTACTCGGCTGCCAGCGCCGCGACGGTCTCACTCCAGGTCCCCGAGGCCGACTTCACGTCGATTCCTGCCATCAGTTGAGCCCTCATCAGTTCGACGATCTCAGCCCGTCCGGAAACGTGGTTGTAGAGCGACGACGGTCGAACCTTCAGCCTTGCGGCGAGTCCCGGCATGGTGAAGTCGCCGGATTCGTCCACCGACTCGATCGCTGCCTCGGTGATGATCTCCGGTGAGAGCAGTCGTTGCGGTGGCCGCGGCATATGTCCTCCTGTAGTGATCCACACCGTTCGGGCGCCGCAAAAAACAATTCCTCGAAAGTCCTTGATCAATCAGCGCTCACCCACCATACTTAACGAATCACATTCGTTTTACGTTGAACGTCGAATACCCGAGCACCGAGGAAACCCCATGCTGACGATCACCGCCCTCACTCCACCCGAGTCACTGGCCGCGACTTCGCCGTCCACGTCCACCCCTCTCCGTGTAGGTCTCGTCCAACATCGCTGGCACGAGGACCAAGACGACCTTTACACCGAGTTGAGCGAGGGCATTGCGTCCGCAGCGAAGCTGGGCGCTTCCGTGGTCTTTCTTCCGGAGCTGACGCTCAGCCGCTACCCCGCCTCCACCCCTGCCGGGGACAATCCCGGACGCCAAGCCGAAGACCTGCTCACAGGACCCACACTCTCATTCGCTACCAAGGCAGCCACCGAGAACCAGGTCCTCGTTCATGCATCGCTGTACGAGCGCAGCGACGCCGAGGACGGACTGGGATTCAACACCGCGATCCTCGTCTCGCCCGGAGGGGAGCTTCTCGCTCGTACCCGCAAGCTCCACATTCCGGTGACGGCCGGGTACTACGAGGACACGTACTTCCGGGGTGGTCCGGCCGAGGACGCATACCCCGTTCACGAGGCGCTCGGCGCCAAGTTCGGACTCCCGACGTGCTGGGACGAGTGGTTTCCCGAGGTCGCACGTGCGTACTCCCTCGCCGGTGCACAGGTTCTGGTGTACCCGACGGCGATCGGTTCGGAGCCTGATCACCCGAACTTCGACACCCAGCCACTGTGGCAGCAGGTGATCGTCGGAAACGGGATCGCGAACGGCACGTTCATGGTTGTCCCCAATCGCCACGGCAGTGAAGGCCTCATCACCTTCTACGGTTCCTCCTTCATCTCGGACCCGTACGGACGCATCCTCGTTCAGGCTCCCCGCGACGAATCAGCCGTGCTGGTCGCCGATCTCGACCTGCAGCACCGTGAAGACTGGCTGGCACTGTTCCCATTCCTGGCAACGCGTCGTCCGGACACATACTCGACTCTGACCGCGCCGGTGAACACTGCGGGAGCCAAGCGATGACCTGGCGCATGCCCGCGGAAAGCGAACCGCACGAACGTACCTGGATGGCCTACCCCAGCGCCGGATACTCCCTCGGGGACACCGCGGAAGAACAACACGAAGCTCGCTCGACGTGGGCCGCAGTTGCACACGCCGTCGCCGAATTCGAGCCCGTCACCGCCGTCGTCGATCCCGCCGAGGTCGAAGAAGCGCGAAAGTACCTGTCCGAGAAGGTAGACATCGTCGAGGCACCCCTCAATGACGCATGGATGCGCGACATCGGGCCGACGTTCGTCTTGTCCGACGAGGGCCGTCTCGGCGGAGTCGACTGGGTGTTCAACGGGTGGGGCGCACAGGATTGGGCGCAGTGGGACAAGGACTCGAAGATCGGCAGATTTGTCGTCGAGCAGTCCGGGGCCCAATTGATCGACTCACCAATCGTCAACGAGGGCGGCGGCATTCAGGTCGACGGCCTCGGCACTGTGCTGGTCACCGAAACCGTGCAACTCGATCCGGGACGAAACCCCGAACTGACGAAGGCGGACATCGAGGCCGAACTCGCCCGCACCATCGGAGCCAAGCATGTTATCTGGCTTCCCCGCGGATTGACCCGCGATCAGGAGACCTACGGAACGCGCGGACACGTCGACATCGTCGCGGCAATCTGTTCCCCCGGAGTGGTACTCGTCCATGACCAACGCAATCCGGTGCACCCCGACTACGCCGTCAGCAAGACGATCATCGAGTTGTTCGAACGCTCGACCGACGTCGGCGGTCGGCCGTGGAAGGTCATCCGGGTACCTGCGCCCGAGATCCTGCGCGACGACGAGGGATTCGTCGACTACAGCTACATCAACCATCTTGTGGTGAATCGGGGAGTGATCGCCTGCAGCTTCGACGATCCTGCCGATGCCGAAGCTGCCCGGATCCTGTCAGCCGCTTACCCCGGGCGCACCGTCGTCACCGTCGACGCGAGGCCGCTGTTCGAACGTGGCGGCGGCATCCACTGCATCACCCAGCACCAGCCCGCTGAACAGAACTAACGTCGACCTCGCATGTAGTCACTCACCACGGCGGCGCCGAGGCCGTCCAGGTCCGGCGCGATGACGCGTCCACCCACACGGTGCGCCATCCGGTCGACCACCCTGGCCAGGCCTGGATCGTCACCGAGGCGGAAGAACGTGACCTTGGCGCCAAGCCTGGCCACCGCGTCGAGTGCGCGAACCGTCAAACCGAGGGTTCGTGCACTCGGCGGGTAGTCGAACCTGGCTTCTCCGTCCGCTTCGAGATGAGCCGTCGGCTCACCGTCGGTGACGATCAGTACCACCGGCTGTGCGTTGGAGTGGCGTCGAAGGTGTCTGGCCGCCAACAAGAGCGCATGGTGGAGGTTGGTTCCCTGGTCCCACGCGCCGTCCAAACCGGCGAGCTCAGACGGGCTCAGTACGTGTGCGTGGCGTCCGAAGGCGATCAACTGCAGCTCGTCGCTACGAAACCGAGTACTCACCAGATGATTGAGCGCCAGTGCGGTGCGCTTCATCGGAACCCAGCGATCCTCCATGACCATCGAGAACGACGTGTCCACCAGCAGAGCCACGGCAGCCTGACTACGTTGTTCGGTTTCGGCCACCTCGACATCGACGACGCTCAGCCGCACCGGCATTCGGCCCGGGTCACGCAGGACGGCGTTGGTGATCGTTCTCGTGACGTCCCACGGTTCCGTGTCCCCGAATTCCCATTCGCGGGACGCTCCGGTCGGTTCACCCATCGCACCGGCCCGACGCGTGTCGCGTTGACCGGTTCGCGACGACAGTTGCCCGGCGACATCGCGTAGAGCAGTCTGTCCGAGCTGCCGCATGGCCTTGGGCGACAGGCGCCATTGACCGTCCGGTGCGCGATCGAAGAAACCCTGCTCCTGCAAAGCCTTTTCGAGGTCGGCGAGGGTGCGGGCGTCAGCAGCGGCTTCGTCGCCGAGTTGCCGCGCGAGCAGTTCGGGGTCGATGTCGTCGAGTGCTGCGCCTGCATACTGCTGCGATAGTTGGTCCGCCAACGATTCCAGCTCGGCAATGTCCTGCAGTGCGCCGGTTCCCTCACCCAAACCCATCCCGTTGTCGCCGCGGAACTGTTGCGAGCCTTCCCAGTCCTCACCCGGCCGAGCTGCCTGAAGGTACTGGTCGAGTTGCCCCAGTTCACTCATCAGGCTCGGATCCCCGAAAGCCTGCTGCGCCAAAGCATCCAACTCGTCACGCTGCTCCTGCGAGAGCGAGTTCCGTAATCGTTGTGCGGCCGCTGCGCGCTGCGCCAACGAATCCAGAAGTTCCTCGACGTTGCGGGGGTTGTCCGGGAAATACTGCCCGTGTTTGTCCATGAACTCTGCGAACTGCTCCGGAGTGTCGACGCCCCGAGAGTGCGCGTCGAGCAGGTGATTCAGATCTGCCAGCATCTGGCGAATCTGCTCACGATCCTCATCGGTGGCACCCTCGAGCGCCTGCTTCATACCCGAGAATCGCTGATCGAGGACTTCACGACCGAGCAGATCACGAATCTTCTCGTAATCCGCGCGAGCCTGTTCGCTGCGCCAGTTGTAGTCGGCCAGATCTTGCACGGCCTGAGCTGTCGACGGCGGTAACTCCTCGATCCGCATTTCGTTGAATCGTGCGTCGTCGTCGAGAGCACGTGCCAGTTCTTTGCGCTCTTCGAGCACCGCCTTGTCGAGAAGCTTGCGAACCTCGTCGAGTGTTCCGTCGAGATTGTTGCGGCGCAGCAACTCGCGTCGACGCCGGTTCGCCTGGGCGGCAAGGTCGTCGAGCCCGCGCATGTCCCGGTTTCCTCGGCGCAGGAGCTCTCGGAGGGCATGGCGCGGCGACGTGCCCGACAACACGTCGTCACCGATTGCTGCCAGGGCCTCGCGCAGATCCACGGGAGGCGCGAGCGGATCGGGACCACCGTCGTAAGGCCCGTACCGCGGATTGTGGATCATCACTGCCCCTTACGAGTACACCGAGCGGCCGCCCGGGCCTTGATCTTTGGAGATCCGGCGCGCGAGGTAGAGCCCTTCGAGGGCAAGTTCGGCACCGGCGGCACGCTCACCGTCGGATTGCGCGCCCAGACGTTCGGCTACTTCGTCCAGAACTTCGAGGTCCGGAAGTTCGTCGAGAAACGCCTTGGCCGTGACAGATTCACCGGTGACGATCGTGTTGCCCATCTCCACGGCTGCAACCAGCATTCCCAAGTCGATTCCGCCGAGACGTACCCGAACCGTATCGGCCGTCGCGCGACGCAACAGGTGCTCGAGCACCTCCAGTTCGCGGCCCTCTTCGCCGGATTCGAACTCGACCTTGCCTCGAAGAACCTCGACCACGGACTCGAGATCGACCGGCCGTGCAACGGGATCAGCTTCGCCAAGCACCGCCGCGCGTCGTACTGCGGCCGCACTGACGGTTTCTGCGCCGGCAACGGCAAATCGTGCCGACACACCAGATCGCTGGTCCACCGAGGTGGATTCACGAAGCAGGCGTGTGAATCTGGCAAGAATTTCGAGGAGATAGTCGGGCACCTCGGCGGCCAGATGCGCTTCCTGCTCGATCACCGCGATCTCGCCCTCCAGTTCGACCGGATAGTGAGTCCGGATCTCGGCACCGAAGCGGTCCTTGAGCGGTGTGATGATGCGTCCACGGTTGGTGTAGTCCTCCGGGTTCGCGCTCGCGACCAGCAGGACGTCCAACGGAAGCCGAAGCGTGTATCCGCGGACCTGGATGTCTCGCTCCTCCATCACGTTGAGCAGCGAGACCTGGATGCGCTCAGCCAGGTCGGGAAGCTCGTTGATGGCCACGATCCCGCGATGCGCGCGGGGCACCAAACCGAAGTGAATGGTCTCCGGATCGCCGAGGCTCCGACCCTCGGCAACCTTGACCGGATCGACGTCGCCGATCAGGTCGGCGACCGAGGTATCCGGCGTCGCCAACTTCTCGGAGTACCGCTCGCTGCGGTGGCGCCAAGCGATCGGGAGGTCGTCGCCCAGTTCCTTGGCTCGACGTATCGAAGCCGGGGTGATCGGCTCGTACGGGTGCTCCCCCAGTTCCGAGCCTTCGATGACGGGCGTCCACTCGTCGAGCAGGAGCCCGAGAGTGCGAAGCAACCTCGTCTTTCCCTGGCCTCTTTCGCCGAGCAGAACCACGTCGTGGCCGGCGATCAGCGCCCGCTCGAGTTGTGGAGCGACCGTGTCCTCGAACCCGACTATCCCGGGCCAGGGGTCACGGCCGTCCCGCAACGCGGCGAGAAGATTCTCTCGTAGTTCTTCCTTGACACTTCGCTGTACGTGTCCGGAGGCGCGTAGCTCTCCGAGGGTTTTTGCGACAGTCACCACTCCACGCTACGAGTGTTTGCGGGGTTTCGCCTCTCGCCGAGGAAGTTCGGTCGCTCAGCCCTCGATGTTCTCGGGATTCATCCAGATGATTTCCCAGATGTGGCCGTCGGGATCCTGGAAGCTGCGGCTGTACATGAAGCCGTGATCCTGCGTCGCGTTTCCCTCGGAACCGCCGCTCGCGAGTGCCTTGTCGACGATGGTGTCGACGGCCTCACGGGTCTCGGCCGAGAGACCGAGCAACGCTTCCGTCGACGTCGAAGTGTCGGCGATGCCCTTGGTGGTGAAGGTCTTGAAGAAGGGCTCGGCCAACAACATCACGACGATGGTGTCACTGATGACCATCGACGACGCGTTCTCGTCGGAGAACTGCGTGTTCTTGGAGTATCCGAGGGACTCGTAGAAGGTGGTGGCCTTGCCGAGGTCCTTGACGGGCAGGTTGAGGAAGAACATCGGTTGCGGGTTTGTCGCCATGGAAGGTCCTTTCCGAGTGCTTGCTGTGCGCCTTTATTAACCGCCGGCGGTTAATAAAGGCGCACAGTAGACCTAAACTCCACCCATGGATACCTGGGTGTTGCCCGCCATGCTCGGCCTCGGACTCGCCGCAGCGTCCGGAATGCGAACCTTCCTACCGCTGTTGATGCTGAGCGCTGCGGTGCATTTCGAACTGTTCGGGATCACCGTCGGCGAGTCGATGCGGTGGATCGGATCCACCGGCGCACTCGTGGCATTGGGAATCGCCGCAGTGGTCGAACTGGGTGCCGACCTCATTCCCTTCGTGGACAACGCGTTGTCGGTGATCGGGAACGTCACCGGACCCATCGCCGGAGTGATCGCTGCCTGGGCGGCTTTCAGCCATCTCGATCCTGCGATAGCCGCGCTCGCGGGCATCATCGTCGGCGCACCGACGGCATTGACGTTCAGCGCCGCCCAGACCGGAACTCGCGCGGTCAGTACGGCCACTACCGGTGGGCTGGCAAATCCTGTCGTTTCCGTCATCGAGGACGTACTGACTTTCTTCACCTCGTTGATCGCGATGATCTTGCCGTTCCTGATCATTCCGCTGCTCGCCGCACTCTTGTGGTTCAGTTGGCGCGGTTGGCGCCGTGTACGGAGTCTGCGCACCGCCTGAACGTGCGGACCTGGTAGACAAGTCGTCATGTCCGACACCGAGATCTCGTTCCAATCCGGCGACGTCACCCTGTACGGGAGTCTTCGCCTGGCCGCCTCACCCGACGTCCCTGCCCCGGCCGCGCTGATTCTGGCCGGCAGCGGCCCCACCGATCGCAACGGCGACAGCGCGCTCCTCGAAGGTGACATCGGAACCCTCCGCTTCATCGCGGATCTCCTTGAGAATCAGGGCATTTCAAGCCTGCGTTACGACAAGCTCGGCAGCGGCGAAACCGCACTCGGCGACTACGAGATCGAAGACATCGCCGATCTCGGCTTCAACACTTTTGTCGACGCAGCCTCCGACGGACTGGACTACCTCGCCGGGCAACCCGGTGTCGATCCCGAGCGGTTGTTCGTGGTCGGACACAGCGACGGTGCCGTCGTCGCACTGGCTCTCGCCACTGCTAAGGAGGGCACCAGAGTCAGCGCCCTCGCACTCCTCGAGCCACTGAGCGTCAGGCTTCTCGATCTACTCACGACGCAGATTCACCGCCAGCTCGACGCCGTCGTCGGCGCCGGTCAGTTGCCGGTCGAACTGGCTGACGAACTGCGCGTCGCGCTCGCCGACGCCGTCGAGTCGCTGCGATCCGAGGGCACTGTTCCGGATGACCTGCCCGAGCCGCTGCAGAATGCGGGACTCGTACACGCCAACGCCAAGGCACTCGCCGAGGAAGACGCATTGGACCCGGTTGCGCTCGTGGCGGCTCTACCGGCGGGCATGCCGGTTCTCACGAGCTGCTCGGACAAGGACATCCAAGTCATTCCCGCCGATGTCGCAGCACTGGATGCCGCGCTCTCACATACAGAGCTGACTTCCGTGCGGATGCGCAACGCCAACTTCGTACTCAAGGACATCGGCGACGAACAGTCCACCGGTGCCGACTACGTCGCGCCGCTTCCGTACTCGGCAGAGTTCTCGGAGCCCTTCACAGCGTGGGTCCGTTCGTTCTCCTGATCACGTACAGACCGAACGTCCTTTTTTTCAGGTAGAAAGTTCCCTCCGCGAAGCATCGCGGAGGGGCTTTCGCTTTCTACGCCTGACCTGCACCAGAGGCTCTTTCAATCCCGCAAATCCGGGGACAGAAGTCACCCGGTGTTTACGTTCGCGGCGCTTTTTATTGGTGCGAACCCTCAATCCGTGCTGTACGGTCATCCATTAACCAGCAACGCCACACGGAAAGGAACGGACATCATGTCGCTACACCCGAACGTCGTATCCGTACTTTCGTGGCGCAGCTGCACCGCAGACAAGCACATTTTTTCGGCCGCAATGTCGGCCAAGCACATGGGCAACAAGCGCGGTGTACCCCGAGAATGATCCCCAGTTTCACCGGATTCGTTCTCGGGCACCCAGGGCAAACGCCTCGGGTGCCTTTTCTTTTACCTTTCACACGCAGGAGCACCAGATGAAACTTCGAGTCAACCAACTGTCCATCGCGCCGCCGTATGTCGATCTGCCCGGTGACCTCACCGGATACGCCGTCACCCTGGATCTTTCGCACTCCGACGCTGCCCACGAAGCCACCCTCGGCGCACTGATCAGCGAGATCCGCAGTCGCGGAGCCTCACGCGTCGTCATCACCGGCTCACCCCGCGAACTCCAGGGCACCCACAGCAGCGCTGCCTGAAAGAACCGGGCCGCCTGAAAGCAGAACGGGCCCCGACAACCTACGAAGAGGAAGTCGAGGCCCGCCAGCGAAGCAGAAATCAGTGCGCGAAGTGGCGCGCGCCGGTCAGATAGAGAGTGACGCCGGCTTCCTTGGCCGCAGCAATCACTTCGTTGTCGCGAACCGATCCACCCGGCTGCACAACAGCCTTGACGCCGGCGTTGAGCAGTACCTGCAGACCGTCCGGGAACGGGAAGAACGCGTCCGAGGCCGCAACCGAACCTACGACGCGGTCACCGGCGCGCTGAACAGCAAGATGCGCTGCATCGACGCGGTTGACCTGGCCCATGCCGACGCCGACGGACGCGCCGCCGGAGGCCAGCAGGATCGCATTGGACTTCACCGAACGGCTGGCGCGCCAAGCAAATTCGAGGTCTGCAAGAGTCTCGGCATCGGCAGCCTCGCCGTTGGCGAGAGTCCAGTTGGCCGGGTTGTCCCCGTCAGCGTCGAGGACGTCGCGCTGCTGGAGCAGAGTACCGCCCGAGATCGGACGCAGTTCGATGCCGGTAGCGGTCGGAGCGGCAGCTTTCAGAACGCGAATGTTCTTCTTACGCTGCAGAACCTCGACAGCTCCGTCTTCGTACGAGGGCGCGATGACGACCTCGGTGAAGATATCGGCGATCTGCTCGGCCAGTTCGACGGTGACCTCACGGTTGGCTGCGATCACGCCACCGAAAGCACTGACCGGATCGCACGCATGCGCCTTGCGGTGAGCGTCGGCGATGTCGGTGCCGATGGCGATGCCACACGGGTTGGCGTGCTTGATGATTGCCACTGCCGGATCCGTGAAGTCGTACGCTGCGCGCCACGCGGCGTCGGAGTCCGTGTAGTTGTTGTACGACATCTCCTTGCCGTGCAACTGCTCTGCCTGAGCCAAACCTGCAGGCGCTGCGGGGTTTTCGTACAGCGCGGCGTCCTGGTGCGGGTTCTCGCCGTAGCGCAGGACAGCGCTGCGGTTCCACGTGGCACCGACCCAGGCCGGGAACTGCGAACCGTCTTCGTCGGCGGCAATCGTGCTCGTCATCCAGCTCGCAACAGCGACGTCGTACGACGCCGTGTGCTGGAACGCCTGCGCCGCAAGCACAGTACGCTCACGCAGAGTGAATCCGCCACCGGCAACGGCAGTCAGAACGTCGGCGTAGCGAGCCGGATCGACCACGACGGCAACCGACGGATGGTTCTTGGCTGCAGCACGCACCATCGACGGGCCGCCGATGTCGATCTGCTCGACGCACTCGTCCGGGCTCGCGCCCGAGGCAACCGTCTCAGTGAAGGGGTACAGGTTCACGACGACCAATTCGAAAGTCGCGATGCCGAGTTCCTCGAGCTGAGCGAGGTGATCCGGCTTACGGGTATCAGCGAGAACGCCGGCGTGGACGCGCGGATGCAGCGTCTTCACACGGCCTTCGAGGCATTCCGGGAATCCGGTCAGAGCCTCGACTGGGGTCACAGGGATTCCGGCGTCGGCGATCTTCGACGCGGTCGAACCGGTCGAGACCAACTCGACACCGGCCTCGTGCAGGCCCGTGGCCAGCTCGATCAGACCACTCTTGTCGTAGACGCTGACAAGTGCACGGCGCACAGCCTTGCGTTCACTCACTGGGGATCACGGCCTTTCGTCCATCGGAAACCACTCCGCGCGTAGCAACAGCGGCGATGACGTCCGCCAACAACCGTCGCTCCACAATTTTGATGCGTTCATGCAACGACGACTCGGTGTCGTCGTCATGCACCGGCACAGCTTCCTGCGCCAAGATCGGCCCGGTATCAACTCCGCCGTCGACGAGATGCACCGTGGAACCGGTGACCTTCACGCCGTACGCCAGAGCGTCGGGAACCGCGTGCGCGCCGGGGAAGGCAGGCAGCAACGCGGGATGAGTGTTGATGATTCGGCCGCCGAAACGCGCGAGAAAGGTGGGGCCGAGGATCTTCATGAAACCAGCACTGACCACCAGGTCGGGGTCGTGCTCGGCCACCGCTGCCGTCAGCGCGTCGTCCCAGGTGGCGCGATCTTCGTAGGCCTTGATCGACACTTTGAAGGACCGAATCTTCGAATCCGCGGCGTGCTCGGCGGCGAGGCAGTCACGATCTACACCGACGGCAACGATCTCGGCCGGGTATCCGTCGGCATGCGAAGCGTCGATCAGCGAGGTCAACAGAGTTCCCGCGCCGGAAGCGAGTACGACTACCCGCGCGATCGAGTCGCGAAATTGGACCCTGTCGGGCATTGTCGGCTGCGGATTGTCGGCCGAGGCAGTCAGCGCACTACTCCTGAGAACTGGAAGACGATGCGGCCGGAGTATCGGCCGCATGACAGCCTAGTCGCTGGACTCCTGCGGCTTCGAGGGCAGGTCGGTCTCCGGCCCGGACTTTGTCTCGGGTCCGGCAGCGGGGTCGGTCTCCGGTGCCGCGACAACTTCGGCGTCGACTACTTCGATCTCGACGGTTTCCTCTGTCACGACCTGCACAGGTTCGCCTGATTCCTCGACGATTTCAGCTTCGACGACCTTGGTGACCACTACCGCAGATTCCTGGGCGAGCACTTCGTCGGTGTTCTCGTCTGCCTCTTCCGGGGTGGGCGCGGCCGTGATCGCGAGTTCTGGCTCGGATGTTCGAGCCGGTTCAGCCTCCGGCGGCGCAACCTCGTCCTTCATGTGTCCGCGATGCGAGAACCACATCGCGAACAGCGCCGAGACGGTTCCGAACAATCCCAGCCACGCAAAAGTCAGAAGACCGAAGCCCCACCACAGGACCTCGACGGTGCCGAACTGCCCGAGGTCTCCCCCGGCAGCAAGCGCAAGCAGAGCCATGACGACGCCGGCACCGGCAGCTGCCGTCAGCACCGCGAGCACACTGTCCTGCCCGGCGATGCGTCGAGCGCAATCGCGGCCGAGCATCACCCCCACCGCCGCCGGAACGATCAACAAGATCGGCCAGATTCCGCCGGCGACGCCTTCCGGAATGGCTCCGAGAAGGGGCAGCGGTGGCAGATCTCCGCCGATGTTGCCGAACACACTGATGGAGACGTTGCCGAAATCGGCCGTCGATCCCGTCATCACCGCGGCAGCGCCGACGACGAGATTCGGTAGATAGAGGAGCGACAACACCGTCAATCCCAGAACGCCGACAAACCCGTTGCCGCGCGCGAGCAGGTCACCGACCGTCGACCACGACACGAGCAGTGACACCACGACGGCCACGGCGCCTGCGGCCAACAGCGCTGCCGACGCGGCCGTTGCCGGGCGGACAGCGGCGGACGCCCACGGCGGAATCTCGGCGACGACGCGATCCCAGTGCGCTGCAGCAACACCGACGGATGCGGCGAGCAGGTGAATCCCGGCGACCCAGCCGAAAGCAGCCAACGTGTTGGGGCTCGACAGCGGAATCGCCGCGGAAGCGTCGGCGACCACTGCGAGCGCGATCGCCGTGATCGTCAACGGTCCGGCTACCGCGGCCCCCACCAGGCGGAGGGTGTCGTCACGGGAGTCGGTGTGCACCGCAGTCGACGCGCATCGGCGTGCGACCACCCACATCATGACCGCCGTCGGAAGCAGTGGCAGTACACCGAGTTGGACGCCGCTGATAGTCGCCGGCACTTGGTGGATGACCAACCATGTAGTGGCAATGGCGCCGAAGGTTCCGGTCAGATCGCTGCTCGCCGATACCAAGGTGACCACAACGACGGCCGCGATCAGCAGCATCGTCAGGCCCGACGGCCGGAACGCGACAGTCAGCAACTTGCGTGCCAGGTCCGGGTTGGGTGCCGGGCGACCGCCGCCGACGCGGCCGCCGCCAGTACGACCACGTCCGGGTCGTGCGGACGCGGGACGGGACCGGGTGCCATCAATCAAAGAACTCATCCCCTCGAGGGTTTCACTCGATAGTGCGCCGCGCACTCAGGCGCGCCGTCGGCTCACGGAATGTGGCCTCCACCCGCAGCGGGTCGGAGGCCACATTCATGCTCGTGAAACGAAGAAGTACTACTGCTGACGCTCGTCAGGGTTCTGGGAACCGAAGACCTTGGTCTCGGCCGCAGAATCGCTGCTGCCCTGCTCAGGTTCCGCGGGCGGCGTCGGTGCTTCGAAAGCGGGCGGCTCGAAGCCCGTCGGCTGCTCGGTCGAGCCAGTCTGCTGCTGGTTGTACGGCTGGCCGTAACCACGCGGAGCGGTGAACTGGTCCGACGAGTAACTCTGGTTCGGCTGGCCACCGGGCTGCGAGGTCAGCGGATAGTAAGACGACGTCGTTGCGGACGACGACGAGTCGGTGGGGGTCTGCGTCGGATTCTGCACCGGGTTCTGACCGTAGGGAGATGCGCTCTGTCCGTAAGGCTGCTGCGAAGCAGTCGGGTCGGCGGGGGCGGCGTGCGCTCCCCCGTATCCCTGCTGCTGAGCCTGCCCGTACTGCGGATTCTGCTGGTACTGAGGCTGCTGCTGAGCCTGCTGGCCCTGGCCGTACTGCCCTTGTCCGTAGCCCTGGGGCTGACCCAGTTGTTGCCCCTGGGGCTGACCCTGCTGCTGACCGTAGCCCTGCGGCTGACCGTACTGCTGGGCTACCGGACGCGGCGCGGGAGCCTTCAGGATTCCGATCTCGAACAGCAACGCCGCAACTGCGACGACGGTCTGCACGAACGAGAGAATCAGCACGATGATCAGGCCCCAACCGAGCCCGATATCTACGTAGTCGCTGGTACCGACCGAGAACGCGGCGAACACCAAAGAGAAGAAACCCGTGAGTGAGAGCGCTGCGGCAATGCCTGCATACGACTGCTTCGGGAGCAGCGAGATTCCGGCGACAACACCGCCGGCGAAGATGAACCCGAGGCCGTAGATGCTCGACTCGAAGAAGCTCGAACTGGTGTCCAGATCGCTGCCGATTCCGCTGCTGCTTCCACTGATCGTGGTGAAGGGCGCAAAACCGAGTAGGAAGTTGATCAGGCCGAGCGCCGCGACGGCGATGAGCAGGATGAATCCGAGATTCTTGGTTCCACCGCCCGCTGCCGGCTGATTCGGTGGCCCGAAGTTGGGCCCTTGCGGCGTGAACGTCATGACTTCTCCTCGTAGACGGTCTTCGATGGTTACCAGCGTATGTGTCTCGACTTCGCACGCTAACACCGACGGGAGACAATGGGCAGATGCCCTTCACCCTCGCGCCCGGCGCCGACCATGTCGTCGAAACCGAGGTGAAGCATTCAAAATTCATCGCCGCGCTTCGCCGGATCGACGACCCCGAAGCCGCCATGGAGTTCGTCGCGGAGCAGAGGTCGCTGTATCCCGATGCGCGCCACCATTGTTCGGCTTTCGTGATCGGATACGACGCGAACTCGCGCGTCGAGCGTGCACACGACGACGGCGAACCGGGTGGCACTGCGGGGGTGCCGATGCTTCAGGTTCTCAAGTCTCGAGATCTGGTCGATGTGATTGTGGTCGTCACGCGCTATTTCGGCGGAATCAAGCTCGGCGCCGGCGGATTGGTTCGCGCGTATTCGGGAGCGGTCTCGGTGGCTCTCGATTCGGCCGAGCTTGTGGCCAGGGAGCGGAAAATCCTGCGCACTTTGGCGATCCGGCACTCAGAGGCCGGTCGAGTGGAAGCAGAACTGAGAGCGCGGGGCGTCTCGGTGCTCGGAACTACGTACGGATCGAAGGCGGTCATGACACTCGCCGCCCGTGATGCCGACGATCTCGAATCGGTCGTCGCATCCATCACATCCGGTGCCGGGCAGTTGGAACCAGCCGGGTCGATGTGGGTCGATACCACCGTGCGTGGTTAAGGAGTCCGGAGACTCCCTAACCACGCACGGGGGCGAAGCCCCTTTACAGGGACTGAAGGATCTCGCGAGCGAGAGCAGCAGTGGCGGACGGCGTCTTGCCGACCTTCACGCCTGCAGCTTCGAGAGCTTCCTGCTTGGCCTGAGCCGTTCCCGAGGAACCGGAGACGATGGCGCCTGCGTGGCCCATGGTCTTGCCTTCGGGAGCGGTGAAGCCTGCCACGTAGCCGACGACCGGCTTGGTGACGTTGGCCTTGATGTAATCGGCTGCACGCTCTTCGGCGTCGCCAC
Source organism: Rhodococcus sp. NPDC056516 (assembly GCF_042794655.1). Classification (NCBI taxonomy): domain Bacteria; kingdom Bacillati; phylum Actinomycetota; class Actinomycetes; order Mycobacteriales; family Nocardiaceae; genus Rhodococcus; species Rhodococcus sp. NPDC056516. The sequence continues at coordinate 399,386 of NZ_JBHTTG010000003.1, read as the reverse complement.
CGATTTCACCGATCATCACGATGACCTTGGTCTCGGGATCGTTCTCGAATGCCTCGATGGCATCGATGTGGGTGGTGCCGATGACCGGGTCGCCGCCGATACCGATGGCGGTGGAGAAGCCGAAGTCACGGAGTTCGTACATCATCTGGTAGGTCAGGGTGCCCGACTTGGAGACCAGGCCGATGGGGCCGGTGCCTGCAATGTTGGCGGGCGTGATGCCGACGAGGGCCTCACCCGGGGTGATGATGCCGGGGCAGTTCGGTCCGATGATGCGGGTCTTCTTGCCCTTGGACTCGTTGTACGCCCAAGCGTAAGCGGAGTCCTGAACCGGGATGCCCTCGGTGATGACCACGAGGAGCGGGATCTCCGCGTCGATGGCCTCGACGATGGCGTCCTTCGAGAAGGCCGGGGGGACGAACGCGATGGAGACGTCTGCGCCGGTCTCCTTGATTGCCTCTTCGACCGTCGCGAAGACGGGGAGCTCGACAGCGGAACCGTCAGCAGCAACGTGCGAGACCGTGGTGCCGGCCTTGCGTGCGTTGACGCCGCCGACGACCTGGGTGCCGGCCTTGAGCATCAGAGCGGTGTGCTTGGTGCCCTCGCCGCCGGTGATGCCCTGGACGATGACCTTTGAATCCTTGGTGAGGAAGATTGCCATTGTTCTGTGAGTCCCTTACTTCGCTGCGTGAGCGAGTTCGGCGGCCTTGTCGGCGGCCTCGTCCATGGTTGCGACGACCGTGACCAGCGGGTGGTTGGCCTCGGCGAGGATGCGGCGACCCTCTTCGACGTTGTTTCCGTCCAGGCGAACGACGAGCGGCTTGTTGGCCTCGTCACCCAGGGTCTTCAGTGCGCCGACGATGCCGTTGGCAACTGCGTCACACGCGGTGATGCCGCCGAAGACGTTGACGAACACGCTCTTGACCTGTGCGTCGTTGAGGATGACGTCGAGGCCGGCAGCCATGACTGCAGCGGAAGCTCCGCCGCCGATGTCGAGGAAGTTGGCGGGCTTGACGCCACCGTGGTTCTCGCCGGCGTATGCGACGACGTCCAGGGTGGACATGACCAGGCCTGCGCCGTTGCCGATGATTCCGACCTCACCGTCGAGCTTGACGTAGTTGAGGTCGTTCTCCTTGGCCTTGAGCTCGAGGGGATCGGTAGCGTCGCGATCCTCGAATGCCTCGTGGCCGGGCTGACGGAACGCTGCGTTCTCGTCCAGGGTGACCTTGCCGTCGAGGGCGAGGATCTGATCGTCAGGCGTGCGAACGAGGGGGTTGACCTCGACGAGGAGCGCGTCTTCGCCGATGAAGACCTCCCACAGCTTCTGGATCGTCACGGCCGCTGCGTCGAGCACCTCTGCGGGCAGCTTTCCTGCCTCGGCGATGCTGCGCGCGAACGCGAGGTCGACGCCCTTGACTGCGTCGACGGGGATCTTGGCGAGAGCGTCGGGGTTCTCCTCGGCGGTGACCTCGATCTCGACGCCACCCTCTACCGAGCACATGGCCAGGTAGGTGCGGTTGGTGCGGTCGAGCAGGAAGGAGATGTAGTACTCCTCGGCAATGTCACTTGCCTCTGCGACCAGCAGCTTCTTGACGACATGGCCCTTGATGTCCAGGCCCAGGATTGCCTCGGCGTTTGCCACTGCGGCATCCACGTCGGGCGAGTACTTGACGCCACCGGCCTTGCCGCGGCCGCCTACCTTGACCTGTGCCTTCACCATCACGGGCTTACCGATTTCTTCGGCAATCTCGCGTGCGCCGGCGACTGTGTCTGTAACACGTCCAGCCGAAGTCGGCACTCCGTGCTTGGCGAAGAGTTCCTTCGCCTGGTATTCGAAGAGATCCATCTGCTCACCGTCTCGTCTGCGTTGTCACCCGCTCGAGGGGTAGGAGCGGGTCTGTTCTGGACTTTAACCAGTTGCCGCGTTCGGTTTGCGCCCGCATTGATGCTATGTGGCCCAAGTCACGCGCAATTGCCCAATGAGGCACGCCTCACCGATTCGGCAAGGTGGCCACACCGAATTTGTCAAGCATCAGTCTCACTGATTCTTGCGCTCGAGAACGCTGCAACGAGAAGCAACACTATGCCCGTGGCTGCTGTGATCGCACCCACCCCCACCGTTGCGTCCGATATGCGTGATGACGTGAGCAGCCACTCACTGACGTACACCAGAGCTGCCACGGCAGATCCGATCAGCAGTACTACGCCCTGTGTCGGCCGCGCAGACGCAGCGATCACCGCGGCGATCACGACGGCGACGCCGACGAGCAGTTGTCCCCAGACGTCAATTCCCCACGGCCACTCCAGAACTGACGCCGCCCTGTACGCGTCGCCTTGATAGAGCGGAAGCGCCGTTCCGATCAGGACCGCGACGCCGCCGATCCCACCGACCAGAAGTACCAGCCCTCTCGAACCGCCGCCTACCGACGTGTCGACGTCCTCACGTTCGGCGCTTCCTGCCAACCAGACGAGCAGTCCCGTCGCCGCAGCGAGGAGTGCTGCCCCGCAGAGGACGAAGGCTCCGGCTCCCAACCCGACGCCCGGTACGTCCGTCGCGATGACCGCCGACTGCATGACCGCGGCGACTCCCATCACGACCGTTGTCCACAACACTCCGACGGCCGGACGCACCACGGCGGCGCGGCCCGGAACGAAGAGACCCAGCGCGGCGAGCAGCAGTACGGCAGCGGCGAGCAGGACAACTCGAGACGAAAGAATCGACGGTTCCGGGATGCCCGCCGGCAACGACAGGACCGGAAGGGCCGCGCCCAGGGTCGCCAGTACTGCCGTGACAACCGCGCCGGTTCCGGCAACGCGGTGAAGTCTGTTCACCCGCGCCTGCGCTGCCCGGGACTGAGCCACCATGGCTGCTTTGAGTGCCCCCTTCGTCGTTCTCGCAGGAGCGCGGACCTCACTGGCGGCGGGAATCGCGTCAGCTTCGCGGCTGGACGCCAGATAGTGCGCTGAAACTCCGATGACGACGATGACCACCGCTGCCAGCGCCCCGACGACGGAACCCGATCCGACCCCGATCCGATCACCGGCCGCGAACCCGGCCACCACCCTGGTGCCGCTGACTGCCAGCGCGCCGAGACCGACACCGATCAGCGCGCCGCAGCCAACCGGCAGCGAGATGGACGTCAATGCCGCCGCGACCGCCACAAGTACCGCGACGCCGACCAATCCCGTACCGACAGCGGTGGCCGCCGCCGAGTCGACGAGTGGTTTCACCAGGAAGATCGGATCCTGCGAACTGAAGGAAGGACCGAACAGGGAGAGCACGAACACCACCGCGGCCAGAATCAGCAGCGCTGTCGGCCACCCACCGATCCGCCCGCCAACCGATCGCCCGTCGAATTCTGCGGCGCGTGCACTGCCGTATCCGTCTCGTTCAGATTCACGATGGACGACCATGAGCCCGAGGACGCCGGACACGACAAGGAGGCCGTGGCCGACGAGTGCGAGGTAGGCACCCGGACCTGCATCGATCGAACCCGCAGATATCGGACGGAAAAGGTCCAAGCGGTTTGCATCGATTGCGTCGACGAACAACTGGACGTCCAGAATTGCGGCCCCGAGCGACACCGCGCCGATACCTGCCAGGAGTCCACCGGCAAAAGCGGGTCTGCGACTCGAAGCAAGCACTGCAACCAGCGGCACGATGATCACGCAGACAGCGGCGAAGAGAGCTGCAGAAGCAAGAGCCCCCGTCGTGTCGATCCCGCGGCCACTCCCGACTCCGACGACGGGACCGGCCGCCACTGCGAGGGCTCCGAGCAATCCGGTTGCCGCCGCGAGGGGCGCCCCCGACTTCACTCGGGGATCGTCGAAACGCGCCTGCGACGTAGTTCCAGGTGTTGTGGACACTCGATCGACGGTAGTGCCTGTGTGGACCGGTGATCCCGTTGTGACACGCTTGATCACGAAACGAGATGATTCGTCCGTTTTGCCCGAATCGACATATTCCCAGGTCAACCTGTGAGGCACGTCACATAATCGGACAGGTTTCCGCTACGGCTTGCGCCCATCGCAATCATTTCGTTACCGTCAGTCGGTCTAAGTCACGGGCTGATCACGAACTCGAGGAGAGAACCGGCATATGCATCACCGCAGCCAGTTCACCGCCAGTAGGTTCTCGAACCCAGCACATGACGAGGTCACGACCACTTATCCAACGCACTCGGCCAGGCGTTACACCGAGACTAAAAGTTCTGAGATCTCTACCGATATGTTCATTCGAAATTCATCCTCCACGTCGTCAGAATCCGACTCTCACGAGTTCGTCGAGTCCGACGTGATCAGCGCTCCCACTTACTCCTCCTCCGCACCGACAGTCGATGTCGAATCTCCGGTTCGCCGCAGCGGTGCCCACCGACTCCCCACCCCTCCTTCCGCACTCAAGGGCCGCGCCGCCGTTCTGGCCGTTGCAGCCGGCGCAGTTGTCGCTGCGGGCCAGGCAGTCATCAACGACGGTTCCTCTTCCTCCGCCGACCACTCGGAAGTTGCACTCGCCAACGAGTCCTCCGCGATCGGCACCACCGCAGAACCGCAGGCCGCTCAGTTCGCTCCGGCCACCTCCACGGCAGCCACCACCGAGGCCGACGCTCCCCAGGTCCTCAACGTTGCAGCGCCGACCGATCTCTCCCAGTTCAGCAATCTGCTTGCCAAGGGCCAGCGTTTCAGTGACGAGCGCGCCGCACGCGAAGCCGCTGCCCGTCGCCCGCTGTTCGTTCTGCCCGCAGTCGGAACCTTCACGTCCAACTTCGGCACCCGCTGGGGCACCCTGCACGCGGGCGTCGACATCGCTGCCCCGATCGGGACTCCCATCGTCGCCGTCGCCGACGGCAAGGTCATCGATTCGGGCCCGGCTTCCGGATTCGGCATGTGGGTCCGCCTGCAGCATGCGGACGGAACGATCACCGTCTACGGCCACATCGACACCTCGACCGTCACCGTCGGTCAGCAGGTCATGGCCGGCGACCAGATCGCCACCGTCGGCAACCGCGGCTTCTCCACCGGCCCGCACCTTCACTTCGAGGTTCACCTCGCCGGCGAGAACAAGATCGACCCCCTCCCCTGGCTCGCCTCGCGCGGCATCAGCCTCGGTATCGAGCAGGACTGATCGCAAGCCCGACACTTCTGAAAAAACTTCCGGCCCGCACCTGAAAAGGTGCGGGCCGGAAGTTTTTGTCTGCCTTCTACAGCTTGACCATCGGCACACCACCGATGAGCATCAACCGCACCTTGCCCGCGCTACCGAAGTCGATGGTGACCGTCGCGGTGGGTCCGGTGCCCTTGGTTTCGAGAACGGTCCCCAGACCGTACTTGTCGTGACTGACGCGATCACCCGTGGTGAGGACCAGAACGTTGTTGCGGCCACGCGCAGCTCCGAAACTGGGAGTCGACGCAGCCTTGCCTGCCCCACCCCCATAGCCCTGTCCGCCGCCGTAACCCTGGCCGCCCTGGCTGCCGTACCGGCTTCCGCTGCCGTAACCTGGCCTACCACTTCCGAATCCACCACCGGTACCCGGATCCTCGCGGCGCCAGTTGATCAGGTCCTCCGGGATCTCCTGGATGAACCGTGACGCCGGGTTCTGGATCGGTTGCCCCCATGCCGAACGCATGATCGCGCGCGTCAGGTACAGGCGCTGCCTGGCTCGGGTGATGCCGACGTAGGCGAGTCGACGCTCTTCGGACAGCTCTGCAGGATCGCCGAGGGCACGCATGTGCGGGAACTGTCCGTCCTCCCAGCCGGTGACGAAGACGACCGGGAACTCGAGGCCCTTGGCGGTGTGAAGCGTCATCATGGTCACGACGCCGTCGTCGGAGTCCGGTAGTTGATCGGCGTCGGCGACAAGCGATACGCGTTCGAGGAACGCGGCGAGCGAACCCGGATCGGGTTCACCTTCGCGCATGGCTGCCGTTTCCTCGTCGTCCGGATCTGTCAGCCCCGCTGCGTTTCGTGCGTCGGAACTGAATTCTCTTGCCACGCTGACGAGTTCGTTCAAGTTATCGAGCCGAGCGCCGTCCTGCGGATCGCTGCTCGCAGCGAGTTCGGCGCGATAGCCGGTTCGCTCGAGCACCGCCTCGGCGACCTCACCGATGTCACCGAGTTCGAAGGGTTCGTCCTCGTCGGCCGCTGCTGTCGGCAGCAGGGCCCGCAGTCCGTCCATCATCTCGAGGAACGACGCGATGGCCTTCTGCGAACGCGTATTGAGCAGCGCCACTTTGCCTTCCGCGCCGTCGCGCAGTGCAGCGGCGAAGCTGATGTTGCGGTGCTCGGAGTGCACGGCGACGCAGGCTTCGGCTCGATCACCGATACCGCGTCGTGGTGTGTTGAGAATGCGTCGCAGGCTCACGGTGTCGTCCTCGTTGGCGAGGACGCGCAGGTACGCGACGATGTCCCGAACTTCCTTGCGCTCGTAGAAGCGAACGCCGCCGACCACCTTGTACGGCACACCGAGTCGGATGAAGATTTCCTCGAGCGCACGTGAGGAGTTGTTGGTCCGGTAGAAGACCGCGATGTCGGCGAACTTGGTCTCGCCCTGGTCCACCAGGCGATCGATCTCCGAGGCGACGAACGATGCTTCGTCGTGCTCGTTGTCTGCAACGTAACCGACGATCAGTTCGCCCTCACCGGAATCGGTCCACAGGCGCTTTTCTCGTCGTCCGGTGTTCTTGGAGATCACGGAGTTGGCCGCCGAGAGGATGTTCTGCGTCGAACGGTAGTTCTGTTCGAGCAGGATGGTTCGGGCGTCCGGGTAGTCGCGTTCGAACTCTTCGATGTTGCGGATGGTGGCTCCGCGGAATGCGTAGATCGACTGATCGGCGTCACCGACGACACACAACTCGGCCGGGGCAACCGCGTGGTCGGACTCGCCGGCACCGCCGACCAGTTCACGCACCAGCATGTACTGCGCGTGGTTGGTGTCCTGGTACTCGTCGACGAGTACGTGACGGAAGCGGCGACGGTAGTACTCGGCGATCTGCGGAAACGCCTGCAAGAGCGCAACGGTCTCGCCGATGAGGTCGTCGAAGTCGAGTGCGTTCGCAGCACGCAGTCGCTGTTGGTAGTGGCCGTAGACCTTGGCGATCAGTCGCGGCAGTTCCGCCGGATCCTGATCGGCCGCGACAACCGCTTCTTCCGGTCCGACGAGTTCGTTCTTGAGGTTGGAGATGTGCGTGGCGAGAAGCCGCGCGGAGAATCGTTTGGTGTCGAGCTCGAGGTCCTTCGAGATCATCGTCAGCAGTCGACGCGAGTCGTCGGAATCGTAGATCGAGAAATTCGAGTTGAGACCGGGCAGGAGCGCCGCCTGTGCCCGCAGGATGCGAACACAACTCGAGTGGAACGTCGATACCCACATGGCGTTTGCGCGCGGTCCGACAAGCGCGGCCACACGCTCACGCATCTCGGCTGCAGCCTTGTTGGTGAAGGTGATGGCCAGGATCTGGCCGGGAGTGACGCCCCGTTCGGCCAGCAGATAGGCGATGCGACGCGTCAGCACTGCCGTCTTGCCCGAGCCGGCACCCGCGACGATCAGCAACGGCGAACCGGTATGGACCACAGCCTCGCGTTGCTGCGGGTTGAGTCCCTCGAGGAGGGCGTCCGAACCCGCGTCGTGTCCCCGCGCGCCGCCCCCGTCGTGATGGGAATGTCCGTCGTGCTCACCGAGTGCTGGGTACGTGTTCATCGCCTGTCCACGCTACCGGCGTCCACCGACACGGTCGTCAGTGCGTCCACCTGCTGGTAGAGGCACTTGGATTCCTTGTGTCGAACATGGCAAACTGGACGCTATGTTCAGCATTTCCGTTCGCGACAACGCGGCCGACCCCGTCGGTCCGCTGTGGCGTTACTTTACGTGCCCCGGACCTCGGTGCACGTGATCTGAACAGCTCACCCGCCCCTGGTCCGAATCGGATCCGGGGCATTTTCGTCAGTGTGCCTGGATCGGTAACGACCCGAGCCGAGACCACGATCCACGCAGTAGGAAGAGGAGACGAATAGCAATGAGCACCCAGGCTGCAGCACCCAATGGAAATACTGTAAATACTGTAAATACCGTAAATACTGCTCCGACGGACGTCGAGATCCCCCAGAGTGAGGCGGAGATCGACGAACTACGGAAAGAAATCGACCGTCTCGACGCCGAGATCCTCGCGGCCATCAAACGCCGCTCCGAGGTCTCCCAGATCATCGGCCGCACCCGGATGGCATCGGGTGGTCCGCGTCTGGTGCACAGCCGGGAGATGAAGGTCCTCGAACGGTTCAACGAGCTCGGCCAGGAAGGCCATACCCTCGCGATGCTGCTCCTGCGTCTGGGCCGAGGACGCCTGGGCCACTAGCGCACACGCCGATCATTCGCGAACGGCCACATCGGATGCCTCTGGCAGTCCCGATGTGGCCGTTCGCGTGTGTATCAGCTCTCGAGCGCGATGTACTTCGTGTCGAGGTACTCCTCGATCCCCTCGGTCCCGCCCTCGCGGCCGAATCCGGATTCCTTCACACCACCGAACGGCGCTGCCGCGTCCGAGATCACTCCGCGGTTGACGCCGATCATTCCTGATTCCAGAGCGTCGGAAACGCGAAGTGCACGGTCGAGATCCTTCGTGAAGATGTATGCGGCCAATCCGAATTCGGTGTCGTTGGCGGCCGCGATTCCCTCGTCTTCGGTGTCGAAACCGGTGATTGCGGCGACGGGCCCGAACACTTCTTCCTTCAGAATCCGTGCGCTCGCCGGAACGTCGGCCAGCACCGTGGCGGGATAGAAGTACCCTTCACCACCTGGCGCTTCGCCGCCCAGTCGCACCTTTGCCCCGGCGTCCACCGCGTCTGCGACCAGCTCTGCGACGGTGTCGAGCTGATCCTGGTTGATCAACGGCCCGAGCTTGGTCTCCGGGTCAGTCCCCGGTCCCATCGTGAATGCCGCCATCTTCTCGGTCAGTTTGGTCGTGAACTCTTCACGCACCGCGTTGGCGACGTGGAAGCGGTTGGCGGCAGTGCAGGCTTCGCCCCCGTTGCGGAGCTTGGCCAGGACCGCGCCTTCGACGGCCTTGTCGACGTCCGCGTCGTCGAACACGACGAAGGGCGCGTTGCCACCCAGTTCCATCGACGTGCGGAGCAAGCGCTTCGCGGACTTCTCCACGAGCATCTTGCCGACGCCGGTGGACCCGGTGAAGGTGAGCTTGCGCAGTCGCGGGTCGTCGATGAGCGGGCCGGTCACTTCACCGGATTTCGACGTCGGCAACACCGAGAGGACACCGTCCGGCAGCCCTGCCTCGGCCATGAGCTGGGCGAGCAGCAGCATCGTCAACGGGGTCTCCGAGGCGGGCTTGACGATGATCGTGCACCCGGCAGCCAAGGCCGGTCCGATCTTCCGGGTGCCCATCGCCAACGGGAAGTTCCAGGGCGTGATGGCCAGACACGGTCCCACCGGCGCCTTCGTGACAAGGATCCGTCCGTTGCCCGCCGGCGCCGGTGTGTAGCGCCCGCCGATGCGAACGGCCTCCTCGCTGAACCACCGGAAGAACTCCGCCCCGTACTTCACCTCGGCGCGGCTTTCGGCGAGCGCCTTACCCATTTCGAGGGTCATCAGCAGCGCCACGTCCTCGGCGCGCTCGGTGATCTTCTCGAAGACGGCTCGCAGGATTTCCCCACGCTCGCGCGCAGGTGTGCTCGCCCACTTCGGCGAGACCGCCACTGCTTCGTCGAGGGCGCGTAGCGCGTCCGCGGGGCTCGCATCGGCGACATCGGTCAACGGTTTCCCGGTCGCCGGATCCGACACCGGAAAGGTCGCGTTGTTCTCCGCGGGCACGAACCGGCCGCCGACGAACAACTGGGTGGGAACTGATCGAATGAATTCGAATGTGTCCATGGGTTCCATGATGCTCGCCGCAGGCGCGTACGTCTGCGGGCGAGTAAGACTCGCGAGGAAGTTTCCAGCCCGTGCCACTAAAGTCGATGATCGTGAGCACTGATATCACCGGAACCTCAGCCTGGCAGAAACTGCGCGCTCATTACGCCGACATCGAAGGCGTTCACCTGCGAGAACTCTTCCAGGACGATCCAGCCCGAGGGCGAGAGCTGACGATCGACGCCGGTGATCTTCACATCGACTACAGCAAGCATCGTGTCAGCCGCGAGACTCTCACGCTGCTCGTAGACCTTGCCCGCGAGGCCGGCGTCGAAGCACGACGCGACGCGATGTTCGCGGGTGATCACATCAACACCTCGGAAGACCGCGCCGTGCTGCACACAGCGCTGCGTCTGCCGAAGGATTCTGCTCTGACCGTCGACGGTCAGGACGTCGTCGCGGACGTTCACGAGGTTCTGGACGCGATGGGCGCTTTCGCGGATCGCGTGCGCAGTGGCGAGTGGACCGGCGCCACCGGCAAGCGCATCCGCACCATCGTCAACATCGGTATCGGCGGTTCCGACCTCGGGCCCGTGATGGTCTATCGCGCGCTACGGCATTACGCCGACGCCGGAATCAGCGTCCGGTTCGTCTCCAACATCGACCCTGTCGATCTGGTCGGGCAGCTCGACGACCTCGATCCGGAGACGACGCTCTTCATCGTCGCGTCCAAGACCTTCTCCACCCTCGAGACGCTCACCAACGCGACTGCGGCAAAGCGTTGGCTGTTCGCCGGCCTGGGCAGCGAAGACGTCTCCGCCGTAGCCAAGCATTTCGTCGCAGTCTCCACCCACGGTGACCGCGTGGCGGAGTTCGGCATCGACACCGCGAACATGTTCGGTTTCTGGGATTGGGTCGGCGGGCGCTACTCGGTCGACTCGGCGATCGGCTTGTCGGTCATGTGCGCCGTCGGACCTGTCCGTTTTGCGGAGTTCCTCGACGGTTTCCACCAGATCGACACGCATTTCCGAAACCAACCGCTCGAGCAGAACGCGCCGGTACTCCTCGGTCTCATCGGGCTCTGGTACTCCAACTTCTTCGGAGCTCAGTCCCGCGCAGTTCTGCCGTACTCCAACGATTTGTTGCGCTTTCCCGCGTACCTGCAGCAGCTGACCATGGAATCCAACGGCAAGTCGGTGCGCGCCGACGGCTCACCGGTAACCACGTCCACCGGTGAGATCTTCTGGGGCGAGCCTGGAACCAACGGGCAGCACGCGTTCTATCAGCTCCTGCATCAGGGCACCTGGCTCGTGCCTGCCGATTTCATCGGGTTCGCGGAATCCACCGACGATCTGCCGACGGCGGACGGCACGGGATCCATGCACGATCTGCTCATGAGTAACTTCTTCGCTCAGACCAAGGTTCTCGCGTTCGGCAAGATGGCCGAAGAGATCGCGTCGGAGGGCACGGCACCAGAGTTGGTGCCGCACAAGGTAATGCCAGGCAACCGGCCTTCGAGCACCATCTTGGCGAAGGAATTGACACCCTCGGTGGTCGGTCAGTTGATCGCCCTCTACGAGCACCAGGTATTTGTCGAAGGTGCCGTATGGGGGGTCAATCCGTTCGATCAGTGGGGCGTCGAACTCGGCAAGACGCAGGCACTGGAACTTGGGCCTGCACTGTCCTCCGAAAAGGCACCCGGCGACCTCGGCGACACATCTACCGATGCTCTGGTGCAGTGGTACCGCAAGGAGCGCGGACGGGCCTGACTTCACGCGGCGGCTGGGCCGAACCAACTCTCCGTTGTGTACACGCGCCCGGATCGGTCGACGAGCCGAGCGCGAAGCTCTTGCTGTTCAACCCATTTGATGGCACTGATACCTCGGATCAATGCTGCTTCGCTCGCGGCGTACGCCCACACTGCGTCATCCGCGATCACCGAGACTTGCGCCCACTCCGTGGAGGGTCGCTCCTGGTTGGGTTCCCAGGAGGGCAGCTCTACCGCCCGCGCCGTCGCCATCGCGGTTCCGTTGATCAGCTCGACTTCTTCGCTGCCCGGCACCGGAATCTGCCAGCCTCCGGCGGGCGCATGGCCGGCAGTGGCGATCACGTCGCCGATCCGCACGGCAACACCACATTGCAATTCGGCAGCGACGATCTGCGCGGCGCGATCGACTGTGTCCGCCTTGGCAACTCCGGTGATGTCGAATGACGCACCCCACGGCGCGTACACCACGTCACCGTCGAGTTGGACGTCCTCGAACGTCGGGGTGGGGTGCACCGGAGGGATGGATTCGTCCTCGGAGTAGTTGTCGGCAAGCGGATTGACTGCACCGCCGGTCATGCGGGCCGCCCACAGCGCGGAGCGCAGCAGAGCCGACATACGTCGTGTCACTTTGACCGGAGTTCCCTGAGCGAGATTGACGGCGTGGATCTCGGCGTCGCCCCGGCGAAGGTCGCACACTGTCTCGGTCTCGTCGATGGCAGCTGCGATCAACGCGTGCGCAGTGGGCAGCGCAGCGCCCTCGGTGACATCCACCTCTACGGCGGAATCCCACATCGCCCACTTCTCGACACTGACCATGCCAGTCCTGCCCTTCAAACACCGCGTTGTAACCAGTATGCGCCGGTCAGCAAGCCCCGTGCCATAAGCCGCTGATCAGAGTCGAGGCAAGCGTGGTGCACGGTGTGCAGCGCTTCGGCAGCCGAGACAGGAACGGGACAGCGACGAATCGGAAGACCTGTGCGACAGAATTGCCGCGCGTCACTCTCACCCGCTGTTCCGCCCTGACTGGCGTCTCGCTGCAACGCACGCCGACTACTACAGACGCAACAGGCAATTCCGACTCGAAAGATGCAGAGGCGATCCTCGACGTGTCCTTACGGGGTGCTGCGTCACAAGACCCGTGCCTCGTCGCCGAAGGCTGCCGAAAACTGTCCGGGCACATGCCGACGGCGCCGACAGCACCGTATGAAATAGTGGCGAGCGGCGAGATGTATTGCGCTCCAACATCGGTGACATACCGATCGGCCGCTTTTCGGAAAGCAACGACTTCGATCGGAGCCACTGGGAACACCTGACCGACAGGTCGACTCGGCCGACCGCCCACTCGCGAATGACAAAAAGTGCGCGCCCGTTCTTGCTCGCGGGCGTCGACTCGACCACCAAGTGAGGACGGCGCGCCAACTTCCGCGAAATGCAGCGACCGTCACCTACCGGCGGTTCGCGCACGTTACAGGCAGGGCCGACATGCATCGACCCTCATGGATAGGACCGGCCGAAAGAACCTGCAGCGCAACCGCGTAACCACCGCCATTTTGCTTATACGCCACCCCGACACCGCTTGGCAAAACGAACGGTCAGTACGCGGTGTAAATCACATACTTTGCAAAGTCTTTGGAATGTCGCCGCACCAAATATCCGCAGGTGAAAGGACTTTCGACCGGAGTCCAGAATAACCGTGTCGTCTACTATGTGAAAACTGCGAAGTAGCTGTGACGCTGGGTCACGCTCGAGGGAGGAATTGTGACCGATTCATTCAAGGACCGATTGAACGCCTTGTACCCGGCCACAGCCCCTAGACTCACCAACGCGCAAGTTGTGGAAGCCCTTTCACAACGAGGATGCAAGATTTCGACACCGTACCTCTCGCAACTCCGCAGTGGTGTGCGCACAAATCCGTCCGAGCAAGTCGTTTTGGCATTGGCCGATTACTTCGGCGTTGCCGCCGAGTACTTCTTCGGTCCGACGCCTCGTCACGATCCCGAACTGATTCCGGAAGAAGACCGTTCGGTTGTCGAAGAGTTCCACGACAGCGAATTACGTTCTCTGGCCATAAAAGCGGTTGATCTCTCCCCCGAATCGCAAGATTTACTCTCGTCCATTGCGGAGAAACTTCGCTCGTCCGAAGGACTCCCGGCCGTCCCCCCGGATTGCAGCACGTACACCCCACCGTTCACGCGCGACTAGTCGTGGTGAAGGTCAGCGAGTCAACCGGCCCAATAGTGCCGAGGCGGTGACGATTCCGAGCAGCGCTGCCCCGATCAGCACCCCGAAGTCGACGGCGTAATCGGTCGGCATTCCGATGAGCAGACCCCGCAGCGCTGACACCTCGTAGCTGAGCGGGTTGATGCGGCTGAGCCACTGAACCCACGTCGGCATGAGTTCGACCGGGTACAGCGCGTTGGAGGCAAAGAACAGTGGCATCGTGATTGCCTGCCCGATGCCCATCAATCGATCTCGTTTCAGCACGATTCCCGCGATCGCGACCGACAGGCAGGCAAAAAACGCGGAGCCCAGCACAACGACGACCACGACCCCGAGCAGTTTGAGCGGGTTCCACGTCATACTCACACCCAGCAGTGCCGCCACGATGACGACCACCACTGCTTGGGCGACAGCGCGGATACCGGCGGCGAATGCCTTACCCGTCACCAGTGCGGCGCGCGGCGTCGGCGTGACCATCAATTTGGTGAGTACTCCCGCGTCACGCTCCCAGATGATCTGGATTCCGTAGAAGATTGCAACAAAAAGAGCGGACTGAGCAATGATGCCCGGTGCGAGAAAGTCGAGATAGGGAACGTCGCCGGTCGGAATCGCTCGGATATGACTGAACGTCTGACCGAAGATCACCAACCAGAGGATCGGCTGGATTGCGCGCGTAACCAATTCAGATCGGTCGTGCCGCAACTTCTGCACTTCCACGAGGCAAAATGTGTAAATTCTCGACAGCAATCGTGCAGGACCGTTGGTTGTGGGATCAGCCCAAGCGGCGCGCTGTGCGACGGGCAGTGCGGACATCGCGGAGACCTCCTGACTTGTCGCCGGTGAGATCGTCGCCGGTGTAATGGCGGAACACGTCTTCGAGAGTGAAATCCGGTCCCAGTTCGGAGGCCAACGCGCTCGGCTCGCCCACTGCGCGAAGTTCACCGTGATGCATCAACGCAACACGATCACACAACTCGTCGGCTTCTTCCATGTAATGCGTAGTGAGCAGCACGGTCATGCCGTACAGCTTCTGCATCTCTGCCACTCGCTGCCAGACGGATTCGCGGGCAATGGGATCCAACCCCACCGTCGGTTCGTCGAGCACCAGCAGCGACGGTCGGTTCACCAGAGCCTGCGCAAGTTCGAGCCGTCGCACCATACCGCCGGAGAAACTCGACGCGAGACGATCCGCCGAATCGAGTAGATCCACCATCTCGAGCGCCTGGTCGACGCGCTCGCGTCGTTCGGACCGCGGAACGTCGTACAGTCGCGCGAACCAGGTCACGTTCTCGCGTGCGGTCAATGCGCTTTCGATCGAGAGCTGTTGTGGCACGTACCCGAGATAACGCCGAATGGTCATCGCTTCGCTGCGAACGGATCGACCGAGAATTCGAATGTCACCATCCTGCAGTGGAAGCAGGGTGTTGAGCATCCTGATCGTCGTCGTCTTTCCTGCACCGTTGGGACCCAACAGGCCGAAGCATTCCCCCGCGTTGATGACCAGACTCAAGTTGTCCACCGCGCGATGATCGCCGAAATTGTATGTTACCGAGTCGATCTCGACCGCGGGCGCGCCTGGGTCAGGCACGTGCGCCGCTCGGCTCTTCCGCCACTGTGTCAGCATCTCACTGCCCCTCGCCTTCTGATCCGGCTGCTGCCAGAGCGCTCGCCAATCGAGACAGGGCCGGTAGCGCAGCCTCGATACTCGTCCTGTCTGCTGCGGTCAGACTCGACAATGCCTGACCGACAATCACACTCCGTCGATCACGCCACACTTCGACGCGGGCGCGCGCCTCGTCCGAGAGCACCAAACGCGCGACGCGTCGATCGGCCTCGTCGGCGACGCGTTCGATCACTCCCTCGTCGACCAGCTGACGAACCAAGGTGGACACCGTATTTGCCGCGACACCCAACCGCCCGGCAGCCTCGGCCACGGACAGGCCCGGGTTGCGTCGCAGCAACCTGACGAGTTCGATCTGGGCGCCGGCGAGCGGTCGTTCCGCAAACGGACGCCCCGACGCCTTCCTGGTTCCCCGACGCAATTGCCCGAGCGTCTCGAGGACGTTATCGGTAAGATCTGCTCCGCTTTCATCCACAACCTCACAATAGCTCTGTAACAGAGCTATTGTCGAGAGGTCGGCTTACGCGGTGTAAGAACTCATGTCGTAGACCGTGTAATCGTCCACGGAAGTCGGGGTGAAGTGGGCGTGCACCCACGTGGTGATGTCGGAGTGACCACCTCCCGCTCGCGCATTTCCGCCGACCTTTCCGCCGCCTCGATCACCACCCTCTTCCGGAGCCTGAGACTGAGACTGTGTCTGCGTGGGCTCGACAAAGTACGTGACACGGTGGTTCGTCACATCCGAGACGAACTCGGCCAGGGTGGGCGCTGGGTCGTTACTGAAACCACCGATCGCCATCACCGCAGTGTTGCTTCCCAGTTCCAAAGTTGCTGCTGCCGAGGACCTGTCAATTGCCGCTGACCATCTCGTGGTTGTCGTCCGAAGCATCGAATCCAGTGCGGAACTGTCAGCGCCACCCCCGAATCCACTACCACCGAATCCGCTGCCGCCGATTCCACTAGCACCGACGGACTGACCGTCCCGAGAACTGTTCTGCGCCTTCGGCCCTACCGCAGGGCTCCCACCGGTGTGTGGCTGTTCGAACGTCGCCACCGCGTATGCCGTGCCACCACCGAGACCGCCGATCAGTGCGCAGGCGATCAACAACGGCGTGAGAATCCGCCGCTGCGAACCAGAAGTGACGACGAGCCCCACCGAGCCGATGAGGACAGCAGCCAGCAGCACCCACCGAAGCTCGGGCAGCCAGTTCGAATTGCGTTGAAGAAGAACACATCCCCAGACTCCGGCCGTCAGGGCGATCGCTGCCAAGCCGATTCGTCCGAACAGACGCTCGCGGATCGACCACATCTCGGCAACACCGATGCCGACCAGAGCAGCGATGGCGGGTGCGATCGCCAAAGTGTAATACGCATGGATAGTGCCACTCATGAAGCTGAACACCAATGCATCGACAACCAACCACACACCGAAAATCAACGCGCCACCACGGATCACATCTGTTCGTGGCCGTCGCCCCCGACTTACGAGAATCACGAAGAATGCCATCAGCGCAGAAGGCAGCAACCACGAAATCTCGTATCCGAACTCACCGGTGAAGAGACGGCCGATACCCGGGGCGGCGTTGCCCATTCCCCCACCACGGCCACCGGATACAGCATCGAGCGCTTCCGGCGACGGACCGGACGCCCCACCTCGGGCCCCTCCGCCGCTCCGGCCGAGTATTCGCGCAAATCCGTTGTACCCCAGTACCAAATTCATGAAATTGTTGTCCGTCGAGCCTGCAAGATAGGGACGCGCGTCGGCGGGCCACAGCAGAGTCAAGATGACGAACCATCCGGAAGCGATCATCATCGACACCAGCGCGCCGACAAGGTGGAGTAACCTTTTCGGCAACGAGGTAGGTGCTACGACGAGATATGCAATCGCCAACGCCGGCATCACCATCAGTCCTTCGAGCATTTTCGCCAGGAACGCAAAGCCCAGTGCGACCCCAGCCAACGCCAGCCAACGTGGACTCGCTTTCTCCAACGCACGGACAGTGCAGTAGGCGGCCACAGTCATCAGCAGAACCATCACCGCATCGGGATTGTCGAACCTGAACATCAGCGCGGCAACCGGAGTCAACGCCAAGACCACTCCCGCCAGGAACCCTGCCCGCGCGCCCGACAATCGCGTGACGGCGCCGTAGATCAGCGCCACGGCGCCCACAGCCATCAGGGCCTCGGGAATCAACATGCTCGCGCTGCTGAAACCGAAGAGCTGCCCGGACAGTCCCATTACCCACTGTGAGACCGGAGGCTTGTCGACAGTGATGAAGTTGGACGTGTCCAGCGAGCCGAACAGCAAGGCCTTCCAATTCTGGGAGCCGGCTTGCGCCGCAGCCGCGTAGAACGCGTTGGCGTTGCCATTGATCGAGATGTTCCAGATATAGACGATCGCCGTGCCGACGAGAAGTACAGCCAGAGCGATACGTTGCCACAAATTCTCGACGTGGGAGCGCGGTCCTCCTGCTGTCTGAGGTGCGGAGAGCAATTGATCGCTGGTCTGGGTCACACCACACTGTCCGACCACAACCTGGCCGTCGGCTGGCACGGTCCTGGCAGTTTCCTGTCAGACACTCGACTTCCTGTCAGAACCCCGACTTCCAGTCAGGACTGTCCGCACCCGCATCGCGTTTTCAGCTCGTCCGCAACGGGTATCCCCGATTGCTTGTCCCGAGCACTCCCGCCCAGAACGGAGACGTCATGCGCAGACAGTGGTTGTTCGCGACGGTAGCGAGTACCGCCCTCGTCCTCACCGGGTGCTCGCCCGATGCCCTCGACTCCGGGGACAGCGCGGACAACGTCACCGCCATCTCGACGTCGCTGTCTCCACCTGCCGCTGCCGATGCTCCCTTGCTGAAGACCGCCGACTCCCCGCTCGGGAGGATCGCCGTCGACGGCGAGGGCATGACGGTCTACGTCTACAACCCGGACGAGGAGAACTCCCAAGCCGGCGCGTGTGACGAAGCGTGCCTGCGCTACTGGCCGGCGGTCACCTCGGTTTCCGATTCACCGATCGTCGAGGGCATTGACGCCGCAATCGGCACCGTCGACGGGCCGGAAGGATCGTTCCAGATCACCGTCAACGGCAAGCCCGTCTATCGGTACCTCGACGACAAGGTTCCCGGCGACATGCTCGGACAGAGCATCGGCAGCCTGTGGTGGATGATCGACGCCACCGGAAACCCCGTGTTCACAACGGAGTAGCCCTCAGTTGTACGGCTGCCGAGCGGTTTCCGGATCACCGTACGTGATTGCCCGTTCCCGACGAGTTTTCGACGCCAAGGTTGCACCCCAGTTCAGCACCGTGCTGGCGCGGTTGCGGAACCCGGCGAGAAACGCGATGTGGATGATTCCCCAGGACACCCATCCGATGAACCCGGACAACTGAACCGGCCCTGCCTGAAGCAACGCGTGGCGACGCGAAATGTACGCCGCAGTTCCAAGATCGCGGTACTTGAAAGGCTTTCGGTTGGGTGCGCCGTTTTCGACTGTGGCCGCGATCCTGGCCCCGGCGTGCCGCCCGCCCTGCATCGCAACCTCGGCCACCCCGGCAAGCTTGTCACGAGACATGAGGTCGCCGACCACGTAGACGTTCGGGTGACCGGGGACGGTCAGATCGGCTTCCACTTCGATGCGGCCACCGCCGACCTGCTTCACACCCAGCGCTGTGGCCAAGGCCTCGGCGAATGGCACTGCTTCGACGCCCGCAGTCCACAGAATCGTCCGAGTCTCGTACTGCCGCTTCTCTTTAGTCTTCTTGTCCGTCGTCTCGATGCTGGTCTCGCACACGTCGGTGACGTGCACACCGAGGTGAGTCTCGACGCCTATCCCATCGAGAGTGCGTTTGGCTGCAGCCGAGAGCTTGCGACTGAACGAGGGCAACACACGATCGTCCCCGTGGAAAAGCAGCACCCTCGCCTCGTCCGGGTCGATGGACCGGAACTCGTTGGTCAGCGCGTGCATCGCCAATTCACGGATCTGCCCGGCCAATTCGACACCGGTCGGTCCGCCGCCCGCCACGGCGAAGGTCAGCCACGGTCGACGCTCCTCCGCCGTCGGGAGCGATTCGGCCATCTCGAACGCGGCAATGAGACTGCGTCTGATCGCCAGAGCGTCGTCGAGGGTTTTCATCCCCGGCGCCCATTTGATGAACTCGTCCTGACCGTGGTACGACTGCCGCATTCCGGCCGCCACGATCAGGTAGTCGTACGGCAATTCGAAGGTCGATCCGTCGAAGCGGCTGGCGGTCAGTATCCCGGCGTCCGCGTCCACCGACTTTGCCTCGCCCAGAACGACGTTCGTGTTCTTGTTGTCTTCGAGTAGATGACGCAGCGGACTTGCGATCTGCCCTTCGGAGAGCAGGCCGGTGGCGCACTGGTAGAGCAGCGGCTGGAAGACATGGCTGGTTCCCCGGTCGATCAGAACGACCTCGACGTCGGCCTTCTTGAGTCGTCTCGCCGCGTACAGCCCACCGAAGCCGCCACCGACGATCACTACCCGGGGCTTGCCGTTCGAGATGTGGATGCTCATCAGACAAACCTCGCTGTCACGGAGTTGGGCAGGAATCGTAAGGCTGCATCTATCCCCTGCCACTTGAGGCCGGGCAGCGCCGCCCGTGTGGTTTCCTTCTCGATGGCGTCGACCATCGCGCTGACGCCTTCGTCCAAACTGGCCATGAGCGCAGCATCGTCGCCGGCGCCGGCAGACATGTCGGTCTTGATGAAGCCGGGCAGCAGCGTGGTGACCCGAATAGGTGTGCGCGACAACTCGATACTGAGCGCCTCCCCCAGAGCCGCTACGCCGGCCTTGCTCGCCGAGTAGGCCGCCTTCGGCCCGGGTAGTCCCCGATCCGCGCTGATCGAGGACACGAGAACCAGGTGTCCGGCGTCCTGTGCGCGGAAGATCTCGAGCGCAGCTTCACACTGCGAAAGCGCACCGACAAAATTCGTCTGCGCTGTTGCGAGATTCGCGTGCGCTTTGCCGGTACCGATCTTCGCGCCCTTGCCGAGCCCGGCATTGACGATCACTCGGTCCAGACCGCCCAGCTCGTCGCGAAGCTCGCCGAAAACTCGGACGACGGAATCGTGTTCGGTCACATCGAGTTCGCGCACTGCAACGCTGATCAACGGGTACTGGGCCACCAACTCCTCGCGAAGTGCGTCGAGGCGATCCGTCCGCCGGGCACACAGCGCGAGATCGCGACCGGCTGCGGCAAATCTCCTGGCCATCTCCTCCCCGAGACCCGAACTGGCACCCGTGATCAAAATCTTCTGCCGCGTCATGGGTGCAACTGTAGCCACCATCGAGCTCTCGTACCCGGCAGTAACCGAGCGAACTCGGACCGATCCGGCATACCGTGGAGCAATGACCGACGAATTCGATGTCATCGTGATCGGCGGTGGGCCCGCCGGTGAGAACGCCGCCGCATACGCCATCGCCGGGAGTAATCGCACCGCCGCAATCGTGGAACACGAACTGGTCGGCGGTGAATGCTCGTATTGGGCCTGTATGCCCAGCAAGGCGCTACTGCGTCCAGGGCAGGTCCTCGAAGCGGCCGACGCCTTGCCCGGGATCCCGGCCGGACCGCTGGACGTCGAGGCCGTCCTGAAACGGCGCGACTCGTTCACCCACAACCACGACGATTCGTCCCAGGTCGACTGGGCAACCTCCGCGGGTATCACCGTGATCAAAGGCCACGGAGTGATCGACGGCGAGCGAGCAGTGACCGTCGACGGGACCCGTAAGCTCCGCGCCCGCCAGGCAGTAGTACTCGCCACGGGCACAACTGCCACCGTCCCGAAGACACCGGGATTGCGCGAGGCGCTCCCGTGGACCTCGCGCGATGCGACCAACCTGCACGAGGTTCCGTCGCGAGTGGCGGTCATCGGCGGCGGAGTGGTCGCAACGGAGTGCGCAACGTGGTTGTCGTCGTTCGGCGCTCACGTGACGCTGCTCGTGAGGGGCGATGCTCTCTTGAAATCAGCAGAACCGTTTGCCGGAACGATGGTTGCCGAAGCACTCGGCGCCCGCGGTGTGGATGTTCGACTGAGCACTGACGTCAACTCGGTCTCACGCCCCGATGCCAAGGACACCGGCGAAGGCCACATCCACGGAGGACCCGTCAGCATCGAGACCTCGTCCGGCGTGATCGAGGTCGACGAGGTCATCGTCGCGGCGGGCCGCGGTCCGACCTCTGCCGATCTCGGCTTGTCCGCCATCGGCCTCGAGGACGCCAAGTACGTCACCACCGACGACCACCTCTGTGCCCAAGGTGAGTGGCTCTACGCAGTCGGCGACATCAACGGCCGTTCACCCCTGACCCACATGGGCAAGTATCAAGCGAGAGTGTGCGGAGACGTCATCGCAGCGCGAGCCGAGAGTCGGGGACTGCGCGGACCTCGATACACGGCGTCGGCAGACAACGGGCAGGTTCCCCAGGTGGTATTCACCTCACCCGAGATCGCCTGGGTGGGACGCACCGAGAAGAAAGCTCGCGACGACGGCTACGACGTCGAAGTCGTCGAGATCGAACTCGCCGTCGCGGGATCTTCACTGCTGCGTGACGACTACTCGGGACGCGCGAAGTTGGTGATCGACAAGGCCACGGACGTGATCCTCGGCGCTACCTTCGCCGGGCCCGAGGTATCCGAACTGGTGCATGCGGCGACAATCGCGGTGGTCGGCGCCGTACCACTGGAAACTCTGTGGCATGCGGTGCCCTCCTATCCGACGGTCAGTGAGGTCTGGCTTCGTTTGCTGGAGGCTCGCCGCTGACGCGATCCCGAAGTACGTATAGTCGCGACATGGCGTCCGACATACTTGTGACCACGGCCGACGGCATTCTGCGCGGCCGCCGGGTGGGAAAACTTCGTGCCTGGCGCGGAATTCCCTACGCCCGGCCGCCGGTCGGAACACTGCGTCTGACGCGGCCGCAGCCGGTCACGCCGTGGTCCGGAGAACGCGACGCGACCAGATTCGGCGACGCGTCTGTCCAGCACAAGAAGGGGCTGCTGCTCGCGCCCGGGAAGTACCAGCCCAGCAGCGAAGACTGCCTGACGCTTAACGTGCTCGCTCCCGCGAACACCGGAAATACTCCGCGTCCCGTCATGGTTTTCATCCACGGCGGGGCCAACACCATCGGAACCTCCGCCACCGGCCTGTACTCCGGAGTATCCCTCGTCGAACGCGGCGACGTCGTCTACGTCTCGATCAACTACCGGCTCGGCGCTCTGGGCTACCTCGATTTCACCCCGTTCTCCACATCCGAGCGCGTATTCGACTCCAACCTCGGACTGCGCGATCAGGTAGCGGCGCTGCAGTGGGTGCAACGCAACATCGCCGACTTCGGTGGGGATCCCGACAAAGTCACGATTTTCGGTGAATCCGCCGGAGCCACTGCCGTCACCACCCTGATGGCTACTCCGGCCGCCAAGGGACTCTTCGCCGGGGCTATCGCCGAAAGTTCGGCTCCGGATCTGGTCTCGAGCACTCAGCGATCGCACGCCTGGGGTGCGCGTTTCGTCGAGATCCTCAATTCCGTTCTACCGCCCGCGAAGGCCCTGACCTCGGCGACAGCCGTCGAATTGGGCCGAGCCGGAAGCAGACTGGGCGCCGAGGTACTCGCGAACACACCTGGACTACATCCCTTCGGACCGGTCGTCGACGGCGACTTCCTTCCGCGTTCACCCTTGGACGCATTCAAAGAAGGTTCGGCACACCAGGTTCCGATGATCATCGGAACCAACAGACGAGAGGGAACGCTGTTCCCGAAAGTGCTCGACGCACTCCCGACCAACCCGTCGCGCATCGACACCATGTTCGCCCTCACCGATCCCGAAGCCGGGAAGCGCATCCTCGCAACCTATCCCGGGTATCCCGACGAGCAGTCCGCGATCGACGTCGGCGGCGACGTCACGTTCTGGCACCCGTCCGTGGAGTTGATGCAGGCGCACGCACAATCGGCGCCCACGTACGCCTACCGATTCGACTTCGCGCCGACGATGATGCGTTGGCTCGGCCTCGACGCCACCCACGGATTCGAGATGTTCGCGGTCTTCGGTATCGGCGACACCATGATCGGGCGTGGCCTCACTCTTCCCGGTGGTCGGCGCGGACTGCGCGCAGTCACCGAATCCGTTCAGGGACACTGGCTTCACTTCGCCACGCACGGCTCTCCGCGCGGATCGTGGCCTCGTTACGACGCACAGGAGCGTCGGACCATGATCTTCGACCAGATCGTGCGCGTCGAGAACGATCCCAGACGTGAACAACGCTTGGCTTGGGCGGGATACAGCGGTTACCGCAGCCACGGCACCGACATCCCTCTACCGTGACACACGCTCTCGAGGTCGAGCTCGATTCCGGCGTCGTGCGCGGCCGCCTCGATCGAGGACTGCGCACCTGGCGGGCAATCCCCTACGCAGCGCCCCCGATCGGTCCCTGGAGATTTCGCGCACCGCAGGCGGTCGAGGCCTGGAATGGCGTCCGCCCCGCGGAAGCATTCGGTTCTCCGTCTCCGCAGCGCAAGAGCAACTTCGACGAGAACTCTCTGTTCGTGAACGTCGTGGCCCCTCGGCTACCTTCCGATTCGCTGCGACCGGTCATGGTCTTCATTCACGGCGGCGCGTACAACGGCGGGAATCCGTCGACGCCCATGTACCGCGGAACGAGCCTGGTCGAGCGAGGCGACATCGTCTACGTCTCGATCCAATATCGTCTCGGCGCGTTGGGCTATCTCGATTTCAGTGAATATTCCACTGCCGAACAATCATTCGAGACGAACCTCGGATTGCGTGATCAGATCGCGGCACTGGCGTGGGTCCAACGCAACATCGCCGCTTTCGGTGGCGACCCGAACGCCGTCACCGTCTTCGGTGAATCGTCCGGCGCCAACGCGGTCACCACATTGATGGCAACGCCGGCGGCACGAGGGCTGTTCGCCCGGGCCATCGCGCAAAGTCCGCCGGCCGCTTCCGCATACGGAAAAGAGCGAGCGCACCGCTGGGCACGCGAGTTCCTCGAGATCGCACATGCTCCGGAAACCGAGCCGGCATCGTGGCTGCGCTCCGCTTCGGTGAAGGAACTGGTCGATGCCGGCGAAGAACTTGCGCGCCGCGGCGCGGACGAAGAACCCGGAACGCGGGCATTTGCTCCCGTAGTGGATGACGACGTCCTTCCCGAACACCCGCTCGACGTGTTCGCAGCGGGAAAAGCCCACCCCGTCCCGTTGCTGGTCGGTTCGAATCTCCATGAGGGGCGGATCTTTCCGCGCGTTCTCGACATCTTGCCTACCAACCCGGTTCGGATCGAGAAGATGTTCTCCCACACCACCCCTGAAGTGAAAGCACGTGCGCTCGCGGCGTATCCCACATATCCGCACCGGTTTGCTGCCGCAGATCTCGGCGGCGACATCACGTTCTGGGAACCGGCGATACTCTGTGCACAGGGTCATTGCCAGGTAGCTCCCACCTACAGTTACCGCTACGACTTTGCGCCTCGCCTGCTCAGACTCATCGGCATGGGCGCTACCCACGCCACCGAATTGCTTGCGGTCTTCGGGCGTTCGGATGCACTCACCGCGGCCTTGACCGCAGTCGGAGGGCGCCACGGACTGACTGCGGTGACCTCCACCATGCAGCGCCACTGGATCCATTTCGCCCACCACGGAGTGCCGGACCGGGAATGGCCCGCCTACTCCGTACCGGAGCGGCAAACAATGGTTTTCGACGAGACGTCCCGAGTGGAGAACGACCCGATGGGTGAGCGTCGACGGGCTTGGATCGGCTACGAGCACAGGCGCTGAAGCCCGATCAGAAGAACTGGCCTTTCACGAAACCTGCGAGTAGGACGGCGAATCCGCCGACCTCTCCGAGAATCAGCAGGAACATTCCGAGGTGCAGGGGCGGACCGGCGGACTCGAACTGGTTGTCGGTGTCTTTCATCGCACCGTGAGCGATGTAGCTGAATATCGCTGCAAGAAAGAAGAACACGACCACCGCTGCGCTGGTCAGGTTGATCCACGTCGGCCAGGCACTGAGTTCGACGAACACCGCGATCAACAGCGTTGCGAACGAGTACATCAGCGCTGCGCGGTGTGCGATGTCGACATACGGATGGGCGAGATGATTGTCCGAGGTCGCCATTTGTTGGTATTTCCAGATACCCAGGCACAGGGAGAGCAGGAAGATCAGACCCGCCGCGAGCAGCGTGAGTGTCGTATCGGTCCCGAGCGTCATCTGCTCACCCCGCAGTGCGTTTCCAGCGAGTCACCGCTGGGTGATCCAGCCGAAGGCTTGTCGTAGACGACAACCAGCACCACCGCACGATCCGCCGACACCGACCGCATCCGGTGCGGCGTATTCGCGTCGAAGTACAAACTGTCGCCGGCGTCGAGGTGCATCGTCTGACCGGGGATTTCGAATTCCACAGATCCGGAGTGCACGAACACGAACTCCTCTCCCGTGTGGTCCATGAACTTGGGACCCATCACCGAGGACGGATGAACCACGAACGGCTGCATGGCCTTTCCGACCAGTGAGGGCGCGATCGGATCGTAGACGGAAGACTGCACGGAGGTGGCCGGGTCGATCACGCGGTCCTTCGCGCGCACGATCGTCATGGCATTTCCCTCCATACTGTCCGAGAACAGTTGCCCCACATCGGCATCGAGCACACGCGCAATCTTGAGTGCCACCGCGATCGACGGGGTACTGATACCCCGCTCGACCTTGGAGAGATAGCTCTTCGTCAGCCCGGTCTGCTCGGCCAGGCCCTCGAGTGTCAGACCGGCGCGACGCCGATGTGTTCGCAAAAACGCTGCCATTCGGTTCCCCTCACGAGACTTTGTGTCATCACCCTACCAATACATTGACCTGCGGCGATCACCGATTCATAAAACCGAGGGTTGCACATTTCCGTCCTATATGACACTTTGTGTCTTATAGGTGACTGGATGTCATCGAATGCCGGATCCAGAGAAAGGCACACCCATGACCGACACGATGCATGCAAGCAAGCAGGAACTCATGGCCACCGCCGAGACGAAGATGCTCACCGAAGTAACGACAGGTAGTTGGACTCTTCGACAGAAGATCGCACTGACCTGCCGGGCACTGTCGGACGCCGGCCACGATTCCGGCCTTGCCGGCCAGATCTCCGCCCGCGGTGAGCAGCCCGGCACGTTTGTCACCCAGCGACTCGGCCTCGGGTTCGACGAGATCACCGAGGACAACCTCCTGCTTGTCAACGAGGATCTCGAGGTTCTGGACGGGGAGGGAATGCCGAACCCCGCCAACAGGTTCCACAGCTGGATCTACCGCGCCCGACCCGACGTCAACTGCATCGTCCACACGCACCCATTGCACGCGACGGCGTTGTCGATGCTCGAGATTCCCCTCGTCGTGTCCCAAATGGACATCGCACCCCTCTACGACGATTGCGCATTTCTTGCCGACTGGCCCGGAGTTCCTGTGGGAAACGAGGAGGGCGAGATCATTTCGGCTGCACTCGGCGACAAGCGGGCAATTCTGCTCGCCCACCACGGCCAACTCGTCGTCGGCAACACGGTCGAAGAGGCATGCTCCCTCGGACATCTGATCGAGCGGGCCGCGCGGCTGCAGTTGCTGGCGATGGCTGCCGGCGACATCAAGCCGCTACCGCCTCGCCTGGCGAAAGAGGCACACGATTGGACGCTGACTCCTCGGCGCAGCGAGGCGAACTTCGCGTACTACGCCCGCCGCGCTCTCCGCAATCACCCAGACACGCTGACCAACTGAATTTCGTTTCTCACCAACAGAACAGAGAATCTCATGAGCAGCACCATCAAGGGAATCGTCGCCTATCCCATCACCCCGTTCGACCGCGATACCGGAGCGTTCGATTCCAAGCCGCTACACACGCTCCTCGACAACATGATCGGCAGTGGTGTCGACGCGATAGCTCCGCTCGGCAGTACCGGCGAGAGCGCCTATCTCGACGACGCGGAATGGGAGACAGTCGCCCGGGAGACCCTCGACCACGTCGACCGCCGAGTCCCCACCGTCGTCGGCGTATCGGACCTGACGACGGCGGGAGCACTTCGCCGAGCATCGATCGCGGCGGACGCCGGCGCCGACGCAGTCATGATCCTTCCCACGTCGTACTGGCATCTGGGTGAGCCGGAGATTCGTGAACACGTCACTGCGGTAGCCGATTCCGTCGACATTCCCACGATGATCTACAACAATCCGGCCACCACCGGTATCGACATGTCGCCGGAGTTTCTCGTCGATCTCGTCTCCACCGTCGACGGCATCACGATGATCAAGGAATCCACCGGCGACATCACCCGGATGAACCGCATCAACGAACTGAGCGGTGGCACGATCCCCTTTTTCAACGGCAGCAATCCTCTTGCACTGCAATCTTTCTCTGCCGGTGCACGCGGATGGTGCACGGCAGCCCCGTGTCTGGCCCCAGGGCAGGTGGTGCACTTCTGGCGTCTACTCGAATCCGGTGATCGGTCGGGTGCCGCCGCTGTGTTCGAACAGATCGAGCCACTACTGAAGGTCCTCGTCAGTCGCGGACTGCCGTCGACGGTCAAAGCCGGGTTGGAATTTCTCGGCGTCGACGCCGGCCTTCCCCGCCGGCCCCTGCTGCCCCTCGACGACAACACCAGGACTGCTCTGTCCGATGCGTTGTCGGTGGCTCGCGGTGTAATCGTCGCGTCGTGACCTGACGTGGGAGTGGGTTCCGGCAAGATGGAATGCACACCGACCGAAGGAGGGACACCATGTCCGTAGATTCACGGTCTGCGAGGATCGCCGTCACCGGCGCTACCGGTCATATCGGCGGCCTGGTGGCCGCGTCGTTGGCCGACGCGGGTGTCCCGCAGCGGCTGATCGCACGTTCGGTCCATCGATTGCCGCAGCTCGCCGGTGCCGATTCTGCCGAGACCACATACGGGGATCGCGAGCGCGCTCTCGCGGCTTTGGCGGGAATCGACACCCTTTTCATGGTCTCGGCGGCCGAAAGCGCAGATCGCCTGGATCAGCATCGCACCTTCGTCGACGCCGCAGCGGCGGCCGGGGTCAGGCACATCGTGTACACGTCTTTCCTCGGCGCCGCTCCGGACGCAACGTTCACGCTCGCGCGCGATCACTGGGTCACCGAAGAACACATCCGTGCTTCCGGACTCGCATTCACCTTCCTGCGCGACAGCTTCTACCTCGATTTCCTACCCGCTCTCGCCGGCGAAGACGGTGTGATCCGGGGCCCCGCCGGAAACGGTCTCGTGGGCGCTGTAGCGCGATCCGACATTGCTGCCGTCGCTGTCTCGGTCCTGAAGGATCTGGATTCCCATGTCGGACAGACGTACAACCTGACCGGACGGGAGGCGCTGACGCTCTCCGAGGCTGCGAGCATCATCACCGAAGTCACGGGCAAGCAGACCACGTACGTCGAGGAAACTGTCGAGGAAGCTTACGAATCACGGGCGTCGTACAACGCACCGGCCTGGGAACTCGACGCGTGGGTATCGACGTACACCGCAATCGCGCAGGGTGAATTGTCGCTGATCACGGGCACCGTGGAGGACCTTGTCGGCCGGCCTGCGCTCACGCTGCGTGAATTCCTCACAGCAGAAACCGCCTGATGCCACCACGCAAAGCAACCACGGCACGCAAGGCTGCCGCAAAGAAGTCTGCACCGAAGAAGGCTGCACCCAAGAGGAACACGACCAGAAAGACCGCCCCGAAGAAGACTGTCGCAAAGAAGAGCTCACGCGCGACGATGCCGGATGTGCCGACTGCCGGCCCTGGTGAGAGAGTCTGGCTCCTCGACGTTCCCTTTCGGACGCCGGCGCCTGGTGCGCAGTTCGTCAAGAAATGGAAGAGCTACGCGTGGGTCGGTACGGAGTTGCCCGTAGAACTCGCTCCATTCAAGGCACTCCCCTTCTCGTATCAGCAATGGGTAGAGGACGACATCAATGACGGCACCGGTGAACGTCCCGTGGCCGCACCCAAAATTCCGCGACCCGAACAGGTTTCGGGGGCGAGCGCCGTCGTCGACGCTGCTCGCGCCGGTAAACGCGGATTTCTGTTGGCAGACAATGCGGGCCTGGGTAAAACGCTCATCGCGGTGATGTCGGCCAAGACGATTGCCGAAGAGCGCGGCGAAACCAACATTCTCGTCCTCGTCGATCGACCGGCACAGATCACCATTCCACATTGGCGCTACTCCATCGCCTCGGTGGGCGACGGCGGCTTCCGTTGGCTGATCATGTCGCCTGACCAATTGAAGAAACTGATCGCACGAAACGGGCGCCCCAAGTACACGTTCGGTGTGGTGATTGCTGACGAGGCCCAGCTGTACAGCAACGACACACAGCGCACGGCGGCATTCGAGAAGGTCGCGCGCTTTCCGAATGCTCACGAGCAAGCGCCGTTCGTCCTGTCCGTGACAGCAACTCCGGGACATACTCCAGCAGATCAGCGTTACCTGGCACCACTTTTTGCGCAGTTGCATTCGGAGCCCTCCGAATACTGGTCGGACCTCGGCGCCAGGCTTGTCGAGTCCGGTCTTCCGCTGGACAAGTCCTACGGGAAGTGGACGTGGAGCGCTGAGGCGAAGGAATCACCGACACTGCAATCCCAGGCGCTCGAGACCGTACGAGGGTGGATGTCGAACAACAATCCACCCTTGATGATTCATCGACCGACGCCGTGGGGACCCGTTCCACTGGACGGTATGCCGATCGACCTCACGCATGCCCAGCGCGCCGAGTACGAGACGGAGTGGGCCGAGTACGCGTACGAGATGGGCTTGGCCCGTAAGAGCCGCAACATTGCTCGGGGTCGTGCGCTGGTTCTCCGCTATCGGCAGAAGGCGGGAATGATCCGTGCCGAGTCGACAGCTCAGTGGGCGCAAGCCCAGGTCAAGGCAGGCAAGCAGGTGTTGGTGGCCGTCGAGTTCGTCTCCACGGCAGGCGATCCGCTGGTCGAGATGATCGAAGACGCCGGGATCTCGGTCGCGAAACTGTTCGGCGCGGTAGCGGACAAGGAGGGCCAGCGTCTGCGATTTCAACGCGGGGACGCACCCGTCATTGTCTTCAATGTCACGACCTCGATTTCGCTCCATGCCAACGAAGCGCTCCCCGACGGCTCTCACGCGTCCTCGTTGCCACGGACGGGGATCTTTCATCAACCGCGATACTCAGGAATCGCGGCAGAACAGACATTCGGTCGGTCACATCGCGACTACCAAACGTGCCCGTGGGTCATACCCTTCGGCGTGGGCACCAAGGAAGAGGACGTCGCCACGGTCATGTTGCGCAATCTCAATTCCGTGACCGGCCTGAAAGGGGGCGATCGATCCGGACTGCGGTCGCTGTCCGAATTGCTCGGTGTCGAGTGGCTCGAGCCCGACGTCTTGACGTCGGAGGCCTGACCTTCCAGCGAACATCCACCGACCAAAAACGGGCGGTTTCAGAGATTTGCCCCAATTCAACTCCACCAAAACCGAATTCGGCTGACCGCTTCATTCCTTTCGGGACCTTGGGACTCAGGTATCTGTGACCAGACGTGGCAGACTCTTTCGAGTCGAGGTGCACCAGCCTCGAAACAGTGCCGAGAATGCGAGGGGTCCGATGCGCAATATCTACCGGTCATTGATGCGCAATGTCGGCCATACACAATGGTTCTCGGATCTCGGCAAGGATCTGGTTCCGCTCGATCGAGCAGTGCAGAGAGTATCGGGAGGCAAGCTCTCGCTGGTCGGAGAGAACACCGTGACTCAGCTACTGCTCACCACGACGGGCCGTAAGACCGGCCGTTCTCGCACCACGCCACTCCTGTACGCGCCCGACGGCGATGCGTTTGTCGTCGTCGGTTCCAACTGGGGTCAGGATGCGCATCCAGCGTGGACACTCAATTTGATGGCCAACCCCACTGCGATCGTGACGGTGAAGGGCGTCGAAATACCGGTCGGTGCAACCCTGGCGGAGGGCGCCACGCGTAAGAAACTGTGGACGCTCGCGACCACCGCGTGGCCGCCGTACGAAACCTACGCCGATCGAGCATTCGGGCGCCAGATCCGCGTATTTCGGCTCCACCCTGTCAAATAGCTGCTGCCGGGCGCAGGATGGGAAGGACAACCTGCCGAATCTCAGGAGCATTCACGAATGTCCACAGCACTGACTCACGCAGAAGACACACAGGTCAAAGCTTCAAACGGGCGGATCGCACTCGAGCCGAACCCCCGCCGAATTCGAGCATTCTTCGCTGGTCACGCCGTCGCTGACACCACTCGTTCGGTGTATCTGTTCGAACGCGGCCGCCTGCCGATGTACTACATCCCCCTCACCG
Source organism: Rhodococcus sp. NPDC056516 (assembly GCF_042794655.1). Lineage (NCBI taxonomy): Bacteria > Bacillati > Actinomycetota > Actinomycetes > Mycobacteriales > Nocardiaceae > Rhodococcus > Rhodococcus sp. NPDC056516. The sequence goes on along the minus strand of NZ_JBHTTG010000003.1, from coordinate 367,583 downwards.
ACGTTCGCAACGAATTCCTCGTCCCGACGTCGACGACCACCCATTGCCCGTGGAAGGGTGACGCCACATATTGGACTATCGAGATCGGGGATCGCCGCGCCGAGGACGCCGTCTGGTCCTACCCTCAACAGTTCGACGGTTCCTTGGACCTGAGTGAGTACGTCGCGTTCTACTGGGATCGCATGGACGCCTGGTTCGAAGAAGATCAACAGGTCTTTGTCCACGCCCGCGATCCATACGTACGTATCGACGCACTCCCCTCGTCCCGGCACGTCGAGGTTTTTGTCGGCGACGTACTGGTCGCCGAGACGACACGACCCCGACTGCTCTTCGAAACCGGCCTGCCTACCCGCTATTACATTCCGAGAATCGACGTCCGCAGCGAGTACTTTGTCGCGTCCCCGACCACCACTGCTTGCCCGTACAAGGGCACCGCGTCGTATCTGTCCTTCACCGGCACAAGCGAACTCGCACCGATCGACGATCTGGCGTGGTTCTATCCGTTCACCACTGCCGAAGCGTCCGGGATCGACGACCACGTGTCGTTCTATCCCGAACGCGTCGGCAAGATCCTGGTGGACGGTGCCGAAATCTGAGAAGGTGCAGGGATCTGAAAGGTGCTGGAATCGAGAAGGTGGCTGCCTATCCCACCGCGACAGGGGATTCCGGGATTCGCAGTTCAGCCGTCTCCAGGCGGCGATCGTGCATCCACACCAACGCCGTTGCAAGGGAGAAGACCAACCCGGCGATGCATACTCCGTTCCAGCCGTACGACTTCCACACCACTGATCCCACTGCCGAACCCACGGCAGCACCGACGAAGTAGGTAGTCATGTACACGGAGTTCACACGCGAACGTGCCTCGGGGACAAGGGCGTAGATCACATTCTGGTTACTGACGTGTACTCCCTGCAGCGCGAGATCGGCAAGAACGATGGCAACAAGAAACCACACTATGTGCGCGGCACCGGCGACAAAGGGAAGCCACGAGACCAACAGAATCGCAATGGCGCCGCCGGTTGCCACCTGACCCAATCCCCGATCGGCCAGTCTGCCTGCCACTGTCGCCATCAATGCTCCTGCCACACCGAGAAGTCCGACGAGGCCGATTTGAGTGTCGCTGTAGCCGAATTCGTCGGAGAGCAGAAAGGCCATGGTTGTGAAAACAGTGCTGACGGCAGCAAAGGCCAACCCGCCCATAGCCGATCGAGTTCTCAGTCGCGGCAACGTCGCAGCCAGCCTTCCTACCGAAGCAAGCGTGGCGCCGTAACCGGCCTTCGGGCGATCTGCGGAATCGGACGGCAAGGATCGCCACAATGCCACGGCCATTCCCACCATCAGCACCGCCGCCACCTTGTACACCGTCGACCAACCTCCCAGTCCGGAGAGCACGCCGGCAACGCTGCGCGCCAACAGGATTCCGATCAGTAGTCCGCTCATGATCGTGCCGACCACCTGACCGGACCTCTCAGGCTCGGCCAGTGAGGCGGCAAACGGGATCAGTACCTGCGCGGCGACCGAAAAGACTCCAGCGACTGCGATTCCCACTGCCAGCGTGGCAAAGTTCGGCGCAAATCCGCTGACCGCTTGACCGGTCGCCGCCAGCAGCATGAGCCCTACCGTCAGCTTGCGTCGGTCCACCATGTCGCCCACCGGAACCAGGAGTATCAATCCGAGTGCATACGCGACCTGCGCAATGGTCACCGTCGCGGCTGCGGTCGAGGCCGACACATTCAAGTGATTCGCGATGGAATCGAGGAGTGGCTGATTGAAATAGTTACCGCCCGCGCACAGGCCCGTCGCTGCAGCCATCAGCAGCACTGTCGGTAGTCCGAGCCTCGGACGCGCGTCGCTTGAAATCATGTCGCCAAGCATGACCCTCCACACCGGCGTGCGTCCAATAGATGGATACGCATGATCTATCGCTGAGAACGATAGATTGGTGATATGGAACTACGTCACATTCGCTACGCCCTTGCCGTCGCGGAAGACAGACACTTCAGCCGGGCTGCCGCGCGGTTGCACGTTTCCCAGTCCGCCCTGAGCGCCCAGATCAGAGACCTCGAAAAGGAACTGGGAGTAGAACTGTTCAACCGGAACAGTCGCAACGTCGGCCTGACTGCTGCCGGCGAGGTTTTTGTTGCGCGCTCCCGCGAGGTACTCGGCGCCATGTCGAGACTGGTCAGCGATGTCTCGGCTCGGAGCAACGAGCAGGTGCGGCTGACGGTAGGCATCATCACCTCGGCAGGACGCGTCGACGTCGGCCGCGCGCTGGCAGATCTGACACGGCGGCATCCCGCCATCAACATCACCGCGCGGCCCTACGGCAGTGAAGTAGTGATCGAGGGAGTTCGGTCCGGCGCGATCGACGTCGGCATTGTCGGATTGGCCGCCGGCCGCCTACCCAAGAGCTTTGCCGCGGCACCGTTGTGGAGTGAACCGACCGCAGCGTTTGTCACTCCCGACCATCCCTTTGCCCAGGCCTCGTCGATCAGGCTCGAAGACCTACGAGATCACACTCTCGTGGACTTCGCCTCGGGCAGCGAGGCCCGTGTCCAAACCGACCAGGCCTTCGCCGAATCACAGGTCCCACGCGGAAAAACTCTCGAAGCCAACTCCGTAGACCTGATCTGTTCACTGACCGCCAACGGTTTGGGCGTCGGCCTGCTCCCCCAGTCCATGAGCGCCCTACATCCCGAACTGATCTGCATTCCGATCACCGATGCACCGCATCGGATCGTCCACGCAATAACCGAACCCACCCATTCGTCTGCCCTCGCCCGAGAGTTCGTCGAACTGCTCGCGGCGCAGTTCGCTACTTGAGTAGTTTCGACATTCGCCTGTCCGCCAATGGCTTACCACCCGTCTGGCACGTCGCGCAGTACTGAAAAGAGCGTTCTGCGAACGACACTTCGCGTACGACGTCACCGCACACCGGGCAGGGAAGTCCTGTGCGCGCGTGTACTTGCATCCCCGAGCGTTTCTCACCCTTGAGTCGGGCCGCGTCCTGACCCTCGGAACGCTCGACCGCATCGGCCAGCGTGGATCGCATCACGGTGTACAGCGTCGAAATCTGCTCCGGAGTCAGGCGCGACGACGTCGCGAAGGGCGAGAGCTTCGCGGTATGGAGGATCTCGTCCGAATAGGCGTTCCCGATACCGGCGATCAGCGACTGATCAACTATCGAGTTCTTGATCCGGGCCGACGTGCCGCCCAGAATTTCTGCGAACTCCGCTTCCGTCACAGCCATCGCGTCCGGCCCCAATCGCGCGATGCCTGGAACCTCTTGCGGATCGCTGACCACCCAGACTGCCAGGCGCTTCTTGGTACCTGCTTCGGTGAGATCGAACGCCGGCGTCAACCCTTCGGGTGTGAAGAAATGAATTCGTAGCGCCAACGGCCCCTTGCCAGGCTTCGGCGGTGCTGCCGACGGATTGTCGAGCCACCGCATCCAACCGGCACGGGAGAGATGCGTGACCAACCACAACCCGTCGCAGTCCAGCGCCAGATGCTTTCCGAAGCGGGCGGCGCCCGTCACGTCACGCCCCTGCAAGGCCGTGATCGGCGGATCGAAGGTCTTGAGCACACTCAGTGCGGCGATGTCGACGCGTCCTACCACTGCGCCGACCGCGTGCTGACGAAGGAACCCTGCCAGTGCTTCCACCTCGGGTAGTTCAGGCATGGCAACAGACTAGCGCCGACCACGGACACTCACAGCGCGCTCAGCCGGTTTCAGTCTGCAGAACCACCGAGTGCCCACCTCGCGCCTTCGCGGCGTACATCGCCCGATCCGCTCGCCGCAGCAGAGTCGGGTAGGCGACCAACGCATCGTCAACCGAGTCGAAAGGCCCTGCCACTTTCGCGATTCCGACGCTTATCGCCACCGGTGGATGATCGGGCGAGGTGATCGTCGGACGCCGAAGTTCGTGCGCGAGTCGATCGACCGAGCGTTGATCGACCGAATCGACGATTACGAACTCGTCGCCCCCGATCCGTGCGATCAACGCCGTCGGTCCGGCGCTGTCGACCAGTCGCGATCCGACTTTTTCGATCACCGCATCGCCGACGCTGTGCCCGTACTCGTCGTTGATCGCTTTGAATCGATTGATGTCGACCGCGGCGACAACCAAGAGAGTCGAGTGCTTGTGCGAGCGCTCGAGTAAGAGCCGTACTTCGTCTGCCAGCCCCCTTCTGTTCAGCAATCCGGTCAGCGGGTCCAATTGCGAATTCAGCGCATCGGTACTGAGGATCGAGAGTATGAACTGACAGGCAAAGGGAATCACGTAGATCGCTGCACCCACTAGAACAACCAGCGCGAGAAGAACCGGAATATCGGAATAGTTCTCGACAATGGCAATGCGTGTCACGATCCCGATGACTACGACGAACACCCACAACATGTGCAGGCTCTGAAGTCGAGCATTGTGAAAGAACGCGATGTAACCGCCGATCACGGAGAACATCACTGCATGCGCCAATGCCGCAAGTGGATTGGAGTACAACAGCATTGCTGCGGCAATTCCCACTTCTGAATAGAGCACGAAGGCGTATGACCACGAGCGAGACAGATTGCGCTTCGTCGAGAGAACAAGGACCATCATCACGGTTACGACGATGATCACCAGATTCGCAGTGCGCGCATGCGCGCTCGTCGGCCCCTGTGCACTGAATCGAGTCAAGAACATGATGACCGTGACCAGCACCAACGAGGAGACGACCAGAAAACGTGAAGCGATGGTCAGCCCCTTGTCCGCAAGGTAGCGATTGAAAGTATCGAATTGATCCGGCCGCTGATACCAATCGACGAGTTGCGACGAGATCATCCGAAATGCTGGACCCGAGAGCGGTCGTTGCGACGCGACGACGTCCGAACGCTCTGCACCCCCGGTTGTTCCCATGAGGTCAGGGTAATCCAGTCAACTCCCCGCAATCAGACAAATATCACGGTTTTTCTTCGCACATCACAACCTGATTGCCGCCGCCGGCCTTCGCTCGGTACATCGAGGTGTCGGCTACTCGAAACAGTTCCGTCAACTCCTCGTCGGAAATGATCGCCGACCATTGAGCAGAGGTGATCGCCACTCCGACACTGGTCGTCACTGCCGGATCACGATCGTCGATTCGCAAGTGCCTCCGCAGCTTGTCTTCGAATGCAGGCGCTGCACCGGTGTCTATCATGTCGACCAACACGAACTCGTCCCCACCGAACCTGGCGAAGAGTGCGTTTTCGCTGCCACACCACCGCAGTCGATCAGCAATCTGACGAAGTACAAGATCGCCTTCTTCGTGCCCGTGCGAGTCGTTGACGCTCTTGAACGAATCGACATCGACAATCGCGACGACATAAGACGATTTGCTCGACGCATGTCCCGTTGCCCCCAACTCGACTACTGCTCGCTGCAGCCCGCGCCGATTCAGGAGACCGGTCAACGGATCGACATCCGAACTTTCGGCGTCGGATCCGAGAAGTGAGAGGACGAACTGGCATGCAAACGGCACGACGACGATCGCGGTGGCGATGATCAGACACAGTGCAGTGGCCAACGCAGGGTCCGCGTAGTCCGCGACCTTTCGCCCGACGAGTGCCAGAACCACGATGGACAGCGCGATGTGAACTGCTTGGAGTCTCGCATTGTGGAAGTAAGCGATGTAACCGCCGATCAGTGCGAAGAGCACACACTGGATCAACCCGATGAACGGATCGCTGTTCAGGAATACACCGACGAATACGCCGACCTCGCAGTAGACGACAAAGAAATACGACCACCGACGTGTGATTTCGGGTAAGAGACAGAAGAGCACGATCACCGCGACCGTGACGGCGATGATCACGGCGTTGACGACACTGGTGACGTGGTTGTGAACGCCCGCATCGCTGAAGCGCAACAGAGTCATCGCGATGATGACCGTCGTCAGGGAGCTGACAACCAGCAATCGGACAGCTAGCTCCAGGCCCTTCGTGGCGAGGTATCGATTGAAACTGTCGAATCGATCAGGGTTCCGATACCACTGGGCGAGAAGATCCAGAGCTGACTTCACCGCTGATTTTTCACGGCCACGCGGTGCGGGCAGAATCGACTGCCGTCGATCCTGCCCGAACGATGTCATGCGCAGATCATAGGTGCGCAGACCGTCATTCGGGATCAAGAGCGCAGGATCGACGACGCAATCTGTGGCCGGTCGTCAGCGCCGAACGAGGTACGTATCCATGATCCAGCCGTGCTTCTCTCGCAGCTCCGCCCGACGCGCGACGATCCGATCTTCGACGTCGCGCAGTTTGCCGGAAATCAACTCCTCGTCCGAGGTTCCGAGGTACGCACCCCACCAGATCTCGGCGTCGTCTTCGGCCACCTGAGTGAACGTGCAATGCGCGTCGAGCATCACGACGGCGTTGTCCACTCCGTCAGGTAATCCCTCGGCCAGTTTGCGGCCGGTCGTGATGTGGATGGGTTCACCGATGCGGTTCAGGACGATCCGGTGTTGTGCAGCCAACGACTGCACACTCGTGATCCCCGGGATGACGGAGTAGTCGAACGACACTCTCCCGCGAGCGAGCACGCGCTCGACGATCCGCAGAGTGCTGTCGTAGAGGGAAGGGTCACCCCAGACGAGAATCGCGCCCACTCCGGGTTCGGCCGCGAATTCCGCTTCGAATTTCGCTGCCCTGCGCTCGTGCCAGTCCTCGACGACACCTTCGTAATCGGTCGGGGTTCGGTCCCGCGGTGGGTCCGTGATCTCGACCACCTTGTAGTCGAGATGAACGTGCTCGTCGAGGATGCCGGTTCGCAGGTCGACCAGAGCCTGCTTCTCGTCACCCTTTCCGATGATGAAGAAGGTATCGGCCCTGTTCATGGCCTTGATCGCCTGAACAGTCACCTGCTCGGGATCACCCGCACCGATACCGATCACCAAGAGTTCGCGCATGCGCTGAGGCTATATTGCTGTGCGCCTTTATTAACCGCCGGAGGTTAATAAAGGCGCACAGCAGGCTAGGCCCTAGACTGATTCCCGTGACTGTCTCCACTGCTTACGAAGACCTCCTCCGGCTCGTCATGGAGACGGGTACCGCTAAATCCGATCGCACCGGAACCGGCACCCGCAGCATCTTCGGTCACCAGATGCGCTTCGATCTAGCCGACGGCTTTCCGCTCGTCACCACCAAGAAGGTCCACCTCAAGTCGATCGTCAACGAGCTCCTGTGGTTCCTGCGCGGCGACTCCAACGTGGCATGGCTGCACGAGCACGGCGTCTCCATCTGGGACGAGTGGGCCGACGAGAACGGCGAACTCGGCCCCGTCTACGGCGTCCAGTGGCGTAGCTGGCCCACCCCTTCGGGCGAGCACATCGACCAGATCACGCAGACCGTCGAGACCCTGCGCTCCAACCCCGATTCCCGGCGGATCATCGTCTCGGCATGGAACGTGGCCGACATTCCGCAGATGGCGCTGGCGCCCTGCCACGCTTTCTTCCAGTTCTACGTCGCCGACGGCAAGCTCTCGTGCCAGCTGTACCAGCGCAGCGCCGACATGTTTCTCGGCGTTCCGTTCAACATCGCCAGCTACGCGCTACTGACCCACATGATGGCCCAGCAGGCCGGACTCGACGTCGGTGAGTTCGTCTGGACCGGCGGCGACTGCCACATCTACGACAATCACGTCGACCAGGTGACCGAGCAGCTCGGCCGCGAACCGCTGCCGTTGCCGACCCTGAAGCTGAACAAGCGCGACTCCATCTTCGACTACACCTTCGAAGACGTGGAGATCGTCGACTATCGACACCACCCCGCGATCAAAGCGCCGGTAGCGGTCTGACGATGACCGATCGCACAGTCACGCTCATCTGGGCGCAGGCCCATGACGGCGTCATCGGCACCGACAATACGATTCCGTGGCGCGTGTCCGAGGACATGGCCTACTTCAAACGCGTCACCATGGGCCATCCGGTGATCATGGGGCGGCGCACCTGGGACTCCATTCCACTGAAGTTCCGGCCGTTCAGCGGGCGACGGAACATCGTCGTCACGCGCGATCCGGAGTGGCACGCCGAAGGCGCCGAGGTAGTCCACAATCTGGACGAAGCGCTGGCATTGCCGGACGGTGACGTCTTCGTCGTAGGTGGCGGGCAGATTTATTCGGCTGCACTGCCATTCGCGACGCACCTACTGGTCACCGAGATCGACCTCGATACCGCCGGTGATGCCTTTGCTCCCGAGATCGGCTCCGAATGGAACCTGAAGTCCGACGAGCCCTGGCAGACCTCGGAGAAGAGCGGGCTGCGCTTCCGCTGGCTGGAATACACGCGCTGACCGACTTCCGTCGATAACGAGGCACCTCGCGAGTGAGTCGGTCATACTCCAAGAAGGACATTCACCGCTTTCGAGAGGTCTTCGATGGACAAGAAGTCACTGACCGCTCTCGCTCGCCAACAGTTGAAACTGGCGGGCTCGGCGACCAGCGGTCGCAGTTCACAAACCGTCTACGGCGGCCACCAACGCAGTCTGCGGCAGACAGTGATCGCGCTGAGCGCCGGCAAGAGCCTCGCCGAACACGACAGTCCGGGCGAGGCCACGCTGTTGGTCCTGAGCGGGAAGCTGAATCTTGTGTGTGGGAGCGACCAGTGGAAAGGATCTACCGGTGATTTCCTCGCTGTTCCGGCCGACCGGCACAGTGTCGAAGCGCTCGAAGACGTCGCATTTCTGTTGACCGTCGCCATGAAGGGCTGAAGTCGGTAGCGTCTTCCGGATGAGCGAAACCGTGATCGAAGTGTCGATCGTCGCAGCCCCGTCCGTACTCTGGCCCGCGCTGCGTGATCCGTCGCTGATTCGTCGTTGGTTCGGCTGGGAGTACGACGGACTCGACGACGAAATCACCCAGATCTACTCCACCGCCGAGGCCGACCCCGAAGCGTTGACGCTGAGACTCGGAAACGGTGACCGTTTCTCTCTATTGGAACAAAACGGCAAGACGCTCGTCCGCATCGATCGGCCGGCAAAGTCGGCAGAAGACGACTGGTACGACGACATCACCGAGGGGTGGACGACGTTCCTCCAGTTGCTCAGATTCGCCGTGGAACACCACGGGCTGGCCGAGCGAAGGACAATTTATCTCGACGGCCTTCTGCTCCCCGGCGAAAACGTGGCGACCGTCCTCGGGATCACCGAAATCGAACTGGAAGCGGGAAGTCGGTACGCGGCGACGATCGCTCCCGGCGACTACTTCGAGGGCGTCGTCGACTTCGTCACCGACCACCAATTCGGCTTGACAGTCGAAGATCTCGGCCCTGGCCTGCTGTCGGTCGCCTCGCAGTCCGTGACTACCCAGCGACCCGATGGAGGTATGTCGATCCTGCTGACCACCTACAACCTGAGCGATGACGAGTTCGACGAAATCAAGCATCACTGGTCTTCGTGGTGGGAAGGTCGCCGTCAAGAGGGCTGACGTTCCGCGAGGCGATATGCTTCGACCATGGTCGAAGCTTCGGGTCACAGTCCGGCACGCACGTTCGGCGAGTTGCTCGACCGCCTGGGCGATTCCAACGCAGACATCCCCACGCTCCACCGTCTGCTCGAGGCGGTCCTGGTCGTCGGTTCAGGCCTTGATCTCGACCTGACACTTCAACGGATCATTACTTCTGCGACAACGGTTCTGGATTGTCGCTACGGCGCCCTGGGAGTTGCGGCGCCAGGGGGCGGGCTCTCGGAATTCGTCTACGAGGGAATCCCCGGGTCCCAACGCGCGATCATGGGACATTTTCCCGAAGGGCATGGCGTTCTGGGTGTTCTGATGAATCATCCGCAGACTTTGCGCGTGGCGCATCTCGGCGACCATCCCGAATCGGTCGGATTCCCCGCAAACCACCCACCGATGGAGAGCTTCCTCGGAGCGCCGATCATGATGCGAGGAAAGGTGTTCGGCAGCATCTATCTGACCGAGAAGCGAGGAAAAGCCGAGTTCACCCAGGAAGACGAGGTCATTCTGGAGGCTCTCGCCATCGCAGCCGGTATCGCCGTGGAAAACGCCCGACTGTTCGAGCAGTCTCGAACTCGTGAAAGATGGCTCACCGCAACATCTGCCATTCGCTCCCGGTTGCTGGCCGGTGACTCGCTCGAGGACGGCTTGCAACTTCTTGCCAGCCGCGTTCGGGATTTGACCGGGGTCGAGGACGTGATCGTGGTGATCTGCGAGAACGGGTATGCCCAGGTCCATGCTGCGGCCAGCGCCCGAACCACTTCTCGTGGGGTCAGAATTCCAGCGACGACCTATCCGTTCGACGTCGTGCGGAGTACCCGAAAGCTACAGGTGCTCACCACATTAGGTGCGCTCACAGAACTGGTGCCGTCGGCCGGAAGTGCGGTCGTTGCACCGATGTGCGTCGCCTCGGGTGTAGTCGGCGCGATCATCGTGGCGTCGAATTCCACCAACACGCACTGGGACCACGACGAACTGACCCGGATCGAGTCGATGGCCGAACTCGGCTCCGTTGCAATCGAGTTCGACGAAAAGCAAAAGGCCCAGCGTCTGCTGTCGGTCCTCGCCGACCGCGATCGCATCGCACGAGACCTGCATGACAACGTCATCCAGCGACTGTTCGCGAGTGGAATGAGCCTGCAGAGCACGCTTCCGGACGAGGCCCTCCCCGCGTCGGCACGCGCGATTGTCAAACGATCGCTCGAACAGTTGGACAAGACCGTCCGCGAGATCCGGACAACCATCTTCGATCTGCAGACTCCCACGGCCACCGATTCGTCGAGCCTGCGCCGACGCCTCCTCGATGTCATCGGCGACGCCACCGCGCAGTCTGCGGTGACCCCCAGCGTCCAATTCTCCGGCGCCATCGACACTCTGGTGAATCCCGGAATCCATCAGCACGCCGAGGCCGTGCTGCGTGAAGGACTGAGCAACGTCCTTCGGCATGCACACGCACATCACATCACCATCGCAGTCACCGCGGATGTCGAATTCGCGATCACAATCGAGGACGACGGCGTGGGTCTTCCCTCCGACTTCCACAAGAGTGGGCTTCACAATCTCGAGCGCCGTGCCGAACACTGCGGCGGTACATGCACAATCGTCAACCACGAACCGAGCGGTGCACGTCTGCTCTGGCGAGTGCCGCTAGGCCGCACCAACTCGAATCGACCGAAGTCCGGTCGATAGTCCTATCGACTGCCGCTTCGGATTTCGGTGGCCAGCACTGCAGCCTGAGTACGGCGCTGCATGCCCAGCTTGGACAGCAGACGCGTCACGTAGTTCTTGACCGTCTTCTCCGCGAGGAACAACCGCGCGCCGATCTCCCGGTTGGTGAGTCCCTCTCCGATGAGGTCGAAGACTGCTCGCTCCTGATCGGAAAGTTCGGCCAACGGATCAGCTGTGCGGTCGCTACGGATCCGCTGCATCAGCGCCTCCGTCGCCCGACTGTCGAGCAGTGAACCGCCACGCCCAACTGTGCGGACGGCAGCGACCAGATCGGTTCCCAGAATCTGTTTGAGGACGAACCCCGAGGCGCCGGCCATGATCGCGTCGAGCAACGCCTCGTCGTCGGCGTAGGAGGTGAGCATCAGGCAGCGCAGGTCGGGAAGCATCGAGCGGAGCTCGCGGCACAGTTCGACGCCGTTACCGTCAGGCAGCCGTACGTCCAGAACCGCGACGTCGGCATTGCTCTGCGGTACCGCAGCCAATGCTTCTCCCACGGATGCGGCCTCGCCCACCACCACGAAGTCTTCGACCCCGCCGAGCAGGTCGAACAAACCGCGTCTGACGATCTCGTGATCGTCGACCAGGAATATCCGCGTTGTCATCGAACCCCTCCAAAAGACATCTCGAGTCGAACGGTACCGGAGATGGTGGACTCAGAACTCATTGAATGCATTCTCTTCACTTGTTGTCGTGCCGGACTATGAGAACCGGGCAATCCGCAGTGTGCAGGAGCGCCCGACTGGTCGATCCGAGGAGCATTCCCGCGAATCCGCCGCGCCCACGGCTACCGACGACTATCAATTGCGCCGTCTCCGCGTATTCGCTCAAAACCCGGACCGGACGGTCACGCGCGACGACCCTCTCGACGACGACGTCCGGGTAACGCTCGGTGAATCCGGCCAATTGCTCGGCGAGCACAACTTCCTCGCCCGTCTGGATGCTGCTCCACAGCTTGTCCTCCGGGGTGGCGCCCAGCGAGGGCTGCACACTCACGTCGCTCCACACGTTGACCGCAATCAAGGTGGCGCCCCTCGCGGAAGCCTGCTCGAAAGCATGCTCGACTGCCTCGATGCTGCTCTCGGATCCATCGACGCCGACGACGACGGGACCTTCGGTCGGCGGTCGCCCGTCGAGCGTGCGCCCTCTGACAACTGCAACCGGCGATTCGCCGTGCGAGACCACGGACACAGTCGCGGAACCGACGACCAATCCGGTGAATTCACCGTGTCCGCGCGGTCCGAGCGCAATGATGTACGCACTCTTGGACAATTCGATCAGCCGATCGGAGACGCTGCCGTCAAGAAGTTCGGTGACGATCTCGAGGTCGTCATCGATGCTTTGCCGCGCAAGAATCTGCGCGCTGTCCAGACGAGCTGTGGCAGTTCGGCGCAGTTCTTCCTTGAAGCTCTCGGCGAGGTACGGCTCCGAGTAGTAGAAGGCGGGGATGTGCACCACCGTCGCGATGTGGAGAGGACGACCGAGCGCCACTGCGGTTCGAGCCGCCCAGACGACAGCCGACGACGCCGATTCCGAACCGTCTACCGCTACGACGACGGGTTTGGTTGCACTCATGTTCGTCCCTCCACTATCGACCACAGAATCTCTACACCCTCACACTATTGCCCAATGACGGCAAAAAGGATTCATCAGCCGACGCGAGTCCCGAATCGGACATTCGACCTTCGGGTCTACTGCGGCAACGGCCCCGCCAACATCCCTTTCGGGCGTCAACGAGGCCACTGGAGCCGGATTCGCACGCGGACCCTGGCTACCCGATCCACGATAGGTGAAGAACCCGACCGGTCAGAAGTGCAAAAAGTCCTTTCAACAAGCGCCTAAAATCGGGTTTCGTGCGCAAGAGATCCCGAATCGACTGGAACACTTCTCACCTGATCGTCACTGGAGGCTCGTCCGGAATCGGTGAGGCAGTGGCCAATGAGGCAACAACTCGAGGGGCAAAGGTTTCACTGATTGCGCGCGACGCCGATCGGTTGGAGGCAGTCGGCTCCCGAATCGGAGCGCAATGGGCCAGCGCCGACGTCACGGATTTCGATGCCGTTCAACGAGCCGTCGAAGATTTGCAGTCCCGCAGCGGCACGTGCACCGCTCTGGTCTCCTGCGCAGGAACCGCGCTCCCCGGGCGATTTCTCGACGTCGACGTCGCGGAGTTCGGATCTCAGATGGCACTGAACTATCTGGGCGCCGTACATGTCCTACGCGCTGTCCTCCCAGCGATGGTGGCACGCGGCAACGGCTCGGTACTGTTGACCAGCTCCACCGCGGGCCTGATCGGTGTTGTCGGATACAGCGGCTATGGCCCGACCAAAGCTGCAGTCCACCAACTTGCACACAGCCTGCGATACGAAATGGAACCGCACGGAATCACCGTCGGCGTCCTCTATCCCCCGGACACTCGAACGCCCGGATTCGACGTGGAGAACGCTCGGAAACCGCCCGAGACTGCTGCGGTTTCCGGTGCGATCACCCCGGTGGAACCGTCGGTCGTCGCACGAGCGGCGCTGAACGGAATGGAGCGCGGGCACCATCACATCGCAGCAGATCCGCTCACGAAAGTTCTGATCCGAGCGGGCGGATTGTTGGAGCCGGCCATCCGACCCTTCATGAAGAGGACTATTTCCCGCTCTGCTGTGCGCCTTTATTAACCGCGGGCGGTTAATAAAGGCGCACGGCAGGGTCAGTCACAAATCTTGCGGAACTTCTCGATCAGCTGAACACGGCCGTTGCGATCGGCAGCCAACGGCGTGACGTTGAGCGTCGTGACGCCCGCTTCGGCGAAGGCTGCGACGCGTTCCCTGACGTAGCTCTCGGGACCGATCAACGACACGGCACGAACCAGCTCGTCGGGGACTGCTGCTGCGGCTTCGTCCTTCTTGCCCGCGAGGTAGAGATCCTGGATCTTCTCAGCGGCTTCTTCGTAGCCGTAGCGCACTGCGAGGTCGTTGTAGAAGTTCTTGCCCTTGGCGCCCATGCCGCCGATGTAGAGCGCAAGGCTCGGGCGCACCCAGTCGAGCATGTGGTCGACGTCGTCACCGATGGCGAGCGCCGGCGACGCATACACCTGAAGCTCGCCGAGGCTCGGATCGCGCTTGGCCTTGCCCTTGGCGATCGGCTCGCCCCACACGCTGGCTGCCTTCTCCGGATGGAAGAAGATCGGTTCCCAGCCTTCGGCGATCTCGGCTGTCAGCTCGACGTTCTTGGGGCCGAGCGAAGCGATCAAGATCGGGATGCGCTCACGCACAGGATGATTGATCAGCTTGAGGGGCTTGCCCAGTCCGGTGCCCTTCTCGGCGGGGAGCGGGACCTGGTAATACTTGCCCTGGTATTCGACCTTCTCGCGGCGCCACACCTGGCGGCAGATCTCGACGACCTCACGCGTGCGCCCCAACGGAGCGTCGTACTTCACGCCGTGGAATCCCTCGATCACCTGCGGCCCGGAGGCGCCCAGTCCCATGACGAAGCGGCCGTTAGAGACGAAGTCCAGGCCCGCTGCCGTCATCGCGGTCAACGAAGGCGTACGGGTGTAGATCTGAAAGATTCCCGAAGCGAGTTCGATTGTCGACGTCTTGGCCGCCAGGTAACCCAGCTGGCTGACCGCGTCGAAGGAATACGCTTCCGGGACGAAGGCGATGTCCAGGCCGGCCTTTTCCAGGTCACCGACCTCTTCGACGGTTTCGGCGAACCCGCCGCTGTAGTTCAAACCCATACCGATACGCACGTTGTAACCCCAATCCTGACGATTGCTGCCGTGTGCGACGCGCACACGGGCAGTGGTACTCCCATCGAACACTTACTCACATCGAACACTACGGAACCTGAGTCCGCATTCATGTGACTACCCCGTTCATATTCGATGACCGAAATGAACGGGGTAGCGGGAGAACCTGAAGAGGGTCAGGATTCTTCGGGACGAACCACCATGACGGGGCACTTGGCCGAAGCGATCAGGGTGTTGCTGGTCGAGCCGAGCAGCATGCCGCGGAATCCACCGCGACCACGGCTACCGACGACCACGAGCTGCGCTTTTGCCGACCAGTCCAGCAGCCGTCCGCGTGGGTTGTCGAGGTAGACCTCGCGCCGGACCTTCACGTCCGGGTACTGCTCGGACCAACCGGCCAAGCTCTCGCTGAGAACTGCGTGCTCTTCCTCTTCGAGGGACTGCGGTGCAAGTGCAGCGGCCCTCGGGTCTTCGAATGCCGCGCTACCGAGGTCACTCCACACGTGCAGCGCCACCAACTCGACGCCGCGGAATGCCGCTTCCTCGAAAGCCGCCCCGACGGCCTGCGCGCTCAATGCGCTGCCGTCGACGCCGACCACGACCGGCCCCTCCGAGGGCACCGCGCCGTCGCGGTCTCGGACGACGATCACCGGGCACTTGCCATGACTGGCCACCCCGACCGCGGTATTGCCGAGCACTGCCGTTGCCGCCTTGCCTGATGCAGAAGCTCCGACAACGACGCGCCTGGCCTGTGCCGAACTCTCGATCAACCACTGAGTTGCACTGCCGATGGCGATTTCGGTGTGAACCTCGAGTTTCGGATCGATCTCATGGGCGAACTGTTCCGCCTCTGCCAAGATCGCTTTTCCGGCCTCCTCGACCCATTCGTACACCCCGCCCGCGTCGACGTACGGTCCACCGAAACCGTACGGCGCGAAGTCGAGAGCGTGGATGATGTCGAGTCGCAATTCGCGCTGGGCGGCGATTTTCGCGGCTTCGCGGAGTGCGGTGGACGCAGTGTCCGAACCCTCGACTCCGACAACAACACTGTTATGTTCGCGTGAACTCATGTGCCCACCTTCCTGAAGAAGTAACCGAGCCACTTTCACTCTAACCATCCCACTTGTCCGGCTTTTTTGGGGTCGCCCCCTCTCGATTTCGGGGACTTAGGTCCCCGAAACTGTTGACGGATAGGAGAATTAGCAGAGCAATCAGGACCAGGTGTGAACAGGATCTCCCGTGCGCATGTTCTCCACGTAACCGCGGAGCATTCCGGTGAGCGCAGTCGAGCGGTCCGCGCCAGAGCCCTCCGCCCGCGCAACATGCTCTCGTTGCCAGGCGGCACCGGTCTGCCGATTCATGCACCGCCCTTCGATGACGCCGAGGTACCGATCGCGGGCGGCGGCGGACAATCCGAAGTCCGTCAAGCCCTCGTGCGCCAACGGCAGCAACCTTCGCAATATCAACTCGTCGGCACCGACCCAACCGATCTCCGGCCAGTACAGGGTCGCATCCAGTCCGTACTTGGCGCCGATGTGCAGGTTCTCTTCCGCCGCGTGAAAAGACATGTGCGACCACAGTGGCCGCTCCGCGTTCACCAGTGCCCGAACGGTTCCGTAGTAGAAGGCTGCATTGGCCATGATGTCGACGACGGTCGGTCCGGCCGGCAGTACGCGATTCTCGATACGCAAGTGCGGCTTGCCATCCGAGCAGTCGTACACCGGTCGATTCCACCGGTAGACCGTGCCGTTGTGCAATTGAAGCTCGCTCAACTCCGGAACCCCGCCCGCCGCGAGCACTTCCAGTGGATCGGTGTCCGACACATCAGGCAGCAGGGCCGGGAAATACCGCGAGTTCTCCTCGAACAAGTCGAGCACCGAATGGATCCACCGTTCACCGAACCACACCCGCGGACGCACACCTTGATTCTTGAGCTCGAAAGTTCGGGTGTCCGTGGCCTGTTCGAAGATCGGAATGCGTGATTCGTGCCAGAGTGCCTTGCCCGCCAGGAAAGGAGAATTGGCGGCCAACGCCACTTGCACTCCGGCCAGACACTGCGCGGCATTCCAGTGCGCGGCAAATTCTTCCGGCGCGACGCGCAGGTGCAACTGCATGGACGTACACGCCGCCTCCGGCACCACCGAATTGGTATCGGCCCGAAGAAGTTCCACGTCGCCGCCAGGTAGCGCGACACCTTCGACGTCGAGTTCGATGTCCTCTCCTCGCGCGGCAAAAATCTGCTCGTTGAGCAATTCGTAGCGCGGGTTGGCGGTGATCCACTCTCGATCGAGATGCTCGAGCTGCAGTGTCGGCAGCATCCCGATCATCACCATCTCGGCGTCGTGCGCATGGATTCGCGCGTCTGCAACGTCGAGGGACGCCCGCAGTTTCTTTTCCAATTCGAAAGTCGCGTCACCGGTGAGCGGGCCGGGTTCGACGTTCATCTCGACGTTGAACTGTCCGAGCTCGGTTTGGAAAACCTCAGCGTCGTCTATGGATTCGAGTACTTCACGATTCGACATCGCAGGAGCCATGTCCCCGTTCACCAGGTTGAATTCGATCTCCATACCCAGCAGCGGCGCCGGCTTGTCGACGGCGTCCCGAAAGTCACCACCGTCGAGCATCTGCTTCATGGCGTCGACGCATGAGCGCACCTTCTTACGAAAGAGCCTGCGATCGGCTCTGGTGAATTCTCTCGCCGTGACCTCTGCACCCATCGCGCGTTCCCCCTTCGACGATCAACGTCACTGAAGGCTATCCGGCCGGGGTCACCGACAAACGAGAACTGCGGTGGCACCAGGAAGATTTTCCCGGCACCACCGCAGTTCTACAAGAAGCTTTCTTACGAGTTGTCTACCCAGGTGACAGCCACGCCGCGGGCCTGCAGCCACGCTGCGGGATCGACCTTTGCGCCGTTCTCGGCAACCTCGAAGTGGAGGTGCGGGCCGGTGGACTGGCCACGGTTACCCACGGTGGCAATCTGCTGGCCGGCGTTGACACGCTGACCGACGTTCACCTGGTAATCGTTGACGTGACCGTACGTGGTGACGGTGCCGTCGTCGTGCTGGACACGGACCCACAGTCCGAAACCTGACGCCGGGCCGGCGTCGATGACCTGGCCGTCGGCTGCAGCCAGGATCGGCGTACCGATCGGGGCTGCGATGTCGAGACCGCCGTGGTGTGCTCCCCAGCGCGAACCGAAGGTGGAGGTCAGCGTTCCGGATACCGGCTGCACCGTGCGAGCGGACGTGCCGGGATTGATACCGGCGAGGAACTGCTGTGCCTGCGTGTTGAGGTCAGCTGCAAAATCGGGAAGCTCAGGAATGTCGAGAGCGGGAAGAGCTGCCAATTCAGCCGGAACGACAACGCCCTCGGGAAGCAGACCCTGCGGGAGTTCGAAGCCCGCGATGGTCTGTGTTGCGGGCGCCGCAGCAGCGGTTCCTGCACCCATCTGGCCTGCACCGACGAGGAGTGCACCGGTAGCCGCAGCTACGACGCCTGCCTTGACACCGGCACCAGGGCCAGACGACGCGGTGCGGTGGCGGCCGCTTGCTGCCTCGGGATCGATCTCGAAGACAACATCGTCATTGCCCGTGCGGTGGTGGTTTCCCACAGTGTGTACTCCGTCAGTCGTCGGCGTGCAGCGTCCTTCTGATGAAGCCCGCTCCTCTGTCTGCCGAAGAATGTAACAGTTTGATCAAGGCGGCCGCCACCGTTACCCGATCTTGACCAAAACTATTTTTCGCCGTTCTGTCGGCTGGCGTCCAGTTCTGACTTGAATGCGTCGTATCGTGCCCGGTGAGCGGGTCGGCGCCGGATGATCGCCCACGCGATACCCAGAACGACGAACCAGATCGGCGTGACGACAAGTGCCTGCAGGGTGTCGTCCTTGGTTGTCAGCGCCCAGAGGATGAAGACGAAGAACGCGAGCACGACCCAGCACATCACGATGCCGCCGGGCATCTTGAACTTCGACGCCTCGTGCAGGTGCGGACGACGCTTCCGGTACACCATGTAGCTCGCCAGGATGATCGTCCACACGAACATGAACAGCAGCGCTGAGATGGTCGTGACGACAGTGAAGGCCTCGATCACGGAGTCGCCCGAGAACAGCAGGATCAGCGACGCCAGCAGGAAGATGCACGAGAACATCAGGGCGTTCGCAGGAACCTTGCGTGAGTTCAGCTTGCCGAGAGCCCTCGGTGCGTCGCCTTCTTGTGCAAGCCCGAACACCATGCGCGAGGTGGAGTAGATACCCGAGTTCGCCGAAGATGCGGCGGAGGTCAGCACGACGAAGTTGATGACCGATGCAGCGATGCCGAGGCCGGCGAGCGTGAACATGGCGACGAACGGACTCTTGTCTGCACTGATTTCACGCCACGGTGTCACCGCGATGATCACGGTCAGCGCAATGACGTAGAACAGCAGCACACGAATGGGGATGGAGTTGATGGCCTTCGGCAGGTTCTTCTCCGGGTCCTTCGCCTCGGCTGCTGTCGTGCCGACCAGTTCGATACCCACGAATGCGAATACCGCGATCTGGAAGCCGGCCACGAAGCCCATGAATCCGGTCGGGAACATGCCGCCGTCGTTCCAGAGATTGTCGATGCCCGAGGTAGCACCGTTGGGCGCAGTGAACCCGGAGACGACCATGACGATGCCGACGATGATCAGGCTGACGATGGCGATGATCTTGATCAGCGCGAACCAGAACTCGGTTTCACCGAAGGCCTTCACCGTCGGCAAGTTCAGGAGGAGTAGGGCCGCGATCGTCAGCAAAGCGGGAATCCACGCCGCGAGACCTGGCCACCAGTATTTGAAGTAGCCGGAAATCGCGATGACGTCAGCGATGCCGGTGACGATCCAACAGAACCAATACGTCCAGCCGGTGAAGAATCCCGCCCAGGGGCCCAGCAGATCAGCGGCGAAGTCCGAGAAAGACTTGTACGCCATGTTCGAGAGCAGCAACTCCCCCATCGCGCGCATGACGAAGAAGAGCATGAAGCCGATGATCATGTACACGAAGATCACGGAGGGCCCGGCGAGAGAGATCGTCTTGCCCGATCCCATGAAGAGTCCGGTGCCGATGGCCCCACCGATGGCGATCAGCTGGATATGCCGGTTGGACAGCTGACGTGAGAGGTGGGGGTCTTCGCCGGACGGCTTCGTCAAATCTGGTGTGTTCGCGTGGTCGGACACGGAGGATCCCCCTCGTCGTTCGGTTCATCCGGGGCGTCGAAATCACGCCCGTCGGGGGAACCTCGGAAAATGTGCCCTCTCAAAGTACGCGTGCACTGGCTCACATCACGCATCGGAAAGCGGACGCCGATAACCTGTCGAGGTGAACACTGACAGCACGGCCCATCAAGACGGACATATCGCCGCGACGCTGTTCGATTTCTCCGGAACGCTCTTCCGTCTGGAAGAGAGCGACGATTGGAACGAGCACCTCGTCGATCACCAAGGTGATCCGCTCGACGTGCATGCTCAAGCCGAGCTGATGCGCAGGATGACCGCGCCGGTGGGTAGAACCGTCGAGATGGACGAAGCCGGGATCTACGCGTGGGAGAACCGCGACCGGGATCCGAAGTTGCATCGTCAGGCCTACCTCGACGTGTTGAGCAAGTCCGGAGTTCCCGATCCGGTTCGCGCCGAGGCTTTCTACGCCCTACTGGTCGATCCGGACCAGTGGTCGCCGTACCCGGATACCGGCGAGGTCCTGCAAACATTGTCGGAGAAGGGCATACGAACCGCGGTCCTGAGCAACATCGCCTTCGACATCCGACCGGCGTTCGTCGACCGAGGCTGGGACGTCTGGGTCGACGAGTTCGTACTCTCTTTCGAGGTGGGTGCAGTCAAGCCCGAACCGGCGATCTTCGAGTACGCCCTTGCGCAACTCGATGTGGATGCGGCGCAAACTCTGATGGTCGGTGACAGCGACATCGCCGACGGCGCTGCCCGAGACGTCGGTTGCCAGTTCGCACTTGTCGATCCCCTGCCGACGACCGAACGCCCGCACGCGCTACTCGACGCAGTCCGAAAGTTCGGCCTGCTCTGAGCGATCAGCAGTCGCGGGGCTTACCGGCAGTCTCGTATTCGCCGATCGCAGCAACCTTCTCGGCAGAGGCGCTCCGAGTGTCGAAGTGATAGCCCAACCACTCCTTCGCCAGTCGCCTGGCGAGTTCGAGTCCAACCACTCGCTGCCCGAAACACAAGACCTGCGCGTCGTTGCTGAGAACCGATCGCTCCACCGAGAAACTGTCGTGGGCAGTCACCGCACGGATCCCCGGTACCTTGTTGGCGCTGATGGCGACGCCCAATCCTGTTCCACACACGAGGAGCGCCCGGTCGGCTTTGCCGTCGGCCACCAACCTGGCGGCGGTGACAGCAACGTGTGGATACGCCGTGTGCTCGTCGTTCCCGACGCCGACATCGGTCACCACCTCCACACGGTCGTCGGCTTCGAGGTCGGCCTTGAGTGCCTGCTTGTACTCCAAGCCGGCGTCGTCGCAACCGACGACGATACGAAGTCGCTCAGCCATGATCGTGCTCCTTGCGTTCAGAGTTCGTGTTCAAGAAATCGGCGACGGTACGGACGCACATCGCCATCGATATCGCGCCGGCATCCGGGGTGCCGACGCTCCGTTCTGCCAGCGGTCGTGCCCGACCCACCAGCGGACGCAATTGCGCCGTGGCGTCGGCTGCGGTCTGGGCAACGACGGCGGCTTCGTCCCACGCCTGTGCCGTGAGCACCCCATTTCCGACTGCGGCACTTAAGGTTTCCACGAACGGCCACAGAGCGTCGAGCATCGTCTTGTCGCCTGGTTTTGCTCCACCGAGCGCCACTATCGCGTCGTAGCCCGCCCGCACACCGTCAGCGAGGTCATGGGCACCTGGTTGCCCCTTGTCGCCCAGCCTGGTTCCCATCGCCGTAAGCGCGGCACCCCACAGCACGCCGGACGTTCCGCCTGCCTTTGCCGCCCAGGCTTCACCCGCTGCAGTCAGAACTCCTTGTGGCCCTGCACCTTGCGCGGCTGCGGACTGCGCTGCCAGTGTCGCGTACTCGGTTCCGCGAACCATCCCGCGCCCGTGGTCTCCGTCGCCTGCCACCGCATCGATGCGGCCCAGTTCTTCTTCGTTGTCCGCCATCACCCGAGCGAGAGCCTCGATGACCGTAGCCACGGTTTCTCCGCATAGTCGTCCCTGGTCGTCGCCCGCAGCGCTCACGCCGGACGTCTCGTGCACGGAAGTGGTTGTACGACGCTCCCCCGATCGTGTTGCCACACCGAATGTTCCGCGTCGAAATGCCGGAGTGTCCGCGGCTGCGGTCCAGAACGATTCGAGTTCCTCGTCCAGCCACATGAGCGTCAGTGAACAACCGGCCATGTCCAGACTGGTCACCAACTCTCCGACCTCCGGCGAGACGATTGTGTATCCGGCCTCCCGCAACAGCTTCGACGCGGTTCCCCAGACCACGAACAATTCCTCGTACTTGGTACGCCCGAGCCCGTTGAGGATGGCACCGACGCGTGTCCCGGTACCGTCCGGTCGTTCGGCAAGCACGCCGTCGACCAATAGTCGCGCCAGTTCTGCGGCACTTGGCATCTCGTGCGTGGATACACCCGGTTCTCCGTGAATACCCAGCCCCAGATCCATCATTCCGGTTTCCACTGTGAACAGTGGGTGATCCGCGCCCGGCATGGTACATCCGTCGAAAGCAACACCGAGGGTTCGTGTGTTGTCGTTCGCCGCGCGGCCTACTCGCTGTACCTCGTCGAGGTTGTATCCCGCTTCCGCAGCAGCCGACGCGATCTTGAACACCGTGAAATCACCGGCGATTCCCCGCCGCTTCGTGATGTCCTCCGCCGATGCACTCGCAATATCGTCGGTGACCGGCAGGTATCGAGCATCAATTCCCTCGTGCGCCAAAGCTTTCACTGCGAGCGAGAAATTCATCACGTCACCCGCGTAATTTCCGGTGGTCAGAAGAACCCCGGCACCGCCGTCGACGGCGCGAGCGACGGAGGTCGCCTCCGCGGCGGAGGGAGACGTGAAGATGTTTCCCACCACCGCGCCGTCGGCGAACCCCGGCCCGACAACACCACAGAACGCGGGATAGTGACCGGAGCCGCCACCTACGACGACCGCAACCTTGCCCGGTCGTGTCTCCTGGGCTCGTACTACACCGCCTGGTACACCGACAACATAGTCGGAGTTGGCGTCGAGGAAACCCTCGAGCATGTCTTCCGTAAAAGTCGCGGGATCGTTGAATAGCCGAGTCATGACAAAATACCTCTAACGCAGTCGATTTCCGGTTTCAGGGTCGAACAGATAGACACGTTCGGGAAGAGCAGTCGCAGCGCACTCGTCGCCTGCCGCAAACCTTTCGTGGGCCGGCGTCTGAACCATCAGCGTTGATCCCGAGCCAGTCGACTCGGTTCCCGCTGCGTTCACCTGTACCAAACCGAACTCCATCAGGTGCTCGAAATGCTTCACGTGCACGGTGATCTGCCGATGCCCGGCAGGCCCCGGCACCATAGTCATGTCCTGGGGGCGAACCCCGACCCGAACCGACTGACCCTCAACGACATTGCGAGTCGAGACCGGCAAGGTACCAGCCGATCCTATGGCAACAACCGCAGATCCGTTCTCGAGGCGGACAATTCCGTCGAACATGTTGATCTGAGGTTCGCCCACGAACTCCGCCACGAAGATGTTGGCCGGATCGTCGAACACCTCGTCGGGAGTGCCGTACTGCTGGATGATGCCACCGTCCATCACCGCAAGCCGGTCGGCCAAGCTCAGCGCTTCGACCTGGTCGTGGGTGACCACGATTGTGGTGTAGCCGAATTCGCGTTGCAGCATCTTCAGTTCACGCCGAACCCGTTGCCGCGCCGACGCGTCGAGGTGCGATAGCGGTTCGTCGAGGAGCAGCACCGGCGGATTTCGCACAAGCGCCCGAGCGAGTGCAACCCGCTGCTTCTGCCCGCTCGACAATCCTGCCGGACGCAAGTCGAGTAGGTCCTCCATCTCGAGACGACGGGCGATGGTGGACACCAGTTCGTCTGCGCCCGCCACCTTTCGGGCTTTCAATCCGTACGAGAGGTTGTCGCGTACCGAGAGCGGCGGATACAAAGCGTAGCTCTCGAATCCAACCCCGACGCCTCGTTTCCCGGGCGCCAACTGACTGATCTTCCGGTCACCGATCAAGATCTCCCCACTCGAGACGGTCTCCAGTCCGGCGATCATCCGCAAGGTTGTCGTCTTGCCGCATCCCGAAGGACCTAGCAGGGCGACCAACTCACCGGGTTCGATGTGCAGGTCGATTCCTTTGACCGCGTGGAATGTTGCCCGCCCGCGTGAAGAGTAGGTCTTCTCCAGGTTGTCCAGGGTGAGTGATTGCGCGACCTTCGTGGCGCGACGGCTATCGGCGGTAGTGGTCATCGCCTGTCCTCCTGTGCTGCGTGGGTCGTTACACTGTCGCCGGTCCTACCGGCGCCGGCGATCGCGCTGCCGAGTCGTCGACTGTCTGTTCCCGCTGGCGCTCCCTCGAACAGGTGAATGTTCTGGCGCGCCACTTCCACAACGATCTCGGCGCCTTCGACCGCGAGCGAACCACCCGAAGACAGACCGATCATCGTGACCCCGCCGCCGAGATCTATCGAGAGTTCGACATTGCGGCCGAGACGCTCCACCAGTTGGATGCGGCCGCGTACGGCCACCGAACCGGAGTTCCGCGAGAAATCTGCCCGGATCTCGATGTCACACGGTCGGATACCGATTCGAGCGCCGGCCGACGCAGATATCGTGATATCCGACGGAATCCCGACCTCCAGATCGGTTCCGAGCACCCGGAGCGCTGCCCCGTCGACTACTGCGTCGAACACGTTGATCTCGGGTTGGCCGAGCGAGCGCGCCACGAAGGTGTCAGCGGGCGCATGCCAGATGTTCGCCGGTGTGTCGATCTGGACCAGCCGTCCCTCCCGCAGGATCGCGATACGATCACCCAACGCCAGCGCTTCTTGATAGTCGTGTGTCACGTATACCGTTGTGGTGTTGGACATCTGACCGAGCTGACGCAGTTCGGCACGCATCGCGGCCCGTAGTTTGGCATCGAGATGTGAGAGCGGTTCGTCGAGAAGGTACACGTCGGCCGGCCGTACCAACACTCGCCCGAGAGCAACTCGCTGCCGCTGCCCGTTCGACAATTCCCGTGGAAAGCGCTCGAGAAGATGGTTGATTCCCAAGGTCTTGGTGACGGTGTCGATCCGGCGCTTCTGCTCGTCCTCCGAGTATTTTCCAGTTCGACCGGACTTCAGTGGTGACGCCAGATTCTCGGACACCGTTTTTTGTGGGTACAACGCGTAACTCTCGAAGGCCATGGCGACGTTGCGGTGGTACGGCTCGACGAGCGTCATGTCCACTCCCCCGATGTCGACCGTGCCGTCGTCGACTTCGACGAGTCCGGCTATCGACTTGAGCGTCGTCGTCTTGCCTGCGCCCGAAGGTCCCAGAATGACGAGGAATTCACCGTCTGCCACGTCGAGGTCGATGCCGTCGATGCCCACGGTCTTTCCGTAGTGTTTGGTCAATGCTTTGACAGTAAGTGCGACCATCAGGATTTCACCGCCCCGAACGACAGTCCGCGCACAAGGTATCGCTGGATCGTCAACGCCAGAATCAGCGGTGGTAGTGCAGCGATCACCGCAGCCGCAGCTGTCAGGTTGTAGTAGGCCTGTCCGCCACCACCGAGGAACTTGGTCACCGCGACGGTGACTGTTCCGGCGTTGCTGTCGGCGAGGATGAGTGGGAATACGTAGTTGTTCCACGCGAATATGAACGAAAGCAGCGCTGCTGCAGCAATTCCCGGACGAACGAGTGGTAGCGCCACCATGACGAAAGCGCGCTTGCGCGTGTATCCGTCCAGGAGGGCCGCCTGTTCGAGGTCTTCAGGCAGATCTTCGAAATACGAGCGCAAGATCCAGACCACCAGGGGCATCGTCACCAGTTGCAGAACCCACACCATTCCGAGTTTGGTGTCGAACAACCCGATCTGGTTGTAGATGACGAACAGCGGCACGATCACCATCAGCTCCGGCGCAAAGCGGAAGGACAGCATGTTGAACATCAAATCGTTGGATCCCTTGTACTTCCACCGTCCGGCAGCATACGCAGCCGGAATGCCGATAGCCAACGAAACCAGAACAGCACCACCACAATTGATCAAGCTGGTGAGCAGAGCCGACTTGAAGTCGACACTCGTCAGATCCGTACCCTTCTGACTCAGCACGGTTCCGAAGTTCTCGAACGTGGGACTGAACTTGAAGTATGTGGTGGTCTGCTCGGCCGGAGTCTTCAGCGCCAGCAGAAACATCCACAGGATGGGAAAGAGCGAGAAGACGAACCACACGACCAACACGATGTCCGCGGCTACGGCACCCACCGTGAACCTCTTCTGGCCTGGCATCAATTCACTGGCCATGACTTTACGACTCCGCTCCGGCAGCACGACGCTGCGCTTTGCCCAACACGCTCACCAGATAGCGCGCGGTGACGAACACGATGATCCACAGCAAGAACATGTAGGTGCTGCCGCGGGAATAGTCGAGATTGATGATCGAATCCTCGAACGCACCGATCTGGAGCGTTCGGGTGGACAGTCCTGGCCCACCCGCAGTCAGGACGTACACCGCGTCGAACACTTTGAGGTTGTCCATGAATCGGAAGATCACGGCGACCAGAATGTATGGCCACAACATGGGCAGCATCAGCCTGCGGAACATGTAGAACCAGCTGGCGCCGTCCACCTCGGACGCTTCGAACGGCTCCTTCGGTAGCGAACGCATGCCGGCGAGAACAAGAATTGCCACGAAGGGAGTGAAGATCCACAGGTCCACCAGAATGACGGACCACAGTGCATTCTGACTGCTCAACCAGTCGAATGTGTTGCCCAGTCCCAGAACGTGATTCAGAATTCCGAACTGCGGGTTGAACATCAGCTTCCAGATCACACCGGCGATGACCGGTGCGATCATCAAAGGAAGGATCAGCACTTTCTCGAAGATCTTCCCGATCAAGCTCGAACGGTTGAGCAGTAACGCGATGCCGACGCCGATCACCGTCTCGACCGCCGTGGCGACAATCGCGAAGACTCCGGTCACACGCACGCTGGTCCAGAAGCTCGAGTCGCCCAGCACACTCGCGAAGTTCTTGAACCACACGAACTGCGGATCCGGGTTCACTGCCGCGTAATTCAAGAACGAGTAGTACGCGCCGATCACAAACGGATAGAGAATTCCGACAACGATCACCACAGCCGGAATCGAGAGGATGTAGGGGCGCAACTTGCGTCGCCACATCGGCACTTCGGGAGGTTCGACGTTGCGGGGCGGTGCGCCTGCCGGTTTCGCGGAGTGCGCCTCCGACGGCGGACGGGTGGATTGGGTAGTCACTTTTCCTTACTCCCTTGCTCCGGTGATCCGCCGCGGATCAGAGGTTTACCTTGGATGTGTTGGTCTTGGCGAGCGAGGACAGCGTCGATTTCGCGTCCTTGCCGCCGTAGATGTCCTGCAGCGCGACAGCCCAGTCCTCGGTGGTGTCGAAGAACTTCTTCTGAGGCGTGAACTGGATCTTGGAACTGCCGATCACCGTCTCGAACGTTTCGAGATAGCCCGGCATACCGTCGCCGACTTCCTGTTTGAAAGTTTCGTTGAACACGGACTCGCGCACGGGGTTCGCGAAGATGCCTGATTTGACCGCGTCGTTGAGAGTTCCCTTACTGGTGGCCCACTGCAGGAAAAGCCATGCCGCATGCTTTTTCTCGGAACGCGCATTCATGGCCAACGACCACGTCCACAGGTTGGTCGCGTAACTCCCGTCCGGACCCGCCGGACCCGGGTACCACGCGAGGTTACCCGCTTCGCGACTGGCTCCGGGCTTGTTCTTCGGGTACGTCGCACTGTCCGCGTCGTAGACCATCATTGCCTTGCCGTCACCGAGATCGCCTGTCGCCTGCGGATAGTCGTACGTTGTCCACGAGGTCGGTCCGGCAGCGTGCATCATGTCGATCCACTTCTCGGTGAAGGCGACAGCCTTGTCCGAATCCATGGTCGCCACCAACTCGCCACCCCGGAATTCGTAGTCCTTCGCGCCCTCGCGGGTGAACTGCGTCATGAACCCCGGGTGAATCGTCGCCCAGGACTTCGAGCCTCGCGTGGCGATTCCGTAGACGTTCTCACTTCGATCCGTGAGATCCGTTGCAAGTTGGATCAATCCGTCGAATGTGTCGGGCAGCTTGATGCCCTTGTCGTCGAAGACTCTCTTGTTGTAGGTGACGACGTTGTTCTCGAATCCGAGCGGTAGTGCCCACTGCCCACCGGTTCCGAGTGGAGACCCCAACTCGAAATCCCAGCGGGTGGAGGTACGCAACCCCTCGTAGATGTCCTCGAAGTCGTACTCGTCGCTGGTGGCCGATGTGTTCTCGAGCCAGGGCTGCAGATCCTCGAGCCAGGCCGGCGGCCCGTACTGCCAGATGAAGTACGCGCCGAGCATGAATACGTCGTGCTTGCCGGTACCACCGGCAAGTTCCGTGTTGAGCTTGGTGAAATAGTCGGCCTCCGGCACCAGATCGGCTTTGACTGTAATACCGGTCAATTCGGTGAAATCAGCGAGCAGCGGCTGCAACGCCTGCTGATACGGGTGCGGGGTTTGCAGGATGTTGATGCTCGTACCTTCGAGCGCCCGCCAATTGAATCCGCCTGTCACCTCCGACGCTCCGTTGGTCGGCTTCTCACCACCACCGACACCACAGGCGGAAAGTATGGGCACGCTCGCGGCAGCCATCCCCGCGATACCGAACGCCCGCAGCATCTCTCGACGCGAGAGCTGTGGACCACCGCTGAATGGGACGCGGGGTGTGAAACGACTCATGTTGATTCTCCGCTGAATGGATGAGTGGGGATCTCGAACGACCTGCGGTACAGGCCGGGTGTGCGAACCGTCAGGGAATGAGTGAGACCTTCACGGACTCGGTGCCACTGGCCACCAGATCGAGTCCCTTCTGGAAGTCTTCCAACGGAAGCTGATGCGTGCAGATCTTGTCCATCGGCAGCAGGCCTGACTCGATCATCCGGATTGCGGCCGGCCAGCAGTCTGGGCCCAGGTGCGCCCCGAGGACGTCAAGTTCCTTGTCGTCGCTGATAATGCTCCAGTCGACGCTGACGTCGTCTTTGAACACTCCGTATTCGACGTAGGTGCCGAGCTTACGCAAGATGTTGAGGCCCTGCGGAACTGCAGACGGATGGCCTGTCCCCTCGAGATAGACATCGGCTCCGTAACCGTCGGTGAGATCCTTGACGATCTGCACGGCATCTTCGTCGGCAATGTTGATGACGATGTCGGCTCCGCACAGTTTGGCGAGCTCGAGCTTTTCCGGTGCCATGTCGAGAGCGATCACGTGCGCCGGGCTTTTTGCCCGCGCACCGGCAACCATCCCCAGCCCGATTGGCCCGCAGCCCGCAACAACGACAACGTCGTCAAAGGTGATTCCAGCTCGTTCCACGGCGTGCAGTGAGCACGACAGCGGCTCTGCAAACGCAGCATGTGCTGCCGGGAGATCCTTGGATACCTTGTGCACCAAAGCTTCCACTGGATAGACCATGAATTCGGCCATCGCGCCGGGGGTGACTCGCTTGAATCCGTACAGGTTGTGCGGTTGGCACATGTGATACTGACCGCGCTTGCAGTAACGGCACTCCCAACACGGAACGATCTGTTCGGAGACCACACGGTCGCCCACCTCGATCCCCCAGCGCTTCGACCCTTCCGCATCGATCGAGACAACCTCACCGACGAATTCGTGCCCCGGAATGACCTCGGTCTCGGCCCAAGCCGGACGGTTCTCGTCGCCCCAGAATTTTGCTGCACCGTGGTAGCACTTCAGGTCACTCGCACAGATTCCGACTGCTTCGACCCGAACCAGCGCTTCACCGGGGCCCGGAACAGGCTTCGGCACTTCTTCGAGTCGATAGTCGCGCGGACCGTGGCAGATGACCGCCTTCATCGTCTCGGACATCGTTGTCTCCTCTTGGGATCAGGTCTGGATGGGGCGCTGAGCGCTGGTCCAGTGGCTGCACATGAACACAATTTCATGTGTCGGCGGTCACAGTATCGGATCGAATTACATATGTCCAGCACAATTGTTCATCTGAACTAGGTGCGTGAGCATCTGTTCATGCGGTACCTTTCTGTCATGCCGATCAGCAGCTCAGACGCGATGCCACTACCCGCATCCACGCCTGCCGGTTCGGCACCGACCAGCACGAACAGCACCTTCACACGCGCGTTGCTCTACACCGCGGCCAAGCTTTACTACGACGAGGACGCCACTCAAGCCGAAGTGGCAAAAGCCCTCGGCACCAGCCGCGCCACCGTCAGTCGCATGCTCTCCGAGGCGCGAAGGCAGGGCATAGTCCGCATCCAAGTTGTGCCGCCTCAGGAAGAAGCACATGGAAGCCTGGCCGAGCGGCTGCGCGTCAAGCTCGGGCTGCATCGCGTGTACCTCTCAGGTCCCCTACCCACTCCGGCACAGCAGAAAGGCACGGTTGACGTCATGGGTTCGGTACTCGCCCCGGCGACGGCCGAGGCACTCGCCGGCGCAGGCCTCGTGCCAGGTGACGTACTGCTCGTGTCCTCCGGGCGGACGGTCTACGAAGTCGCGCAATACGATCTGACGCCCATTCCAGGAGTCTTGGTCGCTCCCACTGTCGGTGGCAACGACCAACCGGAGGAGTGGTACCAGACCAACGAGATCACCCGCTTGATCTCGAACAAGATCGGCGGACGTCCGAATTATCTTTTTGCGCCGGCGCTTCCAGGTCCCGATCTGTATCCGACCCTCACCAAGGATCCGGCCATACAGCGAGTTCTCGGCCTGTGGCCACGAGCTCGGGCTATTCTCATGGGCATCGGCGCTCCACCTCTACTGCGCGCCGACATTCCGCAGTTCGTTCCGATAACATCGTCGTCGCTTCGAGAAGCCGTGGGTGACATCTGCTCTCGCTTCTACGATCGCGACGGCAACACCGTCGACTTCCCCGGTAGCGAACGCCTTATTGCGCTCGAACTGTCTGCACTGCAAGATATCCCGGTGGGTATCGCCGTGGCCGTCGGCGCCGATAAAGTCGCTCCCATCATTGCCGGTGCGCGCAGCCGGTACTTCAATCAACTCGTCACCGACCCCACCACCGCACAACAGATACTTGCGGTCGAGTAACTTCGAAAGGCTTTGCCATGCCTACTGCGTCAGCCCGCCTGCTCGACGGAAAACGCGCTCTTGTCACGGGAGCCTCGAAAGGCATCGGCACGCAAATCGCACACGCCTTCGCCCAAGCCGGTGCGGACGTAATCGTCTCCGGTCGTAGCCGTTCCGAACTCACAACGCTGGCCGACAGACTCCGCGACAGTTGTGGCGTGCGCGCCGAGATTCTCGTTGCAGACCTCGCATCCCCCGACGCACCGACCCAGGTCGCACAAGAGTCTCTCGCGGTATTCGGCGGACTGGATGTGCTGGTCAACAACGCTGGAATCTCGTATCCCGAATTTGTCACCGACATAACCGAACCCAACTTCGACGCGGTTCTGAACGTCAACCTCCGTGCCCCGGCCTTGCTCGCCGCGAAGATCGGCTCGGCCATGGCCGATGCGGGCGGCGGAGCCATCGTGACGGTTGCTTCAGCAGCAGCCTTGCGCGCTTTGCCCGAGCACTATTCGTACTGCATCGCAAAGGCAGGTTTGGTGATGGCCACCAAAGTGCTTGCCTTGGAGTTGGGTAACCGCGGCGTCCGGGCGAACTCGGTCTGCCCGACGGTTGTACTCACCGAGATGGGACAGACGGTATGGGGTGAGCACGACAAGGCCGCACCTATGTTGAATCGTATCCCGAGTGGCCGCTTTGCCGTACCGGACGAGGTGTCCGAGGCCGTCGTCTGGCTGGCGTCGGACGCCGCCGCCATGGTGAACGGAACCGATCTTCCCATCGACGGCGGTTACCTCGTGAGCTGAACGGCCGCAGCCATCAGGCCGTTCAGCCGAATTCGGCGAGGGCGTGGATTTGTTCCTTCGTCGTCGGATACAGCGTCAACCACGTTTGATACAAATCCTCGTACATCGCGCTGTTGGCTGCATTCGGCACTACCTCGTGCGACAGCGTCGTCCAATCAGTATCCGGCGCAACAAGTCCGGTTCCGATCGCAGCCAACAACGCGTCGCCGTAGCTGGCGCCGATGGTCTGAGCGGGAACCAACTGTGTGTGTCCCGTGATGTCGCTGATCGCCTGCGTCCAGACCCGACTCTTGACCCCACCTCCCACCGCGATCGTGCGTCGGACTGGTTCATCTGTGTCACCGAACATCTCGAGTATCTGACGGATTCCGAAGGCTATGCCCTCATAGGCTGCTCGAAACAGATGACCCCGGCCATGGCGCAACGAGAGTCCTGCGACCACGCCTCTGGCTTTGGGGTCGAACACTGGGGTACGTTCGCCGGCAAAGTACGGCAGGATCAACAGCCCTTCGGCGCCTGCCGGTATTGCCTCAGCTTCGGCGAGCAACTGTTCGAATGGTGCATCACCGGTGAGCTTTTGAAGCCAGCCGGTCAAGCTTCCGGCGGTGGATGTGCCGGCCGCAAGTGCCAGAGTATTCTTCTGAACGCCTGCGGTTGTCCACAATGCCGGGTTGCTGTGAAACTTGTCGAGCACCTGCACAAGGAACATCGTCGACCCGTACATGAGCATGAGATCCCCGGGATGACGGGCACCCACACTGAACCCCTCGGAAAAGGCGTCGACGGTACCCGCGACAACAGGAGTTCCGACCGGTAGTCCGGTCTGCTCGGCCGCATCACCGTGCACAAGTCCGACAACATCACTCGGCCACACCAAACGTGGGCATTCCAGATGTCCCAGAATGCGATCGAGCCACTCGGATTTCCAGCTGAAGTCTCGAACCGAATAGAGCGGATCGCACTGACTGGCCGTGTGATGATCTTGAATGTACTCGCCGGTCAGCTTTGCGGCGATGTACGAATTCGAGCCGTACCACCGCGTCGCCGCGGCAAAAACATCCGGTTCGTGGATGCGCACCCATTCGATCTTCGGTCCGACGGCCTGACTCGACAGGAGTTTGCCACCACAATCGAGTATTGCCTCCTCGCTGAACAATTCGGTCAGCGAGGCCACCTCCGCTGACGCTCGACTGTCGATTCCGTAGAGGATAGCCGGACGAACAGGACGAAGTTCACTGTCGCACAACACCAATGCCGGGCCGACACCACTGACACATACGCCGGCCACCTTGGCATTCGTGGGAACTTGCGCCACAAGACGTTTCGAGATCGCACACACCTCGGACCACCACATCTTCTCGGCGTCCACCTCGGCCCACCCTGGCCGGGGCATCGAGATCTGGTGATCGATCTGCTCGGTTGCCAGGACCACACCGTCAGGGGTCACCAGAACCCCTTTGCTGCTGCCCGTCCCCATGTCTATCCCTACCAACAAGTCCACGGAGTCACCCTAACCGAGCGAACGGTGTCAGGCTCTGTGGTTACACGCCTTCGGTGAGTTCGCGCAGCGACGCGTAACGCTCACGCACGTGGGGAGCTGGTTCGGCGTCGAATCGCCGCTCTTCCGGTTTCGGCCACACCGGCGGCTGCACGTCTTTGGACAGAGCCCATGCTGCTTGCCGGCAGGCTCCCTCGGCGACGTACTCACCCGGAGCAGGGATCACGACCGGCACCCCGAGAATTGCCGGCGCTATCTCACAGAGTGCACGAGACTTCGCTCCGCCTCCCACAAGGAGAACTCGCTTCACCTCGACACCCTGACGAACCAGATCGTCGACGCCATCGGCCAAGCCGCACAGGAGACCTTCGACGGCGGCTCGTGCAAAGTGCGCAGGCGTCGAGTTCTGCATACGGAATCCGTGCATGGCTCCCGTGGCGTCGGGCCGGTTGGGCGTCCGCTCACCCTCGAAGTACGGGATCATGACCAACCCGTCGTTTCCGAGGGGCGCGGTCAGCGCCAACCTGGACAGTTCGGCGTGATCGACGCCGAGAATGGATGCCGTCGCATCAAGAATGCGAGCGCCGTTGAGAGTGCATACCAGCGGCAGGTGCAGTCCGGTCGCGTCCGCGAATCCTGCCACGTTTCCACTGGGATCGTGTGTGGGCGTGACTGATACAGCGGATACTACGCCGGAAGTTCCGATCGAGATGATCACGTCACCGGGGACTGCACCCAAACCAAGTGCGGCGGCGGCATTGTCACCCGTGCCCGGTCCGATGATTCCCCCGGAGTGAGTGCTTCCGATCTTCTCGTTCGGCGCTGCAACTCGGGGAACCTGCGGGGTTCGATCGCGAAATGCCAACGCCAACAGATCGATACGGTATTCGCGCGTCGAGGCAGCGTAATAGCCGGTTCCACTGGCGTCGCCCGCGTCGGTGGCAAGTTCCTTCAACGACCCTGACCCGCCCAATTTCCAGGACAGCCAGTCGTGCGGAAGACACACCGCGGCAGCGCGATCGGCGTTGGCCGGCTCGTGATCTGCCAGCCATCGAAGCTTGCTTGCCGTGACTGCAGCGACCGGAACGACTCCGACGGCGTCGGCCCATTCGTTCGATCCGCCGAGTTCTTCTACCAGATCGGACGCAGCCTTGGCCGAACGAGTGTCGTTCCACAGCAGCGCCGGCCTGACGACCTCGCCGCCGTTGTCCAGACACACCATGCCGTGCTGTTGAGCTCCGACGGAAACTGCCGCGACGTCGTCCAGCCCACCCGCCGCGGCAATTGCACTGTCCACAGCCTCGAGCCAGCAGGCCGGATCTATCTCTGTACCGACTGGATGAGCCGCTCGTCCTTCTCGTACCAGTTCGCCTGAATCGGCGTCACGGACAATGACTTTGCACGACTGAGTAGACGAATCGATACCGGCAACGAGCGTCACGCTGGAGTCCTTTCCGAAGGGACCTTCAGCTCGCGTTGGCGACCGCGGGCATCCGGTTGCTGCGCTTACGCAGCGATCGCACATATTCTGCGCGCTCGGTCTCCGTCATTCCACCCCAGATGCCGTACGGCTCGTGGACGGACAGTGCATGTTCGCGGCACTGCTGGAGTACAGGGCACGTCCCGCAGACCTTCTTGGCGTTGCGTTCACGGTTCTCGCGAGCATGTCCACGCTCGCCGTCCGGGTGGAAGTACACGGCGGAGTCGTGCCCACGGCATGCTCCCTGCAACTGCCAATCCCACACTTCGGCGGTCGGGTACGGCATCGGAAGGTGCTTGTGCATGATGGCGACCTCAATTCCTTACTCGGGTGAAACGGATTCGGGTGACTCGGAGCTACGCTGCGGACTTACCGGCGCCCGGCCGATTCGTCGATCGGCCGAGTCGATGCGCACAGACCGAAGCGAGTTCGCCGGCGACGGGCGGAGTCAGCGCTGCGACGCCGTCGTCGAGAATCGCCTGCAGCCTGCGGAAATACTCGTCCGGGGCGAGGCCGAAAGTTACGAAGATCTCTTCGTCGGGTCCACCGTCGAACTGCTGCCACTTACGTGCGAACTCGACGATCTCTTGTGTATCGGTGCGGCTCATCAGGTTCTCCCCTGTTTGTGCGCCCTGCTTCACAGAAACTGCGACTCGTCTCCTCGGACGCCCGTGGCAGTGAGTCAAGACACACACTATGCCTACTTCTGCTTTTGCACAAGACTTACTTAAGTCTTTTTGTGAACAAAGTAGGGCAACTTTCGCACGCTGAAGTTGCCGACAAGGAATGCTTGAATAGGACAATGACCCGACCGTCCACAACTCCGGCTACCGCAGGAGAGGTATTCACGCTGATACGCAGCGGTTCAGCGACCACTCGCAGCGAGATCGGGAAGCTCACCGGCCTGTCCAGGACAGCAGTATCGGCCAGGGTTGCGGCACTTCAATCGCTTGGATTGATCGCCGATGACGACGAGGGACCGTCGACGGGCGGACGGCCGCCGTCCACTCTCACGTTCGCAAAGGCGTCCGGCGTGGTTCTCGTCGTGGCGATCGGTCGATCGCGGGCACAACTTGCCGTCACCGACCTGGCGGGCACGATCCTCGCAGCGGAAGACATCGACAAGTCGGTCGGAGTCGGCCCGGACGAACTGATGCCCGAAATTGCCGAGCATCTCTCGTCACTCCTGGCCCGGGTCCAGCGCAAGTCCACCGAAGTCATCGGAGTAGGACTGAGCATTCCCGGAACCGTCGACGTCGCTGCAGGAGCCAGCCTCGATTCCCCGATGATGGCGGGATGGGACGGAGTTGCTCTTGCCCCCTACCTGGCATCGGTGACGACGGCACCGCTGTTCGCCGACAACGATGCCAACGTGATGGCTCTGGCCGAATTGAGCGAACGACGCGAGAGCGCGCCCAACCTCCTGATGATCAAGGCATCGACCGGCCTGGGCGCGGGAATCGTCCTGGGTGGAGTCCTCCAACGCGGTTCACTCGGAGCATCCGGCGAGATCGGGCACACGAAAACCGCTGCGGCGCGGGGCATGAAATGTCGGTGCGGCGACGTCGGCTGCGTCGAAACCGTCGCCAGCGGTTGGGCTCTCGTGCACGCCCTTCGAGATCAAGGTCGGAGCGTCGGGCATGTGCGTGACGTTGTCCGCCTCGCCCTGGACGGTGACAGCGAAGCCCGCCGGCTCATCAGAAGCAGCGGTCGACTGATCGGCGACGTCATTTCGGGCGCGGTCAACCTCCTCAATCCCGAGGTCCTGATCATCGGCGGCGACATGGCCGAGGCCGACGAACTCTTCCTCGCCGGGCTTCGAGAGTCCGTGTACGGCAATGCAACGGCGCTTGCCACCCGAAAGCTGCAGATCGCATCGGTCAGCCACGGCGCACAGTCCGGCATTCTCGGCTGCGCGGTTCTTGTCCTCGACCACCTACTCAGCGCTCGGGAAATCGACCTGCGCATTGCCGCGTCGCCCCAAAACTGAGCGCCCGATTTCTCGCACACTCCGCACCGGATAGTCAGACCTTTCCGACATCTCTTGTGCTGACGCTCACACTTCTGCATAATTCATTACCTACCGATCATTCGGTTGCCGATATCGACAATGGGATCGCGCAGGAACGCTCCGAATCAGCCAAAAGCATGCATCGAGCACACCGGCAACGTCGCAGATCGAACAGTATTTCTCCCCTGTTCCGACTTCGCAGTTCACCTCCTCGGTGGAACACGTGAATGGCAGAAAGTAGCTCGATGACCACAATCAGAACTGGCACCAAACCCGCCGCGAAGGAGTACGACCGCGCCGCGATGGCGTCGATGGTCGGCACCACCGTCGAGTGGTACGACTTCTTCATCTACGCCCAAGCCGCAGCGCTGATCTTTGCCGACCTGTTCTTCAAGCCGATGGGCTCAGCAGGTCAGATCGTCTCCTACGTCACGGTCGGCATCAGCTTCGTCTTCCGTCCACTCGGCGCCATAGTCGCCGGCTATCTCGGCGATCGACTCGGCCGAAAGCGCGTGCTGGTGGCAACTCTGGCAATGATGGGCGCCGCGACGGTCCTGATCGGCGTGCTGCCGACGTATGCCTCCATCGGAATCTGGGCGCCGATCCTGCTGATACTTCTCCGAATCGTGCAGGGATTCTCGACGGGCGGCGAATGGGGCGGGGCCGCTCTACTTGCCGTCGAACACGCACCCACCAAACGCCGAGGATTCTTCGGAGCATTCGTCCAGATGGGTGTACCGCTCGGAATGTTGCTCGCCACCGGTGTTTTGGCACTGTGCACGTTCACCCTCACGGAAGAACAGTTCACCACCTGGGGATGGCGAGTGCCGTTCCTGCTCAGCGTCGTGTTGATCGGCGTCGGCTTCTACATCCGAAGCCGGGTCAGCGAGTCACCTGTATTCGCCGAACTCAAGGAACGCCGCTCCGAGAGCAATACGCCTATCCGCACGCTGTTCAAGAAGCACCCGAAGCAGGTCGTACTCGCAGCCCTGTCCTTCATCGGCACAAACGGCAACGGCTACATGGTGATCGGTGGATTCATCGTCGCGTACGCAACCAAGACGTACGGTCTGGGTAAGACGGAACTCCTGATTGCCACGCTCGCCAGTGCCGTCACATGGGGTGTGTTCACCATGATCGGCGCCTACTGGTCGGACCGACGCGGCCGCACCACGGTAATGAACGCGGGCAACCTCGCGATGGTCCTGTTCGCGGTGCCGTTCTTCCTCCTCATCGACACCGGAAATCTCGGCTGGATCTATGTGGCGATGATTCTCTTCTCGGTTGGACTCGGGCTTTCGTACGGACCCCAACCGGCGTTGTTCGCCGAGCTGTTCCCGGCCTCGATCCGCTACAGCGGCGCGTCGATCTCCTACGCCGTCGGAACCATCTTCGGCGGCGCCTTCGCACCCACCGTCGCGCAGTGGCTCCTCGGCAAGACCGGTGGCACTCTGGCCATCTCGATCTACCTCGCTTTGCTGGCAGCGGTGTCATTCGTCGCCACGACGCTCATCAAAGACCGATCGGGACGAGATTTGATGCTGTGATCGACCTCGACGTGGACGCCGCACGGCGCCGCGATGCCGGAGTTCGTCAGCCGAACTTTCGAATGGCGAACTCCGGCAACTTCTTCACACCGTTCGCGGTGCGCACGATCTTGTGATTTTTACCCCTCATCAAAGCCAGTTGGATCCGTGATTCGATCCAAAATGCCCAGCGAGGCGATCGGTTCCAGGTCCTGTGCAACAACGTCTTCGTTGCTGCGACGGCGTCCGGCGAGCGAGTCATGATCTGCGACAGCAGTTCCTGCGCCGGCTTGATCGGGTTGTCGCTGACTCCGCTCACGAAACCCCACTCGAGAGCTTGATTTCCATCGAACAGTTCCGCCGTCATGGCGAGGCGTTTCACGACATCTATTGCCGCGAGTTCGCGCGTCGTGACCGTCCCGGTCATGTCTGGAATTAATCCCCACTTCGCCTCCATTACCGAGAACGTGCAATCAGGGGTGGCGAATCGAAAGTCTGCGGCGAGCGCCAATTGCAGTCCCCCGCCGAAACAGTGGCCGTGAACGATCGCGATGACCGGTACGGGCAATTCGCGCCATACCCAGCACGCGCGCTGAAACAAGTTGGTCTTCTGACCTGGAAACTTCGCAAAGGCCCTTGCCATCCGCCTCGGTTGCTTGCCGGCAGAAGCAAAATCCAATCCGGCAGAGAATGCGTCACCCGCGCCTTGCAGAACTACGCCCCGAATCGAACGATCGCTCTCGATCGTTCGAGCGGCATTCACCAGCGCGTCGAGCATGTCCAGATCGAGACCGTTGAGTTTCTCCGGCCGGTTCAACGTCACGTACGCCACCGACTGCACTATCTCGACACGAACACGATCACTCACGGCAACTCCTCCGATTCGACATATCCCCGACGAACTTACCTGAGAGTAAGTTCTTCGGGGATTCGTCATGCCATCTCGGCGAGAAGTTCCATGGTCACTTGCCCGGCCGGGTCCGAATCAGTGGATGACGGCACGGCCACAACGGTGTCCACGCCCGCCGCTCGGTACGCCGCGAGTTGCGCGCGAGCGTCGGCCGCTGTTCCCACTATTCCCACCGTCGCCACCATGGCGTCGGAGACCTGACTCAAGAGCTCTCGCGGCGCGGCCCCGGCCCTCGCTGCCTCGATCACGTCCGCGAAGCCGGCACGGACGAACATGTCCGAGTACCCGGGGGCAGCGAGATACGGCACAAGCCCACGTCTGAGTTGATCGATCGACACCTGCGACGGTCCATGCTCGGCGACAGCAGCCGGTGCCCACACCGACACGACGGGCATGCCCGTTTTCAACTCGGCCGCGATCTCCTTGCATCGCGAGATCAGACGACCGGCCTGCTCCGCGCTCACCAGATTGAGCACCAGTTCGTCACCCAACTCCACGGCGGCCCGAAGCGCCTTGTCTCCGAATGCCGCAACGATCAACCGGCCGCCCGGCGGCTGAAGTCGCAGTCGGTATCCACTGGTGCGCACCACAGTGCCGGCGACTTCGCCGCGCTCGCCGTTCATCAGCGCTCGCACACCGCGGGCGGACTCCGCGAGCGCACGTGCTGCCCCGGATCTACTTCGCCCATGCCATTTTTCGACCACGACAGTGCTGGACGTTCCCAACGCGATCGACACGTGACGCCCGGTCAAGTCCGCTACCGACGCCGCCCCGATCGCGATCATCGCCGGATCACGAACCGTCACTGCCAGCGGACCGACCACCAACTCGGAGTGCTCGAAGCCGGTGCCAACCGACGTAGCCAGCGCAAATGCGTCGTACGTCGCCATCTCTCCCACCCACACTCGGCCGAACCCCAGTTTGTCGGCAAGACGCGCAGTGGCGGTCACCTCGCGCGGCGGACGGTCCTGCCACAACCCCAGGGAGATGTCGACAGTGGGCAATCCTCGCTCTGAAGTCCCGCTACTCGAAATCCCGCTACTCGAAATCCCGCTATTCGAAATCGGAGACAAGACCCATTCCCTTCAACAGTGTCGGGCGGTCGTAGTATTCGAGCCACTCGGTGATCCGTCCGTCTGCCATGGTGAGGATTCCGACAACAGGCACGACGCCGTAGGTACCGTCGAAGTGGAAGTCGTCGACTCTCTGCACGAATACCCTGCCGCCGATCACGCCGAGAGACTCGATCTTCAGCGTGATCCTTTCACACTTGCTTGCCAGCAATGCAATTCGGCCCGCGACGGCCTCTTTGCCGACAAGCGGTTCCTGCATCACGCTGTGGAGCACACCGTCCTCGGCAAACAGGTCGACGACGCGTGTCCAATCCATGACGTCCCAGGCCTGGAACATCTCACGCGCCAGCGCAAGTTTTTCACTGTCGTTCATCACACTCATGCCACACTCTTCTGTCGAAGTTCACGCTTGAGGATCTTTCCGGTCGAATTGCGCGGCAACTCTTTCCGAATCTCCAGCCGTTCGGGAAGCTTGTACGACGCGATGCGCTTGTCCTTCAGGAACGCGACCAGAGCGTCCAGTTCGAGTTCCGTCTCGGGCCGCAGCGTGACCACTGCCGCCACACGCTCACCGAGCACTTCGTCGGGGTCGCCGATGACGGCCACATCCGCAACTGCCGGGTGCTCGGCGATCAATCCCTCCAGTTCGGCTGGGGCGATGTTCATTCCGCCGCGGATCACGAGATCCTTGCCTCGATCCAGGTAGCGGAGGAACTGCCCCTGATCACCGGCGATCTCGAAGATATCTCCGGTGCAGAGGAATCCGCGTTCGTCGAACGGCGACGGTCGATCGCCGAGATAGCCGGCGAAGACAGTCGGTCCACTGATTCGCAACTCACCCGGGTGTCCGACTTCGGTGATGTCCTCGCCGGTGACCACGTCGACCAAGCGCACGTCCATCCAGTCCGAGATCCTGGTGCTCCAACGGAAGCTTTCGACACCGAAGCGGGGGAAGTACCGTGCGCGGTCGTCCGGATCCGGCATGTCCGCAGGCGAGGAGAGCAGACTGATGCCTTCGTTTGATCCGAAAAAGTTGATGACTCCGATTCCGTATCGCTCCTGCCACCCCCGCACCATCGGAGGTTGTAGTGGCACCGAACCCGAACCGATCCGCGTCAAGCTCGACAGGTCGACCGCCGCGAGCATCGACTCGTCGGCGAGCAGCATCCACAACAGCGCAGGCGGCGCTACCGTGTACGTCACTCGCTCGGCCTCGATCTGTCCGAGGAACACTCGAAGGTCGAACGGGTGGTGCTGTACCAGTACACATCCCGTGCGGAGCCACGGCAGGAACATTCCGTTGATTCCGGCCATGTTGACCATCGGGAACGGGTTCAACAAGACGTCGCCGACGACGATGTCGGGAGCGTCGATCGTGGCCCAGCAGATGGCCAGCCACTCGTAGTGCGAACGTGGGACCCCCTTCGGTTCGCTTTCGGTCCCGGAGGTCCAACAGATCGTCATCGCATCGTTGGGGTCGTTGGGATCTTCGGTGTTTCGTTCCTCCAGTTCACTGCGCTGTGCTTCGGTGGCAGTCCGAGGACTCAGTCCCACGACGCCGGCGGGAAGCTGAGCCGCAAGCTCGGACGCGGGAGCGTAGGCGAACACCGATCTCAGAGAAGGAATCCGGGATCTGATTGCAGCGATCTCCGTAGCGGGGAGTCTGTCACCGAAACTGGGTACGGTGACAAATGCTGCAAACGCCGCCTGGTTTGCCATTCCTTCCACTTCACGTTCGCGGTACTGCATCGGCAAGGGTGAGACCACGATCCCCAGCGACCACGCTGCAAGATAAACCTCGACCAGTTCGACGGTGTTCGGCATCTGCACGCCCAGAACATCTCCCCGGCCCAAACCCACCTCGGAGAAGCGGGCAGCGAGCGCGATGACTTCGCTCTCCAGTTGGTTCCAACTGAGGCGTCGTGGATCTCCCCCGGACAGCTCGCTCCGGTTCGCCGGATCAACTACCGCGAGTTCGTCGCCGCGGACCCGCACCTGCGCCCGGAACACCTGATCGATCGTCTCGTCGGACCACCACCCCTTCGAGGTGTATTCGTCCACCTTGCCGCGAGGATGCAATCCCCTGTGTGTCTTGTTCATGCGCGCACTCGCCTCAGTTCTCGTAACGGCCGGAAATGTCGATCACGTCGCCCTGCTTCTCGAATGCCTGAGTAGCGGCATTCCACTCGAACGGCTGGAATGCCAAGATGCCCAGCGCATGATCGGCGGTCATGGTGAACTTGATTCCGTCGATGAACATCGGCGGGTGGTAGTCCTGCGTACGCGCGGCACTCATGATGGTGGCGCGAGAGAGTCCGTCAGAAGACTCGGAGGCCCGAGTGAAGTTGTCCACCAACAGGTCACCGATGGCCCATCCGTTCACGGTGTAACTGTTGGTCGGGGAATCGGCACCGTGAGCAGCTGCACCCGCTAGGTAGTCACGTACCGCCGCATCGTCCTTGTAGAGAGCGTTGTTGGGATCCTTGAGCCACACCATCACCTGCTGCCCGTCTGCAGCATCACCGGCGGGCGCGTACAGGGTCGCACCGTCGACGCAGTTCGACGGCTGAATCACGGTGTCGGGCTTCCATCCGACACGTCCGATCGCCTGAGTGATCGCGAGGCAGTCAGTGGTGACACCAGCTACCACCAACACCTCGGCGCCACTGGCCTTGAGGGTCGATGCCGCCGTCTTGGGGTCGGTCAACGCCTCCTCGGCAGCGATCTCGAAGTTGGTTCCTTCGATC
This sequence comes from Rhodococcus sp. NPDC056516, assembly GCF_042794655.1. Classification (NCBI taxonomy): domain Bacteria; kingdom Bacillati; phylum Actinomycetota; class Actinomycetes; order Mycobacteriales; family Nocardiaceae; genus Rhodococcus; species Rhodococcus sp. NPDC056516. The sequence continues at coordinate 324,346 of NZ_JBHTTG010000003.1, read as the reverse complement.
GCCGACTTGAAGCCGTTGGCGATTCCCTGTCCCGACTCGGTCTGGTTCGTAGCCAATGCGACCTTGGCGCCGTCCGGATACTTCTTCTTCAGGCTCTCGACGACTACTTCCATCTCGATGCCCGGATCCGGGAGATACTCCGTTGTCCACGGGAAGTCTTCGATGACCCGGAACTCCGGCATCCCTGCCTGCGCAAACAGCAGTGGCACACAGGCAGTGGTCTGATCGTCCGCGACGGCGTTCAACTGGCCGGCTCCGAACGTGCCCAGAACGTCGACCTTGTCCTTCTGAATGAACTCTCCGACATTGGCTTTGGCCCGTTCCGGAGAGAAGGCATCGTCCTTGACCACCACGTCGAGTTTGACACCGCCGACACCTCCGGCCGCGTTCGCCACCTCGAACCGTGCTCGCATTCCTTCGATCACGTTGCCGACGGCGTCGGCGAGCGGGCCGGACGTCGGCCCACTCCATCCCACCGTCAGTTTGTCGGTGATCGGCGCTGCGGCACCGCTGGGATCGCTGCAGTCGTCGACCGAGACTGCGCCGGCTGATGTCGACGTGTTGCTCTCTGCATCGGAGCTACCTCCGCAGGCCGTAAGGAGTAGTGCCGCAGCGGCGATGACTGCGGGAATCGTGGTCTGCTTTTTCATGTCGTCCAGTTCCTTGCTGTGAGTCGAGAGAAACGAGAGTGGGCGAGGGAGATGTTGTTCAGGCGCGAGGCTCGCCTTCGCGATACTTGGGATGATCTGCGGGAACCACGAGGATGAATCGTCGTAGGACGCTGTTGATCCGGCCGACGATTCCGTCCGGCATCAAGAACACGATCGCGATAAGCACCGCGCCGAACACCACTCCCGACACGGGGCCGTCGGTGACGCTTCCGGTGTAGTACGGCAGGAACACCACTGCCGTTGCCCCCACGATCGGGCCGAATTGGGTTGCGATTCCGCCCAACACCAGCCCGGTGATGAACTCGATCGACTTCATCAGCGAGAAGGATTCCGGCGAGAGCGCGCCGATGTACATCGTGAAGAGCGAACCTCCCAGGCCGGTGATCGCGCCGGAAAGCCCGAAAGCGAGAATCTTGACCCGCGCGACGTTGATGCCGTTTGCGCTCGCCGCAATCTCGTTGTCGCGCACCGCGACCATAGCCAGACGGAATCGACTCTTGACGAGATTGCGAATCAGGAGCATGACAATTGCCAGCGTCACGACCGACACCCAGAAGATCCAGAGATAGGTGTCCGCGCGAGTCAAACCAGTCCATTTCGGCGGGACCAGTAGATTTGCACGAACCACCATTCCGGCAGCACCACCGGTCAGATCGCCGGTCTTGCGGATCACTTCGGGAAACGCCACAGCGACAGCGAGTGTCACGAGAGCCAGATACAGCCCCTTGATCCGCAACGACGGAAGACCGACGAGAAGCCCTAGTACAAAACATAATACGACTGCCATCGGGATCGTGGTCAACGGCGAGTATCCGCGATCGACGATCAGCACGCCGGTCGTGTACGCGCCGAGGCCGAAGAAGGCAGAATGCCCGATCGACAGCAGTCCCGTGTATCCGCTGACGATATTCAGTCCCGCAATGGCAATCGCGATGATGAAGACGCTCGTGAACTGCCCTACGCGAAACGGCGCACTTTGTGAAGCGAGAAGCAAAGCACAGACGGCTGCCACCAACAGACCAATTTGGAGTAACCGGTACGACGTCGATCCGGCGACCACCACACGCGGCTGCCTGACCGCCTTTTCGGCGACGGCGGGTTCATTTCTCTCGGCAAGCGTCGTCATACTCGCTCCAGTTTCTTGGTTCCGAACAGTCCATTGGGTCTGACGAAGAGGATCACCACGATGATCAGCAGAGCGGATGTCTGCTGAAGCGAACCGCCGATGGCCGAAATATAGCCGCTGAGCATCGATTCCAGGACACCGATCGTCAACCCACCGACCACGGCACCGACAAGACTGTCGAGTCCTCCGAACAGTGCGGCCGCAGATGCTGCGATGAAGATCGGAAACATGGTCGTGAGACCGAGTTGTTGCGGCGAGAGCGGAGTGACCAGGACACCGGCCAGTGCGCCGATCGCTGCCGCAACACCCCAACCGATTGCGAGTATCCGGCTGGTCGAAACTCCGGCCAGGGTTGCCGATTCGGCGTTGTCCGCGACAGCGCGCATGTGCAGACCAACCCTGGTCTTGCGAAAGAGCAAGGACATCAACACAAGTAGGACAACCAGCGCCACGAGTACACCCAGCGCGTCGCCGTACACACGCGCACCGCCCACCGAGATGTAATCGGTCGGACCGTTGGGGAACGGACTCGGCATGATCTTCGTATCGCTCCCCCACAGCATTCCGGCCAACGAGTTGAGCCCGGTGAACAATCCCAGTGCCACGATCAGCACGGCCATGTCGCTTCTCCGCTGAACCGGCCGGATCAGCAGGCGCTCCATCAATGCACCGAGCAGGAAGCCGAGAGCGAGAGCCGCTCCGATCGCGCCCCAGATCGGCCAGGACATCGTCGTGAGCCACCACGCCACGAAGGTCGTGAACAGGGCCAACTCGCCCTGAGCGAAGTTGATCGTGCCGGTGGCGCGGAACACCACGACCAGTGCGAGGGCGAGAATTGCGTAGATGGACCCGTTGGTCAATCCGGAGATGAGTCGTTCGAGAAAGAGTGTCACCGTTTACTCCTGGTACCCGAGGTAAGCGCTGCGCACGACGTCGTCGGAACGAAATTCCTCGGGCGTTCCGGCAGCGACGATGGTGCCTACGTCGAGCAGGAAGACCTTCGACGCGAGTTTCATTGCGAGGTCGGCATTCTGTTCCACGATCAGCAGTGCAGTTCCGTCGCTGCGGTTGATCGCACCGAGCGTGTCGAACAATTCGGCGATGACGATGGGTGCCAGCCCCAGGCTGGGTTCGTCGCATAGAAGCAGTGTGGGACGGCTCATCAATGCGCGTGCGACCGCGAGCATCTGCTGTTCGCCGCCCGAGAGTGAGCCCGCCAGTTGCGTCGAGCGACGACCGAGTACCGGAAACGTCTCGCACCACCGCTCGATGTCGGCTGCGATCTCCGCCTTGTCCTTACGCAACGCAGCGCCGACGAGCAGGTTGTCGCGGACGGACAGTTGACCGAGAGTTCCGCGGCCTTGCGGGACGAGGCTCACGCCGGCAGCCACGGCGCGTTCCGGTTTGGACCCCAACGGCGAACCGTTGAAGGTGATCGTTCCCTGATGCGGAATCAACCCGGCCAGCGCACGCATCATGGTGGTCTTTCCGGCGCCGTTCGCACCGAGAACAACAGCGACCCCACCAGGTTCGACGTCGAGCGAAACCCCGTGCAGTACATTGCCGCGCCCGTAGCCGGCATGCAGATCGTCGACCTTCAACAGCGTCATGCGGCACGTCCCAGGTACGCGTTGATCACGGCGTCATCCTGCTGGATCTGCGCCGGAGTGCCCTCGGCAATCTTGTGACCGAAGTTCAGGGCGACAACGTGATCGGAGATCCCGAGCACCAATCCCATGTGGTGTTCGACCAGAAGCGCACCGAAGCCGAAATCGTCGCGGAGGGAGACGATCAGTTCTCCCAGTTCCTTGACTTCACTGTGCGTGAGCCCACCGGCAGGTTCGTCCAGCAGGAGCAGCGACGGCTCGGACATCAATGCTCGCGCCAGTTCGACGCGCTTGAGTGTTCCGAACGGAAGGCCTGCCGCAGGTGCGTTCGCGACGTCGACGAGTTCGAGGCGTTCGAGCAGATACCAGGCCTTCTCTCGCAGTTCTCGGACTCGAGCGCGCGCTGGAGGCCAGCCGAGAAGCCCGCTCGCCAGTCCGAAGCGACCCCGAGACGACCCGCCGACCATGGTGTTGTCGAAGACGCTCATGCCGCTGAACAGTGCGAGATTCTGGAAGGTTCGAGCGATCCCGGCCGAGGCGAGCGCATAGGGGCGCAGCCCGAGTAGATCGGTTCCCTGCCAGGTGATGACGCCCCGGCTCGGCTCGTAAATCCTTGTGATGCAGTTGAACAGCGTGGTCTTACCAGCGCCGTTGGGTCCGATGAGCCCGCATATCTGTCCGGCGCGGACGTCGAAGCCGACGTCGTCGAGAGCGGTGACACCGCCGAATTCGATCGATACGCCGGAAAGCGTGAGTACGACCGGGTCATTCGCGGGTTGTGCGGGTGGTGTGGTTCCAAGCATTGGTTCACCTCCTCGTGACACTTCAATTAGCAGTGTGATAGAGATTACTACAGTAAGCAGAGGCACTCCGTCAACGTGCGGCTCCGCTCCGGGGCCGAGAAGGGACATCATCGTGAGGTCCAACGACATTCGCGAAGTCGATACCGGCGGGGGCCCGGGCACTCGGGAGTACAGCCCGATCGAAGCCCTCGTCGCCAAGCAGGAAATCTACGAAGTTCTGGCGCGTTTCCTCCGAGCCGCAGATCGCGGCGACGTCGAGGACGCCCGGCAGTGCTACCTACCCGGCGCAACCGAAGACCACGGCGGGGTCTTCACCGGCACTGCCGACGAGTACGTCGACCACATCGCCGGGGCCATAACGCACCCGCGGTCGCTGACGACCCACGCCCTGACCAACGTCTTGATCGAACTCGACGGGGACACCGCACGGGTCGAGTCCTACGTGCTCGCATTCGCACGAATCAAGCACTCGGACGGCATAGCCGACACACTCACCTCGGCGCGCTTGATCGACCGCTTCGGCTTCGAGGACGGCAGGTGGGGAATCCGCCACCGCGCACTGCGGTGGGACTGGAACCACGACATGGCCACTACCGAAGGCTGGATCTTCGGGATGCTCGCACCCGAATCGTCATTGAAGAAGAGCAAGAAATTTCCCGACGACCTCATCTACACCCGGCAGACACAGGAGAACTCATGACAACCTTTCGCGGAACTCCGGTCGAGGGTGCGACCGTCCTCGTCACCGGCGCCAATCGAGGCCTCGGGTTGGCCTTCGTCCAGCAGGCGAAGTTGATGGGCGCAGCCAAAATCTATGCGGGGGTGAGAAATCCCGACGAGGCACCGGCCGAGCTGCGAGCCACGGGAGTGCACATCGTCGAACTCGACGTGACCGATCCAGGACTCGTCGACGCAGCGGCCAGTGCGTGCGGTGACACCACGGTCGTCGTCAACAACGCCGGACTGTTCACCGGGAATCGGTTGATCGAGGCCGACGACCGAGACGCCGCTCGCGCCGAGATGGAGGTCAACTACTTCGGGCCTCTGACGATGATCCGAGCCTTCGCGCCGGTGCTCGCCGCCCGTGGCGGAGGATCGATAGTCAACGTCCTGTCGGTGGCCGCAATCGCTCCGACCGCTTTCATGGGTGGCTATTCACCGGCCAAGGCGGCGGCTCTGTCGCTCGGCGGAATCGCTCGCGCCGAACTCGAACCGCACGGCATCACCGTCACGTCGTTGATCGTCGGCAGCGTCGACACCCGCATGGCGTCACATGTGCAGGGCCACAAGGAAAACCCCCTCGACATCGCGGCAACCGGACTCGCCGCCATGCAACGCGGCGAGTGGACGTGCGACACCGATTTCATGGCAATCGACGCACGTGCGCGCCTGGCCCGCGACCCGATTCGGTACGAACGCGGACTGGGCAAGCTCCTCTTCGCCGGCGAACTGACCACCCGATCATGAGCGATCCGATTCGTGTTGCCCAGTGGGCGACCGGCGCCATCGGCAAGACGGCGCTGCGCGGAATCATCGATCGTCCCGACCTCGAGTTGGTCGGCCTGTACGTCTACAGCGACGCCAAGGCAGGTCGAGACGCCGGTGACATCGCCAGACGCGCACCGACGGGGGTGATCGCTACACGTGACGTGGACGAGATCATCCGCTCGCGCCCACAGGTTCTCATCCACAGTCCGCGGTTGCAGATTCCGTACGAACGCCACGACGACGATCTGTGCCGTCTGCTTCGAGCCGGGATCAACGTGATCACGACGGCCGGGCAGCACTTCCCCCGCGCACACGGCACCGAGCGCGAGCACATGTTCGCCCAAGCATGCAAGGAAGGCGATTCGACGCTCTACGGGGTTGGTGTGAGCCCAGGTGTCATCGGCGAGCGATTGGCGTTGGCTCTGACGGGAACATCGATCGAACTCGACCGAATCACGATCGACGAGGTGCTCGATGCTCGCGGCATGCCCGACCCCGACTTCGCGTTCACCGTCATGGGAATGGGCTCGCCCCCGGAGGAACTGGACGGAACCGGGCCGTTGCCCTCGCTGTACGCGTCGCTGTACCTCGAGACCATCGCGTTCATGTGCGAGCGCCTGGGCGTCACCTACGACGAGGTCGTCTCCGATCACAAGGCGCTTCCCGCGCGTACGGATCTCGACGTCGCTGCCGGACGCATTGCGGCCGGAACCGTCGGAACCACCGAATGGCGCTGGCACGCAATGGTCGACGGAAAGCAGTTCCTCACCCTCGCCATCATCTGGACCATGGAACCCGATCGCGAGGAATACGCGGAACGGGACCAATGGGAAGTCCACCTATTCGGCAAACCCGAGATCGTGATGACCGTCAATCTGGTCGAACCGCAAGATCCGAACAGTCGAACCACGGCCGGTCAATTCATCACCGCAGGCCCGGCACTACGCGCCGTCGAGCATGTACTCGCCGCTCCCGCCGGCATTTTCGAACCCCCTGTCTTTGCCCCCTTCAGATTGGAGCATTCAGCATGACAACTCAGCCGACGGCCGTAGATTCGACTGCCACCCGTGAAACTTCCGCCCGTGAAACTTCCGCCCCTGAACCTTCCGTGAACGCGCTCCTGCCCGACGGACGTCCCGTACAAAATCTGGAAGACCTACTCCGCAGCCGGGCCATTGCGACGCCGGACAGCACTGCCATCATCTCCGATGACGGTCGAACCAGCTTTCGCGAGCTGGACGTCGAAGCCAATCGAGTGGCGAATGCACTTCTGCGCGATGGTGTTCGACCCGGCGACCGGGTGGCGTACATCGGCGCCAACGCACCGTCCTTCCTCTCCGCCTTGTACGGATCTTCGAAGATGGGCTCGATTCTGACGGCCGTCAATAATCGACTGGCACCGGGTGAGGTCGACTACATCCTGAGCAACAGCGAGCCGACCGTCGTCGTCATCGGAGCAGGCGATGAGGGCCTCTCCGACGTCGCGGCGGCGGTCGGTAGCGTCCGAACCGTCGTCACAGTCGACGGCGCCGGAAACTCGGTCTCGTGGAACGACTGGCTGGCCGGTGTCGGGGACGAAGATCCAGGGTCGTCGCGCCGTCCCGACGACACAGCGCTGATCTTCTACTCGTCGGGAACCACCGGTCACCCCAAGGGAATCGAGCTCACCGGCGCCAACCTCGGCCGAGCCCTCGCCACCATGTATCACCTGCTCGATCTCGACACCGACTCCGTGGCTATGTGCCCGGTTCCGTTCTTTCACGTCGCGGGGCTCGGTCTTGCCCTCGTCACGACGCTCAGCGGTGGCGCTCTACTTCTCGAGACCATCGCCGGGCCTCTCGAACTCGTCGCGCTGATGCAGGAGTACAAGGTCACGCATGCGGTCGCCGTTCCCGCGGTGATCAGCGTCCTGACCTCCCTTCCTGCTGTGCGCGAGGCAGATTGGAGTGCCCTGCAGTTCCTGGTCTACGGAGCCGCGCCGATGCCACTGCCCCTGTTGCAAGATGCGACGAAGGTATTCGGATGTAGTTTCCTGCAGGCATACGGACTCACCGAGTCAACCGGCGGCGTCACCATGTTGACGCCCGACGACCATCGGGCGACCGACGAGTCGACCGCGCATCGGTTGAAGTCCGTCGGGCAGCCGATGTTCGGCGTACCCATCCGCATCGTCGATCCCGTGACGCTCGATGACGTCCCGGTCGGTAGCCGCGGCGAGGTCGTCATCGGCGGCGCTCACGTCATGAAGCGCTACTGGCGCAACGAGGCAGCGACGGCGGCCACCATGTTGGACGGAGACTGGCTCCGAACTGGAGACGGAGGATCGTTCGACGAGGACGGTTACCTCTACCTCCACGACCGTCTCAAGGACATGATCGTCTCCGGCGGTGAGAACGTCTATCCCGCCGAGGTGGAGAGCGTTCTCTCGGGGCACCCTGGAATCCGGGAGGTCGCAGTGGTCGGCGTTCACTCCGATCGCTGGGGTGAGACTCCCATTGCGGTGGTCGTTCGAGCCGGCGATTCTGGTGCCACCGAAGCTGAGATCATCGAGTGGTCACGCAAGCGGCTGGCTCACTTCAAGTGCCCCAGTGCAGTTCGGTTCGTCGAGGAGCTGCCACGCAACGCGAGTGGAAAGCTTCTCAAGACTCGCTTGCGGCAGGACTTCGCCTGAGTCCATGACAAGAAATCGGGGCCGATCGCTTCGAGCGATCGGCCCCGCTTTCTGTCGTTCGATATAAGGCAAGCTCAGCGTGGGTGAATCCGGAACTCGACGCCGCCGATACTGAGACCGGGCTCGACGGCAGACGCGCCGCTCGACGCCGCCAGATCGATTGCACTGAGCATCGACCGCTCCCCTGGAACGAACGACACGACGCGCGATCCCAGCGTGATCGAGAGTGTTTGCCTCGAAACGGGTTTCTTTCCGAACACCTCAGCCCACAGTGCCGCCGTCTTGGCCGGATCGGGAGAGGACACGTCGACGCCGAGGATGTCGTCGACCCATGGATCGACCGAAACCTCCTTCTCCGTCTCATCCCAGAACCACTCGTCGGCGTCGGGAATCTCGTCGAGTTCTACGAGCAGTCCGAGATCACCGGGATGGAGCTGAACGATCCGGTGACCGTAGGCCTCGAGATCGGCCACCGTCCGAACATCGGCCGCAACTGCACGTTCCAGATAGGGCTCGATGTTCGATACCTGGATCGAGAGTGCATAACCGCCCTCCCCTCCGCCCTTTCGGATCCATCTCGCCAGCGAGACAGTCTCGTCGAGCGGTGCGACGATCTCCAGAAAGGCTTGCGGCCCGACGGCCAGGGTCTCGTCGGCCAATCCGATGTCTTCGAGCAGCGGATCCGCGAATCCGGCAGCGAGATTCAGCGCTTCACGTAGTTGCCGACCGGTCTTCTCCAGGTCTCGTGCGCCGATCACCACCTGCCGCAAGATCTCCCAGGAGCCCGAGTCGGGCGTGGCCGTCACAATCCGACCGCTTCGGCTGCGGTGTCGGCACTTTGCCAGCGTCGGAGCTCGGCCCCCGGAGCCCACGTCGAGTGCGTACCACTCGAAATCCTCTCGGGAAGGCGAAGTTTGCACAGAGGACCGTCTCCGACGCGGGCGGCGTCGAAGATCAGGCAGAATGACGCATCCTCGTTCATGTCAGTGGTCAACGTGATGAGATAGCCGTCGTCTTCAGCGGTACCACCCACACGCGGCGCCATCGAAGTCTCGCTGCCGTACACACCGTCACCGAAGGAGAATCGTTCCTCGTTGCCCGTCAGCAGGTCGTGTTTGACCAATCCGTCGAACAGGAACCACGACGGCTTACCCGAAGCCGCGTACGCGTACCGGTATTTCTCGCCCGCGAAATTCCCGTTCATCATGCCGAATTCGGTGATCGAGTCACTGAGCTGCTCTTCACGCGTAGCTCCGGTGACCAGGTTCAATCGCCAGCGGTGCAGCCGGGTCTGCATGCGATCGAGAGCGAGGAAGCGGAAGGCGCGTTCCCACTGATTGCCCATGCCGTTGTCCGACGGTTCGGGATCACCTTGGTAGAAACCGTCGAGAACTATTTCGTCACCCTCTTCGTAGGCGTTCACGAAGTGCAGGACGTAGGTCGGATCGGCCTCGAACCACTTGATGTCAGCGGTGTTTCCGCGGCGTGGGATGACTCCGAGACGCAGCGGGATTTCGGGATGGAAATTCGCGACGTGCGCGCCCTTCTCGAGCAGAACCGGATCCCAGAACAGGGGGCAATCGTTGAGGATCGCGTAGTTCTCCGTGAAGGCCATGTCGTGCGGCAAGCGCGGACCGGGAAGTGGGACATCGACGTAGTGGACCAACTCGTTGGCCGAGTCCACGACGCCGTAATGCATGTACGGCGCTTCCTTGCTGTAGTTGAAGAACAGCATTTCTCCGGTTTTGTCGTCCACCTTCGGGTGCGCGGACACACCCCATTCGAAGGGGAACTTGCCGTTCCAGTTTTCCTTTCCGAGTGTCTCCGCCGACATCGGATCGAGGCGATACAGATCCCCACACTGGTAGAAGCTGGTGAGAGCGGTTCCCCGGTGAACCACGACGTCGGTGCTGGACGCGTCCTTCATCCGGGTGCGTGCACCTTTGCCTCCCTCTGGGCGACTGAGCTTGGGAGACTCGGCGAGCCCTGCCCACAACGCAGCGCCGGCATCCTGCTCGGCCGCCAAGCCGTCCGTACGCACGAATCGGTTGCGGTAGAACGACTCTCCATCGCGAAAACCCACGATGTGAATCATGCCGTCACCGTCGAAGGGGTGATACGCCTTCATCGAGGGATGAAGCGGATTCTCGGTATTTCGCAGGTAGACACCGTCGAGGTCTTTCGGAACCTCACCGAACACAACTTCGAGGTTGTCCGCTTTGAACTCGGTGGTCTGCGGTTGCCACGGACCGGTGCGATACGGGTGATCGTCATCGGCGGGAAGGGTGGACAACAGCTTGCCTACGATTTCGACGTCCATGGATTTCTCTTTTCGACTGATAGGGAAAGACTGGGCTGCAATTCAGGAAACGGCGTCGACGACAAAACTGACGGTGGTGGCCGTACTTCCGCCGAAGTTGAGCGTCGCAAAGCGGTGTGCGCCCTCGACTTGGAAGCCACCGGCCGTTCCCGTCACCTGATGGGCCGCATCGAGAAGCATGCGGACACCGCTGGCGCCCACCGGATGACCGCCGCCGATCAGACCACCGCTCGGGTTGATCGGCAGCTTGCCGCCCATGGCGATGTCTCCACTCTCGATGGCTTTCCAGGACTCACCAGGCGCCGTCAGACCGATGTGGTCGATCGCGAGATACTCGCTCGCGGTGAAACAGTCATGTGTTTCGATCCCGTCTATCCCGGTCAGATCGACTCCGGCCCGAGAGAAGGCGTCCATCACCGCATCCCGAACGTGTGGCATCACGTAGGGATTCTCCGCGTCACGCGCCAGTTTCTGTTCGAGGCCCAAACCGACGGTGCGGTGGCCCCAGCCCGCGATCTGAGCCAGAGGGGTCGCCGCGGCACCAGGGTGCTCACGAAGGTACTTGTCCGTCACCAGCACCACCCCGGCACCACCGTCGGTCACCTGACTGCAATCGAATCGTCGAACACCACCTTCCACAACAGGATTGGTGGTGTCGTCACCACCCGCATTTCCGAGCAGATCGGGCACCGACCAACCGCGTGTCTGTGCGTTGGGGTTGTTCTTCGCGTTCGAGAAATTGATCTGCGAGATCGCGCGAAGGTGAGATTCGTCGATCCCGTAACGGCGCCCGTACTCCTTCGACACACGATCGAACATGTACGGCCACATGAATTTTGCTTCCCCACCTTCATGTCCGACCCAGGCTGCGGCACCAAGATGACCCGCTGCGTCGTCACCCGGAACTGTCTTCTCCAGTTCGATACCCATCACCAGAGCGGCGTCGTAATTGCCGGCACGCAGGTCTGCCATTGCGGCGAGTACCGCGATACTGCCCGATGCGCATGCCGCCTCGTGTCTGGACGAGGGCACACCCCAGAGTTCCGGATGGACTGTGGCGGGCATCGCACCCAGCTGACCTTGGCCGGCAAACAACTGGCCGAAGGCATTACCGACGTGAATCACCTCGATGTCGGTGGCAGGAACCTTCGCCGCGGCCAGCGTGTGGTTCACCACCTCTTCGGCAAGGTTCGCGAAATCGAGTTCCTCACGGGTGAAGTTTCGTGCGAAGTCGGATTGGTACCCGCCGAGAATCCAAATGTTCGAAACAGTCATGACCTCTCCCCTTGCCGATCCGGCCTCGGTGACGTCACCGAGATACCCGTGTATCGGCGGTTGTAATTTCATCGCAACCGTACTACAACTAGCAGAGTAACTCTACTAATTGAAGGGTTGAAAATGACTGATGCTTTTGTCCTCGACTACGTGCGCACGCCGCGCGGTCGAGCATCGGCGCGAGGCGCCCTCCACGAACACAGCCCCGTGGATCTTGTGGTCCACCTGGCCAAGGCTCTGCAGGGTCGAACAAACCTCGCCGCAGAACAGATCGACGACGTAGTTCTCGGTTGCGCATCGCAGGTGGACGAGCAGGGCGCTAACATCGCGAGAACTGCCGCACTGCTGGCAGGTTGGGGCGACTCCGTTCCCGGAGCGACTCTCAGCCGATTCTGCGCATCCGGTGTCGACGCAGTCGGCCAGAGCGCAGCCCGCATCCGTAGCGACGACGTTTCCCTCGTCGTGGCAGGCGGTGTCGAAAGCGTCTCCCGCACCCCGATGTTCAGTGATCGCGGGCCGCTGTGGACCGACCCGGCGACTATCGCGCAGATCGGCTCCATCCATATGGGTGTTGCCGCCGACTTGAATGCCACGATCGAGGGGTACTCCCGCGACGAGTTGGATGCCTACGGCGTCGAAACCCAGCACAAGGCTGCCGAAGCGTGGCGCAACGGGGCGTTCGAGCGGTCGGTTGTACCTGTTCCCGGAAGAAACGGTGAGGCGGGAATCGCGCACGACGAACTGGTCAGGGCAGACACGAGCGCAGAGGGACTCGCCGCACTTCCGGCCGCATTCGAAGGACTCGGCGCCGGAGGTCAGGACGCTCTCGCGCTCGCCGCGTACCCAGAGGTCGGAAAGATCGAACACCTGCACACCGTCGGATCCTCTCCCGCCATGGCCGACGGAGCGGCACTCCTGCTCCTCGGGTCCGAGAAAGCCGCTGCCCGAGCCGGTTTGACACCTCGCGCACGGATCATCGGGTCCGCGTCGACATCGGTGAATCCGGTTCTCATGCTCACGGCAGGTCAGAGCGCCGTGGAGGCCGTCATCGCGCGAGCCGGACTGCGTCCGCAGGACATCGACGTGTTCGAGTTCGCGGAAGCCTTCTCCGCGCTCTGCCTGCGATTCCGTCGCGATCTCGACGCCGGGCCGGACCGGATGAACCCCAACGGCGGAACGATGGCGATGGGCCATGCCTTCGGCGCTACCGGAGCAATTCTCGTGGGCTCGTGCGTCGACGAACTTGTTCGAAGCGACGGGCGATACGGTGTGGCCGCGGTCAGTGGCGCTGCAGGCGTCGGAGTTGCCGTGCTCGTCGAACGGATCGCCTCATGACCGCCAGTGCACTCTCCGGTCGCGTTGCCGTCGTCACCGGAGGTGGCAAGGGCCTCGGCCGTGCCGTCGCGCTGCATCTGGCAAGCCGAGGCGTCACGGTGATCGTCAACAATCGAAATCGCACACTCGATTCGAGCGCCCGAGGCCCCGCGGATCAGGTTGTCGACGAAATCCTCGAATCCGGTGGACAGGCCGTCGCCAACCACGACGACGTCACCGACCCCGACGTCGGTCGAAAGTTGGTGGACGACGCTCTCACTCGGTTCGGACGACTCGATTTCTGCATCACCAGCGCCGCGGTCAGCGGTCCGCAGATGCTCCACCGCACCACTGCCGAGAACCTCAGTACCGTCATCACGACAAACGTCGTCGGGACCGCACTGGTTGCAGCCGAAGCCTCCCGCGTGATGCGCGAAGCCGGGTTCGGACGCATCGTGATGATTGCCTCGACCGCCGGACTGCACGGTGAGCCCACCGTATCTGCTTATGCCGCAAGCAAGGGAGCCGTGATCGCCCTGGGCCGCACCGCAGCGGCAGAAGGTGCGAACCGCAACGTCTTCACCAATGTCCTTCTTCCCTATGCCACTACGCAGATGACCGAATCCGGAATGAACCCCGAATTCATCGACATCATGGGAGCCGACTTGGTCGCACCGGTAGTCACCGCCCTTGTCGATCCCGAGTCCACCACCAACGGTCAGGTGATAGTCACGGCAGGCAACGGCGTGCGTTCGGCCGACGCCGTCGAGGGCTCGACCGAATTTTTGCCTACCACCACCGAACTCGATGCCACGGCGCTCGATTCACTGCTCGTAGCCAGTCGACTCGGCACACCTCACACCTATTCGAGCGCACAGGAAGCCTTCGCGGACTTCGCTTCCGAACTGCTCGACCACCACAATCGGAAGGCGCACGCATGACCGGCATCCCACTGGGCGATCTAGCGCTGAACTTCGGAGTGAGTGCACTCGCCGTACTCCTCTTCATCGCCGCAGTGATGGCCGTCGCCATCCGAATGAACAATCACTCGATCATCGATATCTGTTGGGGGCCAGGCTTCGCCGTCGTCGCCGTCGTCTCGTACCTGACGTCCATCGGATCGGAAGGAAACGATCTGCGTCGCCTCGTTGTCCTTGCACTGACCGTGGTGTGGGGGATGCGACTGGGGTTGTACATCGGCTTCCGAAACCGCGGGCACGGGCAGGACAAGCGCTACACTGCCCTACTCAAACATCAACAGGGACCGCTGGTTCCGTTCCTGATTCGCAAAATCTACGGCCTCCAGGGCGTCCTCATTCTCGTGGTGTCGCTGCCCGTCCAGTTCGCGATGTACGAGTTTCGCGCCCTCGGAGTCCTCGGCGCGATCGGCATCGCTGTCTGGACCGTCGGCTTCGTCTTCGAATCGGTTGGCGACTACCAACTTTCCCGCTTCAAGGCAGATCCGGCCAATTCGGGCATGGTGATGGATCATGGACTCTGGGCCTGGACCCGGCATCCCAACTACTTCGGTGACGCATGTGTCTGGGTCGGACTGTTCATCCTCGCGCTTGGTGATCCATTGGCGCTGATCACGATCGTCTCGCCGATCGTCATGATCAAACTACTGGTGAGCTACAGCGGTAAGGCCTTGCTCGAACGAGGCATGCGCAAGAGCAAAGGCCAGGCCTACGACGACTACGTCGCCCGGACCAGTGGCTTCTTCCCCCGTCCACCCCGTCCGGCACGAAACCACGCGTCGTGAGCGCCCCCACGAGTGGCCTCGCCGACGTCTTCGACCTGGAATCGACCGGCCCGGACCGGTGGCAAGGGTTGAACGACGGTGTTCGGCTTCCTCAGTTGTTCGGCGGCCAACTGGTCGCGCAGTCGATTCTCGCGGCCGGACACACGGTCACCGACGGCAAAGCGATCAGTTCCGTCCATACGCACTTCCTGCGCCCCGGATCGACGAAGTGCGCGACCGAGTTCTCGGTGGATCGTCTTCGCGACGGAAAGCGCTTGTCCACCAGAGGCGTCGACGTCCACCAGGGCGGACGACTGGTCTGCCGTTCGACGGTCTCGGCCTCCTCGATCGGCGAGGGCATCACTCACAGTCGAGCCGTCCCGGCAGCACTCCGACCCGAAGAGTGCGTGACCTTGCAAGAGTTGGCCGAGGCGGACGGCGGGTTGGGAGAAGTGTGGGAGGAGTTCTCCGCCATCGAGATTCGTGTGTCCCCACTCGATTCGCAGTTCCCCACGACACATTCGGCGGCGCCTGCGCGCAACATCTGGATGCGTTCGGCGCAGCGACTGAGCGAAGATCCACTGATTCACGTCGCTGCTCTTGCTTATGCCAGTGATTTGATGCTGATGGCCACCGCTTTGACTCCACACGGATACGACATCGGGCAGGAGCACTCGCTCGACACGGATTGGACAGGAGTGTCCCTCGATCACACGATGTGGTTTCAGCGCCCCGTGCGAGCGGACGAGTGGCTGCTCTTCGAGCATTCGACCCCCACAGCTCATGCCGGCAGAGCGGTCGTGAATGCCGCGGTCTTCGATCCATCCGGACTCCAGATCTGCCAGATCACTCAGGAAGCGTTACTCATTGCCCGTACCGAGTGATTCCCGACTCTTTCTGCAGACCACTCGGTACGCTCTCGCGGTGCGGCTGGGTTCACGGCCTATGATTTCGGGGTGGTACGAGTGAATGCAACCGACTCTTCGACACCCACCGCGTCGGCGGGCGTCACCGAGTTGCCCGCAGGCGGACCCAACGCACTGGCCGTCACGCTCGGGCTGTTGGGGGACGAGTGGAACCTCTGGATTCTGCGGTTCGCCCTGTTGGGGTCGCGGCGCTACAACGACTGGCTGGCACTGGGGGGAATCTCCAACTCCGTGTTGTCAGCACGGTTGGCGATCCTGACGGCAGGCGGAATGCTCGAGCGTCGTGAGTATCAGCAGAACCCGCCACGGCACGAGTACTCGGTCACTCGCAAAGGGCAGTCGATCTGGCCCGTCCTCATCACCATGTGGTCGTGGGAGAAGCAGTGGGCGCCCAATGAAACCGCGCCGCTACCACCACTTCGGCACAGCACATGCGGAAACGACTTCACCCCGATCCTGCGTTGCAAGGAGTGCGGCGAGGACGTGGACGTGCGGTCTCTGGACTCCGAAATGGGACCGAGTGGCGACTTCTCACGCAGTGTCCCCGAAGCAACATCCCGGCGACGCTCCACCAAGTCCGAACGCCGACCGGAAATTCTGGCTCACACGATGGAACTCGTCGGCAATCGCTGGTCAGCGGCGATCATCGGTGCGGCATTCCGAGGCGCGCGCCGGTACGGAGAGTTCGCCGAGATCACCGGCGCGCCACCGGCGATAGTCGCGGATCGTTTGAAGCACCTCACCGAGATCGGTGTGATGGAAACGCGACCGCTTCCGGATCGTCCCCAGTGGTCGGAGTATCGACTCACTGCCAAGGGGACGGCCTACTTCCCTGTCGTGATGTGCATGATCTCCTGGGGTCAACGTTGGTTCAGATCCGCGGACGGCCCGGACATCGTTCTCCATCACAAAGCTTGCGGTAAGCGATTCGAAGCAAGGCTCGGGTGCAGTGTGTGCGGTGAGGAATTGAGGTCTTCGGACATCGAGGCGATCGACCTCACCACCTCGGTCCACGTACCCGGGTCCGGCTGGTCCTGAAGTCCCCGCTCAGCCGGCAGTGGGGATCCGGTCGAAGCTCCGGCCTCGGTGTTCGAGCGGCAGCCTGTCCCCTCGCCCGAACAGTTTGTTACGCAGCGTTCCCTCGTCGTAGTCGCTCTGGTAGGCACCTCGTTTGGTCAGCTCCGGAATCACATGCTCCACAATGTCTTCGAAGGTTCCAGGAGTCACCGCGTACGCGAGATTGAACCCGTCGACGTCGGTCTCGGCAACCCACTCCTGCAACTCGTCCGCGACCTCCGCACCGGAACCGACAACGATCGGTCCCAGCCCGCCGATACCCGCCCACTCCGCGATGTCCCCCACCGTCCATTCACGGCCCTTCTCGTCGGCCTGACGAAACGATGCGACCGCGGATTGAATGGCATTGCTTTCGACGTTTCCGATCGGCTCGTCGGCTCGGTATCCGGACAGGTCGATCCCCATCCACCCCGAGGTGAAAACGAGTGCACCTTCACTACTCGCGTAACTGCGGTAGTCCTCGAGCTTCGCCTGGGCCAACTCGGGGGTTCGGTCGGTGACGATCGTCAACAGTGTGTAGATGCGGGCCGAGTACGGATCGCGGCCCACCTTTGTCAGCTCGTTTCGGATTCGGGCAACGGTGTCTTTGAGAATCGCCTTGGTCGGCGCACCGACAAAAATCGCCTCGGCATTCTCGGCGGCGAAGCGAACCCCGCGAGGCGACGCACCGGCCTGGAAGATGACCGGCGTCCGCTGCGGAGACGGTTCCGAGATGTGGATGCCCGGAACCGTGAAGTGCTTGCCTTCGTGCTCGATCGGATGAACCTTGGACGGGTCCGTGTAGACCCCGGTGCTTCTGTCCCGCACCACCGCATCGTCTTCCCACGACGTTTCCCACAACTTGTAGAGAACCTCGAGGTACTCGTCCGCGTGGTCGTAGCGATCGTCGTGCTGGAGTTGGTCGTCCTCGCCCATGTTCCGTGCGGCCGACGGGAGGTATCCGGTGACCACGTTCCACCCGATTCGCCCGTTCGTCAGGTGATCGAGGGTGCTCAAACGCCGAGCGAACGGGTACGGATGCTCGAACGCTGTACCGGCGGTGATCCCGAAGCCCAAGTGCTCGGTCACGGCAGCCATTGCCGACGCCAGTAGCAGTGGGTCCGAGACCGGTACCTGCGCGCCCTGCCGCAACGCTGCGTCGTCGTTCCCGCCATAGACGTCGTAGGTTCCCAGGACATCTGCCAGGAAGAGTCCGTCGAATCGTCCACGCTCGAGGAGTTTCGCCAATTCCGTCCAGTACCTCAGATCCGTGTACCTGGACGACTGGTCCTCGGGGTGGCGCCACAGACCTGGCGATTGGTGGGCGACGCAGTTCATGGCAAAGGCGTTGAAGCGGATTCTGCGGGTCATTCCCGCACCTTGCCGCGCCTGCTCGGCGGTGACCACCATTGCGATCAGTGCGATCGGTTCGGCCGGCACCTTGCACGCGATAACACCGTCGACTTCGCCACCGCGTCGGTGGGCCGCTACACTGACTAGCGCAGCTGTGATGTCTCGGGCTTCGTGCCGACAGGTCGAGCAGATGCAACGGCAGTATCGGGAAGCGAAAACCCCCGCAGCACAGGGTTTTCAGCGCTTGTCGGTATGCTCCCCGCCCTCGTAGCTCAGGGGATAGAGCATTCCTCTCCTAAAGGAAGGGTCGCAGGTTCGAATCCTGCCGAGGGCACCAGGTGGGACTCTCTCCACACCGGCGCGACCAACGTGCCATTCTTGGATTCATGACGATGCCTCACTCCACGACTACTCCCCCGAAGAACATGTCGTTGATCCCGGGTGGGACGTACTGGATGGGCTCCGAAGACTTCTATCCCGAAGAACGCCCAGTTCACCAGGTCACAGTCGACGGATTCTGGATGGACACGACGGCGGTGACTGTCGCCGAGTTCCGACGCTTCGTGAAGGCAACCGGCCACGTCACCACTGCGGAAATCGCCCCGGATCCCGCCGACTATCCTGACGCCGATCCAGCCCTCCTCGTTCCGGGATCGTTGGTCTTCAATTCACCACCCGGCCCGGTTCCACTCGACGACTACACCCAGTGGTGGTCGTTCACTCCCGGCGCCGACTGGCGCCATCCCGAGGGCGCCGACAGCAATATCGGGGGACGTGAACGGCACCCCGTCACCCACGTGTCGTACTTCGACGCCCAGGCCTACGCCGCGTGGGCCGGCAAGGAACTCCCGACCGAGGCCGAGTGGGAGTTTGCCGCCCGTGGTGGACTCGATCGCCAGGCCTACGTGTGGGGCGATCACGACTCACCGGGAGGACGGCCCGGTGGCAATGTCTGGCAAGGCCAGTTCCCCTGGGAGAACCTGCTCGAGGACGGGTACGAGCGCACCGCGCCGGTCGGAAAGTTCCGGCCCAACGGCTACGGGCTGCTCGACATGGCCGGGAACGTGTGGGAATGGACGGCCGATCATTACACGTCCGACCACGCCCACGGTTCGAAGAATGTCGCGCCTGCCTCTTCGTGCTGCATTCCGCGCAATCCCCGCGCGGAGTTCGCCACCGAGGTCTTGGCTGGCGAACCCTACGCACGACGGGTGATCAAGGGTGGCTCACATCTGTGTGCGCCGAACTACTGCTTGCGGTACCGCCCTGCCGCGCGGCAGGGCGAGTCCGAAGAGTCCTCGACCTGCCACGTCGGCTTTCGGTGCATCATCCGCATTCCGCAGACGTAGATCAGAAGGGCACGTCTCCGAGGATTGCCACCCGCTCCATCACGCGGCGATGAGGGAAGTAGTCGCTCGCCGCATAGTGCTGTGTTGCCCGGTTGTCCCAGAATGCAATGGAATTCGGCGCCCACTTGAAACGGCACTGGAAGTCCGGGACCTTGACCTGCGCGAACAACAGGTTGAGCAGAGCGTTGCCTTCGGAAGGATCCATGTCCGGAATGTGGGTGGTGAAGAGGCTGTTGACGAACAACGTCTTACGCCCGGTTTCCGGATGCTTACGGACCATCGGATGCAGAACCGGTGGGTACTGTTCCTTCATCTGCTCCAACTTCTCCGGGCTCATGCCGCGTCCGAAGGACGGCACGAAATCGTGGATGGCGTCCTTGCCGTCGATCAAGTCCTTGATCTCGTCCGGGAGGCAGTCGAAAGCATTTCCCATATCTGCCCACAACGTGTCACCGCCGGCCGGCGGCACGTCGATCGCCCGAAGGACCGAACCGAGCGGCGGTGTCTTGGTCCAGGTGACGTCGACGTGCCAGATGTTCTCGGTGCCTGGACTGTCTTCTCCGCGTTCGAATCTGACGACGGCCGGGACCTCTCCCTGCGGGAGAAGTGGATGAATCTCGAGTTCGCCCCAATGGGCGGCGAAGTCACGATGATTCAGACTCGAAATCGGCTGGTCGCGGAAGAAGACCACCTTCCATTCGAGTAGGGCCCGACGTAGATCCTCGATCTGATCCTGCGACGGATCACGTAAGTCGATATCGCTGATCTCGGCACCGATGAACGGTGTGACGGGCGTCAGAGTGAACCGCTCGTACGGGCTCGATTCAATGCCTTCCGGATTTCGCCGCATTCCGCGTGGCCCGAATTCGATTGTGTGATTGCCGATTTGAACTGTGCGTGATGATGTAAGGGTCGCCATCATATGACTCCGTCCTGTCGCGTCCTGAAGGGTCACACGTCAGTCGACGCGTGCACCCGTTGTGCTCGTGTGCGCTTGTGTGTGCTTTGGGGTGCAGTCAGGGCTCCCACCGCGAGATCGACCAGATGGTCCACCGTCGTATCGAAATCCGCCTGCACAACCGGGTTTTCGTCTTCGCGGCGCTGCTCGAATATGGCCAGTGCGGACACACTCATGTTGAACGACAGGTCGATCCGTTCGACCGCGACGCGGCGGGGCAGATGCGGCAATGCCCGCGTCAGTCTGCCGACAACTTCGTTGATCCCTTCGCTGACCTCTCGAAACTCGGCGCTCTGCGTATCCACCGACGGAGAGATTCTGGCAATGAACCTCGCATAGTTGGAACCGTCGACCGTCGCCATGAAATCGGCCAGCGGATACAGAAAAGCTTCGACCAACGCGCGGACCAGGTCAGTCCGCCCATTGGCGTCGATGTCGTCGAGATACGTCAGTCGCGCTGCATTGATCTGATCCATCCGATGGCGGAATACTGCCAACACCAAACCGTCTCGCCCACCGAAGTGATACTGAACCGCAGAGTTGTTTCGCTGCCCGGCCGCAGTCGCCACGTCCCTCATGGACACTTCGTGAATACCGTGCTCGGCAAACATCCGTTCAGCGACGGCGATCATGGCGTTCTTGGCGTCCAGCGAGGCGGGCATACACCGACCATATAAGTCACTGTCTTAATTCCGCAAGACCCAACCCCCGTGCGCGGTTAGGGAGTGCAGGCACTCCTTAACCGCTCACGGGGGGTGATTGTCCCAGTCAGCGAGACTTGCACCGCCAACTGAATCCTCACCGATACGCTCCAGATTAAGACGACTGCTTAATCGACCCGGTTTTGCACACGCCAAGGAGCCTGCTGGTGAATCGCCATTCCATCCCGATCATCCCCGAGACGCCGAACGTCGCGGCCGCCGTGTACTACCCCGATCAGAATCCGCCGTACACCCGCCCGGAACCGCTTCGCCCACCCGCAGGTGCGCCGAACGTGCTGCTGATCATGATCGACGACGTCGGATTCGGGGCGCCCTCTGCCTTCGGCGGTCCGTGCCGCACACCCACCGCCGAGCGTTTGGCCGAGACCGGCGTGAAGTACAGCCGATTCCATACCACCGCTCTGTGCTCACCGACGCGCGCTGCCACGTTGACCGGGCGCAATCACCACAGCGTCGGCATGGGAGTCATCTCCGAAATGGCGAATGCTGCACCGGGATACAACGGGACCCGTCCCGCTTCCGCAGCGACCGTTGCGCGCGTCTTGCAGGGTAACGGCTATGCGACGGGCGCTTTCGGCAAAATGCACCAGACCCCGACTTGGGAGACAACCGCCGCCGGGCCGTTCGATCGTTGGCCGGTGCGTGAGGGTTTCGACAAGTTCTACGGTTTCCTCGGCGCCGAGTCCGACCAGTTCACGCCAGTGCTCTACGAGGACTTCACCATGGTGGACTTGCCGAAGACACCGCAGGAGGGATACCACCTGTCCGAGGACCTGGTCGACCACGCGATCGAATGGGTCGAGGGCATCAACACGATGGACCCCGACAAGCCGTGGTTCTGCTATCTCCCCTTCGGCGCTTGCCATGCCCCACTTCAGGTTCCGGACAGCTACCTGGACAAGTACGTCGGCGAATTCGATCACGGATGGGATCGCCAACGCGAAATCACCCTCGAAAAGCAGAAGGAACTGGGCGTCGTCGCTCCTGATACCGAGTTGGCCCCGTGGGCTCCGGGGCTCCCGCACTGGGACGAACTCGACGACGACCAGAAGAAGGTTTCGGCCCGTCTGATGGAGGTGTACGCGGCGTTCCTCGAGCACACCGACGACGAGGTCGGCAGGCTCGTCGACCGGTTGCAGGATATGGGCGTCCTCGACAACACCCTGGTGCTCTACATGATGGGTGACAACGGCGCTTCCGCGGAGGGCGGAATGGAGGGCTCGTTCAACTACCTCGCCGGCCTCAACGGTTACAAGAGTGCGACATCCGACGTGCTGACGCGCTACGACGAATTGGGGACCGAAACCAGCTACCCACACTATCCGGCGTCGTGGGCTCTGGCCCTCGACACCCCGTACCAGTGGGCCAAGCAGGTTGCGTCCCATTACGGCGGTACCCGAAACGGCCTGATCGCCCACTGGCCCAAGGGGATCGACAATCCCGGAATCAGGGAACAGTGGCATCACTGCGTCGATATCACGCCGACAATTCTGCAAGCTGCCGGAATTCCGGCGCCGACCAGCGTCGACGGCGTCACCCAGAAACCGATGGAGGGTGTGGCGATGAACTACACCTTCACCGAGCCCGACGCCGAAGAGCGCCACACCACACAGTATTTCGAGATCTTCGGTAATCGCGGAATCTACGATCACGGCTGGACCGCGGTCACCGCGCACCGCGCACCCTGGCTGATGGCGACTCACGGCCTCGAGCTCACCCCGATGAGCGAAGACCGTTGGGAGCTGTACGACACATCGGTCGACTGGTCGCAGGCCCGCGATCTTGCAGACGAGCATCCCGAGATCCTTGCCAGGCTCAAGGACAAGTTCCTCGTCGAGGCCGCCAAATATCAAGTACTGCCGCTGGACGACAGAACGGTCGGCCGTCACGCCACCGCGGAATCACGACCACCACATCCGATGATGGGCCGCAAGACCCTCACGCTGTACCCACACATGAACGGTCTGGTCGAGAAGGCCGCGCCGACGTTCTTCAACCGCTCGTACACGCTGACCGCCAGTCTGGGTAGCGTCGCCGACGGCATGCTGGTCAGCCTCGGTGGCCGGTTCGGCGGATTCGCTTTGTACATACTCGATTCCGTCCCCGTCTACTGCTACAACTTCAGCGGTGGAGGCCGAACCTACGTTCGCGGACCGGGTCAGCTGAGTGCCGACGCCAGCGAGGTGTCCATTCACTTCGAGTACGACGGCGGCGGAATCGGCAAGGGCGGAATCGCCACCCTGAGCGTTGACGGCGAGGTGGTCTCCGAGGGACGGATCGAGAAGACCACGCGGGCGATCTTCAGCATGAACGAACAGCTCGACGTCGGCATCAACCGGGGAAGCCCGGTCTCGGAGGAGTTCGCCGAGCACGGCACCTTCCGTTACGGCGGCGCGTTGCACAGCGTGACCATCGACTTGCGCTCCACCCGCGACGTCGTGTCCGCGGCGGAACGGGAGAAGATCTCACTCGCCGTGCATTGATCGACCCGGCGGCGCTCGCCGATTGTGCAGCCGCGCGCTATATCTGCCGCGCGGCTGCACAATCGCTCTGCGTCTATCCGACCGTGTACATCTGCAGGCATGGCCCCACTGGGCGAGTCTCCACGATGTCGCGGGCCTTCTCACGCGCCGCGTTGAACTCCCAGGGCGCACTGGTACCAGGCACTCCGAATCGATACCTACTCAACGCACACGAGCGCTGCGGTTCCGGTAGACGATCCAAGGCAGGTACCGCGTCGACGGAGAGCCCGTGCAGGTAGGAGACGTCGATGCTCTTACCGCCCTCGAACCGCTCCACGTTCTTTTGCGCGATGTACGCGTCGGGGTCGAACACCGCGAATGCCAGCAGAGCAAGGGCAGAGGTGGCGAGAACAGCTGTGGGTAGCCACTTCCCGGACATCCGGATACCCGCGACGAGCAAGATCACGAACACGAATCCCAGAAGCAACTCTGTCGCGAAGACGCTGACCCGCAGCACCGTGAAACCGTACTGATTCTCGTACAACCACATCCGGTGCACAGCCGATGCCACGATCACCAGGCTGAAGAGGCACAGTGCACCCAACAAACCGCGGGCCAGACGCCTCGATCCAGCATCGCGACGGTCGATGAACCGCACCGCGACGGCGATGACGAGCAGCGTCAGCACGGTTACTGCCATGAGCTGCCAGAAACCCTCACGTGCGTAGTCCGCATAGGTCAGTCCGTCGGTCACCTGAACGTGCTCGTCTCCCCCGAACAGTGTCTTTGTCTGCACTGCAACAAAACCGAGGAACAGGACGTTGAGCACGCCGAGCGGGACCGCCCATTCCCACATCGGCAACGGCGTCGCCGGCGCAGGCGCAAATGCGTCCACCGTCGGCGTTCTACGACGCAGATACACCGCAACCAGTGTGCCGAACGCCATCACGACGCCGGCGAAGATCCGTGCCCCCGGGTTCGACACCGAGATGGCAGGAGCGAAGCCACCGAAGATCTTCGCGAACTCCGGATCCGCACTCACGAACAAAGATCCGAAGATCAGCAGGAGGACAACAGACACTGCGCTCACGACGACAACTCTCGCCGCCGGCACCCGCGGAGCAGAGCGGGTAGCGAGTTTTCGACGACGAACGAAGTTTACCGTCCGGTGGGGCGCCCGCCAGGGTGCCACCGTTCCCAGGAGTATCCCGGTCCACGTCCGCCCGCCGATCAGAGTCCACGTGAACAGAACCCACGCAGCTACGACGCAGACGAACACCAACCACTCTGCACCGCGAACGGCGGCAACGCCCAGTAGTGCAAGCATCCCGATGGCGGCGACCCACTGCGCCACGGTCATCCGCGGCGGTGTCAGAATCCCGAAGACGATCACCACACCGACACCCACGATCACGTACGCGATACTGACGAACCCTGGATCGAGGATCAGGGCCGCAAGCACCCCTACTGCGGCCGCGCCGACGAGCATCGAGCGGGTGGCCATCGACGTTCGATCGGGGCGCCAGAACCGGCTGGGACGCTTGGGTTTTACGGCTGGCATCGGCGGTTTCGGTGGAATTACTATCGGAGCGCTCATGTGATCTCCTATGTTTCTGGTTCAAATTTTCAGGTTCGGAAGTACAGACGAATGCCGATGAAGGCATGCGCCATCGCGAGATCTCTCGATCTCGTCAGGGACTTTGATTCAGTTCTGCGGCAGCACTACTCGAATGCAGCATCCCGACGGGGCATCGACGACCGCAATCCTGCCGTCATGTAATTCGACCGCCCACTTCGCGATCGCGAGGCCGAGCCCGGTGCCCCCGTCTGTCGATCCGCCGCGGATGAAGCGGTCGAACACTCGCTCTCGGGCTTGTGGTTCGATGCCGGGGCCGTCGTCGTGGACGTCGAGCACCAACTCCCCCGCGCTGCCGGAACGCACTCGGATGGCAACTTTGGTGTCGACGTTCCCGTGCTGAACCGCGTTGTCCACCAAGTTGGTCACCACCTGATGGAGGCGATCCGGATCGGCTACCACGGACAATTGCGGAGGCTTCACGTCTATCTCGATGTCGCCCGCACTCACACTCGACAGCTCGCGTAGGAATGGCTCGACCTCGAAACGGCTGCGCTTCAACGGCATTGCGCCGCCCTCGAGTTTCGAGAGGTCGAGAAGGTCGGCCACCAACGCGCCCAGTCGTTCCGTCTGCCGCAGCGCCGACTTCATCATCGCCGGATCCGGTTCTTCGACACCGTCGACGACGTTTTCGAGCATGGCCTGCAAAGCGGTGATGGGCGTGCGTAATTCGTGGGAGACGTTGCCGATCAGCTCGCGGCGGTACCGGTCGTCTGCCCCGAGGTCCTCGGCCATCCGATTGAACGCATGGGCGAGTTCGCCTACTTCATCGCGGGAAGTCGCTCGCACACGCCTCGAATAGTCGCCGCGCGCCATCGCCTTCGCCGCGGCCGTCATCTCGCGAAGCGGCGACGTCATTCCGTGTGCGAGCACCTGTGTAACTCCGAGAGCGACAACCAACGCGGTCAGCAGGGCGAAACGAAACGGTTGTTGCGACGTCAGCCAGAACCCACCGGAGGCGAACAACAGTGCTGCGACAACCAAGAGCCCGACCTTCACCTTGAAGGATCGCATCGGGTCCAGGGGCCGCGGCCACCGCGCAAAGAGTCGGTCGACGCTGCTCATCGCGGCACGTCCCAGGCGTACCCGACGCCGTGAACGGTCCGGATCACGGAAGATCCGAGCTTGCGTCGTAACGCCTTGACGTGGCTGTCGACGGTCCGACTACCCGCTCCCTCGCCCCAGCCCCAGATCTCCTCGAGCAGCGACTCCCGTGGGATCGCGGCTCGCGGCCGTTCCGCCAGATAGGCGATGAGATCGAATTCGGTGCGGGTCAGATGGACTTCTTGGGCATCACGGCGCACTCGACGCTCGGTCAGGTCGATCACGACGTCACCGAACTCGAGGAGGTCGGTCACCGGACGAGCGGCATGCTCCGCACGATCAGCACGCCGAAGCAACGCCTGCACCCGGGCGACGAGGACACGCATGCTGAACGGCTTGCTCAGGTAATCGTCGGCCCCCACACCGAGACCGATCAGCAAGTCGGTTTCATCGGCACGTGCTGTCAGCATCAGCACGGGTACCGGGCGCACAGCCTGGATGCGGCGGCACACTTCGAGGCCGTCGAACCCCGGCATCATCACGTCGAGCACCACCAGGTCTGCATCCATCTGCTCGCAGCGGGTCACCGCGCTGGGACCGTCGAACGCCAGCTCGACGTCGTAGCCCTCGGCGCGCAGCCTCGCCGCGATGGACTCGCAGATACTGACCTCGTCGTCGACCACGAGCACTCTTCGCTGACTCATGGAACTGACTGTATTCGGCCGTCGTGGATGAACCTGGGAGGACTTGTGAAGGTTCTGTGCAGGTTCTAGAACCTGCGGATGTTGTTGATCGGCAGATCCGTGAGGGGCGTCAGTCCGGTCGGAACACCAACACCGTAGGCGTTGAACACCATTCCGAACCCAGCGTAGATGCCGACATGCGTCG
Organism: Rhodococcus sp. NPDC056516; assembly: GCF_042794655.1. Classification (NCBI taxonomy): domain Bacteria; kingdom Bacillati; phylum Actinomycetota; class Actinomycetes; order Mycobacteriales; family Nocardiaceae; genus Rhodococcus; species Rhodococcus sp. NPDC056516. The sequence goes on along the minus strand of NZ_JBHTTG010000003.1, from coordinate 296,936 downwards.
CTCCGGGATAGAACGTGATGACGTCGCCGGGAGCGAGGGCCCACCGCGGAACCGGCTGTCCGACGTTGGCCTGCTGCTGACTGGTCCGTGGCAGATTCACCCCGGCCTGCCGAAACGCCCATTGCACCAGCCCGGAGCAGTCCCACGAGTTCGGCCCGACGCCGCCCCACTGGTAGGGCTTTCCGGTCTGAGTGCTCGCCGCTGCCAGCGCGATCAGGCCTGCCGGACTCGGAATGGGCAGGGCGGCTGAACCGCTGCTGATGCTGCCCGCGCTCCCCAGGCTGCCGGAACTCCCGCTACTGCCACCGCTACCGAGGCTTCCCGGGTCGGCTGAGGCAGGGGCAGGGGCAGCGGACAGCAACAGAACACTTCCGGTCAGCAGAGCCGCGACCGTTCCCGTGCGGAGTGTCGACTTCTTCATGCATCCGTCCTTCGTGGGAGTCGTTTCGGCGCGCGGCAGCGCACCTCGATAGCCGTGAACTGGTAAGACACGTGAAAACAAACACTTCGTTCGGATGTTAACGGCGTGGACGTGGTGTTCGGACAGGAATGATTGATCCGATTTGTCGGTTTTGAACAAACGGGCCTTACGTCCCGGCCCGGCAGAAGATCAGGGAATGATGGGGGATTTCCTGGATCCCGCGGCACGACAAGGTCCATAGATTCGACTCATGCGCCCATACCTGCTCGTCGCCGCGGTCATCATCGGAGCCACCACGGCACTCGTCGGTTGCTCGACGCTCCAGCGCGCAGTGGAGATTCAATCGGATCTCGACGGACTCACCCGCTCGGGCGTCGTCGGGTCGATCGCAACACTCGACGACGGCACCACGACGGCTGTCATGACCAGCGGCGTGCCCAACCGGACCAACGGCGATTCGATCGGCAAGAATGATCGCGTCCGGATCGGAAGTGTGACAAAAACATTCACTGCTTCGCTCGTTCTGCAGTTGGTGGCCGAAGGCAAGGTCGACCTCGACGCACCGATCGAGCAGTACCTTCCGGGGCAGCTACATGGGAGCGGCACGGACGGCAGCGCGATCACCGTGCGGCAGCTGCTGCAACACCGCAGCGGCCTTCCCGAGTTCGCCGGTGAACCCGGAGCCGACGAATGGATTGCCGCAAACGAGGACCGGATGCTGACGCCTTCCGCTGCGCTCGCCATCGCCCTCGGCAAACCGGCCCAATTCGTTCCCGGAACGTCGTTCGTCTACACCAACACCAACTACATCGTTCTCGGAATGCTCGTCGAATCCGTGACCGGCCGCAGCTACGCCGATGAACTTCAGTCTCGGATACTCGACCCGCTGCATCTGGGAGACACGTACCTCCCGCCGGCCGGCGAACGCGACATCAGGGGCGATCACCTGACGGGCTATCAGGACCTGGGAGGGGGCCTGACAGATGTTTCCCGGACCGAACCGTCGATCCCCTGGTCTGCGGGAGCGATGGTGTCGACGGGCACAGACCTGAACGTCTTCTGGCGGGCACTACTCGACGGGCAGGTGGTGCCGGCCGCGCAGCTTGCCGCGATGACTACTGAGCAAGTCGCCGCCACCGAAGCCGAGGGGCTCGGGTACGGGATGGGCGTCAGCGTCACCGAACTTCCTTGCGGCGTCACCTATACCGGCCACAGCGGCGGGATCTACGGGTACTACACGTTGTCCGGTGCGACGCCGGATCGTGCATTCACCGTGACGCTGACGTCGACGCCGAAGGACCAACCGGACACTGTCGCGATGCTCTCGCATGCTCTCTGCCCCTGAAATGACTATCAGTACTGACGACTACCAGTACTGATGACGCTGCCCGTCGGTATCGTCGACGAAGATGACCGCGTCGGCGCCGTCCAACTCCGACGGTTTCAGCGGCAGATGGCCTGGCAGGATCGCCTCGCCCGCGGCGATCGACGGGTCGAGCGCGGCTCGCAGGGCCGGCGTCGGGAACAGGGCACGCCGAGTGGTCGCATCGGCCAACACACCCTGCAGAGTGCCCGGATCACTGCCGGGGTTGGCGTCGGTTGCCACGAATACGTAACGCTCTCCGAGGGCAAGTCCGACGAGTGAACCGGCGCTCCCCCAACTGACCACATCATCGCTGACCGGCATCTCGGACTGCACTCGCAGAAGATGAGCGTTGTGGGCGAACAGCAGGCTCGGCCCGCGTCGCTGCTCCTGAGCAACGACGGCCAGCAGGTTCTCCGCCATCATCTCGGCGCGCAGGCTGAGGAGAGTTCCGATGCGATCAGGAGCGGAACTCGCCATCGCGGCGTGATATCGCAGGAGTCCTACAGCGGTGCGTGCGTGTGCGAGGGCCAGGTCGTACCCGTCCGGGTCGGTGGGTCGCAGCACGGGCGCGGCGCGCCGAAGGATGCTGCCGAGGTCGTCCGCAATGATGCGCAGGAGGCGAGCATGATCGCAGTCACCGATGGACGCGGCCGGATCGAACATCGCCGCCGGGTTGGTCCAGTCGGCGTCCTGCCCGAGCAGAAGGTCGATGTCGTCGAACGAATGCGGCCGCATCTCAGCGGGCAGGATGTCACCTGCCGCAGACAGTGCGCGGCGCGGGCTCGGTGCACCGGAATACTCCACCGGAGCGTCGAAGCCGTAGAAGCGAACTCGGTCGGCCGGAGCGCGGCCGTGGTTGTACTCGCGTAGCCATTCGACGAGTTCGCGGTTTCCCGGTACTGCGCCGAATCCGTGGCTGAAGCCTGTGGCGAGCACTTTCTCGATGTCCGCCTCTCCCCCGCTCACGTAGTCGTCGACAAGGAATGCCGCAAAGACATCTGTTTCGAGCACGATCGACCGATACCCTCGTTCGACCAGCTGGCCGAGAAGTTCGTTGCGCAGCAACGGAAAAGCCTTGATCCCGTGAGTCGGCTCGCCGAGGCCGAGCAGAGTCGGCGCCTCACTTCGCGCTGCGAGCAGTTCGTCGACGACGCGACCAAGACTTGCCGAGTCTTCGAGTTGGCGGCCGATCTCACTCAGTGCCGGGGCAGTAGACATGGATATCCCTTTCGAAGGTGGACTGCCTTCGACAGTATCGTTGAAGATTCGGGTGAAACTTTCACAACAATTACCTGGGGCAGATCGCTGAAAGCCTCAACCGGAGGTGCTCAGTGCGGCCCATCGACCTTGCCCGTGAACACGGGTTGTCCGCACAGGCGATCCGCAATTACGACGACGCCGGCATCCTTCCTCCGACCGAGCGCAGCAACACCGGCTACCGGCGCTACACGCCTCTGCACGCGCAGGCCCTGCGTTCTTTCCTTGCGTTGCGCAGCGGTCACGGACACCAACAAGCTACGGAAATCATGCGGGCGACCAATCAGGGCGACACCGAGTCCGCCTACCGCCTGATCGACAGTGCGCACGTGACGCTGCTCGCCGAGCGTGGCACCCGCACCGAGGTAGCCACAGCGCTGGGGACTCTGTCCACCACGGCACCGGCACGCGTGCGTGGTCCAGCATTGACGGTGGGTGAGCTCGCGCGCCGTCTCGGCGTGCATCCAGCCACACTGCGCACCTGGGAAGAGCACGGCATTCTGCGTCCAGAGCGCGAACGATCAACGGGTTATCGCGAATACGGGCCGGAGTGTGTGCGCGACGCCGAGATCGCCAGGCAACTGCGACGCGGCGGCTACCGGCTGTCGCAAGTCGCCCAATTCGTCGATTCGCTGCGCGAGGCCGGCGGAGCGGACGCATTGGCGGCGTTCCTCGACTCCTGGCAGGACCGGCTGACCACACGCAGTCGCAACCTTCTCGCCGGCGCAGCTCAGCTCGATGCCTATCTCACGATGCTGGACCAGACCTAGCAGGGTTGCGGATCGACAAACGGATAAGGCGTCAGTTCACAAGCCGCGCAAGGCTCCTCACCATCTCACTGACGGTATCCGTCGACGGCCACGGGAACTCCGGGAGATCGGCACGCAACATCACCTGCCCGTGCAGCGAGGTCCAGATCGACACGGCATCGACAAAAGTGTCTGTGCTGTTTGACTTCCCAGCGGCGACACACGCGTCGAGGTTGGTCACCAGAGTGTTGAACGCAGCCAGCCCTCGCGTATCCGATTGTGGTGATTGACCTTTCGGCCTGGACCACCCGAACAAGACCCGATACCGAGCAGGCTCGGAAATGCCGAACTCGACGTACGCCGAGCAACCGGCGTACAGGCCCTCGACGGGGTCGGAATGCGCGGCCACTGCGTCGGCCACGGCGAGATGCAACTGCTCCAGCGATTCGGAGACAACCGCTTCGACAATGGCGTCGCGATCGGAAAAATGTCCATAGATCGAAGGGGCAGAGATCCCGACCTCGCGAGCGACCGATCGAAGCGTCACCGCCTGATCCGATCCGGTCCGGGCGATGAGCGTCGCCGCTGCGGCAACGATCTCTCCGCGCAGTCGTGCGCCGCTTCCTCGCGGATTTCGGGCGCGAGAACTCCGAGAACCACTGGTTTCGGTTTCATCGGCTTCCTCGGGACCATGACTCACCAGACAAACTTTACACATGTAAGGCGAAGCGGTACGTTCTCATCACTAAACATCCGTAAGGTTACATTTGTAAGGAAATGATGAATTCTCTGGAACCCACTGACCGGCGACGATGGGCAGCACAAGGCGCCCTCTGCACATCCCTGGTCGTCGTCACGATCGACAACACCGTCCTCAACACCGCCATCCCCACCCTGGCCCGCGAACTGCACGCCACCACCGTCGACCTGCAATGGATCAACAACGCGTACACACTGGCGTTCGCCGCCTTGCTCATCACGGCGGGTGGACTGGGCGCGAGATTCGGTCACCGGCGAATACTTCTGACCGGCCTCACACTTTTTGCCCTCGGGTCTGCCTGCGCCGCCCTCTCTCACACGTCGTTGCAGCTGATCGGGTGGAGAACAGTGATGGGAGCAGCTGCCGCACTGGTCATGCCCGCGACGTTGTCACTTGTCGTCTCGATATTCGCCCCGCACGAGAGAGGTCGGGCGATAGGCATCTGGTCTGCAACCGCCGGACTCGGAATCGCGATCGGTCCGGTAGCCGGTGGCGTACTACTCGAACATTTCAACTGGGGAAGTGTCTTCTGGATCAACCTCCCACTGGTCGCCGGTGTGATCGCCGCGACGATTCTTCTTGTGCCCCCGGCAAGAGGAATCACGAAGGGTTCGTTCGACATCCCCGGCCTCCTGTTGTCCGCCGGCGGACTGGCTTTGATGGTGGATGCCCTCACCCAGGCAAGCCTTCGCGGATGGTCGTCGCCCGTCACGCTGGTGGAGATCGTCAGCGCAACAGCACTTCTCGCCGTATTCATTTGGTGGGAGCTGCGGGCCTCGGCGCCGATGACCGACGTGCGCATCTTCACCAGTCGAGTGTTCAGCATCTCCAATGCCATCTTGGCCGTAACGTTCTTCGCCGTGTTCGGAGTTCTCTTCACGTACACGCAATACCTCCAATTAGTTCGTGGTTACGGTCCATTGGTCGCCGGCGTCGGTGCAGTTCCGTTTGCGATAGTGATGGCGGCTGTCGCCTCCAGCAGCGATCGTATGGTCGGCCGATTCGGCGTGCGCAGTTCGATCGCGAGCGGTCTCGCAGTCATGTCCGTGGGACTGTTGGTCCTGTCGATCGCAGCAGATAGGTACGCACCGTTCGGAATCCTGGCTGCGATCATGGCACTGGTCGGCGCGGGGATGGGGTTGGTCATGGCTCCGGCCACAACCACGTCGATATCTTCGGTTGCGCCCCAGCAGGCTTCGATGGCCAGTTCGATCAACAGCGTCGTGCGAGAGTTGGGTGGAGTTCTGGGCGTCGCCGTCATCGGGACGGTCGTAGCCACTGTTTTCCGGTCCCGCTTCGAACCCGGAGTCGATACTTCCACAGCCGATCTGGCGCAGATCCATGCCGGAGCTCCCCCAGCGAGTGCCTTGACCGACGCAGCGAACCAGGCTTACACCTCGGCGATGAGTACCGGAATCCAAATCTGTGCCGCAGTCGCGTTCGTCGGTGCGTTGGCCGTCATTGCACTGTTTCCCGCACCACGTCTTCCCGCACCACGTCGCCCGGTCTCTTCTCCTCCCGCAGACCTCGCCAACTCGGATGACGCAGACGCTCGGTCTTCGTCCAATCCATGAACCGCACCTCACCGACGAGTTCCGGTTTCACCCACACTGCTCCCTTGCGGTCGTCGGCGGGCAGTTCCTCCTCGAACGGACTTTCCTTCTGACGCAGCGGTTCCAGTGTCGCAAGTAAAGACTCCAAGTCGCGATCACTGAAGCCGGTGCCGACGCGCCCCACGTAGGTCAACCCGTGCTCGCCCGGAATACCCATGAGCAGCGCGCCGATTCCCTGCGCTCGATTGCCCTGCCCGGTGCGCCACCCACCGATCACCACCTCCTGGGTACGCCAGTTCTTCACCTTGATCCAACTCGATCCCCGCCGACCCGGAAGGTAGACCGATGCACGACGTTTGGCGACAATCCCTTCCCACCCGGCATCGGTACTCACCTCCAACGCGTTCTCCGCCGTACCCTCGATCTGTGGGGGCACCTCGAGTTCACCGACCTTGCCCGCCAATGCATTCAATACGGTACGGCGATCAGAATAGGACTTCCGCAGCAAAGACACTCCGTCGAGGTACAGAAGATCGAAGGCCAGGAAAACCGGATCCCCACCGCGCTGCAGCAGACCGAAATCGGTGACACCCGCCTCGTTGTACGCCACCACTTCGCCGTCGAGAACCACCTCATGACCGTCCAGGATCTCGGCCAACCCCGAAAGGGCGGGATAGTCCCGAGTCTTGTCGTTACCCGCGCGACTGCGGAATGTCATTGTGCCCGAACGATATTCGAGAATTACCCGAATACCGTCCCACTTTCCTTCGAAAGCCCACTCCTGCGGGTCGAGGCCCTCGAGCGTTCCAGCGGTGGCAAGCATCGGCTCGAGATTCTTGGGAAACTCCGTTCCGAAACTCGCGTTCTGATCCTTCATCAGATGCATCAACCACTGGTCACCCTTTGTCCGGATCAGCGCGAACCGTCCCTGCACCCGTTTCCCACGGAGGCGCACGATCACCTCGTCGTCACGCCACTTCTCGGTCTCGTATGTTCCGGAATCCCAGATCGTCATCGAACCGCCGCCGTACTCCCCCTTCGGAATCGTGCCCGAGAACGTGGCGTATTCGAGCGGATGATCCTCGGTGTGCACGGCCAACCGGTTCTCTCCGGCACTGGTCGGCACACCCTTCGGGACTGCCCAGGATACGAGCACACCGTCCCGCTCGAGACGTACGTCGTAATGCAATCGCCTGGCGTGATGTTCTTGAATCACAAAGGTATTGCCCGCTGTCTCCTTGTCCACCGCAGCCGGGATCGGCTCGGGCGTCCGATCAGCCGATCGTTTGTTGCGATAGTGCGTCAACGTGTCGGCCACAGCCGTCGAGACGGGCGGATCCAAGTCGCGCAGCAGATCACCGTCTGATTCGACGCGCTCCAGAACCTCGTCGAACAGCAGGTGGCGCAGCTTCGGATCGTCGAGTTCGTCCCAACTACGCGGCGCGGCAACATAGGGTTGATCGCGACCGCGCATCGAATAGGGCGCAATGGTGGTCTTGGCTGCGTTGTTCTGACTCCAGTCCACGAAGATCTTGCCGGCCCGGACATTTCGAGCCATCGTTGCGGTGACGAGATCCGGGTGAAGCTTCTCCAATCCGGTGGCGATCTGCTTGGCGACAGTCGACGCACCACTGCCGTCCAAAGTTCGATCCAGCGGAACGTAGAGGTGGATTCCCTTGCTACCACTGGTTACCGGATAAGCAGTCCACCCCAGAGTTGCAACCAGATCTCGAATCGACCTCGCCACCTCGGCGCACTCGGCCAACCCCACGCCCTCACCCGGATCGAGATCGAACACCAGTCGTGTCGCCGGGCCACGCTCGGAACCGTCGAACCGCCATTGGGGAACGTGCAATTCGAGTGCCGCCTGCTGCCCCAACCACGCCAGGGATGCAACGGAATCGAAGATCGGATAAGTGACAACACGATCCGAGTGTTGCAGCGACGCTCGGGTAAGCCACTGCGGCGCAGACGACGCAAGGTTCTTTTCGAAGAAGGACTGGCCATCGACGCCGTTCGGCCAACGCTTACGAGTACCCGGCCTACCGACGACGTGCGGAAGCATGACTGCGGCGATACGGGTGTAGTAGTCGATGACTTCGGCCTTCGTGGTGCCGCTCTCGGGGTAGAGGATCTTGCCCAGATTGGTCACGGACACCGTTGTGCCGTCGAGCGTGATCTGACCCCGATCCGTCGTTGCCATTTCCTCATTGTGCTGGAAACCGCTGTGTCTGGATACCGCTGCGTATGGCAGTAGAAATCTGGTGGATCGGAAACCTGCCGCTGCGCCAGTCCACGGGCAAGACTGGATTCTCGATCGGAGAGGAGACCACGATGACAGTTCGCAGTTCCCCGGAGCCGTTAGTGGACAACAACTGGCGGATGTTCGCCACCTGTAAGACGGTGGACCCGGCGGTGTTCTATTCGCCGGGTGAAGAACGCGGACGCAATCGGACTGCACGGGAAAGTTCCGCGAAGCAGGTGTGCTTCCGCTGCCCTGTCATCCGGGACTGCCTGACTTTTGCACTCGAGACCGCTGAACCGCACGGAGTCTGGGGTGGGACGACGCCGTCTGAGCGCCTTGCGTTACGACGCTCAGCTGCGTGAACACCTCTCGCACGAGACCCCCGTCACGTCCATACCGGACAAACAGGCAAGATGGCCTTGTGCCTATGACACGACGCGCTGTTGCCGTGACCGCGATCTTCGCTTCCTCGATCTTGTTGGGCTCGTGTTCGTCGCAGCCGGAAGCACCTGCGGCAGCGGATACCACGACCACGGTTCCCGAGGCCTTCACCAAACTGCCCTCGACCACCGCAGTGGACAAGTGCGGGCCCCAGAGCGGGACCACCCTCGAAGACGGTGTCTTGACCATCGCCACCGATTCACCGGCATACGCACCGTGGTTCGTCGACAACAATCCGTCGAACGGCAAGGGCTTCGAGGGTGCCGTGGCCCGCGCCGTCGTCGACAAGCTCGGATACACCGCCGAGCAGGTTCGCTTCACCACGGTCGCCTTCAACGACGCTTTGAAACCGGGCCCCAAGAATTTCGACTTCGACGCCAATCAGTTCACGATTTCCGGGGAACGCCGCGAGAGGGTCGACTTCAGCTCGCCGTATTACGCAGTGGCGCAGTCGGTGATCGCCTCACGCGGAAGCAAAGCCGCTGGTGCAAAGAATCTTGCGGATCTTGCGGGCTACCGCTTGGGCGCTCAGACGGGTTCCACCAGCCTCGCGGCGATCACCGACACGATTGTTCCGACCACTGCGCCACGCGAATTCGCGACCACGGACGACGCGAAAGCAGCGCTGGCCGCAGGCGAGATCGAGGCGCTGGTCGTCGACATCCCGACGGGATTCCACATCACCGAGAACGAACTCCCCGGGTCCGTCATCGTGGGTCAGTTTCCGCGGCCCAATGCGGTCACCGAATTCTTCGGTTTGGTGCTCGAGAAGAACAGTCCACTGACCGCGTGCGTCTCTGCCGCCGTGGATGCGCTCTACGCCGACGGCACCCTAGAGAAGCTCGCGACCGAATGGATCACGGACAGCGCGGACGCACCCGTACTCGAGTAGTTCAGCCGGCGCGCCCACTGATCGCGCCGACGAAGACCTTCGGGATGTCTGCCGGTGTCGGAGCGAAGTGACTGTTGCCGCCGGTGAGAGCCGAAATCTGCTCGAGCACATCGGTATCGGCGTCATCGGTGACGCCGATGGTGATGATCGGCACCGGGCGCGACGGGTCCTGTTCGCGAGTCAGGGTGTCGAGAAGTTCTTGCAGCGAGATCCCTGCCGGATCGTCGTTGGCACCGTCGGTCAGCAGAATCACCGAATTGATCGACGCCGGATCGTAGGACTGTTGCACCGACCGATACGCGGCGAGAACGCTGTCGTACAAACCTGTTCCACCGCCGACGATCGAAGAGAGATTGTCGATCTGAGACAGTAGTTTGCTCCGATGGTCCGTCTCGCCTTCCATTGCATCCATACGGGCGATGGGTTCGAGTTCGCGGTAGTCCGTCCCGTCACCGAGGTCCACGGAGAAGGCCCAGAGGCCCAATTGTGCGTTGGCGGGAAACATTCGGATCGCGATGTCGCCGGCCTGCGCGGTCGCGGCCATTCGAGTGATCCCGTCCTGCATGTAGTCCATGGACCCCGAGACGTCGACAACCGCCAATGCGCGCGATGGTCTGGACAGAATCTCGTACCGCGCCAGGGCTTTGGTGACGACAGCCGGATCGGACGGCACCAGCGGCACAACCTTCCCCACTCCGCCGGCGACCAGTGGGGCCTGATCCGCGCCGCGGAACCCGAGGCCGGCGAGCACGGAGCGTCCGGTGTCCGATGTCAGAGCCGCCGCCAGCAGTTTGCCGGCTTCGTCTGCCCTAGACGAGTCTGCGCCCACACTTGCCATTGGGTAATCCATGAAGACCGAACCGGCCGCCGGAACCGACGCGGCGAGTCCACTGTCAGCATGCGCGGCGAGATAAGCCTCGAAGGTCTGCTCGGTAGTCACCGCGGTCCCGCCGTCCGCGTCCACGGTTTGGATGCGTCCGGTCGAACCGGTTTCCTTCAGATTTCCGTACTGCGCTTGCGCCACCGGGACCAGGGCTGCCGAAATGGACGTGAGGTCCCCGCCCCGCGACTGGGTCTCGGCAAAGGCTGCCACGATCGGCGCACTGGAGACGGCACTGGTCAGGGGATCACCGATGTGCAGTGCTGGAGCACCGAGGACATCCGTCCATGCACCGGGTGCCTCGCTACCCGGCGCCGAGACGGTGACAACAGGGGTGGACGCGACCGAACTGCTGATCCGGCGAATCTCCTGCCCGCTTGCCGAAACCTTGTCCAGCCATTCGCTCGAATCGGGGATCCACAGTGCGGGCGCCGAACCGTCGGCGATCGCCGCGACGGTGAGCGCGGGATCTTGCGGCGTCACGCGCAGTGACGTGCACCCGAGATTCGCAGCGGGAATGGCAGCGGCGACGGCTTCGAGCGCTGAGGCGATCGACGGATCGGCCGCCACAGGCACGGTTTCCTGGTTGTCGCAATTGGTTGCTGTCGCAGCAGCAGCGGCGCCCACGCCGGGTTCTCCTTTGTCGCTGACGCTCTTGAACGTCACCGCAAATGCTGCGGTTCCACCGACTGCAACTACCGCCAGGAGTCCGATCAGAACCTGCACGGATCGAGGCATGGACGCAGGTGGTGCGCCGTACCCGTGACGAGACGACATTGAGCGAATCCTTTCCGGCGGGACCCGCACCAATAACCAACCGATGCCTGGTTTATCCCGCCGAAAAGAATCCTAGCTCATGTTAGCGGCGAAGTAGCTCTATGTGTATATCTCGACAAACTAGGTGTAGATCTGAACAAACTGGGCCAGCGACTTCTCCACATCGCCCTTGAGCGCCCGCGCCACACTCGAACCGATCGGGCCGAACAGCGGCGCTCCACCCAACTCGACTGTCAGCGCAAGTTCCGACCCGTCGCCCTTTGCCTTCACGTCGAGTTCGAGACCGAGCTTGACCCCGCCCTTGCCGTCTCCCTTGAGCGAGATCGCCTTCGGGACGTCGTACTTCTTGATGGTCCACCGAACGCGGTTGCGCAGGCCCTTCACGGTCACGACCGAGCTGATCTCGGTGCCGACACCCAACTGCTCGGGAAGTTCACTACGCCATCCGTCGTGAACCACGAGCCAGTTTTCGTAGCCGCTGAGATCGGAAGCCTTGTCCCACACTTCCTGAGGAGGAAGTGGAACGTCGATTTTCACTGTGAGCTTTGCCATGGCAGAACAATAAGCCCCGTGCGCCTTTTCCGTAACCAGAGGTACCAGAAACGCGCACGGGGCTTTGCCCCTCTTAGTGGCTGACGGCTTTCTCGACGCCGACGCCGGTGAGGGAGCGAACTTCCATCTCTGCCTGCTTTGCCGGATCTTCGATCTTGTTGCGTCCGATGTACGTACCGACGATGCCGAGGACGAATGCCAGCGGGATCGAGACGATGCCGGGGTTCGAGAGCGGGAACCAGGCGAAGTCGGAGTTCGGGAACATCGACGACGCCTTGCCCGACACTGCCGGGGAGAAGACGATCAGCGTCAAGCAGCTGATCAAACCGCCGTAGATGCTGAAGAGTGCACCGGTGGTGTTGAACTTCTTCCAGAACAGCGAGTACAGCAGGGTGGGCAGGTTCGCCGAGGCCGCCACTGCGAAGGCGAGAGCCACCAGGAAGGCGATGTTCTGCCCCATCGCCATGATGCCGAGAACGATGGAGACGAGTCCGATGACCACGACGGTGATTCGAGAAACTCGAACCTGCTGCTCCTCGGTTGCGTTGCCGCGCTTGATGACACTGGCGTAGATGTCGTGGGCGAACGACGCCGACGCAGTGATCGCGAGGCCGGCAACGACGGCGAGGATGGTCGCGAACGCCACCGCGGAAATGATGCCGAGGAAGATGGTGCCACCGAGTTCGAAGGCGAGCAACGGAGCTGCCGCGTTCTCCTTGCCTGGTGCCGCCAAGATCTTGTCCGGTCCGACCATGCTGGCCGCGCCGTAGCCGAGAACCAGTGTGAACAGGTAGAAGGCACCGATCAGCGCGATCGCCCAGGTCACCGAGCGGCGAGCTTCCTTGGCGGTGGGCACCGTGTAGAAGCGCATCAGTACGTGAGGCAGGCCGGCGGTGCCGAGCACCAAAGCGATTCCGAGAGAGATGAAGTCGAGCTTCGTCATTCCGGAGAGTCCGTACTTCGCACCGGGCCCGAGGATGTCTCGTCCCTGCACACCCTTGGTGGTGGAGCTGTTGACCATGTCCTGCGCATTGGCGAGCAACTGAGAGAAGTTGCCGCGCACTGCCCACAGTACGAGCACGAACATGATGCCGGCTCCGGCGACCAGCAGAACCGCCTTGACCATCTGTACGTAGGTGGTGCCCTTCATGCCGCCGACCAAGACGTACACGATCATCAGCACACCGACAATTGCGACGACGATCGACTGTCCCACTTTGCCGTCGATGTTGAGCAGCAGCGCCACAAGTCCACCGGCGCCGGCCATCTGAGCAAGGAGGTAGAAGAGGGAAACTGCCAGAGTGGACAGCGCTGCCGCCATGCGCACCGGACGCTGCTTGAGCCTGAAGCTCAGGACGTCAGCCATCGTGAATCTTCCGGTGTTCCTGAGCAATTCGGCCACCAGAAGCAGCGCAACCAACCAGGCGACAAGGAATCCGATGGAGTACAGGAAACCGTCGTAGCCGTACACGGCGATAGCGCCTGCGATGCCGAGGAACGACGCCGCCGACAGGTAGTCGCCGGCGATGGCGAAGCCGTTCTGCGGGCCGGTGAACTGTCCACCGCCAGTGTAGAAGTCGGATGCCTTCTTGGTGGTCCGGCTGGCGCGGATGACCAGCGTCATGGTCACGACGACGAACGCGAGGAAGATCGCGATGTTGAAGGCGGGGTTTCCTACGTCCGTTCCGGACGCGGCGAGTGTGGTGATCACTGTGCGGGACCTTCCAGTTCTTCGCGGATGGCGGCGGAGCGGGGATCGAGCTCACGGCCGGCGAACTTCACGTACCACGCGGTGATGGCGAAGGTCGTGACGAACTGCCCGAGGCCGAGGATGATGCCGAGATTGATGTTTCCGAGGACCTTGGTGGCCATGAAGTCGTGGGCATAGGTAGCCAGGACGACGTACACCGCATACCAGAGCAGGAAGAATGCAGTGATGGGGAAAACGAACTTGCGCAGACGCGTTCGGAGTTCCTGGAATTCGGGACTCGCTTGCATGTCTATGAATGCCTGGGCATCCGGGGTACGTCGCTCTTGCGGCGACCCCTCACTGATTTCTGCTGTGGACACTGCCGGCTCCTCGCCTCGCGTGTGAAGTGAACTACGCACAGACGTTAGTGAGATCAGAGTCACATGAAGATGCTGTGGTGCCAGTCACACGCTGAGTAGTCGCGCGCTGCGCCGAACGGTCCGGCAGGCGCGACCAACGGCACGATCCCTGGGCGACGAAAGTCAGGGTTGGCGGAGATCGTCTTCGCGATCGGAGCCCATTCCGAGCCGTTCAGGGGCGTGCATCCGCGTGAAGATTCGCGCGATATCTGCCGGTACCTGCTTCGCCGACGCCTTGCTCACGACGATCATCGTGACGAACGCCAGCGGCACGCTCACCGCGGCCGGGAACGCAAAAATGGCTGCCGGCCAGCCACCGAGGACGTTCTCCGACAAACCGCCCAGAACTGCGACGGTAGCGGCGGTTCCCGCGACAAACCCGCCGACCACCATCCCCGCCCCGGCGCCGACGGCGGTCAGGCCGCGCCACCAGATGCCCAACACGAGCAGAGGGCAGAGCGTCGACGCCGCGACCGCGAACACCAGTCCGACGGTTCTCGAGAGGTCGACCGATACCACCGCCAGCGACAGCACGAGCGGAACGACACCCGCCAGGAGTGCGGCAATGCGGAAATCCCGAACTCGCCCGCGGAGGACATCGGTACTGAGGACCCCTGCGATGCTGACGAGCAATCCGGACGACGTCGACAGGAAGGCCGCAATGGCACCGGACGCCACGAGGGCTGCCAGCAGTTGTCCACCCCACCCCGAGAACACCGATCCCGGAAGCAGCAGCACCGCGGCATCCGAGGTACCCGTGATCAGAAGTTGCGGAACATACAGGCGAGCGAAGACACCCAGGAGTGTCGGAAACAGGTAGAACACGCTGACCAGACCGACAACTGCGAGCGACGTGAGACGAGCGGCCCGACCGTCGGGGTTGGTGTAGAAGCGAACGAGAACGTGAGGCAGGCCGAGAGTTCCGAGGAATGTGGCGAGCATCAGCGAGTACACCTGATACATCGGGTGCGGCCCACCGAAACCCCAACCTGGGGTGATCCAGTCCGAGTTCTGTGCAGGCGCTCCGGCGACGACGGGGACCGCGGCTCCCGCGTCGAGGACCATGGACATGCCTTCACCGAGGGTGTGCTCCCCCGGCCCCAGGGTGACGGTGCCGTCGACCGCTCGCCCGTCGACCGTGCCACCGCTGACCGTCACCGGCTCGGACACCTGGACCACGACGTCGGTGGTGATGTCCACCGTCGTTGCGGTGGTGACCGTCGGCGGCATCGACGCGCCGACGTCGTGGTGATCTCCGAAGAAGTAGAAGGTCAGTGCCACAGCGGGAATCGCGACGGCGGTCAGTTTGAGCCAGTACTGGAAGGCCTGAACGAAGGTGATCGAGCGCATCCCGCCGCCCACGACGTTGGCGATGACGATTACCCCGACCGCAACGCCGCCGATCCAACTGGGAACACCGAGCAAGGTGTTGAGCGTCAGGCCCGCGCCTTGGAACTGCGGAATCAGATACAGGATGCACACCATCGCGACCACGAGCATCGCGAGCTTGCGCAAGCGCGGTGAGCCGAGACGGAATTCGGCAAAATCGGGGACGGTGTACGCACCCGAACGCCGAAGCGGCGCTGCGACGAACAGCAACAGCGCGAGGTATCCGGCGGTGAATCCGATCGGATACCAGAGGGCGTCTGCACCGTATTTCGCGACTAACCCGGCGACTCCGAGAAACGAAGCAGCAGAAAGGTACTCACCGGAGATGGCCGTCGCATTCCACCGCGCGCTGACGGTCCTCGACGCGATGAGAAAGTCCGAGGTGGTGCGAGCGAGCCGAACTCCGTAGATACCGATCGCCACCGTCGCCACAGCCGCTGCCACGATGCCGATCACCGTCAACACCGGGATAGGTTGTCCTCCCACAGCGCCGCGCTCAGTCGTCCACGATGTCGGTGAAGTCCTGCTCGTTCCGTTCCGCCCGACGTACGAACACCCAGCCGGTGATCAACAACAGGGGATACACCGCGCCGCCCATCACGAGCCACGGCAATCTGATTCCCAGGACAGCGACGTCCGACAGCGTCGGGAAGAGGTGCGTCAGAAGCGGTACTGCACACAGGAGCCCGGCTGCGACGACCGCAAGGCGGATCGCCAGCCCCAACTGCGCGCGAACGAGACCCCGGATCATGGCGTCACCGACTTCGGTCTGTTCCTGCACCTCCACCCGTGTCCGCACGATCCGAGCGCCGCTGCGTTGCGCCAACACCACACGCTCACGTTGAGGAGGATCGGACTGCGACGTCATCGCGACAACCAACTCTGCTTTGGCGCACGAACCAGACGATCCTTGAGTTCACGGGTGTGTCTGCGGCTGACCGGAAGCTCGACGGGAGGCTTGTCGCCGTGCGGGCGCAGACACACCACCAATCCGCTGCCCACCGTGCGGATACCGGTGACCAGCGCCAGAGACACCAAATAGGAGCGGTGAACGCGCAGGAAGCCGGCGTCGGCCCAGCGTGATTCGAGCGTCGAGATCGGGATGCGCACCAGGTGCGACTTCCCTGCAGTGTGCAAACGCGCGTAGTCCCCGTCGGCTTCCACCCACTCCACCGAGGACCGCTGAACGAGCGTCGTGACACCGCCCAGTTCCACCGGGATCACCTCGTCGGTCGACGCAGCTTCGGGCTTGCTCTCGCTCTTGGCGCGCCCGGCCAACCCCACGATCCGTTGAACGGCCTGAGCGAGACGCTCCTCCCGGAGCGGTTTGAGTAGGTAGTCGACGGCACCGAGATCGAATGCCGCAACTGCTCGATCGTCGTGCGCTGTCACGAACACCACGGGCGGCGGCGTGGCGAAGTTGGAGAGAATGCCGGCCAGTTCGAGACCGTCGAGTCCGGGCATGTTGATGTCGAGAAATACCGCGTCGATGCTTCCACCGCGCAGGATCCTCAACGCGGTCGTCGCATCCGATGCAGTGTGAACGTGCGCGACCGAGCCCTCTGCGCGCAGCAAGAACGCCAGCTCGTCGAGGGCTGGTTTCTCGTCGTCGACGGCGAGGACGGTCAGCTGGGCATCAGTGTCAGTCTCGTTCACAACAGGTCCATGTTCCCACGACGGTTTCAGCCTGATCATCGAAGGCGAGAATCAGACGTGAATCCCCTGCTTGAACTTGGGAACACGCATACTGACCTTCGTTCCGGCGCCCGGCGCCGTCTCCACCACGAGTCCGTAGTCGTTTCCAAACGCGGCGCGAAGCCTGTCGTCGACGTTGGCCAATCCGACGTGAGCGGCTTCCCGCGCGCTGGGTCGTCCCGATCCCGACTCGATGGCGTCGAGTGAACCGGAGCGCAGTAGTTCGGGATCCATCCCCACTCCGTCGTCCTCGACGCTGATGATGCAGTCCGGTCCCTCGTCCGCGGCCACGATGCTGACAGTGCCGCCCTCCGGCTTACTCGAAATGCCGTGACGAACCGCGTTCTCGACCAGCGGCTGGAGTGCCAGGAAGGGAAGCACCACGTTGAGCACTTCGGGTGCAACCTGAAGGCGGACGTTCAGCGCCTCCCCGAATCGCGCGCGTTCGAGAGTCAGATACCGATCGATGTTGCGTAGCTCGTCGGCGAGCAGGGTGAACTCGCCCGCTGATCGAAACGAGTACCGGGTGAAGTCCGCGAACTCGAGAATCAGTTCTCTGGCACGCGCCGGGTCGGTCCGCACGAAGGACGCGACGGTGTTGAGCGCGTTGTAGATGAAGTGGGGACTGATCTGCGCGCGCAGAGCCCGCACTTCCGCTCGATCCAACAGGGCCCGGGACGCGTCGAGGTCGGCGAGTTCGATCTGGCTGCAGGCGTACCGAGCGACCTCGGTGACCGCTCCGAGCATTCCCGGCCACGGATCTTCGCTGGTGACGATTCCCATCACCCCGACTACGCCGATGTCCTCGATCAGCAGTGGTTGCGCAATCAACGCTCGCACGCTGTGATCGCTCGATCCGCGCACCAGGTCTGCGTGTGTGACGAGCACCCGGCGCTCACCTTCGATCGCGCGAATGGCGGCGTCGTGGAACTGATCGGCCAACGCTTCGTGACGACCGTCCCACGCCAGCAGATTTCCCGACGCGTCCGCCAGGCCCAAGCCGGAACCGCCGGTCAGCTCGCGCAGGTGAGGCGCCGCCTCCGCCGCCGAATCCTTGTCGAGTCCGCGCCGAAGTGGCCGCGCTGCAAGCGAAGCCGTGTGGAGCGCCGCGTGGACGGCACGCTCGGTGGGGGTGGTCACCTCACGTCTGGTGCGCATCCACACCGCTGTCAGCGCCCCGGCCACCGCGAGAATCAGTACGCTCAGAAGCGCGACCACGGCCGGGCTCAACGTGAATCCTCGTCCAGTTTCCGGATCAGAGTTTTCGAAGCCACCGTGCGGTACGCATCTTCGACGACGTCGGCGACGTCGTTCCAAAATTTTTCGTTCTCGGTTTCGTCGGCGCTCGGCACGTCGAGGTACACGCCGATCCATCCGCGGCCACCCACGTACGGCGGGACGAAGAACCTCGACGGATCGCGGCTGACCCAATCTGCCTGCGCTCCAAGGGGTGCCGCGGCCCAGATCGCAACGCGATCGTCGTGGTGGTGATCCGCCATGGTGACGAACTGCGGCACCTTGCGCACGAACCACGACGCTTCACCGTGGCTGACCCGCTCGGTTGCTTCCGGCAATGCCAGTGCAAGAGCGCGGATTCGCTCCAACGGCGTCATCTATTCACGACCCGCAGGTATTCGGCGCCGGCACACCTGCAAATCGATCCTTGACCCACGCAACAGCTCCCGGCACAGCGGCGCCGTCCGCGTGACCCTCGCCCGGCCGCGCGTGGAACTCGATGACGTCACCGTCGGCGCAGGCACGTTCGACTGCCGCCTCGGTCCATTCCGGACGGATGAGGTTGTCATTCGTACCGACGACGACGTACATGGGACCGCTCGCCCGTTGACGTGGGAGAGCAACGTCGCTGAGCCACGCGTGAATTCGATCCGCGTCCTCGGCGGTGGCGGGCCGGGTGTCGGCCGGCGTGACCTTTCCGACTAGGCCCAACTTTTCGGTCGCGCGAGAGGTCAGGCACGAGGTGAGTAGTTCGTAGTTCTGCTCGAATGCTCCGCGCACGTAGTCGGTTCGTTCGAGTTCGGGATGGGTGAGTGAGAGTCCTTCGAGCACGTACGGGAGCAGCAACTGCTGTGGGAGAGACAGATTCACCTCGGAATCACTCGAGATGATCGGTGAGATGTCCGCAGCCGGGGACAGGTTTGCCGCACCCACGAATTCGAGGCCGTCGCCGTACGTCTCGGCTTCCTCGGCTGCAGCCCAGGAGGCCTGCCCGCCTTGGGAAAGCCCCAGAGTTGCCCACCGAGTCGAGGTGTCCGGAACGACGTTGCGCGCCGCTCGAACCGCGTCGATGACGTTGAACGCCGCGGTGTCGGGTTGCAGGTAAGGATGCGGATCCGGAGTGCCGAGACCCTCGAAGTCGGAGACAGCGACAACGTATCCCGAGTCGAGGAACGGTGCGACCAGGCCGATCGTGCCGAAAAGAGTCGGCGACGTCGACGGCGCACAGTCGTCCGAAATACCCGTCGTGCCATGGCCGATGGAAACGATCGGCCAGCCACCCTCCGGCGGAGTTCCAGGCGGCGTGAACACCGTTCCCGATACCTGAGTCTCCCGGCCGTCGATGCCGGAGGTGGAGCCGTAAAGGATCTTGACCGCACTCGCTCCGGACGCCGCCACTTCCGCTGTGCTGGTGAAAGGTTGACTGTCGAACACGACGCCGCGTTGAGCACTGTTCTCGACCGGCGGGGTGGTGGTGGTCTCGGTGTCGGTGACAGATATGTCAGGCGAGACATCCGATCCGCAGGCGACGCTCACGAGAAGTGCGCTCGCCACCAGTACTCCCCAGCCTGCGCGAACTCTCGAACTCCGAACCGTCATACGCAGTGTTCCCCTCTATTTGCCCGCGCTGCCTGCTCGGCGACGCCTGACACGTTCCTCGGCTGCGGCCTCTTCGATGTCGAGTCCTTCCAATACGGTACGCAATACCTCGTCGTCGAGATCGCCGTCGTCGCGTGCGGCGATCAGCGCAACTCGCTGCGAGCGCAGTGACTGATGCCGGAACTTGTCGAACAACGCTCCCGCGTTCCACAGGACAGCCTCGCGATCGGCGTCTTCGTCGACCTCCTGGAGTTGAAGCCTCGCCTGCATCGAACGCCGCACACGTTCGACGATTGCCTGCAGTTCCTTTCCGTCGATCCCCGGTGGAGGGTGCGCCGCAGCGTCGGCCAACGCCTTCTCACCGGCCTTGCGAGAAATGTTGCGTGCCAACTCCATCTGTTCCTGCGTGCGCAACTGCTCGTAGGGATCCGCGACGTCGAGGCGGCGAATCATGAACGGCAGAGTCGAACCCTGAATCAGCAGGGTCCCGACAGCGACGATGAACGCGATCGCCTGGATGACGCCGCGTCCGGGGAACGGCTCGCCGGACGAGAGCGCAAACGGAATACCGCCGGCGGCAGCAAGAGTCACGACGCCGCGCATGCCCGCCCACGAGACCACCAGATTCTGTTTCCACGTCAGTTGATTCTCGCGATCGCGGCGCAGGGTTACACCGAATCGAACACGCGAGTAACTCAGGAACAGCCACAGAGGCCGAATCACGATGACCACGGCAAGGACTGCGAGACCGTATGCGAACACGTGAAGCACCGGAAGCCCGTCGGCGACAACATCGTCGATCACGAAGCTCAGTTGTAGACCCATGTATGCAAAGACGAACATCTCGAGAAGAGTGTCCAGACTCGACCACACCGAGCGCTCCTGCAGTCTCGTCATGATCGACGCATCCGTCGAATAGTGCCCGATCACCAAGCCGGCGACCACGACGGCCAGAACACCGGACGCGTGCAGTTCTTCGGCGGCCAGGTACGCAGCGAACGGAAGCACCAGCCCCAAGCCGGTTTCGAGTGGAGAGTCGTACATGCGGGCACGAACGAACTTGACGACAAACGCCAGCACCAAGCCGACGACGACGCCACCGATCACTTCGTACGCGAAAAACAGCAGGGGCGAATCTGTGGCAATCCTGGTTCCTGTCACTGCCGCGACGGCGACGGTGAAGAGCGTCAGCGCGGTGGCGTCGTTGACGAGCCCCTCGCCCGTCAGGATGGCGATGACCCGTTTCGGGAGCCCGAGTTTCTGACCGACCGCCACCGCGCTGACGGCGTCGGTCGGCGCGATCACGGCCCCGAGCACGAGGGCGGCGCCGATCGTGAACTCGGGCACCATCCATTCGGCGAAGAAGGCAACCACGAACGCCGTCACCAACACCATTCCGACGCCGAGACGCAGGATCGGTGCCAGGTTGCGTTTGAAGGTCGCCACCGAAAACTTCAGAGCGGCCGAGTAGAGCAGCGGCGGCAGGACCACACCGAGAATGACGTGGGGGTCGAGTTCGGGTCGCGGCATACCGGGTATGAACGATGCGACCGAACCTACCGTCACCAAAACCAGCGGGGCCTGCAGGTTTCGTCGATTGGACAGCCCGGTGACTGCGATGGCGGCAATGACGACCAGCAGAATCCAGGTGAAGTTCACGCGTTCATTCTGCCCGCCGACCCTGGGAGTTCACCCAGCGGACGCACAGAAGCCCGCAACCTTTTCGGTTACGGGCTCCTGAGCAACGGTGTTACCGAAAAACGGTATTGCCGAATCCGGTCTTACTGCTTTTCGGGAACAGCCTTCTTGGCGGCCTCGGCTGCCTTGTCGATCTTGTCGCCGTACTTGTTGCCGGTCTTGTCGTCAGCAATGTCGGCGACCTTGTCGATCGCGTCGTGAACCTTGTCGGAGTTCTCCGCTGCGAGCTCCTGGCCCTTTTCGACCAATCCCTTGACGTTGTCCAAGAAACCCATGTCCGTGTCCTCTCCCGGTGCTGACGCACATCCTTCGGCGGAATCGTTCCTCCGCGCCCTTCGATTCTCACAGGTCGACGGCCTCCGCGCCAGAAAGCAGGTCCGTGCTCACGATCCTCGCACTACTCGAGGTAGCGTTAACCCGCCAATAGCTGATTGACCGCCCATCGACATCGACAGGTGCCCGGTTTGAATGCAGGACTGCGCGGGACGGGGAGCGATCCCCACCCGACGCGTGAACTGCTGTCTCGGTGGTGGTCAGACCGTACCGATTACAGTTGGCTCCCCCGATTCCTCGACACCCGCGGGCTGACCGTTCCCGGGCGCAAATTGGTTGCGCTGTGGTGTTTCCTCTTCGCCCTGATCGCGGCGACGATGCAGTTGAGTCGCTTCGGTTCCGACACTGCCCTGGCGCGGTCGGTCCTCGCTGTCGGAAGCATCAGCGGGATCTACGCGGGTTGCCGTTGGGCACGAAACGAATCGTGGCCCACCTGGCGACAATCCGTGGCCTTTGTCGTCTGGGCCGACCTGTGGCTCGCCGTCACTCTTTTCTTCGCTGTCCGCACCGCTTTCGTCGGAACCATCGGCTGCATCCTGTTCATCATGATCGGTTTCTACGCGGCGATAGTTCACAGTCCACGCGTTGCCATCACGCACATCGGCTGGGCTCTTGCCGTCTGTACGACGCTGGCCGCCATGGCGATGTCCGAACCGGTCAACGACAACTGGGTGGTCGTGAACCTCTATCTGATGGTTGCCGGTGTGGTTTTCTCCACCGCCTGGATTCTGCAGATCGTCTGGCTGCGTCTGACCGACGACGCACGCAATGCCCACCGGGACTACCTCACCGCGACGCTCAATCGCCGCGGACTTCAAGACGAGGCACAGCATCTGCTGCGCAGTGATCGAACACAGGCGCTGATCGCACTTCTGATCGACGTCGACTCGTTCAAAAGCCTCAACGACACTCACGGCCACGTCGCGGGCGACGATGCGTTGACCGCTGTCGCCGACCGCCTCATCGCTGCCGCCGGACCCGATGCGGTGGTGGCGCGAATCGGCGGGGACGAGTTCGTCGTCCTTCGCGGAGTCGATCGAGGAGATATCGAACAGGTCGCCACCGAGATACATTCGGCGGTCTCGTCCGACTCCGATCCCTATCCCGTATCCGCCAGTACCGGCGTCAGTGTCTATCTGAGTCCCGAGACGGACTTACCGGATCGAGCTGTCAACGAACTGATCGAGCACGCAGACAATGCGATGTACCGGGCCAAGAAGCGCGGCGGCAATCGCATTGCCTGGGTGCAGATGTTCAGGCGCTGAAACTGTCTACTCGCTGTGCGCGTGGTGATGCTCGCCGGGTAAGTCGTCCGGCGTGGCGAACATCTTCCGTTTCTCCCCGTGCAGGCGTGCGCTGATCCACCACGAGAGTTCCACTAGTACAACACCGATCGCGCCGAGGGTGATCGCGAGCGTCGTAGCAGCGACGTTGCTCGGATCCAGTTTGAAGAACTCTCGGGTGAACGGCAGAGCGAACAGAATCAGATAACCGGCTACCGATCCACCGATCAGAACAAGCTTCCACCAGACGTACGGCCTGGCCACAACGGCCAGAACCCACACGGCGATCATGATCAACGTGATGAGCGCGCTGGTTCCGGCCTGGATCTTCTGGGTCTCCGTCTGGTCCGGACCTTGGTAGGCCAGCACGTAGGAGATGAACGTGGTGATGCCGATGATCAGACCTGACGGCAGCGCCAAGCGCATGACGCGGGAGACGAAACCGGTTCGCGCGCGCTCGTTGTTGGGTGCCAGAGACAAGATGAAGGCCGGGATACCGATCGTGAACCACGCTGCGATCGTGACGTGGCGGGGAAGGAACGGGTACGGCAGCGGTTCGAAGTCGAAGACCTGGGACAGGACGCCGGTGATGCCGATCAGGAACGCAAGCACCACCGAGTAGACGGTCTTGGTCAGGAACAGATTCGACACACGCTCGATGTTGCCGATCACTCGGCGGCCTTCCGCGACGACGTACGGAAGCGTCGCGAACTTGTTGTCCAGCAGCACGATCTGGGCCACGGCTCGCGTAGCCGGGCTGCCCGAACCCATCGAGACCCCGATGTCGGCGTCCTTGAGGGCGAGCACGTCGTTGACGCCGTCACCGGTCATCGCGACGGTATGTCCGCGAGACTGCAAGGCAGCGACCATTTCCCGCTTCTGATCCGGCCGCACGCGACCGAAGGTTGTTGCGCCGTCGAGAGTGTCCGCCAGCTTTTCCTGATCGCTGGGCAGCTCCCGCGCATCGATCGGACGGTCGCCACCTTCGAGTCCGAGTGACCCCGCAACGGCGCCGACGGAAACCGCGTTGTCGCCGGAAATGACCTTGACCGCCACCTTCTGACTGGCGAAGTACTCCAACGTCTCCTGTGCGTCCGGACGCACCTTCTGCTCGAGTACGACCAGCGCTTCGGGGGTGACAGTTCCCGGTGCGTCGGCGTCGTCGACGGGGAGGTCGCTGCTGCCGAGCATGAGGACACGAAGTCCGCTCGACCCCACCTCCTCGGCCTTGCGGGCCATTTCCGAGTCGGGATCGAGCAGAACGTCCGGGGCACCGAGTACCCAGTTACCGTGACTGCCGTACGACTGGCCGCTCCACTTCTTCGCCGAGGAGAACGGCGCCACCGCTGTCGCCTCGCCCCACCCGGAATCGTCGGAGAGCGACTCGCGAATCGCCAGGACACTCGCGTTGGGACGAGGGTCGGAAGCAGCCATCGCGCTCAGCGCAGACTTGACCGCAGCCTCCCCCGATCCGCCCGGTGCGACATCGACCTCGGACAGGCGCATGCCGTTCTCGGTCAGCGTTCCGGTCTTGTCCGCACACACCACGTCGACGCGGGCCAGACCCTCGATCGCCGGCAACTCCTGAACGAGGCACTGGCGCTTGCCCAATCGGATGACCCCGACCGCAAATGCGATGGAGGTCATCAGCACAAGACCTTCGGGAACCATGGGAACGAGAGCTGCCACCATGCCGTTGAGGGCCGGTCGGATCGGCAGGCCGATGGTGAAGAGCTGGTTGAAGATGATCAGCGCACCCGCCGGAATCATCAGGTAAGTGATGAATTTCAGGATCTTGTCGATGCCGCTGCGCAGTTCGGAATGCACGAGGGTGAACTTGCTCGCCTCTTCGGCCAGCTTGGCCGCGTATGCATCGCCGCCGACCTTGGTGGCGCGGTATGCACCACTGCCCGCGGCAACAAAACTGCCCGACAACACTTGCTGGCCGCTCGCCTTGTGAACCGGATCGGCTTCACCCGTCAGGAGCGATTCGTCGACCTCGAGTGCGGCGGAACTGACCACCTCGCCGTCGACGACTATCTGGTCACCAGATCCGAGTTCGATAATGTCTTCGAGCACAACATCTTTGGGTGCCATTGCCACGGCGACGCCGTCACGCCTGACCATCGGCTTGGCCTGACTCACGATGGCCAGAGCGTCGAGCGTGCGCTTGGCGCGGATCTCCTGGATGATGCCGATGCCGCTGTTCGCGATGATCAACAACCCGAACATGCCGTCGATGATCGAGCCCGTCGCGAGCACGATCACCAACAACACGGTCAGGATCGCGTTGATGCGAGTGAAGACGTTGCCGCGAATGATGTCCTTGACCGAGCGGGACGCCCGGTCCGGCACGTCGTTGGTTTGCCCCGACGCGATCCGGGCCGCAACCTGATCGGCGGTCAAACCGCGGGCGACGTCGACGTCGTCCGGCAATCGCTCAGGGGCGACCGCCACTGCTGTCTCTTCTGAACTGGTGTGCTCGTGAGCCATGGTCAAAGATTACGCACCCGGAGCAACTAATCAGGGTTCGACTCGAAAGGCAACCACGTCCGCGGCGCTTCCCCGCTCATCCCAGCGGTATCCACCACTTCGACGGAGGTGTGGGCGACAACGCGTCGATCCTGCCGCCCGGCATCGGAACCGACACGGTCGTGCCTGCCTCTGCGGCCGACTCGTTGAGGCGAATGATCGGCTCCGACCACGAGTGAAACGCGAGGTTGAAGGTCGCCCAGTGAATCGGGACGAATACACCGCGCGACCCGTCGCCCTTGTTGAGGTCGATGTGCGTCTGCACTGCCTCTTCGGGATTCATGTGAATGTCCGGCCAGCGCACGTCGTACGCGCCGACGGGGAGAAGCGTCAGATCGAAAGGCCCATAGGTTTCACCCAGCTGTTCGAAACGTGATGTGTATCCGCTGTCACCACCGAAGAAGACCCGGTGCTTCGGACCGGCGAACACCCATGACGCCCACTGGGTCGTGTTCCGGACGAGACCGCGACCGGAGAAGTGACGAGCCTCGGTGCACGTGAGAACCAGCTCGTCGATTTTTGTCGACTCGTCCCAGTCCAATTCCACGATCCGGTTCTCGGGCACCTTCCAGTGCCGTAAGTGAGCACCGATACCGATCGGCACGACAAACGGAGCCGTCTGTGTGCGAGTCAGAGTCTTGACCGTCGCCATGTCGAGATGGTCGTAGTGATCATGCGAGATAACGATCGCATCTACCGCCGGCAGATCGGCCAAGGCCACCGGAGCGGGATGCATTCGTGCGGGACCCACTGTGGCCGAAGGTGATACGCGTTCGCTCCACACCGGATCAGCAAGAACACGGTATCCGTCGACCTCGACGAGAACGCTCGAATGGCCGTACCACGTCACCGCCGCGTCGCCCGCTACCGCCGGTGCCAGCGGAGTGGCCAACGGAATCGGCTGACGCGGCCGACCCGTCGACCCTCGCGTAGCCATCGACTTGAACATCCCGGCATCGGTGCCCGGGACCAACGTGCTGCTGGGCTCCGAATTGTGGAACTGCCGGTCCCGGTATCGCGGGGACATCGCCGCATACGGCTGCACCGTGTTCCGCGATGCCCCGATCTGCGTCGGGATTCCCCATGCGGCTCGCGCCACCCATCCTGTTGCCGCGGCAACTGCAGCAACTCCGAGAAGCGTCGTCTTCTTCATTCAGACGAGCGTAGCCACTATCTGCCCCGCGTGCGTGGCGCCTGAGTACCCTGCAACTGGCTTTACTTTCCCTTGAATACGGGAGGGCGGTTTTCGATGCGGGCGGCGCGGGCTTCCTGGACATCCTCGCTGAGCCAGGCGGCGTGAAGGGCGTCGAGTTGCTCGGGAGACTGCTCCTCCATGGTGCCGTCGTCGTTGAGGACCATCTTCATGTGCCGCAAGGACAGCGGTGCGAGATTCGCGATGCGGTGCGCCCACTCCTGGGCGTCGGCGAGGGTTCCGATCTTGTTGGCGAGGCCGCGGGTGAAGGCTTCCTCAGCGCCGATCTGCTCGATCCCGAGCAGGATGGTGCGCGCGGGACCGCCGCCGACCAGCGACGCGAGCCGGCGCATGGTCCACTTGTCCACCGAGACACCGAGGGTCGCTGCCGGGATTCCGAAGCGAGCGCTCGGTGCTACGACGCGCAGATCCGACGCGATGGCCAACTGCGTACCCGCGCCGATGGCCGGACCGTTGACGGCAGCGATGACCGGGATGGGCGCCGTGTCGATCGACCGAAGCATCTCGAACAGGCGGTCGGTGAAGCCCTCCATGTAGACGTCACCGGAGAGGTCTGCCCCTGCACAGAACGCCGATCCCTCACCGGTGATGACGACGACGTGCGCATGCTCGGCGACTGCCGCATTCATCGCGTCCCGTATCGCGATGCAGAGTTCCGCGCTGAGCGCATTACGACGCTCGTGACGCTGCAACTCGATGGTCACGACGTTGCCGTCACGGGAGAACCCGATCATGTCCGCTCTCTTTCGTTTCTGGAAGGCTCGACACAGGGATGTTCCGAGGCGCCGATACCGTCCGCATACTTCTCTGCAGCTAAGTTCTGTACATCAGGAGGTTAGATTACCGATGAGTACAGACGACCTTGCCGCACAGCAACCACACCCGGTTGACGTGGTGGTGATCGGCGCAGGACAGGCCGGACTCTCCGCCGCGTACTACCTGCGCAAGTTCGGAATCGCACCCGAATCGGGGTTCGTGGTGCTCGATCATGCGTCCGGTCCGGGCGGAGCGTGGCAGTTCCGTTGGCCGAGCCTGACACTGAGCACCGTCAACGGTGTGCATGACCTCCCGGGAATGTCTTTCGCGGAAACCACCGGGACCGACGCCCAACAGGTGCCTGCATCGGTGGCGGTCCCCCACTACTTCGAACTGTACGAAAAGCAATTCGAACTTCCCGTCCACCGCCCGGTACACACGCGAGTGGTGTGCCCGAGGGAAGAGCGACTGCGGATCGAGACCGACCACGGAGTGTTCGCGGCCCGAGGCTTGATCAACGCGACGGGAACCTGGGAGCGACCCTTCATTCCCCATTACCCTGGGGCCGATTCATTTCGTGGCCGACAGCTCCACACGAAGGACTATCGAACCGCCGCGGAGTTCGAAGGCAAACATGTTGTCGTAGTCGGCGGCGGGATCTCGGCCGTCCAACTGCTCGACGAGATCTCACGCGTCACGACCACCACCTGGGTGACGCGCCGCGAACCGGAGTTCCGCGACGAGCCGTTCACGCCGGACATCGGCCGCGCTGCGGTGGCCATGGTCGAGGATCGTGTACGACGCGGTCTGCCACCGGGATCCGTTGTTTCGGTCACCGGCCTCCCCGTAACGCCTGCCATTCGGGCAGCACGTGAGCGTGGTGTGATGAATCGACTCCCGATGTTCTCCGAAATCCTTCCGAACGGCGTGAAGTGGGCCGACGGCACCGCTATCGATGCCGATGTCATCCTGTGGTGCACCGGATTTCGTAGCTCTCTCGATCACCTGGCTCCGTTGCACCTACGAGGGCCGGGTGGCGGAATCCCGATGACAGGACGCCTCGCCACGCAGGTCGAAGCCGACCCTCGCGTGCACTTGGTGGGATACGGTCCGTCGTCTTCGACGATCGGAGCCAACCGCGCGGGCCAAGCGGCGGCTCGTGAGCTGACGTCTTACCTGGGGATCGGCGAATGAACAGAATTCTTGTTCCGGGCGAAACCT
This sequence comes from Rhodococcus sp. NPDC056516, assembly GCF_042794655.1. NCBI lineage: Bacteria > Bacillati > Actinomycetota > Actinomycetes > Mycobacteriales > Nocardiaceae > Rhodococcus > Rhodococcus sp. NPDC056516. The sequence goes on along the minus strand of NZ_JBHTTG010000003.1, from coordinate 267,979 downwards.
GCTGGCGCATCGAGCCGGCGGACAATCTTGCCTGCATCGTCGACGCCGCTGACTACTTTCACCATGCGAAGTCCGCGATGTTGCAAGCCGAGAAGCGAATCATGTTGATCGGCTGGGACTTCGACACGCGTATCAAACTCGAACCAGGCAAGCAGACGCTCGACGGCCCCAACAGGTTGGGGATGTTCCTCCGCTGGCTGGTGCGCGAGAAACCTGACCTCGAAATCCTCGTACTCAAATGGAACATCGGGGCGTTCACCGCAATCGGCCGCGGTATGACTCCTGTCTTCGTGTCCAACTGGTTGACCGACGAGCGCCTTCGGTTCGAGATCGACGGCGCCCATCCGGTGGGTGCGGCGCACCACCAGAAGATCATCGTCATCGACGACGCCCTGGCGTTCTGCGGCGGCATCGACATGACTGTGGACCGCTGGGACACCTCGGATCACGTCGACCGAAACGATTACCGAATCACGCCGAGCGGAAGGCGTTACGGCCCTTGGCATGACGCGACCACGGCGGTCGACGGCAATGCGGCGGCGGCCATCGGCGAATTGGCGCGGGCACGCTGGAAATCCGCAACCGGCGAGGATCTGACACCGGTCGAGAGCACTGCGACTCCGTGGCCCGTCAATCTGGCGCCCACCTTGCGGGTTGTCGACGTAGCCGTCGCCAGAACATTGCCGGAACTCGGCGAACGCACGGAGGTGCGTGAGATCGAGGCGCTGTATCTCGCGGCCATCGCCGGGGCCGAGCACACGCTGTACATCGAAAGCCAGTACCTCGCCTCACGCACTCTGGCAGAGGCGATTGCCGCGCGCCTGCGTGAGGACGACGGACCGGAGATCGTTCTGGTCATTCCGCGCAACGCCGACGGTTGGCTGGAACAAAAGGCGATGGACGGGGCGCGCCACGACCTGTTGCATCTGCTGTGGGCCGCCGATATCCACAACCGATTCGGTGCGTTTTATCCCGTGACCTCTTCTGGCGCACCTATTTACGTACACGCCAAGGTTCTCGTGATGGACGATCGTCTCCTGCGAATCGGGTCGTCGAACCTCAACAACCGCTCTATGGGCTTCGACACCGAGTGTGATATCGCCGTCGAATCCGACGACGACGCAGACGTCGAGTTGCGGGCCTCGATCATCGGTTTGAGGCGCCGTCTGCTCAGCGAGCACCTCGACGTCACCGAGGAAGAAGTCGACGACGCATTGCGTGAGCGCTCACTGTTGTCGACGGTTCGCAGTCTTGCGTCTTCCAACGCTCGCAGTCTGCGCGAATTCGACCGGAACACAGTGGACGGCGAAGACCACGTGCTCGCTGAAAACGCGCTGATGGACCCCGAGCGCACGCCGCCCAGACTCAGCGACCGAATCGAGGGATTCCGTCGTCTCCTCGGTAAACGCTGAGACACTAGAACACGCGGACGCTGTGCCCGGTTGTCAGCGAGAGTTCGACGAGTGTTGCGGCTCGATCACTCGGGACGAGCACAACGAGAAACGTATCGCTGTCGCTGTCGAGCCAGGCCACGGAAACGCCTGCCCCGGCGATGTTGTCGCCCACCCGCGCGAGAAGCGATTCCAGTCCGGCAGCTCGATCGAAGGCAGCGGCAAGGCTGTCTGCCCACTCCCACGATCCCGCACTTGCGGGCGAAGACTTCAGCTCTCGCAGCTGGCCGAGAACCTCGCCCGCGTCCTCGTTCCAGTCCACCCAGACGAGGAGTTCTTGTTCGTGCAACGCGTCGACGAGAGCGAACCACGCCAATTCGGGGTGTGGCTTCTCGAGCTTCTGTGAGTACAGCTCGTTCTGTACTGCGACATACCGTTCCGGGTAGTCGATTGCGAGAGTCACACGGTCGATGACTGTCGAGCTGTTCGGGGCCAGCAGTTCCGCGATCGCGCGCAACGCATCGCGAGCAGGTCCACCCATTACGTCTCCAAGGTTCGAATCGGTCATCGGCGCGGTTTCCACAGTCTGACACGCGGGTCCGCCTCGTACGGACCTGTCCTCGACGTTCGGTGCAGAGTCAGACACCGTTGCGGAGAGATCCCTCACGCTTACGAACCAAAGTTCAGATAGCTACCAAATCGAACAACTCGGCTATCCTATTCGCCGCACTTGTCCGTTTAGCCTTTCACCTGGCCTTACAATCCCGATATAGTCATGGTCGATCCGTTGAGACACCTGGAATGTAGCGAGCCAGCGAACAGTCTGTTACCGTTCAGCTAACTACTCCTTCTGGTCAAACCGGATCGAAGGGGTTCGGGCAATGACCCACGGGGGGTTGACGTGAAGGGGCCATGTTCCGCATGAAACACGATTCACACACGACAACCTCTTGGTGGTCGATCGGCGAATGGCGCCTGGGATGGAAGGTCATCGCTGTCCTCGCATTGCCGATGATCGTCGCCGTTGTCCTCGGAGCCCTTCGAGTTCAGACAGAACTCGAAGAAGCCGCGCAGCTGAGTTCCTCGTCCGAGCGCGCCCTCGCAGTGCCAGCAGCGATCAATCTGGAATCGGCATTGTACGAACTCGCCGAAGCGGCATCGGCACGCTCCGACACCGCTCCTGCCACGCAAGCAGTCTCCGATGCGATGGACCAACTTGTCGATGCCGCCCGCACGTTCCAGTCCGACGATGCCCTCAACGACCAAGTGACTTCGGCGTTGGCCGAGAGCCGTTCCATCACCGAGGAGATCGCCGCCGGCGCGGTGGCACCCGCTCGCCTGGTTTCGCGGGTCGGTGAGGTCTCACGAGCCCTTTCCGGCACCTTCACCAGCGTCGTCGAGCATTCTCAGCGCCCAGTCCTGCGTGAACAGGGTGGTCGACTGTCCGCACTCTGGGAAGCGCGACGAGCCTTGGCCGAACAACGAATCCTCTTCGGCTCAGGCGATCCGGACCAGCAGGCTCGCACCTCGATGGTCAGCGCTGCCGGCGCCGAACTGGTCGCTCTGAACAACATCCTCACGATCGACGGAACCAACGACACCGTCCAGGACCTCAGCAACTCGGCTCAGAACCGGATCAACGCACTCGGATCGACTCCGTCGACTTCTCCCCTGGGGAGCCGCGTCGGCACCGATCTGAAATCTGGAAACGAGCAGTACAACAGCCTGACCGACACCACCGTCACCGAGTTCGGCGATACCGTCACCGCTGAATCCAACGCCGCACGAACCGCGGCACTTCGCGATACCGCAATTGTGCTCGGCGCGGTCCTGCTGGCGCTGGCCATCGCCCTCGTCATCAGCCGATCGCTCATCGATCCGATCCGTCGGCTGCGATTTGCCGCATTGCAGGCAGCGAGACGCGGACTCCCCGACGCGATCGAACGAATTCGCGCAGGTGCCAGTATCGACGACGTCGACTTCGCCCGTGTCCCGATCCGCACCCACGAGGAAATCGGCGAGCTTGCACGCGCGGTGGACGACATGCACGGTCAGGCCATCACGCTGGCCGGCGAGCAGGCCACCCTGCGGCGCCAGGTCAACGACATGTTCGAAACGCTGTCGAGGCGTAACAAGTCCCTCGTCGACCAGCAACTCGGTTTGATCGAACAGCTCGAGCAGGACGAAGACGACCCGCGTCGCCTCGAGAATCTGTTCCGCCTCGACCATATCGCCGCGAGAATGCGCCGAAACGGCGACAACTTGTTGGTTCTCGCCGGAACCGATGTACGCCGCGCCAGGACCGCCCCCATCGCCCTCGGCGATACCCTTCGTGCCGCCGTGTCAGGCGTCGAGGAGTATCGACGCGTCGAACTCGGGCAGATTCCGCCCGGAGTCGTCACCGGTCATGCGGCCCCGGACGTCGTTCACCTCATCGCCGAGCTGCTCGACAATTCGCTGCGGTACTCCCCACCTGAAACCACCGTCTCCATCAACGCCGCCCGCACCATCGACGGCTCCATGATCGTCGAGGTCGCTGATCTCGGTATCGGCATGTCACCTGCCGATATCCTCGATGCCAACGAACGCCTCGCCGCCGGCGGCGAGATGAGCGCAGATACAGCGCGTCGCATGGGTTTGTTCGTCGTGAGCCGAATCAGTCGTCGCTACAACATCTCTGTGCGCCTGCGCCCGACGGCGACGTCGTCGACACACAGCGGCATCACCGCCACGGTGCTCCTACCGACGTCGATCCTCGATTCTTCTCGGGCACCCGAGATCCGCACGCCGCGAACCGGACCCGTTCCCACGCTCGATCGGACTCCCCCTCCCGCAACGTCTGCACCGTTCGCACCGTCGGCACCGTCGGCACCGTCATGGTCACAGCCCGTCCCGACCGAATCCGCACCTCCGCGGCCTGCGACCAGAAGCTTCGCTGATCTCCCGCGTCGAACACCCGCCAACAGCACCGATCGGACTGAGACGTTCGCCCCGATCACACCGCAGTCGACGCCGCCGGCAACGGCACCTTCGGGGCTACCGCGTCGAACCCCGGGCACCAGCGGAGTACCGGCGGTCAGCACCTCGACTCCGACTTCTCCGGCACCCACTTCGTCGGTGTCATCCTTCGCTCCTCTGCTCGATCCCTCGGGGACAGAAACACCAACGGCCCTTCCCGTTCGGGCTCCGTCGCCGGAATTCACCTCGCCGGCACAGGGTCCCGAGATTCCGGTGGGTCCCCAACCGTCGACAACTCCGCCGCCACGGCACCGGCTCTCAGCCCCGACACCGACAAATACTGCGGCGTTCTTCTCCTCGCGTACCCGTGACGGGCTCTCTGCCCGACCATCGGCGCGCGCTGACAGCGCAGGCGACGGCAACTCGAACGGCGCGCCCGCCGCCCCGTCCACGATGCCGATTTTTGCCCGGATGGTGTCGGAGTGGCTTGTCGATCCGACGGCGGAGACGTCGGCGGCTTCCACCGGCAGCTCGTGGACCACGGACGCCGATCAAGGCTGGGTGGCTGCTCGAACGTCATTCGAAATGCCGGTCACCAAGATCGCCGATTCCGGACTTCCCATTCGGGACCGCGGAGCCCGGCTGGTTCCTGGCGCCGTCGGCGGTGGCGGCTCGACTCAGCGTCACGCATCCAATCCGGCGGACGTCCAACGCGGTTGGAGCAGTTACCAATCCGGAGTACAACGAGGGCGGCGGCACGCCGCCGACCATCAGCGCGATGGCGGACAGTCTTTCGAATCGTCCACGATGTTGCACAACGATGAAGGAGAACAGTGAACACTGTCGGAGCCCAAGAGACTCCCCGCGCACTCGACTGGCTGGTTTCGGCTTTTGCCCGAGACGTGCCGGGTGTGAGTCACGCGATCATCGTCTCAGCCGACGGGTTGTTGACGGCCTCGAGCACACACCTGCCGCTCGATCGGGCGGATCAATTGGCCGCTGTCACTTCCGGACTCGCCAGCCTGTCCGCGGGTGCATCACGCCTCTTCGACGGTGGGGCCGTCATGCAGTCCGTCGTCGAGATGGAGAACGGGTACCTACTTCTCATGGGTGTCGGTAGTGGTGCTTACCTTGCCGCCCTCGCCGTTGCCGGATGCGACATCGGCCAGATCGGTTACGAAATGGCGACTCTCGTCGATCGCGTCGGGACAACCATGGACATTGCTCCGCGAACATCGCAGGGTATTTGAGTCCGATGCCTCACCACCAATCCGAGTACGACGACGCCGAACCGAGCTTGGTCCGGCCGTACGCGCTCACCGAAGGTCGGACCCTGCCGTCCATCGACCTCCCGCTCGAAGCGATCATCGCGACGATCGAAGACGTGGTCTCGAACAATCTTGCACCGCAGGATATTCGTGCGTCGATTGTCGCACTGTGTGAGCAGCGGATCTCGATAGCCGAGATCGCTGCCCACCTGGGTGTTCCGATCGGAGTCGTGCGGGTACTGGTTGCCGACCTCGTAGTAGCCGGATCACTGGAAATACATGCCACTCTGCGAAGCGACGCATCTCGAGTCGAGCGACGCGAACTGATCGAAAGGACCCTCAGTGGACTTCGGGCACTCTGACTCATCGTCTCGCGTGAAATCGACCAAAATCGTGATCGCCGGGGGTTTCGGTGTTGGCAAGACAACGCTTGTGGGGACCGTCTCCGAAATCGTCCCCCTTCGCACGGAGGCCATGGTCACCGACGCCAGCGACGGTATCGACAATCTCGGATCAACTCCCGACAAGAGCACCACGACGGTCGCGATGGACTTCGGACGAATCACTCTCGCCGACGACCTGGTCCTCTATCTATTCGGAACCCCGGGGCAGCGCCGCTTCTGGTTCATGTGGGACGACCTCATCACCGGTGCGATCGGTGCGGTCATTCTGGTCGACACTCGCCGCCTTGAAGACAGCTTCGCCGCAGTCGACTTCTTCGAGGCGCGAGGGCTCCCGTTCATCGTGGCGGTCAACCGTTTCGACGGCGCACCAATCCATTCGGCGAGCGATCTCCGGCAGGCGTTGGCTCTGCCCAACCGCGTTCCCATGATCGAGATCGACGCCCGTAACCGCGAATCGGCCAAACGCGCGTTGATCGCCATCACCGAGTACTCCCTCGAACGACTCGCAGCCGAAGCAGTCGTCTAGATGAATCACCAGATGCGAATCGTCACCGAAAGGAACTGGCATGTCGGATGAAATGCACCATTTCTCGATGGGAATCTGGCTGCTCGGGCTCGCCTACGTCGTGTCCGTGGTCGGGTCGGTAGTCGGCCTGGCGTGCACCAGGCATTCAGCGTCGGCGACGACAACCGCCACACGCATGCGATGGCTCGCCATGGCTGCCCTGTCGATCGGTGGCGTCGCCATCTGGCTGATGCATTTCATCGCCATGCTCGGCTTCGCAGTCCCCGGCAGTCCCATTCGATACAACCTCGGATGGACCGTGATCTCTGCGATCATCTCGGTGGGCGCCGTGTTCGTCGGTCTGCTGATCATCGGGACCGAATTCCGCTGGACGCGGCTTCTGATCGGGGGCCTGGTGACCGGTCTCGCCGTGAACATCATGCATTACACGGGTATGCGCGCCTTGCGCTTTCAGGGCGAGATCCACTACGACCTGCTCTTCGTTGCACTGTCGGTTCTCATCGCAGTCGTCGCCGGCACCGCCGCATTGTGGTTCACCATGGTGCTCGAGTCCACGATTCTGCGTTTTGTCGCCGGAATCATCATGGGTATCGCGGTCGTCGGTATGCACTACACCGGAATGGCCGCAGTCGAAGTTGTCCACGACGCGGCAGCCCCGGCGCCGCAGGGGCTCGAAGTGTTCTCCTTCCTCTTCCCCGTCTTCGTTCTCGGCTTGCTGGCGTTGGCAGTTCCGATTGTCGCAGTGCTGACAGCGCCCAACCGTGCGACGGCTCGGATGGAATCCGCCGCCGACGACTTGGCATTCGAAGCTCGAGAGTTCGCGATCCCGAACTGAGAGGAGTACGGGGCGAGTCGGCGTAAATCGACGACGCCCCGTACATTTCGAGGATGGTGGATGCCGGACACAACCCGCAGCCGTCGGCCCGCGCAACACTGGTCGTGATCGGTGGTTTGCCGGCCACCGGCAAGTCGACGATCGCGCGGGCACTTGCCCGGCATCACCAGATTCCCTACGTGCGGATCGATACCATCGAACAGGCACTGACCCGCAGCGGTATCGCTGATGTATCCGGGACCGCTGGATACATCACCGGGTACGCACTCGCCGCCGAACAATTGCGACTGGGGCTCTCGGTCGTGGTCGAATGCGTCAACCCGGTCGAGGTGACACGAAACGCCTGGTCCGCTACCGCACAACAAAATTCGGCGCGCTTGCTCAACGTCGAGGTCGTCTGTTCGGATCCCGACGAGCATCGCCGACGCGCGGAGCAGCGTGTCGTCGACATCCCGGATCTTGTACTACCTACGTGGCAGGAAATCCTGGATCGAGACTACGAACCGTGGACCGTGGAACGGCTGGTGCTCGACACCGCAATCATGAACTTCGACAGCGCAGTACGACTCGTCACTGCCCGAATGTTCATTGCGTGAGGACTGCTCACAGTGCGAGAACTGTTCACAGCGTGAGAACAAAGAAGGCGCTGCTCGGATCTTCGCGGTAGTTCCCGAACGGTGGACACGGCACAAACCCGAATTTTGCATAAAGTCGCCGTGCCGGGTCGAAGAAGTCTTGCGTACCGGTCTCCAATTCGAGTTGCCGGTAGCCTCGTTGTCTTGACTCGTCCACGACGTGTTGAAGAAGTCGCGTTCCCACTCCGCGCCCTCGAGCGGCCGAAGATGTTCGCATCGACTTGATTTCACCACCGCTCGACGACCGTTCCTTCAGAGCTACACAACCGAGTAGCTCGTCGCCTTCGCTCCACAACGTCCACATGGTCACGGAGCTATCCATCAGACCTGCGACGTCCAGCGCGTGAACGCTGTCCGCAGGCGAGGTCGCATGCATGTCGGCGAGATGTTCGGTCAGTAAGGCACGGACCGCATCCCGGCTCAAGTCGTCAACTTCGATTCGCACAGATCCCTCACCGTCCACTTTGCTTCCGCCTGCATCGAACAAAGTATGACTGTCCGTCACTTCGCCGAAGGCTTGGCCCGTACGTGGATGCGTTCTCCTTGCGGGCCGAACAGACTCAGCACCTCGACCGGGCCGCGGCCGTCACTGCCGAACCAATGCGGGTTTCGGGTGTCGAATTCAGCAGCTTCACCCGTACCCATCACGATGTCGTGATCGGCCAACACCAACCGCAACCTCCCCGACAACACGTACAGCCATTCGTAGCCGTCGTGCACTTGGGGGTCCGGTTCCGTCTGGCTTGCGGGGATGGTCATCTTGAATGCCTGCAACCCACCCGGTTGCCGAGTCAACGGCAATACCGTTCGCCCACTGACGCTTCGAGGCGCACTCTGGATGCGCGGATCGGCGACCTGCGGTGCCGCCACCAGCTGGTCCAACGGCACTTGGTGGGCAAGCGCGATCGGAAGCAGCAACTCCAGACTCGGGCGACGCTCCCCCGCTTCGAGCCTCGACAGAGTGCTCTTCGAAATACCGGTGGACTCGGACAGCGCTGTGAGCGTGACGTTCCTCTGTGTACGAATGCGTTTGAGGCGCGCGCCGATCTGCGAGATGGCGGCATCGATGTGCGGACCGTTGACATTCATGGTCCGAGTCTGACGACGATTCCCAGAAATGGCAACAATAGTTGCTGAAACTTCTCGTCCGCAGGCAACCTGTGCTCATGCGAACACACACTGAAACAGAGATCCTCGACGCCGTGATCGTCGGCGGTGGCGCCGCCGGACTCAGCGCAGCCCTGGTGTTGGGTCGTGCGCGGCGCACGGTCGCCGTCATCGATTCCGGCAAACCGCGCAACGCGCCGGCAGCACACATGCACGGCTTCCTCTCGCGAGACGGCATGGCGCCCGGTGAGTTGCTTGCCGTCGGGCGCAGCGAATTGCAGACGTACGGAGTGGAATTCAATCGCGATGACGTCGTCGACGTCTCCTGGCGCGGTATCGAACCCGGCTTTGTCGTCGAACTTTCAGGAGGCACAACCCTCGAGACCCGCACTCTGCTCATTGCCACGGGCCTACGGGATTCACTCCCGGAAATACCGGGTATTCGGGAGCTTTGGGGACAGAGCGTGCTCCATTGCCCGTACTGCCATGCATACGAGATCAGTGACGAGCCGATCGGCGTTCTCGGCGGCGATGCTCGCGAGATGTCACTTCACCAGGCGTTTCTACTCCGACAGTGGTCGTCGGATGTGACGTTCTTCCCCCACCACATCTCACTCACCCGTGACGAACGCGCGCGACTTGCTGCGCGTGGGGTGACCATCGTAGACGGACTAGCCTCTGGATTGATTTGCGAGAGAGGCGAACTGAAGGCCGTCGAACTCGACAACGGGCAATTAGTCCCTCGCTCAGCACTGTTCGTTGCGCCGCGTTTCATTCCGAACGACGCGCATCTGACGCGACTCGGGTGCAAAACCGGCCCTACGGGATTCGTGGCTGTCGACCCTTCCGGCGCCACCAGCGTTCCAGGCGTCTGGGGCGCCGGCAACGTCGTCGACCCTCGCGCTCAGGTGATAGGCGCTGCCGCTGCCGGGTCGACGGCGGCAATCGCGATCAACGGATACCTGGTCGAGCAAGATGTCGAATCGGCTCTTCGTTCGACCGAGCCTGTGGGCGGCTTCTCGGCGGCCGTGGAGCAACGCGTCTGTGAGATGAACGGCGGCAGCGCCCTCCACGGTATGTGACCGAGGTGCTACGTCGCGGGGCCGCCGTGCAGCTTCTCGTAGGCGGCCTTCTCGGCGTCGTGGCGCGAGATCTTCTTCGGGTTCTCGAGGTCGGAAGGCAAACCGTGACGCTCGAGGCGACGCGACCTGTTCTGAGCCATGTAGGAGACCGAATAGAACAGTGCCAGAAGTACTCCGAGTAGCACCATCGATGCCCGCAGGGCCAACGGCCCGGGGAAGAGCATGAAGGCCGCGAAGACTGGAATGAACGGCACCATGCTGCGGATCAGGTGACGCGGCACAGCCCAGTCACCGATCAGGTCGTTTCGCACCCATTCCTGCATGGAATCGGGCAGCTTGCGCCCCACTGAATAACCCAACCACTGAAGGGGATTCGGGCTCGTACGTTGCTTTTTGGAAGTCACGGAAGTCACCTGTTCGGTACGCATCGACGGTACTGACGCAGTCATCACGTTTCTCTCGGATGCAGTCATCACATTTCTCTCATTGGTCCAAGGCTCCGGCGCGGAGCGCGGCCTCGTTGACCCGCGTCAGAACATTGTGGAGTTCTTCGAGTTCGGCGAGGCTCACGCCGAGCTTCGCGACAACCGCCGGGGGGATCTTCTCCGCCTCCGTGCGCAGCGCCACACCCGCTTCGGTGAGGTCCACGTCCAGTTGACGTTCGTCGGCGCGGCTACGGGTTCGCGTGATCAACCCGGACGCCTCGAGTCGCTTGAGGAGCGGCGACAGTGTCGGCGAATCGAGCTGCAGTGCCTGCCCGATTTCCTTGACCGCCATCGGCGACTTTCCCCACAGTGCCAGCATCACCAGATACTGGGGATGCGTGAGGCCCATCGGCTCGAGCAGTGGCCGATAGACGGACAGCACCGCCCGGTTCGCGACCGCAAGTGCAAAGCACACCTGCCGGTCGAGAGCCAGCGGATCGTCCATCTGCGTCTGCGGAGCCTTCGTCGTCATGAATCCGATGTTATCAGATTAATTAGTGCAGTAACTATTATTGCACTAATCAATTTGGCGATGATCGTCACTCTTCTCCAACGTCGACGTGGGTTGCCCGGTGAGACCCACATGCGCCTCCGCCCTCATTCGCTCGACCATGTGTGGGTAGTGCAGTTCGAAGGCCGGGCGTTCGCTGCGGATGCGCGGCAGCTCGGTGAAGTTGTGACGCGGCGGCGGGCAGGTTGTCGCCCACTCCAGCGAGTTTCCGTAGCCCCACGGATCGTCGACGGTCACAACTTCGCCGTAGCGGTAACTCTTGAAGACGTTCCACAGGAAGGGCAGCGTCGACGCACCGAGTACGAAGGCGAAGATCGTGGACACCGAGTTGAGCACGGTGAATCCGTCCGAGGGCAGGTAGTCGGCGTAACGACGCGGCATGCCCTCGCCGCCGAGCCAGTGCTGGACGAGGAACGTGCCGTGGAAGCCGACGAAGGTGGTCCAGAAGTGCCACTTGCCCAACCGCTCGTCGAGCAGACGTCCCGTCATCTTCGGGAACCAGAAGTAGATACCGGCATACGTGGCGAACACGACCGTGCCGAAGACCACGTAATGGAAGTGGGCCACAACAAAATACGTGTCGGTGACATGGAAGTCGATCGGCGGACTCGCGAGGATGACACCCGACAGACCACCGAAGAGGAAGGTGATCAAGAAGCCCACCGAGAACAGCATCGGCGACTCGAAAGTCAACTGCCCCTTCCACATCGTTCCGATCCAGTTGAAGATTTTCACACCCGTGGGCACCGCGATCAGGAACGTCATGAACGAGAAGTACGGCAGGAGAACAGCACCCGTCGCGTACATGTGGTGAGCCCATACCGCGATCGAGAGGGCAGCAATCGCAAGCGTCGCATAGACCAAGCCGGTGTAACCGAAGATCGGTTTACGACTGAAGACCGGGAAGATCTCCGAGACGATTCCGAAGAACGGCAACGCGATGATGTACACCTCAGGGTGACCGAAGAACCAGAACAGGTGCTGCCACAACAGAACTCCGCCCGATGCCGGGTCGAAGATGTGCCCACCGAGGTGACGGTCGACGAACAGACCCATGAACGCGGCGGTCAGGAGCGGGAACGCCATCAAGATCAAGATGCTGGTGATGAAGATGTTCCAGGTGAAGATGGACATGCGGAACATCGTCATGCCGGGTGCTCGCAGGCAGATCACGGTGGTGATCATGTTGACCGCACCGAGAATGGTGCCGAGGCCACCGACCGTCAGACCGAAGACCCACAGGTCAGCTCCGACGCCGGGGCTGTGTACCGCGCCGGAGAGCGGGGTGTACGCCGTCCAACCGAAGTCGGCGGCGCCGCCCGGCGTGAGGAATCCACCGAGGACGATGAGGCCACCAAAAGTGAAGAGCCAGAACCCGAATGAGTTCAATCGCGGGAACGCCACGTCGGGCGCACCGATCTGCAGCGGAAGTATGTAGTTCGCGAATCCGAAGACGACTGGGGTCGCGTACAGCAACAGCATGATCGTGCCGTGCATGGTGAACAGCTGATTGAACTGCTCGTTGGAGAGGAACTGCATCCCGGGAACGGCCAGTTCTGCGCGCATGAACAGCGCCATCAGACCGCCGATCAGGAAGAACACGAACGCAGTGATCAAGTACATGATCCCGATCTTCTTGTGATCGGTCGTCTTGATCATCTCGAGCATCCACGACCCCTTGGGATCACGACGCTTCGGATACGGCCGCTCCGGAATCGGCTCCAGCTCTCCGGCCCGCTCGTTCGGCACCGTCGTTGTCATGCTCGCGCGTCCTCTTTCGTGCTCGATACCGCCCTCAGAAACTTTCCGCACGACCATATCGCATGTTAATAGTTAATGCACAAACTAAGTTGGGTCTACATAGATACTGATCGAAAACCGAACGTACGCAACCTTTTGCAGATTTCAGGGAGATAAACTCATGCGGCGGAATAGGTCGAGGGTCCGCTGTGTTGAACAATCCCGTGACTCTTCCCGACACATCGACAGCACCCGAGGCCTCCGCGTTGCGCGGCCTCTTCGAGCCTTTCGAGGTCAAATCACTCTCGTTGCGCAACCGTTTCGCCATGGCCCCGATGACGCGTGCCTTCTCTCCCGACGGAATCCCCGGCGCCGACGTCGCCGAGTACTACCGTCGTCGCGCAGCAGGTGGTGTCGGCTTGATCATCACCGAAGGCACCTACATCCCCGACCCGGCAGCCGGCCCGCACACCCGCGTACCGCGCATCTACGGTGATTCGAGCCTGGGCGGCTGGAAGTCGGTTGTCGACGCCGTCCACGCCGAGGGTGGATCGATCATTCCTCAGCTGTGGCACCTCGGAGTCGAGCGCGGCGAGAACTCGCACCTGAACCCCGAGGTCGAAACCGTCAGCCCCTCCGGTCTGGCGCTGGACGGCACCCGTTTGGGACGCGAATTCACCACGTCGGATCTCGACGACTTGAAGCAGTCGTGGGTGGATGCCGCGCTCAACGCGAAGAACACCGGCTTCGACGGTCTCGAGTTGCACGGCGCACACGGCTACCTGCTCGACGAATTCCTCTGGGCAGGAACCAATGTCCGGACCGATGGATACGGCGGATCGCTCGAAGCTCGCACCCGTTTCCCGGCCGAGGTCGTCTCCGCAATCCGAGAGGCAGTCGGGGACGAGTTCGCGATCGTCTACCGATTCTCGCAGTGGAAGTCCGGCCAGTACGACGCTCGTATCGCGCAGAGCCCGGCAGAACTCGGCCGCATCCTCACTCCCCTGGTCGACGCCGGCGTCGACGTCCTGCATCCGTCGACGAGGCGTCATTGGGAACCGGCATTCGCTGAGCTCGACGGTGAAGACGGCAAGCTCGGCCTCGCCGGTTGGACCAAGAAGCTGACCGGGTTGCCGACTATCACCGTCGGATCGGTCGGACTCGATTCCGTGTTCACGACGGCATTCACCGGCGACGCTGCATCGGCTGTGACCGGACTGGAGCGTCTCGAAGCTCAGTACGAGAACGGCGAATTCGACATGGTTGCCATCGGACGCGCACTGCTCGCCGATCCCGAGTGGGTCGACAAGCTCCGCACCGGACGCACGGACGAGCACATCGCATTCACTGCAGAACACCGCACACACCTGAACTGACCTCGCACGACAAAACGGCACTCCCGCGATTGAGGGAGTGCCGTTCGTGGATCTACCGGAAGTTCTAGCTGCCGAGCGTGACCGGGTCGGGGCCGATACGGCCGGCCGGGTCGTCGAGAGCACCGATCGCGTTGATCTGTTCCGGAGTCAGCTCGAAGCCGAAGACATCGAAGTTGGCTGCGATGCGTTCCGGGGTCACCGACTTCGGAATCACCACGTTGCCGATCTGCAGGTGCCAGCGAATGATCACCTGAGCCGCGGTCACGCCATGAGCGTCGGCGATGGCAGTGATGACGGGGTCGCCGAGAACGGTTCCCTGGCCCAGCGGGCTCCACGCCTCCGTCGCGATTCCCTTGCCGGTGTGGAAGGCGCGCAGTTCTGCCTGGTTGAACTTGGGGTGGAGCTCGATCTGATTGAGGACCGGCACCTCACCGGTTTCACCGATTACACGCGCGAGGTTCTCGATGGTGAAGTTGGAGACGCCGATGGATCGAACCCGTCCGTCGGCCTTGAGCTTCTGGAATGCCTTGAACGTCTCGACGTACAGGTCCTTGGACGGAACCGGCCAGTGGATCAGGTACAGATCGAGGTAGTCGAGACCCAACTTGTCGAGGCTGGCGTCGAATGCGGCAAGCGTCGAGTCGTAACCCTGGTCGTCGTTCCACAGTTTGGTCGTGATGTAGAGGTCTTCGCGGGCGATGCCGGATTCGGCGATAGCGCGGCCGACACCCACCTCGTTGCCGTAGATCTTGGCGGTGTCGATACTGCGGTAGCCGGTCTTCAGGGCGGTCGAGACAGCTTCCTGCGTTTCGTCGTCCGGAACCTGGAACACACCGAATCCCAGTGCGGGGATCGTCTTACCGTCGTTCAGAACAATTGTCGGTACGGAGGTCACATCGTTGGTTTCGGTCATATTCGAAACCAACGCGTCAGAGCACGGAGGCATTCCCCGCCGAACATCCGGGGAGTGCCCTTGTACCGCCCGAAATGCCGGTCTACCTTGGAAGACAAGTATTGGAATCGCCTCGAGAAAAGAGAGAGCGATGAATCTTTCATATCGTCTCGCCTACAAGGTCGGCGTCACTCCGTGGGAGCACACCGGGCATGGGTTCGACGCCCAACTGTCCGGACTTCTCGACGCGATTCCTGTTCCGGAAGGTGGCCGTGCCCTCGATATCGGCTGCGGCACCGGACGTCATTCGATCGAGCTGGCGCAACGCGGTTGGCACGTCACCGGCGTCGACGCCGAGCAGGAACCGTTGGACAAAGCGCGCATCCATGCACGTGAAGCCCACGTCGACGTCCGGTTCCTCCATGAGGACGCCGCAGACCTGCACATAGCCGTCGACGGTGGGCACATGCTGGTACTCGACATCGGCTGCTTTCACGGGCTGTCCGAACATCAGCGACGGGACTACGGGAGGTCGGTCAACGCGATCACCGCGCCGGGCGCGTCCATGGTCATGTTCGCGTTCGGGCCAGGTCACCGCTGGCCGATGCCACATGGTGTCTCCGAAGAAGACGTCATGCGCGCATTCGACGGGTGGTCGACGGCCTCGAGCATGGCCGCGGACGTGAGCGAATCGCCACTTCCAGTCCGTGCGGCGCATCCGTGCTGGTATCACCTGGTTCGGGACTGACTGCTGTGCGCCTTTATTAACCGCCCGCGGTTAACAAAGGCGCACAGCACCGATTAACACAGGCGCACAGCACCAGGGATACTTCTCGGGTGACTGCAACACTGCGCATCAGCGGCCTCTCTGCTTCCCGGGGAGAACGCACCCTGTTCTCCGACCTCGATCTCACAGTGGCGCCCGGCGACGTCATCGGCCTCGTCGGGGCAAACGGCGCCGGCAAGTCGACGCTTCTGACTGCCCTGGCCGGAATCGGAACCGCCGACGTCGAGGGTTCGATCATCCTCAGCCCGCCGGATGCTGCGGTCGGTTACCTCGCGCAGGAACCCGACCGCATCGAGGGTGAAACCGTCCTCGAGTTCCTCGGCCGACGCACCGGGGTCGCGCACGCCGAGGCGGTTATGAACACCGCGGCCGAAACGCTGGCTGAAGCCGAAGAGGATCTGTACTCCCCGGCGCTGGAGCGCTGGCTCGCGCTGGGCGGCGCCGATCTGTTCGAGCGCGCCGAGAAGGTAGTCGAAGAACTCGGACTTGGCGTATCCCTCGATGCTCACATGACGGCATTGTCCGGCGGTCAGGCCGCACGCGCCGGCCTCGCATCGCTGCTGCTTTCGCGCTACGACATTCTCCTGTTGGACGAGCCCACCAACGATCTCGACCTGCGGGGTCTCGAGCAGTTGGAACGATTTGTCGCCGAGACCCGAGCGGCGCTGGTCGTCGTGAGCCACGATCGCGAGTTCCTCTCGCGCACGGTCACGGGGATCGTGGAACTCGATCTGGCACAACAGGACATCGCAGTGTACGACGGCGGCTACGAGTCGTACCTCGCCGAACGTGAGATAGCCCGCCAGCACGCACGCGAGGCCTTCGAGGAATATGCCGGCACCCGCTCCGATCTCGAAGATCGTGCACAGATGCAGCGCAACTGGATGGAACACGGCGTCCGCAACGCGCGTCGTAAGGCCAAGGACAACGACAAGATCGGACGCGGATTGCGGACCGAGTCGACGGAGAAGCAAGCCGCGAAGGCCCGCCAGACTCAACGCCGCATCGAGCGACTCGAAGTGGTCGAGGAACCGCGTAAAGAGTGGGAACTTCGTATGGAGATCGCGGCGGCTCCGCGGTCCGGTTCCGTTGTCGCAACCACGAACGGCGCCAAGGTGACGCGCGGTCAGTTCACTTTCGGTCCGGTTACGACGCAAATCGACTGGGGCGATCGAATCCTCGTCACGGGCGCGAACGGTGCAGGCAAGACCACCCTCCTGAACGTCCTGCTCGGCAAACTCGTCCCAGACGAGGGCATCGCGTCTTTGGGTTCAGGTGTCGCGATCGGTGAGATCGATCAGGCGCGCGGATTGTTCGAAGGCGATCAACCAGTAGTCGAGGCCTTCGGTGCTCAGGTTCCGGACTGGCCAGACGCCGATGTCCGCACGCTCCTCGCCAAGTTCGGCCTGCGTGGACACCACGTGCTCAGATCTGCCGCTTCACTCTCCCCTGGCGAAAGAACAAGGGCTGCACTGGCTTTACTGCAGGCTCGCGGCGTGAATCTACTGGTACTGGACGAGCCGACGAACCATCTCGACCTTCCGGCGATCGAACAACTCGAGCAGGCGATGGAGTCGTTCGAGGGAACCCTCCTCCTCGTCACTCACGATCGACGCATGCTCCAATCCACCCGCAGCACGCGGCGGTGGCGGATGGAGAACGGACAACTCTTCGAGGAGTAGCCGACAGCGCTGCTTGCGCAGACAACCCGCGTGTGCAACTATTTATCAGGCGCACGCAATAGTTGCATGCGCGGCATAGGTGGTTCACGGGCGACACGATCCCCGGTCGGACCGCCATACACAGTCCTGAAAGGCGCTCTTCAATGTTGTCGATCCCCGACCGCACACTGACTCACGGAACCACCGGCGAACCGATCACCATCCCGCAACTCGGGTACGGCGTTTTCCAGGTACCGGACGCCCAGACCGAAGAGGTCACTGCCACCGCTCTCGAGATCGGCTACCGCCACATCGACACGGCCGCGATCTACGGAAATGAAGCCGGGGTCGGCCGCGCCATCGCAGGGTCGGATATCCCTAGGTCAGAGCTGTTCGTCACCACCAAGCTGTGGAACGACGATCAAGGCCACGACCGAACACTCGCCGCTTTCGACTCGAGCCTCGACAAGCTCGGACTCGACTACGTCGACCTGTATCTGATTCACTGGCCCGCGCCGGCAAAGGGCCTGTTCGTCGAGACCTGGGCCGCTTTCGAAGAGATTCTCGCCTCCGGCCGCGCCCGTGCGATCGGTGTGTCCAACTTCCTCCCCGAACACCTCGACCTGCTGGCCCAGCACAGCTCGATCACCCCAGCCGTCAACCAGATCGAACTGCACCCCAGACTGCAACAGCACGCGTCACGGGAGTACGCACAGAGTCGCGGCATCGAAATCGAGGCCTGGAGTCCGTTGGGACAGGGAACTATCCTCGACGACCCGACCATCGGGAAAGTTGCTGCAGCACACGGAAAGAGCCCGGCGCAGATCATTCTGCGCTGGCATCTCGAGCAGGGACACACCGTACTGTCGAAGTCGGTCACACCAGCCCGCATGCGCGAGAACGCCGCGATCTTCGACTTCGCACTCGATGCCGACGAGTCAGCTGCCATCGCAGCGTTGAACACCGACAGCCGTGTCGGACCCGATCCGCTCGAATTGAACTGAATCGGAACGACTTCAGAGATTCTCGTGCGGAGCCAACGTCAGCAGAACCGAATCGACAGCCTGCTCAGCCAGGAGCGCGTCCAGCGGTAAGTGACGGAACAACGCTCGATAATAGATCGGGGACGCCAAGGCATCCAGGACGAAGTCCAGGTCGAACTCGCTCCGAATGTCGCCGCGTAGACGCGCCGATTCCAGCACTGCCGCAGTGGAATCGCGTCGCGGCTGAAAGAATGCCGACTGGAAATCCCGCGCCAATTCCGGGTCCGCGGCCAGATCTGCGACCAACGCGGGCAGTATCCGACCAACTACCGTTTCGCTCAGTCCCACAACCAATGTCGTGATGCCGGCGACCAGGTCTGCCCTGAGATCGCCGGTGTCCGGCGTTGGATCAGTGCCGATATGCGCCACGACGACGTCTACCACCAGATGCCGCTTGGACGGCCATCTCCGGTAGATGGCGGGGCGATGTACACCCGCCCTCGTCGCCACCGATCCGATCGACAGCTCCGCATACCCGTTCTCCCCCAACAATTCCAGGGTCGCAGACAATACGGCATCGTCAATCCGCTCGTCGCGGGCGCGCACCATCTACAGCACCGGACGCGGCATGAGCACCAGACGCCAGCCGTCAGGATCTTCGAAAGTCATTCCCGCATTCTCCTCCCAGTACGGATTCTCGGCTTCGACGGGTTCGTGCCCCGCCTCACCCAGTCGCTGAACCACCTCGTACATCGCCGACTCGCCGGCAAAGTAGAGCACCAACAGATTGTCCTGCGTCGGCGCCGGGCACGGGCTCCCGTCTTCGTGGGTGGTGAATTCGAGGTGATAGTTCACATCTGGCAACCCCAGCATGATCCCGTCGTAGCCGGCGTGCCCGGAAAACCGGTAGAGCTCCGGCAACCCCAGGCAATCGCGATAGAACGCAATCACGTCGTCGAGTCGGTCGGTGGGTCTCGCTACCCGCACTTGCACCACTGCGAGGTCGTTCGGCCAAGTTGTCATAGTTAAACGGTACAGTACGTACCGTAACATTTTGAGCACAAGCCCGACCGCCCCTCCACAGCCGACCTCGCGAGACCTACAAACGATCATTCTCCGGAAACGCCGCCTTGGGCATGAACTTCGGTCTGGCGAACAAGACCGACAGTTTGGTGGGCTGCGACTCCACCGGGCGATCAGACCGGTACAACAATGCCTGCTGCGGGGCGCTCACCCATTCACTGGCGAAGATCTCACCGAGACGCAAAACCGGCACGTGCGACCCGTCGTCGAGTCGAACGGTGACGTCAGCCGTGGTGTCCGACTGGCCGTACACGACCCACCATGATTCGCCTTCGACATCGCCTGGAGTGTGCTGACCGATACCGATGACGGCACCTTTCTCCATCGGATCGCGCCAGAGCGGTTCGCACCCCTGCGGTCCCACACTGAAGCTACCGTCCTCGCGCACCTGCACGACCAGGCGGGACTTCTCGAGTACCAACTGTTCGACCACCATGTGAAGCCCCTTCCGTTGCCCGAACCCTATCCGCCGGCATCACCCAGAAGCGGGACTATCGCGGTTCGTGTTGACAAACTGTTGGGTTTTTACAACACTTTGATGCATGAGCCCAGTCCGGCGGGGAGACGCGCTCCCTATCTTCAATCGCATCGGAGTGCTTCGCGCCGAGCGGAAGATGAGTCGGGCCCAGCTTGCACAACTCGTCGACGTCAATCCGCAGACGGTGGGGGCACTCGAACGCGGCGACCACTACCCCAGCCTGGATCTTGCATTTCGGATCTGCTGGGTATTCGACCTACCGGTCGAGGCGGTGTTCTCGCGGACTGAGTTCGGGCCGCTGTCGACGGAGGTCTACCGGAATGCACCGTCGACGGAGGTCTACCGAAACGCACAGTCGACGGAGGTCTACCGGACTGACCGCACTATCGAGGGGAGTGAAAAGCCCAGTGCCTGAATCGAATCTGATCGACCGCTACCAGGCCCACCGCACTCGGCGGTTCCTGCAGAACGAGGAGACGTTCCGACATTGGCTCCCGAATTGGCGATCCCGCCGTCGTCGGCGCGTGCTCGTCGTCGCCCTCGGAGTCCTTTTCGCCTTGATGATTGCCGTCGGCATAGCGTGCCTGTTCAATCCGCTCTTCGCGGTGGCTTGGCCGATCCTCACCCTGTTGTTCCTGCCGACGTGGTCCTCACTTCAAATCGTGTCGGGTCGGCAAGGGGATGCGCCGCGGCAGGCTTTGGACGAATGGGAGATCCAGCAACGCAATGACGCTCGCTCTGTCGGGTTGAGCGTGACCCAAACGTTGGTGTTCATTGTCGCCATTTTCCTCATTTTCACCTCTTCGGTGCAGTGGAATGTAGAGAGGCTGCCTTACACGGGAGGTTTATTGGCACTGACTGCAATGCTGATCGGCGCGTGCACGCCCGCGATGATTCTCTCGTGGACCAATCCAGACCCGGATCCGATTGATTCGGAAGAGTTCGACTTCTGACCCGTATTACCGAAGCGCACCACTCGACCGATGGGAAGGACCCATGTCAGCCACCCTCACGATCGACGGCATCTCGAAACGCTACGGCGACGTCGTTGCACTCGACAACCTGAGTTTCGAAGTCCGCCCGGGCGAGATCTTCGGATTTGTCGGCAGTAACGGCGCCGGCAAGACGACCACGATGCGCATTGCGTTGGGTGTCCTCGGAGCAGATTCGGGGGAAGTTCGTCTCGGCGGCAAACCCGTCGACCTCGACGTGCGTCGCACTATCGGATACATGCCGGAGGAACGCGGCCTTTACCCCAAGATGAAGGTGGGAGCGCAACTTTCCTATCTGGCCGAACTACATGGACTCTCGAAAGCCGACGCGCATGCGGCCACGGAGCGGTGGACCGAACGTCTGGGCATCGCCGAACGCGTCAAGGACACCGTCGACTCCCTCTCCCTCGGCAATCAGCAACGAGTTCAGCTTGCAGCGGCGCTGGTTCACGATCCTTCGGTACTCGTTCTGGACGAACCATTTTCGGGTCTGGATCCGGTAGCGGTCGACGTCATGAGTGACGTGTTGGTCGAGAAGGCCCGCACCGGTGTTCCCGTTATTTTCTCGAGCCATCAGCTGGATCTGGTGGAGCGCCTGTGCGATCGCGTGGGCATCATCAGCCGCGGCAGCATGCGAGAGATCGGAACTGTCGACGAACTACGAGGCAAGGGGGACGGCCGAATCGAAGTCTTCGCCCCTGACGCGCCGGTCGGTTGGGCACACCATCTGATCGGTGTCACCACGCTGAGCCACCTCGACGGTCGAACACTCCTGAGCGTCGACGGCACCGCCGACGATCAGCAGATCCTGCATGCAGCGTTGAAAACCGGTCCGGTGCACGAGTTCACGCTACGACGTCCGTCACTGACTGATCTGTTCCGAGAGGTGGTAGCCGCATGAGCAACCAGTTGAGTGGAGGTCGAGCGATCGGGTTGGTCGCTCGACGCGAATTCATGACGCAGATCTCGAAGAAGAGTTTTGTGATCAGCAACGTCATCATTCTGGTCGCGATCATCGGCGGCATCATCGCCTTCTCACTCTTTTCCGGTGGCGACGAGGACAAGTCGAAGATCGGCTTGGTCGGCAACCAGTCGCTCAGTGCCACGATGGTGTCCATCGGCGACACCCTCGGAAATCCGGTGACGGTGACGGAGGTTTCCGACGACGGGACCGCGCGTGATCAGGTCAAGGACGGCGACCTCGACGTGGCCGTGATCGCTGGATCGGGCGGCGGCGTCACTGTCGTGACCAAGAAAGAAGTGCCCACGAATCTGCGCGCCGTCATCGAGAGTTCCGTTGCACAACAGGCACAGTCGAATGCGCTGTCCGCCGCGGGGATCGATCCGGCTCAGCTCGCCGAAGCCACGTCCACCGCAGTGGTCACCATCGATGCCATCGATCCGCCGGATCCCGAACAGGGCCAACGCATAGCGATGTCGATCGCTGCCGTGGTGCTCCTGTACATGCAGATCTTGCTATTCGGAACGTACGTGGCGATGGGCGTCGTCGAGGAGAAGTCCAGTCGCGTCGTCGAGTTGTTGCTCTCGACTCTGCGTCCGCTGCAGTTGTTGTGGGGCAAGGTTCTCGGAATCGGCGCTGTCGGCCTGATGCAGATGGCTGCTTATGCTGTCGCGGGCGTCGCGACCGGATTGGCGACGGGCGTCCTGACCGTGACGGGCACCGCGATCGGTGTTCTGTTCGGCACTCTCGGGTGGTTCATTCTCGGCTTCCTCTTCTTCGCCGTGCTGTACGCCGCGGCCGGGTCCATGGTCTCGAGGCAGGAGGACGTCAATGCCACCGCGATGCCACTCGCACTGCTTGTCATGGCAATGGTCAGCGTGGCTTTCGTTTCGGTGAGCAATCCCGAAGGAACCCTGAGCAACGTGCTGAGTTGGATTCCGCCGTTCTCGGCGATCCTCATGCCCCTGCGCATTTCCGCCGGTGTAGCTTCTCCGCTCCAGATCGTAGGAACCATTCTGCTGATGCTGATCGTGACTGCTGCGCTGTCGATGATCGCGGCAAAGATCTACCAGCGCTCCATCCTTCGCATCGGCAAGGTCGTTTCGTGGAAGGAAGCGTTCGGACGCTGATTCTCCGGCGCACAACTGACGCCACGCGATCCCGGCGGCACCCCGTCCAGGTAGGTTCATCCTGGACGGGGTGCTGCTTACTTGGAGGACGTTGTGCGAATCTCGGCCGAAGAACTACTCACTGCGGTACTCGATCCCGAGAGCTTCGTCTCGTGGGACTCCCCGCCCGTCGACGTCGGGCCTGGGCCGAAGTACGCGGAAGACCTGAAGAAGGCCCGCGAGAAGAGCGGAGTAGACGAGTCCGTCGTCACCGGCGTCGGCACAGTTCGGGGGCGTCGGGTCGCGGTGATTGCCTGTGAATTCAGCTTTCTCGCCGGTTCGATCGGAGTTGCTGCAGCCGAACGGATCGTGACCGCCGTCGAACGTGCTACGGCAGAACAACTCCCACTGCTCGCCTCGCCCACCTCTGGCGGAACACGAATGCAGGAGGGAACCGTCGCGTTCGTTCAGATGGTGAAGATCGCTGCGGCAGTGGCTGTTCACAAGGCTGCACACCTGCCCTACCTGGTGTACCTGCGTAATCCCACCACCGGCGGGGTTTTTGCGTCGTGGGGATCTCTCGGCCACATCACCGTCGCGGAACCGGGCGCCCTGGTGGGGTTCCTCGGACCCCGTGTCTACGAATCCCTCTACGGCGAAAAGTTTCCCGACGGGATTCAAACCTCCGAGAACCTGTACCGCAACGGCGTGATCGACGGCGTCGTCCCGGTGGACCGCCTCCGTCTGCTGGTCAATCGAGCGCTGTGCGTGCTCACCGATCCCCCGGCTCCGGCAGTCGCGGACCCGATTTCCTCGCCCGAGATTCCCGATGTCCCTGCCTGGCAGTCGGTGATGCTCTCGCGTCGGGCGGATCGACCAGGCATCCGGCAGTTGCTCCGCCATGCCGCGACCGAACAGGTACCACTCAGCGGCACCGGGCAGGGTGAAACCGACAAGACGATCTTGCTCTCGCTCGCCCGCTTCCGAGGCTTTCCGTGCATCCTGCTCGGCCAGGACCGCAGTGGACAATCCGCGCTCACCACGATGGGACCGGCCGCGCTTCGTGAGGCGAGACGGGGCATGAAACTTGCCGAAGAACTACAACTCCCGCTTGTCCTCGTGATCGACACTTTGGGCGCGTCGTTGTCCAAGGAAGCCGAGGAACGTGGACTGGCCCCTGAGATCGCCCGCTGCATCGCCGACCTGGTGACGCTGAGAACCCCGACAGTGTCAGTGCTGCTCGGTCAGGGAACCGGCGGTGGCGCTCTGGCCCTGCTACCTGCCGACCGGGTACTCGCGGCACAGAACGGGTGGCTCGCTCCCCTGCCACCGGAAGGCGCAAGCGCGATTGTCCATCGCGACATCAGTCACGCCCCGGAGATGGCCGCAGCGCAGGGAATTCGTTCGTTGGATCTGCTTCGAGACGGCGTGATCGACGCCATCATTCCCGAAACCCCTGACGCGGCCGACGAGCCCGTGGAATTCTCCAAGAGAGTAGGGGCAGCAATCGCGCACGAGCTCTTCATTCTCGCCGAGGAGTCAGACACCGATCGCCAGTCCTCCCGTATCGCGCGCTATCGAAACCTGGGAGTTCCGCAATGACGACGAAGGATCGGACTGCACTGACTCTGCCGCACAGTTACGACCGTGCGGCACTGGCTCGTTTCGAGCTCTTCCTGTTCGCTGCCATTGCGACCGTGCTGATCACCCGCGCTTACCTTGCGGCAACCGGCTATCCCCAGATCGGGGGCGGTTCCCTCCACATCGCCCACGTTTTGTGGGGTGGATTGCTGATGGCCGTCGCCATCGTCTCGACTGCCATCACCGAAGGCTCTCGCATGCGCGATCTGGCGACCCTCGTCGGCGGAATCGGATTCGGCCTCTTCATCGACGAGGTCGGAAAATTTGTCACCGCCGACGTCGACTACTTCTACCAGCCTGCCATCGCGATCATGTACGTCGTCTTCGTCCTCTTCTATCTGGCCGCGCGCGAGATGGTGATTCGGCGCGGTATGAACGATCGTCATCGGCTCGCCATCGGCGCCCGAGCGCTCTCGGACCTCGCTCTCGGTCAGCTCGACGAGATCCAGTACAACCACGCCCTCCGCGTACTCGACGGCGTCGAAGACCGCAGCTTCACCGGTCTCGTCGACTCGATCAAGGCCGGCTTGCACACACAGACTCCGCCGGTCGGCGGTATCGAATCGAAGATCACGCGTGCTCGCAACGTGTTCTTCCAACGGGCCGAAGCACTGCTCGGGCACCGAATTGTCCGCCGACTGGTACTGACACTGTTCGTCTTGCAGGCCCTCCTCGCGATAGCCCAGGTGATCTACGCACTCGTCTCCGAGAACGGCGTCGAAGCTGACGACGTCTCCGATCTCGTCGTCCAGATCTCCACGGCTGCAACCGGAGTTCTTGTGGTTCTGGGAGTGTGGTTCCTCTTCCGCGGTCCTTACCTCCGGGCCTTGCGGCTACTACGAGCATCGATCGTGGTGAGCCTTCTGGTGACGCAGGTGTACCTGTTCACGCAGGACCAGTTCGGCGCGCTGTTCGGTTTTGCCGTCTCGCTGTTCATGCTCGCGACTCTTCGTATCGCGATTCGAAGCGAAGAGGCCGCAGCAGCTCACCGCCGTGATTCGCTGCCACAGTGATTCGCTAGCGCAGTGATTCTCTAGCGCAGTGACTCGGCGGGCCGACTCGGTAGATCGCGGATGCCGCGCAGTGGACTGAAGAGCAAGACCAATCCGCACGGCGCGATCAACCCGGCCATGATCCACATGGTTCCGCGCACACCTACGAGATCACCCAGGAAGCCCGCCAGCAACGCACCCAGCGGAATAGTGCTGTGCAACAAGAACATACTCGTTGCCACCACTCGACCGAGACGGTCCGGCGGACAGTAACTCTGACGGAAGCTGCCGAGCACTACGTTGCAGGACACGACGCCGGCGATCATCACCATTCCTCCCGCACAGAACCAGAACAGGCCGGCGCCGTACGTCGTCAGAGGAGCCAACAGGATGAACGGTCCCGTCACCAACTGACAGATGAGAACGCTTCGGGCAGTACCGAATCGGCGCCCGAGCGGACGCGCGATCATCGACCCGACAATTCCGCCGATCCCGGCAATGGCCAACAGAAGTCCGAGTCCGAACTCCCCCACGCCAACTGTCTTTTCGAGGAAAACGATCTGGATCGTGGTGTACCCGGCGAGACCGAAATTGAGAAGAGTCCCGTAGACGACGATGGGCCGCAGATACGGATCAGCTGCGACGAATCGCAGTCCGAGCGCTATCTGGCGCCGAAACGGTTCTCGGCGGCCCTGTCCGCGGTCAACCGTTTCCTGCGCACGAATCAGCCAGATGCACACTGAGCAGACGACGAAGGTGAAAGCATCGACCAGCAGACCGGCTGCCAGCCCGACAGTCGCTACCAACAGTCCACCGATACTCGGGCCGATCACCCGGGTTGCGGCCTCGGCGCCCTGTATCTTCGAGTTCCCTTCGACCAGATCCGCTTCGTCGAGCACCGTGGGGAGATATGCGTGGTAGGCCGCCTGGAAGAAAACGGTGGCCGTACCGGTGAGCAGCGCAACCAGAAGCAAGTGGCCGTATGTCACCGCCTCCATGAGGCCGGCGATCGCGACGCTCGCGAAGAGCAGCGCGCACGCAGCGTTCGCGATCACCATGATCGGACGGCGAGGCAGCCGGTCGATCCAGGCACCGGCGGGTAGTCCGACGATCAACCACGGCAACCACACCGCCGAGGCCAGCGCCCCGATTTGAAAGTTACTCGCTTCCAATTCGCGAAGCGCGATCAACGGCAGCACGACGGTCGTGACACCGTTTCCGATGCCGCTGACGGCGTCGCCGGTCCACAGAAGCCGGAAATCACGCTGAGCGAGGACTCCCCAGAAGCCCGCACGTTGCGCCGTATCCGTCACACCGATTCCCCCTTCAGTCCCTGGCCCAAGTCCCTGGCCTATCCCACCCGCCGACGCACCACTGGCCGACGGGACGGGCCCGTCCGGCGCAAACGGACGGTACCCGCACCCACACTGAGGCGCACGGCACTAGCGGTAACCTAAGGTGCTTCAGGTCACGGGTTAGCGAAGTTCACGAGAGGACACACGTCGATGAGCTCTTCTGAGCAGGCGTCCCACACCACGTATGCCGACGCGTATCGCGAGAGCATGCATCAGCCGGAGAAGTTCTGGCTCGATGCAGCGCGTGCCGTCGACTGGGATGTCGCGCCCACGAAGGCACTCGACGATTCCGCCGCACCGATCTATCGCTGGTTCCCGGATGCGTCGCTCAACACCAGCTTCAATGCCCTCGATCGGCACGTCCGCGACGGCCGCGGCGATCAGACCGCGTTGATCTTCGACTCCGCGATGGTCCCCACCAAGGCCACGTACACCTACTCCGAACTCCTCGAGCAGGTCTCACTCTTCGCCGGTGTCCTGAAAGATCAGGGTGTTGTCGCGGGTGACCGTGTCATCATCTACATGCCGATGATCCCCGAGGCTGCGATCGCCATGCTGGCGTGTGCCCGTATCGGTGCTGTGCATTCAGTGGTGTTCGGCGGCTTCGCAGCCAAGGAACTTGCCACGCGTATCGACGACGCCGGCCCCGTGGTGCTCGTGACGGCGTCCGGTGGCCTCGAGCCCGGCCGAACCATCGAGTACCTGCCGATGGTCGAGAAGGCTCTGCAACTGTCCGCCACCCCCGCTCACACCGTGATCGTGAAGAATCGTGAGCAGATTCCCGGCGCTGCTGCCGACTACAAGTCAAGTGCCGCAGCCTGGTTCGACTGGGACGAGCTGATCGCCGATGCCACCCCTGCCGGCCCGGTGTCGGTCGCCGCGACGGATCCGCTCTACATCCTCTACACCTCGGGAACAACCGGTAAGCCGAAGGGCGTCGTCCGGGACAACGGTGGCCATGCCGTTGCGTTGACGTGGACGATGAAGAATCTGTACGACATCAGCCCCGGCCAGGTCTGGTGGACCGCCTCCGACGTCGGCTGGGTGGTCGGCCACTCCTACATCGTCTACGGACCTTTGCTCGCCGGAGCCACGACGGTCATGTACGAAGGCAAGCCCGTCGGCACCCCCGACGCTGGTGCATTCTGGCGCATCATTTCCGAATACAAGGTATCGGCACTCTTCACCGCTCCGACAGCCATCCGCGCGGTCCGCAAGGCCGACCCGGACGCAAAAGAGCTCGCCAAGTACGACATCTCGTCGCTCGACACGCTGTTCGCGGCCGGCGAGCGCTTGGATCCCGACACCTACGAGTGGGCTACTCGGATTCTCGATCGCCCGGTGGTCGATCACTGGTGGCAGACAGAAACCGGTTGGGCAATCTGCGCGAATCTGCGCGGCCTCGAACCCATGGAGATCAAAGCGGGCTCACCCACCGTCGCCTGCCCCGGATACCGCGTCGAAATCGTCGACGGCAAGGGCGAACTCGTGGGACCGGGCACCGAGGGCAACATCGTGATCGGCCTGCCACTTCCTCCCGGAACACTCGCCGGACTGTGGCGTGACGACGATCGGTACGTGAAGTCCTACCTGTCGACATTCGAAGGCTATTACCTCACCGGCGACTCCGGATACATCGACGAGGACAACTACGTCTTTGTCCTCGGGCGCAGCGACGACGTGATCAACGTTGCCGGACACCGTCTTTCGACCGGAAGCATGGAAGCTGTCGTCGCGGGCCACCCGGCGGTCGCCGAATGCGCCGTCATCGGCATTCACGACGAACTCAAGGGACAACGGCCGAGCGGTTACGTCGTGCTCAAGTCCGGCGTCGACATCGATCCCGAAACTCTCCGACAGGAACTGGTCGCGCGGGTGCGCGACCAGATCGGTGCTGTCGCCACGTTCCGGGACGTCACCGTCGTCGCCGCACTACCGAAGACTCGTTCCGGCAAGATCCTCCGCAAGACCATGCGGCAGATCGCCGACAACGAGGAGTACACGGTCCCGTCGACCATCGAGGACGCGAGCGTATTAGACGAGCTGTCCAAACTCCTTCGCGGATAAGGATTTCGCGAATTCCCCTGCCTGCCCGGCACCGGACATAGCAGTATGAACACGTTCCAGTTTTGGCGCTTTACACGGGCAGGGGAAGTTCGATGGGCAATTTAGACGGTCAGGTCGCATTCATCACCGGAGCGGCGCGTGGTCAAGGGCGCGCGCATGCCGTCAAGCTCGCGTCCGAGGGCGCGGACATCATCGCGGTGGATCTCTGCGCGCCGGTCGCAACGGCGGGGTACGACATGGCCACCGAGGCCGACCTCGCCCAGACCGTCGCACTGGTCGAAGCTCAGGGCAGGCGCATCGTCGCGTCCGTAGCGGACACTCGCGACCTCGATGCCCTGAAATCGGCAGTCGACGCCGGAGTCGAGGAGCTCGGCCGGCTGGACATCGTGATTGCCAACGCGGGAATCGCGGCGTCGGCAAAGCTGTCCTGGGATCTGAGCGCCGAAGAGTTCCGCGAGCTGATGGACATCAATGTCACCGGCGTCTGGTTGACGACCAAAGTGTCGATTCCGCACATCATGAACGGCAATCGGGGTGGGTCGATCGTGTTGATCAGCTCGATGGCCGGCCTTCGCGGCGTGCCGGGTATCGCACACTATTCCGCGTCCAAGCACGCCGTTCGCGGTTTGGCGAAGTCTCTGGCCAACGAACTCGGCTGGGCGGACATTCGGGTCAACTCCGTGCACCCGGGCAATGTGCGAACCACGATGATCGACAACGAACCGATGGTTCGCGCGTTCCGTCCAGACTTGGAGAATCCCGTCCTCGCGGACACCGCTCCCATCATGTCGAAGCTGAATCTGCTGCCCCATCCGTGGGTCGACCCCGAAGTGATTGCGGATGCGGTGTTCTACCTGGTGGGGCCGGCCGGACGCGGGATCACCGGGATCGCACTGCCGATCGATCTCGGCACCTCGGAAAAATTCGCCGGCGGCTAAAGGCCCGAACTGATGCAGAATTGCCTCTGCCGGATGGGTCTCGAGCACCATCCGGCAGAGGCAATTCCGGCTTGATCAAGCCTTCGTAGCAACAGAACAAGTAGTCGACAACCTCATAGGCGCTCCTCGTCTGGCGTGGGAAAAACCTTTGTGGGATGCGCAACAAACCCAAGACCCAGAGTAGAAGCATTTGGCCTCAAACGCGCGTCATTCGGCAGTATTTTTTCGGATTCGGGCATACTGGACAACGCTCCCACCACGTATTATGGACCCGAGTTCACACTTACAGGGGGTAGGCACAGTGACGGTCAATTACGCCGCGATGGACCCGATTCACGGAAAAGTCGAGATCTCCTTCGACGTCGACACCGGGGTCGTGGACGTCCGAAACGGCGAATCGCGCGCTCTGTTGACGCGCCGAGTCGACGCCCCACGCCGCGAAGGCACACCCATCGGAACGCGGGCTGCCGCGGACCTGTTCTTCACTCTCGGTGGCGACGAAGTCGAACTCACTGTCGGCAAAGGGTTTCTGTCCCGGCGCTCGTATTCGGTCTCGGCACTCGTCGAGGGCGTGACACTGACCTTCGCGCCCGTCGACGACGCGAACAGCGCCTTCACCCGGGACGGGGTTCGCATCGCGCTGTTCTCCAAGAACGAGGAATCCGACCCCAGACAGACCGACGCAGTCTGGTCGAGCACTCCGAGCAACGACGAAGTCGTCATCGGCTACGCCCTGGCCGAAGCATTCGACTGCGGAGCACTCAACGGCGCTTTTGCCCTGATCGAATCACTGGTGCTCGGCGGCGGGTAAGGCCGAACTCAGAGCAGGTGAATCACCAGCAGAACGACGGCAATGGCTGGGAAAAGCATCTGCACGACGGCTGCGCGGGCCTTGTCGGGAGACGAGAGAATCAACACCACCCCCGCGGCAACCATCGATCCTGTACCTGCCAGCACGAGGGCGATTCCGACCGACGCGGAACCTGTCGCCGCAATCACGATGCCGATCACGGACACGATTGCCAGGAAGAGGTTGTAAAAGCCCTGGTTGAAGGCAAGCGACTGCGTGGTGATCGCCTCTTCTTCTGACTTGACGCCGAATGTCGCGCGTGTCTTCGGGGCCGTCCAGAGAATCGATTCGAGGACAAAAATGTACACGTGCACTGCTGCGGCCAGTCCCGCGAAGATGTAGCCGGCGACGTTCATCGGTGAGCTCCTGTTGCATAGAGTGAATTCTGTATCGTTTGGTCCAATATATACTGGACCAAACGATACAGAAAGAGCGAGGCTTTGATGGGCAGATCACAAGAATTCGACACAACAGCCGTGGTCGCTGCCGCTTTGGACGTGTTCTGGGCACATGGGTACGAAGGCGCATCGCTCGGCGACCTGGAATCCGCGACGGGACTGAGCCGGTCAAGTCTCTACAACTCGTTCACCAACAAGCGCGGATTGTTCGACGCCGCAGTGCAGCTGTACCTCGAACATGTCATCCGTCCGCGTTTGCGCAATCTCACTACGAATCCGAAACCGGACGCCGTCGACGATTACCTTTCCTCGCTGGCGCAAGCGATCAGCACCATGACCGCCGACTCACCGCGGCGAGGTTGCCTACTCCTCAACACTGCTGCCGGACTCGGCGCGCACGACGACGCGGCGGCAGCCGTCATCCGCGCCTACCGCCAAGAACTCGCCGACGCGATCAACAGTGGATTACACGCCGCTTTTCCGACCGAGACAGACGCCACGCTCTCCGATCGCACTCGAATCCTTCTCTCCTGCACGGTAAGTGCACTGGTTCTCTCGCGAGTTGACACCGAAGAGGCCATCGCGACTCTGGAATCTGCGCGCCGACTGAACGCAGAGTGGCAGAGCCGGAACACGTAGGCTGTAACCGCACCGGCCGCCATGGAAGCACCTTCCGAGAAGCAGGGTTTCACCGACTCGAACTCCAGCACTCGATCCACAACCCACCGTCATGCCGAGTCGCCACCAAATCAGGGTTCAGCGAAGAAGGTGTTCGACGAGGCTCCGCGAGGCACGCCGACGGCTGGCACGACATGCACGTCCACGCCCGACTAGGCAGCGATCAGCCGCAGGTCACTCGATAACCACCCGCGCTGAGAGGGCAAGAGTCTGATCCACCAATTCCGCAACTCTCTGCGGCGTGACCGGCTCGAGGTCGAACAGGATTCGGTAGACGATCGGTGCCACCACATGGTCCACCACCGAATCACCATCCACACCAGCAGCTTCCGGCCAACGCGCGAGGATCACGTCGATCTGCGTCCGACAGAAGAAGGCACACTTGAACTTCTTCGTACCGTCCGGTGCGTGCGTCTGATCGTCGCTCATCAACACGTCTCGCAGCGAAGCACGACCGACGGGCGCCGACATCTCCTCGAGATAGTCCTGCGCCCAGACCGTCAGATCTCCTCGGAGCGAACCCGTTTCACGCGGGTCGGCGTCCGGTCGCAATCTCTCGATCGAGACATCGGCAAAAACTTCGTTGATGTCGCCCCACCGCCGATAGATGGTCGACGGGGTCACTCCCGCATCGGTCGCGATCATCGGCACCGTGATCTCGGCTCGATCACGCTGTTCCAGCAACTTGCGCGCCGACGCGTGCACGGCCTGTTGGATACGCGCACTGCGGCCACCGGGGCGCGGACCTGCGGACGGACTCATAAATCAAATACTAACGCAAAGATGTTGCATTAGGCTACGGCCAAGCGTAGCGTCCCAAACGCAAAGTATTTGCGTTTGAAGTCTTCACCACCCGCACGGGAAGCGCTACGACAATGACAACGACCGTTTCACCACCGACCGAGAGCACTTCACGCCCACGCTTGGGGCGAGGCGCCGCTTTCACACTCATCGCCGTCATCATCGCTACGTTCCTGGGCGCCTCCGCGACCCCGACACCGTTGTACGAGCACTATCAACAGTTGTGGGGATTCTCCTCGCTCGCGTCGACGCTCGTGTTCGGCATTTACGCTCTCGCACTGCTCGCCACACTCTTGACCGCCGGTTCCCTGTCCGATCACATCGGCAGGCGCCCGGTCCTGCTCGGGGCACTCGTCCTCGAGGCGATCTCGCTCGCACTGTTCGCCTCGGCAGACGGTCTGACCATTCTGCTGATCGCCCGCGTCGTACAAGGTGTTGCCACCGGCGCTGCAATCAGCGCTCTGGGCTCGGCCTTGATCGACCTCGAACGCACTCCCGGCCGCGGATCGATCATCAACAGCGTCGCTCCGACAGTGGGACTTGCCGTCGGCGCCGTGGGTTCGAGTCTCATCAGCGAGCACCTCCCCCGGCCCACCAGCACTGTCTACCTGGTCCTTCTCGTACTGGTCGTTCTCGAAATCCTCGGGGTTTGGGCCGCTCCCGAGACTTCGGGCGGACGACCCGGAGCCTGGCAGTCGCTACGCCCCACCCTTGCCGTTCCTCGGGAAGCCCGAACGATGATTGCGCTCACCGCACCGTGCCTGATCGCAGTCTGGGCGTTGGGCGGTTTCTACCTCTCACTCGGACCGGCGTTGGCGCGCAACGCACTTGACGTTCACAGCTCACTCATCGGTGCCATCATGGTCGCAACACTGACGGGATTCGGAGCTGCAGCGGTACTCACCTTCCGCAAACTCGGCGGGCGAACCGTGATGCTGATCGGAACCACCGCCCTGGTGCTCGGGGTGGCCATCACGCTCATCGGCGCTGAAACGTCCTCTGCAGTACTGATTCTGGTTGGTACGGCTGTGGCAGGTATCGGCTTCGGAGCAGGATTCCAGGGAACCATCCTCACAGTCATGCCGCTGGCCGAGAACCACGAACGCGCGGGATTGTTGTCCACCGTCTACGTCATCGCCTATCTGGCCAACAGCCTTCCGGCATTGCTGGCCGGCTACCTGGTCGGCAAGGTGGGGTTGGTGGATACGACGCGCGGCTACGGAGCACTCGTCATGGTTCTCGCGGCCGCCGCGCTGATCGGACTGCTGGTCACCGGCGAGCGAAAGGTCAAAGCTGTCCCAGTGTCGGAGTAGATGTCCCCCGATCGGTGGACACACAGTTCCTCCTTCGTACGGTCCGGGTAGTGGACATACGGCATCGATCCGCTCCGACATAGTTGTCTTCGACAGAGCCAACCGAACGCTCACCCGGACAAAGGACACCGACGATGACGAACCCGCGCTACGTAGTTGCCGCAATCACGGCCCTGGCCGCTGGTGCCCTCACTTTGGGGTTGAGCGGAATCGCCAGCGCCGGAACTCTTCCGGCAACCGGCAATACCATCACGATGACGATCAGCAACGACACCGAACAGACAATTCATCTCGTAGGCGCCGACAATCCCTACGGACAGTGGATGCAGAGCCCACGTCAGTCGCTCGCGCCCCACGAGACCGAGATCGTCACCGCATACAACCAGGACCCGCGAGGCCTGACGGTCGACGTCGTCTACTCCACCCCCGGCGGCGGACAAGCAGTCTTCATGGCCAACGACTATCCGCAGTTCGACACCGACGGAACTCGCACAACCGACCCTGATCACTACTTCATCTCGAGCTACATCGACGGCTACTACCCGAACCTGAGCGTCGGCTACCACCTCGGTGCGGCATCGTCATAAGAAATCCGTCTGCCTCTCAGACGCACTCATTCTTGGACATTCGTCCGGCGTGAGGGGATTGTTGAACGCGGCCCCGCACGAGAAGGCACACGCCTCGTTGCAGGTGGTCCGAATGTCAACGGGAGAGGGAAAACCACAGTGCGACTACCCAATCAGTTTCTGATCTATGTCAGCGATGCAGCCTCCGCAGCAGCGTTCTACGGCGAATTGTTCGACGCGAAGGCGGAGGTACTCAGCCCTCGGTACATGACCTTCGACCTGGGCGGCGGTGTGGTCCTTGCACTGTGGAGCGGCAAGTCACGCGACCTCGATCCCGCGACACCACGAAATTTCGAAGTCGGCATATTGGTCGACGGCGGGAGCAACGAAATTCGGGCGATCTACGACGAGTGGGTGGCCAAGGGTGTCGAGGTCGTCGAAGAACCCAACGAAGATGTCTTCGGCCTGACATTCGTCATTTCAGATCTGGACGGAAACCGCCTCCGCGTAGCGCCCGCCGATCACTGAGCACTCAGCCTTTGATCTCGCCGTACCGGCGGAGGGCTTCCTCACGCTCGTGCGCATGGTCGACGATCGGGTCCGGATAGTCGACCG
This sequence comes from Rhodococcus sp. NPDC056516, assembly GCF_042794655.1. Lineage (NCBI taxonomy): Bacteria > Bacillati > Actinomycetota > Actinomycetes > Mycobacteriales > Nocardiaceae > Rhodococcus > Rhodococcus sp. NPDC056516. The sequence goes on along the minus strand of NZ_JBHTTG010000003.1, from coordinate 232,501 downwards.
GCCGCATCGCTTTCAGTGAGTGGACCGCTTTGCCTGGAACATCGCGAAGTTCGGGGACCCACCGACGGACGTATGTGCCGTCGGGATCGAACTTCTCCCCCTGAGTGATCGGGTTGAAGACCCGAAAGAACGGCGAGGCATCCGTGCCCGACCCCGCAGTCCACTGCCACCCGTGCTGATTGGACGCCAAGTCACCGTCCACCAGTTGCGACATGAAGTACCGTGCGCCGCGCCACCACGGAATGTGCAGGTCCTTCACCAGGAATGACGCGACGATCATTCGCACCCGATTGTGCATCCAGTTCTCGGCGGCGAGTTGCCGCATGCCCGCATCGACGATCGGGAAGCCGGTCTTGCCCTCACACCAGGCAGTGAAGGCAGCGTCCGCGTCGACTCCGCCGTCGTGACGTAAGCGGTCGAACTTGTTGTCGTAGTTCTTCCGTGCGCTGTCCGGTCGTTGAAACAGGATGTCTGCGTAGAAGTCTCGCCAAGCCAGCTGGCGACGGTAAGCCTGAGCGCCGTCGCCGAGCCGCTTGGAAAGGTCTGCCAACATGGTTCGCGGATGGATCGTGCCGTACTTGAGCGGGATCGACATCCGGCTCGTGGTGTCGAGGTCCGGCCGATTTCGTTCGTCGTCGTAGCGGTCAAGATCGTTCTCGCAGTATTCTTTCCACTGCTCGAGCGCACCGGCCTCACCCACGAATTGGCTGACCTCGCGAGACGGCACGGGAATGTTCACCCGGCGCGGGCCACCGTCCTTCTCACTCGGATCGAACCAACTGAGGGTCTGTGCGTCGGTCGACGCGGGACCTCGCCAACCGTGTTCCATCCACTGACGGAAGTACGGCGTGAACACCTTGTACGGATCGCCGTCGGCCTTGGTGACGCGTCCGGGGGCGACAGCGTACGGAGAACCGGTGGCGATCAACTCCACCTTCTCCGCCACTGCAGCGTCACGCCGTCGGCCGTATGGTCCGTAGTCTGCACTGATGTGAACTTCTTCGGCGCCAACGGATTCCGCCACGCGGGGCACCACATCCACCGGATCACCTCGAACAACCATCAATTTTCCGTCGAGCTGGTTGTCGAGGGCCGCCAAGTTGGCGAACAGTTGATCCTGGCGGGGGGAGCCTGCCGGTCCGAGCAGTTTCTCGTCGAGAACAAATAATCCCAATGCCTGCCCGCCGCCATCCGACGCCGCGCTCAGGGTGGGAAGGTCACCTACCCGCAGATCGCGTCGAAACCAGACCACAGAGTTGTTCACCCCGTCGAGCCTACCGATCAGATCCCAGAACGCACCCCGTCGCACGCGCAGCAAGTTGCGCAGCTCTTTCGGGTGTCGGCTCTGGGACCAGCCCGAGCAGGCGCCGCCGGTGTTCCTCACCGAGCAGCAATGTGTACAACTGATCCGCACTCAGCGCAGCCTTCTGTCCGTGCTGATCGAGCAAGATTTTCTCCAGGAAGGCAATCGACTTGGCCGGTCCGGATTCGTAGAACGCGGCAGCCAGCTCAGGGAACTGCAGTGCCTCGCCGATCATCATGCGGTGCAGCGCAATCGAGTTTTCACTGTGCAGGGCGATGACGATGTCCACTGCGGCGGCCAGCAGGTCGGACTGGCCCTCGCCGGCATTGTCGACGTACGCGTGCTGACGCGCTACCGCAGCTGCAAAGACCGCGGACTTGTCGCCGAAGTAGCTGTACACGGTGCGCTTTGCGACGCCGGCCGCCGTGGCAATCGCGTCGATCGTTGTTCGAGCGAACCCGACTTCCCGAAACGAGTCGACCGCGACGTCGAGAATCTCGTTGCGTCGATCGGCACGCTCGGCGTCACTGGTTCTCCCACGTCTGCGCGGTTGCTCCATCAAGTCTCCTGTTACCGTGCCAGTGAATTAATGCTACGTTGACGTTTCATTATTTCGAACACTACAGGAGCACTGCATGACCGGACAACGACTCGTCCACGTCGCCATCGCCGACGACTGGGAAGCGTGCAAGCGCTTCGGTGAGTACGAGGTCTCGACGCGCGGAATCAGTTACGACGAGGCGGGATTCATTCGCGCAACCAACCCGGACGCACTCGCTTCGGTGCTCGATCTGGTGTTCGGCGACCTGACCTTGCCACTGATCGTCGCCGTCATCGACGAGGACGCGCTGACCTCCGCAGGCATCGACGTCGAATGGGAGGCCGGAAAGCCCCGAATCCTCCGACCCCTACCGATGGACGAGGACACGGTGGTCGCCGAACTGGCCGTGGAACGCGTTGACGGGGTCTGGCCGCTTCCCGACCTCACCCCGTACGCAACCCGCACCGGCTAGACCAGGGCTACCTCTGGTTCGACCACCGGCGTCGACGCCTTCTTCCGACCGGCAGCCACGCACAGCGCGATCCCGACGGCGATCCAGCACACCAGCACCAGAAGTGGTGCGGCGGCACCGTGGCCGTCGAAGAAAGCCATCGATCGGACGGATGCCCCTGCGGCACCAGGCGGGAGCAGTTGTCCCAATGCACCCCACCCCGCGGGCAACCAGGCCGCAGTTGTCGCCATCCCCGAGAGCGGATTGCCGACGAACATCATCGTGACGGCCCCCAATGCGAATCCCTTCATCCCGAGCAGGGATTCGAGTCCCAGAATGGGAAGCGAGATAGCCGAAATGCCCATGGTGAGTGCGAGTGCGGTGAGCAGGTAGTTTCCGTCAAGGCTGTTCGTGCCGAACTGCAGAATGCCAGTCAGGGCAAAACCTGCGACAACCGCGACGCCGACGGCGCCCAGCACTCGCTTGGCAATGCTGCGCGGAAACAGCTGCACGAGAACAACAGCGGGCATGATTCCACCGAACACCAGCGGCAAGGCCAGGGCTGTGAGCCCCGCACCGGTCGGGTCGTCCGCCGTCAACGGCACCACGTCTTCGACGGGAACCTCCGTTCCCGAAGCATCCGAGAGTCCACTGGCCACTCCGGTCAGGGTTTGCGCGATCGGGGTACCGCCCGCGGTCGCGATCAGCACGTGAGGGCCGGTCGCATCGACAACGATTCCGCCGACCACGTCTCGATTCCGAATCGCGTCACGAAGCGCGTCGGCGTCGGCGAAGTCCTGGGTGGCAAAGGCACCCGGCTTGCTCGCCTCGAGCGAGGCACTGATCTGGGTGGTTGCCTGAGCCGGACCAGCGATACCCAACTTCAGCTCGTGCGGGCCACTGTTCACCGACGGCAACACGAAGGCGAGCAGCATCAGCCCGATCACGGCAGAGAGGCCCAACACCACGGCCACCAGCTTCTTACGATCCCACGCTTCGACTTCGACGTTCATCACTACCTTCCCTAAGTGGAGGTTTTTCCTCCACTATTTGTGGAAGATATTCCTCCAGTTATGATGGACTGTCAATACCGGAGGTGAATGTGCGAGCCGATGCACGTGAACGCAGGAACGCAATAGTCGACGCCGCACGTGCGGTGTTCACCGAGCGCGGGCACGATGCGCCCCTCGACGCCGTCGCGGAACTCGCGAAAGTGGGCATAGCCACGCTGTATCGGAACTTTCCGACGCGCGAGGACCTGGTGACCGCCGTCGCCGTCGCAACGCTGACCGATGTCCGAGAGGCCGCCGACCTCGCGCTTGCGGCGATGCCCACCGATCCGACAAGCGCGTGGCACACGTTGGTGGACCGACTCGTGGAACTGCGACTGGGTGCACTCATTCCCGCACTGGTGGAACGCAGTTTCACCGAGTTGGCCCCCGAAGTTCTGGCCGTGCGTGAGGTGACGAAAGCGAAGATGACCGCGTCAATCGGCGCCGCTCAGAGCGCCGGACTGGTTCGCGCCGATCTGCAACCGCTCGAATTCGTCATGGCTCTGGCCAAACTGACACGCCCGCAAATCGAGTTGTCCGACGAGGCCATGCCGAACCTGGTCCCTCGATTGGTCGCGGTGTTCATGGCCGGTCTGCGTCCGGACGGTACCGACTTGCCGGTCTGATCGGCGAAACACGACGTACCAGGCAAGGCACAATGGGGCTGTGACCGAGATACCGAAAATCCTCGTAGTCGACGACGACGCAGACGTCCTCACCTCACTCGAACGCGGATTGCGGCTCTCGGGATTCACCGTACTGACGGCGGTGGACGGCGCCGACGCGCTCCGAGTCATCTCCGACAAGCGACCGGACGCGGTAGTCCTCGACATCAACATGCCGGTGCTCGACGGCACCGGAGTGGTGACGGCGCTTCGAGCCGCCGGCAACGAAATCCCGATCTGCGTACTCAGCGCACGCAACTCGGTCGACGATCGCATCGCCGGGCTCGAATCCGGTGCAGACGACTACATGGTCAAACCGTTTGTCCTCGCCGAACTGGTAGCCAGGATCCGCGCGATGCTCCGGCGTAGCAACACCCCTGCCGGCGATCACACCGAGGGAACGAACACCCTGCGCGTCGGTAACCTCGACATCGACCTCTCCGGCCGCAGAGTTCGTGTCGACGGCAAGGAAGTACCGCTCACCAAACGCGAATTCGAACTACTCGAAGTACTCGCTCACAATTCCGGCATCGTGCTCACTCGCGAACGCCTCCTCGAACTGGTGTGGGGCTACGACTTCGTCGCCGACACGAACGTCGTGGACGTGTTCATCGGCTACCTGCGTCGCAAGTTCGAATCCGGCGGTTCACCTCGCCTGCTCCATACCGTTCGCGGCGTCGGGTTCGTGCTTCGGGAGAACCCGTGAAGCGTCGCCGCTTCTCACTACGAACCCGCGTTGCCGCAGCCGCGGCACTGGGGGCGACGTTCATCGTCATCGCTCTCGGTGTAGTCGTTGCGTTGGCCATCGCTCGAAACAACCTGTCCCAGCTGGACCGTCGACTCGAGACGGCGTCGACAGTGATCGTGGCCAACGCCGCCACTGCCGGACCGTTCCTGGGAGCATTCGGAGACGGCGGCGCGTTTTCCGTCACCATCCGCTCCGACACCGACGGAACCGTCAAATCCAGCACCCCGACCCGTCTGCCCGAACTCCCGGTCGGCTCGGCCACCGTCGATGTGGACGGCACCAAGTACCGGGCATACACCGCCGAGGCCGACGGCATCAACGCCCTTGTCTCACTGGCAGTTCCCTACGCCGAAGCGCGGGACATCACCGTCGACCAACAACGCCAGGTCGCTTTCTTCGGCGTCGGTGCCGTCGGGGCCGCTGCAGCTCTCGGGTGGTTGTTCGGCGGCCCGGCGGTGCGCCCACTCGTGGAACTGACCCGCCGGATCGCCCGACGCGATCCCGATCTCGCCACCGAAATTTCCGGCATCCGTGAAGCGGACGAGCTTGCCGCAGCAGCAGAATCGATGCTCAGCGATGTCGCCCGGGCACAGGCCGCGACCAACTCGGCCCTTGCCGCCGCGCGAGACTTCGCTTCCGCCTCGGCGCACGAACTCCGAACTCCGTTGACGGCGATGCGAACCGACATCGAGGTGTTGTCCATTCACGACCTCGATCACGAACAAAGACGCGAGATCCTCACAGATCTGGCCCGCGCGCAGGGCCGCGTCGAATCAACGCTGCGAGACCTCGAGCGACTGGCGAAGGGTGAACTCTCGACTGCCGAGGATTTCAAGGACACGGATCTGACCGAGGTCTGCGACATCGCCGCCGACGACGCACGCCGACATCATCGCGGCCTCGACGTCAGCGTCGTCACCGTGGATTCCCCACTCCCCTATTGCATCCGGGCTCTTCCCGGCGGAATCCGGTTGATCCTCGACAACGCGATCACCAATGCCGTCCGCCACGGCCGCGCGAGCACCGCGCGCATCACCCTCGCGCGCCCGGTCGATTCACCGGACACAGTCACGATCACGATCGACGACAACGGTTGCGGAATACCGGCCGAGGAACGCTCGAGCGTCTTCGAAAGGTTCACCCGCGGGTCGACGGCAGGCAAGACGGGCTCCGGCTTGGGCCTGGCACTGGTGGCGCAACAGGCGGCCCTGCACGGCGGACGCACGACATTCCACGACAGTCCGCTCGGCGGGGCTCGCCTGCTGGTCGAGCTCAGGGATCAACCCGGATCCGTTTAGCCCTTTCAGGTCTCGATCAGCTCACCGATCCCGGACGAACTCACTTCGATTACCCGAGCCGATCCGATATCGAAGAACAACCCGGCGATACGCAGGCGACCGTCGACGCGGGCCTGACCGACGAGTGGATGTCGTTCGAGGGTCTGCAATTGCACTGCAACGTTGACCATTCCGAGCTGATCGACCTCCGAGAAACCCGCCTCGGCGGCAGCGCGGGCGACCGGGTGGCCACTCGTGTAGGCCTGCAAACTCGTTTCGGCGTGACGCAGCCATTCCCCGATGGCTCCCGATTCCGGCGAACTGTCGGTCAGAAGTGCTTGCATCGCTCCGCAGCCTGAATGTCCGCACACGATAACCGAACTGACGCTCAACTCGTCGATCGCAAATGCCAGTGCCGCTTCCACCGACGTATCGCGTCCGCCGGCAGGAACCAGGTTTCCGACGTTGCGCACAGTGAAGAGGTCTCCTGGGCCACTGCTCGTGATGATGTTCGGCACCACTCGCGAGTCTGCGCAGGTAAGGAAAAGGGAGTCCGGATTCTGCCCGTCACGCAACTGATCCATGTGTGGCCGTATCGCTTCGGCGCGGTGGCGATGGTAGTTGGACACCCCGTCGAGAATGGGCCGCAGCGCAGGCGGGCTGCTCAGATTCCTTCCCGAAGCCTGTGGTTGCCAACTCCCCCACGGAGCGAGCAAGCCTCGCAGGTCGGTGACTGCTGCGCCGCGCTTGGGCGGTCCGGTGGTCGCGCTCTCCATGCTCACCGATCCGACTTCGTCGATAGTCACCGACCCACCTGCCAACTCGTACTGCCTCGCCCACTCTTCGATGACGTCGAAGACGGCGTGGTCGAGAAAGTCGACGGACAGTTCGACCGTCACGTCCGACCGCGGCGGAATGCCGGCGAGTACCGACGTGAGCTTGGGCAGCACGAGGAAGGTGCACGACCCCTCGACGAGCACCCGCCACTTCCCGGAATCCTTGTCATCCAGCTCTTCTGCCGTGACCGATGCGCGAATGACACGCCACACCAGGAGGGCGATCGCCAGTGCCAATCCGATGAGTACGCCCTCGAGCAGGTTCAAGAACACGACTCCGACCACCGTGATGCCGTACACCCACAGGTCACCGGTCCGCCGCGCCAACCGAATGTGCGCCAGCTTGACCAGTTGAATACCGATGACGATCAACAGACCGGCAAGTGCAGACTTCGGAATCTGCTGAACCAACCCGGCCAGCGCGGCCGAGAACAGCAGGATCCACAGGCCGTGCATGATCGACGACGCACGGGACTTCGCACCGGCTTCGACGTTGGTGGCACTGCGCACGATCACTCCCGTGACGGGCAGCCCGCCGATCGCCCCTGACACCAAGTTCGCAGTACCTTGACCGAGCATCTCGCGGTCGAAATTCGAACGCGGGCCCGAGTGCATCTTGTCCACGGCCACAGCCGAGAGCAGACTCTCGACGCTGGCAATCAGGGCGATGGTCAGGATGCCGGTTGCGACGCCGAGCCACTGGCCGTCCGGCAGGGCAGGAAGTCCGATCGAGTCCAGCAGGGACCCGTCGAGAGCAATACGCTCGACGTCGATCGGCAGCACGAGTGAAGCGAGAGTTGCCAATACGATGCCGACCAACGCGGCCGGAACCTTTCGGACGCCCGCGGGAAGATAACGCCAGCCGAGAAGAGTGGCGACGACGACGAGCCCGATCATCAAGTCCTCGACGTGCAAGGCACCGATCTGCGCGGGCAACTGCCGTAGGTTGTCCAGCGCCGAACTGGCGGAGCTTCCGCCCAACAACACGTGAACCTGTTGTAGCGCAATGGTGATGCCGATACCGGCGAGCATCGCGTGCACCACCACCGGTGCAATAGCGAGTGCCGCACGGGCAATTCTGCTGAGCCCGAACACGATCTGCAGAAGACCGGCACCGACGGTGATCAAGCAGGTGACTTTCCACCCGAACTTGCCGATCAGTTCGGCGACCACCACGGTCAGGCCTGCCGCGGGACCACTTACTTGCAGCGGTGAACCTCCCACCGCTCCGGCCACCACTCCGCCGACGATGGCGGCGATCAGACCTGCCATGATCGGCGCCCCGGACGCGATCGCAATTCCCAGGGACAAGGGAAGCGCCACCAGGAAGACGACCAGCGACGCCGGCACGTCGTATCTGATCAGTTGCTCGAGATAGCGCCGGCTTCCACCACCCGGCGGAGACGAATCCCCTACGACGCTCTCGTCTGCCGGTGATTGTGTGTGCACTACGGACTGCGTCGACATAGATCTCCTCGCCGGACCCCGGATCCGGCTGCTGGGCAACATGTTCGAAGCGAATCGGCGATCGGTATCGCCGATCGACTGTGACCATGGTAACCGCGATTCCTTACCGTTCCCTTAGATGCGAACCCAGACGTGGTCGACGTCACCGCCGCCTGACACTGTGACTCGAACCTGAACGTCGGTCCAGAAGATCGATCGAATTACTTTAACCCGCAAGCATTTTGACTGAGACACCTCCCAGCGACCAGCACACCTGAGCGGCATCGGCGATAATGGGTAGACGCTCAACCGCAACCACAACGATGTGAAGGCAGGCACCATGTCCGATCAGTACGTCGCCGCGCAGAACCGCTACGAAGCCATGCCCTACCGCCGGACCGGCCGGAGCGGTCTCAAACTCCCGGCGATCTCGCTCGGCCTCTGGCACAACTTCGGCGACGACGTACCGATCGACAACCAGCGCGCAGTTCTGCGACGGGCGTTCGATCTCGGAATCACCCACTTCGATCTTGCCAACAACTACGGACCTCCGTACGGAAGCGCCGAGACGAACTTCGGCAGGATTCTGCGTGAGGATTTCTCTTCGTACCGCGAGGAATTGGTCATCTCGTCCAAGGCCGGCTGGGACATGTGGCCCGGCCCCTACGGATTCGGCGGTTCCCGCAAGTACTTGCTGTCGTCTCTCGATCAGTCGCTCGGTCGAATCGGAGTCGACTATGTCGACATCTTCTACAGCCATCGCCCCGACGCCGACACTCCGATCGACGAGACCGCAGGCGCCCTGATCACTGCCGTCCAGCAGGGCAAGGCCCTGTACGCGGGTATCAGTTCGTATTCACCGGAGCGCACCCGTGAAATCGCCGCACTGCTCGCCGCTGCCGGGGTTCCCTTGTTGATCCACCAGCCGAGCTATTCGATGCTGAATCGGTGGATCGAGCAGGATCTGCTTTCGGCTGTCGACGATCTCGGAGTGGGCGTCATCGCGTTCTCACCGCTCGCGCAAGGCATGCTCACCGACCGGTATCTGAACGGTGTACCCGACAATTCTCGTGCCGCCCAAGGCAAGTCACTCGACCCGTCGTGGCTGACCGACGACGCTCTCACCCACATTCGCGCACTCAACGATATCGCCGCAGCCCGCGGCCAGTCGCTGGCCCAGCTTGCACTGAGCTGGGCACTTCGCGATTCGCGGGTCACCTCGGTACTGATCGGTGCGTCCAGCGTCGCGCAGCTCGAAGCCAACGTCGGCGCGCTCGACAATCTCGAATTCAGTGCAGCCGAACTGGCCTCCATCGATCAGCACGCCAAGGACAGCGGCATCAATCTGTGGGCAGAGGCCAGCTCGATCTGAGTGAGAACTTCAGCTAGAGCGCAGGCAACTCCACGTTCACGTGCTCGCCCTCTTCGAATACCGCCGAGGCCGGCCCGACGATCAAGGGGTCCGGAGTACCGACTGCCCGGTGATCCTTGTTGGGATAGTCGAAGCTGGCGAGCACGTGACGCATCGCTTCGAGGCGCGCGCGCTTCTTGTCGTTGCTCTTGATCACCGTCCAGGGCGCATCCCCGGTGTCGGTGTAGAAGAACATCGCTTCCTTGGCCTGCGTGTAGTCGTCCCATTTGTCGAGCGAAGCCAGGTCGGTCGGTGAGAGCTTCCACTGACGCACCGGGTCCGTTCGACGGGCCGCGAACCGCGCCAACTGCTCTTCGCGGCTGACCGAGAACCACAGCTTGTGCAGATGAATCCCGGAGTTGACGAGCATCCGCTCGAAGTCCGGGGTCTCTCTCATGAACTCGAGATACTGCGTCGGCGTGCAGTAACCCATCACTCGTTCGACGCCGGCGCGGTTGTACCAGGACCGGTCCATCATCACGATCTCACCGCCGCTCGGCAGGTGAGCGACATAGCGTTGGAAATACCACTGCGTTCGCTCGATGTCCGTGGGCTTCTCGAGCGCGACGACGCGGGCGCCACGGGGATTGAGATGCTCGGTGAACCTCTTGATCGAGCCGCCCTTTCCGGCAGCATCACGACCTTCGAAGATGATGAGCACCTTCTGACCGGTTTCCTTGACCCACAGCTGCAGTTTGAGCAGCTCGATCTGCAGACGCCGCTTCTTCCGCTCGTACTCGCGGCGCGACATCTTCTTCTCGTAGGGGTAACCCTGCTTCCAGGCATCCGCGAACTCCGAAGGCTCCAGCACGCCGAGCTTGTGCTTGAGACTCGAGAGCTCGTCGATCTCGGCCGCGTAGTCCTCGGTGACGGAAATTCTGGTCGACGGGGTCGGCAGGTCAGGAACCCGACCGTCCACACCGCTGGCGTCGGGGCTCATGAATACGTACTCCCTGTCGTCGAAATGAACGAACGTCCGGAAAGTGAATTTTACGCGCCGAAGCCCACCGCCGCGGGGCCGAAGCGAATGTTGCTTGGCATCGAGGAGGTAACGACAGGTCCGGCTTCCCAGTCGCCGAACCCCCACGCGGTACCTTGATCGAGGTAACTGAGACGGTCGGTAACCCCGAGAGAAGAGAGTTCTGGCGAGATGCGAGTAGACGGACGGGAGATCCCGGTAACGGGAAGTCTCCTGCCACCACTGCACCGCCGTACGAGCGACATCATGCGGGTCGCTATCGCTGCCGTGCTGCTCGGCGGCGTCATCGCGGGATCTCTGATCACTCGAAGTCAGTGGGACGCCCTCGAAACGTCGGTGTCCAACATCGTCGGCGTTCTGTCGCCGAGCCTGTCAGACACTGTGTATCTGCTTTACGGCATCGCAATTCTGGCGCTACCGTTCGCCATTCTGATCGGACTGATCGTCGGTCGCCGATGGAAGTTGCTGGCCGGATACGCCGCCGCCGGCCTGTGCGCCGGTGTCGCGCTCTCCTTCACCGGAACGGGCCTCGCCGCGCCCAAGTGGCACCTCGACGTCCCGGACAGACTCGACGCCACGTTCCTGTCTCAGTTCCTCGACGATCCACGATGGATCGCGATGCTCGCGGCGGTGCTCACCGTCTCGGGCCCGTGGCTTCCGAAAAAGTGGCGACGAGCCTGGTGGACGCTGCTTCTGCTTTTTGCTCCCATTCACCTGATCGTCAGCTCGATCGTCCCCGCCCGCTCGATGCTGGGTCTCGCAGTCGGCTATTTGATCGGCGCTGTGATCGTTCTCGTCGTCGGCACACCAGCCCTCGAAGTGCCGCTGGATTCGGCAGTGCGCGTACTCGCGCGGCGTGGTTACCGGGTCACCACTTTCCGCGTCGTAAGCCCGTCCGGAATCGGGCCTCTCGTCATGTCCGCCGCCATCGACAAAGCACCGGACGACGAACCCTTCGACGAATTGATCGTCGAGTTGTACGGACAGAACCAGCGAAGCAGCGGAGCAATTCGACAGACCTTCCGCTGGATCTCGTTCCGGAACCGGGAAACTCCTCCGCCCTACGGATCGCTTCGTCGTGCCGTCGAACACCGGGCGCTCATGGGTATCGCGTTCGCCGACATCGGACTGGCCAGCTCCAAAGCCGTCGCCATCTCGGTCCTCGATCGCGGATGGGAAATGTACGCGCGCCCGAGTCCGCGCGGTATCCCCCTGTCCGTCGCCGTCGAGAATCAGGCGGGCGAGGAAGAATCCACCAAACTGATCGACGCGCTGTGGCAAACACTGCATACCGCTCATGTGCACCAGATGGCGCACGGTGACCTACGCGCTTCCGAGATTCGCGTCGAAGGCGGAACCATCCTCTTCGGTGGATACGCGTACTCCGAATTCGGCGCGACCGAAGTGCAGATGCAGTCCGACAACGCCCAGCTTCTTTTCGCCACCGCATCACTGTTCGGCGTCGACGCAGCAGTGGACGCCGCGATTCGCGCGCAAGGCGCAGACACGATCCTCGCGGCGTCGGGCCGATTGACCACTGCGGCGTTGCCCAACCGCATTCGGCGGACCGTCGCGGATTCCGCGAAACTGATGACCGAGATCCGAGACGAGGTCGGTGCGAAGAACGGGATCGAGAAGGTCGCTCCCGCGCAGGTCACCCGGTTCAGTCGCAATCAACTCATCCAGCTCGTGCTGCTCATCGGTCTGGTCTATGTCGCCTATCCGTTCATCAGCCAGGTACCGGCATTCATCACCGAACTGAAGACAGCCAACTGGTGGTGGGCGCTGCTCGGCCTCGGCGTCTCCGCACTGACGTACGTCGGTGCAGCAGCGGCCCTGTGGGCGTGCGCGTCGTCGATGGTCAGCTACCGCAACCTCCTGATCATGCAGGTGGCCAACACCTTTGCGGCGACGACAACTCCCGCCGGCGTCGGCGGGCTCGCCCTGAGTGTGCGGTTCCTGCAGAAGGGCGGGCTCGGTACCGTCCGCGCAACGGCCGCTGTGGCGCTTCAGCAGACGGTTCAGGTGGTCACCCACGTCGGGTTGCTGATCTTCTTCTCGGTCGTCGCCGGACGCGATACGAATCTCTCGCACTTCATCCCGGGATCCACTGTTCTGTATCTGGCGGGCGGAGTCGCGCTCGGAGTTCTCGGCGCATTCATGTTCATCCCGAAGCTCCGTGGGTGGCTGCGCGACGATCTGCGTCCTCAGATCACCGAAGTGTTGGGTGAACTGAGCCAGCTCGCGCGAAACCCCACGCGTTTCCTCATCATCGTCGGCGGCAGCGCCGCAACCACTCTGGGTGCCGCTCTGGCGCTGTGGGCGAGCGTCGAAGCATTCGGCGGCGGAACGACGTTCATCACCGTCACCATCGTGACGATGATCGGCGGCACGCTGGCCTCGGCAGCTCCGACACCGGGTGGCGTCGGAGCAGTCGAGGCCGCCCTCATCGGCGGTCTGTCCGCATTCGGACTGCCGGCAAGCATCGCGGTCCCGTCGGTCCTGCTCTACCGAGTACTGACCTGCTGGCTCCCGGTGTTCTGCGGTTGGCCGACGCTGCGATGGCTGCAGAAGAACGACATGGTCTGAGCCGTTCCCCTTTACTGCCGGTTTTACTGCCGACGAACGACGTGCGCCTGCAGCGCTTCTCCGTCCTCGTCGACCCAGCCTTTGCTCTGCGCGTAATCGACCATCGCGGCAACACCTTCGACGTCCAAGGTGCCCTCGCGTACACGGGCCACCGAGACGAAGGCACTACCACCGCTGACGTATCCGTAATCTCGAACGCGCAACAGCTCGTCCAGTTCGGAATCGGAGATGTCGGTAGTCACCTCGACGTGGAAGTCCTTCAGATTCTCGCCGTCATGGATGCTGACGCGGCCGTCGTCCACCAATACATACATGGCTCTCCTTCCTAGAGCACTGACGTCGATGCGTGCGTACCGAATGCACGCCGGTGGTAGGTCAGTGGATTCGACTCGCGGTGCTCGACCTCGTCCACCGATCCTGTCACGATCTTGTGATCACCACCGTCCACGGTGCACACGATCCAGATGGGAGCGTCCGGCAGTCTCGGTGAGCACACGTGCGCCATGGCTTCTCGAAAACACAACGCCCGGTTGCCCTGTGGGACATTCACGATGTCAGCCCTTGTCTGCCAACTCTTGTGCGTACTTCTTTGTCATGTGGTCGACGGCGTCGACTTGCGCCTTCGCATGCCCCTCCCTGACGGTGCGCGCGTGAGCGCGGACAGCATAAACACTACTTCGAAAAAACGGACAACTTCGCCGCCTACCAGCACTGTTGATGCCGATAACCGATACTGAGCTGTATGTCGGAACTCGGAAATGAACCAGACTCGAAGCAGAAGGCGGTGCTCGAGCGACACGCGTCATGGATCGAATTGTTCTTCGACCTCGTCGTGGTTGCCGGTATCGGTCAGCTGGCTCACCTGCTCCACGGTTCGCCGTCGTGGTCGGATGTCGGGCTCTACGCGTTGCTCTATCTCGCGTTCTGGACAGCGTGGGCGACGTTCACGATGTACGGCAACATTGCCGGCGACCGCGTCCGAATTCCGAGCATGCTGATCGCCATGTTCGGGCTGGCCGTCATGATGGCGGCAGTGGCCGGCATCCACGACAACCATGCGCTGGCCTTCGCTGTCGCCTACGTAGCCGTACGTCTGCTGGCTAGTCGCGTGTGGCACAACGGTCAGATCGTCGTCGACTGGCCGATCGCCCAGATGTCACTTGGTGTGATTCCGTGGATCGTCTCGTTCTGGTTCGAGGGTGACACCCGCTTCTGGCTCTGGACTGCCGGTGTCACCATCGACCTATTGATCATGTTCGTCGTCTCCGGCAGCGCGATCATGGAAGACGCTCAGGAAAAGCTCGACCGCATCATCAAGGTCCGCGGGTTCAAGGACGACCGAATGCCCGAACTCGAAGCCCTGCACTCCGATCGGGCTCACCTTGCCGAGCGCTTGGGCCTGTACGTCATCATCGTGCTGGGCGAGGGTGTGATCCTCGTGATTTCTGCGGCCTCGAAGCTCACCTGGGACTCGACGGTGGTCAGCCTCGCAGTCGGATCGTTTGTCCTGCTCTCGGGCATGTGGGCTCTCTCGCTTCTCTACGGCCACGCCGGTGTTCCGCACCTGCAGCCCGAGAAGTTTCCCGCTCGCATCGACATGGCGCTGCACTGTTTCACCACCGGCGCTATCGCGGTTCTGGTCGCGGGGCTCGGAGCGGCAACCGAACACGGCGCGGAGCACACGCCCGCGAATCTGCGGTGGTTGTTGTGCGGAAGCATCGCAGTCTATTTCGGCATCAGCACCGTCGCCGGATTGTTTGCGCGAACGGACCGACGGTGGTTGCTCGGCTGGGCACTCCCCTGCACTGCAATCCCCATCATCATGGGCATCGTCGGCACGCATATGAGCGCTACGTGGATCATCTGGGTGCTGGTGGCCACCGTGACCTGGCAGAACGGCTACGAGTACGCGCAGGTGCGTCGTTCGCGCCGCTCTGCTGTGCGCCTTTATTAACCCCCCGCGGTTAATAAAGGCGCACAGCAGGGAGGGTTTTTACCCGCACCGCCGGGTCGTAGCGATAAGGCTGCGCCAAGAGGATTCCGGCCAATCGTTTACGCAACCTCGACATCTCGGCCCGGACGGTCACCGTCTTGCGCGGATCGCCGAACAGCTGTGAGGCGAGCTGCGAGGCCGTGAGGCCCTCGGACGTCTGCGTCAGAGCGAGAAGGATCTGCGAATGGCGCGGGCTGAGGTCGATACTCCAACTCCCCATGGCCGAGGAGTACCGCAGTTCCATCGCATTCGGATCTCGCAGGTCCAATTCAACTTCGGCACAAACAGTTCCGGACGCCGGGTTCACCTGAGGACGGATGAACCAACCACCCGGAAGCGGCTCGCACATACATAATCCGAGCGACGGGAGCCAATGCTCGCCGCTGCTCATCACTTTCGGCAGCGCGATGCGGTAGATCGGAGCCATCGAATCCACGGCCGCGACCCAGCCACCACGGTCCACGACCACTGTCGGCTGACTCGCGCGAGCCAGCGTCGACGCCGAGATCATCCGGAGCTGATCCAATCCGATTCGATGCTTCTCCCGCAGTGCGGATTCCGCCAGCCTGGCCACACTGTCCACCAGCGCGAGAGTCGACGGGTGGACCGTGTCTGCTGCGCCGGCGACGTTCACGACGGCGATGGCCCGGCGACTACGCGGATCCCGAACCGTCGCTCCGGAGCAGGTCCACGGATGCTGCGAGCGTGAGTAGTGCTCGGCCGAGAACACCTGCACTGCCGAACCTGATGCCAAGGACGTGCCGATCCCGTTGGTACCGACAGCTTCCTCGGTCCACGACGCACCCTCGATCATCCCGAGTCGTTCGGCCCGATCCAGCATTCGGCTGGGCCCGTGTCGCCAAAGGATCCGCCCGTGGCGGTCGGCCACCACGATCAGATTCGCGTCGCCTGGGCCGACGAGTGGCGCCAGACCGTGCACCGCCTCGTCGAAGATCTCCGTCATGCCGGCGGCGCGTCGGCCCTCTTCGATCTCGGATTCGCGGCCCGTCTTGGTGATCGAGCACCGCTCCGGATCGAGTCCGAGCGCACGCAGACGCGACCACGAATTCGCGATGACGGAGCGCGGACGCGCAGGCGGCTTGCGCCCGGACATCGTTGCTTCGTACACGGATTCGAGAACACGTGCGTACTGCGCCGGGTCTTCACCACTACCCAAGGCCGGTTCGAGTCGATTCGTTGCGCCGATCACACTCCAGTCCTATGCGACGGGGTCACCGAAAGCGAGCGTTGCACCCGGTTGCAGAGTTGTCCGCGTGCGTGAACGTAGGACGGCGTTCACGCACGCGGACTGTGCTCACGCGTTGAGGGGTCTCCCCAGCGCCGAGAGCACCGACTCGTGCATTGCCTCCGAGAGCGTCGGATGAGCAAACACGACCTCGGCGAGATCCTCGCCGGTGGCTTCGAGGGATCTGGCGATTCCGAACCCCTGAATCTGCTCGGTCACGTCCGGACCGACCATGTGCGCGCCGAGCAGTTCCCCGGTATCGGCGTCGAAGATCGTCTTGACGAAGCCTTCGGCCTCACCGATCGCCAATGCCTTGCCGTTCGCCTGCAGGTCGAAGTGCCCGACGCGCAACGTGCGACCAGAGTCGGCGCATTGCTTCTCCGTCAGACCGAGACTCGCTACCTGAGGGCGGGCATACGTGCAACCAGGAACGTAGTCACGATCGAGCGGGTGAACATCGGGCACGCCGGCTAGCTTTTCGACGCACAGGACGGCTTCGTGACTTGCCTTGTGCGCCAGACACGGAGCGCCCGCGACGTCGCCGATGGCGTAGATCCCGAAAGCACTGGTGCGGCACCACTCGTCGGTGACGATCGCACCGCGCTCGATCTCGACGCCCGCGGCCTCCAACCCGAGATCCTCGACGTTGCCGGTAATTCCGGCCGCCACCAAAACCCGGTCCACGGTCAACGCGTGGACACCGTTGCTCGTCTGCACATTCACCTCGACGGCGTCGGCGCCGACGGTTACCGCCGACACCGAGGCACCGGTGTGGATCGTGATGCCCCGCTTCTCGAACTGCTTGCGAACGAAGCCGGAGATCTCCTCGTCCTCGACCGGCATGATGTGCGGTGCCATCTCCACGATGGTCACCTCGGTTCCGAGATCGCGGTACAGGCTGGCGAATTCGACTCCGATCGCGCCGGACCCGATCACGAGCAGCGACTTCGGCAGTTCCTTCGGGACGAGTGCGTCGAAGTAAGTCCACACCCGGTCGCCGTCCGGAACGACACCGGGAATCGAGCGCGGCCGGGCTCCGGTTGCAATGATGACGTGGTCGGCTCGATACGTCCGACCTTCCACGGATACGACGCCCTTGTCCACCAACTTCGCAGTGCCGGAGATGACCTCGACGCCGTTCTTCTTCATCAGATAGGCAACACCGCCGGACAACCGCTCCGAAACCCCACGGCTGAACGACACCAACTTCGAGATGTCGAATTCAACAGACGCCGAACTGAATCCGTATTTGTCGAGTTCGCTCAAGGTATGCGCGACGTCAGCGCCGTGAAGCATTGCCTTGGTGGGGATACAGCCCCAGTTGAGGCAGATACCACCGAGGCGATCACGTTCGACCAGCGCAACGCTCAACCCCAACTGGGCAGCCCGGATCGCCGCAACGTACCCACCCGGGCCACCGCCGATGACAAGAACGTCGTACTTCTGAGACGTATTGTTTTCCACCACAGCCCCTTACACCAACATCAGGGCAGGAGAAGCGACAAAGCGCTGGAGTTCCCGAAGGAACGTCGCACCCAACGCTCCGTCGATCACCCTGTGATCGCACGAGAGGGTCACGGTCATCACCGTCCGGACCGAAACGGTGTCGCCGACCACCACGGCCCGCTTCTCCCCCGCACCAACGGCGAGAATCGCACCCTGGGGCGGATTGATGATCGCGTCGAAGGCCTTGATCCCGAACATACCGAGGTTGGACACCGTGAAGGTTCCACCCTGGAATTCTTCGGGACGGAGTTTGCCGGTCTTCGCCTTGGTGGCCAACGCGAGCACCTCACCGGAGATGTCCGCCAACGACTTGGTGTTCGCACTGCGCACGATGGGCGTGATCAAACCGGTCGGAAGTGCCACTGCCACCGAGACATCCGCCGACGCGAATCGAAGAACCGATTCGTTCGCGGCATCGAACTGGACGTTCACGTCCGGCACCTTCATCAGCGCGGCGGCGCAGGCTTTCACGATGAAGTCGTTGACCGACAACTTGACCGCCGGGACGGTCGAATTGATCTCCTTGCGCAGAGCGAGGAGCGCATCGAGCTCGAGATCCGCCGAGAGCCGGAAATGGGGAGCCTGCTGCTTGGACGCCTGCAACCTACCGGCGATTGCCGATCGCATGGGTGTGAAAGGAACTGTGTCGTAATCGGGTTCAACGGCAACGATTCCCGTCTCGGCTGCCGCATCAGGTAGGAGCTGCGCGGAACGGGCGGCGTCGTGCACGTCGGCGACGCAGACGCGCCCCCTCGAGCCCGTCGGACGACAGTCGTGCAAATTGACGCCCAGCGAGTGCGCAGTTCTGCGTGCGACCGGGGTGGCCGGTACGGCGCTGTCATCGACAGTCGATCGCAGCGGAAGTCCGGATCTCGTGGCCGGCACTACCGGCGCAACAGTGCCACCGGCGTCACGAATCGCGTCGTCGATGTCTCGGACACTGATCCGTCCGAGTGGGCCCGTACCCACCACGGCGGCGAGATCGATTCCGAGTGCTTCGGCACGTCGGAGTGCGCGAGGACTGGCAAACACGTCACTCTGAGTCGTGCCCTGCAGAACGCTCGGTACGACGGTGGAGCCGGTTGGTGCAGGTTTCGGCGCAACAACCACCTTCGCAGCCGGCGTCGGCAGGGGTGTCGCGGGAGCCGCCGGCGCGGCAGCTGGTGACGGTGACGGCTCTTCCGGCGGCGCGGTTGCGCCGCGGGCGGCGAGGAACTGCTCGATCTCCTCATCCGTCGTGGACGCGTCGGCGGACACACCGATCACGGCACCGACGGGCAGAGTCTGCCCCGGTGTGCCGACGATCTTGCGGAGAACACCGTCGAACGGCGCCTCCAGCTCGTTGGTGATCTTGCTGGTCTCGATCTCACAGATCAATTGGCCCTTGGTGAACGACTCGCCTTCCCCGATGAGCCAGGCGTTGACCAACCCCTCCTCCATGGAGAGCCCCCACTTGGGGATGTCGATAGCTTTGATATCCGCCATGATCAGGCTCTCACCAGCTTGCGAACCGACTCTTCGATCCGCGCCGCGTCAGGCAGCCAGGCAGTTTCGAGGGTCGGTGAGAACGGAACCGGCGTGTGCGGCGGCGTGATCAGTTCGATCGGCGCTTTCAGGTAGTTGAAACCCTTGGTGGCGATCAACGCGGCCACGTCGTGCCCGAAGCCGCAGCGGGCGGCGGATTCGTCGACGATCACGACCCTTCCGGTCGACGCGACGGATTCGAGAATGCCATCCTCGTCCAATGGGGAGACGGTACGAGGATCGACGACCTCCACCGAAATACCCTCTGCTGCCAGCTTGTCCGCTACGTCGTTGGCGCGGTTCACCATCGCGGACAAAGCAATGATCGTGACGTCGTCGCCCTGCCTGGTGTAGTTGGCGACGCCGAACGGAATCGCGTAGGGCTCGTCCGGCACTTCGCCCTTGAGGTCGTAGAGAACCTTGTGCTCACAGAAGACGACGGGGTCGTCGTCCCGGATAGCTTGGATGAGAAGCCCTTTGGCGTCGTACGCGTTGGACGGAGCGACCACCTTCAGACCAGGCACCGCCGCGAACACGTTGTACGGGGACTGAGAATGCTGTGCAGCGGCGGAGAATCCTGCGCCGATCATGCCTCGCACCACCAGCGGAGTTCTGGCCTTGCCACCGAACATGTAGCGGAACTTGGCAGCCTGGTTGTAGAGCGCGTCGTAGGAAACTCCGAAGAAGTCCATGAACATCAACTCGGCGACCGGCCGAAGTCCGGTCAGTGCGGCTCCGGCAGCCATTCCGATGATCGCGGATTCGGTGATCGGGGTGTCGATCACACGCTCCGATCCGAACTCCGTCCACAGGCCCTTGGTGACCCCGAGGACACCGCCGAACGCCTCGATCTTCTTCGTCTCCAGATCGGGATTGGTACCGGCATGCCCGCCGCGTACGTCCTCGCCGATGAGGACGACGCTCGGATCTCGTTGCATCTCTTGGGCGATGGCCTCTTTGACGGCCTCGCGGTAAGTCTTCTTCGACACGTTCTTGGTTTCCACGCTTGTCATCTCGGGCTCCTCAGTACGACACGTAGACATCGGTCAGCAGATTCTCGACGGGTGGATACGCCGCGGCGCGCGCCTTCGCTACCGCCTCGTCCACCAACACTCGCGACTGCTCGTCCACCGCGTCCAGATCAGCGAAGCTGACCTTCTTCGCGTCGACACTGCTACGGAAGTTCTTGAGCGGATCTTTGGTTTCCCGCAGTTGCGCAACCTGTTCCGCCGTGCGGTACAGCTGCGCGTCGCCCTCGAAGTGGCCGTGCCAACGGAATGCCGCCGCCTCGATCGTGGTGGGGCCACCGCCGGTCCTGGCACGCTCGGATGCTTCTGCCATTGCGTCGTAGACCGCGAAGAAGTCGGTGCCGTCCACCTTGACGGCAGGCATGCCGAAGGATGCGGCGCGCGCGGCGATGTCGGGTGCACCGACGGCGTAGTCGGTTCCGGTGGCTTCCCCGAATCCGTTGTTCTCGATCACGAAGACGATCGGAAGATCCAGCACCACAGCCATGTTCATCGCCTCGAAGACGGTTCCCTGGTTGGATCCACCGTCACCTGTGAACGAGGCTGCGATGACTCCGTTTCCGAGGGTCTTACCACTCAGTGCTGCACCGATCGCCAACGACGGTGCGCCGCCGACAATCGCGTTGGCGCCGAGCATTCCCACGGACAGGTCGGCGATGTGCATCGAACCACCCTTGCCGCGACACAGGCCGTCGTCCTTGCCGAAGATCTCCGCCATCATTCCGTTGAGGTCACAGCCCTTGGCAATGCAGTGCCCGTGACCGCGGTGTGTATCCGATGTAGTCGGCGTCGCTGAGGTTCTCGCACACTCCGACGGCGATGGCTTCCTGGCCCGAGTAGAGGTGAATGAAGCCGGGGATGTCGCCGGTTGCATTCTCTTCGTGCAAGCGATCCTCGAAGGCACGGATACGTGACATCTTCTCGTACGCCTTCAGCAATGCTTCCCGGCCCAGTCCTGAATGAGGCTTGGCCCCGGTCTTTTTCGATCCTGGCGTTGTCGGCTTCTGCGCCGTCCGTTGAACCACCGTCACACTCCTCGTTCTCGATCACTCGTGCCATGCAGTGTCGTGTAGGTCACGGACGAAGAGAAAGAGTTGCGTACGGTTGCCGGGAGTTGCGAAGGGTTGCAGCTGTTGACTTTCGAGCGTTGATTAGGCGCCGCTCAGGCTGCCGCGTCTGATCTTGGACAGCGCGCGGTGTTGGACGAGTTCGACGGCGCTCGTTGTTGTTCTCAGTGACAGCGCCGTCTCGCGCACGTCGAAACCGACGACGATGCGAGCTACCAAAACATTGCGTTCGACGGCCGACAGATCACCGAAAGGCAGAGTGAGTCGACTCGATGCTGGTAGCGAATCGATTTCGCGACTTATCGCGTCGTACAGGTGCGCGAGGAACGCTTCTCCGGCGCGTCTTCGTCGCCGGATGTCGGACAGGACGGATCTGCAGATACCGACGGCAATACGGTCAGCGTCGAGCGGTCGCAGTTCGGCACGACAGCGCCGCGTCACCAGAGGCACGATGCGTTGGATGAGTTCTGCAATCGCGTCACGATCCCCTCGGCACGCATCGTCGGCAACACAGTCGATCGAACGTCCACCTGCCCTGCTTGTCATTGCGATCTCCCCCTGGTTCGGCCCTTGGTCGAATTCCGCACTACTGCTCAGGTTTTGAACTCGTCAGGGGCGTATCGGCTCGGGGCAGATCCCGGTTTGTTCCCCGATGATGTTGATCTCAGCGTTGGAACGAGGGTCAGCGCCGTAGTTGATCTGGTCGGTGCACTTCTCTGAGGGTTCGACGGCATCGGATGGGAGCGGCGCCGGACACGAACCCATCCGCTCTCCGATGCTGTTGATCTCCGCATTCGAACGAGGATCACCCGCATAGTTGATCTGATCGGTGCACCTGGTCGACTCGGTAGGCGGACCAGGGGCCGCAGGGGCAACCGCGCTGGTCGAGACCGGGGTCCAGGCCGGCGCTGCTCCGCGCGCCGGGGCTCCGGGAGTGGATGTGTCCACACCGCCGCCCGCCGAGCTCGAGCTTTCGACTGTCTCCGACGCGGTCGCTGGGGTCAGCGGCGGTGCGGTCGTCGACGCCGCGACCACCGACGTAGTCGTCGATTCGAGTCCTGGCGCGCTGGTGTCGTCGCTCGAACACCCGGCCATCGCGCACACCACTCCGATCGTCAGTACGGCGAGCAGCACTCGCAGACGCCGAGTCTTGTTGGTCAGCAATACTTCAGGCATTTGCTCTCACACTCCTCGATACGCGGATCAGCTCGTTCCGCCCAAGCGGTGAACACCGACGTGACTCACTCTAGGAGCCCGATTCCATCGGTTTCGTAACAGAATTCCGTCGGTCACGTACCAACTCTCGACGGTCCTGACATTTGTACGATTACGTAACGGTGGGTGGCGAAACCCCGATATCGGGATCACCTGTGATCGTATGAAGTACATATGCCGATGAGACAGTTCGCACCGGCCGGGGAGGGGAAAGCGTTGTATCGGAATGAGATCTGCGAGGGCCGAACAGGCCGCACTCGCAGGCTGTTCGGTACGGCACTCGCGACAGCGGCCCTCGGAGCGTCCGTGATCACCGGATGCGGGTCCACCCAGGGTGTTGTGATCGAAGGCGATGTCGCTTCCACCGGATTGTCCGTCACACAGCCCGCCGACCTGGCCAGACGGGTTGCCGAGAATTCGAGGTTGGGGCGGGCGCTTCTCGACGACCCCGGGGTGTCGGAGGGTGTGAAGACCGAACTCCGATCGTGCCCGGACTGGTATCCGATCTCGGTCGGATCCATCCTTCTCGATCCAGGCGCACCTCGTATCGTGCCGGAGACCGAACTGATCGTCATGAACGTGTATCCGTGCCAACCGGCCCACCAACCCGGGACCGGAGTATCGATTTCGGTCAACCTCGCCGGCTACGTCTACCGCAGCGGCAAGGCCGGTTCGAGTGAAGACAATCCCGAACTAGGTGAGCGCCTGTTCTCCGTCGAAGAGCGAGGAAAGTTCATCGTCAGCGGTCAACGCGCCGCGAGTTTGTCTGTCCTGGAGACGGATCCGCGGCCACCGGAGTTCGAATGTTGCCCCCGTCCACCGCTTCGGACCGAGTTCCACTGGGATGGAACGGAGTTCATCCGTGATTGATCGCCGTCGTCGCGCGCTGCTCGCCGTGCTCTGCCTGCCGGTCGCGTTTGCTCTCGCCTCCTGTTCCACCGAGCCTGAATCAGAACCCACTCCGAATATCGCAGCATCACTCGACCCCTCGGATCTCTCACAGGGCTTGAGCATCGATCCTGTTGCCCTCCTCAGAGCAGACCCGGAAGTGTCCGATGCGGTCAAGGACAGTCTCCGGTTGTGCGGTGATGCGAACTTCCCCTTCGAAATCCGCTACTCCCACGTGACGGACGCCGTTTGGCAAGATGCCGTCGTCAATGTCTTCACCTGCGAGTCTGTCGGCATCTGGGGACGACCGGCCCCACCGGTCAGCTTCATGGTCGCCGGATTCGTCTACCAGATCGACGAATCGGGCGCTCACAAAGTCTTCGGAGTGCAAGACCCAGGACGCTACGTCGTCGGCTCAACCGGAGGATTGTCGGTCATGGTCGACCTGTGCAAGGACCCCGGCATTCCGGAATTCTGTCAATCGTCGACTGCATACAAGTGGACCGGTGAAGGGTTTGAGAGTGTTCCGTTCCCATGAAAGCGAAGGCCGATGACCGATCCGTTGATTTTGCTGGTCGAAGACGACGCTGTCATCCGCGAAGCAACGCAATTGAATCTCGAACGCAACGGGTTTCGGGTGATCACCGCACCAGGTGGGTTGACCGGAATGGATTTGGCGGTCGACGCCAAGCCGGATATCGCCGTCCTCGACGTGATGCTTCCCGACCTGAACGGAATCAGCCTGTGCCGACGCATTCGTGAGGAACTGTCGGTGCCGGTCATCATGCTGTCCGCGCGCGACGACCCGGTCGACATAGTTCTCGGATTGGAAGCCGGTGCCGACGACTACGTCACCAAGCCCTTCGACAGCGGTGTCCTGGTGGCCCGTATCCGAAGTGTGCTCCGGCGGGTCGAATCCCATTCCGGTACGGAGAAAGACATCGTGACTCTCGGCGATCTGGAGATCGATCGCGAGTTGGTGACCGTCACGCGTTCGGGCGCCGAAGTGGCACTCACCCCCACTGAAATGAAGCTGCTCCTGGTCATGGTGAGTGTGCCGCGGAAAGTCTGGTCTCGCTCCGAACTGCTCTCGGACGTCTGGGATTACGACTGGGGCGGCGATACGCGCATCGTCGACGTTCACGTTCAGCGATTGCGCACGAAGATCGGCTCCGAACAGATCCGAACCGTCCGGGGGTTCGGCTACACGATGGACAACCATCGGTGAGATCGCGGGATCTCGCCGCCAAGCTCCCGTCCACCGGGAGGCGGTTGTCGTTTCAGTGGAAGATCGCGGCGGCCATCACGTTCGTGATTGCCGTCGCCTCGATCACGCTCAGTACCGTGATGCATCAAACCTTTTCACACAACCAGGAGGATGCAGCGCGGGCTGCAGCTGATCGCAATCTCCAACTGGTGTTGCAGGACGAAACAGGCAGCATGCGTGCATTGTTCCGCGCCACCACGGATGGCCTGGACGTTCCGGAAGAGTTACGCGAGGCCGTCGCCGGCGGCAAACGCGCCACCTACCTCGTCGACAGTGACGACCAACCATTCGTCTGGGCAGCTGCCGACGTGAACACTCAAGTGGTGGCGATTCGCGTCCCGTACACCGCGCAGCGGGAATCGATCGCCAGCGTCGATCGGACACTGCGCAATGCCACCGTCGCTGTGATCGCAGCGGGTGCCGTCCTGGGTGTGCTGCTTGGGCTCGCGATGTCGTATCGTTTGCGCTCGGCCGCCCGTGCGGCACGCAAAGTGTCTACCGGAGCGGACATCCGCGTCCGCTCGGTCACCTGGTCACTCTTCGACGACGAGATCACCGAACTGGCGGATGCAGTCGACGCGATGTCCGATGCGCTACGGGGTCAGCTCGACGCCGAAAAGCGTGTGACAGCCAACATCGCGCACGATCTCCGGACGCCCATCTCCGGACTGGTCGGCGCCGCGGAGCTTCTACCGCCCGGCAGGCCAACCGAATTGGTGCGCGACGGCGTACATAAACTCAGGAGACTCGCCGAGGACGTCATCGAAGTGGCCCGCCTCGACACCACCTCCGAGCAGGCAGACATCCAATCGGTGGAACTGGCACCGGTGGTGCGTCACGCGATTTCCACCACCGGGGTCGAGTGTGTAGTGAGTGCTCACGGCGCCCCCGCGTCGTACACCGATGCACGCAGACTCGAACGGATCATCGCCAACCTGATCTTGAATGCTCGCAATCACGGAAAGTCGCCGATCATTGTCGACGTCGACCACTCCCGCATCACCGTGCGGGATCGAGGCAGTGGGTTCACTGAAGAGTGGCTTCGCCAGGGGCCGAAGAGATTTCAGACCGATTGCGTCGAACGCGGCCCGAACTCGGGCCTGGGCCTCGGCTTGACGATCGTAGTGGGGCAAGCGGCGGTCATCGGCGCTCGTATCGACTTCGCGAACCATCCGAAAGGGGGCGCGGTGGTGACGGTCGACCTCCCCGAATGCTCGTCGGACGAGTTCGATTGACACCGGTGCAGTTCGGTCGATCGGCCGGGACACAGTGCCCCGGCCGATCATTGGTGCTTCAGGCTCAAACCTGTCCGACAGTAACTCCGGTGCGAACGTCCGGTGCACCGAGGCGCGCCGCATCAGCCGTCAGGTCATCGGGCTGCTCCTGAGATTCCCGCTCGGCTGCAACGCGCAACCGGTAGTGCTCGATCTCCTCGGCAATGTGCTCGGGAGTCCAACCGAGCACCGGTGCAACCAGTTCCGCCACTTCGGCAGCTGCCGCATCGCCGCGATCGGTAACCTCGATGGAGATGCGAGTACGACGGGTCAGGATGTCGTCGAGATGCTGCGCACCCTCGTGGCTCGCAGCGTAATGGATCTCTGCCTTCAGGTACTCGGGAGCGGAGTCCAACGGTTGCCCCAGTTCCGGCCGCGCCTCGACGAGTTCGAACAACTCGTCGGCCAGAGTGCCGTACCGACCCAGTAGGTGCTCGATGGTCGAAACGTGCAGTCCCGTGCGCTCAGCGGTGAGGTGCCGATTGTTGTGCGCGGCGAAGTAGCCGTCGGCACCCACCAGTTGGATACGCTCGGTGCAGGACTTCGGCACCTTCTGTTCGAGTCCGTGCACCGCGGAATCGACTGCGTCCTTGGCCATCACGCGGTAGGTCGTGTACTTGCCACCGGCGACCACCGTCAAACCTCGGACCGGACTCGACACCGCGTGCTCACGCGAGAGAGTGCTGGTCGAGTCCGATTCGCCGAACAGCAACGGACGCAACCCCGCGTACACACCGACGACGTCTTCGTGCGTCAACTCGTCCTGAAGGAGCTTGTTGACATGTCCGAGGATGTAGTCGATATCGCTTCGGCTGGCTGCCGGATGCGCGAGGTCGAGGTTCCAATCGGTGTCCGTCGTACCGATGATCCAGTGGCTTCCCCACGGGATCACGAACAGCAGGCTCTTCTCGGTCCGCGTGATGATCCCGGTCGAGGAGTTGATCCGGTTGCGCGGGACAACCAGATGCACGCCCTTGGAGGCACGAACCTGGAATTGTCCTCGCCCACCGACCATTTCCTGAATCTCGTCGGTCCACACGCCGGCCGCGTTGATGACCTGGCGAGCACGGATCTCGAAGGCGCGACCCGTTTCCAGATCCACCGCCTTCACACCGACCACGCGGTCCTCCTCACGGAGAAAACCGACGACGCGAGTGCTGTTGACGCACAGAGCGCCGTACTCGGCCGCCGTGCGCGCCAGCATCATCGTGTGGCGGGCATCATCTACCTGACCCTCGTAGAACTTGACCGAACCCCGGATAGCAGAACGCTTTCCGGAAGGGAACGATTCGAGAGTCTTCTTCTTGCCCACATGCTTGTGGTGCGAAGGAACCCCGCGGCCTGCGCCCATCACGTCGTAGACGCCGATGCCCAGACCGACGTACGGCCGGTCGATCAGCTTCTCGAGCGGGTAGATGAACGGCACCGGCTTCGCGAGATGCGGGCACAGCGAGTTCAGAACCAGCGACCGCTCACGCAGTGCCTCGAACACGAGCGCAAAATTGAACTGCTCGAGGTAACGCAGTCCGCCGTGGAACAACTTGCTGGACCGGCTCGAGGTTCCGGACGCGAAGTCGCGTGCCTCCACCAAGCCCACCTTCAGACCACGAGTTGCGGCGTCCAGCGCGCTACCCGCACCGACCACGCCACCGCCGATGACCAGGACGTCGAGTTCGGTTTCTTCCAACTTCTTCAGCGACTCCGCCCGCGAGGACGGACTCAATGCTTGTGCTGTGCTCATGAAAACTGTTCCTTCACTTGAAAATAGGTAGAAATGCGGGCGCCGCGATCAGTCTGCGTCGACCCAGTCGAGTGTCCGAGTGACGGCCTTCTGCCAGCCTGCGTACAGCCGGTCCCGCTCCGCCGAATCCATCGATGGCGTCCAACTCTTGTCCTTCGCCCAGTTGCTACGAATGTCGTCCTCGCTCTCCCAGTACCCGACCGCGAGACCAGCGGCGTATGCGGCGCCCAAAGCCGTGGTCTCTGCCACGACCGGGCGGATCACCTCGACGTCGAGCAGATCGGCCTGGAATTGCATGAGGAGTTCGTTCGCGACCATTCCGCCGTCGACCTTGAGCACCTTCAAGTCGACACCCGAGTCGAGGTTCATCGCCTCGATCACCTCACGGCTCTGGTACGCAGTCGCTTCGAGCACCGCCCGAGCAAGGTGCCCCTTGTTCACGAACCGGGTCAGACCGACGATCGCGCCGCGTGCATCCGCGCGCCAATGCGGTGCAAACAGACCCGAGAACGCGGGCACGAAGTACGCGCCACCGTTGTCCTCCACAGAGCGAGCGTTCACCTCGATGTCTGCCGCATTGTCGATCATGCCGAGGTTGTCCCGAAGCCACTGCACCAGCGAACCCGTCACGGCGATCGATCCTTCCAGCGCATAGACAGTGGGCTGCTCGCCGATCTTGTAACAGACCGTCGTCAGCAATCCGTTCTTGCTCATCACCTTTTCGGTGCCGGTGTTGAGGAGCACGAAGTTGCCGGTTCCGTAGGTGTTCTTCGCTTCTCCGGGAGAGAGGCAGGCCTGGCCGAAAGTTGCGGCCTGCTGATCACCGAGGATTCCGGCGATCGGCACGCCGGACAGGGTGCCACGTTCACGGACGAATCCGAAGACCTCGGACGAGCTTCGGATCTCGGGAAGCATGGACTCCGGAATTCCCATGTCGGCACAGATCGCCGAATCCCAAGCGAGAGTGTCGAGATCCATCAGAAGGGTGCGCGAGGCGTTGGTCGGATCGGTGGCGTGCACTCCGCCTTGGACGCCGCCGGTCATGTTCCACAACACCCAGGTGTCCATCGTGCCGAAGCACAACTCGCCGGCTTCTGCCTTGTCGCGAGCGCCCTCGACGTTGTCGAGAATCCACTTGACCTTGGGGCCCGAGAAGTACGTTGCCAACGGCAGTCCGGTGACTTCGGTGTACTTCTTGGGGCCGTCTTCGCCTGCGAGTGCCGTGCAGATCCGATCAGTGCGTGTGTCCTGCCAGACGATCGCGTTGTACACGGGCTTTCCGGTTGCTCGTTCCCAGACCACTGCCGTCTCACGCTGATTGGTGATTCCGACGGATGCGATGTCGGCCGCGGTCAAGTCTGCATTGGCGAGGGCGCCCGCCGTGACGTTGCGGACGTTGTCCCAGATCTCGATCGGATCGTGCTCGACCCAACCCGCCTGCGGGAAGATCTGTGAGTGCTCATGCTGCTCGACGGCAACCACGTGCCCACTGTGGTCGAAGATCATGCAACGAGTGGAGGTGGTTCCCTGGTCTATCGCGGCTACGAACTGCGCCATCGTGCTACCCCTTTGGTGTCGAAGAAAGTGCGAAAGATTTACTGTCGGAAATGATGATTCGCCATCAGGCCGGTATCGCGGCCGGCTCCTCGGCCGCCTTCTCCACCGACTCGTCAGGCAGGAATCGTCCAACCAGCTTGTCGTAGAGGAACACCCCGATCGGAGCGCCGATCAGCGGTCCGACGATGGGCACCCAGAAGTACAAACTTCCGTACTGATCCCGCCAGGCACTGCCGTAACCGGTGAGGTACGACGCCAGACGCGGGCCGAAGTCACGGGCCGGATTGATGGCGTAACCCGCGTTGGTCGCCCAGGCGAATCCGATTCCCACGACGATCAATCCGACGACGAAGGGCGCGAGATTCGCAAGCGGTGGAGTGCCGCGGGAATCCGTCACGGCAACGATGAGAAACAGCAGAATGGCTGTACCGATGATCTGATCGATCAGCGCCGAGCCGAGACTGACCGGAAGCGTTCCGTTTCCGGGCATCGTCGAGAAGATCGTCTGAGTGGCCGTGGTGTGTCCGGGATCGATGGCGTTGAGCATGTCGTTGTAATTCCATCGAACGATCAACGCCGCGACAAATGCGCCCGCAGTCTGCGCCAGCGTGTAAGGCAGCACCTTGCGCCAGGAGAAGTCCCGGAAGATCGCGAAGGCGAACGTGACCGCGGGGTTCAGATGAGCACCCGTCGCCCGGCCTGCGACATAGATTCCGAACATCACGCCGAGTCCCCAGGCCCACGCAATGCTGTCGTGTCCACCGAGACCCCCTTCGCTCCCGCCGGACACCACCTGCGCCACCACCCCGACGCCGAACAAGATCAAGATCATCGTTCCTGCAAACTCGGCTGCCAACTCGCCTGGAAGCCCCAATCGCTTGGCTTTCTCCATCCCCACCCTCACTTCGTTGTGATGCATGTCATAGTTTGGTCTGCTGCACTCGTAGCGTAAGACCCATTGCACATTCACGCATAGCTCGTGCACATATGTGCAAGTTGCCCATTTACGCACCGTAACGTGGGTAACAGACACACTTCAGGGACTTTGCGTGATCGAACGCTTCAGCCTGGTCCTACTCGGATAAGATTCGGTTCAGTGCTCTTGCACGTACGTGCAGACAGGACGAAACCATGGAAACTCCCACTTCCGACTCTCCAACCTCCGACCCGGCAGACCCGCGTATCGCCGACGCCGTTCAGGCCGCTCGCCTCTACTACTTCCAAGATCAGACGATGGCTGCCATCGGGCGCGACATGGGAGTCTCCAGATCCACCGTCTCCAGGCTGATCACCTACGCACGCACTTCGGGACTCGTCGAGATCAAGATCAGCACGCCGCACGGCCAGGCACCTCGCATCGAACGCGAGTTCTCGGAACGATACGGAGTACGCGCACACGTAGTGACCGTGCCGGAACTGGTGGGGGATCTCGAGCGACTCGAGAAGGTAGCCACTTTCGCGGGACGCCTGTTGGCCTCGTTCTTCGACAGCGACATGGTGATGGGAATCGCCTGGGGAACCACTCTCAGTGAAGTCAGCAAGCACCTCGCCCCCAAACGCACGTACAACTCCTACGTCGTGCAACTCAACGGTGCTGCCAATACCCGCACCACGGGAATCTCCTACGCCAGCGACATCATCAGAACCATCGCCGACGCCTACGGCGCTCTGCCACAAGGATTTCCGGTACCTGCATTCTTCGACTACCCGGAAACCCGGGAACAGTTGTGGCGCGAACGCAGCATCAAGCGAGTGCTGGACATGCAGAAACGAATGGACCTGGCAGTCTTCAGCATCGGCGTCCCGGGTGGTAACGTGCCCAGTCACGTCTACACCGCCGGATACCTCGAACCCGATGAAGCAGAAGCACTTCGACGCGACGGAGTGGTCGGGGACATCGCAACCGTGTTCTTCCGGTCCGACGGGAGCTATCGCGGCATAGAACTCAACGAGCGCGCGAGTGGACCGCGGCTCGACCTTTTCGAGAAGGTCGCCAGACGCGTGTGCATCGTCGCCGGAACAGCAAAACTGCCCGCCCTGGAGGGAGCACTACGGGGCGGGCTGATCACCGACCTGATCATCGACGACGTCAGTGCCACCGCGCTGGTGTCCTGACCGCTGCACCAACTTCTCGATTCCGTCGAGCAGAAGGCCAAGCGAGAAACTGAAATCGAACGCATCATCGCCGGCTGCCTCGCCCTCCGGACTGCCGTCCTCGAAGCCTCCCTCCTCGATTGCAGCACTGAGGTAGGGAAAGTCCTCGCGGTTGATGACTCGCGCGATGAGGGCGCCGTAAGCCACGTCGTCGTCAGCCGACTGCGCCGACCGCGAAGCCAGGTCAGCCGAGAAGCGGGCACGGCCGATCACGAACAACGACACGTTGGTCACCACCTGGAACTTCGATGCGGCACTCAGAGCGACGCCGTCGAGTGCGCTCAGCCCCGCGTCGAGCCACGCCATGTTGTTCGGTCCGGTCGGCGGAGCGGTGATGGGCAGCTTGAGCCACCAGGGCCGACTCAGCATCGTGGCGTACTCCTGGTTCGCCCACGCCTCGAGCTTGACGCGCCAGGTCACGTCGTCGGGAATTATCGGCGGCGGCCCGATCACTCGATCCGAAATCAGTTCGATCAGTTCGTCTTTGCTTGCCACGTAGCGATAGAGCGACATCGTCGTGAACCCGAGCGCTTTGGCCACCCGGCCCATCGACAGTGCCGTGACACCTTCGGCGTCGGCCAACTCGATCGCGGTGTCGAGGATGTGCTCGAGACTGAGCCCCTTCTTGGGACCCCGCGTTCCGGGCTGATCCAGTCCCCAGGCCAGTTCGACCGTCCTCGGTAGCGCGCCGCCATCCATACAGCTCCCACTCTTCGCTCTTGCCATCATCCTAGAACTGTGTACGCTATAAACACGAGTTTATGCCCTACACAGTTACCTCGGAGGTTTCGATGCCAGGAACGATCCCCGCAATCTCGGTCCGCGGACTCCGCAAGCGCTACGGCGATCAACAGGTTCTGGACGGACTCGATCTGTCGGTACCAGCCGGATCGGTGTACGCCCTCCTCGGCGCGAACGGCGCCGGAAAGACCACAGCGGTAAGAATTCTCACCACCCTCATTCCTTTCGACGCCGGCGAAGTCACCGTGGCGGGCCACTCACTCCCCGACGATCCCCAGAACGTTCGCCGACGCATCAGCGTCACCGGGCAATATGCTGCCGTCGACACGCTGTTGACCGGCTCCGAGAACCTGACTCTCCTGGGCGAGCTGAATCATTTGGGCCGGAAGAACTCTCGAAAACGTACCGACGAACTGCTCGACCAGTTCGACCTGGCGGACTTCGGCGACAAACGAGCGGGCGACTACTCGGGCGGCATGCTCAGGCGACTCGACATCGCGATGAGCCTGGTGGCGAACCCGGACGTCGTCTTCCTCGACGAACCCACCACCGGCTTGGACCCGAGAAGCCGCCACGAAATGTGGTCGATAGTTCGCGGTCTCACGGCGTCGGGTGTCACGATCTTCCTCACCACCCAATACCTCGACGAGGCAGACGAATTGGCCGATACCGTCGGCGTGCTCAGTGGCGGCCGTCTGGTCGCCGAGGGAACACCGGACGAACTCAAGCGACTTGTTCCCGGCGGCCACGTCGCACTGCAATTCGAGAACCTGGCCCAACTCGATCTCGCCGCGGCGTCACTGCCGCAGGCACACTCGAATGCCGAGACATTGACCCTGCACATCCCTTCCGACGGAGCCGTTCCGTCGATCAAAGCCATCCTCGACTCTATCGACGACCCGTCGATCACCGTCGAGAAGTTCTCCGTTCACACCCCGGATCTGGACGACGTGTTCTTCGCGCTCACCGGATCCGGCCAACCCGAGATTGCGAGCGTTCGATGACGTCCACCATTGCAGTCGATTCCGCGGTGATGCTTCGCCGGAATCTCAAACACGTTCTGCGTAGCCCTGATTCGATGATCACCGCGATGGCGCTGCCGGTCATGCTCATGCTGCTGTTCGTCTACGTCTTCGGTGGCGCCATCAACACCGGTACCGAGTACATCGACTACGTCGTGCCCGGAATCATCCTTCTGTGCGCCGGTTTCGGCGCCTCGACCACCGCCGTCAGCGTCTCGGGCGACATGAAGGACGGGATCATCGACCGTTTCCGGACGCTCGCGATCTCACCGTCATCGGTCCTGACCGGGCATGTGCTCGCCAGCGTCGTCCGCAATATTCTGACGACGGCGATCGTGGTTCTCGTCGCTCTGATCATGGGATTTCGCCCGACAAGCGATCCGCTACGGTGGCTCGGCGTCGCCGCTGTGATCGTCGCCTTCGTCTTTGCCATGTCGTACCTCTCGACAGCTTTGGGGCTCTTGGCCAAGAACCCGGAGGCTGCAAGCGGATTCACCTTCGCCATCATGTTCCTGCCCTACGTCAGCACTGCTTTCGTACCGGCTGAGACCATGCCGTCCTGGCTGCAGGGGTTTGCCCGGCACCAACCGGTGACTCCCATCATCGAGACGGTGCGTGGACTCTTGATGGGCACCCCGATCGGGAACAGCGCGGCCATCGCCCTCGCGTGGTGCCTGGGCATCGCCGCCGTGGGATTCGTGTGGTCGAACTGGCTCTACCGGCGAAAGACAACACGCTGACCACACAAGAAAGCCCCGCACCTGACGGTGCGGGGCCCTCCTGCTGTGCGCCTTTATTAACCGCGGGGGGTTAATAAAGGCGCACAGTAAATTACTTGGCGTCCAGCAGATCGATCACGAAGACCAAGGTCTTGCCGGAAAGCTGGTGCCCTGCACCGGCGGGGCCGTATGCCAGCTCCGGCGGAATGGTGAGCTGACGGCGTCCGCCGACCTTCATGCCCGGGATGCCGTCCTGCCAGCCCTTGATCAGGCCACGAAGCGGGAACTGAATGGACTCGCCACGGCTCCAGGAAGAGTCGAACTCTTCGCCGGATTCGAACTCGACACCGACGTAGTGAACGTCGACGGTGCCACCGGGAACGGCTTCGGCGCCTTCTCCGACAACCAGGTCCTTGATGACCAGATCGGTCGGCGCGGGGCCTTCCTGGAACTCGATTACGGGCTTGCTACTCATGGGTCCTCCTCGTTGAGGCGAAATATTGGGTACAGAAGACTAGCGGGTGGTGATATCGCTAGGTCACGCGTCAGCGGGACGTGATGTCTCTGTAGTCACGCTCGGTGTAGCCGGTGTAGATCTGGCGCGGGCGGCCGATCTTCGTAGCCGGATCCTCGTGCATTTCACGCCAGTGCGCAATCCAACCGGGCAGACGGCCCATGGCGAACAGCACCGTGAACATACGCGGCGGGAAGCCCATCGCGCGGTAGATGAGGCCGGTGTAGAAGTCGACGTTCGGGTAAAGCTTGCGCTCGATGAAGTAGTCGTCCGTGAGGGCGGCTTCTTCGAGTTGCATTGCGATGTTGAGCAGTTCGTCGTCGCCGCCGAGCTTGGCGAGGATGGTGTGCGCAGTTTCGCGGACCAGCGCAGCGCGCGGATCGTAGTTGCGGTAGACGCGGTGCCCGAAGCCCATGAGCTTCACGCCGTCTTCCTTGTTCTTGACCTTGCGGACGAACTCGGCTGCGGTGCTGCCGCTGGCCTTGATCTCGTCGAGCATCTCGAGCACTGCCTGGTTCGCGCCACCGTGCAGCGGGCCCCACAGTGCGTTGATGCCGGCCGAGACGGAGGTGAACAGGTTGGCGTCCGACGAGCCGACCATACGCACGGTCGACGTGGAGCAGTTCTGCTCGTGGTCGGCGTGCAGGATCAGCAGCATGTCGAGTGCCTTGGCGACCTCGGGATCACCCTGGTACGGCTCGGCCGGGAAGCCGAACGTCATGCGCATGAAGTTCTCGACCAAGTTCAACGAGTTGTCCGGGTAGAGGAACGGCTGTCCGACGGACTTCTTGTACGCGTACGCAGCGATGGTCGGCAGCTTCGCGAGAAGACGGATGGTGGACAGTTCCACCTGCTCCGGATCCTCGGGATCGAGCGAATCCTGGTAGTACGCCGACAGTGCGTTCACTGCGGACGAGAGAACCGGCATCGGGTGAGCGTTGCGCGGGAAACCGTCGAAGAACCGCTTGAGGTCCTCGTGGAGCAGGGTGTGTCGACGAATGCGGTCCGTGAAGGACTCGAGCTGGGCGTCGGTCGGCAGTTCGCCGTAGATCAGCAGGTAGCTGACCTCGATGAACGTCGACTTACCTGCCAACTGCTCGATGGGATATCCGCGGTAACGCAGGATTCCCTTCTCGCCGTCGATATAGGTGATTGCAGAACTGGTGGATGCAGTGTTCACAAAACCGGGGTCAAGGGTGGTGTACCCCGTTGTGGCCAGCAGCTTTCCCAGCTCGATGCCGTCATTGCCCTCGGTTGCCCTGGCAATGGACATCGTGTACTCACCACCGGGGTAAGTAAGCGTGGGCTTTGTGTCATTGTCAGCGGGCACGAAGGATCCCTCTCAAGCTCGAACCAACGAGTAACTACATGCGATCAACTAGAAACTAGTCGCACGGGAGAGATCGTGCCGAAGGAGGGTCGCCCCACGGCTATTTTTCGGGTACTCACGAACCCGACATACCCACCGAAACTGAAACACGTTCCAGGCGGGATTTTCCCACCCGCGTGACCGGTACTCCTGTCTACGGAATCGCGCGCTTACCCGCATTGATCTGCAAGTCTCGACAGCAGCACGAGACGTGGACAAACGATCGACCTTCTGAACCACTGACACGGCGTACCGAAAATCGATTGTTATCGGCCGATACCCAGACTGCGTTACACGATCCCACGGTATGAGAGCCGGATCACAGAGCCTTGATGCCCCAGCTACCAGTCCACGTCTGACCCGGTTGAAGCACCAGGAGATCGATGCCCGAGTTGAATGCATCGGGTGGGCAGGTCATCGGCTCCAACGCCAATGCTCGTCCACGGTCGGGATATCCCTTGTCGTTGGCGGGATCTGCGATGAATGCCTGAATCCACGGGAACTCGCGGTTGGTCCACAGCGCTGTGCCCG
The DNA here is from genome assembly GCF_042794655.1 of Rhodococcus sp. NPDC056516. NCBI lineage: Bacteria > Bacillati > Actinomycetota > Actinomycetes > Mycobacteriales > Nocardiaceae > Rhodococcus > Rhodococcus sp. NPDC056516. The sequence continues at coordinate 195,847 of NZ_JBHTTG010000003.1, read as the reverse complement.
TTCCATCCGGAGCCAGCAGCTCGTGCTGAGTGCGACCACTGCCGTCGACGACGTCCAACGCGCTGTACGGGGTGTCCAACTGAACCCCGGCGAGCAGTCTCGGCGTCCGGAAGTCGTAGTCCGTACCGGCGACTGCCTGCGAATACGCGTTCGGCAGCATCCTCGCCGGATCGATCGGCAGTCGCGTGCCTGCCGCCAGATGCAGAGCACATTCGTCGAGCGGAAAGTCGCCGGCGCGGATGAAGGTGTGCATTCCGAGCCCGAACGGCGACGAGGTCGCACCCTTGTTCGTGGCCGTGTGAGTGACGGTCAATCCGTCAACACCGACCTCGTAGGCGACCGTCAGCTGCAACGGATACGGCCAACCCTTGTGCAGTCCCACGTCGACCGACAGTTCGACGCGCTCGTAGGTGTGGTCGACGAGGCTCCAATTCCTACGCCTGACAAACCCGTGGCTTGCGTTCCCCAGCGCCGGTTCGGTGATCTCGAGTTGATGCTCGATTCCGTCGAACATGAAGTGCCCGTCCCGAATCCGGTTGGGCCACGGCGCGAGAACCAATCCGGCAGAGAGCGGCGGCTTCGATCCGAGGGCCCAGGTTTCGGTCAGCGCGCGCTGACCGTTGGGCCCCTCGTGATCGAGAAGCCGCAGTCCGGCACCGGCCGCCGCGATCTCGGCCCGATAGCCGCCACCACGGATCTCGAACCCTCCCCTACCCGTGCTGTGCGGCGCAGTCATACGTACCAGTTTCCACCACGAGCGACCGGTTAACCAGGACGTCAGACGGCGCGTCCCACCTTGTAGCGAACGAACGCCGGGAATGCGAGGGCAGAAAGGACAACACCGACAATCACCAGGAAGCCGCCTCCCGCTGCCGCAACACCGGTTCCGAACAGGAAGGCCGCGCCGCCGTGCAGTACGTCACCGATACGCGGACCACCTGCCACGACCACGATGAAAACGCCCTGCAATCTTCCGCGCATGTCGTCGGTTGCCACTTGCTGGAGCATCGTGCTGCGGAATGCGGCCGAGACCATGTCGACGGCGCCGCCGAACGCCAGGAACGCCACCGCGACCCAGAGCAGAATCACGCTGGAACCGGGACTCGCGAAGTACACGGCAACGCCGAAGCCGACCATGGACAGCCCCCACAGCACGATGCAGACCATCACGGCGCGCCCCTGGTACTGCACCCGCGGCAACCAACCCGAGAAGACTCCGCCCAGAACGGCTCCCACCGACATCGCCGCGAACAGCAGTCCGAGCGCAAAACCACCGCTGGCAGGGTCACCGAAGGATTCGTGTGCGATCTCCGGGAACAGTGCTCGCGACATCCCGAACACCATCGCGATGATGTCCACCACGAACGACGCGAGCAGAACCTTCTGCGTCGCCAGATACGTGAAGCCGCCAAGCACCTCGCTCAATCCGGCCCGCCGAGAGGTACCGGTCGGCGGAATCGCCGGGAGCTTCCACACTGCCCACAACGTGGCGAGCAGAAAGATCGAGTCGACCAGGTAGAGCAGCTGCAGACCTGCCTTCGGAATGAGAACGCCGGCCAGCAGCGGGCCGGCTATTGCACCGAACTGCACGACGGTCATGTTCAGCGAGTTCGCGGCAGGCAACTGTCGGCCCGGAATCAGCCGAGGGATGATCGCCGCTCGAGTCGGCTGGTTGACGGCAAAGAACGCCTGTTGAACCGAGAACAAGCCGAGCACCAACCACACGTTGTTCACGTTCAGCGCGGCTTGGATCCAGAACAGAACCGACGTGACGCCGAGTCCGATCGAGGTGATCATCAACAGTCGTCGTCGATCCATGACATCGGCGAGGGCGCCGCCCCACAGACCGAAAACGATCAGCGGTACCAGGCCGAAGATTCCCGTCAGACCGACATAGGCCGAGCTCAAGGTGATCTGATACACCTGCTGCGGTACGGCGACCACACTGAGCTGAGCGCCGATAACGGTGACGATGCCGGCCGTCCACAGTCGTCGGTAGTCGCGATTCTCGAGCGGAGTCGTATCCGCAAGTAACCGGCTCACGGCTGGAGTCGGACGGCGGACCACTGACCGTCGACCAGGCTCGTGCGAACTCGATTGTGCATGCGGTTCGCGCGCCCTTGCCAGAACTCGACAGACTCCGGCCGGATCAGAATCCCGCCCCAGTTCGGTGGCACCGGAATCTCTCCGTCCACGCCGAATCGGGCCGCGACCTCACGCAGTTGCTCGTCGAGATCGGCACGCGAGCCGATCGCACGAGACTGCGACGACGCCCACGCACCGAGCTGCGATCCACGAGGCCTGGTTCGCCAATACTCCTGCGTCAGTTCAGCACTCACCCGCTCGGCGGCGCCGCGAACGATCACCTGCCTGGCAAGAGTCAGCCACGTGAAGTTGGCCGACGCGTACGGATGGGCGTCGAGTTGACGAGCCTTGTCGGATCCGTAGTTGGTGAAGAAGAGCACGCCGTCTTCACTGAGGCCCTTGCAGAGCACGGTGCGCGAGGCCGGGTGACCACGGTCGTCGACCGTCGACAGAGTCATGGCATTCGGTTCCGGCGCGTCCGCTTCGACGGCGTCCACGAGCCATTGACGCATGAGGGGCAGCCAACCGGTCTCGACGACCGAGGTATCCAATTCCGCACTCATGCGGTCCTCGACGGACTCCGATTCGCTGCCTGCTTGCGGATAGCCCACACGCATGGCCGCGAGTTCGTTGTCCACCGCCTGCGGGTCCTGACGTTCATTCGACACAGCCGAGAACGCTACTCCCGGGTACTCACTGGCCAACGGCTACGCGGCACGCGCTAAAGTTTGCCGTGGCTAGACCCGACCCGGACCGCGAGCCGCACCAGCGACAGCAACCGAATCGGGACGAGAAGATTGCGCAGTACTAAACACGGTGCGTGCTCATCCCTGCGAGCACCGAGGCGCAGTCACTGAAGCTGAGGCAGTGCGACTGTAGACCTGGCGCACTCGAACGAGGAGAGTCCACGAGAATGGCAGCGAGCGCAGCAATACCGGACGATTTTGTGAGCGGACTCGAAGGCGTCGTCGCCTTCACCAGCGATATCGCAGAACCCGACAAAGACGGCGGCGCACTGCGCTACCGCGGAGTCGACATCGAAGACCTGGTCGGCCAGAGGGTCACCTTCGGCAACGTATGGGCCCTTCTCGTCGACGGCCGCTTCGGCCCCGGCCTCCCGCCGGCCGAGCCGTTCCCCCTCCCCATTCACACCGGCGACGTCCGTGTCGACGTCCAGGCCGGACTGGCGATGCTGGCTCCCATCTGGGGCTACCAGCCACTCCTCGACATCGATGACGAGACCGCCCGCGACCAGCTCGCCCGCGCGTCCGTCATGGCACTGTCCTACGTCGCGCAGTCCGCTCGCGGCATCTACCAGCCCGCAGTCCCCCAGAGCCGCATCGACGAGGCCAAGACGGTCACCGAGCGCTTCATGGTGCGCTGGAAGGGCGAGCCCGATCCGGCACACGTCGAGGCAATCGACGCGTACTGGGTCTCGGCAGCCGAGCACGGCATGAACGCCTCCACCTTCACGGCCCGCGTCATCGCCTCCACCGGCGCCGACGTCGCGGCCTCGCTCTCCGGCGCCATCGGCGCGATGTCCGGCCCGCTGCACGGCGGCGCTCCGGCCCGCGTTCTTCCGATGATCGAAGAGACCGAGAAGACCGGCGACGCCCGCGCACTGGTCAAGGGAATCCTCGACCGCAAGGAAAAGCTCATGGGCTTCGGACACCGCGTCTACCGCGCCGAAGATCCCCGTGCACGCGTGCTTCGCGCTACCGCGAAGCGCCTCAACGCTCCCCGCTACGAGGCTGCCGCAGCTCTCGAGCAGGCAGCACTGACGGAACTGCGTGAGCGTCGTCCCGATCGCGCGATCGAGACCAACGTCGAGTTCTGGGCTGCAGTCATCCTCGACTTCGCCGAGGTTCCCGCGCACATGATGCCCGCCATGTTCACCTGTGGCCGCACCGCCGGCTGGTGTGCACACATCCTCGAGCAGAAGCGTCTCGGTAAACTGGTACGCCCGGCCGCCATCTACACCGGCCCGGAGCCCCGCACGCCTGAGTCCGTCGAGGGCTGGGACCAGATCAGCCACGCGTGACACCCGCTCGAATTCGCCAATCACGGTAGTACAGAACACAAGTGAAGGAACAGAAAGAAGCGATGACCTCCACACCGATCATCCCCGCCGACCTCAAGCCCGCCGACGGACGCTTCGGCTGCGGTCCTTCCAAGGTTCGCCCCGAGCAGCTGCAGTCCCTGGTCGAGGTGGGCGCTTCGGTGTTCGGCACCAGCCATCGCCAGAAGCCGGTCAAGAACGTTGTCGCCAGCATTCGTTCCGGCCTCGCCGATCTGTTCTCACTGCCCGAGGGCTACGAGGTCGTCCTCGGTAACGGTGGAACCACTGCGTTCTGGGATGCGGCTGCATTCGGCCTCATCCGCGAGAAGTCGCTGCACCTGACCAACGGCGAATTCAGCTCCAAGTTCGCTTCGGTCGCCAAGGCCAACCCGTTCATCGGTGACCCGATCGTCGTTTCCGCCGATCCGGGCAGCGCACCGGTGCCGGTCTCGGACCCGTCCGTCGATCTCATCGGCTGGGCGCACAACGAGACCTCCACCGGTGTGTCGATCCCCGTCTCGCGTCCCGCGGGTTCGGAGAACGCCCTGATCGCCATCGACGCCACCTCGGGCGCCGGTGGACTCCCGGTCAACGTCGCCGATTCCGACGTCTACTACTTCGCTCCGCAGAAGTGCTTCGCTGCAGACGGCGGACTGTGGATCGCGCTGATGAGCCCGGCCGCCCTCGAACGCGTCGCGGAGATCAAGGATTCGGGACGCTGGACGCCCGACTTCCTCTCGCTGCCCATCGCCGTGGACAACAGCTCCAAGGATCAGACGTACAACACCCCGGCCCTGGCCACCCTGTTGCTCTTCGCCAACCAGATCGAGTGGATGAACAGCAACGGCGGCCTCGACTGGACCACCGCTCGCACCGCGGATTCGTCCTCGCGCCTGTACAACTGGGCCGAGGCCAGCGAGTTCGCAACGCCGTTCGTCGCTGATCCGGCACACCGCTCGCAGGTTGTCGGCACCATCGACTTCAACGACGACGTCGACGCAGCAGAAGTTGCAAAGATCCTGCGCGCCAACGGAATTGTCGACACCGAGCCGTACCGCAAGCTCGGACGCAACCAGTTGCGTGTCGGCATGTTCCCGGCCATCGACCCCGATGACGTCACCGCTCTCACCAAGAGCATCGACTGGGTCGTTTCTCAGCTCGGCTGATTTTCACACTGCTTCACCGCTCGGCCCTCGACATCGTGTCGGGGGCCGAGCGTCGTTTGCGCAAGACCCTGTGAGCTACCACACCGGTAGGTGAATCAGAGGCCATCTCGCCCTGCGTGTCCTGCCGAGCCCATGGTCACGAATGAATTACAGTTGAGCGCGGCGCAAAGTCGCGAGCCGGCGCGATAAGGAGGTCAATGTGCGAGAGCTTCGAGTGATCGGACTTGAACCCGATGGATCGCATGTGGTGTGCGCAGATGCTGAAACCGGCCAGAAATTCCGGCTTCCCGCCGATGACAAACTTCGTGCAGCTTCCCGCGGAGACGTGGCTCGACTCGGCCAGATTGAGATCGAAATGGAAAGCCAACTCCGTCCCCGCGAAATCCAGGCCCGCATCCGTTCCGGTGCTTCCGTAGAACAGGTCGCCGAAGAAGCGAAGATTCCCATCAGCAAGGTCGAGCGCTTTGCGTATCCCGTTCTGCTCGAGCGCTCTCGCGCCGCAGAAATGGCGCAGGGCGGTCACCCGGTTCGCGACAACGGTCCGACGGTTCCCACACTCTCCGAAATCGTGACTCACGCATTCCGTGCTCGTGGCCACAGCATCGACGAGGCCACCTGGGATGCCTGGCGCGACGAGGACAATCAGTGGGTTGCGCAGTTGCAGTGGCAGGCCGGCCGCACCACCAACGCCGCGCACTGGCGTTACCAGCCCGATGCACACGGCGGAACGATCGTTGCGCTCGACGACGCAGCATTCGACTTGATCGATCCTGACTTCGGTCGCCCGCTCCGCGGGCTGGTACCGGTGGCCTCGAACGAGCCGGAACAGCTCGAACTGTCCCGATTCGACGTCGAACCGGTGGCGGAAATCGAGCCGACGGTGGTTCCCGAACGGACTGTGGTTGCCGAACGGACTGTGGTTCCCGAACGGACTGTGGTTCCCGAACGGATCGTGGCGCCCGAGCCGATTGCCGAACCGGAAACCGTCGTCGCCGAAGAGGTTCCCGAACCTGCGCCGGATGTGACGCCGAAAACCGCGCCGCAACAGACGCAGACAAAGGACAAGCGCGGAAGGCCTGCTCTGCCCTCGTGGGATGACGTTCTTCTCGGGGTCCGCAGCAGCGGTCGCTGACCCGAAGGAAAGTATTCTTCTTTCGAGCGAGGCTGAGGAGAGAGGGCTGCCGGTGGCTGCACGGGTATCGACAATCTGGTTTCTGGGCGGCGCAGACGCTCGCACCGAATTGAGCAAGTACCCGCAGCCGGATCAGACAGAGGCGCTGAAAATCGCCATGTCGTTGTATCCGGACAAGGAGTTCGAATCCCTCGGGCCCCAGCCGCTGTCGATGGCCGCGACGGTGAGCCCCGGCTACGTCTTCATCGGCGCGTACAACCGGGTGAGCGTCGTATGCAGCGCCGAACTCAGCACCTTCGTCCCCTCGAAACTGCCTGAGTCCTGGCACCTTTCGGCCGAGGGTGGGTCGACGCTGCTGATCAGCTCCGTCCCCGAAACCGCGCAGGGCTCGTTTGCACTGTGGGAGGACGGCGAGCTACGACGCTCGTTCAGTGCCATCCCGATAGACATCGTCGAAAATGTGGGGATCCCGCAGACCTGGGAACGGGAATTCTGGGCCGGCGATCATCCTCTGCGCTATCCGCCCGGGATCCTGCCCGATCCGCAGTCATTGCCGTTCCACCCGCAACAGTTCGCGGAGTCCGCCAATCTCGAGTGGCTGGGATTCCGATACACCGGCGCTCCGCGAGAACACGAACTCGATACGACGCAGATTCTCCTGTGGGGCTTCAAGATTCACCGTCCCGGCGAGGCGCCTAAACCTGCGCCACCAGCTCCCGTGCCGGTACCCGAGCAGGCGCCGACCGAGGTGCCCGTGCCCGAGAACATGCCGCCGATCCGCGAAGCGCCGGCAGCCAAGCCGCGCAGCCGCCTCGCCCGCTACTTCGGATTCAAGTAGCGCGGTACGCCTTCACAGGTTCATGCGGCTATCGCTGCGATCCACCCGAGCGGAACGCCGACAACTGCGCCGAAGACCACCCATCGCCAGACAGGAGTCGCTCGCCAGCGCCACACGGTCGGCGCAAGTCCGCCTACCGCAATGAGATTGACGACAATCGCCAGGAGCACGTTCACGTTGCCCAGTGCGACGCAGAACGCCGCGACGGCACTGGTCGAGAGCATCGCGGCGAATACCGACACCGCGATTCCGGTGAACCAGGGTGTGCGGTCCTGAGTCACCGGCCGGTCCTGACACGTTCGTAGAAGGCCATCGCCGCTGCGGTCGCGACGTTGAGCGAATCGGTGCCTGGTGCCATCGGTATCTTGGCGCGAATGTCGGTGGCGCGCATCGCATGTTCGGTCAGTCCTGGCCCCTCGGCGCCCAGCAGTAGCGCCACCTTCTCCCCGGTCATCGCTTCGGCCAAAGTGACCGCTTTCGGATTCGGAGTCAAGGAAATGAGCTGAAAACCGTTGCCACGCAGCTCCTCGAGGTCGTACGGCCATTTCGCCACGTGCGCGAAGGGCACTCGCAGCACGTGTCCCATCGACACGCGGACCGAGCGCCGGTACAACGGGTCGGCACAACCCTTCCCGAACAGAACGGCGTCGACGCCGAGCCCCGCAGCGTTACGGAACATCGAGCCGAGGTTCTCGTGATCATTGACGCCTTCGAGGATCGCTACCGTCTTCGCATCCCTCAACACGTCCGAGACCGCGAGCGGTGCCGGACGTGATGCTGCAGCGAGGACGCCACGGTTCAGGTGGAATCCGACGACCTCGGCCATCACTTCGGCGCTCGTACGGTAGAACGGCACGTCCACACCGTCGAGATCGTCAGCCAACTCCACGAGCCGTCGTTCGACGCCGAGGAGACTGATCGGCTCGAACCGCGAGGTCAGCAGCCGCTGAGTGACGAACACTCCCTCGGCGATCACCAACCCCTTGCCCTCCGGCAGGTCGGGGCGTCGATCCGAGGAGTTGAGATCGCGAAAGTCCTCCAGCCGGGAGTCGGCGGGATCTGAGATGTCGATGACGTGAACCACGGGTCTATCGTGCCGTACGCACCGCGAGCCCCCACCACTACTCCCGACCTAGCGCAACAGCGTGACAAAATGCGCGTCGAGCACCTGGCTGATCACCTCCGGATTGGTTCGCTCGGGATTGTCGACGCCGTGCGACGCGAGCCCGTCGGCGAGCGCATGCAATCTCATCGCCTCGATGTCGACCGAGGCACCCGGCCGTAGAAAACCCGCTCGATGCGCCGCTTCCACGAACGAACGAAAGTGCTCGAACAAGGTCCGGTCTGTCTCGTCACGCACCGCCGTCAACGCCGGATCGGTCTGGGCGGCAGCAGCAAAGGCCTCCCAAACCTGCATTTCTTCACGCCGATCTTCGTCGAGGGGCACGAACTGATCGGTGAACTGGCGGATCGCGCGGCGGATGTCGGGATCGAAGTCGATGCCGGCAATCCTCTTCTCCACCCGAACGGTCACGAGCGTCATCGCGAACAGCAAGAGTTCGGACTGCGTGGTGAAGAAGTGACGCAGCGAGCCCGTCGACATCTTCGCCTCGTCCGCGACGGCTCGGACGCTGGCGCTCGCGACACCGTCGCGTCGAATCACACGCCAGACAGCCTCGGCGATCTCTTCTCGTCGCTCGTCGGGACTGATTCGTTTCACCACTTCACAAAACTAACACAACTGTGCTAGTTTTCCTCCACTAATACAGTCGTACTAGAAATGAGCTGATGTCATGATCGTCCACCTGATCATCGCGTGCGAAATCATGTTCTGGGTGTTCATCGCCGTCGGTCTCGCCGCCCGCTATCTCCTTCGCCGCAAGACGCTGGGCGCCGCGCTGCTCATCTGCGCTCCCCTGGTCGACGTGGTCCTGCTCGTCGCCACGGCCCTCGATCTTCGCGGCGGTGGCGAGGCGAACTTCACCCACGGCCTTGCCGCGGCCTACATCGGCTTTTCCGTCGCGTTCGGACACAGCCTCATCTCCTGGGCCGACACCAGGTTCGCCTACCGATTCGCCGGCGGCCCAGCGCCCGTGGCACCGCCCAAGTACGGGAGCGCGCGGGCCCTGCGCGAATGGCGCGAGTTCGGCAAAGCCGCGATCGCCTGGGCCATCGCGTGCGGGCTTCTCGCCGCCGCCATCTACCTCGTCGACGACCCCGCCCGTACGGGAGCCCTCGACGGATGGATCAGCAAGCTCACTGTGGTGCTGGGAATCTGGGGAGCAATCGCGTTGAGCTACACGGTATTTCCCAAGCGAGAGAAGGTCATGGCGCGCGGCTAGCCTCGACTGCCTGTTCGGTCGCATCGCACACGATCACCGGACGCAGGACGAACACCGGCAGCCTGCCACCGTCTTCCGGCCTCGCGAGCCGAAGCTTCAGTCCTTCGCTACGCAGCAGGTACACCCCGGCGGCAGTGCCCGAGACCAGCGAGATCACTCCGCCCACGATCAGGGGCGCGCGAGGATCCACGGAGTCGGCGAGCCAGCCCAGCAACGGGCTTCCCAGCGGTGTGCCACCGAGGAAACTGAGCATGTAGATGCCCATCACCCGCCCGCGCATCTCGGAGGGTACCGACATCTGCAGGATGTTCATCGCAGACGTCGTGAACGTCAATGTCAGTGCGCCCGTGGGAATCAGCATCAGTGCCACCAACGCGTAGGTGGGCATCAACCCGACCGCGACCTCGAACACACCGAAAGCCACGGCGGCACCGAGGAACGTACGCAGTCGCGGTGCTTCCTTCCGTCTCGCGGCATACGCAGCGCCCGCAAGGGTTCCCACGGCGAGCGTCGTGGACAGGAGTCCGTAGCCGTCGGCCTCGAGACCGAACGTGTTACGCGCCATCACCGCAAGGCTGATCGCGAAGTTCAGACCGAACGTCGAGACCATGAAGACGGACACCATGATCACCCGAAGGTCCTTGCGGCCCCACACATATCGGAACCCGTCGCGCACCTGGCCCTTGGTACGCGGAGCGGGTTCGGACGGGATCAACTCCTTCTTGTTCATGAGGTAGAGCGCGATGAGCACCCCTCCGAACGTCGCGACGTTGAGCAGGAACACCCACCCGGTACCGATCAGGTTGATCAGAACACCCGAGATGGCCGGGCCGACGATGCGGGCCGTGTTGAACGTCATGGAGTTGAGCGCGATGGCGTTGGACAGGTGCTCCTTGCCCACCATTTCGATAGTGAACGACTGACGCACCGGTGCGTCGAGCGCCGAGACACAACCGAGCGCAAAGGCAATCAGGAAGACGTGCCATAACGCGACCAGTCCGCCGACGTCCAACACACCCAGTACCAGCGCACAGGCCGCACTCGCCCACTGCGTGAAGATCAGGATCCGACGCTTGTCGTACCGATCGGCCAGCACACCGCCCCATACCGAGAGGAACAGCGTCGGGCCGAACTGCAAGGCCATGACGATGCCCACCGCCAACGCGTTGCCGTCCGAGAGCGTCAGTACCAGCCAGTCCTGGGCGATACGTTGCATCCACGTGCCGACCAGAGAAACGATCTGTCCGGAAGCCCAAAGGCGGTAGTTACGGTTGTGGAGCGCGGCAAACATGCCGGAATCGGGGTCTCGGGGCACCACACCATCTTGCCCCTCGAGTAATTCGTTTGGGCAACGACCTATGGCATGGCGGAGCTACTCCGTCTTGTTGACCATCTCCGTGATGATCTCGACAGCCCCGCGCAGCGTCGCGAGTTCTTCGCCACCCAACCCCGCCAACTGCTCGTTCATCCACGCTTCACGCGCGTGGGTCTCGTCCGCGAGCAACGCCTGCCCGGCGTCGGAGAGGTTGACGATGATCTGACGACCGTCCGTGGGATGCGGCGAACGCTCGACCAAACCGAGCTCGGCGAGAGAAGCAACAACCCGCGTCATCGACGGCGGCTGCACTTTCTCACGTGCTGCGAGTACGCCAGGAGTCATCGGGCCGTACTGATCCAGGCTCGCCAAAGCGGACAGTTGCGTCAGCGATACCTGAGCGTCGACTCTGCGGCCGCGCAGATGCCTGGTGAGACGCACTACAGCCAGGGAAAGATCGCTGGCCAGCGCACGAGTTTCGGTGGTCACGCGTCAGACAATACGTCAAGAGCTGGCCGGTAGCTCACGTAATCGAATACCGGTCAACCCCGATTTCACGTAAGGGCGTCGGTAATGGGTCCGACAGTGAAGTAGGCCACAAAAAGTGCCGCCACGATCCACAGCAACGGGTGGATTTTCTTGATACCACCGCTGGCAGCGTGCAGGACCACCCACGAAATGAAGCCGACGCCGATGCCGTTGGCGATCGAGTAGGTGAACGGCATGACGATCATGGTCAGGAACGCCGGGAGTGCCACCGAGAACTTCGTGAAATCGATGTCTCGGACCTGTCCGATCATCAATGCACCGACGACGACGAGGGCAGGCGCAGCTGCCTCGATCGGCACGACGGAATACAGCGGCGTCAGGAACATCGCGACCAGGAAGAGCAGACCCGTGACCACGTTTGCCAGGCCCGTGCGGGCGCCTTCGGCGATACCCGACGCGGATTCCACGAACACGGTGTTCGACGACGCCGAAGCGCCACCGCCGACGATCGCACCCGCACCTTCGACGACCAACGCGCGACCGACGTTGGGGAGGTTTCCGTCCTTGTCGGTCAGGCCGGCTTCCTTACCGAGACCTGTCATCGTGCCCATGGCGTCGAAGAAATTCGCGAGCACAAGGGTGAAGACCAGCAGGCTGGCGGCCAGAACACCGATGCGGGTGAACGCGCCGAAGATGCTGACGTCGCCGACCAAGCTCAGGTCAGGCATACCTCCGAGCATGTCCGGGATGGCGGGGATGCTGAGGTTCCAGCCCTTGGGGTTGGTGCCGAGTGAGGGTCCGACGTCGGCAACGGCTTCGATGACGGCGGCGAGGATCGTCGTGACGACGATGCCGATCAGCAGTCCACCACGAACCTTGCGCACGACCAGAACACCCATGAGCAGCACACCGAAGATGAACACCACGGTCGGCCACGAAGCGATGGAGCCGTTGATTCCGAGTCCGACGGGGACCGTCGTACCGGCGGCGTCGGGGATGCGGCGGACGAATCCGGCGTCGACGAGTCCGATGAAGGCGATGAACATGCCGATACCGGCCGCGATCGCGGACTTCAGCGCTGCGGGGATCGCGTTGAACACCGCCGTTCGGAAGCCCGTGAGCGCCAACAGAACGATGATCACACCGTCGATGACCACCAGACCCATCGCCTCGGGCCAGGTGACCTGAGGTGCGATGGTGACTGCGAGGAGGCTGTTGATGCCGAGACCCGCGGCGATGGCGAACGGATAGTTGGCGACGACACCGAAGACGATGCTCATCAGGCCAGCCACCAGAGCGGTGACTGCAGCCACCTGGTTGACCGGAAGGATGTTGCCGAGAACGTCGGTCTTCGCCGCAGCGTCTTCGGCCGAGAAACTGCCGAGGATGAGGGGGTTGAGGACCACGATGTAGGCCATCGCCACGAAGGTGACGACACCGCCGCGAATCTCGGTCGAGATCGTCGACCCTCGTTCGCTGATCTTGAAATAGGTGTCGAGGATCTTGCCGGGTGCCGCCATGTTTGTTCTTTCCCCATCGCTGTAGGTCGCCGTGTGCCGGCGCACATGAAGCCGGTCGCACTAGGGAGAGTAGGCCACCGGGGTACGGGTAGCGTTAATTTTGTGACGGAGACTCGCAACACAACTGGCCTGATCGGCAAATTGTCCGCACCCGCGCCGGCACTGATCATCGGCACCGCGTTGTGGGTGATCGCCACGATCGTGGTCGCGGTGAGCGGCGACCGTTGGTCGGATGCACTCCCGATTTGTTACGCGGGTATCGGAGTCGGCTTCCTCGGCTTCGCTCTGTTCTCGATTCAACGGCGCGCAGCTGTGCGCGGCGACAAGGGCGCGCAACAGGGCGCCGGTCTGGTCGACTGAGCGGGTCGATTCACCCTTTCAGTATGGTAAGCCTACCCTGCACCAATGTGCGGATCATGGCTTGCCGCCGCTGAAAGGAAACACGTCACCGTGAATATCTCCATCCGAAATCGTCGGAAAAGCCGCGACCTTAGGAAAAGCCGAGGACATCGGACGAGACTGACATCCGTTGCCCTGGTCGCACTGGTCGGCACAGCACTCGTCTCCTGCGGATCGGGCGACGACGACACGACAAATAGTTCGTCGACTTCCGGAGGCGGCGCCTTCCCCGTCACGATCGATCACGCCTTCGGCAGCACCACGATCGATTCCGAACCACAGCGGATCGTCACCGTCGGCTACAACGACGAGCAAGCTCTGTTGGCCTTGGGCATCAAGCCCGTCGGCATGGTCAATCAGTACCCGGGTGAGCCGGACGTCAACCGCACGTGGCCGTGGGTGACCGGACCTTGGGGCGGAACCGAACCGACCGTCGTCGGCAGCAATCCCGAAACCACGATCAGCGTCGAAAAGATCGCCGCGCTCGAGCCGGACCTGATCCTCGGGCTCTACTCGAGCATCGACAAAGACCTGTACAGCACACTTTCCGCGATCGCCCCCACCGTCGCGAAGGATCCGGCCTACGGCGACTACGCAACCCCGTGGCAGATCACGACGAAGACCGCGGCAAAGGCAGTGGGCCGCGAAGCCGACGGCGAGAAGTTGGTCGCCGACATCGACAAGCAGTTCGCCGACGCGAGAAGCGCTCACCCCGAATTCGCGGATCAGACCGCGGTGATCATCAGCGTCGACACGACTCCGGAGTTCTACGCCTTCTCCTCCGAGGATGCCCGCGGACGAGTTCTCGGCAGCCTCGGATTCAAACCTGCTCCCGCGGTCGAGGCGTTGATGAACGGCGAGTTCTACGCTCCGATCTCCACCGAACGACTCGATCTCCTCGATGTGGACCGTCTCGTGGTCATCGGCAATCCCGATGCCGCCCAGGCGGTCCGGAGCAATCTCGGCTTCCAACAACTCGACGTGGTCAAGAACAACCGCGTCGTCTACGTCAACGACGATCAGGCCCCGCAGGTCGGCGCTGCCCTGACCGCAAGCTCAGCGCTGAGCTTGCCTTGGGCTACAAGCGAACTACTCGCCGAGCTTACGAAGTAACCGGCGTCCGGCGCGCCTTGATCTGCGCAGTTCCCCAGATCCACACTCCGGCCCACATCATCCCGAACGCCCAACCTGCCAGAACGTCGGTCATCCAGTGGGCAGCCAGGTAGACGCGGGAGAATCCGACGGCGATCGTGTACAGGCCGAGGCTCGCGAGCATTGCCAACTTCGCGAGCCTCGGCAAGGCAAGCCGAAGAATCACGGCGGCAACCGAAGTCGCGAGGATCGCGCTCATCATCGCGTGGCCCGACGGGAACGAATACGAGTCGATTTCGATCAAACGCTCCGGAACGGGTGGGCGGGTCCGGGTGAAGATGCGCTTCAATCCGCTCATCACGAGCAGGCCGGTCAACATCGACCCGGCGATCAACAGAGCTTCGGTGCGCAGTCCTCGGACCAGAAGCACGATCGTCAGCAGCGTCGCGATCAGCCACGACGCGAGTGTTCCGCCGCTGTCGGTGATGACGTCGACCACGTCCACGAGCCACGCCGTCCGCTGACTCACCGCGCTGTCGAGCACCCACTGATCAAAAGACATCTGGCCTCACATTCCTTGCGGCAGAGTCCACGTGCGCATCACGTGATGAATGCCGTCCGAGTCCACCCACCAAGGCACGGTCACTGTCGCCTCCACTGCTCCTGTCAGTTCCACCGACAGTTCGTGATGGATCACTACCTCGCCGACGGGAACCTCACGGCCGAGGGCTGCGAAGCCGAGAACTGCCTGTGGTTCGTTCGCCCAAGTCGTCACGACGCCGGTGCTGCTCACTCGTCCGTGAACGGATGCAGAAGCCGCCGCGATGTCGAGGAGATCCGCCAGTGCGGCGGCCGTCTCGAAGCTGCCGAGCACCACTCGTTGCGCAGGTAGTGCTGCTCCGAGCCACGGTCGGTCGAGAACAAGGGCGTCGCCGGGATCGACCAGATCGCCGGAAAGGCCGCGCACGAACGGTGGCAGGCGCAGTTCCTCGAGGTCGAGAACCCGTCGCTGCGCTGCCTCACCCAGTAGTCTGTGCGCCCGCGCGACGACGGCGGAGGCCGGCATCCGTAGTGGGTCGGCAAGCCGATCGAGCAGCAGCTGAGCCAGTTCCGGATCGTCGACGGTATCCGATGCCAGCAGTCCGGAAAAGAATCCGGCGTCGGGGTGTTCGGCAGCATCGAGCAATCCCTCGAAAGTGCGATCGCCCGGCGCGCGCAGCAGTCCCAGAACCTCCCCGCCCAGTTCGGCATTCGATCGCAACCACCACGCCGTGTATCCGCGGCGATCGACGAGCAGCGCCCGCGTTGCCGGCGATTCGACCAGCAACGACAACGCTTGAGCCCAGCGGTCTTCGTCCACGAGATCGAGGTCGCGCACGGCTTCGATGTATTCGGGATCCTCGTCGAGGGTGTCCCACCATGCGTCTTCGGCGTCGAGATCGTGGTCCGGGCCGGACGGCAATTCCTCACGGACCACCGCGAAGCCCCACCCGACACCGACTACCCGAAGTGCCTGCTCCCCCACCTGCTGCACGAAATCAGCGTCGACGATGCCGAAGGGAGAATCCTCGACCAGGACACCCGCGAGGGGAGCCCCCGGAAGCAGAAGCTGGTCGGCGGAACGCAATTCGCCCTCCGAATCAGGAAGCAGCACTTCACCGATCCACGACGGTAGTGCCCCTGGCGCCACGTGGGCAGCCAAGCCGAGCACCACCTGCGCCAAGTCCGTCACTACCGAATCATCCTGATCCGCAGCATCTTCGATCAATGCTCGTAGCGCCGGGTCGGACAGCAGGTCGGTGGCACTCGCGGTCTGCGCTCCCAATCGAGACAGCAACGGGTGAGCCGCAACGGGATGAACCAACCTCGTCCACTGCACCGACGGTGCGTCTTCGCCCAGTTCGACACCGACGACGACGGTCCGCGGACCGGTCACGATCCGTCCGTCGGAGAGCGGAACGGGCAGCGTTCCAAGCTCTTCCACCGCAAGGGTGTCGATCACCAAGGGCTCGAGAGCCGAATAGAGCCGATTCCACCAACTCGGTTCACGTTCGAGGCCGCTGAGCAGTTCCGCGATGCGCGCGAGTCCGATGCGGTGCGTCGACACCGCCGCAAGTGCTCGCTCGTGCTTGGGGCCGGAGAGTTCGGGGACAACCAGTCCGCCGATGATGTCGGTGAGCAAATCGGCGAGTTCGTCACTGAGCCCGGGAACCACGGACGCTCGCTGCGGCGCCCGGTCGGGTTCACCGACCACCGGAAGCCACTCGTTCTCCTGCAACTCCTTCAGAAGCGCTTCGCGCAGAAGCGAATCCGTTTCACTTCGAGCGAAGGCGGGAATCGGAACGAGCGCCGTGCGCTGCCGGGGCGGCAGTGCGGCAAGGAACTTCGCGTATCCCTCGGCGAGCGGAGCGATCGGTGCAGCGGGCATGATGCGTCGCCGATCGGGCTGCATCGCTATGTCGGCAATGATGATCGCGGGGATCGACAGTTCCTCGTCGGATCGCGTCGGCGCCCGCAGGACGTCGTCGGACACCGGCTCGACGACCCCGTCGCGGACCGGCACCAACCATCGTGCGTTCGTCGCCGAGTACTGCCACCACGTGCGATCTCCGATCGCTATCTCCACGAGACCGGATTCCAGCACTCGTTCCGAACGCTGAAAAGTCTTCTCGCCCAGACGAATAGATCCGAGGGCCGGAAGTTCGAGCAGCAAGTCGACGGCCTCGCGCGTCATCTGCGCGAGCAACGCAGCGGCATCGACATCCGGCCGCAGTGTCAGCACCACTTCCGAATCGGCACCGACGCCGGGCAATTCGACCGAGGGCCACACCAAACGGAGTACGGGAACTCCGGTTTCCGGCACCGGAAGTTCGTGAGACTCGATCTCGCGCAGGGTTTGCGAGGCAGAGAACCGAACCGATCCCGTCGACGAGCGCAGTTCCACCTCGTCACTGACCGAGAGAACTGCCGAGAATCCGACGCCGAACCGACCTGTGACGCCTTCGTCGGCGTCGACCTTGTTCGACGCTCGCAGCGCCGTGAGCGCGTGCACGCCGGATTCGTCCAGCGGACGGCCCGTGTTCGCCACGGTCAGCGTCTGATCGTCCAGGTCCACCCACAAAGAGCCTGCGATGCCCTCGCGTGCAGCCGCATCGGCAGCGTTCTGCGCCAACTCGGTGAGCAGACGGTCGCGGTACCCGGCCTTCGCGAGATCGGATTCAGCAGCCGCGTCTTCACGCAATCGCGTCGGAGATTCCGACCACGCGCGCAGCGTCGCCGCCCTGAGTGCGTCCGTGCCGAACGGATCTTCTACTCGGTGGATACCGAATCCTCAACTGCAACAACGCTCGACGGGCGAGCAGGCACCGCGATCAGCTCGACTGCCCCGTCGTCGAATGCGTCGAACTGCGGCGAACCCGCACCGAGCGGCAAGCTGGTGTCCGAGTGCGCGCCACAACCGTAGGACACGCTGACCACTCGGCCGTCTGCGGAGAGTTCGTTGCCGCACACGCCGAACGCTGCATGCAGCGAACCGGCGAGCGGCAGGAAGAACCCACACAGCCCACACGTCGACGGCGCGGCCTTCGCCATTTCCGACTCCGGGCCGAAGTCACCGTCGAACCAACGCTGCGCGGCATCGAGTCGGCCTTCGAGGCTCATGACCTGTTTGCGGCCGAGCCCGATTTCGAGAGCTACCTCGTCGACTTCCGGGTCACCGGTGGCGACGTAGCCGGGAACGAGACGAGGATCCTCGGCCGGCGGAGCCAACAGGTCACCGACGGAGAGATCGCCGGGGCGAATCCGCTGATCCCATGGCAGCCATTCCGGCGCAACCAACGCGTCGGGACCTGGCAACAGCGCCAACTCACTGACCGTGGCGTGGGTGTCCTCCGGTCCGGCAGCGACGACAACCGCCCACTGCCAACCGCGGTATCCCGGAATGTCTGCTGCAAATCGATGGGTGGCGGCAAATTCGTCCTCCGACGTCACGCCGAGGTATGCCCCCACACCGCCTTCATGCAGGTCGACGACTGCCGTTCGGGCAAGCTCGACCGCATCGGCCAGTACTGGGCGCGGCACTGCACGCTCTGGAGAAGTAGCAACACTCACTCCTCCAGTTTGCCGCACCACCGCAAGTCCGCAACGCACTGGGCTGCCATGCTGGGCAGATGAGTAGGTCACACGCCAATTCCGTGCGCAGTTTCGCAGCGGTCGCCGTGATCGCGTCGGCGCTGGCGGGGTGCTCCGATTCCCCCAGCCCTCCCGACAACCTCACGACCGAAACCGGCTCCGTCGAGATCGTTCGAGTGTCCGCGCACGACCCCGACGCGTTCACGCAAGGCCTCGAAATCGACGGAAATCGTCTCTACGAAAGTACCGGGCGCGTCGGGCAGTCCTGGGTCCGCTCGAGTGAGATCTCGGACGAGCAGGCACCCGCTTCGGGACCGGAGGTTGCACGTGCCGATCTCGACCCGCCGTTGTTCGGTGAAGGCATCACGATCGCCGGAGACACGCTGTGGCAACTCACCTGGAAAGACGGCGTTGCCATCGCTCGTGACAAGGACACCTTGATCGAACGAGGGCGGTTCCCACTCGACACCGAGGGATGGGGAATCTGTTCGCTCGGGGATCGGCTGGTCTCGAGCGACGGTTCGGCCACGTTGACCTTCCGCGATCCCGAAACCTTCGCGGCGATCTCCACGATCGATGTCACCAGGTCTTCGGAGTCCGTGGGCAAACTGAACGAACTGGAATGCGCCGAAGACGGCTCCGTCTACGCCAATGTCTGGACCAGGGACACCGTCGTCAGAATCGACCCGTCGGGCGGCAGTGTCACGAACGTGTACGACGCGTCGCCGCTCCGCGAAGAACTCGTCACGGACGGATCGACCAGCACCGTCGACGTTCTCAACGGCATCGCGCAGATTCCCGGTACCGATCGATTCCTGCTCACCGGCAAGTATTGGCCGCAGATGTTCGAAGTCCGTTTTGTTAACTGAGTCCGACATGACACAGGACTCGCAGGGGTGTGCGTGGTAGCCGCGCCGACACTAGGACAGAATTGAGTGGTGACCGGACCGCGCGAACCCTACGACCCCGAAACTCGGCGAATCCACGACGAGCCGGAGGGGCAACAGGTGCACCCCGGTTACGACAATTACCCACCCGCGGCCCGCCCGGACAACTACCCGCCTTCGGCCCGTCCCGCTGCCCGTCGCACGCCTTTGCCGCCGCTGCATCCGATCCCGGAATCACGGGGAGACTCCGATTCCGCGTCCGGTTCGAAGGCACCGGGTGCGGACGCTCCCAAGGCTCCCCCGATGCCTCGCAAGCTCACCGTCACCCGCGTCGCAGCGATGCGCAGCCGTGAACTGACGAACAAGGGCATCGCGACATTCCAGCGCGCAGCGAAGGCCGACGGCGCGGACAAGTCCGGACTGACCGCTCTCACCTACGCGGTGATGACGAACAATGCCACCGACGCGGCCATCTCCGTCGCCCTCGCCAACACGCTGTTCTTCTCGGCCGCGACGGGCGAGGACAAGACCAAGGTCGCGCTCTATCTCCTGATCACGATCGCGCCGTTCGCCGTGATCGCGCCGCTCATCGGTCCGATGCTCGACCGCTTGCAGCGTGGCCGCCGAATCGCGCTCGCGTCGTCGTTCGGAGTCCGGACGCTCCTCGCGGTGATCCTGGTCTTCAACTTCGACAGCTGGATTCTGTATCCGGCGGCGCTCGGCATGATGGTGCTCAGTAAATCGTTCTCGGTACTCAAGAGTGCGGTGACTCCACGCGTGCTACCACCGGAAATAGACCTGGTGCGAGTCAATTCGCGTCTGACGGTCTTCGGGTTGATCGGTGGAACGATCGGGGCCGGCGCTGTCGCGGGTGCGCTCGCCCTCGCTTTCGGTTCCACCGGAGCCTTGTGGTTCGCGGTTGCCGTCACCGTCTTCGGCGCATATCTGAGCATGCGAATCCCGTCGTGGGTCGAGGTCACCGAGGGTGAGGTTCCCGCGACCATCACTTACCACCCGGACGAGGCACATCACGCCGGCAGCGCCCCACCACAGCCGAACGCGAAACCGGCCAAGGTCCGTCAGCCTCTCGGACGGGCCGTGATCATCGGACTCTGGGGCAACGGAACCATCCGAGTGCTCACCGGCTTTCTGACGCTCTACATCGCGTTCGTCGCCAAGTCGCGTACCGATCACGAGCCACTCCAGCAAGCCATGATGCTCGGCTTGGTCGGCGCAGCCGCCGGTCTGGGTAACTTCGCCGGCAATGCCGCGGGCGCTCGCCTCAAGCTCGGCCGGCCCGCGTTGATCGTGCTTCGGTGCACGGCCTCGGTATGGATCATCGCCGTGATCGCCGCTCTGACGGACAACCTGATGACCGCCGCCCTGGCAACGCTCATCGCCTCGGCCGCCAGCGCACTCGCCAAGGTCTCGCTCGACGCGTCACTCCAGCACGACCTGCCCGAGGAATCGATCGCGTCCGGATTCGGCAGATCGGAGACGGTTCTGCAGTTGAGCTGGGTACTCGGCGGCGCATTGGGGGTTCTGCTTCCGACCGAATACTGGATCGGGTTCACTGTTGTATCGGTGTTCCTGACGATCGGTCTCCTACAGACCTTCCTGAGCTACCGAGGAAGCAGCCTCCTGCCCGGCCTCGGTGGGAAGCGACCCGATCTGGCCGAACAAGAAGTGACCGAAGTGATTTACACCGGTAAATCCAACCGAGGACAAGGAAGTACTCCGCAGTGATGATGCGCTCGAGAACAAAGAAGATCGTGGCAGCGATCAGTGTCCTGATGGTGGTGGCACTGGTTGCTTACGTCTCCGTTCTTTTCGTGATCATCAAGAACATCAACGACGACCCCGAGAAGCTGCCGGTCATCACTGCATACGCACACGGCAAGACGATCGAGACCAACCCTGCCGGGTTCTGCACCATCGATCTGTCCCAGTGCGCCCAGGTGGGCGACATCTACGCCCTCGACGTTCCCGCGGGCTATCCGCTGCAGCTGTCGTTGTCGACTGACGTCTCGGATGCGCAGTGGGCACTGCTGGCCGTCTACGAGGATGCCGACGGCAACCAGACCGGCGAGCCCCGAGTCTTCGAGCCTGGTGAGGCATTGGCCGTGACGGTCGAATCTTCGAGCGATCCCGTCAAGCAACTGGTCGGCGTCGAAATCCACCTCGCCGTCGGTGAGGGAAGCGAACAGGGACTGCTGATCTGGTCGATCAAGACCGCCTGATCCCCGGACCATGAAAATGCCCTGCACACCGATTGGTGTGCAGGGCATTTTGTCAGCAGCTGTATATGGCAGCTCGTATCGAAGCGATCAGGTGTCGAGCTCGCGAGCGACGGCCCGGACGACCTCGGAGATCCGCTGAGCGGTCTTGCGGTCCGGGTACTTGCCGTTGCGCAGATCCGGCTGGACCTTCGCCTCGAGCAACGTGATCATGTCCTCGACCATGCCGTGCAGCTGGTCAGGGGTGTGCTTACGCTCGACGGGCTCACGACGGGTCGCCGTAGCGCCGCGCAACGACGGTGCCGGCTCGAGCACCTTCAGGCTCAGCGCCTGCGGACCGCGTCGACCTGCGGCCATGCCGAACTCGACGCGCTGGCCGGCCTTCAAGCCCTCGACGCCCTCGGGGAGAGCGGAAGCTCGGACGTAGACGTCCTCGCCCTCTTCCTGCGACAGAAAGCCGAAACCCTTTTCGACGTCGTACCACTTCACCTTGCCGGTCGGCACCGCGTTCACCTGCTCATCACTCGACTGGGGCATCTGCCCCAATGTGCTCGGGAGGCTCTCGGAAGAGCCTCATGGCCTTGCTCGCATCGCTTCCGGTGGAAGAATGCAAAAGAACGCGCCCCACACTTGCTTCAGCGGGGCGCGCAGTCTGTTAACAGTCTACCTGTGACGAACCCGGGTCGGCACCCAGGTTTACAGGCACTATCCTCATAGGTGTGGACCCTCAACCGAACCCGCGCACTTCCGGCACCGGAAACGGTCTGTTCCGTACGGCGATGGCACTGTTCATCGTCGGATTCCTGGCGATCGTGGCCATCTTCGCGGTCCACATCTTCAGCGACACTCCGCCCGGCCTGGCCTTGTATCTCGTCGCACTCGCGTGCCCGATCGGCTTCCTTCTCGCCATCGTCTACACGCTGAGATCCGGTCGACGCGTGCGCTGATCTCTCCCGCCTCCAACCGAAAGGTCACTGACCATGAGAATCCTCCTGAACGTGATCTGGCTGGTGTTCGGCGGCTTCTGGCTGGCATTGGGTTACTTCGCCGCAGGCATCATCTGCTGCATCCTCATCATCACGATTCCCTTCGGAATCGCAGCGTTCCGCATAGGCATCTACGCGCTGTGGCCGTTCGGTAAGACCGTCGTCGACAAGCCGACCGCCGGTGTCGGTTCGATGATCGGCAACGTCATCTGGGTGATCATCGCCGGCATCTGGTTGGCGATCGGACACATCGTCACCGCCGTCGCGATGGCAATCACGATCATCGGAATTCCACTCGCCGTCGCGAACTTGAAGATGATTCCGATCTCGCTGATGCCACTGGGCAAGGAGATCGTCGACGTGGACCGCGTCAATTACGCATAGCCGTGGACCGCGTCAATTGCTCGTAATCGGCCTCGCAGACAGACGAACCCGACCACGGCAGGTGCTGTGGTCGGGTTCTTCTATCAGGTCGGATCAGCGGCCGAGGCTACCGAGTCCGGGGAGGTTACCGAGCGAACCGGTACCCGTGCCCGGGTTGCCCGGATCAACGGGGCCGACCGGGCCCTCGGAGACAACGACGGTCACGCTCGAAGCACGCGAAAGCACGCTCTTCGCAGTGATCTCGACGGTGACGCTGCCGACAGCAGTGGGGGTTCCCGAGATGGTGCCGTCCGGTGCGAGGGACAGTCCGCCGGGCAGAGTGCCGTTGGTGAGTGCAAAGGTTGCGCGCGTGTCAGCGGCAGTGAGCTTCTGCGAATACGCCTTACCGACCTGAGCGGCAGGCAGTTCGACGGTCGCGGGCAGCGGATACGCAGCAACTACGGTCACCTTGCCCCCGTTGGTCGTCGACGCGATGGCGCCGGTCGAGGTGTCGAGCGCGAGGTTTTTGACCTTCTCCAGTGCCGGAACCTTGGTATCGGCCAGAGCGGTAGTGGCGCGCGTCGTCAGATCGACCGACCACAAGTGTCCGTTCATGACGTCGGCGACATATGCAATGCCTGCCGCAGAGTCGACGATCACGCCGTTGGGAATCGCGGTCGGAGACAGCGTGGTCTTCGACAGAACCGCGCCGCCCGGGGTGATCGCCCACAGGTTGGTTGCCCGGGTGTCGGTCATGTAGATGTTGCCGGTGTTCGTGTCGACATCGACGTCGACGGGGTAGAGGTTGTCGGCACGCACGATCGACTTGAGTGCTCCGCCCTTGCGTACGTCCGCCTGCCACAGCGTGCGGCCGTAATTCTCGTCGAAGAAGTTGGTGTCCGCGATGTAGAGGAAGCCGCGGACACTGTCGAAGGCGAGCTTGGTCGGCGTTGCCGACTTGTCGACCAGAATGCTCGACACGGCGTCGGCGGCGTTGGGGTCGACGACTCGGATGTTGCCGGACTTGTAGTCCGAGAAGTACGCGCGGTGTGTTGTGGGGTCGACGACGACATCGTTGATCTGTGGCCGCGAGCCGTCGGGGTTCTTCTCGCTCAGCGTGACCGTCTTTTCGACCTTGCCGGTCTTGGTGTCGACAATCGAGATCGCGCCGCCGTAGGAGGAGGACACGTACGCGCGTCCGAGGTCCGAATCCACGGCAAGTGCCGACGGGTAACCGACGACACCGTCGATGCTGCCGACGGACTTGCCCGTGTTCGTGTCGACGACGGACAACGAACTGGTCGGTCCGCCGTACTGCGTGATGTATCCGCGGTGGGTTGCCGAGTCGACGACGATGTCGCCGGGCTGGGTTGCGGAATAGCTTCCGACAACACCGTGTGTCGGATCCTCGGGTGAGGCGTGTGCAGCGGGAGCAGTGACGGCCAGGCCGACAGCAGCAGCGGCGACGGCGAGTGACGCGGTGACCGCGCGCCGACGGTATTGCAGTTTCATGAGGGGTGCCCTACTTCTTTGGAAGACTCTGCGAACCCTGCCCATTCAGGACAAGTCAGGCAAACCTAACCTAAGTTTCTATTCGGATGTTGAGACACAGGCCACACCACCGGCCTGGATCGACACACCTCTCAATCGCCCGGATTCCTATTTCCAGATAACGTGTGACCTTGCTCACATTACGGATGGATAACGGAACGGACACAACCGGACATTCACTCAGGCACCCCCACCTACCTGGGAAGAGTCTCCTGCGCTTTGTGTGACGCGTTGTACGTCTTTCGCCACGCCGCGTTATCAAATGGTGACACGAGAGACTCGAGCCGTTACCGTCGTTTTCGGCCGGGAAACTCGGCCACCTCCGGCCCGCCGCGCCAAGCCTTGTCCCGCGGGTACCGGACTTCCGACAGAGCATTCCAGGGACGAGGACGGGGGACCCAAAGTCCTCTGTGAGAACAGAAAAGTTCTCCAGTGGACACCGGTTCGGTCGCAAGACCGGATCTTGGGGTGAAGCCAGACCCTTTCCAGCCAGGAAAGGCGAGGCCGGGCGACCTCTCAGCCCGAACCCGACAGCTGACCTCGCAGGCGCGTGTGGAGAGGATTTCGACCATCATGAGCGGACGCCATCGCAAGCCCACCACCACCGGCCGCACTGTCGCCAAGGTCGCCGTCACCGGCGCCATCATGGGCGTAGCAGGAATTGCAGCCACCGGAACCGCAAACGCTGCCCCCGACTCCGACTGGGATCGTCTCGCCCAGTGTGAGGCCGGCGGAAACTGGGCCATCAACACCGGCAACGGTTACCAGGGCGGATTGCAGTTCTCCCCCAGCACGTGGAACGCACACGGCGGCGGACAGTACGCAGCCACCGCAAACCAGGCCTCTCGCGAGCAGCAGATCGTTGTTGCCGAGCGTGTTCTCGCAAACCAGGGTTGGGGCGCATGGCCGTCCTGCTCCTCCAGCCTCGGACTGAGCAGCGGCGCCACCGAGCGTTCCGCTCCGGCCACCACGGCTCCTCAGGCAGCTCCGGCTCCGGCACAGCAGGTCGCTCAGACCGTTGCACACCCGGTTGCCGACGCCATCGATCAGGCAATCGCTTTCGCCAAGGCCAACGGCATCCCGGTCGACCCGCAGATCCTCGCAGTCGCCGACACCGCGAAGACGTTCCTCAAGTAAAACCGGCAAGACTGTCCGCTCGGACGCTCGAACTAGAGAAGGCCCGCACCGAATCGGTGCGGGCCTTCTTCGTGTCGAGTTGTTATCGGTTGATGACGGTGTGCGGGTGCACGTAAGGGAGTGACTCCACCGGAACCGGAAAGGTGGTGTCCTCGCCGAAGGGTGAAAGTCCACCTGCACGGGTCGATGACAATTCGGTCACTGCGTGATCTCCGTCTGCAGTTTCCGGCCATCCTGGATCTACATAGTGTTGCTTCGAATTGTTGGCCACGAAGTCATTTTGACAGGACGCCGTTACGCCGTACAGACCAGGTCTCTAATCTGATACCTGATGACCGAAACACGTGGCACCCCGGCGGGCAGTTCCGCAGCCGAAAGTCTGACCGATTGGCTCTCGGCGCGCAGTGACGCCGAGTTGACGGAGTTGATGCGTCTGCGCCCCGATCTGGCCGTGCCGCCGCCGAGCACGATGGTGGTTCTCAGCGGTCGGGCGCAGCAACGCGCGTCGGTCAGCCGAGCCGCAGACGAACTCGACACCCTCGATTTCGGTCTTCTCGAATTGTTGGCGCTGGCCGGCGCCGAGGAAACTCCGATGACGCGGGCGGAGCTCAACAGTGCAATCGCCGAACGCGCCCTGACCGGCAAGGGCAAGGTCACCAAGAAGGCCGTCGACAAGTCACTGTCGAAGATGCGCGAGTCCGCCCTCATCTGGGGTGTCGATCCCATCAGCGTCGTCCCGGCAGTCATCGGGATGATTCCCTGGCGTGTGGGGCGTGCCCTCGAACCTGCCGAGGCGATGTCCGAGACCGAGATCTCGGCGGCCCTCGACGCTCTGGACACCCGGGAACGGGATCTCCTCGAGACTCTCGCCAACTCCAGCCCGATCGGCCGTACCCGCGACGCTGCCCCGGGAACGCCGCCCGAGCGCCCGGTTCAGCGATTGCTGGCAGCCGGCCTGCTGCGGTGGCTCGACGAGCAGACAGTCGAACTTCCGGCGACGGTTCGTCAGGTCATCCGCGGCGAGCCGGTTTTCGATCCGACGACACTGACCGCACCGGTCATTGGGGGCGACAAACTCAAACCGGCGGACGTGAACGCCGCAGCAGCCGGCGAAGCGCTCGAGTTGGTACGCCAATGCGAGAACGTGATCGCAGTTCTGGGAGCAGCACCGGCCCCCGCCCTGCGAGCCGGTGGACTCGGCGTTCGAGAACTACGACGCGTGGCCAAGACTGCCGATCTCGACGAAGCGCGAGTGAGCCTGCTTGTCGAATTGCTCTCGGCAGCCGGACTCATCGCGAGCGGAACGCCCGACCCGGCGCCGATCTCGGACAACGCTGACGAATACTGGACGCCTACACTCGCCGTCGACGGCTGGCTGAACGCGTCCACAGCGCGACGGTGGGAGGTCCTGGCGTCCGCCTGGGTGGACGTACCGCGCGTTCCGTGGATGATCGGGCTGCGGGATTCCACCGACAAGCCGATCGCGGCACTGTCCGAGGAGGGCCGGGCACCGGCCGCTCCGCGAGATCGTCAGGCCATTCTGGGGTTGCTCTCCGAACTCGACAGTGGTCAGACTGCGTCGGCCGTCGAGGTCAGTCGGCTGCTGGCGTGGCGACGTCCGCGGTGGAGCGGGCGCCTTCGGACCTTCGCGATCGAGCGAACTCTGGACGAGGCCGCCGCGCTCGGACTGGTAGCCCGCGGCGCTTTGTCGTCCCCGGGTCGAGCATTGCTGCACGGCGGGGACGCCGAAGCCGAAATGCAGTCCGCGCTACCCGAGCCCATCGACTACATCCTGGTCCAGGCAGATCTGACATTGGTTGCGCCAGGTCCGCTCGTACCGGACCTGCTCGAGCAGGTGAGCCTGGTCGCGGACATCGAGTCGGCAGGATCGGCGTCCATGTACCGCATCAGCGAGGACAGTGTGCGGCGTGCTCTCGACGCCGGCCTGACGGCCACCGAACTGCATGCCATGTTCGCTTCGAAATCGAAGACACCTGTCCCCCAATCGCTTTCGTATCTGATTGACGATGTTGCCCGTCGGCACGGACGACTGCGTGCCGGGGTTGCAGCGTCGTTCATCCGGTGCGAGGACGCATCACTGTTGGCGGAGGTACTCGCATCGGCGGTGGCCGAGTCCCTGGCATTGCGCGCATTGGCTCCCACGGTCGCGATCTCCCAAGCCCCGCTACGCGAGGTCCTGGCCGAATTGCGCGCAGCCGGATTTGCGCCGGCCGGTGAAGACTCCTCGGGAACGCTGGTCGATCTTCGCCCACGCGGGGCTCGCGTACCGAACCGTCGCAGCCGACCGGCGTCGAGAATGCCTGCGAGCCCGTCGGCGGATCAGTTGGCGTCGTTGGTACGCACGATGCGGGCGGGCGACCGCGCTTCCGCCCCCGGCCGTGGCGGCGTTCGAACGGACGGTTCGCGCGAGAACAACGCAGCCACCATCGCCTTGCTGGCCACGGCGGCACGAGACAATTCCAGCGTCAACATCGGGTACGTCGACGCCCAGGGGGTGGCGACCCATCGCATCGTCGACCCCGTCAGCGTGGGCGGCGGACAGCTGGACGCGTTCGACCCGGCAAGTGGTGCGGTACGCCGTTTCACGTTGCACCGCATTACTTCCGTCAGCCCCGTCGACTCCGGAAAAAAGTAGCAGAAAAGAAGCAACTGGCTTTTTTCTGTAAATGAAGTATGGTCGAGGTCAGTTTGTGATTGCCACTTCGAAAAATGAGGAGCGACAATGGCTGACAAGGCGCCGGGTAAAAACATGAAGAAACCCGCTCAGTCGATCAAAGAACGCCGCGCGGAAAAGCGGGCGAAAACTGCGGAGTCTTCGGAGTTCATTCGTAAGAGAAAGCGGAGCTGACAGCACAGTCCAGAGAAAGACGAGCTGACTGCGAAGCTGACCAATGCCGGCCCCCACCGACACCCTCGTGCACCTGCACGAAACATTCAACCTGTTCAAGTCACGTAGTCGAGGAACTGACGCACGCTCGCGCGGCTACGCAGCGGGCATGACCCTCGCTTCACTCTGCGTCCTCGACGAACACGCTCGGCAGTCCGGAATACTACTTTCGGATTCTCCGCAGAAAGAGAATTAACTATCGTGAAAAGAACAATCCACACCCTGGACCGCATTCAAACGAGACTCGAATCGGAGCTTGATTCCACTCCGGGCGATTCCGAAAAGAATATCGGTTATCGATCCGGAATTTCCGAGGCTATTACTCATGTAATGGAAATGCGAAAGTCTGTCGTCGCGCAAAAATAAGGAACTCATCCCAATAACTGCCGCACGCCACCGATCAGAAAGACGACCTGATCCTCGTAGAAGTCGGCAAGTCGCTCCGGCGCGAGCGGCTTGCCACTTCCGCTCCAATCGTCGGCCCGGCTCAATGCTTGGAGGAAGCCCATCAAGGCGATCGCCCAGCGCGTCTCGAGCCTTTCCGGATCGGTAGCGGGAAATGTACGACGGACCTGGTCGAGAAGGTGATCGCGAAGGTGCAGCTCGGTCGCCTCGAGGGCGGGATGCCCTGGTCGTGACATCTGCGGCTGCGAGATCTGCGTGACGATCCTGATCCATCGCATTCCCCGCGTGCGGTGGCGAAGGAGCAACGCCTCGTAGGGCGCGGTGACAGCCCGTACCAGTGCCTCGACCGTCGGCGGCGTCTGTTCGGCGGCAAGGGCGTCCACGTTCGCGCTGATCTGATCTCGCACCGACGTTCCCATGTCCAGCAGCACCGCGGCGACCAGGTCGTCCTTGGTGCCGAAATGGTAGTGGACAGACGACGGACCGAGACCGGCTGCTGCGTTGACCGAGCGCAACGAGACTGCATCCAATCCCTCTGTCGCGAAAAGCCGCTCGGCAGTTTTGAGCAAGCGCATGCGCGTCGCGTCGCCTTGTCGGTTCTGCCTGGAGTCGGTCATACGAACGAGCTTCGCACGGGCTCGCCGAAGTTCTCCGAAGCGCTGACCCTGGAGTCAGAGTGATTCACGGTGTGCCCGCACCCTGTTGTCGCGATCGACCCAGCCGTGGGCGCGCGCGTAGTCCACCATCGCGGAGAACTTCTGCCTCCACTGCGCGTTTCCGACCTGGGCCGCGACGGCTTGTTCCAGGTGAGCAATGTCGAGCCAGACGTGATCGTCCTCGAGTTCCCCCCACGGTTCCAATACCCGACGCAGAGTCTCGGACTGATCGTCGCCGCCTACGACGACCGAGAGACTGGTGAAGTCGTCGACCCCGTTCAGTTCGACGGTCGAGGAGGTGGGGGTGATGGTGACGTCCAAGTGCATGACCTCTTCAACGCTCCTTCTCGCAATGCCTGGTTTAGTTGATCGACTTGAAACAACATTAGACGACATGACTACACCAGATAGCGTTGAGCTACAAGTGATTACAAACCTCCCATTGTGCGGGAGATTCAACTTATTGGATCAGGTGATCCATGTTAGACATCTCCACCAGAGCGAGTGAGCCAAATCACTTCACTGTCGACAGGAGATGTCATCGTGTGGTCCGCATCGTCCATCCGCTTCGGAGCCTTCCTTGCCCCGTACCATCCGCTCGACGCAGATCCCGCCTTGCAACTCAGACGCGATATCGATCTCATGGTGCACCTGGATCACCTCGGCTTCGAGGAAGCCTGGATGGGTGAGCATCATTCGACCGGCGCCGAAATCGTGCCCGCGCCGGACATGTTCATCGCCGCCGCAGCCGAGCGGACCGAGCGCATCCAGTTCGGTACGGGCGTGACGTCCCTGCCCTATCACCACCCGCTGATCACGGCCGACCGCATCACTCAACTCGATCTGCAGACCCGCGGGCGAGTCATCTTCGGCACCGGCCCGGGCAAGATCCCCCTCGACGCACACATGATGGGTATCAACCCGTCGGATCAGCGCCGCCGCCAGGGCGAAGCACTCGAGGCCATCCTTGCGTTGCTCCGCGGCGAGGTCGTCAACATGGAAACCGACTGGTTCACGTTGCGTGATGCTCGTGCACAGCTGCCCACGTACCGCGCGGATGGCATCGAGACCGTGACAGCGTCGACGATTTCGCCCAACGGTTCGGTACTCGCAGGCAAGAACGGCCTCTCCTTGCTCTCGTTGGCGGCGAGTTCACCCAGCGGATTCGACGCACTGGATCGCAACTGGGATGTGTACGAGAAGGTCTCGGCCGAGCACGGCCACCACGCCGACCGCGCGACGTGGCGGGTGGTTAATCCGATGTTCATCGCAGAGACCCGAGCCGAGGCCGAGCGCGCCGTGAGCCGACGGATCGGATCGATGGCCTCCTACGTGAATCGGCAGACCGGCCAGACCCCGGCCTGGGCAGATACGCCGGCAGGGATCATCGACCAGTGGCGTAACGACACTCTCGGCGAGTTCGGTCAGGCGATCATCGGTACCCCCGAGGATGCGATCGCACAGATCGAGCGCCTGATCGAGAAGACGGGAGGGTTCGGCACGTTCCTGATCCTTCACGTCGACATGGCGAGCTGGGAGGACACCAAACGCAGCTACGAATTGTTCGCCTCCGAGGTGGTCCCGCACTTCCGGAAGCGGAACGTCGGGCGTCAGGCGAGCATGCAGTTCGCCGAGGACAATCGCGAGTACCTGATCGGCGGGCTGGTCGGAGCGCTCACCAAAGCCCACACCGACTACTACGGCCGGTCCGCCGAGACGGGAGCGGTACGCGCATGAGGGCTGTCCGATTCCAGAACGGTGAATTCGCAGTAGCGGTGGTAGCCGACCCGCCGCCGTTGGCACCCCATCAGATCCGCATCGACGTCGTCGCCTGCGGGATCTGTGGCAGTGATCTGAGCATGTCGAAAGACCCGTGCCGGTTCGTCGAGGTCGCACACGACGGGGGCTACCCGCTCGCCACCTTCGACCCCGACCGCCCCGTAGTCCTGGGACACGAGTACGCGGGCATCGTCTCCGAAACCGGCTCTGCAGTAGACGATTTCGCGATCGACGACAGGGTGGCGGGCATCGGCCTGGCCACCGACACTGCCACCGGGATCCCGACGATCATCGGCTACTCGAACGAATACCACGGCGCGTTCGGCGACCACATCGTCGTCGACGCGTTCTGGGTCCGCAAAGTTCCCGATCACCTGTCACTCGAGCACGCCACACTTGCCGAACCTCTCCACGTCGGCGAGATGCACCTTCAACAGTCCGGCCTCACCTCGGCCGATTCGGCGCTCGTCATCGGTTGCGGGACGATCGGACTTGGTGCCGTCGTCGCGGCGAAGGCGAGAGGAGCACAGATCGTCATCGCGTCCGAGCCCTCCCCCAAACGACGCGAGCTCGCCGAGAAGATGGGCGCGGACATCGTCGTCGATCCGGCCGAGCAGGATCCGATCGAACTGTGGAATCAGATGGTCGCCGAGGGCAACCCACTCGTCGGTCAGGCCGCAAACGGCATCCTGATCGCCTACGAATGCAGCGGCCGGGCGGGGGCTATCGGGGAACTGATGCGCACCTTGCCGTTCAACTCGCGGATACAGGTGCTGGCTGCGCCGTTCGGCGACGAGACGATCATTCCCGTCGTCGGGCAGTTCCGGAGGATCTCGATCAACTTCGGTCACGGCCCCTACGAGAATGCCTACGACATCACCCTGCAGAGACTCGCCGATGGAGAGATCGACGCCGAAGCGATCATCACCGGCCGGGTCGGTCTCGATGGTGTCTCGGACGCTTTCGCAGCTCTGCGCGCACCCGACGAACACGTGAAGATCCTCGTTCTACCCGGCGCCGGCCGCCCGGAATAGCGGTCGGTCATGCCCTGTTGACCTAGGGGTGCCCGCACTCGGGCACCCCTAGTTCGGGCTGTGCGAGCGTCGCCTGTTGGCGTCTGCGCCCCGATACCAGGACAATGGCAGGGTTGGCGTCAGCCGACAACGCGGCGCAACGCTCTGTGGCCGCGTTTGTTTCACTAGGAGGATTCCGTGACCGACGGACCGTTGATCGTCCAATCCGACAAGACGCTGCTGTTGGAGGTCGACCACGAGCGTGCCGGCGAGGCCAGGCAGGCAATTGCCCCCTTCGCGGAACTCGAACGGGCCCCGGAGCACGTCCACACCTATCGCATCACTCCCCTGGCCCTGTGGAATGCGCGCGCAGCCGGGCATGACGCCGAGCAGGTTGTCGACGCCTTGGTCTCGTTCTCACGGTTCGCCGTGCCGCAGCCTCTCCTGGTCGACATCGTCGACACGATGGCCAGGTACGGACGCTTGCAGTTGGTCAAGAGCCCGGTGCACGGTCTCATCCTGGTCAGCCTGGACCGCGCGGTACTCACCGAGGTGATGCGGCACAAGAAGATCTCGCCGATGCTCGGTGAGAAGGTCGACGACGACACCGTGATCGTGCACCCGAGTGAGCGCGGCCGCCTCAAGCAGATGCTGCTCAAGGTCGGCTGGCCGGCCGAGGATCTCGCCGGCTACGTGGACGGCGAAGCGCACCCGATCGATCTCGCTTTCGAAGAGGGCCACTGGGAACTGCGTGACTATCAGCAGATGGCAGCGGATTCGTTCTGGGCCGGCGGCTCGGGCGTCGTCGTGCTGCCGTGTGGCGCCGGTAAGACGATGGTGGGCGCCGCAGCGATGGCAAAGGCCAAGGCCACCACACTCATTCTGGTGACCAACACCGTTGCCGGTCGTCAATGGAAGCGTGAGCTCATTGCCCGCACGTCGTTGACCGAGGAAGAAATCGGCGAATACTCCGGCGAGCGCAAGGAGATTCGGCCGGTCACGATCGCCACGTACCAGGTGATCACGCGTCGCACGAAGGGCGAGTACAAGCACCTCGAACTTTTCGATTCCCGGGACTGGGGACTGGTGATCTACGACGAGGTACACCTGCTCCCCGCGCCGGTCTTCCGGATGACGGCAGACCTGCAGTCACGCCGCCGCCTCGGTCTGACCGCGACGTTGGTTCGTGAGGACGGACGCGAAGGCGACGTCTTCTCACTCATCGGCCCCAAGCGCTACGACGCTCCGTGGAAGGACATCGAAGCGCAGGGCTGGATCGCACCGGCCGACTGCGTCGAGGTGCGCGTGACGATGACGGACGCCGAACGCATGTCCTACGCCGTCGCCGAACCGGAGGAACGCTACAAACTGTGCTCGACGGCGCACACCAAAATCGCTGTCGTGAAGTCGATTCTGGCCAAGCACCCGGATTCCCCGACGTTGGTGATCGGCGCGTATCTCGATCAGCTCGACGAACTCGGCGAAGCCCTGAACGCCCCGGTGATCAAGGGATCCACCAAGAACAAGGAACGTGAGATCCTGTTCGATCAGTTCCGGAACGGTGAGATCCAGACGCTGGTCGTGAGCAAGGTCGCGAACTTCTCGATCGACCTTCCGGAGGCGTCTGTCGCCGTGCAGGTTTCGGGAACCTTCGGATCGAGACAGGAAGAAGCTCAGCGACTCGGGCGCCTCCTGCGACCCAAGCACGACGGCGGTCAGGCGCACTTCTATTCGGTGGTCTCCCGCGACACTCTCGATGCGGAGTATGCGGCACATCGTCAGCGATTCCTCGCCGAACAGGGCTACGCCTACCGGATCACCGACGCCGACGACCTGCTCGGACCTGCAATCGGCTGAGCATTTCTGCAACGCGTTCCAGAAATAAATGGACATACGTCCAGTTACCTGTAGAGTGTGCCCTGTCACAGTCGTGTCCATCGGCCGGGGGTCACCAGCACCATGCGCTCAGTTCCACGTCTACGGGGTCGGCTCGCCGGAACCATCTCGCTGCTGACTGCCGCCGTCGTCGTCGCCACGACCGGCGTCAGTGCGGCGGCACCGAGCCCATCTCCTACCGCGCAGAACTCGGTGTATGCACTTGCGAACGGCTGCTACGCGCTTCGCACGGAGTCCGGAGACTTCGTGCGTCGGGGCGGACCGGCGTACCTCACCGACGCCACGAAAGCCGCCGACGCCGAGCCTTTCCGCCTGCATGCGGCCCAGTTGGGTCGTTTCATGCTGTACGGCCCGGACGGGTCGATGCTCTCGCACGACGGAGCAGACTCCGTTCTCGCCACCTCCGAAGCAACTCCAGCCACCGACTGGACCGTGATGTCCACCGGCGAGTCCTTTGTTCTGACCGCAACCTCGAACGGCCGTCAACTGATCTCGCGAGATTCGACGCTCACGATGTCCGATCCCGGTGACGTTCCCGAATCTGCGTTCACTCTCGTCCCCCGCGATGGCTGTGCCGATTTCCCCGAAGCCGAAGTGGGTGCAAACGGTATTCCCGGAGAAATCGGGCCGAACGGTGAAGTCACGGGATTCATCGACACACACGTGCACATGAATGCTTCCGAGTTCATGGGTGGAAACCTGCACTGCGGCAGACCTTTCGACCCCCAAGGTGTCACAGCTGCACTCGTCGACTGCCCGGACCACCAACCCGACGGAATACCGGCACTCCTCGAAAATGTTCTGTCGTACGGAAATCCCTTCGAAACTCACGACACCACGGGCTGGCCGAGCTTCGCCGACTGGCCGGCTCACGATTCGCTGACGCACGAGCAGACTTACTACAAGTGGGTCGAGCGGGCCTGGCGCGGCGGACTGCGAATCTTCACCAATCTCTTTGTCGCCAACCGTGTCCTGTGCGAGCTGTATCCGAGCAAGCGAAATCCCTGCGACGAGATGGAGACCGTCCGGATCCAGGCGCAGCAGACACGCGAACTCCAGGACTACATCGACGCCCAGTACGGCGGACCCGGCCGCGGATGGTTCCGCATCGTGAGCTCCCCGGAACAAGCCAGGAAGGTGGCTGCCGACGGAAAGCTGGCCGTCACCCTCGGGGTGGAGGTATCCGAACCCTTCGGTTGCTCTGTGCGTAACGGGATTCCGCAGTGCACCGAGGACGACATCGACCGCGGTCTGGACGAGTTGTACGACCTGGGTGTCCGGCAGATGATCGTCACGCACAAGTTCGACAACGCTCTCGGCGGTGCTCGTTTCGACGGCGGAATTACCGGCGTGGCCGTCAATATCGGCAACTACCTCGGCACCGGGGAGTTCTGGCAGTCGGAACCCTGCACCGGAGTTGCCGAGGACAACGTGCTGCCCACCAAGGTCGACGGCGCGCAGAATCTTCTCGCCGTACTCCCGCCCGGAGTGACGCTTCCGGTGTACCCCTCTGGTCCGCAATGCAATTCGCACGGCCTGACCGACCTGGGTGCTTACACGATCAGAGGTTTGATGGACCGAGGAATGATCGTCGACATCGACCACATGAGCGTCAAGACCGCCGAAGCAGCCCTCGACATTCTCGAAGCTGCGAACTACTCCGGTGTCGTCTCGAGTCACAGTTGGAGCGACCCGAGCCTGTACAAGCGGATCTACGCGCTCGGCGGATTTGTCGCCCTGTACGCCGGGCAACTGGACGCATCGGACGAAAAGCCCGAAGAGCGCGGATTCATCGACCAGTGGCGCGACGCGCGGGCAATGCGAAGCGAGAACTACTACTTCGGTTTCGGCTACGGCGCCGACACCAACGGCTTCGGTCCCCAAGCCGCACCGCGCGGTGACGCCGCCGAAAACCCGCTGCAATATCCGTACACCGCCTTCGACGGCACGGTCATGGACCAGCAGCGCGCCGGCACCCGGGTTTTCGACGTGAACACCGACGGCGTGGCGCAGTACGGGATGATTCCCGACTGGATCGCGGACATGCGCATCGCCGCGGGAGCCGACGGCGACACCATCGTCGAGGACATGAGCCGCGGCGCCGAGGCTTACCTGCAGATGTGGGAGCGCGCGCGAAACTAGCTACGCTGGTGGACGGTCCCCGGGCGATCGGGGGCCGGTCCTAGATCGTCCGGCACCACCCGAAGGATTTTTCGTGGCTGACTTCGAGTTCACTGTCGACAAGGCTCACGCCAAGTCGGTCAACGACACACTGGCCGACGTACGCCGCCTGCAGATTTCTGCGGTGATCTTCGCGATCGTCCTCGCCGCGGTCGGCGCCTGGCTGATCAGCATGGGCGAGGTGTGGTCCATCATCATCGGCGCAGTCCTGGTCATCGGTGCGGTCAGTTCCCTGTGGGTGGCCGTGTGGGCACCTCGCAAGGTGGGGAGCGTCGAATCTCTGTATGCGGACAACCCGCTGGTCCCGGCGATCGTCACCGAGGTCCACCCGCGTGCGGCGACGCTGACCGCACTGATCGACATCGCGAAGCCGGCCGCTGGGGCACCGAAGTACGCACTCGTCAGCCGCAATGTTCGACTCAATCCGAAGTGGCGAGTCGGCGACCGCATTCCGTCGGTTGCACTGTGTTCGGATCGTTCCACCCGCAGCAAGGCGGACACCTGGCAGATGGTCAGCCCCATGCCGATCGAATGGGGAACCAAGGACTCGGCGGCGCTGGCACGCGCTGTCGCGGCTGTCAGTGCCAGCGAGTGGAACTTCCTGCAGAGCCGGATCCCCGATTCCGAAGAAGTACGCACCCACCCCGATCGCCGGGTCCTGATCAACCCGGCCGATCTTCCTGACTCCCTGCGATAGCCGTACCGCTACGCGAGCGCGGGCAGTACTTCCTTCTCGAACATCTCGATCCCCGACGTGTCGTACGCGGCCTCGGGGAAGTAGAAAATTCCGTACTCGAGACCCTGTGCTTTGAGCGCCGACAGGTTCTCGATGATCTGCTCCGGTGTACCCACCGCCGGCATTCCGCGGAAGGCGTCGAGCGACGCATCCGCAGCAGCTTCGCCGACCAACGGCGTCAGTCGGGATTTCAGCGTCTCCAACCGCTGAGACACCTCGACTTCCGTCGCCCCGATGGCCACGTTGTAGTTGGCCGAACGGACGATCGCGTCGAAGTCGGTACCGACGGTGTCGCAATGCTTCTTCAGGATCTCCGACTTGTGCGCGAAGCCGTCCGGGGTGCCGTCGAAGTTGGTGTACTGCGCGTACTTCGCCGCGATCTTGAGAGTGACCTTCTCGCCGCCGCCGGCAACCCAGATGGGAATTCCGCCCTCTTGCAACGGAAGTGGACGGCACAACGCTCCGTCGACCTGGTAGTACTTGCCGTCGAGCGTCGCACTTCCCTTCGACCACGCCTGCTGCATGATCTGGATTCCTTCGTCGAGTCGACCCAGACGCTCACCGGCAGAGGGGAATCCGTAGCCGTACGCGCGCCACTCCTGCTCGTACCAACCGCCGCCGATTCCCATTTCGACGCGTCCACCCGTGATCAGGTCGGTGGTCGCGGCGACCTTGGCCAGGTACGCCGGGTTGCGGTAGCTCATGGCGGTACACATCTGGCCGAGCCGGATACGCGACGTCGACGCACCGAGCGCGGCCATCAACGTCCACGCCTCGTGAGTCGCTTCTTCCGTCGGCTGGGGAACGGTGTGGAAGTGGTCGTAGACCCACACCGATTCCCACGGCCCTGCCTCCGCGCGGAGCGTGAAGTCTCGCATCACCTCCCACTGCCTCGCGGGGTCGATGCCGACCAGGTCCAGACGCCAGCCTTGAGGTACGAACAGTCCGAATCGCATGCTGCGAGCCTACCTATCGTTTCCCGACGCGCGAGCGGGGTGACCCCCGCGGAGAGTAGACCGGAATGAAGCGGAACATCATCGCCGCGCCCGCGAACGACGTCGCGCCCAGAGCGGCGAATGCCCACCCGAGTGGGAACACCGCGGCGAGTAGACCGATCGCGAGCGGCCCACCGAACATGCCCGTGTCGTGAGTCAAACGCCATGCGGCGAGGAACTCGGCGCGTTCTTCGGGCGGGGCGATATCCGCACCGAGAGTCATGATCACGCCGTTGCCCAGTCCGTTCCCGATCCCCATCACGACAGCGACCACGGTCAGCCCCACCGCGCCCGTCGAGAACGGCAACATCAGGTACGACACACCGATCACGGTCAGCGAAGGCACCGCCACCAACCTGCGCCCGTATCGGTCCATGATGTGTCCGGCCGGATACGAGCACAGCAGATCCACGGCCGCACCGATACCGAAGATCACACTCACCTGGGCCGCATTCAACCCGAGGTGCAATGCCCACAATGGAAGAACGGCCTCCCTCGACGCACGGGCGGCGCCCATCAGCAGGGAGCCTGTCCCGAGCGTCGACAGGGCGGCGCGGTGGCGGCGAAGGATCTCCGGGAGCGTGACGTGGCTATGACCGCCGTTGCCCGCCTGCGCCTTTCGTGGCGGGTCGGGAACGCGGGCCATCAGAGCCCCGGCGAGTACGACGCCCACCAACTGGACCAGAAATCCTCCGCGCGCGCCCACCAGCAGAATCACGCCGGCTCCGATGAGTGGGCCCAGGAAGAAACCCAACCGCCACATCGCGGCGAAAGACGACATTGCTCGGGCCCGCAGGCCGAGCGGCACCGTCTCAGCGAGGTAGCTCTGCCTGGCAAGACCCCACACAGCATTCGCCAGTCCGGTCAGCAGAGCACCGATACCCAGCATCCACGGAGTCTGCGCAAGCAGACAGATCACCACTCCGGTCGCGCCCAAGGAACTTCCGCCGATGATGGACCGACGCTCGCCGAATCGCGACACTATCCGGCCCGCCGGGAGATCGCCGAGGACGGCACCCAAACCGCCGAGTGCAACGATCAATCCGGCGACGGCGACCGATGCACCGAGGTCGCGTGCGGTGACTGCCATGATGGGGGCGGCCGCGCCCTGACCGATTCCGAAAATAGCCGCCGGTACGAAAACCGTTGTGACCAGTGGCTTGAGCCCGGCAATCGCCGGCTGTTCCTTGGGCAGTGTTTCCGTCACGCGCTCACTTCTGCCGCGTCAGCGGCCCGCGAAAACCGATTCGCCGGACGATCGAGGCCGTAGTGACCCCGCAGGGTGGATTCCGTGTATTCGGTACGGAAGAGCCCACGCGCCTGCAGAATCGGCACGACCCGGTCGACGAACACCTCGAGCCCTCCGGGCAGATAGGGCGGCATGATGTTGAAGCCGTCCGCGGCGCCCTTGTCGAACCATTCGGTCAACTCGTCCGCGACCTGCTCCGGTGTGCCGGCAAATGTCCGATGCCCACGGCCACCGCCGAGTTTGCCGATCAATTCACGGACGGTGAGGTTTTCGCTCTCTGCAAGATCTTTGACGAGCTGGTATCGACTCTTGTTCCCTTGGATGCGATCGATGTCCGGCAACGGTGGCAGCGGGGCATCCAGAGAATGCTCGGTGAGATCGACACCCACCATGTTCGAGAGCTGGCGCAGCGAATACTCCGGAGAGATCAGGTCCGTGAACGACTGCTCCAGAGCCTTCGCTTCTTCTTCCGTATCTGCGATGAAGGGCACGATGCCCGGCAGCACCTTGATCTCGTCGGGACTACGCCCGTACTTGATCAGCCGCGCTTTGAGATCGTTGTAGAAATCCTGCCCCTGCTCGAGTGTTCGTTGAGCGGTGAACACGGCTTCGGCATACCTCGCCGCGAAATCCTTACCGCTCTCGGAGGAACCGGCCTGTACTAGCAGCGGACGTCCCTGTGGAGACCTCGGCGAATTGAGCGGGCCAGCCACCGTGAATCGTTGACCGTCATGGTCGATGCGATGGACACGATCAGGATCGGCGAAGATTCCGGTCTCTTCGTCCAGGACAACTGCCCCCTCTTCCCAGCTGTCCCAGAGTCCGAGTGTCACGTCGAGAAACTCCTCGGCGCGCTCGTAACGACCGCTGTGCGTCGGTACCGCATCGAGGCCGAAGTTCGCGGCCTCGTCGGCGCCGGCCGACGTCACGATGTTCCACCCGCCTCGTCCGCCACTGATGTGATCGAGGGAAGCGAACTTCCTTGCAAGAGTGTACGGATCGCTGTAACTGGTCGACGCGGTTGCAATCAACCCCACCTTCTCGGTGGCCGCAGCGATCGCCGACAGCAAGGTGACGGGTTCGAAGATCGCCTGAGTGTTGTATTTGACCCGCGGACCGACTGCTAGACCGTCGGCGAAGAACACCGAGTCCAACTTTCCACGCTCGGCGATTCTCCCCAAATCCTGGAAGTGCTT
The DNA here is from genome assembly GCF_042794655.1 of Rhodococcus sp. NPDC056516. Lineage (NCBI taxonomy): Bacteria > Bacillati > Actinomycetota > Actinomycetes > Mycobacteriales > Nocardiaceae > Rhodococcus > Rhodococcus sp. NPDC056516. Next base: position 155,104 of record NZ_JBHTTG010000003.1, on the reverse strand, counting down.
GACGTCCAGAAGGTTGGCCGCATTTGTGCGAGGGTGGCGCCACGCCGCCTCATGATGGCCGACGCCCATCAGGAAGGCGTTCAGATGAAATTGTCGTTCGGACATGAGTTCGCAGAATCTTTCCGTGAAAGTGTGGTCAGGTGGTGACGCGCCAGCGCGAGAGCCGACGTTCGATCAGGACCAGAATCGCGTTGATTGTCAGACCCAACAACGAGATCGCGACGATGCCCGCATACATGTTCGGGATCTGGAAGTTGAGTTGGGAAGCGGTGATCAGATACCCGAGACCGGCTTTGGCCCCGACCATTTCGGCGGCGATCAGCACGAGAATCGACGACGCGGCTGCCATGCGGATACCAGTGAAGATCGTGGGAACTGCGGCGGGCAGAACCACCTTCTGGAACAGCCGAATCGAGGAGAACCCCAGCGAGGCAGCGGACTTGATCAGCAGTGGGTCCACTGTTCGCACACCGGAGATCGTGTTGAGCAGAATCGGGAAGGTGCAGGCGTAGATCACCAGGGCGATCTTCGATTCCTCACCGATTCCGAGGATCAGCACGAAGACGGGAAGCAGAGCCAAGGCTGCTGTGTTGCGGAACAATTCGAGAATCGGGTTGAGGAAGTCGGAGACCGGGCGGTACCAGGCGATCGCGATTCCCAACGGAATCGCGATCGCGATGGCCACGAAGAATCCGGTCAGCGCACGCGTCAGACTGGCCGAAACATGCTCTTGCAATTGTCCGTTCTCGGCGAGAGTGAAGAATGCGGACACAACTTCGGTGAAGGGCGGGAGGAAGACCTTGTCCACCAGCCCGAGCCGAGGTGCCGCTTCCCAGATCCCGAGGAAGATCGCGATCGCAATCGACGGCTTGGCAATCCGCCAGGCGGTGGAACCAATGTAGCGCGCCGCCTTGCCGCCGGCCTGGCTCCGCTGCGCAATGTCAGGTGTTTTGTCGGCCAACGGTTTCGGGGTGGCGACTACCTCCGGCGTCGCCAATGCGCTAGACATGTGCAACCTCCTTGGCAGGATCGAGTTCGCCGGCCCGAGCGCGCTCGACTTCACCGTGCAGCAGCGTCCAGATCCGGTGCCGGAACACACGGAACTCCTCACCTGATCGCACGTCGTCGCCGGACCTGTCGATGTCGATGTCGACGATCGTCTTGACGCGCCCCGGCCGCGAAGTCAGTACTGCAACACGTTGCCCGAGGTAGATGGCCTCGTCGATTCCGTGGGTGATGAACAGGATGGTCTTGCCGGTGGCCTTCCAGATGCGCAGAAGCTCGTCCTGCAGCGACTCTCGCGTCTGTGCGTCCAGCGCAGCAAATGGTTCGTCCATCAGCAACACTTCGGGATCGAATGCCAAGCTGCGGGCGATCGCGACTCGCTGCTTCATTCCACCGGACAACTCGTGCGGATAGCGATCCGCGAAACCTTGCAGACCGACCAGTTCGAGGTAATGCTCGGCGAGTTCGCGTCGCTCGCTCTTCTTCACGCCCTTCGCTTCGAGTCCGAACTCGATATTGTGACGTGCAGTTCGCCATGGAAGTAGCGCGTATTGCTGGAAGACGATTCCCCGATCCAAGCCTGGGCCCGTGATCTGCTTGCCGTCCAGAAGGATTCGACCGGAAGTGGGCGAACTGAGTCCTCCGAGGAGGTCCAGCAGAGTCGACTTGCCGCAACCACTCGGCCCGACGAGGACCAGGAACTCCCCCGGCGCGACGTCGATGTTGATGTCCTCGACCGCGGTGAAAACTTCGTCGGTCCCACGAATGTCGAACTGTTTGGTGACGTGCTCGAGCCGTAGTTTCGGTTCTGTGCTCATTTTGCTGCCTCCAGTGCCTGTCCGTCAGCGCCGCTGTCGGGTGAATACGTTCCGTTGGCGTACGGGTTGAATTCGTTGGTGTAGATGTCCGACGGCTTCAACTTTCCTTCTTCGAGTTCGCCGTTACGGGTGAGCCAGTCGATCCACGTGCTGATCTCGGTATCGGTGATCGTTCCGCCGGGGCCGGCGACTCCCGGGCTCTTCCAGTAACTGATGAGCTTGGTGTCCTCGTTGCGTCCGCGACTGTTGATGATCGACGTCAGCTTCGCGATCACTTCCTCACGTGGGTGCGTCTGGGTCCAGCGGATCGCTCGCGCTGTTCCCTGTACGAAATCGGCGACCGCTTCCTTGTTCTTCGCGATGTAGTCGTCACGGAACACCAACGTGCCGTAGGTGAACGAGCCGAACAGTGATTCGTCCGTGAACAGCTCGCGAAGACCACCGCGTTCGAGCGCGGAGTCACGGAAGACCGAGCCGAGGGTGGCAACGTCGATCTGTCCCTGGCGCAGCGCTTGCTCCGTGTTGACGGGAGGCACCACGATCAGTTCAACCTGTTTGATCTCGTCCGGCGTAAGCCCTTCCCGCGCAAGCCATTCACGAACAACGAACTCGTGGTGGGCGCCGAGTGTATTCATCCCGACCTTCTTACCGATCAGGTCTTTGGCCGTTTTGATCGGACTGCCGTCCAGTACGTAGTACCCATTGAAGCTCTGTTTGTCGGAGCCGTAGTACCCGATCACCGAGGTGATCGGTGAACCCGCGGAAGCCAACTTCACCACCGCACCGTTGAACGCACCACCGAATTCGGTCTGACCGGTCGCGGCATTCTGAATGCTCTGAGGACCGCTGGTCGTGTCGCCGATCCAGTTGAGTTCCACGTTGTCGAAGTAGCCGAGATCGGCAGCGAGTTCGGGGTAGATGACCTGTCCGGTACTGCCCTCGTACCGCAGGACGGTCTTGCCGTCGGCGGTCTTGACGACTTCGTCGGAAGAGCCCGAGCAGGCCACGGCAAGGCTGGACAGAGTGACAAGAGCGACGACTGCGGCTATGGAGCGCGCAAGGCGAGGGCGAATCATGAAGTTGCTTCCTTTAGAGGATGATTGGTGAAATTTACGACGACACCTGTCCGGATCGCCTTGTGCGGCGATCGGCACAGGCAGGTGTTGGGAAAGTCAGTTCAACGACAACAGTTCAACGACGACAAGAGCGAAGACCGAAACACGTGAGACTCCAATGAATGTGAAGACAGAATCGAGCCGTTAGCAGTGTCGAAACCATACGTCGGCACCCACTACCTGGGTCAACGGTTACATTCATGCCGGATTTAAAGTGTGAAGTCCGTATCATGAGGGCATGCTTTCGCCGACTACCGCGCAGGACTTCGAGCAACACCGTGGCCATCTGACGTCGGTGGCCTACCGTCTCACCGGAAGTTTCAACGACGCTCAGGACGCGGTGCAGGAAGCATGGATACGACTCCAAGTAGCCGAAACCACGCGAGGTGAAGAGCTGGAGATCCGCGAGCTGCGCGGATGGCTCACCACTGTTGTGGGTCGGATCTGCCTCGATCATCTCAAATCGGCCGCAGTCCGGAGAGAAAGCTATGTAGGACAATGGCTTCCGGAGCCGATCGTCACGCCCGTCGACGCCACCGTGAGCACACAGTCAGCGACACCCGATCCACTCGAGTACGTCGTGACGCAGGAACAGAATCGTTTTGCGGCCCTCGTCGTCCTGGACACTCTTACTCCCGCGCAACGCGTTGCCTTTGTCCTGCACGACGGCTTCGACGTACCGTTCGCCGAGGTAGCCCGAATCCTCGACATCGAAGTCGCCGCCGCCCGTCAGTTGGCCTCGCGAGCCCGTAGAGCCGCAGCGTCGGCGCCCGTCCCGGTCAGCAGCGAGGAGCATGCTGCCGCCGTCGAAAGACTGGTCATGGCTATCGCGAGTGGGGATCTGAACGCGGTGATCGAAGCACTCGATCCCGATGCCGTGCTGATCGGCGACGCAGGCGGAACAACTCGCACGGCGGTCAACGTCGTGCGCGGCAGTGATCGTGTGGCACGGTTCTACCTGGGGCTGGCACGCAAGTACGGACCGGCGGCGCTGTTTTCGATGTCACCGGTTCTCGTCAACGGACAGCTCGGTGGTGTATTCGCCGGCTCCCCCGGAGATGACCGGTACCCGCAGTTCGCCGCTCGCGTTGCCGGCTTCACGGTTCGCGACGGAGTTGTGTGTGCGGCCTACGACATTGCGAACCCAGCCAAGTTCAGTGCCGTCCCGATGCTCGATCACACCGAACCCGAGCGCAGGTAGCGAGACTCCCATTCTTCGAGGTGAGACCTGGACACCTGCGTGCCGAACCACAGTCGGTGCAGCACATCCGATCCCAGGTGATGCAGTGCGGTATGCGTTCTCCACTGCTGCGACGCCCACTCGGGTTCGTTGTGGGCGGCGTCGATCCCGGCCATCGTGCTGCCTCGTAGTTCGAAGTCCAGGTCGCGTCGAAGCTCCGAAAGCTCGGACCAATTCGCTTGTGGTGCATAGTGCCTTGCGCGGATTTCGGTCAGCAGCTTGAACAGGACACTGTCGGCACGCTCGTCGACCCAGATCAGAGTGCGTCGATGTGCCCCGCGCCCGACCGTCCACAGGACGATCAACGCCACGACGACGCCGATTGCCGTCTCGAGCATGCGGCTGAGGATCAGATGCTGGACGGTCCCATGTGCACCACCGGCAGCGCCGAGGAGAATTGCCAGAGCGGTGATGAAGATGACGGCGATCCCGTAGTTCCGCACCAGGAACAGTTCGATCCCCGCCATCAGGATGGCAAGTACCGCCACCAGCCACAGACCGGTCGGACTCCAGGCGTATATGGCGCCCAACAGAATCAACCCGAGGACGGTTCCGCCGATGCGATGGATTCCGCGATAGGTGCCCAGTATTCGATCCGGTCCTTGATGCAGGACCATCGCCGCGGCGATCACCGCCCAGTCCGGGCGATCGATACCGAGTAGAACGGTGAGGGTTCCCGCCGCCATACAGGCGATGGACAGCCGAAGTGCCGTGATCGACGCTCGGCTGGACGGATTGCAGGCGCGGAGAAACCGATACCGGATCGTCGGGTCGGGCAGGGGCGGATGCGCCCCGACCTCGTCGACGTCGAACGCGGGGTCCGCCATGAGTTCGGGATCGTGGTCGTCGGAGATCGCCCTGGCCATCGCGATTTGTGCTCGTTCGAGTTCACGGGTCAACGGGTGGTCTTTCCCGACGATTGCGCCACGGTAGAGGCACTGCCACGCGTCGTGCAGCCGCAGTGCTGCAGCGTGCCGTTTGTCTCGCGTCTGCTCCGGCGGGGCGTACTTCGCCTGCGCTTCCGTGTACTCCGCAACGGCCGAGACGGCTGCCTGTACCGCGCTGCGTTCGATCGCTCGCGGTGCCCACAGGATTCCCGTCATCGAGACGACCACCGCGCTGATCCCGCCGATTGCCGTCCACATCGCAACCTCGATCGGCGGCTGCCCGGGAGTGGCGATCACCGAACTGATCTCGGTGGTCAGCAGCAGGAAGAACGCGCCTGGTGGGCCTAATCGAAGCGCGTCGACGGTAAAGGCGCAGGTCGACACCACGATGGCCATGATCAGCACGACAAAGACGAGCAGCACCGTCGGCGCGCCTTCGGAGATCGCTCGGTGGACCGGCTCCCCCACCGATGCCCCGATGAAGGACAGGATCGTCAACGCCGCCGCGGCGATACCGACTGCCTTCCATCTGCTCCGGTACGGACGTCCCTCACCGTAGATCGACGCGAATGCACCGAGCCCGACCAGGAGGGACGAGGGCCCGAATCCGAGCAGTGTCGCGACAGCCGCAGGAATCGCCAAGGCGAGTGCGACCCGAATTGCTCCGGGATACCGGTTTCCCACCGGCGGCAATCCGAACAGGACGCTGCGAGCCGGACGCGGCGCCGGGAGGTTGGACTCGTGACCCGCTGATGTTTCTTCGGGGTCCACTGCCCATCCTTCGCGCCGGTTCGATCGTGTCTGTGCCGTCCCATTCTTGCGGGCGGCTGCCCTGGTATCCGAAGCGGGTCTGGAGGTCGATTCGGCCACCCGCTTATTGACACTGCGTCAACAGTGTGGATGATAGGTGGAGCCAGATCCGCTCGTGGGTCGCACTTCATCGATCGGGAGAAATCACGATGACGCAAGTATCAACCGCAACCCGAACCACCGAACGACGCTCCCCGTGGATGGACGACGAATTGGAGGCCGTTGGCGAACTGGCGAGGAACTTCTTCGCCAAACACGTGACACCGCACCAGAAACGCTTCGCGTCCCAGGGTTTTCCCGACAAATCCGCCTATCGGGAACTCGGGACGCTCGGCCTCGCCGGCATGTCGATACCCACCGAGTACGGCGGCGGAGGAGGAACTTTTGCGCATGATGCCGTGCTGTTCCACGAGCAGGTGATGGCGGGTGATCATTCACTCCAACTCGGTGTGCACTCGGGAATCGTGCCGCACTACCTCAATGCCTACGCCGATCACGAGCACAAACTGCGCTGGCTACCGAAGCTGTCGAGTGGCGAGTGGGTGGGCGCAATCGCCATGACCGAGCCCGGCACCGGATCCGACTTGCAGAACATCACCACCCGCGCCGTCCGCGACGGTGACGACTATCTGATCAGCGGCGCAAAGACATTCATCTCCAACGGTCGCAATTGTGATCTGGTGATCATTGCCGCCAAGACCGATCCCAGCCTCGGAGCGCGTGGAGTGTCGCTCATCGTGGCCGAGGTCGATGACAACACACCGGGTTTCGAGCGCGGGCGAATACTCGAGAAGGTCGGACAGAAGGGCCAGGACACCACCGAGCTGTTCTTCGACCGCTTGCGGGTGCCTGCAACGAACCTGCTCGGGGACCGCGAAGGCACAGGGTTTGCCCAGCTGATGCAGCAGCTACTGCCTGAACGATTGATCTGCGGAGTTGCAGCCACTGCGGCAATGGAGCGTGCAGTCGCCCTCACCGTCGAGTACACCAAATCCCGAAACATGTTCGGGCAAACGCTCTTCGATCTGCAGAACACGCGCTTCGAACTTGCCGAGTGCGCGTCCATCGCTCGTATCTCACGAACGTTCATCGACGACTGCATCGTCAAATACCTTGCCGGGCAGCTCGATGCGACTACCGCCGCGATGGCCAAGTACTGGCTCACCGATCAGCAGTGCGCCGTGATCGACCGCTGCGTGCAACTACACGGCGGGTACGGCTACATACTCGAATATCCCATCGCTCAGATGTACGCCGACGCTCGTATTCAGCGAATCTACGCCGGATCGAACGAAGTCATGAAAGACCTCGTGGCGAGATCACTCTGAGTAATCAGGAATCCGCCTCGCACGCCGGCAGAACGTCACGCACGATGGCGAGCAAACTGCGTACCAGCAGAAGGTGCACCTGTTCGCGGTCGAGCGCTCCCGTCACCAACCACTGCTTACTGGCGGCCTTCGCCAGTCCTCCGTACGCCACGATCATCGAATGAACAGCAGCCTCGCTGCCTTCACTCGGTCGAATCTCGAGCGCATCCATCATGCGTCGCGCAGCAACGTCGTCAGCATCCTGCAGGATCCGATCCATCTCGGGATCACGGCGGAGGTCGTCGGACATGACTGTCGAGATCCACATGTCGCGATGACGCCAGGCGACGTCGAGCCACCGATCGATCACGGCGCCGATCCGCTTCTCCTGGCTCGCCGATCGCGGAATGCGGTCCACCGCCACTTCGGGAATGAAGACGAACCGCCGCACGACGTCGAGATACAACTCCCGCTTGGAGCCGAAGTAATGATTGAGCAGCGGACGACCGACCCCGGCCGCCTTGGCCAACTCGGTCATCGAGACGTCGGCAAAAGACTTCTCCTCGAAAACCTTTGCCGCGCTGACAATGATCTGCTCACGCCGGTCTTCGGGACCGAGACGCTTTCCGCCTGTGGCCGACGCGGACGTCATTCTTTTCTCGCGGGCGTGCTGTTGACCGTCGCCTGCGCCTCGACCATGAGCGAAATGTGTTCCACCAAACGCTTTCGAGAGATCTTGGAGGACGGGGTGTGCGCCTGATAGATGAACGCGAGGGCACCGAACAGCCCCACCGAATTGAGTTCGGAGTTCGCGGAGTCGGTTGCCTCGCCGCCGTACATCAGCTCGAGCGACGCGGAGATCGGATTGGTGAACTCCGCCATCAATTCTCGCCCTCGATCCCACAGCGCAGGTTCCGCCTGGGATTCGACGAACATGATGCGTCCACGGCGCGGATCCTTGAATACGTAGGTGGTGAAGGCCTTCACCACGTGACGGATCAGGGCCGACGGTTCGGAAGGCGCCGCCTCGAGAGCGTCCAGAATAGTGTCGCGTGCCCCGAGAACGACCTCGTCGAGCACGGCGACCAGCAGTTCGTCACGATTGGCGAAGCTCTCGTAGAAGTACCGTTCGGTCAGCGCAGCCTCGCGGCAGGTCGCACGCATGGTCGCGGCGGCCGCACCCTCGGTGCCCATGATCTGCAACCCGGCTTCGATCAGCTGTGCCCGGCGCGCGGCGCGGCGATCTTCTGGTTCCTGCCCACGCCACCTGCGCGGGCCGGTGCGCCGAGCCTCGGTATCCGTCATGTCCCCATGTTCTCACTGACCGGCAGTGCTCTCGACCTCAGGTTATCGCGGCGACCTCGGCAAGCGAACTGACATCGCACGATGTCAATCAATTCAATTCTGACATCAATCGCTGTTGACATCACTTGATGTCAGACTTACTCTTCGTTCAGTTGTTCACGCACCAATCAGGAGGCGTCACACATGGTCGACATCGACCCAACCTCGGGGCCATCGGCCGGTGAAGAGGAAACTCCAACTCGCCGAACACGAGTCGTCGTCATCGGAGCAGGCTTCGGCGGCATCGGAACTGCTGTCCGCTTGAAGCAATCCGGGATCGACGACTTCGTCGTTCTCGAACGCGCTGCGGAGCCCGGGGGAACCTGGCAGGTCAACACCTACCCCGGTGCACAGTGCGACATCCCGTCGATTCTGTACTCGTTCTCGTTTGCGCCCAATCCGAACTGGACGCGGCTGTATCCGCTACAGCCCGAGATCTACGACTATCTCCGGGATTGCGTCCATCGCTTCGGACTGGCCGGTCATTTCCACTGCAACCAGGACGTGACAGAAGCTTCGTGGGACGAGCAGGCCCAGATCTGGCGGGTGCACACCGCGGAAACCGTGTGGGAGGCACAGTTCCTGGTGGCGGCCACCGGCCCGTTCAGCGCCCCCGCCACACCCGACCTCCCCGGACTCGAATCGTTTCGTGGTCAGATGTTCCACACCGCAGACTGGAACCACGACCACGACCTTCGCGGTGAACGCATAGCCGTGGTCGGCACCGGCGCCTCCGCAGTGCAGATCATCCCCAGACTGCAACCGCTCGCGAACTCGCTGACCATATTCCAGCGGACACCGACGTGGATCCTGCCGCACCCGGATCAGCCGATGACGGGCTGGCCCAGCGCGCTGTTCGAGCGGGTACCGCTCACCCAGCGACTCGCACGCAAGGGACTCGACCTACTTCAAGAAGCCCTGGTACCCGGATTCGTGTACAAGCCGTCACTGCTCAAAGGGTTGGCCGCACTCGGCCGAGCACACCTTCGCCGGCAGGTGCGGGACCCGGAGCTTCGCGCAAAGCTGCTCCCCCACTACGCATTCGGATGCAAGCGTCCGACGTTCTCGAACACCTACTATCCCGCGCTGGCGTCACCCAATGTGGAGGTGGTGACGGACGGAATCGTCGAGGTGCAGGAGGGCGGAGTTCTCACCGCGGACGGAACCTTCCGGGAAGTCGACACCATAGTCATGGGAACCGGCTTTCGGATGGGAGACAACCCGTCGTTCGACATCATCCGAGGCCAGGACGGCCGCAGCCTCGCGCAGACGTGGAACGGCAGTGCCGAGGCCTTCCTCGGCACCACCATCAGCGGTTTTCCGAACTGCTTCATGATCCTCGGCCCCAACTCGGTGGTCTACACCTCGCAGGTCGTCACGATCGAAGCGCAGGTCGAATACATCGTGAGCTGCATTCTTCAGATGGACGAGCGCGGCATCGGCAGCATCGACGTCCGCGCCGACGTGCAGCGCGAGTTCGTGCACGCGACCGACCGCCGACTCGCCACCAGCGTGTGGAACGCGGGCGGGTGCAGTAGCTACTACCTCGTCGACGGCGGCCGCAATTACACCTTCTATCCCGGATTCAACCGATCCTTCCGCGCCAGGACCAAACGAGCTGACCTCACTCACTACACGCAGGTACAACCTGTCTCGTCCACATCACTCACCACTGCTCGAGAAACCGTGAGGAGCCGATAATGCTCGGCATCAACGCCTTCCGAGGCACACCCGTCATCGCACCGTCCGGCGCTCGCCGCTACACCGACGAAGCACATGCCATCGCCGCCCGTGACGTCGAATTCGACTGGGACGGTGTACCACTGCACTACGTGCCGAACGAACCGATGGTCACCCACGTCATCAACTTCATGCATCTCGTGTTACCCGAGGGAGAGCGGGCCATGTCCGCGACGCTCGCCGAAGCGCTCCCTCTCATCGAGGACACCCGACTGCACGAAGAGGTGGTGGGTTTCGTCGGCCAGGAAGCAACACACGCGTCGTCGCACAAAGGTGCACGCGAACACCTTGCGGACCTCGGCATGGACATGAAACCGATGGCACGCCGCATGGACTGGCTCGTGGACAAGATATTGGGAGACAAGGGATTGACCGGAAAAGCCAAGCACGCCTGGCTCTGTGAACGTCTCGGCTTGTTTGCTGCCATGGAGCACTACACGGCAGTGGTCGGGGAATGGCTGCTCACCGATCCCGCCCTCGAAGATGCCGGCATGCACCCGGTGATGCTCGACATGGTCAAGTGGCACGGCGCTGAAGAAGTCGAGCACCGCAACGTCGCTTTCGACGCCTACATGTACGTCGACGGTAGCTACTCCCGACGCGTTCGCACGGGGCTGCTGGCCAGCTTCACGTTGTTCGTACTGTTCATCGCCTCGATGAATTACCTTTTCCGGCAGGACCCGTCGAAGGCGAAGGGTCGACTGTGGCCTCTGCAGCTGATCAGCGCCACTCGTCGTGGACTGGTACCGAACATGAAATTCCTGATCACCGAGATTCCTCCGTATCTGCGGCCGAGCTTCCATCCGTCCCAGATCGGGGACATGGACGTAGCCATGCGCTACCTCGCTCGCTCACCTGCCGCCAATCGTTCTTCCGAAAAGAGTGAAGAATGAACAAGACGGCTGCCGACCGTCCTCACGACGCACACGGCTTCACACCGACCCGGTCGTTGAGGTTTGCCGCGCAGGCCACCAGCGCATACCGTCGGATCTTCGCAACCAGTCCTGCAGCGCAGATACTTTCGCGTCCCAACCCGGTCCGCTACAGCGGGTTCGACATGACGCTGGACGTGAAGTCCGTCCGGTTCGAGTGTGACGACGTCATGAGTGTCACCTTGACCCCGAGGGAAGGCATCGCCCTGCCGTCGTGGATTCCCGGCGCCCACCTCGACGTCTTTCTCCCCTCTGGAAGGCAACGACAGTACTCGCTGTGCGGCGACCCCGACGACTTGACCTCGTATCGGATCGCCGTCCGAAGGATAGACGAGGGCGGTGGCGGCTCACGCGAGATCCACGAGTCGCTGAAACCTGGAATGGCGGTGGACGTACGAGGGCCACGGAATGCATTTCCGTTTGTCACTGCTCCGTCGTACCTCTTTGTTGCGGGCGGAATCGGGATCACTCCGATACTTCCCATGGTGCAACGCTGTCACCGCCGCGGAGTCCAGTGGCGATTGGACTATCTCGGACGAACTCGGGCAGCTATGCCATTCCTAACCGAGATCGAGGAGTATTCCAGCGGCCGGGTAACCATCCGGCCGGACGACGAGTTGGGTCCGCCAGATGTCGAAACACTGCTCTCCGCTGCGGATCCCTGCGCCGCGGTGTACACGTGCGGACCGACGCCGCTGATGAACATGGTGCGCGCGGCGGCCTTCACGAGCAACCCGACCGGATCGGTACACAGTGAGCGCTTCTCGCCGCTACCGGTAGTCGACGGCAAAAAATTCACTGTGCACCTGGCGCGCACCGGTCTCACCGTCGATGTCGGCGAGTCCGAAAGTGCCTTGGCAGCAATACGACGCGCACTTCCCGGCGTCGCGTATTCCTGCCAACAGGGCTTCTGCGGTACCTGCAAGGTCCGGGTGCTCGCGGGGACCGTCGACCATCGGGACACCCTTCTCACCGAATCGGAACGCACCGATTCGATGTTGACCTGTCGATCACGTTCCACCGGTGGGTCTTTGGTGGTGGACCTGTGAAGCGAAAATTCCCGCTCGCGGCGGCCGACGCAGACTTCATCCGCTCCGCTCCGCTGGCGATCACTCACCGGATCGAGTCCGAAGCGACGTGTGAAAGCTTGTGGCGGACGTTGACCTCGGACGGTGCGCTCGCGTCGTGGGCGCGCGGGATCACCGGATCCGACTGGACCTCGGCCAGACCATTCGGCATCGGTACGACGCGAACTGTGCGGGCCGGCGCTTTCGCCGCACTGGACGAGAGATTCTTCCGCTGGGACGAGGGGCGCCGGATGACGTTCTACGTGGAGTCTGCGTCACTCCCGGGATTCAAGCGTTTCGCCGAAGATCTGGTGCTGGAACCGACTTCGACTGGAAGCCTTCTCACCTGGACGTTCGCGGTGCAGGCGCAGCCGTGGTTCGCCCCGATTCTGTCTCTGTCCCGACCGATCCTCGACCGCGTGACCCGCAACTGGGCCGACGGCGCCATCCACCACACACTTCAAGGAACTCCACAATGACGGCGACCGAGATCGACACGACCACACAGGCGTCCGACGACACGGTGACACAGGCAGTGCGCGAAGCTCGAGTCGCCGCCGCGTGGTGGGCGGAACTGACATTCGAGCAACGCGCCCACCGACTGGATCGGTGGCGAGGAATCATCGCTCGTCGAGCATCCGAACTCGCCGACGTCGTGCACCGGGACATGGGCAAGCCTCACCCCGACGCAATGCTCGAAATTGCCATGGCGCTCGAACACCTCGCGTGGGCCTCTAAGAATGCTCGAAAGGTGTTGGGCAGGCACACCGTCGGTTCCAGTCTGTTGACGATCAATCAGGCCGCCTCGGTGGAATATCGGCCTCTCGGAGTGGTCGGCGTGATCGGTCCGTGGAACTATCCGGTCTTCACCCCACTCGGTTCGCTCTCGTTTGCCCTGGCTGCCGGCAACGCTGTTGTCTACAAGCCGAGTGAGTTCGCACCAGGTGTCGGTGAATGGTTGGCCCGAGCATTTGCCGAGGTCGTCACTGAACATCCTGTGCTGCAAGTTGTCACAGGTGACGGTGGGGTCGGCGCGGCACTGTGCCTGGCCGGTGTCGACAAGATCGGGTTCACGGGATCGACCGCGACTGGCAAGAAAGTCATGGCAGCGTGCGCCGAGACCCTCACACCGGTGTTGATGGAATGTGGCGGTAAGGACGCACTCGTCCTCGATTCCGACGGAGATGTCGGCGCCGCCGCGGATGCTGCGGTGTGGGGAGCGTTGTCCAACTCCGGTCAGACCTGTCTGGGCGTCGAGCGTGTGTACGTGCACGAACACGTCTACGACGAGTTCCTCGACAAGACAACCACTCTGGCCGCTCGAATTCATGCAGGTCCTGCTGCCGACGACAAGATCGGTCCGATCACCATGCCCTCGCAAGTCGCCGTCATCCGGCGCCACATAGACGACGCGGTATCGCGGGGTGGACGTGTCGTTCTCGGCGGGCTCGGCACGATCTCCGGTCAGTACGTGCAACCGACCATCATGGTCGACGTACCCGAAGACAGCCTCGCCGTCACGGAGGAGACCTTCGGCCCGACGATGACCATCACCAAAGTCAGCTCGATGGACGAGGCGGTGGAATTGGTCAATGCGTCGACATACGCCTTGGGAGCAAGCGTGTTCGGCAAGGACGGAGTATCAATTGCAGATCGACTCCGATCGGGAGGAGCGTCGGTGAACTCCTACGTGATGTATGCCGCAGTTCCCAACCTGCCGCTGGGCGGGGTCGGAGCATCCGGTTTCGGACGCGTTCACGGCCCCGACGGACTGAAAGAGTTCACCTATGCCCGTTCGATGACCAGGCAACGGTTCCGTTCGCCATTACCACTGACGACGTTTCGACGGACCGCCCGAATCGACTGGCTGGTCAAGGTTCTCATACGCGCTCTACACGGAAGGCACTGAAGCCATGACGGGACGCTTGTCCGCGCTTGCAGGAACAGTCCGCGATCTGGGCATTCCACTGCCCGGACGCCGGATCGACTTCGACGTCGCCGGTAAGGTCGTACTGATCACCGGCGGAGGCGACGGTATCGGTGCGGCGTTGGCGCGCACTCTCCACCGACGTGGGGCAACGGTGGCGCTGGTCGATGTCAACCAGAGTTCGCTGGCAGCAGCCGAGCGCGCATTCGAGTCACGGCGAGTCGTGACGGTGACGGCCGACGTCCGCGATCGGGACGGTATGAAAGCAGCCGCGCGCACGGTTGTCGATCAGCTGGGCAGAATCGACGTCGTGGTGGCCAACGCCGGAATCACCCCTCCCCCGGCAACATTGCGCCAAATCGATCCCGACGCCTTCGATCGAGTGGTCGACGTCAATCTCACCGGTGTCTTCAATACCGTGCAACCGACCATCGACGAGGTGATCCGCAACAGCGGGCACATCGTCGTCGTGTCCTCGGCCGCGTCGTTCGCCCCCGGTTTGGGCGGAGCGTCGTACATGATCAGCAAGGCCGGCGTCGAAGCGCTCGGGCGGGCACTGCGTTTGGAGGTTGCCGGCTACGGCGCCACTGCCGGAGTCGCGTACTTCGGGATGGTGGACACACAACTTGCGCGCGCAACTCTCGACGACGACGAGATCGGGCGCAAGCTCGACGCTCGACTGCCTGGGCCCCTCCGCCGTCGAATCTCCCCGGACAGTGCCGCGAAAGTGATCGCCGACGCGATCGCGCGCCGCGCCGGCCGGACCCTTGCCCCCGCGGCCTGGGAACCCTGGGCGTGGGGACGCGGTTTCGTCAATGTCCTTGCCGACGGTTACCTGGCCAGGGACAAACAGGCACACGACCTGATCCGCGAACTCGAAGACAGAACCACCGCTGCGGCCCCGACGAATGCATCAGCCCTGACAAAGGCATCCAGGAGAACATCATGACCACGTTGTGTGCTGCCTTCCAGCGAGTGTCGGCGGTAGCGCCCGACGCGGTGGCCCTGCGAGACATCGGCGATGCGCGAACACTGACGTGGCGCGAGTACGGCGAACAGGTCCGCGATGTTGCCGCAGGATTGGCCGGAATCGGCGTGGGACATGGCGATACGGTTGCCTTGATGATGAGTAACCGAATCGAGTTCTACCCGATCGACGTCGGCGCCCAACACCTCGGCGCGACGTCCTTCTCCATCTACAACACGTCGGCACCCGAAGCCGTTCGCTACATCCTCGCCAATTCCGGTGCGCGAGTTCTCGTCTGCGAGGCCCAGTACGTGGATACCGTTCGCCGATCCGGTGCCACACTCGACACGATCGTGGTCGTCGATGCGCAGCCGCATGCCCAGCAGTCCGGCACCCTGACGATGGAGCAGATGAAGTCTTCTGCTGCCGCCGATTTCGATTTCGAGAGTACCTGGCGTGCGGTGAAGCCGAACGATGTCGCCACGCTGATCTACACCTCCGGTACGACCGGCAACCCCAAGGGCGTCGAGACGACCCATGCGTGCCTGTTGTTCGAGACGAACGCCGTCAGCGCGGTACTACCAGTCGAATTCGGTGACCGCATCACGTCGTACATGCCGTCGGCGCACATCGCCGATCGGCTCACGTGCTTGTACATGCAGATGGTGTTCGGCACCCAGATCACCGTGGTGCCGGATCCCGGCCAGGTTGCGGCTGCGCTTCCCGACTGTCGCCCGACGATCTGGGGCAGCGTTCCCCGTGTGTGGGAAAAGCTGAAGGTTGCCGTCGAATCAGCAGTTGCCAACGAACCGGACGACGCGCGTCGGGGGGCGTTGCAGTGGGCACTCGACGTCGGTCGAACTCGTCTCGCACATTTACGGGCCGGTCAATCCGTCCCCGCCGAACTGGAGGCGGAGTACGCCCGAGCCGATGCGATGGTCCTCTCCGCCCTGCGTGCGAAACTGGGCTTTGCCGAATTGAAGTGGGCCATCTCCGGCGCAGCGCCCATTCCGCCGGACACCTTGGCATTCTTTGCGGCCCTCGGAGTTCCGATCTCGGAGATCTGGGGAATGTCGGAACTGACATGCATTGCGAGTACAGCGCCGGCCGAGCCGACCAAGCTCGGAACGGTCGGAAAGTTGCTCCCGGGTATGGAAATGCGCATCGAGGCCGATGGCGAGCTACTGGTTCGAGGACCGCTGGTCATGAAGGGGTATCGCGGCGAACCCGCGAAGACGGCAGAGGCGATCAGCGCCGACGGTTGGCTCTCGACCGGAGACATCGTCACCGCCGACGCGGACGGGTACCTCACGGTGATCGATCGCAAGAAGGAGTTGATCATCAATGCGTCGGGAAAGAACATGTCACCCGCAGCCATCGAGACGGCGGTGAAGACGTCGTCGTCGTTGATCGGTGAAGTAGTGACGATCGGTGACGGCCGGAAGTTCAACACAGCATTGATCACTCTGAGCGCCGACGCCGCGGTCGAAGCGGCACGCTCACTGGGACTTGCGGTCGACGCCGCGGTGCTCGCCAAGGACGCTCGGATCGTCGACATCGTTGCAGCTGCTGTCGCCGAGGGAAACTCGCGACTTTCGAGGGCCGAGCAGATCAAGCGGTTTCACGTGCTCACCACGTTCTGGGAGCCTGGCGGCGAGGAGCTGACACCGACGATGAAACTCAGGCGCAAGCCGATAGCCGAGAAGTATGTTTCCGAAATCGTTGCTCTCTATGCGGATTCGATCGCAGAGGACGTCTACGAGCCGGCGCCCTGAGCGTAGATCAGTGTTTCGGTGGCCTTGACCACAAACGTAGCGGCCGTTCCCGGAACCAGATCGAGTTCGGCCGCTGCACTGGCCGTGATGTCGGCAGACAAACCAGGCTGGCCGGCGTCGTCCTCGGCTCGGACTCTGACGACATCGCCTCGGTTTTCGATCTCGGCGACCGTGACTGCAAACGCGTTTCGTGGGCTGCCGTGCGGCGGTTCAAGGTAGACCGATACCGCTCGCGGTTCGAAGACCGCCACAGCGGCACTGCCGGCGAGTAATTCGGACTCGGTCTGACCTGCGATGTCCACTCCGGTCGGGCTCCTGAGAACACCGTCACCTGCCATCGTGCCACTGCGCAAGTTGATCCCGGCGATGCGTGCGGCGAACGCACTTCGCGGGCGAGTCAGAACTGTTCGCACGTCACCACGTTCGACAACCCGGCCACCGTCCACAACGACAACGGTGTCGGCAAGGGCCAGCGCATCCAGAGCGTCGTGCGTCACGAGTACGGCTGTGCGATCCCCGGTCCGGAGCACTCTGCGCAGTAACGACCGCAGCGCCGGGGCCGACGCGACGTCGAGCGCGGACATCGGTTCGTCGAGCAGCAGCAGTTCGGGTTCTGCCGCCAATGCCCTCGCCACTGCGATGCGTTGTGCTTGGCCGCCGGAGAGCTGTGAAGGCTTGCGGTCAGCCAATTCGCCGGCGTCGACTGCGTCGAGCCAATGGCGCGCAGACTCGGCGGAATCGCGACGCGACCGTCCTGCGCTGCGCGGCGCGAACGCCACGTTCGCAGCCGCGCTGAGATGTGGAAAGAGCAGTGCCTCTTGCGCGAGTAGGGCGGTGCCGCGCCGATGCGGCGCCAATGCGACTCCCCTGCTGGTATCGGTGAGAACGCGGGAATTGAGTTCGATCAGCCCGCGCCGCGGATGATGCAGTCCGGCAACTGCCGCTAGAACGGTCGACTTGCCTGCGCCGTTGGGTCCGAGGATGGCGGTCACCTCACCGGCCGCGACGTCGAACGCCGCGACGACGTCGCGCTCAGGAATCTCGATGTCGACGTGGAGGCCATTCACAACGAACCCGCCGATCCGCGTCCACGCACCGCAACCACAATGACGACCGCGACGACTACCAGCACCAGCGAAAGCGCAACCGCTGCATCCGGATCGGTCTCACGCTGGAGATAGATTTCCAGCGGCAGGGTACGCGTCACCCCTTGCAGACTTCCCGCAAACGTCAGCGTCGCACCGAATTCTCCCAGCGCACGAGCGAAAGCCAGAACTGCCCCTGACACCAGACCGGGAAGAACCAACGGCAGCGTCACCCTGCGAAGCACGGTGGTAGGGCGGGCACCGAGCGTCGAGGCCACTGCCTCGTATCGCGTGCCTGCAGTGCGTAGCGCACCTTCGAGGCTGACGACAAGGAACGGCAGGGCAACAAACGTCTGCGCCAGGACGACCGCAGTTGTCGAGAAGGCTATCTGGATGCCGAGCACTTCCAACTGCTCACCGATCAAGCCTTTGCGTCCGAACGTGTACAGCAACGCGATACCGCCCACGACCGGCGGCAGAACCAGCGGGAGCAGAATCAAGGACCGGAGAACGGACAGTCCCCGAAAGTGACTGCGTGCCAACACCGCGGCCATCGGTACCCCGAACAGGATGCACAGCACCGTGCTCATCGCCGCCGTCTTCAAACTCAATTTCAGTGCAGCAACCGATGATTCGGAGGTCACGAGTTCCCAGAACTGCGACCACTGCACGGTGGCCAGCATCGCGACCAGGGGAGCTATGACAAAGGCCCCGCCGATCAGCGCGGGAAGGTAAATCCACACCGGCAACCCGAGCGGAGCGCGGGTTGCCGGTCGTAGGCGTGTCACGGAGCAGCGAATCCCGCGTCACTCAGAACTGCCAGGCCCTTCGGCCCCTTCACGAGGTCGACGAACTTGGTTGCCGTAGCCGAATTCTTCGAATCCTTCAGCACCGCAATCTGGTACAGGTTGACCACCGTGGTTGCTTCCGGGAACGCGACGGTCTGCACCTTGTCACCGGCGGACTTCGCGTCGGTGACGTAGACGACGCCGGCATCGGCCTGGCCGGATGTCACCTTGTTGAGAACGTCGGTCACCGACGATTCCTCACTGACAGGCGAGAGGGTCTCACCGGTAGCCGTCTCGACCTTCTTCGTGGCCGCGCCACACGGAACCTGTGGAGCGCAGATCACCAATTGTGTCCCCTCCTTCGCCAGGTCGGCGAACGACGCGATGCCCTTCGGATTGCCAGGAGGCACAACAATCGTCAAGGTATTGCTCGCGAAGTCCGAGGCTGATCCTGCGACGACACCGGCATCGGTGGCCTTGGTCATGTTGGCGGCGTCAGCCGAAGCGAACACATCAGCGGGTGCACCTTGGGTGATCTGGGCGACGAGGTCCGAAGATCCCGCAAAGCTGAAAGTGACTTCGGAACCGGGGTTCTCGGACTCGAACTCCTTGCCGAGTTCGGTGAAGGTGTTCTTGAGGGACGCCGCCGCGAAGACGGTGATGCTTCCCGTGGCACTCTCGCTCGAAGTGGTTGTGGTCGGAGCGGCCGACGACGTCTCCGACGACGAATTGTCGGAGGAACTACAACCGGTCACCAGGGCAAGCGAAAATGCGCCTGCTGCAACAAGTCCGAGTACGCGTTTCACGAATATCCTCCAATATGTTCAGAACTACGGCGTTTTCAGAGTTACGGGGTTTCCACTATGACGGTGGTGGCCTTCACTATCGCGACGGCGATGCTTCCGACTTCGAGTCCGAGTTCCCTAACCGCGTCGGTGCTCATCAAGGAGACGACGGTGAAGGGCCCACACTGCATTTCGACCTGTGCCATCACCTTGTCGGTGACGACCTTGGTGACGAGGCCGGCGAACCGGTTGCGGGCCGAACTTGCACCGGTGAGCGGATCGGCCGGTGCGGGTCCGGCATTGGACCTGGCGAAGCCTGCCAACTCGGCGCCGTCGATGACCTTGCGGCCGGAGTCGTCCGTCGTCGCTTCGAGAAGCCCACCGTCGACCCACCGCCGAACGGTGTCGTCACTGACACCGAGCAGACCGGCGGCTTCGCGGATTCGAATGTTGGGCACGAGGTGATCGTAGGTCGCAAGTGCGGACCTAACAAGCCGAAATACTCCGCAGATGCGTGAACTAGTCAATCATGATCACGTATCTGCGGAGCATTGTCGATAGTTGCCGTAGACGAGTCAGCGCATCATTCTTCGGCCCAGGGCACGCGGCAGGAGTCGGTGCTGAACCCTTGCTCGGTGATCCCCAACGCCGAATACATCCGGGCGCGCATGTTCTCGAGCCCGATCTGATAGGTCAGTTCCACGACGCCCGCTCGCCCGAACCTGCGCTCGAGATCCGCGACCTGCTCGTCCGTCACCCCGTTCTCCCCGTGCGGGTCACCGGTCATGGCATCGGCGTAGGCGATCGCGGCCCGCTCGTCCTCGCTGTACTTCGGTGAATCCCGGTAATTCGCGATCCCTTTCAGCTTGTCGATGTCCAAACCGTCCAGGCGCGAGAGCATCGTCCCGAAGTCGACACACCACGAGCAGCCGACAGTCCAGGCGACGCGATAGACGGCCAGTTCACGAATGTTCGACGGCAGCACCTTCGACGCCTTCTGCACGGCCATCTCGTGACGGGCAGCGGCGACGAACAATTTCCGATGATTGGCCAGGACGGCAAAAGGCTCGGGAACTTCGTCGTACTGCCTGGCGGCAAATTTGTAGGCCACCTTGATCAACGGACTGGCTTCTGACGGTGTCACTGCGGGAATGCGAGTCATGGCAAGCCTCCGTATCTTCTACAGCACCGGATTCGATGCTCTCTACAGAGTTGGACGACGGCGGCGATTCAAACGTGACAAGCACCGCGCCCGAGCAGATGTGAGGATGCGGTCTCAGCCGACTAAGCTGCAAAGATGCCTTCGACGCCCCGCAACCGCACCGTCTCGCGTCTGCAGCCGTTCGCATCCACGATCTTCGCCGAGATGACAGCGTTGGCCACACTTCACGACGCGGTCAACCTCGGTCAGGGCTTTCCGGATACCGACGGTCCTGCGGCCATGCTCGAAGTAGCGCGTCGAGCCATCGCCGAGGGCGTCAACCAATACCCACCCGGGCCGGGCATGCCCGTCCTGCGTCAAGCAATCGCGGAGGATCGGCGCATCCGCTACGGGCTCGACAGTGATCCCGACTCCGAAGTTCTGGTCACCGTCGGTGCCACCGAGGCGATCAGTGCTGCGATCCTCGGACTGGTCGAACCCGGCGAAGAAGTAGTGCTGATCGAGCCGTATTACGACTCCTACGCAGCATCCGTCGCATTGGCCGGCGCGGTGCGTCGCACTGTTCCTCTGGTCGCCTCGGGAGACGGATTCGCGGTCGATCTCGATGCCTTGCGCAACGCGATCACCGCCAAGACGAAGATGCTGATCGTCAACAGTCCTCACAATCCCACCGGCACCGTGTTCACCGATCAAGAACTTCGAGCGATCGCCGAACTCGCGTGCGAACGCGACCTGATCGTGTTGAGTGACGAGGTCTACGAGCACTTGGTGTTCGACGGTCTCACCCACACACCGATGGCGTCTCTTCCGGGTATGCGTGAGCGCACCGTCACGGTGTCCAGTGCCGCAAAGACTTTCAATGTCACCGGCTGGAAAACAGGATGGGCGATCGGCCCTCGCGAACTCATCGACGGCGTTCGTGCTGCCAAGCAGTTCATGTCATTTGTCGCCGGCGCACCATTCCAACCTGCCGTTGCGTATGCGCTGACCAACGAACAGCCGTGGGTGGTCGAACTTCGACAGAGCTTGCAAGGCAAACGGGACGTGCTCGGCAAAGCCCTGACCGAAGCCGGTTTCACGGTGCATTCCGGCGGCGGCACGTACTTCCTCCTTGCCGACATCAGACCGTTGGGTGAGACCGACGCGGGAGAGTTCTGCCGCGCGCTGCCCGAGCGTATCGGCGTCGCGGCCGTACCGGTCGACGTGTTCGCGGACAACCGCGACGATTGGAAGCACCTGGTGCGCTTCGCCTTCTGCAAGCAGGACCACATTCTTTCCGAAGCTGCACGCCGTCTCCACCTCCTCCAAGGAGCAGCGCACCCATGACAGCGCGGACCATCCCGACCGCATTCGTCCACCGCTACCTCGCGTTCTCGCCGGACAACGACGTCGATTTGTCTGGTGCACTGCGAGCTGCTGGGATCGATCTGGAGACATTGTCCGACCCTCGCGCCCGGCTGACCCCGACTCAGGTCACCACGTTCATCCAATCCACCTGGCAGATCACCGACGACGAATTGTTCGGCCTCGGATCCGCCCCGGTGCCCCGTGGCACTTTCCGTTTGATCTGCCTGACGTTGATCCATTGCCCTGACCTCGGATCCGCCTTCGTCCGAATGTCCGACGTGATCCGTGCACTACCGGCCCTGGCCCCACTGTCGATCGAGAAGGGCGAAGAAAGCACCCGAGTGAGTTTCGCTGTCCGAGCACGCGAAGGTGTCGCCGAACGTGATGTCGCAGAACGTGTCACGACCGATTTTGTCCTGATCTTACTGCACCGCTTCTCCGCGTGGCTGATCGGAAAGCGCGTCCGACTACGGGCCGTCGAATTTCCGTACTCTGCGCCGGATGCGCGGTTGGCCCAGGACTACGACTACATCTTCGGAGCGCCCGTCACCTTCGGCGCGCAGCGAGCGGCACTGGAGTTCGACAACTCGGCCATGCGTGCACCGATCATCCAGACCGAAGAAACACTGGAGGAATACCTCCGAGAATCGCCGATTCAGCTCATGTCCGAACGCGACTACGACAGCACCGCGTCGGCACAGGTGCGACGGGTCCTCGAACTCGGAGTGAAGGGACGAACCTCCACGGCCGAGGAGATCGCCGAAATGCTCTCGATCAGCGTTCCCCATCTGCGTCGACTGCTGCGGCGTGACGGCACCTCACTCAATCAACTGCGCGAAGAAGTACTCCGCGACGTAGCCATCGCCGGTTTGCGACGCGGAGAATCCGTCGAAGTACTCTCGGCGCGATTGGGATTCTCCGAGCCCAGCGCCTTCCGTCGTGCCTTCAAACGATGGACCGGCGATACGCCGAGTTCCTACCGCTAGCTGACGCAGAACTCGTTACCTTCGGGATCGGTCATCGTGATCCACACGCTCGGCCCCTGTGTTCCTCGGTGCAGGATCGTCGCTCCCACCTCCTCGAGTTGCGCTGCAACATCCTCGCGCTTGTCGCCCACTCGTATGTCGAAGTGGAGACGGTTCTTCACCGTTTTCGATTCCGGAACCAGTTGGAACAGAACGCGGGGACGTTCGGGATGCTCCGGATCGCTGATGGCCGCACCTTCACGCCAGACGAGAACTCCCTCGAACGTCGTGGTGTCGGATTCCTTGGCGTGACCAGCGGCGACGAGGCCTCTGATGAAGTCTTCGTCGCTAGGCTCCGCTGCCCACCCGAGTGCCGCGGCCCACCACTTCGCCTGTTCGTGCGGGTGCGCCGAATCTACTGTGACTTGAAATTCGTATCCCATGTTCCGACGTTAACGCCGAGCACCGACACGAAAGAGCAGGTTCGGGTGAGTTTGGGCGTCAGTCGACGCTCTTGATGGTCTTCATGGTGATCAGCGATGTCACCCGCGAGACGGCCGGAAGCCCGCTGAGCTTGGTGACCATGAAGTTCTCGTACGTCGCCAGATCTTTCACGGCGACACGGATGAAGTAGTCGGGTATTCCGAACAGTCGCCGACATTCGATCACTTCGTCGAACGCCGCGACCTGAGATTCGAAGTCCTCGATGGTCGCCTGGTCGTTGACTCCGATCTCGGCAGTGACGATCACCTGAAATCCTCGACCGAGCGCTTCCTGACTGACGATCGCGCGGTACCCGGTGATGATTCCGTCGGCTTCGAGCTTCTTCACCCGACGCAGGCAAGGAGAGGGCGTCAACCCCACCAGATCCGCCAACTCGGTGTTGGTCAAACTCGAGTCTTGGCGAAGGTGAAACAAAATTGCGTCATCCATGGCATCCATCGCACTATTATTGCGCACCGTTCACTATGTGGGCATTCTGAGCAATCGATCACCTCGATCTTTGTTATAGATTTGCGTCGTGATCGAACCAGCATCGTCGACGGCCGCACCTGCCGTCGAATCCCCGCCTCGAACTCCGGCGTGGCGGCACGCCTTCCAGCTGTCGCTGCCGGTCGGGTTCGGCCTGCTCCCACTCGGGATAGCTCTCGGAGTTCTCGTGGTCCAACAGGGGCTCAATCCTTGGTGGGCAGTTGTTTTCACGTCGCTGATCTACGCAGGATCGCTGGAGTTCCTCGCCGTCGGAATGGTCGCGGCCATGACGCCACTGCCGTACGTCGCACTGACCGCACTGTTGGTCAACTTCCGACATGTGTTCTACGCCTTGAGCTTTCCGCTGGAAAAGATTCGAAATCCCTTCGCTCGCTTCTACAGCATGTTCGCGCTGACCGACGAGGCGTACGCGATGTCGGTGACTGCCGATCCCAAGGCACTCACCGGCCGCACCATCGTCTACTCCCAGCTGTACCTGCACGCCTATTGGATCGGTGGCGCGATCCTGGGCGCAACGGCAGGACAATGGATTCCGGACTCGATCGTCGGCCTCGACTTCGCCCTGACGGCATTGTTCGTTGTCCTCTCGATCGAAGCGATTCGCGCGCAAAACGGATTCGCGGTGCCGGTCGCAGCGGTCACCTGCGCTCTGGTCGCGCGGCTCGCGGCACCGGAACACATGCTGCCAATTGCGATGGGTGCCTTCGTACTCTTCCTGATCGGCCGCTTTGTCTACGACTCACGAAAGGCGAAGATCGATGCCTGACACCTCGTACATCTTTGCGGCGGTCGCCGTCATGGCCGTGGTCACCTTCGCTCTGCGCGCGATACCGTTTGCCGCGCTCATGCCGCTGCGCTCCTCCGCTCTGGTCGGCTACCTGGGCATCTACATGCCGGCCGGCGTCATGCTGATCCTCGTGATGTATTCGCTCAAAGGCGTGTCGATCACCGCACCGTCGCACGGCATACCCGAACTGATCGCAGTGTGCGCCACGATCGCCGCGCATCTGTGGCGAAAGAACGCCGTCTTGAGCATCGTCGTCGGAACGACGATCTACGTCGCCCTGGTCAATACCGTGTTTGCCTGAAGATTTCCCATCCGGGAGCAAAGAATCTTTACTCCTGGATGGGTGATTTGTAACCTCCAGGCGCTTATCTGAACAGTTGAACACTTATACGATTTCAGTAGTGTGGCCGCCGGCCGCGACTGAAAGATCGGTGAGGTTCGATGTCCACGACAATGACCACGACGGGCACCCGAATCGCCGGAGCCTGGCACAGTCTGGATCGAGGCCAGCGTCGAAGCATCATCGGAATGACCGTCACCGTCGTTGCACTCAACGTCGTCGGGTGGGCAGTTCTGCTCGGTCTGGTCGTGCCCGGCCACTACACGATCGAAGGCAGTGTCTTCGGCATCGGACTCGGCGTCACGGCGTACACGCTCGGCATGCGCCATGCTTTCGACGCCGATCACATCGCCGCCATCGACAACACCACTCGGAAGTTGGTGGCGGACGGCAAGAAACCGATGTCCGTCGGTTTCTGGTTTTCACTCGGACACTCCACCATCGTCTTCGTTCTCGTCGCACTTCTGGCGTTGGGTGTGCGGCAACTTGCCACCAGCCTTTCCGACGACAACTCCGATCTGGAGAAATGGACCGGCTTGTTCGGCACCACCATTTCCGGAACGTTCCTGATCTTGATCGGCCTCCTGAATCTTTTCTCTCTCATCGGGATTCATCGGGTGTACACGAAGTACAAGGCCGGAACCTTCGACGAGGAACAACTCGAGAAGGAACTCGACAGCCGCGGCGCCCTCAACAAGATCCTGAGCCCGGTGATGAAGATGGTTCGCAAGCCCTGGCACATGTACCCGGTCGGCCTACTGTTCGGACTGGGATTCGACACCGTCACCGAAGTGGGACTGTTGGTGATCGCCGGCGGCGCAGCGGCGACAGGGCTCCCGTGGTATTCGATCCTCGTTCTACCGATACTCTTCTGCGCCGGGATGTCTCTGTTCGACTCGATCGACGGATCGTTCATGAACTTCGCTTACGGTTGGGCATTTGCCCAGCCGGTACGAAAGATCTACTACAACATGGTGATCACCGGACTCTCGGTGGCAGTAGCCCTACTGATCGGGACCCAGGAAATCATCTCGATCTTCACCGACAAACTCGACATTCACGACGGGATTCTCGGCGCCATCGGGAACCTGGATCTCGGCGCGATGGGCTTCATCATCGTCGGACTCTTCGTCGTCACCTGGATGATCGCCCTCCTCGTGTGGCGGTACGGCCGCATCGAAGAACGGTGGCAGGCGCAGTCCGGTGCGGCAGTCGCACGACGAGCGACGGCAGAAGACGCGATGTGAGTTCAGTTCGGCGACAAGGCAGCACAGAATTCTCGAGGTTGGTCGACATGCAACCGCAGCCCACCGATCATGGTGGAGCTAGATCCCTTCGACAGCCCTTTCGGTAGCGAGACCGGCAGCGGTCGATCGAATTCGACGTCCACGACAGTGCCGTCGGGCCCCGGGAGAACGAGATGCTCGTCGACCACCGCATTGGCGGTATCACCGAATCTTCGGACCATGCTCACCCGCGAAATCCGTGATCGGTCCACCTCGACACGAATGCCCGTGCCGGATCGAAACACCACCGTTCGAGCCGACACGAGATGCGGGTGCACGACCCGTCCGGCGAGCCAACCGCCAATCGCAATCAGCGACAACACCGTTGCAATGAGCAGCACGACGCGAAGCCACTGCCACGGAACAAGGAAGTGAATCGCCACGGCCTCGATCACACTCGCCGCGACAAAAGCCACCGGTATCGACATGGTCCCCCTCGAGTAGCCGAAAGTCGCTGTATCACCGGAACTTCCGTCTACCGTGCCCGTCGAGAGCAACCACAGTGATCGGATCACGCCGTACCGCTAGACATGAGACGTGTTGCGACGCGCGCGACCACTTCCCGTTGCGCCGGATCAGGCACCAGATCTGCGATCCCGACCGAGAAGCCCACATCTGCGGATCCTCCGTCTGAGGACACGTCGCCCAGCACCCCGGCCAACGATCCCCCCAACTCGCCCGACAAGTCCGCGATCTCGTCCGCAGCCTCGGCTACCTCGCGCCCAGCCAATGCAGCAAAGCGGCGGTACAGATCGACAATGCGCTTCCGGTCATCCTCGTCGGACAGCAACTGCGTGGCCGTGGAGAACAACTCGTGCGGCGCTGCCCCCGAGATCGCCACCAGCTCCCACATGTCGCGTTCCCGTTCGAACAGGCGCCGCACCGAGTCCGTCGGAGACGAGGCGATCAACTCTTCGAACGCCGACACCAGCTCCACGGGAAGCGGCGAGACCACCCGCCCGGCACCTCGCGCCGACAGCATTTCCTCGAGGCGCACCCGCTGGTCAGCGAGGACACGCTGCTTCCTGTCTATCTCTGCAATCAGGGAGGAAAGGTCGTCGGCGAAGTCGTCCGGTTCTCCTGCATCGATCGGCTTCGGCTCGATCATGGCGGCAATGGAGCCGAGTGGAATGCCGGCGGCAGAGAGCCAACGAATGCGCATCAGCCTGACCAGATCGGGCAGTTCGTAAGTTCTGTATCCGTTGGACAGCCGCCTCGGCTCGGCCAACAGGCCTAGTCGGTGATAGTGCCGAACGGTCCGTGAAGTGGTCCCTGCCGCCCTGGCCACGTCGCTGATTCGCATACGAACAGCATCAACTATGACGCTACGTCATAGTCAAGGCACCGCATCCCTGGCCGCAGGTCCAAGGTCCCGTTCTTCCTGCGGAGAGTTTCGCAGACGAATGTGGCGGGTATTGATCACTTGCGGCGGCGATTTCCAGAGCGAGGGGTCAGCCGCGCAAGGTCTGCCCCCGGCTGTCACTCGCCGGGTGGCGGGCCGCCAAAGCAAGCGGGCCGCCGAAAACAATCTGCGCCAGGCGATGATTTCGATGCAAACGACACGACTCGACACCATCCTGATTCTGATCGTCGGGACGGCAATCGGACTGAGCGTCTGGCTGGCCACGCAAGAACCATTCGCGTCGATCGGACTCGGAATCGCAACGGTCGTGATCTGCTGGATTTCTTGTTCGATGATCCACGGCTTCCCACACCGATCGACAAAGGACATGCGTCCGCGCGAGGACCAGGATCGCGAATCACCGAGGCGCCGTTGACGCCGTGCAGTGATGTGGCCAACCGTGGAGGCCCGGACACAGCGGAGTGAGTGGTTCGCCTGTCGCAGGTGAACCACTCACTCCGGTCAGTTGATCAGACCTCGTCGGGTCGCCATGTCGCGACGGCCCAGATCACAGCGACGTCGAGAGCGATGATCACGATCGACCACAGCGGGTAGTACGGCAACCACAAGAAATTGGCCACGATCGAGAGAGCTGCGATCACGAAGGCCATCCCGCGAGCCCATGTCATTCCCACGAACAATCCCAGCGACACCGCGATGCCGATGATTCCGAGCACGATGTGAATCCAACCCCACGTCGTGACGTCGAATTCGAAGGTGTAGTTGACTCCGACGATCAGAAGATCGTTGTCTGCGAGAGCGGCAATGCCTTGCAGCAGCGCGACAATTCCCGCTACGAAGAGCAGGCAGGCTGCCGCCACCGTGGTCCCGATGGCAAAGCCTTGTCGGACAGGATGGTTCGCATGAGATTGGTGCGGAGCAGTCATGACATCCCCTTCATCGGCGAAATAGCGTGAGAACAGTATTCAAAGGTTCGCGCCGACGAACATCACCCAGCAAGGATGAACAGCCGTCCAGCACCGCAATAGAAAATTCATGGGAACATATGTTCGATTTCGGTGTACTGTGGTCCTTATGACCGCCACGATGCAACCGTCTCTCTTCGACAACGGTGACCTCGGCGTTTCTTTGGCCGATCTCGACGGCACGGTGCAGCGACGCATTCTCACCGCCGGTGCATGGGTCGACCATCGCCCAGCTTGGCTGACTGGATCGGAAGCCGTGTTCGACAACCTGGAAGCTACGGTTCCGTGGCGATCAGAACGGCGCCAGATGTATGACCGCGTTGTCGACGTACCTCGTCTGGTGTGCTTCTACGCGGAGAATCAGCCGCTGCCGGACGCGCTTCTCACCGAAGCCAAAGACGTACTGAGCAGCCACTACTTCGGCGAACTCGGCGAGCCCTTCGCGACGTCGGGGCTGTGTTTCTATCGTGACGGTTCCGACAGCGTTGCCTGGCACGGGGACGACACGGGACGAAGCCGCACCGAGGACACAATGGTTGCCATTCTGTCTCTCGGTGCCGCTCGCCCGCTCCTACTGCGCCCCCGCGGGGGTGGCGAATCGATCCGGTTCAATCTCGGTCACGGCGATCTACTCGTGATGGGTGGATCGTGCCAACGCACCTGGGAACACTGCGTCCCCAAGAGTGCGCGGGCACTCGGGCCGAGAATCAGCGTTCAATTCCGTACTCGCGGAGTCAGATAGCGTCGCGAAGTTGCTCTCGCAGCGCCTTCCGATTGAGCTTGCCGACGGCCGTCTTCGGAACCGATTCGGCAAAAACCACCCGGCGCGGCTTCTTGTACGACGCCAGTCGCTCGCCGACGTGAGTGACCAATGATGCTTGCAGTGCGTCGTTTTCGACGGTTCCGTCCTCGAGGACAACGACGGCGGTGACCGCCTCCACCCACTTGACGTCGGCGGTGCCGACCACGGCAACCTCACGAACAGCCGGATGCGTCAGGAGCGCATCCTCGACTTCACGGGGGTAGACGTTGTATCCGCCGCTGATGATCATGTCCGATGCCCGGTCCTTCAGGAACAGGAATCCGTCGGCGTCGAACTGGCCGATGTCGCGCGTGTGGACCCAACCGTCTTCGGTGAAGGTGTCCGCATTCAGTTCCGGTGCGTTGAAGTATCCGGCGATCGCAGATGGCGAACGGATCACGATTTCACCCGGTTCTCCCTGCGGCACTTCGTGCCCCTCGCCGTCGAGCAGCCTGATCTCGACGTCGATGGCAGGCTGACCACAGGACAGTAGTCGATCCTCCGTGTGGTCTTCGGGCCGAAGGACTGCGATACACAGAGGCGCCTCGGTCTGCCCGTAGTACTGCAGAAAGCGGTGTTGCCCCCATGCCTGCATTGCCCGCTCGATGGTGTCCAGCGGCATCGGCGAGGCACCGTAGATCACGGATTTCAGACTCGAGATGTCTGCGCTCGCGAAATCAGGGCGTTCGAGGAGCATCTGAATCATCGTCGGCACCAAATTGATTGCGGTGGCACGATGCTCGGTTATCGAGTTCAAGAACGTCGATGGGTCGAAACCGGGAAGGACGACGGTCTTTCCGCCGCGGAGCCAGAACGGAAGCACGAACACACCGCTGGCATGGATCAGCGATGCCGCATGCAGCATCGTGTCGTCCTGAGTCGCCGGAAGCAGATTGAGCAGCACATTGCGGCAGATGGCGGCGTAGCTGCGTTGGGTGTGCTGCGCGGCCTTCAACGTTCCCGTAGTGCCGGACGTGAACAGAGTCAGGATCACATCGTCGGGAGCCACCTCGACGTCAGGCATGTCCGAAGGCATGCTCTGCGCTTGGTCGAGCAGAGAACTCTGTCCCTCCGAGTTCGTTTCCAGCCCGATGAATGTCCGCTCGGGAAACCTGGCCGAGAGTTCAGCGGCTCGGTCCGCGAGGTCGTGACCGAAGACGACGTGGGAACTGTCGGTGTCCTCGAGCATCCTCGCGTGCTCGTCGACCGAGAGTCGCGAGTTGAGCGGAACCCGATTGATTCCGGCTTTGACGCAGGCAAAATCGACGGGCACGCTGGCAAGAGAGTTGTTGACCAGCAACGCAACCCGTGCGCCATGCCCGATACCGAGCGCGATGAACGCGTGTGCCAATCGGCTGCTGAGTTCGTCCACTTCCGCGAACGTCATCGATCGATCGCCGAAGACGACGGCCGTTCGCGCCCCGTGCTGTCGCGCGCCACGGACGATCAGGTCTCTGGTTATGGGCATCATGGTTCAGTTTCCTCGTTCGAATTCCGGTTGTTCTCGAATCGGCCGTGCCGGCCGGCGCCCGCGGCGAACGCAGCAGCGCCGCGTACACCTTCAGCGATGACAATGGGATTTCCTGCAACGCCCTCGGCGCGCAGCGCTTCGGCAAGTGGTAGATCAAACGATCGGTAGGCTGACGCGCGATCCGCGAGCATGCAAAGTTGCGGAAACGCGGTCAACTGGTGTGCAAGTTCCTTGGCTGCCTGGAGTGATTGCCCTACTGGAACAACACGATTGGCCAGACCGAAGGACAGCGCCTCCGGAGCGTCGACCGGACGACCGGTCAAGATCATGTCGAGTGCTCGCCCCTGCCCGACAATTCGCGGCAGTCGCACGGTCCCTCCGTCGATGAGAGGAACTCCCCAGCGTCGGCAGAAGACTCCGAACACGGAATCTTCCTCGCAGATCCTCAGGTCCGCGAGCAACGAAAGTTCGAGCCCTCCGGCCACCGCGTATCCGCTGACCGCGGCGATCAGCGGTTTGGACAACACCAACCGACTCGGCCCCATCGGACCGGTGCCGCCGCCTTCCGGGTGTAACTCGTGCACGCGGGCGGGGTCGGAGACTGCGGTCAAATCCGCACCGGCACAAAATGTGCCGCCCGCACCCCACAGAATCGCCACCTTCTGGCTCTCGTCCGACTCGAACTCCAGGAAGGCATCACGCAATTGCGCCGCCATCGGTCCGTCAACCGCGTTCTTGCGATCGGGGCGATTCATCACGATGACGGTGACGCCACCGTCACGCTCCACATAGACATCGCCACCTGGTCGATCGGAGTCGGTCACGATATTTCCTCACTGCTCGCGGATAAGGTTTCCCGGTACCCACCATGCCACTTGTAACAGAATTTGTCAGGAGTTGTTCAAAAGTTGTTACAAACTGATCGAGGAATGTCCGCAACCCGAGTTGTGCTGGACCTCGCAACGGCAAGCCCGGACACCGAGTTCAGCACCGCTGTGCTGACCCGGGCCGGCGAGATTGTCGGCGTCAGCGCATCGAGCATTCGCGTGGCAGCGGGCCGTCTGTGCCGCGAGGACAAACTGCGTCGCACCGCCCGGGGAACGTACGTCCTCAACCCGGACGGCATCCCCACCTACAGCGAGGTCGAGGGGTGGCGAACTCGCACCGATCGCATACGCCCCTGGGACGGCACCTGGATCGCCGTCGAGCACTCAGGGCTCAAACGAAGCGACCGCACCGCCGCCCGCCGGCACGATCAAGCGTTGCGCCTGGCGGGCTACGAGGACTGGAAGCCCACACTCGCCGTCCGTCCGAACAATCTAGGCGGCGGAATCGACAGCGCTCGCCGCACTCTCCGCCGACTCGGCGCCGCTCCCGAATCGTCGCTGATGGAGGTTGATCACCTTACCCCCGAGGATGATTCGACTATCCGTACGCTCTGGAACTCGGAGGCGCTGTTGGCCGACATCGCCGAGGCTCGCGAAGCACTCACACAGGCGCAAACCCGCCTGGCGGCAATCAGCCGCGAGGAAGCCGCCCGCGAATCACTTGCCCTGGGCAGCGCGATCATCGCGGTCATCGTCCGCAATCCACTACTTCCGGAAGAGCTCGAACCAACGCAGCCACTGCGAGAGTTGATCTCGCACATGCTCGAGTACCAGGATGCATCTCGTGAACTGTGGCAGTCACTGCTCCAATTCTGATCGGCTTCCTCCAGAAGGTATTTCAATACGTTGCGCGGCCACCGCTGGCGTCGTACACGGCACCGGTCGAGTAACTCACCGCAGACGACGACAGCCAGGAGATCAGTTCGGCGATCTCGTCCGCCTTCCCCATCCGCGCCATCGGCGTCAAAGATTGCGAACGGGCGAGAATGGCAGGATCGGTGCCGGCATTCATGGGGCTTTCCACCGCCGCCGGCGCAATCGCGTTGACCAGCACTCCGGTGGTGGCGACCTCTTTGCCGAGTGATTTCGTCAGCGCGACAACGGCCGCTTTGGACGCCGAATACGCACTCTGATTCGGGTTTCCGTCCTTGGCAGCAATACTCGCGAGATTGACGACCCGTCCCCACCCCGACGCAACCATCCCCGGTACGAATGCCCGGCACATGAGGAATGTTCCCTCGACGTTGATGCGGAACGTACGCTGCCAGGCCGCAAGATCAACCTCGACCAGCGGCGCTGACGGCCCGACAATTCCCGCACTGTTGATCAAGATGTCGACACTGCCGACTCGGGCACGAAGCGCGTCGACGGCGACCGGGTCACTCACGTCGAGTTGTTCGTGCGCTCCCTCGGCAAGATCTGCCGTGATCACCCGAACTCCCCTCTCCGTCAGCAACTTTGCGCTGGCGGCGCCGATTCCGCTCGCACCGCCGGTGATGAGCGCGGTGACACCTTCCGGATAACTCTGCATCCTCTTCACTCCTGAGTTTCTGTGCGTTACGCACTCAATTTATGTTGCAAATAGGCATAATTGCCGTCACACTGTGTAGAAATTCTGAATATATGGCGTTTGTCGTCGACGTCAAATACCTGGAGGCGTTGTCGATGGAAACCCGCTGGTTGCACGCGTTCGTCGCGGTTGCGGAAGAACTTCACTTCGGACGGGCCGCGTCACGGCTCCAGATGGCGCAGTCGCCGCTGAGCCAAATGATCCGAAAGCTCGAAAAGGACATCGGCGTCAAGTTGTTCGAACGGAGCACCCGCAGCGTCGCACTCACGTCCGGCGGACATGCCTTTCTCCCCCACGCCTATCGCGTCATCGAGAACATGGAGACCGCACGGCACGCTACGCGGGCGTCGTCGGGAGGCGTCTACGGACGAGTCACGATCGGATTCACCGGAGTGCTCAATTATCAAGCACTTCCGCCACTCACCCGCGCGTTGCGTCAGCGCTATCCCGAAGTCGAACTGACACTCCTCGGCCGGATCATGACGCGCGACGCGGTCATTCAACTCGAGAGCGGCGCCCTCGATCTCGCCTTCGTCGGGCTACCGGTGGAATCCGCATCGCTCTCTACCCGACTCATTCGACGGGAGGCGTTCGGCGCCGTGCTTCCGATCGACCATCCCCTTGCCGAGAGGGACGCGATCGATCTCCGCGAATTGGCCGGCGACGGATTCGTGACCACCCCGCTCTCGGCCGGCTCGGCACTGCAGGAGACCGCGATGCGGGCTTGCATGAACGCCGACTTCAGACCTCGCGTAGTCCAGGAGATCACCGATCCGTACATGATCCTGATGCTTGTTGCTGCCGGCGTCGGCGTAGCCCTGATGACATCGGGCATGGCTGCGATCACGCCCCCTGGCAGTGTGTTCGTCCCGCTCACCGGCGACCCGACGTACATGAATCACGGAATTGCCTGGTCACCACGGCACATGACCGATGCGCTCGCCGTCGCACTGGAGACGTCGGAGGAGATTCTGCCTACCCCGGACATTGAGACCAATAACGTCATTATCTGAGACTCATTTAGTGTTGGACGCGCCATAGTCCTTCGTGGCACTGTCGTCTCAGCCGCCGAAAGGTGAGGGACGTCACCGATGCGTGGTGCATCTCCACACGTGCCACCACGGCCGGCCCATCGGGACGAAAGGACTTCACATGGCACCTCCGATTACCTCCACCGGTTCCACGAACTCGACCGAGGAACATCCGAATGCGAACGCGCGCCGCGCCGCCGTTTCGGGCTTCCTCGGCAGCACCCTCGAGTACTACGACTTCTTCATCTACGGCTCCGCGGCCGCGCTGGTGTTCCCCAAGATCTTCTTCCCCGGCGGCGGATCAACCGCAACCCTGCTCTCGATCAGCACCCTGGGTGTTGCCTACGTCGCCCGCCCGCTCGGCGCGGTGCTGTGGGGTCACCTCGGCGATCGCTACGGACGTAAGAACGCACTTCTCGCGTGTCTTCTCCTCATGGGAGTCGCGACCGTCATCGTCGGTTGCCTGCCGACCTACGACCAGATCGGCATAGCCGCACCGATCATCCTCGTCTTGCTCCGCCTGCTTCAAGGGCTCTCCGCCGGCGGTGAATCCCCCGGCTCGTCGGCGCTGACACTCGAACACGCACCTGATCACCGTCGCTCGTTCTTCACCTCGTTCACCATGAGCGGGATCATGTTCGGCATCGTCATCTCCAGCCTGGTATTCATCCCGGTGGCAAGCCTGCCCGACGAAGACCTCTACTCGTGGGGTTGGCGAGTTCCGTTCTGGCTCAGCATCATCGTGACCGTGGTCGCGCTCTGGTTGCGTCGTGCCCTCGACGAGCCCGAAGTGTTCGAAGAACTCAAAGAGCAGGACGAGACAGCGGGAATCCCCGTCGTCGAGATGTTCCGCTCGCACTGGCGCACCGTGATCCGCATCAGCATGAGCTCGACCTTCGCGATGATCAACACCATCGTCAACGTCTTCGCGCTGGCGTACGCCGTCGAATCCGGATTCGAACGCTCCACGATGCTGTGGGCCATCGCGACCGCCAATTTTGTTGCCGTACTGACGCAGCCACTGTTCGGCATTCTCTCCGATCGCTACGGGCGCAAGCCGATCTTCGTCATCGGTGCGATCGGAGCGGGGCTGATGATCTTCGTGTTCTTCCATTCCATCGGAACCCAGAGCGTTCCCATGGTTTTCGCTTCGGGAATCGTCATGATCGGCATCTTCTACGCGATGCCCAACGGTACCTACCCGGCGTACTTCCCGGAGCAGTTTCCCGCGAAGGTCCGATACACCGGTATGGCTGTGAGCCTCATGCTCGGTCTACTCGTCGCCGGCTTCACACCGGCTATCGCCCAAGCGATTTCGGCCGGAGACAAGAGCAACTGGACGCCGGTTGCCTGGATGTGCCTCGGCTTTGCAGTCGTGTCAGCCATCGCTGCCATGACCGGGCCGGAGACGTACCGGACGCCCACAGCTGAACTGGGCCAACCGAAGCCGAAACTGCCGACCAAGCAGGACTCAGAGCTCACCAGCAACAACGCTTGACCGGACCGGCCCCTCGCGTTGATTTTCCGCGAGGGGCCGTCCCCACTTATGCAGGAGAATGTCATGACTACCGAATTCACACGTCACCGAATCGGCCTTGTCGGAGCGGGGATCTCGACCTCCCTCTCGCCGGCGCTGCATTCGCACGAAGCATCAGCACTCGCACTCGTCGATTACAGCTACGAACTGATCGATCTCGAGAACCTGACGGTCTCGGTCGAGAAGACCGGCGAGGTGGTGCGGAGCGCCGTCGCAGGTGGTTTCACCGGGTTGAACATCACCCATCCGTGCAAGCAGGTTGTCGTGGACGCGCTCGACGAACTGTCCGACAATGCCCGATTGCTCGGTGCCGTCAACACGGTTGTCGTCGACAACGGCCGTCTGATCGGCCACAACACCGATCACAGTGGATTCCTCACCGCACTGCAACGCGGTTTACCTGACGCCACCTTGGATCGAGTTGTCCTCGCCGGAGCCGGTGGCGCGGGTTCCGCGGTGGCGTACGCACTCGCTGCGGCCGGTACGACGGACCTCCGCATCGCCGACGTCGATCCCGAACGTGCTGCCGATGTGTGCTCGCGCGTGTCCTCGGCCTTCCCTGCAACGTGCACAACGGCTTTGACGATCGATCAGATCGGCGACAATCTGGCTACGTGCGACGGAGTCGTCAATGCGTCGCCGATCGGCATGGTCGGTCATCCCGGAACCCCCTTCGACCCCGCGGCGCTGCACTCCGAGTTATGGGTCGCGGACATCGTTTATCGGCCGATGCGGACCGAATTACTCGACGCTGCACTCACTCTCGGATGCTCGGTTCTCGACGGTGGTCAGATGCTGGTGGCACAAGCCTCGGACACCTTCACTCTCCTGACCGGTGTCGAAGCCGATACGGACCGCATGCGCAGTCATCTGCGCGATCTGCTCTCCGAGGCGGCACACGCATGAGCACAACCGAGCACCTACTTTCTCGCGAAGTACCAGGAGCGCTGATAAACGTGACTGCGCCGTTCGCCGCACCTCTCGACATGGGCACCGTCCGCCTTCGAAACCGATTCGTGTCGGCTCCGATGGAGCGCAATTACTGCGAGGTCGACGGAACCATGACGGACGAGTACATCGCGTACCTCGCCCGCCGCGCTGAAGGTGGTGCGGCACTGATCTTCACCGAGGCGAGCTACGTGCGCGCCGACGGCAAGGGGCGCATCCGGCAGATGGGCGTCGACGTCGACGAGCGGATTCCGGGCATCAAGAAGATGGTCGACGCTATTCACGCGCATGGAGCGCTCGTCGGAGTCGAACTCAACCACGGTGGTCGCACGGCTCAAGGTTCGGTCAGCGGTTTCGTTCCCGTTGCCCCGACTCCGATTCCGTGCTTGGTGGTCGGCGGCGAGATGCCCGAACAACTCGACGGTGACGACATCGAGCACATCATCGAATGTTTCGGTGAGGCTGCTGCACGATGCCAGAAGGCCGGCGTCGACGTCATCTCCCTGCACGGCGGGCATGGGTATCTGATCCACCAGTTCCTCTCCCCCGCTTACAACCATCGTGACGACGAGTGGGCGGACCCGACTCTCTTTGTCAACAGGGTCATCGCGGCGGTACACGAGCATGCTCCGGGAATCACTCTGGGACTTAGATTCTCAGCCTTCGAGGGAATCGACGGCGGGCTCGACGCCGAGACGACCCGTGCCCGCATCGACGCCATCGACACCGACCGACTCGATTTCCTCGACGTCTCGGCGGGCAACTACGAAGCGGGACAGTGGATCATCCAGCCCGGCGAGTGGTCGCGTGGCCTCCTCGCGCCGTACTCCGAGCAGTACCAGCGCGACTTCGACATCCCGGTGGGCGTAGCCGGCCGCATTACATCGCCCGAAATCGCTGCGCAGATCATCGAATCCGGGCAGGCGAACTTCGTCAGCATGGCACGGACTCTGCACGCTGATCCCGACTTCCCCAAGCGCGCGATCGACGGCGGCCGCTACCGCCCGTGTATCGCATGCAACTACTGCATCGACAGCCTGGCGGCCGGCCCGATCCCATGCTCGGTGAACCCCTGGGTCGGACGTGAATTGGACCAGCCCACGACGCCTGCTGATGTCACCGTGCGAGTCGCCGTCATCGGAGCCGGCCCCTCCGGAATGGCTGCTGCCCGCGACCTCGCACTCGCCGGCCACCGCGTCGACCTGTACGACGAACGCCCCAGTCTCGGTGGCGACTTCGCCTTGGCGTCAAAGTTGCACGAGTATCCCGAATACGGGCGGATCGTGGAGTGGTATCTCGCCGAGCTGGCTGATCTCGGAGTGCAGTGCCACACGTCGACCAGGGCAGATGCCGCTTCACTCGCCGGCCGTGACTTCGACGCGATAGTCCTGGCCGCCGGCGGCGTAGGCCCCACGGTCGATCTCCCCCGAGCAGCAACGCGCACCGTTCGTGACATCCGCGAATTCCTAGTCCTCGAAGATCCTGCCCCCGATGCGATCACGATCTTCGGTGCTGATCGCGAGGCTGCGGCCGTCGCCGACGATCTCCTCCAGAAGGGCACTCAGGTCGTGATGATCGGTCCCCAGGAAACCATCGCCCACGACGTCGGACGACGCGGCAAGATCGTGCTGCTACCGCGCCTGGCCGCAAGTGAGAACCTCACGACCTACCTGAGCTCGATCATCACCAAGGTCGACACCGACTCGGTCACGATCTCGACGGCCGGTGTGCTGAGCGAGGTCGACGCTCCCGGCGAACTGCTGATCTCACAGGGCGTCGAGCCACGCTCGGAGCTTCTGACCGAACTACGTTCACTGGCACCGCGCCTCGGTGTCCATACCGTCGGCGATGCGAGCGGAGACGGCGGGTCCATTCACGCTGCACTCGTCACCGCCGCCGATGTCGCCGTCACGATCACGGCCGCCGCTGCGGCCCGTCAGGAGATTCACGCATGACTACGCAGGCAGCCGCACCGGTCGCAACTGCATTGCCGCCCATCGGACTCGGAACCTGGCCCCTCGTCGGCGCGGACGCCACGACGTCCGTTCTCTCCGGCATCGAGGCTGGATACCGCCTCATCGACACCGCCGCGATCTACGCCAACGAGGATGCTGTCGGTGTGGCGCTGGCAGAATCTGGTGTACCGCGAGAAGAACTGTTTGTCACCACCAAACTTCGTGGCAACGACCAGGTTTCCGGCGACATCCGGGGCGCCCTCGAGCAGAGCCTGGAACGACTAGGGCTCGACCGGCTGGATCTTTTCCTGATCCACTGGCCGCTCCCGCGAATCGATCGCTATGTTGCGTCGTTCGAGGCGATGCTGGCCTGCCGCGATGCCGGACTGGTCAGGTACGTCGGTGTGTCGAACTTCCTGGAGCACCACTTGCACAGACTCGTCACCGAAACCGGTGAGGCACCGGCAGTCAACCAGATTCAGATGGACCCGTCGCTCGCTCGCATTCCGGTGCGCCGGGCAAACGACGAGCTCGGCGTTTTCACCCAGTCGTGGAGCCCCCTCGGTCGGGGTGACGTGCTCGACAACGCCGTCGTCGGGGAGATTGCCGGTCGAATCGGTTGCACCCCAGCGCAGGTGGTTCTCGCGTGGCACTCCTCGCAGGGCGTGGTCCCGGTCGCGAGGTCAGCTAACCCGACCCGCCAGGCCGAGAATCTGGCGGCTCTCGACGTGACACTTACCGCCGAAGACGTCACCGCACTGAACAGTCTCGACCGCGGCGAGTCCGCGGCGCGGGACGTCGAAGCAGAGGAGCATTTCTGATGACGTTGAAAGTCGGAATCGTCGGCTGCGGCAAGATCGCCGGCAACCATGCCCGTGCTCTGCAACAAGTACCCGGCGTCGAGGTGATCGGCTGCTGCGATCCCGATATTGGGCGCGCTCAGGAGTTCGCGGCACTCCACGGCATTCCCGCAGCCGTCAGTTCCGTTGACGAACTACTTGCTCTCGGTCTCGATGCCTGCACCGTCTGCACGCCTCACCCGGTGCACGAAGAGGTCGTCGTTGCCGCGGCCGAGGCCGGTGTACATGTGTTGTGCGAGAAGCCCATCGCGGTGGATGTTGCCGCAGCCGACCGCATGATCGAGGCCGCCGACCGAGCCGGTATCACCTTCGGCGTCCTCTTCCAACGACGCTTCTGGCCGGCAGCGCGTCGTATCCGGGACGCGATCGACGACGGCCGGATCGGGCTTCCCACGCTCGGTGAGGCGTCGGTGATCCTGCATCGTCCATCGAGTTACTACTCGGCCGACGCGTGGCGCGGACGCTGGGACACCGACGGGGGCGGCGTGCTCATGACGCAGGCCGTGCACCAGATCGACATGCTGGCCTGGTTCATGGGCGAGGCCGTCTCGGTCAGTGGCTTCATCCGCACCCATACTCACGGTGAGCACATCGAGACCGAGGACAGCGCGTCGGCGGTGATTTCCTTTGCCTCGGGCGGCACCGCCACCGTCACCGCGACCACGGGTGCCAATCACAATTTGGGCAACCGCGTCACGGTGATCGGGCGCTCCGGAGCAATTGCCAGTGTCCTCGAGTTCCCCGAAGGGCACGAGGGTGTCAACGAAATCTGGACCGTAACAGGCGAAGTGGAATTCCAGTCGCCGTACTCCGCGGACGCCGACGCGAATCTTGATGTGGGCGCGGTCAATGCGGCACTGACCGACTTCCATACATTGCAGGTGCAGGACTTCGCCGACGCCGTCCTGACCGGGCGCGAACCCGCCGTCACCGGACGCGACGCCCGCGCGTCGCTGGCCATCATCGCCGCAATCTACGAATCGTCACGAACCGGGAAGGTTGTCGAACTGTCGTCGACGCCGACCCTCGCAACAACTGCCAAGGAGCAGAAATGAGCAGCAGTACCCCCCTCACCTACGACGTGGTTGTCGTGGGCTCCGGCGCAGGTGGGCTTTCCACAGCGATTGCCGCAGCAAATGGCGGCGCGTCCGTCCTCGTGGTCGACAAGGCCGACACCTGCGGCGGCGCAACGGCATGGTCGGGTGGGTGGATGTGGACTCCGCGCAACATGTTTGCCATCGCAGATGGTGTTGTCGAGGATCGCTCGGCACCGCGGACATATTTGGAGAACCGACTCGGCGACAACTTCGACGCCGCGAAGGTGGATGCACTCCTCGACGGCGCACCGGAGATGGTCGAGTTCTTCGAACGCAAGACCGCGCTGAAGTTCGTTCCCGGAGCCAAGATCGCCGACATTCACGGTGACACACCGGGTGCCGGCACCGGTCACCGGTCCGTCGGACCGAAACCGGTGAGTCTGCGAAAGCTCGGGCCAGATGTTGCGGCCTTGCTCCGTCGGCAGTTGTACGAGACGTCGTTCCTCGGAATGGGCATCATGGCCGGCCCCGATCTGCAGGCGTTCCTCCACTCGACGCGGTCACCGAAAGCCTTTGCGCACTGCGGTGTTCGAGTCACCAAGCACATGTTCGACCTCGCCACCAAGCGTCGCGGTCAGCAACTCGTCAACGGTACTGCCCTGGTCGGCATGATGCTGCGTTCAGCGCTCGATCTGGGCGTCGAGTTTCGGGTCAAGACGTCCGCGACCGCATTGCAGACCGATGACGACGGCCGCGTTGTCGGCGTCCGTCTCGAAGGTCCGGACGGTGCGTACTCGGTAACAGCCACGCGTGGCGTTGTACTCGCCACCGGCGGCTTTGCACACGACATCGATCGACGACGCGAATTGTTCCCGCGCACCCCAACCGGACACGAACACTGGTCGCTCACCCCGAAGACAACCACCGGCGACGGCATCACCCTCGGCGAATCCGTGGGCGGACGACTCGACCGCACGCTCGCCTCCCCCGTTGCCTACTGCCCCGTCTCCATCGTTCGTTACCGCAACGGCAAGGAAGGTGTGTTCCCCCACATCCTCGACCGCGGAAAGCCCGGCGTCATCGGGGTTCTCGCGAACGGCAGGCGGTTTGTCAACGAAGCACTCGGCTACCACGACTACACGCTTGCGATGGTCGAGCAGGTTCCTGAGGGCGATGAGGTGTGCTCGTGGCTGATCGCCGATCAGCAGTACGTGCGCTACCTCCCGCTCGGCATGGCCAAGCCACTACCGATCCCGATCCAGCCGTATCTGCGCTCGGGATACCTCACGCGGGGGCGCACTGTTCGGGACTTGGCCGAGAAGATCGGCGTCGATGCGGCGCAGTTGGAGAAGACCGTCTCGGCGTTCAACACCGGAGCTCGCAGTGGCGACGACCCCGAGTTCGGTCGCGGCGCAACACCGTTCAACCGGGGATCCGGTGATACCGCCAATCCCTGGCCGAACCCGTCACTCGCGCCGTTGCAGAAGGGTCCGTACTACGCGGTGAAGGTGGTACCCGGCAGCTTCGGCACCTTCGCCGGGCTTGTCACCGACTCGTCGTCGCATGTCCTCGACGACAACGACCGCCCCATCGAGGGATTGTTAGCTGTGGGTGTCGATCAGGCCAGCGTGATGGGTGGGCATTACCCCTCCGGCGGTATCAACCTCGGTCCGGCCATGACCTTCGGTTACCTGGCAGGCCGGGAACTGGCCGGCACCAAAACAGTTGGAGCGCACGCATGACACTCTCACTCGGGCTGGCGGCCCTCACCGTGCTCGATACCGCACCGATGCAGCATGTCGACTTGGCCGAAAAGCACGGCTTCGACACGATCGGTATCCGGTTGATGCCCGCGGCACCGGGTACGACGGCGTACCCCCTGCACGAGGACAAGCAGGGGTTGAACGAACTGGTGCGTCGACTGGATGATTCACCGGTCGAGGTATTCGATCTCGAAATCATCCGTCTTGCAGCCGACTTCGATCCCGCCGACTACGTTCCGCTCCTCGAAGCGGGAGCGCAGCTCAGCGCCAAGGCCGTTCTGGTCGGTGGCGACGACCGTGACCGTGCTCGTCTCACGGACTCCTACGCCCGCCTCGCGGAACTGTGCGCGAACTACGGCATCGTCGCCTCACTCGAGTTCATGCCGTGGACCGCTGTGCCCGATGCGCGGGCGGCCATCGAGATCGTCTCGGCGGCAGACGGTCCGGCTCGTAGTGTCCTGGTTGACGCATTGCACACCGACCGCTCGGCGACAACGCTCGAGGATCTTGCGTCCATCCCTCGCGAGTGGCTGCACTACGCCCAGATGTGCGACGGTTCGACCCCCGCTCCCACTGGGGACGCAGAGCTGATCCGTCAGGCCCGCGAGGAGCGTCTGGTGCCCGGCACCGGCGGCATCGCCCTGGCCGACATCTGGTCGACGTTGCCCGCCGGGCTGCCGGTCAGCATCGAATTGCCCAACGAGCCGCTGCGCCGCGCTGTCGGCACGGACGCTTGGCTGGAACGCCTGGTCACGGCCACGCGAGAAGTGTTGGCCTAGCGGCCCTGTGCGCGTTTAGCAAGTCCAGGCACTCCCTAAACGCGCACGGGGGCGTCAGCCCCTCCGAGCCGCAACAGCCTG
Source organism: Rhodococcus sp. NPDC056516 (assembly GCF_042794655.1). Lineage (NCBI taxonomy): Bacteria > Bacillati > Actinomycetota > Actinomycetes > Mycobacteriales > Nocardiaceae > Rhodococcus > Rhodococcus sp. NPDC056516. The sequence goes on along the minus strand of NZ_JBHTTG010000003.1, from coordinate 111,583 downwards.
CGCCAAACGATCCAACTGCGCTGCCGTGGTGGACCAGTCGATGCACGCGTCGGTGATCGACTGACCGTAGGTGAGCTCGTCCGCCTTGCCCAAGGTCAGGTCCTGACGTCCGGCCTCGATGAAGCTCTCCAACATGACGCCGGCGATTCCCCGCTCACCCTCGGTCAGACGACGGGCAATGTCGTCCAGGACGATGACCTGACGCTCGTGGTCCTTGCTGCTGTTGCCGTGGCTCGCGTCGATGACCACGCGCTCGGGCAAGTTCGACTTACGCAGACGAGCAAGGGTGTCCGCGACTGTCTCGGCATCGTAGTTCGGTCCGTCGCTGCCGCCGCGAAGAATGACATGGCAGTCGGGGTTGCCGGCAGTGCGAATCAAGGCAGCCTGACCGTCGAGGTCGGTTCCGGGGAACACATGGCTCGCGGCGGCAGCGCGGGTACCGTCGACGGCTACCTGCACGTCACCTTCGGTGGAGTTCTTGATACCGACGGGCATGGACAGTGCGCTGCACAGCTGGCGATGCACCTGGCTCGCAGCGGTCCGGGCACCGATCGCACCGTAGCTGACCAGGTCCGCAATGTACTGAGGCATGATCGGGTCGAGGAATTCACAACCGACAGGCAGACCCAGACTCGACACGTCGAGAAGCAGTTTGCGACCGATACCGAGCCCGGTGTTGATGTCGAAAGTTCCATCGAGGTGCGGATCGTTGAGCAGTCCCTTCCACCCGAGCGTGGTGCGCGGCTTCTCGAAGTAAACGCGCATGACGATGTGCAGATCGTCCCGCAACTCCTCGGCCTTGGCGGCCAACCGGCGGGCGTAGTCCATCGCGGCTTCCGGATCGTGCACAGAGCACGGACCTACAACGACGATCAAACGATCGTCGTCACCGTTGAGGATGTTGATGGTGTCAGCACGACCGGTGCGCACGGTTGCGGCCGCGACCTCGTCCGGAGCGTGCTGAGCACGAACAGTCGCCGGTGACACGAGCGGACTGATACTCACAGTGCGCTGATCGTCGAGGCTGTCCGAAGATGCGGTGGTGTCGATGGTGACAGTCATGGGGTTTTCGGTTTCCTGTTCTCAGGCCGACCCCAGAGATGAAGAGAAACTCCAGCGAGCCGGTCTGTAGTCCGGCTCTTGGGTGGAGGTTGTCAGCGCGTGGTTACGCCGGCAGGCCCACCCGGGGCCGGCCTGCTAAACCAGAAATAAACGCGCTGCATGTCGGCCACGATACCTCGAGTTCGAATGGGATGGGCGTGCCCCTCCACTCCGAGCCGAGTCCGAGGGGAGCGTCCCCCAGCACGAGTCCGTTGAAGAATGGCCAAATCCGCTGAGCGGTTGGCGCTTTCGAGCAAGGCTCCGACATCGAAGTTCGAATACGTTGAGTGGGCACCCTGCCAATGTCCGGAACATCAGATGGAGCTGCGCCTTCTCATGCCTGTGATCGAATCGACCGAAACCGTCCACCCGAGGGTTTCCCCTTCCGCGTCCGAAACCGCCTGGCAGTCGACGAAAGATGTGGACCGCGAATTCACCCGTCTGATCGATTCCTTGACACGACGTGGCTTCCTGACCGGTGCGACGGCGCTCGGTGCACTGGGCGCACTGTCTGCGTGTTCGAGCGAATCCAACGGCACCGAAGCCTCGGACGAGTGGGTCGACGTCGTCGTCGCGGACCAGGCCTACCGCCTCCCTCGGAACCCCAAGCGTGTCGTGGTGCTCGAAGCCCGAGGAGCCCTCGATTTCGCACTACTGGCCGAGTACCCGATCGTCGCGACCAATTGGGATCCGAAGTCTCAACTCATGCAGCAGGTACCCGCCGGCGCAGCTCGCCTCGGTGGGACGAACAACGAACCGAATGCCGAATCGATACTGAGCCACGACCCCGATCTGTTGGTCGTCGGAAAAGGCTGGTGGGATTACTACCAGGACAAGGGTCTGCTCGGCACTGACATCGCACCGGTGCTCGTCGTCGACGAAGGCAAGACGGGCTCGTCCTGGAAGCACGCCATGACCGCGCAACTCACGGCTCTCGATCGCCGCGAGGTCGCTGAGCGCGTCATCGCCCGATACAACGCTGAACTTGCACAAGCGCGGGCCAAGATCGGTGGTCTCCTCGAAGGAAAAACGATCGCGATCGCCGGCGCAGACAGCGGTCAGATCTGGCTGCAAAACAACACGTTCGCGGTGTCGGTTGCGCAGGACCTCGGCTTGAACGTCTTGACCGACGCTGCCCATGCCGCGCCCGATCGGAAGGATTCGACCTTCTACAGCCTCGAGGAGCTCGCCATCTTCGACCAGGCCGACTTCGTGTTGCTACAGAACCCAGACGCTGTCGAAGCCGAATCGCCCACGTGGAAACGGGTACGGGCTGTCCAAAACGACAATGTCGGGCAGTTGCGCTACGACCTCAACAACGGCCTCGCTCTGACTGCCATGGCCCTGGCCGCTGATATCGCCGAACAAGTACAAGTCATGCGCTGACATCTGTGCGGCATTCGTTCAGGACTCGAGTGACCCCGTCTCACCGGGTGGGGTCATTCACGCATCCAAACGGAATACACCTCGCACCTGGCGTACGCCGTTGATCTGTACCTCGACGGCATGGTCGCCTGCGTAGTACTTCCGGGTACTGATCGGTTTGAAGGAATGCTTCTTCGCGATGCGGGCCGGAACCCCGGGCTCCAGCGTTCGTGTCGTCAGTTTGAAGACCTTGGGCGTCGTCTGCCCGTTGGCCTTCACGTGGTGGACGATGTAATCGATCACGACGGTGACGGACTCGCTGCCGTTGTTCGTGACGGCGAAGTCGAAGGTGAGTTCTCCACCCGCATCGACTGTTTCGCGGTCGATGACGAAGCCCTCGACCACGACGTCGGTGGGCGGCGAGAACCCTAAAAGCGACAGAGCATCTGGGTCGCCGGCCTTGATCAACGTCCGCAATGCATGTTTGACGATTTTCAGTGTGTTGGAATCCGGTGTCTGTAACCAGCGCTTCGCGGTCGATACTGCGAGCGCTGCATCGGCACGACTGAGATCGTTGAGATGGTTTGCGACCGAACGGCGTACATATTCGGAATCATCCCGGTACAGCTCGTCGAGAATGGAGATTGTCGACTCGGGACGCGCCGTCAACTCTTTCACTCGCCTTCCCCAAGGCAAACGTGTACGAGTGCCTTCGGTCGCCAAACGCCGGACGTGTTCGTCTTCGTGCCCGGTCCAGGCGAGTGCAATCGCCAGAGAACGGTGAAGGTCCGTTTCAAGGAAGGTTCGAATCGCGAATTCACCAGTCAGACGCGAAGTCAGCTCAGCGAGGAGTGCCATTCCACCGTCGAAATCCGACTCGGAGCCGCTCCGTGTCGCCGTGACGGCAACTGCTTCGGTGACCGGCCAGATCATCCACCCCGTGAAGGTCTCCTCTTCGAGCGCACGACGGATGATCTCCGCGAAGACCGGAAAGTCCTCGGGCAGTTCGGCAATCATCGCGTCCCGTACGATACGTGTGCGCTCGCCGAGACTCATTCCGTCGAATTCGGATGAACTACCTCGAACGAGGGAAAGGCGCGTATCACCAGTCGCACGCTCGAGGCAGCCTGCCAGATCGGCCACGACGGATACCCCGAGAAGTTCGTCAGCTGTGGGCATCAGGGGCACACCGTGAGAGCGGAAACCCGATCACCGTCGAGAGTGAAATGGTGATGTAACTGGACCGGGCTTCCCGGAAAATCACCCTCGACCTTCACAGACACGACAACGGCCGAGCCAGGCGTGTGCACCGACTCGATCTTCTGGGTGAAGGTGAACGCAGTCGACACGGCGGACTTCCACGCCACGATTTCGTCGATGCCGAAATACGTCCGGCCATCGTCACGCACTACCGCGTCTTCGGTGAACACGTCGCGGACATCGCCGCCGTCGAAGTACGCGCGCGCTGCGCCTGGCACCTTCGCTGAGTCGATCATTCGCGAAGCGTACTGCTGGGGTCCGACAGGTTCGGCGACCTCACTGCGCGAGCGGAGGCCGCCAGCTGAATCTCCATCAACAGCCTCGCCGACGGCTCGGACAGATCGGTATCTGTTATCTCCTCGACCCTCTTGATCCGATACCGGAGTGTATTCGGGTGAATCCGGAGCTGCTCGGATGCGCGTCTGACGTCTCCCGAGAGCGCAAGATAGACGCTGACGCTTTCTCGCATGTTCGACCCGTTACGTCTGTCGTAGACGTCCAGGGCGTCGATTCTCGGATCATGCAGTTGCTCGTCGGCCGCGATCGTGTTCATGATTTCGCGCAGCAGCACCGGGGTACGCGAGTCCGCGAGAGTAGTCACACGAGCATCCCCCGACGTGCCGTCGAGTACCCGATCCACTTCGGCCCGAGCCTGAGCCACCTCGGCAAGCGTCGAGACCGGAGACGACACGGCGGCCCGTAAACCCGAGGGCGACACCTTGTCCAAACGCGCGATAACTTCGCGGGTCCACGAGACTGTGGATTTCACGGATTGGGTTCGGGGAAACAGCACATAGAGCCGGGTGCCGACGGCACTCACCAGTGATTCACGCTGAAAGGCGCTGGCGTGCAGGCGCAAAGACGACACGAGTTCACCCGAAGACGGCAGCCCACCGCCACCGACGCCCGCCACCCCGATCACCATCGCCGGTCCGGACATGGGAATGGACAACGAGGCCGCCAGGGAAGGAACGTCGACGCCCCCGCCTCGAACCCCGAGCAACCGCTGAATCTGTATCGCCTCGTTGTTCGGTGCGTCCCGAATACGCGAAATCAGCCGAGCAGCAACGGCAGCGGCGCCTCGGAGGACGCTGTCGGCGTCGCCGGCAATGGGAAGCGGGCCTTCCTGAACCCAGATAGTGCCGAGCAGGCCAGAATTGAAACCACTCTCCCCCTTGATGTTCTCGGAGATCCTGCGTATCGGAACCACCAACCGTCGCCTGATTGCGAGGTCTTCGTGGGCAGGCACCTCGACCACGTCGTCGCTGCGGCGCAGGCTCTCGAAGACACCCCACTCTTGCAGCTTTCGGAGGTATTCGTGAGGACCTTCGCGTCCGAGAATGGATCGTTTGCGTAGCTCGTCCGCAGCATCCCCCGATGCCGAGTAAGCCAAGACATGAGAACGCTCGTCCTCGATACTGACCATTCCCCGCGTGAGTGCTGCGACGTTCTGCGCCAACTCGAACAAGTCTGTGTCACTGCCGAATACGACGTCGTCCGAATCCTGTCGGGATACCGAATGATCGAGCACGCCGCTTACCGTGGTGAACAATCGATCCCAACGAGCGTCCGCATGGACCGCTATCAACGCGATCCCGGCGCGCTTTGCCGCTTCCTGCACCGACGTGTCCGAGGCCTCCTTCGACATGACGGCCCGAGGCGCTGAGCCACTCTGATCGAGGCGGTTCAACCAGGCCGCCAGTTCGGCTGCACCGACACCGACAGTGAGCCAGAGCTCAGAGGATTCGACGCCTGCAGTTCTGGGGCGCACGAGGTCCCCGACCTCCGCGAACACCACGGAATCGACGAAGAAGTCGTCGCCTGGCGGCGCGAGGACGAGCTCGACAAAGGCTCCACCCAGTGCTCCAAGGACCGCGTCGAGCCTGACCCCACGGATAGACACGTACCACCAACTTTCCGGACCGTTCCTACGCCTTGATTTCGAGAATAGTGCATTTTCCTGCGAAAACAGTTCAGCCGATCGGACAAACACGGCCGCAGATGTTTGGCCGCTCAGCGGATTACTCACCGAGATCTTTCGACTTGACTGGTGAACAACACGACAACTGCCCACTCCTGAGTCTGCCGAAGGATCGTCATGGACGCCGTCACCAATGTCCCCCGCCCCTCCAACGAACCGGTCAACAATTACGCGCCGGGAAGCCCGGAACGATCTCGCCTACGCACCAAGCTGACCGAACTGGCCGAAACACCGACCGACATCAGACAGGTCATCGGTGGCGTCCACCGCACCGCGGAAGGTAAGCGGGAGAAGGTCGTTCAACCACACCGTCACAGTTCCGTGATCGGATCATTTGCGGGCGCAACGCACTCGGACGTTCGAGACGCAATCGACGCCGCCACCCTCGCCGCCCCCGCCTGGCGCGACCTCTCGTTCGACGACCGGGCTGCAGTCTTCCTGAGAGCTGCCGACCTGCTCTCCGGACCGTGGCGTGAAACCATCGCCGCCGCAACAATGCTCGGGCAGTCCAAGACCGCATATCAGGCCGAGATCGACGCACCGTGCGAACTGATCGACTTCTGGCGATTCAACGTCGCATTCGCTCGTCAGATACTCGCCGACCAGCCCGTTTCCGCTCCGGGAGTATGGAATCGCGTCGAATATCGGCCGCTCGAAGGCTTTGTCTACGCGATCACGCCCTTCAATTTCACCGCCATCGCCGGAAATCTACCCACCGCACCGGCCCTGATGGGCAACACCGTGATCTGGAAGCCGTCACCGACGCAGGCCGTCGCGGCGTACCTGACGATGCAACTACTCGAAGCCGCCGGCCTCCCGCCCGGGGTGATCAATCTTGTTCTCGGCGACGGCCCCATGGTGTCCGAGGTCGCGCTTGCCGACCCCCGCCTGGCGGGCATCCACTTCACCGGATCCACCGCAACGTTCCAGCGATTGTGGCGTGAGGTCGGAGCCAACATCTCGAACTACCGGACGTATCCGCGTCTCGTCGGCGAAACCGGCGGCAAAGATTTTGTACTCGCACACAGTTCCGCTGACCCGGACGTACTCACGACGGCGTTGATCCGCGGGGCCTTCGACTACCAGGGACAGAAATGCTCGGCCGCGTCACGCGCATTCGTTCCGAAGTCGGTGTGGGCCAAGATGGGCGACACGTTCATCGACACGGTGTCGTCACTGAAGTACGGCGACGTCACCGACCTGACGAACTTCGGCGGCGCCGTCATCGACCAGCGTTCCTTCGACCGCAACGCCGCCGCGATCGTCCGCGCCAAGTCGACCAGCAGCCTCACCATCGCAGCGGGCGGCGACTACGACGACCGCGAAGGGTTCTTCATCTCGCCGACCGTCCTGCTCGGCGACGACCCCAGTGACGAGGCATTCAGCACCGAGTACTTCGGTCCCATACTCTCGTTGCACGTTTACGACGACTCCGCGCCGAATGCCTACGCCGACACCCTCGCTCGTATCGACAGCGGATCCGCCTACGCTCTGACCGGCGCCGTGATCGCCACCGACCGTGCCGCCGTCGATCAGGCTCACCATGGTCTGCGGTTCGCCGCCGGAAACTTCTACGTCAACGACAAGCCGACGGGAGCGGTTGTCGGACAACAACCCTTCGGAGGTGCACGGGCCTCGGGCACCAATGACAAGGCCGGTTCGCCACAGAATCTACTCCGTTGGGCTTCGACGCGAACCGTGAAGGAAACCTTCGTTCCTCCCACCGATCATCGTTACCCCCACCAGGACGTCGATTCAGCCGAAAGCGAGAACCGTTGATGAGTGCCGTGTCCCTGAGCAACCCGCTGCGCCCTGTACTTCTGGCGGCAGCGCGCTCGCCGCGACTGGAGAAGACAGTCTCCGGAATGGCCTTGACCCGCAAGCTGGTAGACAGATTTGTCGCCGGCGACGCGGAACCCGCAGCGGTCTCCGCCGTACGCGACATCCTCACCGGTGGCCGGTTCGCGACGGTCGACTACCTCGGCGAGGACACCACCGATCCAGCTCAGGCAACGGCGACCGTCGACGCCTATCTCTCTCTTCTCCGCACCTATGCAACGCTTTCCGACACTGCCGGGACGCAACACCCCTTCGAGGTCTCACTCAAACTCTCCGCACTGGGGCAGTCGCTCCCCGGCGACGGTGAGAAGATTGCGCTGGCGAATGCACACCGAATTCTCACAGCAGCGGACGAAGTGGGAGCGTGGGTCACCGTCGACGCAGAGGATCACACCACCACCGACTCGACGCTGTCCATCGTGAAAGAATTGCGCCGCGACTTCCCGACGCTCGGTACCGTTCTGCAGGCCTATCTGCACCGCACGGAAGCCGATTGTCGCGAGTTCTCCGGACCGGACTCGCGAATTCGCCTGTGCAAGGGCGCATACAAAGAGCCGGCAGGGGTCGCATTTCAAAAGCCCGCCGAAGTCGACGCGTCGTACCTGCGTTGCCTGAAGGTCTTGATGGAGGGTGACGGATACCCGATGGTCGCCTCCCATGACCCCGCGATGATCGACGCCGCACTCGAACTCGCCACACTCACCGAGCGGACACCCGAGGATTTCGAGTTCCAGATGCTCTACGGCATCCGCGACGGCGAACAACGCAGATTGGTCGCCGAAGGCAATCACCTGCGGGTCTACGTTCCCTACGGCAGCCAGTGGTACGGCTACTTCATGCGTCGCCTCGCGGAACGACCGGCCAACCTCATGTTCTTCATGCGCTCACTCGCCTCCAACAACTAAGGCGCCGGAAACTGTTGGCAGCGGCGGCAACTCGAGATTCTCGCGGAACGTACCGCCGACGTAGTCCGTTCCCACGATTCCGCGCTTGCGTAGTTCCGGCAGCAGACCGTTCGTGACGAAATCGCGCGTGCGCGGATCGGCAAGGTCACCGAGGGTGATGACGTCGAGGACACCCGCGTCGTAACGCTCCGCGATCGCATCCGCGAGATGTTCCGGGGTGCCCGCCGCTGCCCAGTGGCCGGTATCCCTGGAGGCGATGATCAACTCACGCAGCGTCTTTCCTTGCGCGGCGAGCTTGCCGAAGATCTCGACCCGACCCCGTCGTCGATTCACCGACGACGGGTCCGGGATCAACGACTCCGGGATCGGCCGGTCCAGCGGCAATTCCGAGAAATCCACGTCGCCGCCGAACATGTCGGCAAGCCGCGTGCGTCCGGCGTCGAAGTTTGTCGATTCCTCGGCCTCTCGGACCAATCGGTCGACTTCGGCTTCGGTGGCGCCGTACGTTGCGTGGAACGAGCTGAAAATCAGTGGCAGTTCGTCCCCACGCCCCAACTCTGCCGCCCTTGCGCGAATGGTCTTCGTGTAGGTGACCGCGTCCTCGAAGGTTGGGAGAGAGGTGAATACGACCTCTGCGAAGCGAGCACCAAGTTCGATACCCCCGGCAGACTGGCCCGCCTGGAATTGAACCGGACGACGCTGCGGCAGTGAGGGAATGTTCAACGGCCCCTGCACGGTGAAATACTTGCCTCGGTGCTCGATGGGGACCACCCGCGACGGATCCAGCACTGCGGACCCTTTGCCCTGGACCAGGGCACCGGGCTTCCAGCTGTCGAACAGTGCGTTGACGACCTCGAGCGACTCTGCCGCTCGGGCGTACCGCTCCTCCGGGCTCGGCAGCGTCAAATCACTGTAGTTCTCTTCTCCGAGTGAGGAAGTGACCGCATTCCACGCAGCTCTGCCGTTGCTGACATGGTCGAGGGTGCCGAACAACCGCGCCAGGTTGAAAGGGTGATGAAACGTGGTCGTGACGGTCGCGATGAGGCCCACGTGGGTGGTTACTGCACTCAGCGCGGCAAGAAAGATCAGCGGTTCCTGCGCGCCGATCGCGCCCTGCGCACCGAAGCTCAACAGGTCGGCGGCAAACAGTCCGTCGATCTTGTTCGCCTCGGCCGTCTTCGCGATTTCGATCGCGGACGCGAGCGTCGAAGTCGTCGGATCGATCGCGGCGTCGTAGATACTCGCCGCCCCGCTGACACCGGTCACCGTTTTGAGCGGACGCCTACGATCGGCCACCGAATATCCTCCTGGCTTCGCGAAATCTGTTCCGACTTCACAACGCTAGACCGATCCTGGCTCCCGACAAGGTATTCACTCAGCCTGGTCCTAACCCTCCGAACACCACTCGGTTACACCCTGGATCTACGGGCACGATAGGCGGCGACGTGTGCCCTGTTCCCACAGTTTCCGGTGTCGCAGTATCGCTTCGAACGATTGCGCGACAGATCCACGAAGACCGCGCCGCAGTCCGGGGCCTCACACCATCGCAGTCTCGAGAATTCGTCGGTTCGGATCAGATCGAGCACACCCATCGCCGCTTCTGCGGCCATCCGGTCCACCAGCGGCGAATCGTCGGCGGTGACGTGCAGATGCCAACCGAGGTCGTCGTGCCTGGTGAGCCGCGGCCGCGCACCCGATTCGAGCAACAGAGTGTTCACCACCTCGACGGCGTTGTCCACTCCCGCAACTTCCCAGAACTGTCGCAGCCTGGGACGCAGTGCACGAACCGCCGTCAATTCCTCCAGCGTGCCGTCCCGCCTGCCGGTCCAGTGATCCGCGTCGAGAAACCGTGTCAGTTCCTCTTGATCCGGAAGCAGTTCGGCCCCGCCGCGGTCCGTGTTGACCAACGAGGCAGCGAAGACGAGCGCCGATTCCGTGTCACCAGCAAAATGCACTTTGACTCCTGAGCTGTATCAACCTAATGTCAGCATCGTAATCGCTTTTACTCCTGACGGGTGACGACGTGAACTCTCGCAACGGCTTGATCTTCGCTCTGCTGTCCGCGGCAACGTTCGGCGTATCGGGCCCGTTCGCGAAATCTCTCATCGAATCAGGGTGGTCCCCCGGCGGCGCAGTGTTCGCGCGCGTTGCCGGCGGCGCACTGGTGATGATGGTGATCGCAGTAGCCACTCAGTGGAATCGCCTACGCCAGGTGAGCGCCCACACGCGAACGGTACTGCTGTACGGGGTGTTCGCGATCTCGGGCGTTCAACTGTGCTTCTTCAATGCCGTGCAACATCTTTCGGTCGGAGTCGCCCTGCTGCTCGAATACCTTGCACCGATCATCGTCATCGGGTGGGTGTGGATCACCAAAGGCGCGCGCCCGAGTGTGCAGACACTTCTCGGTGCAGCGGTTGCCCTGATCGGTGCCGCCGTGGTGATCGACGTCTTCGGATCGGCGGAGATCAGTGCCGTCGGCGTCGCCTGGGGATTGGCGGCAGCTGCCTGTCTTGCAGTCTATTTCGTCATTTCCGAGCGCGCGGACGGCGACCTCCATCCCGTTGTACTCGCGGCGTCCGGGCTCACCGTCAGCGCACTGGTCATCGGCACCCTCGGACTCGTCGGCATCCTCCCCTTCCAGTTCTCGGCCTCTAACACCGTCGTGGCAGAACACTCGGTGGGCGTGTGGCTGCCGGTAACGGTTCTCGTCCTGGTCAGCACCGTCATCGCCTATCTCACCGGCATCGCCGCGATCACGCTCCTGGGACCAACCATCGGATCCCTGGTAGCGCTGACCGAAGTGCTGTGTGCGGTTGTCGCCGCCTGGATCCTGGTCGGGGAGTCCGTCACCGCACTACAAGCTGCGGGCGGTGCAGCCATCATCGCCGGTTTGGTCCTCGCCCGACTCGGCCAGGTTGCACCGAAACAGATACCGGCCGACCCGATGACAAATGTCATGGCAGAAGAATGACGGACGGACGAGGGTTCACGTCCTCGAAGCGAGCAGATTCTATGTATGACCTCAGCACAGGCACGGCATTCACCACAGGCACTGCATCCACTCAGTGAAGGATCGACACACGACGCCGTCCGGTTGACCGGACTTCGCAAGAGTTTCGGCACCGTCGACGCAGTCAAGGGAATCGACCTGAGCATCCGCCCCGGCGAGATCGTCGCGTTCCTCGGCCCGAACGGCGCAGGCAAGACCACGACCATCGACATGATTCTCGGCCTGTCCCGGCCGACGTCGGGCGAGGTGAGCGTCTTCGGAATGTCACCTCGATCAGCGATAGCGCGCGGACTCGTGTCCGCAGTCATGCAGACCGGCGGGCTGCTCAAAGAACTGTCAGTGGCCGAGACCGTACAGCTGACCGCCAGTCTGTACGCCCATTCCCGTCCGGTCGACGAGGTGCTGGGGAGAGCCGGAATCCTCGACATCTCCGATCGCCTCGTCAGCAAATGCTCCGGCGGACAACAACAACGCCTGCGATTTGCGATGGCGTTGCTGTCGGACCCGCAATTGCTCATTCTGGACGAGCCGACCACCGGCATGGACGTCGAAGGGCGACGGGACTTTTGGTCCGCCATCCGCGCCGACGCCGATCACGGTCGCACTGTGCTCTTTGCGACGCACTACCTCGAAGAAGCCGATGTCTACGCCGACCGCATCATCCTGGTCCGGCAAGGCACCGTGGTCGCAGACGGGACCACAGCCGAGGTCAAGTCCATGGCGTCCGGACGGACCCTGCGCGCGACAGTCCCCGGCATCACCGACGAACTCCTGCGCGCGATACCGAACTCGGACGCCGTCGAGGTGCGTGGCGAGTCACTGCTCGTGCACTCGGGCGACACCGACGCCGTTGCACGGTTCCTGTTGACCAACACGCAGGCTCGCGATCTCGAAATCGTCTCCCGCGGTCTCGAAGACGCCTTCATCGCACTCACGTCGAACAACTCCGAAGGACAGAAGTGATGACCACTGCAACCGAACCGAACACCTACGGGGCCGAGCGAACCGTCGTACCTCTCGGCGGATTCAACACGACGCTTCTGCGACTGGAATTCCGTCGTCTGACCCGCAATCGGCGCACGATGATCTTCACGCTCGTCATGCCGGTTGTCTTCTTCCTCGTCTTCGGGCTCGGTCAAGGCGACGACGATCACGGGATCGGGCGTGGCAATGTCGCCGCGTACATCATGATCAGCATGGCGCTGTACGGCGCGATGCTGGCCACGACCAGCGGCGGAGCGATGGTCTCGATCGAACGGGCGTCGGGATGGAGCCGGCAACTTCGGCTGACTCCCCTGACGCCAGTCGCCTACATCGCCGTCAAACTGATCATGGCAATGCTGCTCGGGCTCGTCTCGATTCTCGTGGTCTACGCCGTCGGCTCGTTCACCTCCGCTCAGATGGACGGATCACTGTGGTTCACAACAGCATTGATCGCGTGGCTGGGATCGTCGATCTTCGCGGCGTTCGGCCTGTTCATGGGATATCTGCTGCCCAGCGAGAACGTCATGCAGTTGCTCGGGCCAGGACTGGCCCTGCTCGCCTTCGGCGGCGGACTCTTCGTGCCGCTCGAAGACGGTTCGGTATGGGCGAGCATCGCGCAGTTCACACCGATGTTCGGCATCAATGCCCTCGCCCACGCACCGCTGACGGGCAATAACATTCATTGGACCTGGATCGTCAATATCCTGGTGTGGTTCGCCATCTTCGCCGGCGGAGCGATCTGGCGATTCCAACGAGATACGGAGCGTGTGTAGTTGTCGGAAACGACTGACCGAAACGATTCCGTCGCATTGCCGCGACGGAATCGTTTCGGCGTTCTCTTCGCGGCGGTCTGGATGGTGTTTCTCGGCGGACCGCTGATCGAGGGATGGAATCTGCGCGACGAACTGCGCGGCTGGACAGGGATTCTCGCGACGATCGCCTTCGGTGCGCTCTACCTCTACACCTTCGCCACAACGCAGCAGCGGCGACGAATGACGATGACTCGGCCGACGATTCGCGAAGCTGCACTGGCTCTGGCCGCCTTGACCGCGCTGGCCGCTGTGATGATCGTCAGCGTCGGGCCGACGGGATTGGCAGCGGCCCCTTATCTCGCGGTGACAGCGGTGACGCTGCTCCCGACCGTCGCGGGCGGCATTCTCGCCTTGGTGTTCGCGGCCTCCGTGGAGATAGTGAGCCTCTCGTCAGGGTGGGGGAATTACTCCGGCCTCTCACTCGGTGTCTGCGCGGCCGCTTTTGCGACGTGGGGAATCATGTCCCTGATCAGCCGTAACTTCGCCATGCTCCATGAACGCGAAGAGCAGGAGCAGCGAGCGATCATGGAGGAGCGAACGAGGATGGCGCGCGATCTGCACGACATACTCGGACACTCACTGACCGTCATCACGATCAAAGCCGAATTGGCCAACCGGTTACTGGACGTGGACATCGAACGCGCGCGCAGCGAACTCGACGACGTTGAAAGACTCTCTCGCGACGCGTTGGCAGACGTCCGCTCGGCAGTCGAAGGATTTCGTGGGATTTCGCTACCCGTCGAGATAGCCCGTGCGCGAGAGGCATTGCGCGCGGCAGGGATCGAAGACGAGGTGCCGAGCAGTACCGACATGGTTCCTACGCGCCTTCGTGAACTCTTCGCATGGACGATCCGCGAGGGCGTGACCAACGTGGTTCGGCACAGCGGGGCAACACACTGCCGGATCACGGTCGACGAGAAAAGCGCGACTGTCGTCGACGACGGACACGGGGCCGGGTCGGTGTCTTCCGGCAACGGTCTGATCGGATTGCGAGAGCGAGCCGGTGCGTCGGGCGCACGAGTGATCATCACTCATCCCCAGCCGCAGGGGTTTGCACTTCAGGTATTCGAACAGGAGAAAGTGTGAGCAACCAGGGCGAGCGGGCATCCATACGGCTGCTCTTGGCGGACGACCAGGCACTCGTGCGAGGAGCGCTGGCCGCGCTGCTCGATCTGGAATCCGACCTGTCCGTAGTGGCCGAGGTCGGCCGCGGTGACGAGGTCGTGGCCGCCGTTCTCAAGCACCGCCCGGATGTCGCGCTTCTCGATGTCGAGATGCCTGGCATGGACGGGATCGCCGCGACAGCAGCTCTTCGCGAGGCAGCACCCGACACCCGAGTCCTGATCGTCACCACGTTCGGACGTCCCGGATTTCTTCGCAAAGCCCTGCACGCCGGGGCCGGCGGGTTCGTCGTCAAGGACACGCCCGCCAGGCAGCTTGCCGACGCCGTCAGACGTGTCCACGCCGGATTGCGCGTCGTCGATCCCACCCTTGCGGCCGACAGCCTCGTCAGCGGCGAGTCGCCCCTGACAGAACGTGAGACCCAAGTCCTTCGGGCCGCACACGACGGCGCGCCCGTGGCGGCAATCGCGGCGGAACTCTTCCTCTCCCCGGGAACGGTTCGAAATCATCTGTCGGCCGCGATGGGTAAAACCGGTGCCACGACACGCGCCGAAGCCGTCAGGATTGCCGAGTCGAACGGCTGGCTCTGATCAGAACGGGAGAGAACCCGCTTCCCGGCAAATAGTTCGCCGCTCGTTCATCGATGGCAATTTGTCCAGATCACTCAAAGTAGGGACCTTATACCCTAGGGATTTGCCCAGAAAACTACCCGGTCACGCAAGTCCGAAACAGCTAATCGTTCGATAACTGGCTATGATGCAGTTAATTGAATTGACGGAGCCTGTGTAACGGGGAAGGGGCGTCTCATGTCGAACCAGTTCAACGATCGATTGAACTCGCTGTTCGAGACTGCCGACTTTCACGTCACCAATGCGATGGTCGTTCGCGGCATGACCGATTTCGGTTGCCGCATTTCGACTCCGTATCTGTCACAACTGCGCACCGGCGTCCGAACCAATCCGTCACCGGAAGTGGTTGCCGCCCTCGCGCACTTCTTCAACGTCCATCCGGACTACTTCTACGCCCCGTCCGACCACACTCCGCCCGCCATCTCCGGTGGCGAAGCTGACCTTTCTCTACTCGAACAGTTGCATAACGTGCGCCTGCGAAACCTCACCTCGCGAGTCGTCGACCTCTCACCGTCGTCGCAGGATCTGCTCGTGGAAATGGCGGAAAATCTGCGCTCCTCGGAGAATCTTCCGCGCGTACCACCGGACTCGAATTCCTACATGTCTCGCGCTTAGTGCTTCGTCGACTCTCCTTGACTGCTCAGGGAGGGTTGGCCTTATGCTGGTCGATGCAGCTGGTTCGCCCGGCACGGTCATGAGGAGCCCCGAAGACCGTTCCCGGCGTCGAAGCCCCGTCAGCGCAAGCTGTCGGAGTGAGAGGGAACCCGGTGAAAATCCGGGACTGTCCCGCAGCGGTAAGCAGGAACGACCGCCGTTTATGTGCACTGGGCATCCGCCTGGGAAGCGACGGCCAGTAGGTTCGATCCAACTCGATCGAGTGCCCGCGAGTCCGAAGACCTGCCGACTGTGTCGGGCACGCCGTGCCCGACGGTCCACCGCCTCGTGGAATGGGCGTGTAGATCTCCATCGAGCCTCGTGTGCGGTGCGGGCAGTGCTGCCCGCCGAAACTCGAGGTCTCGTGAGGTGTACCCGTCTGCCGGCAGTGGCCATCAATGCATTGGCAATCTGGAGAAACTCCGTGACAACGACATTCACTTCGACCGTGCTGGGCTCACCGCGCATCGGTCCTCATCGAGAACTCAAGCGGGCAACCGAAAGCTACTGGGCGGGGCGCATCGACGCCGACGCCTTGCAGAGCGTGGCCCGTGACCTCCGTCGGCAGGGCTTGGCCGACCTCCGTGACCTGGGCCTCGACTCAATCCCGGTCAACACCTTCTCCTTCTACGACCAGATGCTCGACACCGCAGTTCTTCTCGGCGCACTACCCGATCGCGTCGCACCCGTCACCGATCCGTTGGACCGTTACTTTGCAGCTGCCCGTGGGACGGACACCATTGCGCCGCTGGAAATGACGAAGTGGTTCGACACCAACTACCACTACCTGGTGCCGGAGATCTCACCGTCCACCACTTTCGAACTCGACCCGTCCAAGGTCTTGTCCGAACTGGCAGAAGCGCTTTCCGACGGCATTGCAGCCCGCCCGGTCGTCATCGGACCGGTTACCTTCCTGCTGCTCTCGAAGGCTGTCGGCACAGACGAGCCGCTGCTCTCGCGGCTCGACGAACTACTCCCCCTCTATGCGGACCTACTCGGCAGGCTCGCGAAGGCCGGTGCAGGGTGGGTCCAGCTCGACGAACCGGCACTCGTGGGCGATCGCACCGACGAGGAGATCGAAGCGGCACGCGCTGCGTACGAACAGCTTTCGGCACTTTCGGAGCGACCGTCGATTCTGTTGGCGTCGTACTTCGGTTCGCTGCGTGACGCGTTGCCCGCACTTGCTTCGACCGGCGTCGAAGGATTTGCCGTCGACCTGGTGGCCGGTCAGGATTCGATCGGCTCCGTACCTGAACTCGCCCGCAAACTGGTCGTCGCCGGAGTGGTCGACGGACGAAACATCTGGCGGTCGGATCTGGACTCGGCACTGAGCACATTGGGCGCTCTGCTGGGAAGCGTCGATACGCTTGCTGTCTCGACGTCGTGCTCTCTGCTGCACGTTCCGTACACGCTCGACGCGGAAGCCGGGGTCGACAAGGCACTGCGCTCGTGGCTCGCGTTCGGCACCGAGAAGGTCAAGGAAGTAGTCACTCTCGCAACCGCTCTCACACAGGGCCGAGAATCGGTGGAAGACGAGTTCGCTCTGGCACGAGCGGCCGCCTCGACCCGCAAGGACGATCGCAGACTCAACGACGCGAGTGTTCGAGGCCGTCTCGACGCCGTTCTGAACTCGGCAACCGGTCGCGCACCCGCCGCCGAACGCCGTGCGGCCCAGGACGAGTTGCTCTCTCTTCCGCCGCTCCCCACGACAACCATCGGCTCGTACCCGCAAACGTCGAAGATCCGCATCGCTCGCGCGGCGCTGCGCAAGGGCGAGATCGACGAAGCCGAGTACGTCAACCGTATGCGCGCCGAGATCGCCGAAGTTGTTGCGCTCCAAGAAAAGCTGGATCTCGACGTACTTGTTCACGGTGAGCCGGAACGCAACGACATGGTCCAGTACTTCGCGGAGCAGTTGGACGGGTTCTTCGCCACCGCCAACGGGTGGGTCCAGTCGTACGGCACCCGCTGCGTGCGTCCGCCGATTCTGTACGGCGACGTCTCGCGTCCGAAGCAGATGACCGTCGACTGGATCACGTACGCACAATCGCTGACCGACAAGCCGGTCAAGGGCATGCTGACCGGGCCCGTCACCATCCTTGCCTGGTCCTTCGTCCGCGACGACCAACCGCTCGCCGACTCGGCGAATCAAGTCGCACTGGCCATTCGAGACGAGACGGTCGATCTGCAGGCCGCCGGAATCGGAATCATCCAGGTCGACGAACCCGCACTACGTGAACTACTCCCGCTGCGTGCGGCGGACCAGCCCGCCTATCTGGACTGGTCCGTCGGCGCTTTCCGGTTGGCCACCTCGGGCGTCGCAGATTCCACCGCGATCCACACCCACCTGTGCTACTCCGAGTTCGGAGCGGTGATCGGTGCCATTGCCGGTCTCGACGCGGACGTCACGTCCATCGAGGCGGCGCGATCACACATGGAGGTGCTCGACGATCTCAGTTCGGTCGGGTTCGACCTCGGCGTCGGCCCGGGCGTCTACGACATCCACTCACCGCGTGTGCCGAGCGTCGACGAGATCGCCGAATCACTGCGTGAGGCACTCAAAGCTGTTCCGGTCGAACGGTTGTGGGTCAATCCGGACTGCGGTTTGAAGACCCGCGGCCCGGTCGAGGTCGAAGCATCGCTGCGTAACCTCGTCGAAGCCGCGAAGTTGGTCCGAGCGGAGCTTTAGGGGCAAAGCCCCTGTGCGCCTTTTTGGTAGTGGGCACTACCAAAAAGGCGCACGGGGGTCAGCTCAACCACGTATTGCCGAAGAGCAGAATTCCGTCCGCACTCGGCGTCACTCCGTGCACGTTCTCGCGCCACGGAATGAAGACCTTGCCGGAGTTGACCACAGCCATCGGCGCCGTCTCGTTGACTACTGTCTGGATGTCGTCGATGACGGCTCGACGCTCTTCCTCCCCCGACGCCGTCTGCAGTTTGCCGAGCAACTCGTCCATCCGAGCGTTCTTGTAGCCGAGGATATTCGACGGCGACTCACTGAACAGATTGCCGTACATACGCACGAACGGTGACTCTTCGAGAACGTTGAACGCGAAGTAGGACACGTCGTAGTCGTGCTTGGCATACAGCATGGAGATCAGATCGTTGATGCTGGTTGCGTAGGTGATGTCGACCGTGAAACCCACTGCCTGCAAGAGCGACTGAAACGTCAGCGCGCTGCGTTGCGTCGCCGGATCGTTCATTCCGACGTAGGTCAGTTTTCCGTCGTAACCGTCGGCCTTCGCCTCGGCCAGATACTTCTTCGCAGCCTCGGGATCGAAACCGTTTCCCGCCACCGAACCGTGCCATTGCGACCACGACGCGAACATGTCTGTGCCAGGTTCGCCGAAGCCGCCTTGAACCCGCTCGTTGAACGTATTCGGATCCACCGCAGCGACGATCGCCTTTCGCACACGCTCGTCCTTCGCCGCCCGATCGTCGCGCTGATTGATCGCCAGGACACCGGCCATGCTGGCCGAGTACACAAATCCCGGATCGCCGGCTTCGAAAGCCTCGTGAATGAAATCGGGAGACTTCAGATAGGCAACCTGAATTCCGTCGGTGTGTAGGCCCTCCAGTTTGCTCTTCTCGTTGACAATTGCCGGGAAGCGCAACTTCTCGAGATACGGCGCCCCGTCCCAGTACGTCGTACGGGCAGCGAGCACCAATTCGTCCTGGGAAGCGAACTTCTCGACGGTGAACGGGCCTGCCCCGACCGGGACGAACGTGCCGGTTGCCATCGACGAGGGTGCGACGATCATGCCGGGGCCAGTGGTGAACATGATCGGGAACTCGTCCCACGGCTGCGCCAAGGTGAAGATGACCGTACTCGGATCCGGTGAATTCATCTCGCGCACAGCGGTCTTCCACACCAGCGCGTGAGTTCCCTTCTTCTGCAGATAGTGATCGATGCTCCACAACACTGCTGCACTGTCCATCGCGGTGCCGTCGCTGAAGGTGACACCGTCGCGCAATTTCAGTGTCCACACCGTGTTGTCGTCGTTGGCAGACAAAGTCTGCGCCATGTGGGGAACATATTCTCCCGCAGCGGTATCGAAGCGCATCAAAAGGTCGTAAATGGCTGCCATTTCGCTACCACCGGTAGCGCCGCCGTCCTGACGGTCTGCTGGGTCGAGACTGCTGATTCCGTTGTACGTCGCAAACGAGACCGTGCCACCTGAGCGTGGCTCTCCCCCGTCGTTCTGGTCGCCGACAACTCCGACCGTCACGTCCGATGCATCCGTGGTCGTACCTTGGCCGCTACTCGCACACCCGGTCACCACCAGTGTCGCCGACGCCAGGACAACCATCCAGATTCGAGCGCGAGCTCGGTACGAGCGCTTCATTGCGACTCACTTTCACAGTTCACGGACACGTCGATCTCATGGATCCAACACCCGACAGATTTGTGAGTGAATTCTAGGTAAGGACTCATTCTGTGTCTGCGATTTCGCAAAGCTGAGACGATGATTCACAATATTGACGAGGAAAAGAGAATCGAATTCTAGATGACTCTGGTCCGCTGAACACCAACCAGATGGCATCGTCGAGCCTTCCACTGCGCCTCGGCGAACTGATCCCACCACGAAGGGTGCTCGATCTCCCGCCTGCCGTCGTCTCCGCCTTGCGCAATCACGATCGTTCGGAACAGCGCTCGAATTTCCGAGTCGTCAAGGTTCGTCACAGTCCAGAGAAGTAATACACATATTAATTAAGTATTGAACCACGCGATCACGCTAGGGTTAGGCCATGAATGACCCGACGACCGACAACCAGGCAACCGATGACCAGGCAACCGTCGGCGAACTGAATTTCTGGTCGTTCATCGAACTGGCCAACAAGCGACTGGCCACCGAACACGGCTTTCGCGATCAGCTGGCCACCGAGGTACTCCTGACGCTCAATCGAGCCTCCAACGTCGTCACCTACGATCTCGAGTCGTCAATCCACCGCCCTCGCGGCTGGTCATGGTCGTCGTTCCGACTATTGTTCGTCACCTGGCTCGCCGGACCGATCGAGCCGAAGGCTGCCGCCGAGCTCACCGGGATGAGTCGAGCCGCGGTCTCCAACCTGTCCAAGTCCCTGCTGGCAGACGGACTGATCGATCGCCGCCCCACCGAGAACGACGGACGCTCTGTCCAGCTGTACCTGACCGACAAGGGCCGGGAAGCCATGGTCGAGGCATTTCGCGAGCAAAACGAACGCGAGCACGCCTGGGTCAGCGTCCTGAGCGAAGCCGAACAGCGCATCCTTGTCATGCTCCTGGACAAACTGATCACCAACCGCAGCCAATTCGACGTACGCGGGCGTAACTGACGCGAATCAACACCGTCTCGAGGGTTGCACGCATCACATCATTTTAGTTAATGTATTTACTATCTGGTGGATGTGAGCCAGGCAGAACAGCACAGAAGGAGCCCCGTCATGGCGTTCTATCGACAACTCGGCAACATTCCACCGAAACGTCACACCCAACACCGTGACGAGTCGGGCAACCTCTACTACGAAGAACTGATGGGTGAGGAAGGTTTCTCCTCCGACTCGTCGCTGCTCTACCACCGCGAAATTCCGTCGGCCATCGTCGACGCAACGGTCTGGGAACTGCGCGACCAAAGCACCACGCCCAACCACCCCCTCAAACCCCGCCATCTGAAACTCCATGCACTGTTCCCCGAGAGCATCTGGAACGAGACCGACGTGGTAACCGGCCGTCGTCTCATACTCGGCAATGCCGATGTCCGACTCTCCTACGTGGTTGCTTCCGCACCATCCCCCCTGTACCGCAATGCAATCGGTGACGAGATGGTCTACGTCGAGTCCGGCGAGGCTACCGTCGAGACCGTCTTCGGCACGCTCGACGCCCGCGAGGGTGACTACGTCCTGATCCCGATGTCCACGACCCACCGGTGGATCCCCAAGGGCGACAAGCCACTCCGCGCTTACGCCATCGAGGCGAACAGTCACATCGTCCCGCCCAAGCGCTATCTCTCCCGCTTCGGCCAACTGCTCGAGAACGCACCGTTCTGCGAGCGAGATCTGCACGGACCGACCGCGCCCATGATCGCCGAAGGCATCGACGTCGAGGTACTGGTCAAGCACCGCACGTCGGCAGGCATCGTCGGAACCCGAATGGTGTACCCCACGCATCCTTTCGACGTCGTCGGCTGGGACGGCTGCCTGTACCCGTACACCTTCAACATCTCGGACTACGAGCCGATCACGGGCCGCGTTCACCAGCCGCCGCCGGCACATCAGGCGTTCGAGGGGAACAACTTCGTTATCTGCAACTTCGTACCGCGCAAGGTCGACTACCACCCCCTGTCGATCCCGGTGCCGTACTACCACTCCAACGTCGACTCGGACGAGATCATGTTCTACTGCGGCGGTGACTACGAGGCACGCAAGGGTTCCGGCATCGGGCAGGGATCGATATCGATTCATCCCGGCGGCCACGCTCACGGCCCACAACCCGGCGCGTACGAGCGAAGCATCGGCGCCGAGTTCTTCGACGAACTGGCCGTGATGGTCGATACGTTCCGGCCGCTCGAATTGGGCGAGGGGGCATTGGCTTGCGAAGACGGTGCCTACGCCTGGAGTTGGGCGGGACGGGGGCCGCAGCAATGACGGTCATCTCTCCCCTCCTTCGCGGCCTGTGTGACGACGCAGCACTCTTCCCACCCGGCAATGCTCCTCTCGCCGAGGCAGTTCCGGCCCACGGCGCCTACCTGCAGGCGGACTACGACGCACTGGTCGGGCCCTTCGTCTTTCCCGCACCGCGATTGAGCGAACTGGCCGCGTATGTTACGGCAGACAACCCGGTGACGCTGAGTCTGACCGTGCCGGCCGGCCCAGCCGATACAGCGGCCGCGCTGTCGAATGCGCTCGCCATCCCTGGCGTTCACGTCGCCGCCGTCGAGGTGGGAATTCCTGACGGGCTGGACGCCGATGCGGCCTTCGAGGAACTCGCTCGTGTCCATGCCGCTCATCTCGACATCGATATTTTTGTCGAGGTACCCCGCGGTGATCGGCGCGCGGACTATCTGACAGCTCTCGAAACTGCCGGGTACTCCGCAAAGTTTCGAACCGGCGGGATTGTCGCCGAGGCGTACCCGGACGAGGAAGAGCTCGCAGATGCGGTGATATCCGTTGTCCGAGCAAATATCCCGTTCAAGGCAACCGCGGGACTGCACCACGGCGTGCGCAACACCGATCCGGAAACAGGCTTCGAGCAACACGGCTTCCTCAACATCATGGTGGCCGTCGATG
Source organism: Rhodococcus sp. NPDC056516 (assembly GCF_042794655.1). Classification (NCBI taxonomy): domain Bacteria; kingdom Bacillati; phylum Actinomycetota; class Actinomycetes; order Mycobacteriales; family Nocardiaceae; genus Rhodococcus; species Rhodococcus sp. NPDC056516. Next base: position 88,655 of record NZ_JBHTTG010000003.1, on the reverse strand, counting down.
CTGCGAGACGGGGCGCCGGTCGTTCGGAAGTTGTTGCCGCACTGGCGCAGCGTGATCAAGATTCAATCGCGCGAATCCTGGCCGGATTGACCGAGCCCGAGGCCGGCGAGGTGCGTCGCCGATTCCTCTCGTTCGGTACCTGCAGCATCTCGGACCCTCTCACCGAGCTAGAAGGGCTCGGATTGATCGTCCGCTCCGACAAAACCGAAGGAACACTCGTATGACCGTCACGACCATCGACATTCCCGCCGACTCGCTGTTCGGGCTCGACAATCTGCCGTACGGGGTCTTCTCCCCCGCGGGAGGGTCGCCGCGCATCGGTGTACGGGTCGCCGACTCGGTGGTCGATCTCGCAGCCACACTGGGTGATTCCGTCTTCTCCGAACCGACCCTGAACGCGTTCATGGCTCAGGGCCGAAATCAGTGGATATCTGTGCGAAACCGGATCTCGGAACTCGTGACCGGTGAAATAGACTCGGATGCAGTGTTTTCCGTCGACTCGGTGACACTGCACTTGCCGATCGCCGTGGCCGACTACGTCGACTTCTACGCCTCGGAGAATCACGCAACCAACCTCGGACGGCTATTCCGTCCCGACGCCGCGCCTTTGATGCCGAACTGGAAGCACCTTCCCGTCGGATACCACGGGCGCTCGAGCACCATCGTCGTCTCCGGCACCGACATCGTTCGTCCCTGCGGACAGCGGAAGGCACCCGATCAGGAAAGCCCGGACTTCGGACCGTCTCGTCGCCTCGACATCGAAGCCGAGATGGGGTTCATCGTCGGAACTCCCTCGAAAATGGGCGATTCCATCACCCCGGACGAATTCGCCGAGCACGTCTTCGGCGCTGTCGTCGTGAACGACTGGTCTGCGCGAGACATCCAAGCGTGGGAGTACGTCCCCCTCGGTCCGAACCTGGGGAAGAGCTTCGCGACGTCCATCTCGCCGTGGGTCGTACCGTTGCTCGCCCTCGAAGCAGCCCGAATCGACACTCCGGTGCAGGACCCCGAACCGCTCTCCTACCTGCGCGGTGAGGAGAAGTGGGGACTGGACATCGATTTGGCCGTCGAATGGAACGGCCACGTCGTCTCGCGACCGCCCTACTCGCAGATGTACTGGTCGCCGGCGCAGATGCTCGCGCACACCACTATCAACGGCGCAGCAGCGAGCACCGGCGATCTCTTTGCATCCGGAACCATTTCCGGACCGGACAAGGATCAGCGCGGCGCCTTCATCGAACTGACCTGGGGTGGCAAGGAACCCGTGACCGTGGGCTCCGAGACTCGAACCTTTCTCGAAGACGGCGACACCATCGCCATCTCGGCCACCGCTCCCGGCGTCGGGGGATCACGAATCGGCTTCGGGGATGTTCACGCTCGGATCCTGCCGGCAACGCAAACCGAAAGATAACGATTGACAACTGTTTGATTCACGCTGATCTGATGTCCGAAATTCCTTGCCTCACGATTCTCCGAAGATAAGCTGGACTAACCATCCAGAGCGATCGAGAGTCCTGGCTCCGTGACGTCGCAGCAACCCCCTCAGCTGAGGTGCGGGTGCTTTCTGCCAGGTCCGATGGAGGACTCGTGCCCGGCGATCGACCCCGTACCTCAGTGGGGACAGCAACTGTCATCGTGATCGTGGGCGGTGGCCCCCGCGGTACCGGCGTACTCGAGCGGATCCTCGCTCACGAATCGGTGGACGCCGATCCCACACCGATCGACATTCATGTTGTCGACCCGTATCCGGCAGGTGCCGGCCGTATTTGGCGAGGCAGCCAGGCGCCGCTCCTGTGGATGAATTCGACAACCGCAGACGTCACCATGTTCACCGACGAGACCACCGCAGTGACCGGTCCGGTACTTCCGGGTCCGACGCTCGCGGAATGGGTCGCCGAAAACTCGGCAGAGCTTGCCCACTTCCCTGAAATCGCGGCAGAAGTGCCGACCGTCACGCCGTCGTCGTTTGCATCGAGGTCACTACAAAGCCGATACCTGAACTGGGTGTTCCAGACCGCGGTCGACTCTGCTCCAGCGCACGTCGATGTTCAGGTTCATCGACGATCCGTGTTCGACATCGTGAACGTGGGCGAAGTACAGAATGTTCACCTGGACGACGGCGTTGTCATAGAGGCGACGGCCGTCCTTCTTGCACAAGGGCACCCGGATGCGTTGGCTGCACCGCGCGAAACCTCACTGAGCGGCTTCGCGTCGGAGCACGGGTTGACCTATGTAGGTCCGGGATACACCGCCGACCTCGACGCCGATGTCATTCCAGCAGGCGAGCCGGTACTGATCGCCGGACTCGGTTTAGCTTTCATCGACTGGATGGTTCTACTCGCCGAGAGCCGCGGCGGCGTTTTCGAACGCGGCGACCACGGCACCCTCACCTACGCTCCCTCGGGTCGGGAACCATTGTTGTATGCCGGATCTCGTCGCGGCGTGCCGTATCACTCCAAGATCTCGTACTCGATCGCTGACGCCCGGCCACCGCTACCGCGGTTCTTCACCGCTGATCTTGTTCCCGGCGACGGGCCTTTGGATTTCCGAAACGACATCTGGCCGCTCGCGTCGAAAGAACTGGCAGGCGCCCACTATCACGAACTGTTCGCCTCGCACCCGGATCGGACGGTGGGCACCTGGGAGGAGTTCGACGCCGAATTCGCCTCGCTGGCTTGGGGATCGCCTCGATTGCAGGAACTGGTCGAGAACGCGGTCCCGAAGCCGGAAGACCGTATCGATCTCGAACGGCTCAACCGCCCACTCGGCGGTGAGCGCTACGACGGACTTGCCGAGGTCCAATCTCGGATCACCGAATACATCTCGGCAGACGTCGCACGCCGGTCGGACCCGTATTTCAGCGCCGACGCAGCTGTCTTCTCAGCGCTGCTGTCGACGTACATGACTGTCGGAGAATTGTTGCGGCGCGGTAGAATCCCGGCCGAATCCGTAGCCAAGGACGTCGAGGGTTGGCTACATTCGTTCTTCAGCTTCATTGCCAGTGGTCCACCGCCCGAGCGTCTGGAACAGTTGGTCGCCCTCAACGAGGCCGGCATCGTCCAGTTCCTCGGGCCGGATTCGGTGTTCTCCACCGAGATCGACCCGGCAACGGGAGTTGGCGTCTTTGTCGCTCGCAGTGCGTCGCACACCGATATCGTGGCCGCGAACACCCTCGTCGAGGCACGCTTGCCGGTCGCTTCCATCAGCGCGAGCGGTGACTCGCTCCTGCGGACACTTCACGGGCGGGGCGAGGCGGTCGAAATACGTGCCACCGCCGACAGTGCTGCGAAGCTCGCGGTCGACGGCACGTCGCGAATTCTTCATCAGGACAACACTGCTCATCCCCGTCGCTTTGCTGCCGGGCCGTGGGTTGCCGGACACAACTGGTCGGCGGCGTTCCCTCGCCCGCGCACCAATGCAGGGTTCTTCCGGCACAACGACGCTCTGGCGGCGGAGATTTTGGGCGCTGCGCGCCTGTGAGCGGTTAAGGAGCCCAGAGACTCCCTAACCGCTCACGGGGGCTGTGCCCCTAGCTGAACACCAACTCACCCTCGTCAACCGCGACGGTGATGCTGCCACCCTCTTCGAGGAGATCGTCGAGCAGCATGTCGGCGATCTTGTCGTCGACCACTCGCTGGATCGAGCGGCGCAACGGCCGAGCCCCGAACTCGGGCTGGTGCCCGTGCTCGGCGATCCAGTCCACGGCGTCGGCGGTGAACTCGATCTCGATGCCCCTGGACTGCAACCGCTTCCGGCTGTCGTCGAGCAACAGATCAGTGATCCGGTGCAGTTGCTCGGTGTCGAGCTTGCGGAAGATCACGATCTCGTCGATGCGGTTGAGGAACTCCGGCCGCATCGATTCGCGCAACCTGGCCATCACGCGGTCGCGCAGTGGCTTCTCCGCCGACTCTGCATCACCCGTGGTGAAGCCGAGTCCACCGGACTTGCTCGAGATGATGTCCGAGCCGAGGTTGCTGGTCATGATCACGACGGTGTTCTTGAAGTCCACCGTGCGACCCTGGCCATCGGTCAGACGCCCATCGTCGAGTACCTGGAGCAAAGTGTTGAACACGTCCGGGTGTGCCTTCTCGATCTCGTCGAGCAGAATCACCGAGTACGGGTTACGACGCACTTGTTCCGTGAGCTGTCCTGCCTCGCCGTAGCCGACGTATCCGGGAGGAGCACCGACCAATCGGCTGACCGTGTGGCGTTCCCCGAACTCACTCATGTCGAAGCGCAACATCTTGTTCTCGTCACCGAAGAGTGTGGCAGCCAAAGCTTTTGCGAGCTCCGTCTTACCGACACCGGTAGGTCCGAGGAACAGGAAGCTGCCGACGGGGCGATCAGGATCGCTCATACCTGTCCGGCTACGACGCACCGCACGAGCGATGGCGCGAACCGCATCATCTTGACCGATGACACGACCGTGCAGTTCCTCCTCCAGACGGCGCAGGCGATCCTTCTCTGCCTGAGTCATCTGGCTGGCCGGAATACCCGTGGCGCGAGCGACAACTTCGGCGATCTGCTGAGCGGTCACGTCCGGAGTTTCCTCCGAAGGAACCGAGGATCCCGCCTTCTCGAGACGCTTTGCGACGCCGTTGATCTCGTCACGAAGGGTCGACGCCTTCTCGTACAACTCGTCGGCGACGGCTTTTTCCTTGTCGCTCTCGAGCTGCTCGAGACGCTGCTGCAGGGCAGCGGTGTCTACGGTGGCCGTCCTCAAACGGAGCCTGGCGCCGGCCTGGTCGATCAGGTCGATTGCCTTGTCCGGCAAGAACCTGTCGCCGATGTACCGTGCCGACAATTCCACCGCAGCGGTGATCGCCTCGTCGGTGTAGTGCACCTTGTGGTGATCTTCGTAGCGACTGCGCAGTCCGCTCAAGATGGCGATCGCGTCCTCGATCGACGGCTCTCCGACCTGTACGGGCTGGAAGCGCCGCTCGAGTGCGGGATCCTTCTCGATGTTCTTGCGGTATTCGTCGAGCGTGGTGGCGCCGACGATGTGCAGTTCACCGCGAGCGAGCTTGGGCTTGAGGATGTTTCCGGCGTCCATCGCGCCTTCGGCACCGCCGCCTGCACCGGCGATGGTGTGCATCTCGTCGATGAAGACGATCAGCTCGTCCTTGTGTGCGGTGATCTCGTCGATCACCTTGGTGAGCCGTTCCTCGAAGTCACCGCGGTAGCGGGTACCCGAGACCATGCTCGACAGTTCGAGCTGGACGATCTTCTTGCCCACCAACGATTCCGGGACGTCCCCGTCGACGATGCGCTGGGCCAGCCCTTCGACGATGGCAGTCTTGCCGACGCCGGCCTCACCCACCAGGACCGGGTTGTTCTTGGTACGGCGGGAGAGGATTTCGATGGTTTGTTCGATCTCGTCGGCGCGTCCGATCACCGGATCGACGCCGCCGTTGCGGGCACGATCGGTGAGATCGACGCCGTACTTGTCGAGCGTCGGAGTGGTGGACTCGTCCTCCACTGGACCGGCCGCGGGATTCTGAACAGCGGCCTGCAGTTTCTCCGGCGTGATACCGGCGGAAGCGAGCAGGCGACCCGGGACGTGATCGGGGTCACCGGCTAGTGCGATGAAGAGATGTTCGGGGTCGATGTACGTCGATCCCAGGGCTCGGGCCAGTTGATGTGCCTCGAGTAGAGCAGTTTTGACGGCGCTGCTGAGCGCGGGAGCAGAGTATGCACCCTGTTCACGGCCTTGTGGTAGTCGCAGGTCGACGGCGTCGACCACGGATTTCGGGTCGGCTCCGGCGCGCTGCATGAGCGTGCGGACCGGATCCTGCTCCGCCATGACGCGGAGAACGTGCAGTGCATCGAGATCCGAATCACCGCGAGCAGCCGCTACGCGTGCAGCGTCAGCCATGAGTTGCTGGGTGGCCCTGCTCATGAGCCGGGAAATATCGATGCGACCGGGACCCTCGGGCCCGAAGAATGCTGGCATTCCGAAGCCTCCTTGCAGAAAGTTGAGCGTTACTGACTCAATTAACGTGCATGGGGCTCGATCAATTCCCGCGGGCTCAGATTTGTTTCAACACCCTCGGGCCGAAGATCGTTCTCAACTACCGAAAGATCCGGTAGATCGACCGACCGGGTACGCCTCGATGTGCATGATCACCGACCCCTCGCAGGGACCACTCTTGATGTCGGTACGCCACGAACCCTTCAGGCTGCCATCGGGCTGAGGTGTGTAGTACGCGTCCGAGTGTGCCGGCGCCCACACCTTGGGTACACCCTCACCCTGGTAGCAATCCCACTCCCAGTCATAGGGGTGCACCCAACTGGTTCCGTCCCAGGTGTATTGCGCCGGCTGCGGCAAAGTCGGATTGGCGGGAGCCGGCCCGCCCACCACAGTGGCAACACACACTCCGCCCGAGCAGTCCGTCTCGAACGTGTACGTATCGGAGAAATCCGGCTCCCATTGGCCGGCGGCCAGACTTGTACCCGTCTTGGTCGCGGCGAAGCGCTTGAGCGAGTAATCACCGGACCAGTTCGCATCCGCCGCCCCCGCAGGCATCGCCCCTGCGACAAACCAAGCAGCAACCAGCGCAACCACCGACAATGACTTCCGCATGCGTGAAGTGAATCACAAGCGATGTCCGATTTGTCGGATACTGGCCACAAGAACACCGACCACGATGAGCACCAGCGCCACCAAGGGCAACGCTCCCGCACCCCTGTTCGCCAAGATCAGGCCGCCGACGACGCCACCCGCTGCGATCGCCGAATTGAAGATCGTCACGAAAACCGATTGTGCAGTGTCCACCGCGTCACCCGTCGTTTCCGCGAGCGCAGTCTGAAGGAGAGTGGGAGCGCCTCCGAATGCCACACCCCATACTGCAACGCTGAGTGCGATCACTGCGAAGTTCGCGCCGCCGACACCCAAGGCCGTCAAAGCTGCGGCAAAGACCACCAAGCTCAACACGGTGAGGCTTCGAAGCGCCCGGTCGACGAGCACCCCGACCACACCGATGCCCACGAAGGCGAAAAGTCCGAACACGAACAAGACGATTCCCAACCGATCGCCGAAATCGATGCGATCCAGGAACGCCGCCAGATACGTGTACACAATGTTGTGCGCGAGGATCCACAAGAACGCGACAAGGAGAATCGGTCGTACGCCCGGCAAGACCAGGACTTTCCGCACCGACAGCCGCCGATCCGCTTGTTGCCCGGGAAAGTCCGGCATCACTGCGAGTATCCACACCACCAGAAGTAGCGCAGAACCCGACATCAAGGCGAAGACGACGCGCCAATCGGCCAAGGTCCCGAGCCACGCCCCCATCGGAACGCCGATTGCCAACGCAATCGGCTGTCCGACTGAGGCAACCGCAACGGCCCGCCCCTGCAGGTGAGGGGGCGCCATCCTACGTGCATACCCGGCAAGCAATCCCCACACCACACCTGCCGCCATGCCCGCCAGGAACCGAACACCCAAGGTGAGAACAAGATTCGACGACAGCGCTGTCACCAGATTGAAGACACCGAACCCTACAATCGCCGACACCAGGACCGCGCGCCGTCGCAATCCCCGCGTCACTGCGATCAGCGGTACAGCCCCGACGACAGAGCCCAAGGCGTATGCAGTGACCAATTGCCCGGCGCCGGAGACAGATACGGACAGTCCTGACCCGATCTGCACCAGTAGTCCGGCCGGCATGGTTTCGGTTGTGATCGCGATGAAACCTGCCGTTGCGAGTGCCGACAACCCCGAAAGCGGTAGTGTCCGGACGGAATCGGTCTCCGCCAGTGCCGAAGTCGCAGTCCCGTCCGAAGTCACAGTCCCGTCCGAAGTCGCGCTCACCTCGTCGGTGTTTCGGGACTGCCTTCGCCCGACTGGCCGGAACGGACCAGTTCTGCAATCGACGCCCAGTCCATCTCGCCCTGACCGTTCGCCAGAGCCTGAGTGAGCACGCCCCGAAGTACGCCACCGAACGGCAAATCCAGATTGACGCTGTCGGCGGCGTCGAGCGCAAGCTTCAGATCCTTGAAGCCCAGAGCGGTGGTGAATCCCGCAGGCTCGTACTGACGCGTCGCGACGAGGTTTCCGTAGCTGGAGTAAACCGGCCCCGGGAAGATCGTGGAGGTCAGCAGTTCTACGAGTTGGCTTCCGTCCACACCTGACCTCTCCCCCAATGTGATTGCCTCACCCAAGGATTGAATCGCGGAGAGGATGAGGTAGTTGCCGATGATCTTGACGATGTTGGCCTGCTCCGGACGCTCACCTTGTGGCCAGGTGCGAGCCCCGATGACGTCGAAGAACGGCTGTACTCGTTCGAGAAGGGCACTGTCGCCACCGGCGATGATGTTCAACTGACCAGCCTGAGCAACAGAAACGCGTCCGAACACCGGCGCCGCGATGTAACCGATGCCGTGCTCGGCGTGCAGTGCGGCGGCGCGCTTGGCAAGATCGACGCTGACGGTGGCCATGTTGACGTGCACGGTTCCACTCGGAACGGATGCGAGTACGGCGGGATCCAGAATGGCCGTAGACACGGCCGAATCATCCGCCAACATCGACAGCACCACACCGGACTCGAATGCCTCGGCAACGGTTTTCGCGCCGGTCGCCCCTTCCTCGACCAGTTCGGTTACCGCTTCAGGGCTGCGATTCCACACCGTCACGTCAAACCCTGCGCCCATCAGATTTCGAGCGATGGGACGACCCATCGCGCCCAAACCGACCACGGAAACAGAAGTCATGGATTTCCCTCTCGAAAGTGTTGAACCATCTAAGACGGTTCAACACTCTCATACAGGTACAGTTGGTGTCGAACCGGTTGAGATGGTTCACCACGAAGGAGGGCGAAAGTGAACGAAGCAGGAGCTGATGAATCCGCTCGGGACGTCTTTCGACTCGACAACGACACGCTCGCGTTCCGCTTCACCGCCACCCTCACCAATCGAAACGGCTCGAGGTTCGAGCGACTCACGAGCCCGCAGCGGCTCGAATTATGGTTGCGCGCCAACGATCTGATGAACACCGCGGCAAGAGCAACGACAGACGACCTCCACGACGCGCAGGATTTACGTGAGTCCATTCATCGCATTGGAACCGCCGTGTGCGAGAACCGCCAGGCTTCACGCGCCGATGTCGCGATCGTCAACACCGCATCCGAACTCGGCAGCGCCCACCTCACCCTTTACGGCGGCCGAGCCCTCTGGAAATCGACCGGAGACAATCCGGTCCGCGACGCCCTGTCGATCGTGGCAGCCGACGCGATCGCGGTACTGGGCGGTCCCGACCGCGACCGCGTCAAAGCATGCCAAGGCGACGGGTGCACCGGCCTCTACGTCGATACCAGTCGCGGCAACAACCGACGCTGGTGCTCGATGAACATCTGCGGAAACAAGGCGAAGAAATCCGCGATGACCGCGCGCGCCGACTAGCTCATTTCACCTTCGCCGCCTCTCGATTTCACCGCTTCTCGATTTCACCGCTTCTCGATTTCACCGCCGCTCGATCCCACAGCTTTTCGATCGGGGTCGACAAGAGGAGAAGAAGCAACGGGAAGTACGACGTCACCGGGACAAGCACGCTGACGAGCAGTGCCACCAGCATTATCAGGACGGTGACGATCTCGGCCGTGAAATGCGGCTGTGCACTCTCTTCGCTCAACGACGGGTTGCGGACCAGACCCCACGCGACCACCGCCAGGCACGCAGCGCTGGCGGCCATCGTCCCGATGTAGAGAGCCCTGGTTCCCAGGTCCTGGGACGGCGCTGCAACCAGCGCCGTCGGGAAGGGCAAGAACACGATGGTCAGTACCCACAACCCCAGTCCGCGCACGACCACCTTGTCCCCGTCGATCACAAAGCGAAGTAGTCGATGCTGCGACCACCACAGGCGGAAGATCACCAGAAAGCTCAGGGCGAAGGAGCAGAATTGCGCCGCGTGCTCGCGCAGCAACTCGGACGTGGTGCCGTGGTGGTCGCTGGTCAATTCGACCAACGGCAGGACGAGCAGCGTGATCGCGATGGCAACTATCGCGTCGATGAAAGTGACGTAGCGCTCGAAGTAGCGGGTTCGTTCCTCGATCTCAGCCATTGCGGAAGCATAAGCCTCGCAACAAGAAACAGACCGGTGACGCCACTTTGCGAGAGTCGATATCCCGAAACATATAATTAACGAATCAAATTCGTTATACCTCTTGACCGAGCCCTCGGCCGTCCCCATACTTAACGAATCACATTCATTAAGTGACTCGCATCACGCCATCAGGGGTCGGTTCCGCCACCCCCTTCAGGACTTGGGGTTGCCCTAGTGCCAAACAACGCTTCTGCGAATACGAAGTCAGATCGGGTTCCACTCACCACCAACCGCGGTGTTGCCGTCTTCAGCATCGGCGTCATGGGGTTCATCACCGCGAACCTCATCCCATTGATGATCGTGGCAATGGTCGATGACCTCGGTGTCACCGAATCTGCCGCTGGTGCCGTCCTGACCGCGTCGCTGCTGGTCTGCGCGGGCACCTGCCTCGCCACCACGCGGATCGCATCGGGTCCGCGTCGTCACCTGCTCGGCCGCATCAGTCTGATCGCGATGGCGGCTGCATTCGGCGTCGCGGCCATCGCACCGACCACGGCAATCGCGTGTGCGGCGATCATCATCGGCGGCGTCGGCGCTGGTGGCTCCGCATCCGTCGGTGGCGCGGCATTGGCAGCGCTCACGAACCCGGACCGGGTATCAAGCATCAGCGGACTTGTGAATCGGGTCGTCGTCACAGCGGTCCTCGCTCTCATTCCCATCCTCGGCACACATATGACCAACGCCTTCGGCATCGTCGCGGTCCTGGCGCTTGCCACCGCCGCGACGGTGACCTGGTTGCCGTCATCCCCGGTGAAAGAGTCGCCGGAGACGACGAAGTCCGCCAAGGCGACCACAACTCTCCCCGCCGGGGTCAGCGCGAAACGACTCACTTTTGCCGGGACCGCCTTCCTCGCGATGCTCGCCGTCTGGGCGATCAGCGAGGACTCACTGTGGGCAGTACTCGGCATCATGGGCTCGGAGCACGCCGGACTTTCGGACCAACAGATGGGGCTCGCGCTGAGCGCATCAACGGCAGGTGGTGTCCTCGCGGCAGTTGTCCTGACCGCGCTGGGTTCCCGCGTCAGCCGGACAGTGTCGATCTCGGCACTCCTGATCCTCGGGGCAATTCTGAAGCTGTCGGCTTGCCTCGCAACCGATTCCACGATCTACCTCATCCTGGTGATCGCCTGGAACACAACCTACGCGGCAACGTTCATCGTCTTGGTCGCCATCTCGGCGGCCCTCGACGCCGCCGGCCGATGGTCCGCCCCACTGCTCGGTACCTACCTCATCGGTTCCGCGTTTGCGCCGTTGTTCGGCACTTCGGTGACTGCGAGCCTCGGCTATCCGACCTTCGGAGTCATCATCTCGGGGATCAGCTTCGTCTTGTTGGTCCCGTTCGCCTTGGTATCGCGGCTCTCCGCACGTACCGAGGGTGCGTATCGTCACCACAGCGCCGCCATCACTACTACCGTCATCGCGTAAGGATCACGTAGAAGTCATGAATGACAGCATCACTCACTACCGCAACGGAAAGATCTTCACGGCCGCCGAGGACGGGTGGGCCGAATCGATAGTCGTCGAGGGCCAACAACTCAGGTTCGTGGGCGAGACCGTCTATGCCGAAATCCTGGCTCCCGACGCCGAGGTGGTCGACCTCGAAGGTGCGGTCGTGCTCCCCGGTTTTGTCGACGCCCATACACATTTGGTCATGATGGGATTCGCGCTGCAGAAGCTCGATCTCCTCGATGCCACCGATCTTGCCGACATTCAGTCCAGCATCCGGCAATTCGCGGAATCGAGCCCGGACGCGCCGCGCCTGTTGGGTCGCAGTTGGTTGTTCTCGGCGCTGAACGGAGAGCACCCCACGCGAGAGATGATCGACGCCGTCGTACCCGATCGCCCGGTGTACCTCGACGCCAACGACGTACATTCGGTCTGGGTGAACACCGCAGCACTGCGAGAACTCGGCATCGACGCGGACACTCCCGATCCGATCGGCGGTCGTATCGGCCGGGATCCGGACACCGGAGAAGCCACCGGAATGCTGTACGAGACGGCCATGATGCTCTACGTCTGGCCGAAACTGGCGGAACTCGCTTCGGACGAGGACCGGGACGCCGCCCTCGCGCTCACGTTCCGCCACTATCTCGAGGACGGCGTGACCGGTGCGGTGGACATGGCCCTCGGCGCGGACGAATTGGCCGCGCTGGAAAGAGCTTTGGACGCCGGGAACGGCACTCTCCCGCTACGAGTCGCGGCTCACTGGCTGATGACCCGCGAAGACAACGAGGCCGACAACGTGCGGCAAGTTCACGAGGCCACCGAACTCCACAAACGCATCCAAGGGCCGTGGCTCCGCATCGCCGGAATCAAGATCATCATCGACGGAGTGATCGACAGCTGCACTGCCGCAATGAAAGAACCTTACTCCAACGGCACCAATGCCGAGCCTATCTGGGATCTGGAGTCCTTGATCCCGGTCGTGACCGCAGCTGACGCCGCCGGCCTGCAGATCGCCATGCACGCGATCGGCGACGAGGCGTCGGAAATCGGATTGACTGCACTCGAGTACGCGATCGCCGCCAACGGAGACATTCCCCGCAGGCACCGAATGGAACACTTGGAGTCCATCACGCGAGACAACGTCGAACGGCTTGCCCGCCTGGGCATCATCGCCTCGATGCAACCGGTTCACGCTGACCCTGCGATTCAGGAGAACTGGCAGGCGATGCTCGGCGACTATCGCGTGAATCGCGCGTACCCCTGGCCTGAATTCACCGAGGCCGGAGCGGTTCTGGCGCTGGGTTCGGACGCTCCGACGGCGCCTCACCCGCCGCTGCCGAACATGTTCATCGCCACCACCCGCCGATCCGCAATCGATCCGTCGCTGGCACCCAATCTGCCGAAGTACGCCCTCCCCCTCGCAGATGCGTTGGCCCACGCAACTCGTGACGCTGCCTACTCGTGCAGGTGGGAAGATGTGACCGGCCAACTGGTTCGGGGTAAAGCAGCCGATTTTGTCGTGCTGAAACAAGATCCGTTCACCGAAGGGGTCGATTCTCTCCTGACCACGGAGATCGCAATGACCGTGGTTGCCGGATCCGTGCGATACGACGCATCGGAAGTTGCGAACGCCGGAGCCGCGAACAGCGAACCCCGATAGCCGATCGTTACCAGTTGTTCGATAACGCAAACGCATATCCCGGCGACAGAACGAAGGAGGGACTTGAACACGTGAACCCATACTCTCTGGAGGACGCATGCGCAGGAAAGCTCCGATTTCGGTCGTCGCCGCGGCCATTGCACTGGTGACGGCCACTGCCCTGACGGTCGCCGGTTGCGGGTCGACCGAAGGAACACCTGAAGCGGCGAGTTCAACGACAGCAAGTTCGGCGGCGGCGTCTTCGACGGCAAGCGAATCCGAGACGACGGTAGCGAGTTCTCCCCCGCCACAATCGGACACCCGCACAAGCGCATCCATGACAGCAATCCCCGCTTCGGGTCCCTGTCTCGACGTCGGCTCTCCGCTCGTCACCGATGCCATCAGCACGCTGGGTACCGACGTCAACGGAGGTAACTGGATACCGACATCCTCGAGCGAGGAGCAGGTCGGTAATTGCCCTGACCTGCTCTGGATTTCGGTCGACGGCGACGGCGTCGGCGATGCTACGTATCAGACACACGTTCTGTTCTTCCGCGACGGAACCTACCTGGGCACGGCTACCAGTAAGCCGTATTCATACACACACGTCATCGACAGCAACAAGGATTCGGTATCCGTCCAATACCGATGGCTGCTGGACGACGACGCATTCTGCTGCCCCCAAGGCGGACCGAACATCGTGAACTTCACGTGGAACGGAAGCGCCGTGGTTGCCGACGGTCAGTTCCCGCCCTCCTGAACCTGTCTACGTACGATTCGGCTCCGAACACGACTGTGCCCCAGCAACAACGGTTACTGGGGCACAGTTTCTTCGAGCTACTCGCTGACGCTGTTACTCGCTGACGCCGAGTTCACGCAGGCGAGTCTTGTACAGCTCGATGTTGCCGAGCTTGATGTCCTCGTAGCCACGAACCACGTCCGGCAGCGCCGCGATCTCGACGGCGCGATCGTATCCGTCGGCGCCGAGCGTACGAGAGAGATCAGCGATCATGGCCTCGTACTCGGCGAGCAGTTCACGCTCGACCTTGCGGACGTGCATGTAGCCGAAGGGGTCGAGCTTGGTGCCGCGAAGCTTCTTGCCCTTGGCCAGAACCTTCAGTGCAACATGCGACTTGGGTCCGAGGCCGATCTTCTTCTTGCGACCCATCACTCGAAGGATCGGCGGGTGGAGCTTGTAGGTCAGGTTCTCCCCGGCCGGCACCTGCGACTTGACGTCTTCGATGAAAGCGGGGTCGACCAGCATACGAGCAACTTCGTACTCGTCCTTGTACGCGGTGAACTTGAACAGGCCGCGGGCAACCGCTTCGCTGAAGTCGGTCCGCTCGGTTGCGGCACGCTCGGCAGTCCAGACTGCCTGCACCTGATCGATGTAACGCTGGGCGATCTTGACGGACTGGAACTCGATGAGCTGCGCAGCACGCAGCTCCACCAGTCGCAGGGTTTCACCGGTGAAGGTGGTTCCGGCGAACATGTGAGCCGGTGCGACAACGGGTTCGCGGACGGACTTGGCCGGCGTGGTGACGGCCGAGAATGCAGCGGTGTCGGCAATTGCTGCGCGACCCCAACGGAATGCTGCGATGTTCGCGTCCACGGCAACGCCGTTGATGCCGATCGCTTCTTCGATGGCCTCGGCCGGCAGACGAAGTCCGCCGCTCTGGTAGGCCGCACCGATCAGCAGGAAGTTGGCAGCTGCGGTGTTACCGAACAGCTCCTGCGCCGCTGCGAGGGCGTCGAAGGAACGCAGGGTGCGCGATACCTTGTCGAGGCGCGCGAGGAGTGAAGTCTCCTCTGGGTAGCGAACAGCCTTGTCGTAGACCATGTCTCCGGTCGGCGTCTGCGACGTCGACGCGATGGAGACCGTCTTCTCGGAGTTGCCGTAGTCGAGGTTCTTGTTGTCCGTCGCGGTCAGCAGGTCGAATGCGACGATGCAATCCGCACTGCCAGGGGTGAGGCGGTTGGACGGCTCGAGCGCGCTGGAGCTGAAACGCAGGTGCGAGACGACGGGCCCGGCCTTCTGGCTCAGTCCGATCTGGTCAAGGCTCTCCACCTCGAGGCCTGCGCGCAGTGCCGCCGTTGCGAGCACCTGGTTGACGGTCACGATGCCGGTGCCGCCGATGCCTGCCAGGAAGACGTTCTGCGTGGTTGTCAGCGGGCCGAAATCAGGATCTGCGACGACCGGCGGGACGGGACGTGCGGCCTTGGGAGCCTTCTTGCCCGGTACCAGTTCGACGGTCACGAACGACGGGCAATCGCCGTCCATGCAGGTGTAGTCGGTGTTGCAGGACGTCTGATCGATCTTCGTCTTGCGGCCGTACTCGGTGTCCACGGGCTGGACCGAGAGGCAGTTGGACTTGACGCCGCAGTCACCGCACCCCTCGCACACTGCCTCGTTGATGACGACGCGAGTGTTGCGAGTGGGCAGCGTGCCGCGCTTGCGCTGACGACGAGCGTCGGCCGCACAGTGCTGGTCGTAGATCAGCACTGTGACGCCCTTGATCTCGCGAAGCTCCTTCTGAGCCTCGTCGAGGCGATCGCGGTGCCAGAGCTTGGTTCCCTTGGCCAGTGCGCGCTTGTTGTGACGCGAAGGCTCGTCGGCGCAGATGATGATCTGCTTGACGCCCTCGGTGGTCAGCTTGTGGCTGAGTTGAGCAACGGAGAGGGCACCTTCCGCGTCCTGCGCTCCGGTCATCGCCACTACCTCGTTGTAGAGCAACTTGTAGGTGATGTTCACGCCTGCAGCGATGCACGCCTGGACAGCCAACTGACCGGAGTGGAAGAAGGTGCCGTCGCCGATGTTCTGGAACAGGTGAGGCACGTCGGTGAACGGTGCCTGCCCGATCCACTGGCTGCCCTCGCCGCCCATCTGCGTCAGACCGGTGACAGCGCTGTCCTCACGGCCGGACATGGTGACGAGTGTGTGGCAACCGATTCCGCCGCCGCCGATGGAACCCTCGGGGATAGCGGTGGAACGGTTGTGGGGGCACCCGCTGCAGAAGTACGCGGTTCGCTTGGCGGAGAGCACGTTCAGCGACAGCGGCGCCGGGAGGGTGCGCTTGAGCTCGACGTGCGGCTTGAGTACGCGGCGCAACGGGGCCAGCAGTCGACCTGCGGTCAGCTCACCGCTGGCAGGCATGAGCAGACGGCCCTGGCCGTCGCGCTTGCCGATGATGCGTGGGGCATCGTCGGTGCCGTACAGGACTTCCCGGATCTGCGCCTCGATGAACGCGGTCTTGTCCTCGACCACGACGATCTGCTCGAGACCTTCGGCGAACTCGCGAACCTTCTCGCCCACAACGGGATAACACATGCCGATGCGGAGGAGGCGGATACCGGCACGGTGCAGCGCGGCGTCGTCGACACCGAGGTCTGCCAGCGCCTGGCGAACGGAGTCGAAAGTTGTCCCGGTGGCCGCGATACCGATCTTCGCACCGGACGGGTTGACCTCGATGACGTCGAGATTGTTGGCAGTTCCGTACGCGTGCACCAGATCCCATCGCGGGCCGTACAGATCGGCCTCGGCGATGACGCTGTCCGGCGGCGCGGCCATCTGACGCTGCTTGTAGACGAAGGGCTTGCCCTCGAACTGCACCTCCGGAACCACGATGTCGAAGTCCGCGATGCTGCCGTCGATCGTCCAGGCACCGTCGGCGACGTCGGCGACGATCTTGAGCGCCACGACACAACCGGACACACGCGAGAGTGCAACAGCGTGCATACCCATCGTGATGATCTCTTCGGCATTGCGCGGGAACAGAACCGGTACACCCATCGCAGCAAGCGAGCGCTCACTGACGGCAGGAACCGTAGATGACTTCGACGCCGGGTCGTCGCCCACCAGGAGGACGACGCCGCCCTTGGGGTTCACGCCGTACATGTTGGCGTGGCGAATGGTGTCGGTAGCGCGGTCGACGCCGGGGCCCTTGCCGTACCAGACGCCGGTCACGCCGTCATGGGTCGCGGTTCCTGCGGGGAGGTCCGTCTGGCTTCCCCACACCGCGGTGGCAGCAAGTTCCTCGTTGAAGCCGGGAATGAAGGTGATGTCGTGTTCTGCGAGTACCTTCGGCATGCCGTGAAGCATCTTGTCGACGCCGCCGAGCGGGCTGCCCTGGTAACCGGACACGAAGGTGGCAATACGCTTACCTGCCCGAATGTCGCGAACGTGCTGCTCGACGAAGCCGCGTGCAATTGCCTGAACACCGGTCAGCAACACCGGTCCCGATCCCGACCGGTACCGATCATCGAGGTCATAGGGCTTGGCCTGGGCTACGCCCGACACCAGTTCAGTCATCGTGGACCACCGTTCCGTCTGCAGTGCATTTCAACTACCGTGCATTTTCAACAACCGCGTAACTCGATCTGTTCAGATGATCGTGGTCGAGGTATGTGAAAGCGTCAACAGAGGCTTGTTCAACTATTCAAATTGACAATTTGTGAGCCAAATCACGTGACCTAGGTCATCGAATCAATCAGTTGGAGACCCGTTCGTGGCGATACGGCGAAACGGACATAAAACGTTCCCGACAATGCAAACCGAAAACATCCTTGACATTGACGCAACGTCAACTTGCATGCTGAATGAGCACAACCGATCCGAGAGTAGGAACTACACGTGAGCGAATGGTCCATCCAAGAACTCGCCAAATCCGCCGGTACCACCAGCCGAACGCTGCGTCACTACGGCGATCTCGGGCTCCTGGAACCGAGCCGCATCGGCGCCAACGGCTACCGCTTCTACGACGAAGACGCCCTGGTGCGGTTGCAGCGCATCCTGCTGCTCCGAGAACTCGGACTCGGATTGCCGGCCATCGCCGAAGTCCTCACCGGTGAACGCGACACGGCCGCCGCGTTGCGTACCCACCTCGAACTTCTCGAGCATGAGCGCACGCGGATCTCGAGACAGATCGAATCGGTCAACAGGACCTTGAACAAGACGAAGAAAGGTGAATCACTCATGCCGGAAGATGTTTTCGACGGGTTCGACCACACCCGATACAAGGACGAGGTCATCGAGCGTTGGGGCAAGGACGCCTACACGAGAGGGGACAACTGGTGGCGATCGATGTCCGAGCAGGACCGAAAAGCGCATCTGCAGAACCAAGCTGACATCGCAGAAGCATTCGGCACCGCAGTGACAGCCGGTCTGTCCGCGGATAGCGACGACGTCCAGTCGATTACCCAGAGACAGTTCGAGTGGATAAAAATCGGTTGGCAGGGAAGGACTCCCAGCGCCGACGCCTTCACCGGACTCGGGCAGATGTACGTCGACGACCCTCGCTTCACTGCAAACTACGACAAGTACGGCGAAGGCACCGCTGTGCTGGTCCGTGACGCGATGAAGGTCTACGCCGAGCGCAACCTGCACTAGCCGGTAGTCAGTCCTGCCCGCTGCCGAGTAGGTTGTGTCGGTGCGCTGCCGCGACGGCCTCTTCGCGGGAATGCGCACCGAGTTTGCGATACAGGGCTCGCAGGTGACTCTTCAACGTGTTGTTGGATACGAACAACTTTCGCGCTATCTCACCGATCGGGATGCCGAGACCGAGTTCCACGAGAACGTCCATCTCCCGCTTCGTCAATTGGACTCGAGCGATCACCGCTGGATACATCTGCGGCGCTTCGGATTCGAGAAAGGCCGCGACGGCACTGCTCGAGCCCTCGGCCCGCTCCTCGAGTCGCCTGATCAGATCCCGCGGTATCGTCGCCAGCGCCGACAGGACACCCGAGGTTTCGAGCAGTCCGCGAGCCTGCTCCCATGGACGCGCGGCAGCGGCGATTGTGCCCAGTTCGCCCAGCGCTGCGCATTCGATCAACAGCGATTCGAGACGATTTCTGGTGAGATACTCTCCACTCCAGTCAATTTCACGGCACAATTCCAATGCCTGTGCCGGCGCTCCGGTCAGTAGATGCGCACGAGCGACAGAAACCGTGACAACAGCAAACGTGTGCGCGGCAGCAACTGCTTCTTCCAGTGCCTTCGCACCCTCCCCGGACGCCAAAAGAAGATCGATGCGTGCTGCGGTGAGAAGTGCGTCACCGAGCGATCGTTCACACGGATTCACGTGACCATGCGTAGCCACTGCACGCTGCAATGAAATCAGGCCCGAGAACGGGTCTGATTGCAGCAGTGCGAATCTCGTGTACGCGTAGGCGGCAAATGCCCAGAGATCCCCTGGCGGCGTGATCTCGGCGAGCACGTCCATCGCGGCAGCGCCCGCAATCCGGTCCACGCTGTCGTACGCCACCAGTGCACGCGCGATCGCTCCGCCCATGTGCGAAGGTGGTCCCAACCATCCCGAAACGTCCGGGTGCATGCTTTCGACTTGAAGCCACTCTGTCGCGTGTGTGACATCGCCGATCAGCGCGGAGTTGAGCGCAGCGTTGCCTGCGGCGTGCCGCAGGACGAACTCCGGACCGTGCTGCACGGCGCCGTGATACGCGAGCCGCAATTCCACCGCGGCATCACCGAGGTCACCAGTCAACTGGTGCGAGACTCCCCAGATCAGCCGCAGGGCGGGCAGTTGAGACCCCAACGCGCTCAACGATTCTTCGCCGAGTCCGTACACGACGTGCGCCAACTTGCGTGTGATGTCGGTTGAGCGCTGGTACTTTCCGGACGTTCTCAGTACGACGGATTGGACGGTCCCGACGTTCAACAAACTGCATGCTTGCGAACTACCGCCTATTGCGCGCAACTCCGCAGGTTCCGTCGGTAGCGAATCGCCGTTCATCAACTGTGGACGAAGGCGTGATTCGAGTAGGTCACGCCCCACCAGGATCGAGGGGTTCTCGGCCAAGACGTCACTGGGAATCGATTGCAACGCCGTTCGAATCAGTCCAGTGTGATCGACCAAGAGGTCGGCCCAGTGCCGTTCGAGTATGTCGAGCGCGCGAAGCCACTGACGACCGTCCATCGCGTAGCGGACCGCACTGGCGAAATCCGAAGTCGCGAGAGCGTGATCGACGAGCATCGGAAAGGGGTCTTCGAATCTCGCCCCTTGTTCGGACCGTATCCGTATGAGCGCCAATCGAACTGATGGCGCAAAATACCAGGCCGGCTCCCCGGCGCGGCCGTCCCGGAAGATGAGTCCGAAAGACTCGAGCACGTCGAGTTTGCCCGTCACGTCAAGGTCGTCGGACACGACGGCCGCGATCGCAGGTGTGACCGTGCGCGCGGCGGCGATCGTCGTCGTGAAGTCGAACAGCTCGAGCGCTTTGCCCGATCGAGGAGCGGTGCGACTGACGTAAGCGAGGATCGCCTGGTCCACCCGCTTCTGAACGCGTTCACGCCCGCGATTCGGTTCACTCAGCCCCGCAACCGCGCTCAGAGCAACCTTCATCAGAACAGGGACACCCGCAACGCGTTCGCAGATCGAATGCACGATGCCGGACGGAAGGTGAATCCCGGCGTCCGCAAACAGAATCGTGGACTCGTCGAGTGTGTATCTGAGGTCGTTCATGCAAAGGTACTCGTCCACGCGCACACCGTCGAGCAAGTCCGTTGCAGATCGATCCTGGAGCGTGACAATCACTTTCAACCCGGGCAACCGCACGATCAGGTCAACGAGTTGGTGCCCCACCTCGTCTCCCTCGACCAGGTCGATGCGATTGAACACCAACACGAACGGCGTAGCCGAGGAGTGGAGAAGTGATTCGACGGCTCCGACCGGATCGTCGAGGATTCGTGGCGGAGCCTTCAGCGATTCCAGCGAATCCTGAATCAGGGCGAAAGCCGAGTTCCAGTAGTCGACGGGAGTCATCCGTTTCGACGGTGCCGGCACCCACACAACCGGTCTACTCGGCACCGTCCCGAGAGTTGTCAACCACAAGGCCGCGAGTTCGGTCTTGCCGAACCCTCGGGGCGAGTCGATGACCGTCAACCCCGCGGGGCGCTCCATCAAAGCCAGGAGGCGAGGGCGTACCGCGGTCGGTCCACGACCCGCGAGACGCCGATGCAGCGAGCCCGTTCCGCGCGGGTTTCGCTTTGCTCGGGATAGCTGTGATCGATTTGAAGGGGACGTCACGATTTTCGGCCAGTGAGCAGCCGAGCCCCACCGAATTCGAGATTTCGTTCGAGAACCGAACTCACAGCCTGTCCACCCATAACGAACAACATAGACAGAATCTGCACGACACGCGAGGGCCGTGCGTCTCAAAAACTCGTCCGTTTTGTCTCAATATGTGGGCTCGATCACTATCGACGATTATTTGCGGGAGAGTGACTGCGGCCTGCAGGATCTGACATATCATGCCCGCGTGTCGATCAATTCCGCCCGCATTCGCGTGTCGACCGGATCGGTCGACCCCGCAGATGCCGACGACTTCTGGCGCGACGCGACGCGTCCGTTCTTCGTCACCGAACCGGTGGGTGCCGACACTCCACTCGAAGGCTCGATATCCGCTCTGCCCATCGGGACCTCGCTGATCGGTGAAACTACGTTCAATGCACAGAAGTACACCCGAAACAAAATCGTCATCGCCGAGAGCGGACTCGACGATCAGTACATGATCCAGGCCGTCCTCGACGGGCAGGTGAGTGGTAATGCAGAGGGGGTAGATTTCGTCGCCCGCCCAGGGGACGTCACGTTCTTCGACCTAGGGCGGACCTGGACCGCCGCCGCCGAAGCCGAGGCGACAGGGCGCACCATCACGCTCCTCGCCCCGCGCTCTCTCGTCGAGGCCGAGTCGAAGGGTCGTTCCCTCCACGGAACGGTCCTGCGCGGAGTTCCCGCCTACGTTCTCGCTCAGTGCCTGCAATCGGTCGTACTGGCGCTGCCGCATCTCGACCCCGATGCTGCGGCCGGCTACGAGGACGTCGTCGCTTCACTTCTCCGCGTCAGCTTGGGTATCGCCGAGCCCGACTTGTTGCCGCGGCCCGATCACTCTCTCCGCGATCGTGCCTACGCCTACATTGCCGAGCATCTCTCCGAGACCTGGCTGGGGCCGACGACCATGTGCGCGGCCTTGTCGGTCTCCCGGGCCCAGCTCTACCGCGCGTTCGCGTCCGACGGCGGAATTGCGCTTGTCATACGGCGCAAGCGTCTCGAACTCGTGTATCGCGAGTTGACCCGAGCCGAGATGCCGAACGAAACGATCGAAGCGCTGGCGCAGCGTTGCGGCTTCACGTCCAAGTCCCAGTTGGCGCGCGCGTTCAAGGACTTCTACGGGATGACCCCGAGCCAGGCACGCACAGACGGCAGACGCACGATCGGAGACCCGTCGATCTCGCGTCTGCACCGCCGCCTCGAGTTCTTCAGCCCTTGAATCGCAATACTTCACAGCCCCGCGATCGTGCCTGTGTTCTAGTTGATCCATGAGCTGGGTCGACAAGGAACTGAGTCTGGCCGCGCTCACCGGCGCCGTCACAGGTGTCGCCGTGATGATCCCGATAGTCGGCGATGGAGCTTGGTCCTGGGTAGGACTGTTCATACCTGCCTTCATCGGAGCACTAGTCGGGCTGATTGTCGGCTCGAGCGCTGTTGCAGGCGGGCGCTGTGCGCTGAGCACAGGCCGGAGATGGCCGGCGCGCACAGTCCACCGCTGGAAGCATCGGTTCGCGGCGTATTCGACAATGGCGGTGGCGTTACTGGTGGCCACAGTGTTCATGGCGGCTGTCATCGCTACGGGTGACCCGGTGCGAGATGCCGGAGGGTTCCCGACGTCCTTGATCGTACTGGCGGTCATCGCCCTGGTGACGTACGTGTTCTCCTACGTGCTCGCCCCGGCCCAGGCCTCGGAAACTCCGTAAGTAACTCTGCTTCATCACAATTCAGCAGATCATTTCAGCTGGAAATGAACCGAAGAACAAGCTGTTCGATGCCTTCCGATATGACCTTGGTGAGGGCGGTGAAGTCGTTCGACCAACGTTGAATGTCCAAGCTGCTCATTGATTTCCTCCGGTCAACATCCCGCTGCCTGTGACCACATGACATATGCGAGGCATCGGTCGCGCACTGGAAATATCTGCCAGAAAGCGGTTTCCGTTACCGCTGGGCCCACCGAACAGCGACACCTGTTCCTGCGAACCCTGGTACTGCAGATGCCGTCGAACGGTTGCAACAACGCCATGCAGAGTTCGAGCGAAAAGCGCTATCCACCAAAAGTATTAGCTCGAAAGGACTACGATCCACGCGACTTCCGGCACATCAAACGGTCACTTCTTCGACCGGCTTCTCCTCGTGGGTCGCGGCGCCGAAGACTGCCACGGCGACGGCACCGGCGATCGCCCCGACAAAGCCGACGACGGCAAGCCATTCCAGTCCCGGTCGCGACGCGTCACCGAGTACCACGACGCCGACGATTCCCGGAACAACCGTCTCGCCGACAACCAGAGCCGCCGTCGCTCCGTTGACGGACCCCAGCTGCAGCGCGACCGTGTGCAGATAGAAACCGCCCAGGCCCGAGACGAGGATTGCCCACCCGGCCGGATCGCGGAGCATCGTGCCGATTTCGAACGGATCGATTCCGTAGACCACGCGTACGGCAATGGCCAGACAGCCGAACAGCACACCCGAGATCAATCCGGCGACAACTGCTGCGCGTGAACCCAACCATCGGATCAAACCGATGCCGATCGACAAGATCAACGCCGAGCCCACCAGGACGCCCCAGTGGACGACGTCATTGGAACTCCCGCCGCCCGCGTGACCCGACGACAAGCCGAGCAGCAGGAGCGATCCGATCACAGCGGCGATCGCGAACCAGTCGCGGCGATGCAGCTGGATGCCCAGGACCACGGTCCCCAGCACCGCCGTGATGACGAGATTGGCGCTGACCACGGTCTGCGACAAGAACAATGGAATGAGCCGCGCGGAGATCGCACTACCGGCGAATCCGACCGCATCGAGCACGGTGCCCAGAATGAACGACGCCGTCAGCGCGGCTGCGAACGTCGACCGCAAGGTCGGGCCACCCGACGCCGTCACGTGCCCGGACTCGCCCCGCTGCTCGGCGGCTGCTGCCGACTTGCGCGCACCGTACGCCTGCAGCACCGACGCAACGCCGTATCCGACACACGCCACGATTGCGGCTATCAGTCCGATCAGCATCGAAAGTCCACACGAAGTTCCAGAGCAATGGTCATAGACGTAAACCCTGCCCTATTTCCCCAGTCCTGACATCACCCTCAGGTATTCGAACAAGTGCTACCCGAGAAGTACACCGACCAACCCTGACCGGTACCTGAGGACACCCCGACCCCTAGTGGAACTGCTTGAGAGCCCTGATCTTGTTCATGACGTCGAGCGCCGCCACCTTGTACGCCTCGGACAGCGTCGGGTAGTTGAAGACGGCGTCGACAAGGTATTCGACGGTCCCGCCGCACCCCATCACCGCTTGACCGATATGCACGAGATCCGTTGCACCCGAGCCGAAGATATGAACACCGAGCAG
This sequence comes from Rhodococcus sp. NPDC056516, assembly GCF_042794655.1. NCBI lineage: Bacteria > Bacillati > Actinomycetota > Actinomycetes > Mycobacteriales > Nocardiaceae > Rhodococcus > Rhodococcus sp. NPDC056516. Next base: position 64,065 of record NZ_JBHTTG010000003.1, on the reverse strand, counting down.
TTTGAGGTCATCCGTCGACACCAGAATCTTGAGCATTCCGTAGGTGTCACCGCCGATCTGTCCACGCGCGAGTTCACGGTATCGGGAAACCCCGACTTCGTACGGCACCGACTCCTTGGTCAGATCCACTTCGGTGGCGCCGACGTACGACACCTCGGGAATCGAGTAGATGCCGATCGGCTGCAGATCCATCAGCTTCGCGCCGGGTTCGTCGAATGCATGGTAGGCCGCGAGTCGACCCTGATCCATCGACGTCGCCGCCAATGCCGGGAATCCGATGACGTCACCGACGGCGTAGATGTGTTCGACCTTGGTGCGGAAATTGTCGTCGACGTAGATACGCCCGCGTTCGTCTGCCTCCAGCCCGGCGTTCTCCAGCGCCAGTGGCGCCGTGAGACCTTGACGTCCAGCCGAGTACATCACGGTCTCGGCGGGAATCTGCTTGCCGCTGCGCAGCGTCGTGAGCGTTCCGTTCGCTCCGACGTCGACGGCCGTCACTTCCTCACCGAATCGGAAGGTGACCGCCAGGTCGCGCAGATGGAACCGCAGCGATTCGATGACCTCGGGGTCACAGAAGTCCAACATCGACGTTCTCTTCTCGACGACGGTGACCTTGGTGCCGAGCGCCGCGAACATCGACGCGTACTCGATACCGATCACTCCCGCACCCACCACGACCATGGTGGTCGGGATGGAGGTCAGATCGAGGATTCCGTCGGAGTCGAGCACCCGGTGACTGTCGAAGGACACACCGGACGGACGGGCAGGCAATGTTCCGGTCGCGATCACGACGAATTTCGCAGTGATCGTCATCTTGTCTCCGCGCGAGGCGTCCTCGACGAGGATGGTGTGCTCGTCGACGAACGAGCCGACCCCTACCAACAATTCGACACGGTTGCGCAAGAGCTGAGATCGCACGACTTCGATCTCTTTGGTGATGACATGCTGGGTTCGCGCCAGCAGGTCGGCCGGAGTGATGTTCTCCTTGACACGGTAACTCGCACCGTACAGTTCACGCTGGTTCATCCCGGTGAGGTAGAGAACCGCCTCGCGCAGTGTTTTCGACGGAATGGTGCCGGTGTTGACGCACACTCCCCCGAGCATGTTGCCTTTCTCGACCATCGCCACCCGTTTACCCAGCTTGGCGGCCGCGATGGCAGCCTTCTGCCCACCCGGGCCGGAGCCGATCACAACCAGGTCGTATTCCATCGGATCAGTCATCGCTTACAGATACCGTCTGCATACGACCGGCAGATGCCGAGCATGTCAATACTCGGTGAACAATCCGCGGCACCGAGTGCGCACGCCGGACCTACACGAACCGTGTTGCAATAGAAAGAGATACATCAGAATCTCTACGAAACTTACTACACACAAACATATTCCACTATTTGCATATTCGAATGTGTCGCAATCTCACAGCTTTTGAAGCAGGTTGATGAAATTTGTTTCACCACAGAGTGATTGATCGATAAACTGACAGCTGACCAGGGGCTGTAAACCGGATGTCCAGTATTCGAATTGTCCGAAATAACGAGCGGAATGTTCCTCGTCACATCCCGGACCGAAGCAGTTGCGCGCAGCCTCGGGTCGCGTTCTACTTGCCTTGACTAATCATCTGTCACTCTCGGTTACAAACATCCGCCCCGTCCACGATCCCCACCTTTCGCCATCTCGAGAGATCAGGTTTCCCAATGGAATTCACGGAACTTGCCGACTATCCCTTACCGCCTGGGACCGTCACCGAGTGGACTCCCGCTGCGGTGAATCCGCCCGAGCATTGGCCTGTCGACCAGCGTCCCGCCAGCTACATTCACGAAGCACACTTGAAACATGCCGAACAGATGAAACAGCAGGTGCACCATCAGATCGACGGATGCACTCCCTCCTGGTTGGGTACCTCGTTTCGCATCCACGATCGACTCGACCGAAGGATCTGGGCGGCTGCACTCGATCATTGGATCGATCGCCACGAAGTGCTGCGGACACACGTCGCCACAGAGGGCGAAGCGATAGTCCGACGCACCGCGGGGCCCGGAGAGGTCCGGATTCTGGGCACCGAAGTCGGACACCTGGCGTCCTCGATGTCCGTCTTCACGCACCTGCAGCGACTGCTCGACCGGTCGACCGATCCACTCGTCTGGCCTGCGTATCAATTCGCGACGATTGAAAGTCCCAATCATTTCACTGTGGTTTTCGCCGCTGATCATGCTCTGCTGGACGGATATTCGGTTGCGCTGACCGCGCATGAACTGCAGACGATCTACCGATCGTTGAGCGAGGGAAGCCCTACCTCGCCGCCGGAGACCGGGAGCTACATCGACTTCGGCACCACGGAACGAGATCTCGTGGAACACGCGGACTGCTCCCACCCTGCGGTGCAGACGTGGCGTGAGTTCTACACGCACGGTGAGGCTCCGCTCTTTCCGGCGTTACCCGAACCGGTCACCGGACGCCGAGTTCCTCAGCAAAGCCTGTCCGCCTGGCTTCTGAGCGCCCGGGGAGCCGAACGCCTGGCAGAAGCGAGCAAGCGCAGCAACCAAGGTTTCCTTGCCGCGATACTCGCGTGCGCGGCCAAAGTGACGGGCGATCTCACCGGTGCAGACGAATTCCGCGTCGTCGTGCCGCAACACACCCGTTCGGAGCTTCGATGGGCTGCATCCCTGGGATGGTTCATCGGTGTTGTGCCGGTGAGGATTCCGATTGCCCCCGCCGCTACCGTGAGCGATCTGGCCCAGGCTGCCGGCGCGGCGGTACGACGCGTCCGACCCGCAGCGGCCTTGCCGTATTCGAAAGTGTGTGAGCTGATCGACTGCCCGCAGCACCTGCCGTTCGTGCTCTCCTACATGGACGTTCGTCACGTTCCCGGTGCCGAGCAGTGGACGAGCTGGCAGACCAGAGGCCTTCGTAGTCGCGATCATTCGGGAACCGACGTCTACATCTGGCTGACGCGGACGCCGGAAGGGCTCAATCTGGCCATACGCCACCCGGGCAACGCGCGCACGAGCCGCCACATCCATCAGTTCGCCGGGTTGCTACGCCGTGAGATGGAGGACTTTGCCTTCCTGACCGAAACATCCGCAGCGTCGACTGACACCACTGCACCGATCAACCCCGCTGCAACGATCGAGGAGAACTCTCATGGAAATGACACCGATCGATCTCTGGGCACCGAAAGCCGGGACGCTCACCGAGTTCAGGCCTACTGAGCAATCCCTGGCGGCGGCTTCCGGGGCACCGCGGAGCGATCAACCACTCTCGTTCCTCCAAGAGGGACACATTCGTACCGCCGACCACAAGCGCTCACAAGGCGTCGACTGGTCACCGTGGATCGGATTCACCTTCACTCTGCCCGGTGATCTCGATCGGGAGGCACTGCGGCGGGCAGTGCAGGCTTTTGTCCTGCGGCACAACACACTGCACAGTTGGTTCGAGGTCAGACCATCCGAAGATCCCGCTGGTAGTGGGGTCATCGACCGTCGGGTGGTGGATGCGTCGACGATCGAGCTCACGCCACACAGCGTCGGTCCCCTGAACACGACAGATGCGGTTCGTGAGCATGTGAGCAGAAGTTTCGCCGGCGATACCAGCCCACTGCAGTGGCCCTCGTTCATCAGTGGCGCCGTCGAACATGGCACGGGCGCCGGCTTCACCATCTACTACGGCGTCGATCACTCGCATACTGACGGCCTGTCGCTGATGCTGGGCGTCGAAGAACTTCGTGCCCTGTACGTCGCCGAGAGCGCCGACATCGACGATCAACTTCCCTCTCCTGGAAGTTATGTCGAGTACAGCGGCGAAGAACGGGCAGCAGCGGGGAACCTCGACCTGGCCGCAGCGCCTGTGCAGCAGTGGATTTCGATTCTCGCCGCCAATGCCGGACAACTCCCGACGTTCCCCCTCGACCTCGGCGTGGCGCGGGGCGAGCAGACCCGGTCGACGCGCACACATATCGACGTTCTCGACAGCGACGAGTCGGCCGCGTTCGCAGCGCTGTGCAAGGCCAACGGCGTCGGCTTCTCCACGGGGATATTCGCCGCCCTCGCCCTCACCGAGATCGAGGTCGCGAACAGAGCGAACTACTTCGCGCTCAACGCAGTCGGTACTCGCTCCGATCCGAGATACCGCTATTCTCAAGGCTGGTTCATCAATCTCGTCCCGGTCTCGTTCACGCTGAGCGGTGTCACGAGCTTCACCGATGCACTCCCCCTTGCCCACGCTGCTCGCGCCGCAGTGAAGGGACTTGCAGACGTGTCCATCCATTCGGTGATTGCCGAGGTGTCGAAGTTGACCGGATCCGACATCGGCGGAACGTCGGTCCCGCCGATGGTGTCGTACATCGACATGCGCCTGATTCCCGGTGCCGAGCACCACGACGAACTCGAAGCGCGTGCACTGGGTGGACCTGGAACGACGGGTGATCTGTCGATGTGGATCAACAGGAAGGAAGACCGTACGTATGTGATGGTCAGTTTTCCCGACACCGAGCAGGCACACACATCGGTGGATCGATACCTTCGACATCTCCGCAACGTCCTGAGAACGGTCGCTGATGCCGGCGACTACCGGGTCGTTCGTCAGGCGGATGCGCGTCAGGAAGTGGAGACCGCCTGATGCACATCACCTTTCTCGACAGGTTCGAGGCACGGCCGGGCCGCATCCTGCAGTGGACGCCGAGCGAAATCTCCACCGGATCGACGTATCCGGTTCCTCCGACCTCCAATCAGCAGCTGCACCTTGCCGGCAGCCGCGGCGATACGACCTGGCTCGCTGCCACTTTCGACGTTCCCGGCCCCATCGACACGGACGCACTCAAGGCCAGCTTCGAGGAATGGACGTCCCGTCACGACGCCCTGTCGTGCTCGTTCTCCCAGGCCGAAGAACCGGGCGAATCCTCGGCACTGTTCGTCGACGTCGCCGACGTCGGCGATCTGCGCCTGCGTGAGGAAAGAGTGGCTGACGCACGAACACCTGAACAGGTGCGAGAACTCTTGGGCGAGCGCTTGGATCGATGGTGCAATCCTTTTGCGTTTCCCGCGTACTTTCTCGGTGCCATCACCCGCGAGGACCAGTCAACAGTGATCTGCGGATTCGACCATGCCATCTGCGACGGTTGGTCCATGAGCATCGCAATTACCGAGATCAGCACTCTGTATCGCGAATACACGCAGGCGGACCGTGTTCCGATCGCGTCGGATCTCCTGCCGGAGCCCGGGAGTTTCCTCAACTACTGCTTCCGTGAATCGGCAACCGCGGATCCAGAGCCCGGCGACCACCGCATTGCGGGTTGGCGGTCCTTCCTCCGATCATGCGGGGGTGACACTCCACATTTTCCCGTAGATCTGGGACTGCCCGCCGGGACCATGTCACCTCAGGGCACAGACACCCGGATGCTCCTCGACGCCGGCGAAGCAAAGCTGTTCGACCAGAACTGCGCCGATCATCGACACTCGTCGTTCGGCGCGATTCTCGCGTCGATCGGTTTGGCCACAACACAATTGACCGGCAAGAGGGACACACACCTACTGTTCCCGGTCCACACCCGTCGGGAACCGCGACACAACCACACCTTCGGATGGCTGGTAGCCAATGCGCCCATCACCGTGACGAGCATGGACAATCTTCACAGCACTGCTCGGGCAGTCAATCTCGCTTTCCACGAGTCACTTTCACTGTCGTCCGTGTCTTCGAGACAAGTCTTGCAGAGCTTGGGGCCCGAGGTTTCGCCCAGTCGCAGAGACATCTTCTCGGTGTCCTACGCCGACTACCGAAGCATGCCTGGTGGATCGCGCCCCCGTACATCACAGTCCAGCGAATCGCCGCCTGGGCCGATCAATCCGCAGCAACTCAGTCGCGTATCGAGCGCAGACGACGTTCAGTTCTGGTTCTCACGCACTCACGACGGATTGGCAGTGCGCACCAGGTTTCCGGCACCTGCGGCCCGGACAGTGCATACCTTCCTCGAGTGCGTCTCCGAGATTCTGTCGACGCCGTAGACGGACTGCCGATCATCCGAAGGTCTATTTGACACCTCTTTGTTGTGCACAACTTAACTGTGCGCTACAGTTGTTCTCGTGACCAACCCACTCGCCCTCGAACGCCAGGTCTGCTTCGCCCTCTATTCGGCGTCGCGGGCTACTACGGCCGCGTACCGAGCAATGCTCGACGACCTGGGGATCACGTACCCCCAGTACCTCGTCCTGCTGACACTCTGGGAACGAGACGGCCGCGGCGTGCGAGAGATCTGTGAGGCGCTCGATCTCGATACCGGAACTCTGTCGCCGCTGCTCAAGCGGCTCGAGGGCCTGGGATTCATCGAACGCCGACGCCTCACCACCGACGAGCGTCGCGTCGAGATCCACCTGACCGAGTCGGGTTCCGCCTTGCGCAGCAAGGCCGAGGACATCCCGGCCAAGCTCGCAGGCGCCACTGGTCTGAGTAACGACGAACTCACCGAGCTCCGAGACGTTCTCACTCGTCTCGGCGAGTCACTTCAAGCATCCAATGCCCACTCCGACGGAAAGAAGAAGTCATGAACATCGTCTACACCGCAGAAGCACTTGCCACCGGCGAAGGCCGCAACGGTCACGCTCGCACCTCGGATGGCCGCCTCGATCTCGGTCTCGCCATTCCCAAGGAAATGGGTGGCAGCGGCGAAGGCACCAACCCTGAGCAGCTCTTTGCCGCCGGGTACGCAGCCTGCTTCCACTCCGCACTGCAGATGGTCGCCCGCGCCGAGAAGGCCAACGTGGCCGATTCCGCAGTCGGCGCGCGAGTCGGCATCGGCCCTAACGGTGCAGGTGGTTTCGGACTCGCTGTGACGCTGGAAGTTTCTCTCCCCCATCTGCCCCACGATCAGGCCGTCGAGCTGACGGAGAAGGCGCACCAGGTGTGCCCGTACTCCAACGCGACTCGCGGCAACATCGAGGTCACCCTCGAAGTAAGTAAGGACGACGAATGAGCACCACCACTACTGTCAGCCGAGAAATCCATCTCGCTTCACGCCCCAACGGTTGGCCTACCCAGGAGAATTTTTCCACCGTAGAGGTAGAACTCCCCGAACTCGAAGACGGCCAGATCCTGGTCCGCAACATCGCCATCTCCGTCGACCCGTACATGCGCGGCCGGATGAACGACGTGAAGTCCTACCTTCCGCCGTTCCAGGTCGGTGCAGCGCTCGACGGTGGTGCTGTCGGCGAGGTCGTCGAATCCAAGTCGGCTGATCGCGCCGTGGGCGACGTCGTCGTCCACGGCCTCGGATGGCGTGAATACGCCATCCTCGACGGATCCGCAGTGACTCCGGCCGACACGTCCATCGCGCCGGCGACGGCTTACCTGGGCGCCCTCGGCATGACCGGTCTCACCGCGTATGCCGGCCTCACCGCGGTTGCAGAGTTCAAGGAAGGCGACACCGTATTCGTCTCCGGCGCAGCAGGTGCCGTCGGATCGCTCGTCGGTCAGATCGCCAAGTTGCTCGGTGCGAAGCGAGTTATCGGTAGCGCCGGTTCGCCGGCGAAGGTCGCCCGACTGCTGGAGCTCGGATTCGACGCGGCATTCGACTACCACGACGGCCCGATCACCGAACTGCTTGCCGCTGCTGCCCCTGACGGCATCGACGTGTACTTCGACAACGTCGGTGGCGAACATCTGGAAGCCGCCATCGATGCCATGAACCAGGGCGGCCGGATTGCCCTGTGCGGAGCCATCGCTCAGTACAACACCACCGACAAGCCCACCGCGCCCCACAACCTGGCACTGGTGATCGGCAAGCAGCTCACCCTGCGCGGATTCCTCGTGGGCGGCTACCGTCACCTCGGCGGCGAATTCCGCACCCATATGGCAGCGTGGCTCGCCGACAACAAGATTCAGTGGGACGAGACCATCGTCGAGGGCCTGGAGAATGCACCGCAAGCGTTCATCGACCTGATGCGCGGTGCGAACACCGGCAAGATGGTTGTCACGCTGTAACCGAACAGTCTGCACCTGAAACAGATTTGACTGTGGCCGCGAACTTCTCGGAGTTCGCGGCCACAGTCGTATCCGAATCAGATGCCGAACGACACCCCGGTCAACTTCTCCGACCGAGTCCACAAGCCCGCGGCGGTCCTCGAGTCGTGTGACTTCTTGTTCGACCCCACGACCTTCGGATATCCGCGCTGCTCGAACGGACCATCCGGTCCGATGTAACTGCCGCCGAAGGCATCCGGCGCGGTTGCCGCCCATAGTTCGGGAAGCGCACCCATCTCCGCGGACTGCGCGAAGATCTGATTGCCGATTCCCATCAGCTTGTCCTGGATCGACTCGGTGTGCCCTTGCAGGTTCGTCGACGCATATCCCGGATGCGAAGCGAGCGCCTTGAGCGGAGATCCCGAAGCCGCGAGCCTGCGCTGAAGTTCGTACGTGAACAACAGATTGGCAAGCTTGGACTGCCCGTAGGCCAGCCAGCGGTTGTACTTCCGACGCTCGAAATTGAGATCGTCCAGATCGACGGTCCCGAGCTGATGCAAAGCACTGGACATCGTCACGACTCGGTCGGTGAGCTTGTCTTTCAGCAATCCGGTCAACGCGAAGTGTCCGAGATGGTTTGTGCCGATCTGCATTTCGAATCCGTCGACGGTCCGGCGGAACGGAACCGCCATCACGCCGGCGTTGTTCACCAGGACGTCGACCTTCTCCGTTGCGTCGGCAAAGGCTCGTACCGACGACAGATCCGAGAGGTCCAACTCGCGGACAACCGCGTTGGACCCGATCTCGGCGGCTACGGAGTCGGCCTTCGTGGTGTCGCGACAGGCGAGGACGACGTCGGCCCCGGCTTTGCCCAGCGCTCGTGCGACTACCTCACCCAGTCCGCTGTTCGCCCCCGTGACGACAAATGTGCGGCCGGTCTGATCGACTACGTCTTCTGCGGTCCATTTGGTCATGCATTCCAGCGTACGTGCCTTACCCGCCGGTAGGGAGGGCCGATTTTTCGGTCATCGCTTGCGCTTGGCCCGGATCGGCTTTGCTCCTGGCACCGGTGGGGCGCCCGCTCCACGTGCCGGGGGCGTGGCCACTGCGGGCGTCGGCGACAGTTCGGCTTTCTTCTGCTCCGCCGCGATGCGTCCGTACACAAAATGCTGTTGCCCCAGCGTCCAGCAGTTGTTGCTCACGAAGTAGAGCAGGATCGCGACGGGCGCAAAAGCGCCGAAGACAATCACACCGACCGGAAATACCCACAGAGCAAGTTTGTTCATGATTGCCGTTTGAGGATTGACGGTTCCGGTATCCACTTGACGCGCGATGGACGCCCGCGACGTGAAATGTGTAGCGACGGCGGCAAAAATCATCAGCGGTACGGCAACCAGAATGATGGAGATCCGGCTGACGTCGCCGAACACTTCCAGCTGCGCTGCCGGACTCGAAATCATGGCGGACAACGGCGCGCCGAACAGTTTGGCGTCGAGAAACGACTGCACGTCCGAGGCGCTGAAGAAGTAGTTGGCCGTGTTCGCGTTGTCCGCCACCGACATCGGTTCGGTCGGGCTCAGAAATGGGACGTGGGATGCTGCTCCGGTTCGATTGAATGATCGCAGGACGTGGTAGAGACCAATGAACACCGGCGCCTGGACGAGCATCGGCAGGCATCCGAGTAGCGGACTGTAGTTGTGTTCCTTCTGCAGCTTTGCCATCTCGACAGTAAGTTTCTGCCGGTCACCCGAATACTTCTTCTGCAACGCCTTTATCTGAGGTTGCAGCTTCTGCATCACCAGTTGGGTGCGGACCTGCTTGACGAAGGGTTTGAACAGCAAGGCCTTGAGTGTGAAGACCAGAAATACGACCGACAACGCCCACACGACGCCGTTGTCGGGTGATCCGGAGATCAGTGAGAATACTTTGTGCCAGAACCAGAGGATTCCGGACACGGGGTAGTAGACAAAATCGAGCATGACGAATGAACCTCACCGAGAGGCACGCTCAGGCAATCGAGAGCGCGGAATGGTCGTGGACGCAAGACGTCTGACCGACCTACGACGAGTTCACCCCCGCCGACGGCCGATCTACAGACCGATTCCGGGTGCTCGAGGTTGCGGACGGCCAGGCGCGTCCGGGCTGCTCTGCCTGCGGAAAGCGCCACGCAGGCAGCGTTCGTCATCCGACGGGCCGGCGGCCGAAACCGCGCGCAGTTGGAGAAGTTCGTACTTCGAGGAGGTTGCGAGTGCAGCGACCACGAAGACGGCGATCGCAGTTCCCAGCACCGCGGCGCTACCCGAGGAACCAAGCGGAGGTACTGCGAGAAGGGCGACGAACGGCAACAGAAGCAGCAACAGTGATCGCGTCACTGTCCCCGTACTCCGCTGTTGCATGACTGCGAGAGTACAGAACGACCACCGGATCCAGCTAGACGCTTTCCTCGCGGACATGTCCGCGTAGCCATCTATGAGCAGGATCGTGATCGAGCCGACCGTGCCGCCGTCGCAGTCCGACCGCAGCCAACGCGTCGTCGATCGGTCCGTGGGTCCGGCCACGTCTGGATGTCGAAACGTGTGGGTGCTCGCACACCCTGATCGCCGGCAGCCTGGTCACTGCGCAATCCGCATGGTCGAACAAGATGCGAGAGACGGAAACAGAACTGGCGCATTGACATCTCGACCGGCCAGTTCTTCCGTCAGCACCTGGCCGAACAACTCCGCATCGTCGATCAGCCAATTGTGATTACCGCGAACCTCACGGACCCCGGGATCATGCAAAGCAGCGCAGACAGCATCAAAGCTCGCGCGCGGAATGACACGATCACCGGCGCCCCACAACACGACAACCGGCATCGCGCGGACTGCAATCTCTTCGAGCGCATCGATGAGATCGGCAGTCCGCGCGAGGTTGCCCGTTCGCCACACCGCACCGACGTTGCGAAGCGCGTTGAACGCGAACTCGTCGAGTGGAAACTGTGTGATTCTGTGAGTGTGTGCCGTCTCGGCCGCTTCGACCATCGCCGACCCACACCAGTTCCACCACGGCCGTTCACGAATCGAGCGCTCCCGGCCGCCGCTACTCGACCAGATTCCGCCACCGACCGCGTTCACCAGAACCAAGCGCGAGACTCGGGTGGGGAAATCCCGCGCCACCACTGTCGCCACACCGCCGCCGAACGAATGCCCGACGACGGTCACCGGGCCGGCAACGCCGGCCGCGTCCAGAAACCGCGTCACCCACGCGGCATAACCTTCGAAGGTGCGATCGGCTCGGTCGAGCTCGGCCGTGCCACCAAGGCCTGGAAGCGCAGGCGCGATCACCCGGTATCCCCGGTGAACAACAGCAGCAAGGGCAGATCGATAAGCACGAGGCGACAACCCCCACCCGTGCAGAAAGACCACTGTCTCGCCGTATCCGCCGACGCCGAAGTCGACAGGTCGAGAATCGACCACGGCTGTGCGCCACTCGATGAATTCATCGGTTCGGCGTGCGTCGACGGTCATGTCAAATCCCAGTTCAGGTGTGGTTTTTCCTCGGATGAAGTATCGAACTCGATATTGCCGTGCGCCCTCCGGCGCCGCGACGACCGTGGTACCTACATCGGTACCTACTTCTTCCTTCCGGCGTCACATTTCGCGGAATGCCGCGAAGTGCTGCCACTCGAAAAACAGGTATGCACCCCGTCCAACTGACCGGCGCGAACGCGTCGATGCGAAACCAGGCTGTGTGTCACAAGCCGAAGCCCGATCACGCCCAGCTGAATACCTGCTTCGGGACGCATCGACACGAAGGCAACACGAGAAATGTCGCACCATCGATTCACCAACCCCCGCACGACGAAGAACACACTCGGGAGGGTCATCGTCATCGGCGCTCTGTCATTGACGACCCTCGCCGTGAGTATCGACACCGCAAACGCTCAGGCACCCTTGCTTCCGGACTGGAACATCGCCGGAGTTTCTGCGGTCACGAATCCGGAGAAAGTGTCAGCTTTCGCTTCCTCGGATGGAGGCCGCGCCTTGGCAGCCGCAGAGTCCAAGATCGGCGCCCCGTACGTCTGGGGCGCGACCGGACCGGACTCGTTCGACTGCTCCGGCCTCGTTCAGTGGGCCTATGCACAAGCGGGCGTTTCGATTCCGCGAACTACCTACGACCAGGCGGTCGGCGGATCTCCGGTTTCCCGGGACGACCTCCAGCCGGGTGACGTGGTCCTGTACTACGGCGGGGAACATGTGGGGATCTATGCCGGAGGCGGTCAAGTAGTTCACGCCCCGACGTCTGGGGAGTCGGTCAAACGCGCGCCCGTGGACTCGATGCCGTACTACCTCGCCCGACGTTACTGACATGTATCACGTAAGCCTGATGAAACATCTTGTATCGCAGCGCTATTCGGGACATTCGTCGCGATCCGAATGCTTGACACTCCCCCATTGCGCGGAATGTGATGCCATCCTCTCCCCCGCAAGCGCCGTCTGCACCAGGTGTCGCGGGGCCCGGTTGGACGTAACGCGGTGTTGCGGAGACGGCACTGTCGTGTCCTGGCGAACGGTTCGCGGCGATCCCGCGACTGTCCTCGCCATCGTCGAATTGGACGAGGGCCCGTGGTTGTACACGTTGCTCACGGAATCTCCGCGTGTAGATGCGTCGGGTCCGCTGCGAGTGTCGTTTCAACGGAGGGAAGTGGGTAAGCGATACCCGGTGTTCTGCCTGTGCTGCGACGACCGGGGAAAACTGCGATCGGACTTCAGTTCCGGTCTGTTGAACCATTGACATCGCGCGAGTCACGCTCCGGCGCAGTCGACACCACCCACGCCGCGATCTGCGCTCTGGAGGTGAAGCCCAATTTCGTCAGCACATGCTCCACATGCCCCTGAGCCGTGCGTACCGAAATGACGAGGCTCTCTGCGATAGCGCGATTCGTGAACCCCTGAGCAACCAGTTCCGCAACTTGCTGCTCACGACGAGTAAGTCGAATCACGTCGATCGACGATGCAGCTTCGGCGGTGCGATGCTCGTCGAGCGCGTATGCCACAGCTTCGCCCTCGGTCATCCCCGTTCCCCGGTGAAAATTCTTGTCGAAAGTACTTTCACCCAAAGCCTTTCGAACAACCTCCATGGCGTTCTCACGGAAACGCGACAATCCCGGGAATCCGGTGAGCGGTTGCCCGATCTTCTGCCAGTACATCGCTGCGGCGCCGAGCAGAATCGCTGCTTGCTTCCAATCACGTTGTGCTGTCGCGGTCCACGCCAACGGTTCGATGCACCACGCCGCATTCATCGAAGATTTGTCAGTCTGCAAACTGCGCGTCAAATACTCACTCGCGCGCTCGAAGTCGCCGCGAAGCCAAGCGATGAGTCCGATAAACCCCAACGCGTGTGCCTGATATGTGACTTCGTGCAGTGGCTCGGTGATCTCGATGCACTCGTCGAAACACTGTACCGACCGCTCCAGTTCACCGGCAAGGATGTATGCAAGACCGAGGGTGTCCAAACTGATGACGACGTATTGCAGATTTTCGTCGAGCCGAAACAACGACACGGCAGTTTCCAATTTCACTGTGGCATTGCTGAATTCTCCTGCGGCCGTGTCGATGTACCCGTCTGCCCAAGCCGCCAGCGCCCGCGAGCGCACATCCCCCAGAGCCTCGGCAAGGCGGTGGCCCTCGTCGATCAATTCGCGCGCGCGAACAACATCGCCCTGCATCGCATGCGCCGCGGCGTCTACGCACAGAACATCCACGCGAAATATGTCAGGCCCAGCGTCTGGGACGCTCAGTGTTCGATCAGCCCAATACCGCAACTGGCCGATCAATCCGTCGGACAACCAGAATCTGTACAACGCGGCGACCATACGAGTCGCAGACCGCGCCTCGCCAGCGGTAGAAATCGAGAATTCCAGCGCGTCGTTCAGATTGTGTTGTTCGCGACCGAGCCTCGCGGCCCATGATTCTTGACCGCAACTGATCCAGTCGGATTCGGCACGGACGACAAGATCTTCAAACCAATTACGCTGTCGGCGAGACAGTTCAAGCTGTTCCCCGGTGGATTCCAGTTTTTCCCGCCCGTACTCCCGGAGCAGGTCGAGGAGATGGTAGCGAACGATACCGTCGATCTCTTCACGAATGAGAATGGATTTCTCGACCAAAGCAGTAATCAGATCAAGCACTTCGTTCGAACCCATATCCTGCCCGCACACACCTTCGGCGGCGTCGAGGTCGAACCCACCCGAAAACACCGACAACCTCCCCCACAACTGTTGTTCGGATGGTGAGCAGAGGTCGTAACTCCAATCGATCGACAATCGCAGCGTCTGTTGACGACTCGGAACGTCACGTCCACCCGTTGTCAGAAGTCGGTATCGATCCGAGAGCCTGTTCATGATCTGCTCGGCAGACATACCACGCAGGCGAGCTGCCGCCAGTTCGATCGGTAGCGGCAAGCCGTCCAGATCGTGGCAGATACGGGCAACGGTATTCCGGTTCTCTTCGCTCAGTACGAACCCCGGCACCACTGTTGCGGCTCGTTCCGCGAACAACAGAATGGACTCGTACCGGGCCAGTCCGTCGAAAGCGCTCGGCCCCCGAAGTTCCGGAGTCGTGAGGGAGGGAACCCGCATCGTGACCTCGCCACCGACCCCCAGCGATTCGCGGCTGGTCGCCAAAATCTTCACGCCGGCACACCGGCGTAAGACGGTCGCGGCAAACCTGGCAACCGAATCCACCAAGTGCTCACAGTTGTCGAGCACCACCAGCAGGCTCCGATCGCTGCAATAGTCGATCAGTGCTTGCAGTGCGCCAGACGAGGAAACCGGCCGCACACCCAAAGTCGCGGCGATGTGGTCTTCGAGCAGATCCGCATCCGAGAGCTCACCCAGTTCGACCAACCACGCACCGTCTCGGAACACCCGTTGCAACGCTCCCGCAAGTCGGATCGCAAGCCGTGTCTTGCCCACGCCACCGATCCCGGTCAGTGTCAACAAACGGGACGACTCGAACAATCTTCTGGCATCGGCCAACTCACGCCGTCGACCGACAAAACTCGTCAGTTCCAACGGCAAGTTGCCGACTACTCGCTGATCGGCATCTGAGCGCACAGCCGGTGCCATGGACCGTCTCGCTTTCTGCGATTCCGCTACGAATCAACGCTACCCCCGCGAACTGCACCCGGAGAAGCACTCACCTCTGCCCGCGTTCTCAGCCTCGGGAGTCGGTCTCCTGCGCGGTCGAGACGAACCACGCCGCGATCTGTGATCTGGAAGTGAATCCCAGTTTTGTCAGCACGTGCTCCACATGCCCCTGAGCCGTGCGCAGCGAGATGACCAAGTGCTCCGCGATTGCACGGTTGGTCAGTCCCTGAGCCACCAATTCGGCGACCTGCTGTTCACGACGGGTCAAGTGAGGTGCGTCGATCGGCGATGCAGCCGGTGCGCTACGACGCTCGTCGAGCGCATAAGCCACAGCTTCACCTTCGGCCATCTCGAATCCTCTGCGAAATTCCCTCTCGAAAGCATTATCACCCAATGCCTTTCGAGCAGAACTTGCAGCGCTGTCGTGATGGGCTGACAAACTCGAAAGCCCGCTCAGTCGACCCCCGACCCGCTGCCAGAACATCGCTGCGGCACCGAGCAGAACTGCTGCATGCTTCCAATCACGTTGCGCTGCCGCAACCCAAGCCATCGGTTCGACACACCATGCGGAGTTCAACGAGGCGTCGGTGGTCCGCAGACTTCGCGTCAAATGGTCACGAGTGCGCGCGAGGTCGCCCCGAAGCCAATCCACAAGCCCGAGGTTGGCTAACGTCGACGCCTGATACATCACTTCGTGCAGCGGTGCGGTGATCGCGAGGGACTCGTCGAAGCACTCCACAGAACGCTCCAGAGCACCGGTGAAGATGTACGCGAGCCCGAGGGTGCCCAACCCGATCACCTCGTGCTGCAGATTCTCAGCTGATCGGAACAGCGTTACGGCAAGTTCCAACTTCTCGGTGGCAGTGTCGAATTCGCCATTGAACGCGTCGACATATCCGTCAGCCCATCCGGCCAGGCCTCGCGAGCGCACGTCTCCGATGACCTCGGCAAGGCGCCAACTCTCGTCGACCTGTCCGCGTGCGCGAACGAGATCACCCTGCATGCCGTGTGCCACAGCATCGATGCACAGAATTTCCAGGCGATACATGTCCGACTCTCCATCGGAGGCGCTCAGGGTCCGATCCACCCAGCGCCTCGCCGAACCGATCCGCCCACCGTTGAGCCAGAATCGGTACAACGCCGCGACCATTCGTGTCGCAGACCGTGCCTGACCCGGCGTCGAAATCGAGAACTCCAGCGCTTCGTACACGTTACGCTGCTCACGACTCAGCCACTCGATCCACCTCGCCTGCGCGCTGCTGATCCATTCGGAATCAGCCTGTACAACAAGGGATTCGAACCAATCACGATGCCTTCGACGTAGATCGGAATACTCACCGGCGGACTCCAACTTTTCATGTCCGTACTCCCGGAGAAGATCGAGGAGGTGGTAGCGAACATCCCCGTTGGTTTCCTCACGAATGAGGATGGACTTCTCGACCAACGCGGTGACGAGATCGAGCACTTCGGTCGAATTCATATCCTGTCCACACACGCCCTCGGCGGCGTCGAGGTCGAACCCACCCGAAAACACCGACAACCTCCCCCACAACTGTTGTTCGAATGACGAGCAGAGGTCGTAACTCCAATCGATCGACAATCGCAGCGTCTGTTGACGACTCGGAACGTCGCGTCCACCCGTTGTCAGAAGTCGGTATCGATCCGAGAGCCTGTTCATGATCTGCTCGGCAGACATACCACGCAGGCGAGCTGCCGCCAGTTCGATCGGTAACGGCAAGCCGTCCAGATCGTGGCAGATACGGGCTACAGCAAGCTTGTTCCCATCCGTGAGGACAAAGCCTGGAACTACCGTGGCCGCACGCTCGGTGAACAGTGACACGGATTCGTATCGAGCCAGCCCCTCGGGCACTCCCGAGTCATACTGCAGCGGGGTGCTGAGGGAGGGAACCCGCATCGTCGCTTCACCACCCACACCCAACGACTCGCGGCTCGTCGCGAGGATCTTCACACCGGCACATCGACGCAAAATCGCCCCGGTGAACAGCGCAACTGCATCGACCAGATGTTCACAGTTGTCGAGCACCAAGAGCAAACTCCGATCGGCGCAGTAGTCGATCAATGCCTGCAGCGGGTCCGGCGACGAGACTGACCGGACACCAAGGGTCACGGCGACATAATCTTCGAGGAGATCAGGATCTGTCTGCTCCCCCAGTTCCACCAACCAGGCACCATCTCGAAACACCCGTTGCAACGCTCCCGCAAGTGGGATCGCGAGCCGTGTCTTGCCGACGCCACCGATCCCGGTCAGTGTCAACAAACGGGACGTCTCGAACAATCTCCTGGCGTCGGCCAACTCGCGCCGGCGACCGACAAAACTTGTCAGCTCCAAGGGCAAGTTACCGACAACTCGCTGGTCGGCTTCTGAGCGCACAGCGGATGCCATCGACCGACTCGCTTTCTGCCATACCACTACACAACAACGCTACGCCCACGATCGGCCTCCTGAGCAGCACTCACTTTCGCTTGTGATCGGATCACTCATGTTCCCCTTCGAGTGCGCGATTCACGACGGCCACACCGGTGTCACGCGGGCGAAACAACGTATTTCTACGCTGGCAATACACGAAGGGAGAGCGACATGCCGCCGCGCCGTAGATCGGTACTGCTGACGCAACTGGTAATCGATGCTCCCGGTAGTCCACAACAAGCGATTCTCGACGAACTGCGGCGAGTGATTCTGTCCGGTTCGGCGCCTCCGGGTACCCCGATTCCTCTGGGCGAGGTGGCTGATGTGTTCGGTGTCAGCCGAATACCAGTGCGCGAATCGCTGAAAACCCTGGTCGGAGAATCTTTGGTCGACCACCGACATCAATTCGGCTACACCGTTGCTCAGTTGACGCCGGCGGAATTGCGAGAGATGTACATCGTCCGCGAAACTCTGGAATCAGCTGCGTTGGCCGTCGCGGTCGAGCAGGCAACCGAGGAGGATCACGAACACGCCGTCGAGGTGAACTCCCGTCTGGAGATCGCATTGCGCTACGACGACTCTCAGTCCTATCACTGCGAGAGCCGAAACTTTCACCTCGCGCTGACTCGACCTTCGCACATGCTTCGACTTCTGCACATGTTCGAAGCTGCCTGGAACATCACCGAACCGGTTCAGCCGATGGTCCATGTTGCCGGCATCGATCGCCAGGTTCTGCACTCGGATCACACCGCGATGCTGGACGCATTCCTGCACCGGGACGCAGCCGCCCTTCTGAGTGCGTCCGAAATCCATCATCGCCGACTCAATACCGTGATCGCGACTCTGCCCACAAACACCGGTCTACTGTCCGAAAAAGATATACCGATCGCGCAATAACTGTGCAACACAGCGTCGATACCTTTCCCTCGACACGGTTTTCATCACTGACGCTGAGAGCTTGTGCTCTGTCCGCTGATTTCCTGCACTGATGCACAGGAGCTGTCATGACCGACATTCTTCCCTCTCGAACGACCTCTACACCTACTCCCGCAATGGAAACCGGCCCAGGTGACCTGGTCGAAGCTGCGGGTCACCCGGTCGGCAGCGGACTGATCAAGCCCGGCTACGACCCACGATTGACCAATGAGGATCTGGCGCCGCTTCGCAAGCAGACCTGGTCGTCGTACAATATCTTCGCCTTCTGGATGTCCGACGTACACAGCGTCGGTGGATATGTCACCGCCGGTAGCCTTTTCGCACTGGGGTTGGCCAGCTGGCAAGTACTCGTCGCTTTGCTGCTCGGTATCACGATCGTCTACTTCTTCTGCAATCTCGTCGCCAAACCGAGCCAGGCCACAGGCGTGCCGTATCCGGTGATCTGCCGCAGCGTGTTCGGAGTTCTCGGCGCGAACATCCCGGCAATAATCCGTGGCCTGATTGCCGTGGCTTGGTACGGGATTCAAACCTTCCTCGCTTCGGCAGCGCTCGATGTAGTACTGATCAAACTCTTTCCGTCACTCGCGCCCTATGCCGTCGTCGAAGACTACGGATTCGCCGGACTCTCCGCTCTCGGGTGGGGAAGTTTCATGCTGCTGTGGGTATTGCAGGCCTGCGTGTTCTGGCGAGGCATGGAGTCGATCCGTCGGTTCATCGACTTCTGCGGGCCGGCAGTGTATGTCGTGATGTTCATGCTGTGCGGCTACCTCATCTACCAGGCAGGCTGGAGCGCAATCGATCTCACGCTCGGCGACGTCAAGTACTCAGGGTTCGACGCCGTCCCCGTCATGCTCGGTGCTGTCGCTCTGGTTGTCTCGTACTTCTCCGGACCGATGCTCAACTTCGGCGACTTCTCCCGCTACGGGAAGTCGTTCGCTGCAGTCAAGAAGGGCAACTTCCTCGGTTTGCCGGTCAACTTCCTCGTGTTCTCGGTGCTGGTTGTCGTCACGGCATCGTTGACACTGCCGGTGTACGGCGAACTGATCACCGATCCAGTTGCAACCGTGGCACGAATCGACAGCACCTTCGCCATCGTCCTCGGCGCACTCACCTTCACCATCGCCACGATCGGCATCAACATCGTCGCCAACTTCATCTCCCCTGCCTTCGACTTCTCCAACGTCAGCCCACAGAAGATCAGCTGGCGTGCCGGCGGAATGATCGCAGCGATCGGCTCGATCCTCATCACCCCGTGGAACCTCTACAACAATCCGGACGTCATCCACTACACGCTCGAAACCCTTGGAGCGTTCATCGGTCCGCTGTTCGGAATCCTGATCGCCGACTACTACCTCGTGCGCAAGCAGAAGGTGATCGTGGACGAACTGTTCAGCATGTCACCTACCGGAACCTACTGGTACAGCAAGGGATACAACCCGGCCGCAGTGATCGCAACCATCGTGGGAGCAGTCGTCGCGATGGTCCCGGTGCTGGCCAAAGATCTCACCGGGATGTACACGGCAGCACAGTACAGCTGGTTCATCGGTTGCGGACTCGGATTTGCCGTCTACTACTTGCTCGCCACGCGTACCCCCCTGGCTGTCCGTAATGCTTCCTCCGCGGAAACCGCGACGGTCGACTGAACGTCATGAGAATCAAGGTGATCAACCCCAACACCACGTGGGCCATGACCGCCAAGATCGAGGAATGTGCCCGAGCCGTCGCCGGTCCGGGCACATTCGTCGAGGCTGTCAGCCCTGTCATGGGACCCGCGTCGATCGAAAGCCACTACGACGAAGCTCTCAGCGTCCCAGGGATTCTCGCCGAGGTCGCGTCCGGCGAGAAGGACGGTGTCGACGGATACGTCATCGCCTGCTTCGGGGATCCAGGTCTGGACGCAGCCCGCGAACTGGCCAGGGGTCCAGTGGTTGCGATCGCCGAGGCGGCGATGAACTACGCAGGCTTTCTGGGCCGTGGCTTCAGCGTTGTGACCACCCTCGGCCGAACCCGTGGCCGCGCTGCCGACCTGGTGGACCGTTACGGGATGCAGGCCCGCTGCCGGGGTATCCACTCCTGCGAGATTCCGGTTCTCGAACTCGATCGTGATCCCGATGCGCGAAAAGTGATCCTGGAAGCCTGCTTCGACGCATTGGAACGAGACGACTCGGACGTCCTCGTTCTGGGTTGTGCAGGTATGGCGGACCTCTGCCAGGAACTGTCTGCCGAACTGGGGGTGCCGGTAGTGGACGGCGTTGCCGCTGCCGTCACGATGGTTCAATCCTTGATCACGCTTGGTTTGTCGACCAGTACGCGCGGTGAGTTCTCGCGGCCACTTCCCAAGAACTACGCCGGCACCTTGGCGCCGTTCTCGTTGTGAACCCGCCCGAGCGACAATCGAGCGATGATCATTGCCAGGGCGAGGGCAGCGAACAAGACTCCGGCCCAGACCAATTGCCGTGTTCCGAGATGCGAGAGAAACAGGCCGCCTGTCGCTGTTCCGAGCGTGATCCCCAGATTGGAGAACGAAATGAACAGGCTGTTACCGAACTCAGGTGCATCAACCGAATCTCGTCCCATCCAACTCTGCGAAACGACCAGTCCACCGGAATGCACCATGCCCCACACCAACACGGCAACAGTCATCGCGGCAAAGTACGGCCCCACCAGATAGATCACGACGTACACGACGATGTAGAGCAACGGGAAAGCCACCACCGTTCGCACCACATTCTTTCCGAGCATCGCGCCGAAAACGAAGTTCCCGAAGATCATCACGACACCGAAAGCCAAGAGCATCGCGCTGATCCACGATCCGCTCATTCCGGTCACCCCGCCGAGATATTCGGCGAAGTATCCGTACACCGAGAACATGGCTGCGAAGACGAACGTGACGGAAAGAATGGTCAACCACACGCGGGGCCGTCGAAGTATTCCGACCTGCGCGCCGTAGGAAATGCGTTGTGTCACCGGGGTCGAGGGCAGAAGTGTCAGAATTCCGAAAAACGCGAGGACATTGACCACGGCGCCGAAAACGAAAGCTGTCGACACCGTGAAATTCTCGGCCAGATACGACGTCAACGGCACACCGAACGCAAATCCGACGGTGACACCGGCAAACACCTTCGTGACCGCAGTAGTTGCCTCCTCTGGTGGCACCAGACGAACCGCACTCGCGAGCGCGAGAGCGAAGAAGACCGGATGAACGACGGCGGGGATGATCCGGAAAGCAAACATCACCTCGAAACTCGACGTTGTCGCATACACCAGATTGGAAACCGCGAAGACTGCAATCGCCACCAGCAGAACGGTTTTCCTGTTGATTCCCGAAGTGAAAAGCGTCGTGAACGGACCGGTCACCGCCACGACGAGCGCAAACACACCGACCAACCATCCTGCATCGGACGCGGTGATGCCGAACTTGTCGCTGACCTGGGGCAGAACTCCGATAATCCCCATTTCGGTGGTGATGATTCCGAATACGCCCAATGCCAGAACGGGAATCAATAATTTCGACTTCACAACACACTCCTCTTACTGCGCCACACGGGACGCGAAGCAGATATATATCTAGATATGTAGATATGATGGGGCGCACATCGTCGCGAAAAAACCGACTGTCACAGTTCTTCGCGAACGAATTCCCTGAACTCGGCAATCACGGCTTCATTCCGCCGGTAGTACGTCCACTTCCCGATACGTTCGGACTCGAGCAGGCCCACATCCTTCATGCCCTGCAGATACCCCGAGATCACCGACTGCGCGAGCCCCGATCGCGACGCAATGTCACCGACACAGACTCCGATGTGAAAACCGAGATCCTGTTGCGTGTACGAGTCTTCGTCGAAGTACTTCGCCGGATGCGCCAGCCACTCCATGATCTGCAGGCGAGTCTGGTTCGACAGGGACTTGAAGATCGCCAAAGCATCCATCGATCACACCTCACCCTTCACCGACCGGAACGCATCTACTTTTATAGATACGACCGGCTAAGTCAAGCCTGCACGGCACGAGAAAGGTTGTGCATCACATTTCTACGCGTGAAGTGAGCTGTGCCACTTCGTTTTCAGCGACCTGCGTAAACATACACCCCGACTTTCTATCTGTGACGACTTGTTTATAGTTATCGCCAACAACGAATTGTCGGAACTTTCCGGTTCACCTCAGAACGTCCGTGGGTGAACACAATTCGCTCAACATCAGCCGTACCCGGCTTGTCATTCGGGAGTCGAACCATGAGCACACCACATCAGTTCGGGCTCGATCTCCGATGGTGATGTCGAGGCTCGCCAAATGGCAGCTGGTCGCTCTCGTCGCCGTCGCGCTACTCGGGTTGATCTACGTCGGTGCGAAATATGTACGGCTGGACAATCTTCTGGGATTCGGCCAGTACACGGTCAAGACCGAACTGGCGACGTCCGGCGGCATCTTCACCAATGCCGAAGTGACCTACCGCGGTGTACCCGTCGGACGCGTCGGCGACATGTCCCTCACGTCCGAGGGAATCGAAGTCGACCTGTTGATCGACAGCAGTGCTCCCCAGATCCCCGCATCAGCGCGAGCCGTCGTGGCCAATCGCTCTGCCATCGGCGAGCAGTACGTCGACCTGCAGCCCGATACCGACCAGGGTCCGTTCCTCGACGACGGCTCGGTGATCGCCGTGGGCGACACCACCACGCCGATCCCGATCGAGAACGTCTTGACCAGCGCCGACGGTTTGGTGCGGTCCGTTCCCGTCGACGCACTGCATACCGTCGCGAAGGAACTCGGCGCGGCATTCAACGGCAAAGGCGAAGATCTGCAGGTACTTGCCGACTCGCTGTCGGGGATTTCCCAGTCGGGCCTCGATACCCTTCCCCAGACCCTCGGACTGATCCGCGACAGCCAGACGGTGCTCACGACCCAGTCCGATCAATCGTCGGCGATCAAGCAGTTCAGCACCGACCTCGACGCACTGACCGCGCAGTTGCGCACCAGCGACCCCGACATCCGACGCGTGATCGACAACGGCATACCGGCCAGCGACCAAGTCGGCGCACTCGTCACCGAAGCCGGCCCCGCACTCACCACCAACCTCTCCAACCTCTCCGCCGTTGCAGCTGCGACTGCACCGACATTGCCTTCCCTGCAGCCATTCCTACTCTTTCTCCCTGCGCTCGCCGGGGCGGCGCCCACCGTTGCGCCGGGAGACGGGACTGTTCATCTGGGCTTGGTACTCGAGACCAACAACCCACTCTCGTGCACTGTCGGCTACGAAGGAACCATGGCGATTCTCGACGAGATGAAGCGCAAAGACCCGAACTTCGACGACACCACGCAGAACTTCCCGTTGAACACTGCCGCCAACTGCCAGGCGCCTCAGGGCAGCCAAACGGGAGTTCGTAGCGCCAACCGCATCGCCTTCGCCGACCCGAACACCTCGCAACCGTGGGACAGCAAGCCCAAGGTGGACCCGGACAGGCTCAACCTGAACCCAACTGCCACTCAACTCGCACCGATGCTCGGCGCCACCCCGAAGTAGCCGTAAACAAGTGGCACCGTCAGTGCTCGCCGACGATGATGATGTGATGTCAGAAGGAACGCCGGAGGGCGAGTCACAGGGGATGTCACGAGGTTTCGACGAACTCGTCGCCGAAGCCGAATCCGCCTCCGTCGACGGATGGGATTTCTCGTGGCTCGACGGGCGCGCTACGGAGCAGCGTCCCTCATGGGGATACCAGAGGCTGATGGGTGAGCGCCTCGGCCGCGCCGGCGCCGCATTGGACATCCAGACCGGCGGCGGCGAAGTCCTCGCCGCTGCACCGTCACTCCCGCGGGTGATGGCAGCAACCGAATCCTGGCCACCGAACATCGCCAAGGCCACCGCCCTTCTGCGTCCCCGAGGTGTGGTGGTCGTCGCGGACGCAGACGAGCCGCCGCTACCGTTTGCCGATTCGGCATTCGATCTGGTGACCAGCCGGCACCCCGCGACAGTGTGGTGGTCCGAGATCGCGCGCGTGCTCGAACCCGGGGGAACGTACTTCGCCCAACATGTGGGCCACGCCAGCGTGTTCGAACTGGTCGAGTACTTTCTCGGTCCTCAGCCGCAGGCTCGTCGCGGACGGCACTACGAGGATGAAAGTGCTGACGCGATTGCGGCCGGGCTCACCATCGTCGACCTTCGTTTCGAGCGTCTGCGCATGGAATTCTTCGACATCGGCGCCGTTGTCTACTTCTTACGCAAGGTGATCTGGATGGTTCCGGGATTCACCGTGGCGCAGTACCGAGACCGACTCCGCGAACTCGACGCGCAGATCCGTCGCGACGGATCGTTTGTCGCGTACTCGAGTCGATTCCTGATCGAGGCACGCAAGAGCTGAGCGCACCGCGACGGGGCAGCGCATCCCGAACGTGATCGAAGCTGCTAAGTCGACTCGTCGACGTCGCTCCGCGAGCCGATCGCAGCGGCGAGGTAGTCGCCGAGTTCACGCTGAAGGTTCGCGTCGAGCGCCCGGGCCAGTGCCGAGTGTACCGACGCCACACCGAGTTCACGCATCGTCTGGAGCATCTCGGCTGTTCCGGCAACCTCGTCGCCCTCCGGGAGCCAACCGACCCCGTGCTGATCGACGATGTGATCCTTCGCCGCCTGAATCAGGTCTTTGGCGATCCCGTCCACGGCGTTGTGGAGCTTTTCATGCACATCGACAAGTTGATCGAGAGTAAAACCGTATTCGAGGAGACTCGAAAACCCGCTGAGCAAAGCAGGATCGGTGAAAACGCAGTTCTCGCCTTCGATCTGTACCAGTCCGAGATCTACGAGTCGATCGAGTTGACCATCCGCATCGCCCCCGAGAAATTCGCGTACGACGGCCATCTCGATACTCACGGTGTCACTGCGGGACCATGGTTCGGTGACCGCGTGCTGCAGACCCAGCACCTCTGTCAGATCTTTCCCGGTTTCCCACCCGGTGATGAAGTCGTCGATATGCGCAGTGGTGAAACCTCGTTGAAGAAGTGTGTCGATCAGTTTGAGGCGTTCGAGGTGCGCGTCGCCATAGATACCTACCCGCCCCCGCTTCTCCGGCGGAGGAAGCAATCCGCGTTCCTGATATGCCCGTACGTTCCGCGAGGTAGTGCCCGCAGCGCGCGCTAGATCGTCGATGCGGTACTCGGTCACCGCCTCGTCTCCTCTGCCGCGTCGGTCGTCACGATTCCAACTTAGTGGCAACACCAGGCCGATCAGAACCCGGGATCAGGTCCGCGCAGTGTCTTTCTCGCGCACCGTGCTCGTGTAGTCCCGAAGATCCACCGATTTCAATTGGTTCACGTACTGGGTCGCGAAGCCGGGAAACATCGTGGCGTTGAAACCTTCGTCGGTGAGATACCAACTCGAACATCCCGAGTTCCACGTGGTCTTCGACAGCCGACGCTGCAACTCGACGTTGTACGCATCTTCGACATCTTGACGAACGTCGAGCGCCTTGAGGTCGCGCTCGAGGACGATCTTGATCGCTTGGGCGAGATAGTCGAGTTGCGCTTCCATGTACACGAGGGCGGAGCTGTGCCCCGGACCAGAGTTGGGTCCGAAGGTGAAATACAGGTTGGGGTAACCGGATACCGCAATGCTCTTGTACGCGCGCGCCCCGGATTTCCACTCCTGTGCGAGCACACGTCCGTCCCGTCCGATGATCGGGACCGGTGTTCCGGTCTTGCAAACGTCGAAGCCGGTGGCGAACACAATGCAGTCGAATTGATGCTCGATCCCTTCGACCGTGCGAATGCCATGTGGGGCCAATCTCGCGATCGGCCAGGTCACGAGTGTGCAATTGTCCTGCTGGAGAGCCGGGTAATACTCGCTGGTCATCAGCAACCGCTTGCACCCTGCCCGAAAATCGGGAGTGAGTTGTCGCCGCAACCACGGGTCCTTCACCTGCATGCGCAGATGAAGACGCCCGAATGTTTCCACCACCCTCGTCAACGGGGATTCCCAGACCACCCCGAGCGCTACCGATTCGTGTCCCCAGTACCAAGCCCGACGCGCCAGAGTCTGGACGACCGGATGACGACGGTACAGCTCCTTCGTGCGAGGTCGTGTGCGTAGATTTGCTCGCGGCAATGCCCATCCGGGGGTTCGTTGGAAAACCTTCACTGATCGTGCAGTTTTCACGAGTTCCGGGACGATCTGGACTCCACTGGCCCCGGTTCCGATCACTGCGACCCGCTTGTCGGTGAAGTCGTAGTCATGGTCCCAGCGAGCACTGTGAATCTTGTGCCCTTCGTAGCTCTCCAAACCCGGAACAGCAGGAAAGCTGACGTTCGCGAGCGGACCGGACGCCATGACGACGGTCCGGGCAACGACCGCTTCACGGCCCTCGAGCGCGATCGTCCAGGCACCGGTCTGCTCGTCCCACTCGACGCCCGTGACGTTGCACCGAAACCGAATCTTCGGATCGAGGCCGAACTCTTTCACCATCGTTCGGATGTAGCCGAGGATCTCCGCACTGGATGAGTAGGTGTGCGACCAGTCGGGGTTCGGGGCGAAACTGTACGAGTACAGACGGGACGGAATGTCGCACGCAGCTCCCGGATACGTGTTGTCGCGCCACGTCCCGCCGACCTCCGTGCCGCGTTCGAGAATGACGAAGTCCTCGATACCGTTCTGCTTCAACCGAATCGCCGCTCCGATTCCTGCGAAACCTCCACCGATGATCGCCACTGACAGTGGCTCGGCAGTACTCATGCGAGTGGCTCGTACGTAAGTTCCTTGGCCCAGGTCGGCTCGGAATTGAGCCTGCTGCCGGAAAGTCGGCCCGTGACCTTGACCATCCGATCGGCAAGCAGATGATAGGGATGGTTGCGATTGATGACCATGTTTCCGTGCCACTTCACCACCCGATACATCGGGACGCGGAGCGCGGCCGGACTCCGTTCGCCTACGTTCCTGAACCGCTTCATCGCGGTGTAGAGCCGTTCCTCGTTCACTCCCATGTCGACGATGTTGTCGCGCATCTTGTTCAACAGCGGGATGTATCGAAGTGTCCCGATGATCAACGCCGGATTCATCCAGGCGCCGACGGTTTCGACGACGAGCTTGCGCGTCGTCGAGTGCCCGAGCATCTCGATCACCGCGAAATCGACCGCCAGATGCCTGGACTCGTCTGCATTGATCTTCTTGAACACAGCCTGACAGACCGGATCCTCGATCTCGTCCATGATGAATTTGACCAGGGCTCCGTCGAGCGCCACCTCGAGCATCGGTATGACGGTCCCGAGAATCGAGAGAGACAAACCGTCGGAATGCTTGTCCAGCCAGTCGATGACGAGCTTGACGTTGATGTTGGGCTCGGGCATCTCGTCGCCGTCGAGCATTCCCCACCTACGCATCAGCGCGAGTTCGGCGTTGGCGTGCTTCTGTTCCTCGGCGTGAAAATGCCGATAGATGTCGCGGAGAGTTTCAGTCGGCGCCTTGAGAGCCATCGCAGCGAAGCCACGGGCACCGACGTTCTCGATCCACATCAGGTCCGACATGAACGGTTTCAGCTTCGCGTGAAGCTCTGGACTGATCGTCTCGGCACCGGGAGCATCCCAGTCGATCTCCACCAGAGCCCATTGTCGGTCCTTGATCTTCTGCAGCATTCCGTCGAAATCGAAGGACATGTCACGCTCCTTTCGTGCTCAGCGAGTTCGTATCCGGCACCGCCGAGGCTCCAGATGATCCCGACTTCTGTTTCGGCGCAAAGCGATTGAGAACTCCACAGCCCCACGTGTATGCAACGGGTAGATACCGCTTGAGTCGCCAGGTCACCTTCGCATCGAACTGCGGCACCACGTAGAGTCGCCCCTTGTCGTAGGCGTCGAGAGTGGTGACGGCGATGCGCTCCGGCGAAAAGCCGGTTCGCCGCATCAACGCCTGCGCCAATTGTGTTGCTTCCGCGGTGATTCGACCGTCGCGAGCAACATTTGTCTTGACGAAGGTCGGACACAGCACCGTCACCCGCACTCCCGTACCGGCAAGTTCAGCAGACAAGGTCTCCGAGAGCGACATCACGGCCGCTTTGCCGACGTTGTAGGGCGCCATCAGCGGCGCAGCCGCAAACCCAGCGGCCGAGGCCACGTTGATGAATCCCCCGGCGCCGCTCGCACGCAGTTGTGGAGCGAATATCTCACAGCCGTGCACGACACCCCACAGATTGATCCCGAGTGCCCACTCCCAATCGTCGAAACCGATCTCACCCACCGGTTTCCCACCGATACCGACCCCGGCATTGTTGATCACCAGCGAAAGCGGTCCCGCAAGTTCGAGTTCCGCGAACAACGCCAGGTCCTGAACCTGCTCACGAATCGACACATCGCATTGGACGGCGTGTGCGGTACCACCGATCTCGTCGATGAGTGCCACAGTTTCCTTGGCCCGCTCCAGCGAGATATCCGCGCAGATCACCTCACCACCTCGGCGCGCCAACTCCAACGAAAAGGCACGGCCGATTCCGCTGCCGGCGCCGGTCACCACCGCGCGGGCACTGTGGGACAACTTCCATTCGCGGCTCTTGGTCGGCTTCTTGGTTGGCACTGGTCGGCTCACTTTGAAGACGCTTCGACTGCTGTGTGTTTCTCCATCTACAAAGAGTCATCCACAACCGTGCCAGTTGTCAATGGCCTAGAATTCGCTGGCGGAATGCGCGCCGGTCGAATAAGTACCCGAACTGCTCGAATGAAGTCTTTTGTCGACCGGCCGTGATCCCTAAGCGGGGTGCGCGGACTTCCAGTGCTCGGCGATGTCGATGCGCCGCGCGATCCAGACTTTCTCGTGCGACTGCACGTGGTCCAGGAATCGTTCGAGAGCGGCAGCACGGGCGGGGCGGCCGACTATGCGGCAGTGCAACCCGACCGAGAGCATCTTCGGCGATCCGGCCGTCCCCTCCGCATACAGCACGTCAAAGGCGTCACGAAGGTGCGCAAAGAACTGATCGCCGCTGGGAAATCCTGCGGGAGAGGCGAATCGCATGTCATTGGTATCGAGCGTGTACGGAACGACCAGGTGCTTCACCGACTCTGCGCCACGCGGCACATCGACCCAGTACGGCAGATCATCTGCGTAAGAATCGGAGTCGTAGACAAAGCCGCCGTGCTCGACCACCAGTTCACGAGTGTTCGGTGAATCGCGTCCGGTGTACCAACCGAGAGGCGCCGAACCCGTCAGATCTCGCAGAATCTGCACTGCCTCGGCCATGTCTGCGCGTTCGCGTTCGATGTCCACGGATTGGTAAGACTTCCAACGCAATCCGTGGCACGCGATCTCGTGGCCTAACTCCTGAAAAGCACTGACTGCTTCGGGGTTACGCTGCATCGCCCGCGCCACCGCAAAGACTGTGAGAGGCAGGTTTCGCCGCTCGAAGGTTCGCAGTACACGCCACAACCCGGCCCGGGAGCCGTACTCGTACAGCGATTCCATGCTCATGTGTCGGTTCGGAAACGCCTCTGCCGGAGTCATTTCCGACAGAAATGTTTCCGAAGCCGCGTCCCCGTCCAGGACGTTGTTCTCCGCTCCCTCTTCGTAATTGAGGACGAACTGAACGGCAATCCGCGCGTCGCCGGGCCAGTGCGGGTGCGGCGGATGAGGCCCGTATCCCACCATGTCCCGGGGATAGGTGTCCCGGGGATCGTTCTCGCGCGGATAGTCGCTCATGTCAACAACTTTACCGTCAGCGCCCGGAAATCACAGCGCGAGCAGCGTCGGTCAATACGCCGAAGACTCTCAGCCGCGCGAGGCCACCATCCGGGAAGATGTCCAGACGGACATCGGTGACCGGGACTTCGGATTCGATCGGAAAGCGATGACGCGTATCCGGACGCAACGTCGTGCGCGGCAACAGTTCGATCCACTCCCCTTCCGTCGTTCGACCGGCCAAAGCGCCCTCACCCGGACTGTTTCCGAGGAAATACGAGGTGTCGATCTCGACGAAGCTCAACACGCCTTCACCCGCGAGTTGTACTTGTACCCAGTCGTTTCCGTCATCGCGGCGCCTGGCGGTCTCCCACCCGTCACCCATCGAAGCAGCGCGTCCGGGAAACAGGATGTTCTGCGGTGAGCTGTAGAACATGTTGGAGCAATCGGTCACGCGGCCACCGTTTTCGAGTGCTGCGAGGTCCAACGGCCCGGCGTCGAGGAAGCGTGGGTCCGGCCGCGCTTCACCGTGAACACGGAATCTCGCCACGCCGCCGTCCGGGTAGATGGTCAGCTTGACGTGCGTCCACCGCTCCGCCGACGCCACCGAGAACGGATTCTCCGAGTCTCCCTGCACGGTCGAGCGCTCGACGATGGTTGTCCACTCGCCGGAGCCGGCGAGGTCGAGGGGATCCGGATACCCGTCGACGGAGATTGCCTCCACCGAGATCTCGGGCGGGTAGTTGCCCTTGAACCACGCGGTGTCGACGACGACGCCTCGCACCACTCCGGGAACACCGAGGCGCACGATAGCCTCGTCGTGACCTGCCGCGCGGCGACGACGCGTCTCCCAACCGTCGTACACCTGCCCCTTGTGCCCGAACGTCGCCGGCTGATAGCCGGCCTTGCCTGGCCGGATCAGGGCCTCACGCTCGGCGAATGCCTCGTCGTTGGCCCAGATGACGGCTCCGCCGAGGGTGCGCAGTGCGAGGTCGGGCAGCAAGGTGAATTCGGTGGTGCTCATCGGTCAGTGTTCTCCTGTGATCGGTGTGGTGCGTCCTACGAGATGGCGGAGTGCGTCGGTGTCGGCGCTCGGCGCGAGCCGGAGAACCTCGGATTCCGGATAGGCCCCCGCGTCGAGCCCGCGCAGAACCACCGCCGCCAGAGCCTGTGCGGTTGCGGGTTCGTCCATCACATCGCCACCTTGGCGCCCCAGGTACGACTGGATGCGCGGGGCGGCGGCGCCGAGCGCGTTGCGGTAGAAACCGAAGGTGGCGAGCCAGCGGGTGACCAGGTGCCCGGGGTGCATGTCCCAGCCCTGGTAGTAACCGCGTTCCAGGGATCGTGTGACGAGCCCATGGTGCCGAGTGATCGCGTCGCGGATTGCCGTGGCACTCCCGACTGGCGCGACCTGAGTGGACCCGTCGCACACCCACACGCCGGTCTGCGCGGCAGCAGCCAACATGACAGCCTTTGCGTGATCTGCCACCGGATGTTCGAGCGACTGATGATGCGATGCAATTCCGCACGCCGCACTGTAATCGTAAGTGCCGTAATGCAAACCGGTCAGACGACCGGCACCGCGGTGGATAGCCGGAGCAACAGCCACCGTTCCGTCGGCAGCGATGACTGCCTGCGGGCTCTCGATCTGCAACTCGAACCGAAGCGAACCCGGCTCGAGTCCGTGAGCCTTCTCCAGTTCTTCACAGAGCAACACCGTCGCCGTGACCTGCTCCACCGCGCGCAGTTTGGGGACGGTGAAGACAAATCCGTCCGGCACTCCGCCGGCCGCGTCGAGCACCAACTCGAGCGTCCTGATCGAGCGACGACGCTCACTGGCCGGCAGCCCCTTGAACCTGATGCCGCCCCAGTTCGGCCCGGCAGGATCAGCGCTGAGCGCTGCAAGTGTCCGCCCGGCCGACGTCGCTGCTGCGTCTTCTTCCTCGTCGCTGCGGCGTCCGTATCCGTCCTCGAAATCTATTCGAAAGTCTTGGACCGGCTTGCGGCCGAGTTGAACTCGCACATCGGCGAGTGCATTCTCGGTGTCGAGATCGGCGAACACATGCGCGTGAGAATTGAGAAGCGCAATCGCCTGCTCACCCCAGAGACGAGGAGTGTCGACGGTTGCATCAGCGGCACTGACGTAAATCGTGTGCACTGGCTGGATCTCGTCACGGTTTCCCGGGTACTGCGCCGCGAGCCGCTCGTCCACCGGGTCCAGAAGTTCGTCCAGACGATCATGGACGGCGGCGGAGAGTCGGGATTCTGTCATCGGACGATCTTCTCAGAACCTCCGCGAACCCGCAGGTTCTCACGCCGCCGTCGCAGTCCGGGTCAGCGACCCCCGACGAAGGGGACGTTGACGAAGCTCGGCCGGTCTGCAGCCAACTCGATGTGCTGCGGCTCGAGTTGACTGTCGGCGAGCATCGGCCCGAGGGCCAGGTAACGCGGCACGCTGGCAGCGTAGACGTCGACGCGAAGTCGGTGCCCCGGTTGCAGCACTGCGTCCGTCGGGAGCATGTTGATGTCGACGGTGGTGACCTCTCCGGGAACAACCGGCTGACGCGTGTCGATCGTCAGAAAGTGGTGCGGTTCACTGTAGTCACCGTTGGCCGAGCGGGTGCTCTTGGAATCGTCGACCGCCCGGAGCGACGCGGTCAGTGCCCCGTTCGTGATCGGCGTCGAGGTTCCGTCCGGCGCTACGTCGTTGACCGTCGCTGCCCAGAATCCGTCCGTCGCGTCCAAGACCGTCTCGAGATGGACGTTGATCGGGCCCGAGAGTGTGGTCGGCTCGGTCACTGCCTCGCCGGTGAACGTGAGACCCTCCGCTTCCTGGAACCGGGAATCCTTGGAACACGACGCACCGAGCACCACGGAGATACCGGCCGTTCCTTGGGTTCCGTCACCGGAGCAGAAGCCTTGCAGTCCGGGTGCAACTGTCAATCGTGCTGCGGCACTGGGTAGGTCATCGGTCAGGGAACCGTCGTACGCCGCGTGGGCGGCAGTACCGCTGGGCGCGGAGTTCAGATACATACGTTCATAGCGCGCACCCGCTCGCGGGAACTGATCGTCCGTGATCCATCCGCCACCTTGCTGGAACATCGTCACCGGACCGTATCGATCGATTCCGTTGTCGATGCCCTTGAGCCACTTGTCGAACCACGCACGTTCGAGCACGTCGAGGCGCGGCGGCGCACCGTCCTTGCCGAACCCACCACCGGGAGTGACGTGATAGCCGTTCCCCATGATCAACTGCTTCTGTCCGGGCGGCAGATCTATTCCGTTGTAGATCCGCGGCTCACTGTTGGCGAAAATGTCGTGCCACCCGCCGTAGACCATCGTCGGAACAGTGATGTTTCCGACGTCTGCGGACCGGTCCTGATAGAACTGACCGTCTTGCGCGACTTGCAGAGTCGACGGTGACACGTCCTCGATTCGCTGAGCCGTCATCGCTTGCACCAGTTCGGGAATCAGCGTTCCCGGATCCTCGAGGCGGCTCGCCAACCACAGGGGATCGAAGTTTCCTTGCAGGATGTCCTGAACGTTCGGGACGAGTTTGAGCCCGTTGACCGCGGTCAACCACAACGGCATGAACCCGACTCCGAGGCCGCCACCGGTCCCGACGATGTCGCGCAGCAGATCGTTGCCCGGTTCGACCGGGAAGATCGCCTTCAGTGCAGGTGGATTGTTGCTCGCCGCCTGCACCGAGTTGATCGCGGAGTAGGAGATGCCCGCCATCCCTACTTTCCCGTCGGACCACCCCTGCTTGCTCATCCAGTCGATGACCTCGACCGAATCCTGTTGCTCACGCTTGCCGAGCACGTCCCAATTACCCTGGGAGAAGCCGGTTCCACGTGCGTCGACCACAACCTGTGTATACCCGTTCTGGACCAGATCACGGTTGACGCCGAGCACCCTGGCACCTCCGCCGGCAATGACGCCCGTCAACTCCGACACACCGTCGAACGGCGCCGCAAGGTCGAGCGAGTTCGCCACGTCCATCAACGTCTCTCCGACCTGCGGGATCGAGAGAGCTGAATCCACCAGCGTGTCCAGCAGTTTCGTGTAC
Organism: Rhodococcus sp. NPDC056516; assembly: GCF_042794655.1. NCBI lineage: Bacteria > Bacillati > Actinomycetota > Actinomycetes > Mycobacteriales > Nocardiaceae > Rhodococcus > Rhodococcus sp. NPDC056516. Next base: position 29,915 of record NZ_JBHTTG010000003.1, on the reverse strand, counting down.
GGCGTGATGTTGAGGACCGAAGGCGTCCTCGATTCCACGGCCCGCCCGGATGCATCCGCCGGTCGGTACACATTCGCTTGCAGAACTGTGCCGTCACTCATCGTGATGGGCACGTCCCACTCGATGGAGACCCCCGGATACTGCGGAGTCGCCTCCGTTGCCGCGAGCCAGGCCTGCCCGTCCGACCCTCCCGTCGGATCCGCAGAAGCGACGGCGCTCGGCACCGTCAACCCCACGACGCACAGCCCCACCGCAATCGTTGTCGACCTTCGACGTAGAAGTCGTGTCCTCACGAAAACCCCAATTTTCTGTTGTGATGACCCAGCCCTGCCCCCACGACAGTGACCGGTGTCACGAACTTACCGGATAGTAACTTCCGTCCCATATGTCGTCAATAGGTCTGAATGCCGACCGGACGGCTAGCTTTGAAGATGTGTCACGATCACCCCTTCCCGTCCGCGACGGCCTGAACTCCAGTCGCATCCGTCAGCCCGACGACGGCATGTGGGCGACGACGCTCGACTACCTGCTCGAACGGTTTCCCCAGGATGCCGTCCGCCTGCGGGAGAAAGTCGCAGCCGGGGAGGTCGTCGACGAGAAGGGCGTCGGAATCACCGAGACGAGCGCTTACGCTCCCCGGCGGTTCGTCTACCTGTACCGCGACCCTCCCGTCGAAACGCGGGTGCCGTTCGAGATCGACATCCTCTATCGGGACGAGAACATCCTTGTCGTGGACAAGCCGCACTTTCTCGCGAGCACCCCGCGCGGCCGATACATCGCCGAATCGGCGTTGGTCCGCTTGCGTCGGGACCTCGATCTACCGGAGCTGAGTCCAGCTCATCGCCTCGACCGCGTTACGGCGGGACTGTTGCTGTTCACCGTGCATCAGGCGGCCCGGCGCGACTACCAGACCATGTTCGCCGAGCGCCGCGTCGCCAAGGAGTACGAGGCCATCGCGCGTTACGACGCTCAGGTGAGCACCCCCGCAGTCGTGCGCAGTCGCATCGTGAAAGAACGCGGGGTACTCAAGGCCGAGGAGATCGAGGGCGAGCCCAACAGCGAGTCGCGAATCGAACTGATCGAGACGCGGGACGGCTTCGCGCGGTACCGGTTGATCCCCCATACCGGCAAGACTCATCAACTTCGCCTGCACATGACCTCGCTCGGGCTACCGATCCACGGCGACAATTTCTATCCCGACTTCTACGACGTTGCCGCAGAGGATTATTCGAATCCTCTGCGCCTGCTGTCGAAGGTTCTCGAGTTCGAGGATCCGACTACCGGCCGTCTGCAACGGTTCGAAAGTAGGCGGACCCTGTCCTGGCCGGACGAATCAGCCCGTGGCGACTCGCCGTAGGAACCCCGGACCCTTCCACTGTGCGTCCGATACCGGGAGGATGGAAGCGCAGACCGCACCGCAAGAGGAGACCAGATGAGCAAGACCGCTGACGTACCCGAAGCCGTACGGGAGATCGAGCGTAAGTACGAGGCGCCCGCCGAACAGGAAGTTCCCGCACTGGGCGGGCTTCCCGGTGTTGTCGGCGAACCGGTCCACGACTCGATACAGCTCTCTGCCACCTACTTCGACACCGCCGACTACCGGTTGCTCGCCGAGAAGATCACGCTGCGCAAGCGTGAAGGCGGCGATGACGCGGGATGGCACATGAAACTTCCCGCAGGCCAGGACACTCGAACCGAAATCCAGCTTCCTCCCGACGAGAGCACCGATGTGCCCTCGCCGCTGTCGAGTCTGATCCGGGCGATCATCCGCGGTCACGATCTGGTGCCGGTCGCCCTGATCATCACCGATCGGGAGCGCACCAGGCTCAACGGCGAAAACGGTGTGCTGCTTGCCGAAGTCGTCTCCGACACCGTCATCGCCTGCAAGGCAGACGGTTCCGGTGAGTCGACGTGGCAAGAAGTCGAGGTCGAACAAGGTGCAGGCGGACAAGACCTCGCCGACGCCATCGAGTCGGTTCTACTGGACGCCGGACTCGAGCGTTCTGCGAGTCCGTCCAAACTCAAACGAGCACTGGGCACTTCGGTCACGCCGTACGTCGGCCACGAGGTCACCACGGGCAAAGCGTCGAACCCGCGGATTCTGTTGCGCAATTACCTCATCGAACAACAGCGCGCACTGGTCGCAGCGGATCTGGGGACGCGTCGGGCCGACGACGAAGCCGTTCACGATTTCCGGGTCGCAGCACGTCGCATCCGAAGCGCTCTCCAGTCGTACGCCGGCCACTCCCCCAAGACCGACGATCTCATCACGGATCTGCGATGGATCGGTGGAAAGTTCGGCGACGCCCGCGACGTCGAGGTCCAGTGGGAGCGTCTTGTGGAACGCCTCGGCGAAATCGACGAGATGCCCGAACGAGAAGCTGTGCGAGCTCGAGTCGACGAGTTCTTCTCGGCACGCGGTGAAACCGCACAGGAAACTGCCCTCGAGGCGCTCGATTCCGAGCGATACACCACGCTGCTCGATCGTCTCGACGAGTACGTCGGCGATCTCGAGTTCGACACAGTCGCGCACCGCGTGGGAAAGAAGGCGTCGGCACGAGAATTGGCTCATACCCTGCGCCACCTGGCACACAAGGTGGGTAAGCGAGTCGATCACGTCTTCGACGCCGATACCCGCACCGATCGTGACGAGCGCATGCACCGCGCCCGCAAGGGAGCCAAGCGGATGAAGTACGCGATCGAGGTCATGGAACCCGTGTCGAAGAGTCGAGCCAAGCGCGCCCTGAAGCATTTCAGCCACTTCCAGGACGTTCTCGGCGAGCATCAGGATTCCGTTGTCGCCCAACATCATCTGCTCGAAATTGCCGCAGAGCAGGAACACACTTCATTGACCAGCTTTGGATTGGGCATGGCCTATCGGCGGGAATTGGAAATCGCCGACGGGCAATCAACCCTGCTGCGCAAGACGTGGAAGGAAGCCGTGAAGTCGGCGTCGTCACTCTGGTGACTTCGCTGTAACCAGTCGACCGATCTCGATCATTTCAGAGGGAGTAGACATGAACACACTTGCAGGACACCAGGATGTCGTCGCCGGCATCGACGGATCCGAGGCCTCCACGGCCGCGGCGCGGTGGGCAGCCTCGATCGCCAACGCGGTGAATTCACGACTGATTCTGGCGCACGCCCTGCCGCAAGAGGGTCCGATCTACAGTCCCGCTGCAGTGATGTTGCAGTCGCAGTTCCTCAGCCAGATCCGCGAAGACGGCGAAGCGATCGTCGAAGCCGCCGCCACAGTGATTTCGGCCGAATTCCCGGAACTGACCATCGAATCCGAGATCGCGCCAGGGCCGGCGTCGACGCACATCCTCGAATCCTCGGGTACCGCACGCCTGATCGTGATGGGGTCGACCGGATCGGGTGCACTGCGCTCACGGCTGCTCGGATCGACAGCACTGAAGGTGGCCAATCATGCAACCTGTCCGGTCACCGTGTGGCGTGGTTCGGCACAGAATCCCGGTCCGGATCAGCGTCCCGTCATCGTCGGAGTCGACGGAAGCGCGTTGAGCAAGAAGGCCGTCGAGTACGCGTTTCGTTATGCCGATCAGTTCGACGCACCGCTCATCGCAGTTCACACCTGGCAGGGTTCGTCCACCTTCCGCGAAGGCGGAGCGGGAATTCTGATCGACTGGGAGGCCGTCGAACAGGAGGAATCGGCACTGCTGGCAGAGAATCTCGCGGGCATGGCCGACCAGTACCCCGACGTGCCGGTCACCCGCATCAGTGAACCCGGTGCCGCTGCCCCGGTCATGCTCAAATACGCCGACGACGCGCAGTTGATAGTTGTCGGAAGTCACGGCCGCAGTGCGATGGCCGGCGCCGTAATGGGATCGACCAGCCAGAATCTGCTGCACCATGCGCCGGGGCCGGTCATGATCTGTCGTGCCTGAATCTGCTGTGCGCCTTTATTAACCGCGGGGGGTTAATAAAGGCGCACAGCAAGGGTCAGGCGAGGCCCGTGCCTACCAACTGACCTACCCCGTACGTCACAGCCATCGCGAGTGCGCCGCCGATCACCACGCGTAGCACCGCTCTCGTCTTGCGGGCTCCGCCGAGCGTCGCGCTGATCGTTCCGGTAAGCGCAAGTGCGATCAGCACCGCGAAAAATGCGATAGGGACACGGATACCCGTCGGCGGCACCAGAATTGCGACCAGCGGGATCGCCGCGCCGATCGTGAACGAGATTGCCGACGAAATCGCCGCATGCCACGGATTGGTGAGATCTTCTGGATCGATACCCAATTCGACTTCTACGTGCGCCGCGAACGCGTCGTGCTCGGTCAATTCTTCGGCGACGCGGCGGGCCGTTTCCGGACTCAATCCCTTGTTCTCGTAGATCTCGGTCAGTTCCTGGAGTTCAGCCTCCGGGGTCTCGAGGAGTTCCTTCTTCTCCTTCTGCAGGAGTGCACGTTCGGTATCTCGCTGGGCGCTGACCGAGACGTACTCGCCCAACGCCATCGATACAGCGCCGGCGACCAGACCTGCAAAACCAGCCGTGAAGATCGCGGAACGCTCGGTTGTCGCTGCCGCAACACCGACCACGAGGCCTGCGGTCGAGACGATTCCGTCGTTTGCGCCCAGAACACCGGCACGCAGCCAGTTCAGGCGATTGTTCAAACTCGGTGCGTGAGGTTCCGAGGCATGGGATTCTGGTTCCCCTTCCGGCGCCCCATCGGTCAACTGCACACTGTCTCCGGACATGGCACCAGATTAGGGCGATCAGTCCGGTTGCGATAGCAATCTGAGCCTGTCCTTCGCGCAGTGATATATTCCGAACGGCATCCCAACCAAGCATTTGCTAGGTTGGAATCGGCATACCACTGGAGGCACTGTGAGCGCAGCACGCACCGCTTTTGTCAGCGGCGGAACCGGCGGAATCGGGTCGGCGATCGCCTTGACTCTCGCCGAACGCGGACACGACGTCGCCTTCACCTACCGAAACAACAAGGACGCCGCCGAGCAACTGAGCGAGCAGATTCGAACGCATGGAGTGCGCGCCCACTCGTACCCTCTCGACCTCACGGACGAGTTGTCGATCAGCGCCGCCGTGAGCGATGCGGTCAGTGATCTGGGCAGGTTGACAACGCTGGTCCACGCTGCCGGACCGCACGTCCCGATGACGCACCTCTCACGCGTGACGCCGGCGTTCTTCACCGAACAACTGAACCAGGAAGCCGCAGCGTTCTTCACCCTCGTTCACACCGCTCTGCCTTCGCTGCGTGCATCTTCAGGTTCGGTGGTAGCAGTGACGACCGCGGCAACGGATCGTTTTCCGGTGCGCGACGGACTCTCCGCAGGTACCAAAGGGGCTGTCGAACAACTTGTTCGCGGATTCGCCGCAGAAGAAGGGCGCTACGGCGTCCGGTTCAACTCCGTGGGCCCCGGCATGTTGACCGACGGAATGGCCGAGCGGCTGATCAACTCGGCCGAACTCGATCAGAGCGCACTCGACGTGACCATGAGCCGAATCCCGTTGAAGCGCTTCGGATCGGCAACCGACATCGCTGAAGCCGTATGTTTTCTCGCAAGCGATGCCGCCGGATTCATCAGCGGCCAGAAGCTCAACGTCGACGGCGGCTACACCGTGTGAGGACTATCCGCCCAACTTGCGAAAGACCAGGCGCACTGCAAGTTCGAGATGCGCCATCACTTCGTCCGTCGTCATCCGGCCGGCAACCCACGAGACGAGACTCGACATCCAGACGTCGTCGATGACCTTCACCGCGTCCAACTGCTGCTGCGAGACTTCCTCGACGCCGATCGCCTTCGCGAACATCTCGGTCACGACCCCACCGAGCGCATTGAGTTCCGGAGTCGCCGACGCGTCCGCGAACATGTACGCCCGAACCAACGCTTCGTAACGGAGGTGATCGGTCTCGAGGACCTCCGTATTCTTGCGCAGCACAAACAGAATCCGGTCCGACGGAGTCTCACCCGGGATTACAAAGTCCTGGAATCTGTCACGCAAACCCTCGAACATCCACAACAATGCGACAACGAGCATGTGGTTCTTGGACGGGAAATACCGGTAAACAGTGCCGATCGCGACGCCGGCGCGATCGGCGACCGATCGCATCTGCACCGCGTCGTAGCCGCCTTCGGAGGCGGATTCCATTGCGGCGTCGACAATCCGGCGAAAACGTGCTCGCTGCGACGGCGTCGTACGACGTCCGGTCACCGAGCTACGTTCGACCACCGACTGGTCTGCCTTGTCGCCACCTGCCATGTCCACAACCCTTATTAGACGTCGTTTTGCCGACTCCCAATGTAGTCGCCCACCGCAATTGTCGGGTGGATGACTGCCCGCTTCCGAATTGCCCGCCAGTGGAACTGGCCCAGATCAGGAAGCGCGCCGGGGTCGATCGGAGCGGCCGCGTCTGCGTGGATCTTCCGACCAGTCACGCGACGGTGCGCGTCGGCCCGGAGCTGGAGCCCGGCGCCTGTCGGGTTGCGGCGCGCGTCGTTCCGGTCTGCGTTGCCCAGTTGGAGCAGGTTGGGCGCGGCGAGCGGGCGGCCTACGTCGATCAGGCTGTGGTTTCTTGGCAATGCCGAACCGAGGCTTGCCGAAGACCAGCGGGATCCAGCCGCGACCGCTGCTCTCGGACGAGGCGACCGCCTCCGGTTCACGGAAGGCTGCATGAGCGATCAGCCCGAACATCAGCAGGGTGGTGATCATCGACGTTCCGCCCGCCGAGATGAGCGGCAATTGCAGACCGGTCACCGGAATCAGGCCAACCACGTAAGCGATGTTGATGAACGCCTGGACGACGATCAACGTCGTTGCCGTAGCCGTCATGACTTTGAGGAACGGATCGGTGGACCGCTTGGCGATCCGCAATCCGACGATCAGTACCGCCGCAAAGAGAGCTACGACAATCAGGGCGCCGACCAAACCCAACTCTTCACCGATCACGGCAAAAATGAAGTCGTTGTGTGCCTGCGGGAGGTAGCTCCATTTGGCGTCGGACTGTCCTAGACCGCGACCGAAAATGCCGCCGTTGGCCAATGCGTACTTGGCCTGAGTGCTCTGGAAGTTCAACCCCTGCGGGTCGAGGTCGGGATTCAGGAATGCCTTGATGCGATCCGATCGGTAACCAGCAGTAAGCCCGAGCACGAGAAACGCGACGGCAGAACCGAGTGTGAGGCTGATGAACGTCTTCATCCGGAACAGTCCGAACCACAGCACCGACATGAAGATGATGCCGATCGTGATGGTGGTTCCGAGGTCCTTCTCCAACACCACCAGGACCAGAACGAGCAGCGTCGTACCGCCGATCACCGGCAATGCGCGGTTGACATCCATCCGTGCGTTCATGAACGACGCAACTGTCGCAGCCGACCAGATCGCCAGAGCAAGTTTGGCCAGCTCCGACGGCTGGAAGGAAATGCCCGCGATCACGAACCAGCTGCGAGCACCCATCTGTTCGGAACCGATACCTGGAATCAGCACCAGGACAAGCAGAACAAGACACAGGATCAGCAGCCACGGCGAAGCTCTGCGCATCGTTTCGGTCGGTAAGCGCACGACCGCCACGAACATCACGAGACCGATCGCTGCGAACATGCACTGCGGCCAGAATCTGGCGTACGACGTCCCGGACAGAACGTAGGACTCGACGCCCGAAGACGAGAGCACCATCAGTAGTCCGAACGCGACGATCAGCACGACCAGACCGACGATCATGTGGAAATCGAACAGTGGCCGATTCGTCCACATCGCCGTTCGAGCGCGAAAGGGCGTCGATGTGCGGTCACGTTTGTCCGACGATCCGCGGGGTGAGTTAACTGGCTCTCCACTCCCGCGACCGTTGGGCTTGTCTTCGCTGCGACCGGTCACCACACAAGTATCGTCCCACGACTCCTAACCCATGGGTAACACAAGTCCCACGAGTCACACGGGCTCTGCCTCCGAAGGACCGAGGAGACCCACAAAATGCCAGTTCACGTCTTTCTCCGACGGCTGTCTGCCACCGCCCCCGCCAACGAGAGCATCAACATGACGACGCAGACGGCCAGCGCGATTCCGAGCGCACGTCCGTATCCGTCGGTCGACGACCCGAGGACACCGAGATACAACCCCGATACCGCTGCCAGAGAGATGGTCGCCGACAACCGCTGCGAGAGTTGAAGGAAGCCCGCTGCAACTCCGTTCGCGCCCGCCGGCGCGTATTCGAGAGTCAACACCCGATTGGGTGCGTCGACGAAGCCACTGGCAACTCCCGACAACACGGCCAGGACTACCAGCACCGGGATCAGACACTCCCGAGGAATCAGATTGACCGCCGCGATGTAGCCGAGGATGACAAGTATCTCCCCGACTATCGCAACAACGACCGCACCTCGGCCGAACCTGGCAACCAACCGCCACCCGAAGGCCGACGTCAGTGCCATCGCGAGCGAACTGCCGGTCATGATCAACGCCGCACTCAGCGGCGCGAAGCCCAAACCTTCGATCAGATAGAGGCTGAGTACCGCGTTGACGGCGAGGATGGATCCGAACCAGAAAAGCGCAACCGTCGTACCGAGTCGAAATCCCCGAGAGGCGATCAACGACGGAAGTAGCACGGGCGTACCTCCGCGGACGGCATACCGACGTTCCCAGAACCAGAAGGCGACAGCAGCGCCGAAAGCACCGATCAGGAAGGCCGCGGCCACCGTGACACTCGTTCGGGTCACGATGGGCCACAACAGGAGCCCGGTCGTAGCCGCCAGCAGGCACAACCCCACCGGATCTATCGACGCGCCGGATCGGGTGGTTCGATCACGGCGCAGAAAGCGAAACGCCAGAAGCAGTGTGACCACGGCAAACGGCACGTTGAGGATCAGGAGCAGCCGCCACCCGAAGTCAGGATCGGAATACTTCAGCAGAACACCACCGAGGATCGGTCCGGAAACGCCGGCCAGACCACCCGCGGTGCTGTACGCGCCCAGCGCCTTCGCCCGTGCCTTTCCGGACACCCGGTCGGTGATGATGCCGAGCACTTGCGAACTGATGGTGCCTGCACCGATCCCCTGTCCCAGCCGAGCCAAAACGATCATCGACGGGTCCGACGCACACGCTCCGAGGATTCCCATCACCGCGAAAATGCTGAGCCCGACCAAGAACAAGCGCCGACGACCGACGACGTCACCGAGTCGGCCCGCCGGCACCAGGGCCAAGCCGAAAGTCAGCGAATAGCTCGCGAGGATCCACTGCACCTCGGAGGTCGACGCGCCCAGCGACGCCCGGATGGACGGGACCCCGATTCCGAGCACCGCCGAATCGAGAAGGGTGGTGAAACCCGCCGCTACGCAGACGACGATCTCCCAGCGCACGGCCGAATCGATCTTGGTGGATTCGGCCGCCGCTGTGACTGTGTGGGACAGGACCCGTTACCCCGCAGCTTCGTGGGAAGCCCGACGCGTGAGCGCCGGTCGCAGCCCAAGGTGCTCCCGCAGCGTCGACGTGGAGTACTCGGTGCGGTACGCCCCACGCTCCTGCAGTTCCGGGATCAACCAGTCGACGATCTCGTCGAGTCCGGTCGGCACCAGGTACGGCGAGATGTTGAAGCCGTCCGAGGCTCCGTTGCGCACCCAATGCACCAACTGGTCGGCGACCTGACCGGGAGTGCCCGCAAAACCCGAACGCTGTGAGGTTTCGATGGCGACCTGACGCAGGGACAGATTCTTTGCCTCCGCGAGAGCGCGCCATTCACGCGCAATTGCAATGGGGTCGTTACCGTCCCGCGCTGAACCGCGCGTCTCCGAAACCGGGCGAGCAACCGGATCTTCTTCGGGGAGTGGACCGTCGGGGTCTCGATCGGAAAGGTCCTTGCCCCACACCAGACCGACGAGAGAGAGTGCGGTTTGGCCGGTGAACTGACCTTCGAGGACCCACCGAGCCTTCTCCTCCACCTCGGACTCGTTCTCCGCCAACACGATCTGCGTGCTCGGCAAGATCTTGACGTCGTCTTCGGGTCGCCCGGCTTTACTCAACCGAGCCCGAATGTCCTCGGCGAAGTCGAGAGCGCCGTCGAAATGTGTCCCGTGTCGCGAGAAGATGACGTCGGCATGCGTCGCCGCGAAATCGCGTCCACTCGGCGAATCACCCGCTTGGAAGATGACCGGATGCCCCTGGCGGCTTCGGGGAAGCGTCGGCGTCACGGAGATGTCGAACTGCGAAGTCTGCCTGTGCACCTCGCCGACGGCTCCCGGATTCGACCAGTTCTCGGACGTCCGAGAGACCGAGATCGCGTCGTCGGCCCACGAATCCCACAGTGCCCGCGCAGTTTCGATGAACTGCCCGGCACGCTCGTAGCGTAGGGCGTGGTCGAGGAAACCACCGCGACGGAAGTTTTCTCCCGTCCACGCGTTGTCGGTGGTCACCGCATTCCAGCCGGCCCGTCCGTCGGAAAGTAGATCGAGGCCGGAGAGTCGACGTGCAAGGTCGGCAGGTTCGTTGTACGTGGTGTTCTGCGTCGCGACCAACCCGATCTTGTCGGTGATACCGGCGAGTGCGGCCAACTGCGCTATTGCATCCGGGCGGCCGGCGATATCCAGATCGAGAATCTTGCCGTTCTGTTCACGAAGCCGCAGGCCCTCACCGAGGAAGAATGCGTCGAACAGACCTCGCTCGGCGGTGAGTACCAATCGCCGAAAAGTCTCGAAGTCGATCTGGGATCCACTGGCTGAATCGGACCAGATGGTGGTGTGGTTGACCCCTTGGAAGAAGACGCCGAAGTGAACGTGAGCGTCGGGTCGAGGCACGGCGGAGCGTGATGCAGTCATAGCCGAAATATCCTTAGCACGAAGTCAAGTCAGGAAGAGTGGGCGAATCGATTTGCGGGCCGCTGCAGCCCGAGGTTGCCCCTCAGCGTCGAGCCCGGAACGGGGCGCCGCGTCAACCCGGCCTTGGACAACCCCGGAAGCACGAACTTGGCCAGCACAGGGAGGTCCTCGTCGATCACGAGAGCGTGGAAATGAACACCGTCGAGGTGCCCGGCCAACTCTTTCAGAACTGCGGCCGCCTCCCCCGGATCTGCAGCCAGGAGCAGTCGACCACTATCGACGGCTTTCCCGTGCGAGTTCAGCTCGGTCAGTCGCTGCGCCGCAGACAGATTCGGCGTATCGAAAGCCACATCGACCTCGGCGACCACCAACGACGCGCCCTCATCGCGCGCCTTGGCAGCCGACTGTGCGATGGCCTCCACCGAATCACCGGACACGAGAACAACATCCGCCTGGTGTGGTTCGATGGCGCCGTAGCGGCCGAAGACCACCAACTGGCCTTGCGGCGGCCGCGGAACGATGGCCGGCCCCTTCACCGAGAACGTGTCGCCCTCGAAATTGACGTAATGCAAACGATCACGCTCGAGGAACCGTCCACTGAGATAGTCACGGACGACGGCGTCGTCCTCCCACGAGTCCCAGAGATCAGTCACGACGGTGACCGAATCCCGCTGCTCCTGCCGACGCGCCGACTCCGTTGCCACCGGAGCTCTCCCCCACGCCCTCGCCGCAGCGTCGTCCTCGACCGGAACGGCAAGCCAGCCGCCGCGCCCGCGGGAGGAGTAGTCGAGCGTCGCCAATTGCGAAGAGGTATGGAATGGTTCGGCGTACGTGGTCCCGACGACGGGGACCAGCCCGATCGTGCTGGTCGTCGCCGCCACGTACGACGCCCTCGAGACTGCGTCGATACGGCCGACCACCTCCCCACTCGGAGGAAGGATGGAATCGTCGAACGTCGCGAACGTGAAGCCCGCATTCTCGGCAGCCGCGACGCGATCGCGCACGGTCTTACCCGTGAGCAGCTGGTCCGGGCGGTGCGAGCTTCGACGCCAGGCAGCGGGGTGAGTACCCTCGCCGTCCAATTCGATACCCACGGCAAAAACAGTCATGCGTCCTCCATCGGTCCTGGCGGTAGCACCCACACTGCGGTTAGGTAGCGGGTTGCTGCGGCATCATCGAGCCAGGTCTCTCAGCCACTCTGGATGGTGGATGCAATCTATGTCGACCACGACAGGCAAGTCAAATTCGAACATTCGAATTACCTTGACTAGCAACATATTTCAAAAGAATCACGATGATCGAAAGGGTTGCGTGTTTACGCTATCGAGCTGGACACGACAAAACCCCGCCCGACTCACGTCGGACGGGGCTCTCGGGTTGCGCGTAAGGCTACTTAGCGCCCATCCATGCCTGGTCGAACAACATGATGCCCGTTGCGGTCGGAACCACACCGTGCACGTTCTTCTGCCAAGCCCAGAAAGAGGCCAATCCACCGACCGGAGCCGACGGAACCGTTTCGTTCCACAAGGTCTGGATCTTGCTGATCACGGCCAGCGCCGACGCGTTGTCCTTCGTCTGCTGCAGATCAGCGATCAACTGATCCATAGCGGGGTTGGCGTAACCCGCGGTGTTGGACTTCGAGGTGCTGTTGGTGGTCGAGTACAGACCGAGATCGGGAATCGACTCGTACAGACCGATACCGGCGTGAGCGAGGTCGAAATCATTCTTGACGTAGACGTTCTGAACGATGTCGCCGGCATTGTTCGCAAGAATGAGGTTCACCTCGAACCCGACGGCCTGAAGCAGAGACTGCACAGCCAAACCGATCGCATGGTCCTTCGGCTCGCTGAGCACGATGTAGTTGAGCGTGCCGTTGTATCCGTCGGCCTTGGCCTGGCTCAGAAGCTCCTTGGCCTTGGCGGGGTCGTACGCGATCCCCGGGGTGTCTACATGCCACTGTGACGTCGTGCCGAACAGCTCCGAACCCGGGAGTCCTTCACCGTTTTCGGCGCGCTGGTCGATCAGCTCCGGATCCAGTGCGTAACCGATAGCCTGGCGGACACGAACATCCGAACCCGGACGGCCCGCACGGTTGTTGATGATCTCCGCACTGCCGGCGTTGAGTACGTCGATGTAACCGGGATAGCCGGCGGACTTGGCTGAGTTGATCGCCGACGTCAGACCACGAATGTAGGCAACGTCCAACTGACCGCTGTTCAGCGATTCGAGATTGGCCTGCGGGCCGTTGAGCGCAACCATCCGAAGCTGTTCGAGCTTGGGAGCACCACCGTAGTAGGCGGGGTTGGCCTTGAAGATTCGCTCGACACCCGGGCTGAACACGCCTTCGGTGAACGGTCCGGCACCAACCGCAGTGAACTTGTCACCTTGCTGCGAGCTGGGAGCGACGATCATTCCGTGGCCAAGGGCCAGCATCGACGGAAAACGCATCCAGGGCGTACTCAGATTGAAGACCACGGTAGTGGCATCCGAAGCTTTCATCGAGGCGACCGATGCCAGCCACAGTTCTGCGCCGTTACCCTTACCTGCGTTGTACCGATCAATACTCGCGATCACCGCGTTGGCATCGAGCGCAGTGCCGTCACTGAACTTCACACCGTCGCGAAGTTTCAGCGTCCAGGTGGCTCCGTCGTCAGCTGTCTCGAGCGATTCAGCCAACTTGGGCTCGAACTCGCCGCTCGCAGTGTCGTAACTCATCAGGACGTCGTACACAGCAGCGAAGGCCTCACCGCCGGAACCGCCGCGTGCGGCAGTCTTGGTCGGGTCGAGTGAGGGAACGAGCACCTGCACGCCGTAGGTCATCGTCCCGCCGGCGACAGCGCTCCCCGGATCGGACTGCTCGTTGACCATGCCTGTCACGATGTCTCCCGATGCGGTCGTCGTGTCGGTACCGCTGTCGTCATTGCTGCTCGCGCAGCCCACCAGCAGGACACCGGCACCGAGCAGCGCCACGGCGACACGGCCAACTTTCCCGATACGCCGAGATCTCGAGTTCGACACGGAGATTCCACCTACTTCCAGTAGACGCGGCCAGGAATCGGCCGCAACCCGCTAATAGTGAAGTTCTCGGCGGAGTGACGCGCAGCACGTTCCCGGTGACCGGAAATTCATCTGAACGGACGAATCCGGACGTGCGCGAGTGGAGACGCCCACTCTTGCCGAGGCAGGTCAGACCCCATCTCAACCGTGAGCAAACTCATATTTTCTATGCAACAAGTATTGCATAAGACACTCCATGCAGCTAGCGTTGCCGACGATATTCCCGTCGATTGGAGGAATCTTGACCGAATTACCCGTTACACACGCAGTCTCGAATGAGGACGATTTGCTGCTCCGCCTCGATCGAATCAAGCCCGGGCGCCCTCATCGCAAGCTGATGGTGATGGGTGGACTCGGCTACACGTTCGATGCTTTCGACGGCGCGTTCATGTCATATGCGCTTTCAGCACTGATCGTGATTTGGCACATTCCGAAAAGCACGGCGGGATGGCTGCTGTCGTCGATTTTCGCCGGCTACCTGGTGGGCGCTCTGGTGGCCGGCGTTTTGGCGGACCGCTTCGGCCGTCGGCGAATGATGCTCACCGCGCTCCTGGTGTTCTGTTTTTGCAGTCTCTTGATAGGGACTTCGACGACGGTTCCCGAACTGTTTGTCTGGCGGATGCTCGCCGGCGTGGGACTCGGCGCAGAGGCCACCTTGATCGCGCCGTATATCTCCGAGTTTCTGCCGGCTCGCGTCCGTGGCCAATTCGTCGCCCGCACCATCAGTTTCCTTGCGCTCGGATACATCTTGGCAGGAATACTGGCGCCAGTGGTGATCGCACCCCACCCCGAAACCGGTTGGCGGATCGCGGCTGTGATCGCAGCACTGCCCGTAGTCTTGCTTCTCTGGTGGCGGCGCAGCATGCCCGAGTCACCCAGGTACCTCCTCTCACGTGGGCGGGTCGCCGAAGCCACGGCCATAATCGAGGACTTCGAACGAAAATGCGAGGTCGATCCCGAGGCTCTCACTGAAACCGCGCAGACCCAGACGAGCGCACCAACGCAGTCCAATGTCAGTGCCGGGGGCATGTTTGCACCGTTGACGAAGTTGTGGGCCGGGCCAACGGCACGCACGACTTTGATGTTGTGGCTGTTGTGGTTCGCTCTGACGGGCGCCCACTACGGATTCTCCACCTGGCTGCCAACGCTGCTTGTGACGGACAAGGGATTCACAATCACCAAGTCGTTCCTGTTCACCTTGGTGGTCGGGATCGCGCAGATCCCCGGTTACTACGTCGCGCAATTGCTCATCGATCGGCTGGAACGCAAATGGTTGATCGCCGGTTATGTGCTTGGTGCAACCGGCTCCGCCCTGGTGGTGGCGTTGT
The DNA here is from genome assembly GCF_042794655.1 of Rhodococcus sp. NPDC056516. NCBI lineage: Bacteria > Bacillati > Actinomycetota > Actinomycetes > Mycobacteriales > Nocardiaceae > Rhodococcus > Rhodococcus sp. NPDC056516. The sequence goes on along the minus strand of NZ_JBHTTG010000003.1, from coordinate 14,745 downwards.
CCGACAGTAATTTGATGCTGCTTGTAGGTGCAGCGCTGCTCGCCGCATTCTTGAACGGAGTGGCTGCCGTCTACTACACGTACACCGCCGAGCTCTACCCGACCTCGATCCGCGTGACAGGCATGGGCGCGGCGTCCGCAGTCGGGCGAATAGGTGCCATCGTCACACCAATCGCGATCGGTTATCTGTCCGCGGCTGGGATCAGTTTTGCGCAGATCTTCCTCGGCCTCGTTGCATTACTGGCCACCGCGATCGCTGTTGTGGTGGTTTTGGGACAGAAAACGTCGGGTCGCGCCCTGTCCTGAGACGGTGAAGATTCCTACCACGTCACCGATTTTCCAGAGCGGTCGATCGATACGTCGCCAGGATTCGATGTGCCGAGCTTCCCGGCGGTTCGCACTGTTCTGTCATCACAACTCAGGGACTATTGTGGGCAGACCGATGAGGGGCATGCCTTACATATCGCTCAGCGGTGGATGCGGACGGACATGAAGACGTGGCCAAGTAGGCGCTTTCACCGAAAGGGTCTGAACTACAAGGTTTTACACCAATTTCCTACCTCGATGAGAGCATCCACTGACAGCATCGAATTCTCATGCCGCGCCATGATTGAGGTTTGGACTTCGCGACGGGTAGCTGTGAGCGCCGGAAGAATGCTTACAGCTACCCGTTGCAGCATTCCCAGCCGGTTCGGGTCGGAGAATAGCTACCTCTGGACGGAAAACAATCACTGAACGAGAAAAGGCTCCAACATCATGTCAAGACACATGATGTCGGAGCCTTTTCTCAAAATATTATGGTGGCCAGGGCCGGGATCGAACCGGCGACCTTCCGCTTTTCAGGCGGACGCTCGTACCAACTGAGCTACCTGGCCGGACGGCACCCGAACCGAATGCCTATCGCATTGCGTTGTTCTCAATCAAGTGACTGAGAACAACGCTCTGCGACCCTGACGGGACTCGAACCCGCGACCTCCGCCGTGACAGGGCGGCGCGCTAACCAACTGCGCCACAGGGCCTTGCTTTTTCCTTGCTGTGAAACCGTACTACATCTTCGAGCCGCTCCCAAACCACTGTCCTGGTCTGGCATTTGTGCATCTCAAAGCGTGTCGTGCGGGTCAAACCATACTGCATCGTTTCGCTTTCGCAAAACGTACCCCCTACGGGATTCGAACCCGCGCTACCGCCTTGAAAGGGCGGCGTCCTAGGCCGCTAGACGAAGGGGGCCCGCCGGATCTCTCCGAACTAGTACCCCAACGGCGTTCCGTTGGGAGCTTGGATAGCTTATGGCACGGCATTCGGAAATCACAAATCGCCTGTTCACGGGCGAAAAAGTACGCTATTCGGTGTCAGGGAACTCCACCTGAGGCCATCCGTCACGATGGAACGTCTCCAACCACTGCGGCGTAGCCATGGCTTCGAGGACCACTTCGAGAGACTCCTCGAACCACTCGCCCAGCTCTCCGCTGGAGGCAATCAGGTCTGCCATGTACCGCTGACCTGCAAGGCCGGCCGCCAGCACGCGCGTGAATTTGACCGGGTCGGCATCTTCTCGCAGCAATCCGTCGTCCTTGGCACGCACTGCCAACTCGTAAGCGGTCTTACCCCAGACCTGCCCACCACCCGATTGCACGTCCTTGTAGAACTCGGGCTCGATGATCAACCGGAATTCCGCCTGCACGATCACTTCGGCACGAAAGACTTCGGCAATGTCGAGCACGAGTCCGTGCAATGCGACGAATGGATCGAGGTCTGTTCTCCTGGCCCAACGATCAGTGATTCCAGTGAAGGTTTCGATGGCCGAGGTCAGAACTGCTCGCGCCAGCTCTTCCTTGGACTGGAAATGAAAATACATGGCGCCTTTGGTGGCGCGGGAGCCCTCGAGGATCGTGTTCACCGACGCAGCTGCATAGCCGCGCTTGGCGAATTCGACTGCAGCCGCTTCGACCAGGGCGGCGCGGGTACGCCGCGCACGCTCTTGTTGACGTGCCATTTACGGTGTTGTGCCTCTCGCAGAGTTGGTACGCAGAATCGCCGTGATCGGCGCCTGTCATCCCCCCGAAACTTCACAGTATCCCCTCCAACACACCCTACGTAAGGACTAGAGCGATACCCGCCAAAAGTACTAGTCGCAATCGGCTGTTCAGGGGACAACAACCGACTTTATGCCCAAAGGACACCAAGTGGTATGGTTTTGGCCGCTCGGGTGCGGCACAGGGGGTGCGCATCCGAGCTTTTTATTGCCTGGGACGTCGACAATCCGACCATTCGGGCGAAATCACTTTTGCCGACCAAGGCGTAACAGTCCCAGTGTTTTAAACAACCAAAGCGAATGTTTATTCCCTATTTTTCGACAAAACAGCACTGGAAGCATTGAAATAACACAGTTAGACTGCCTAAATGAACGTAGGTAAGGATCGCAGCGAAACCAGAGACGACATCGACGTACTTTGGGATGATCTGGGCGCCTTCGTCCGGCGGCTCCGCACCAAACGCAACGACCACAAACTCACGCCAAGCCAAATCCAGGCCCTCGGCCACCTAGATCGACAAGGTCCGTCGACCGCGAAAGCGTTGGCGCAGTTCGAGCGAGTCACGCCGCAGTCCATCGCAAAGACGGTGACCGCACTCGAAGAGCAGGGGATGGTGACACGCAGTTCGGATCCATCGGACGGTCGCGCGGTCCTGGTCACGATGACCGAACTCGGGACATCGACCCTGCACGAAGACCGAACGAAACGCACAGCGTGGCTGGCCGAGGTCATCGAAGCCGAGTGCACCGAAGCCGAGCGCGACTTGCTGCTGATCGCCGGCCGCATCCTGCGCAAACTCGGCCAGGACGTGACCCCAGCATCCGCATCCGCATCAGAGGAGTCACTGATGAACCCGTGACCGCCGTCGCCGTAACGTCGACACCCCAAACCTCCGTTCCGCTGAAACTGAGTCTTGCTCTCGGTTCGGGAACCGTTCTTCAGGCACTGAACTCGTCGATGATTGCGGTGGCAATCGTCCCGATCGCCACCTACTTCGGTTCGAGTTCCGGCACGGCCTGGGTGATCTCGGCCCTCTACATCGCGACTGCTGTCACGGCCCCGGCTGCCGGGCGACTCGGATCTATTCTCGGAGCCAAACGCGTCTACCTCGCCGGGTTGGGCCTGATCGCTGCTGGATCGATCCTCGGCTCGCTCGCTCCGTCACTGGGTTGGCTGATCGCCGCACGAATCCTGCTCGGAATCGGCACCGCGACACAGTATCCGAATGCAATGACCGTCATCCGTGAATATGCCGATCGCCACCGGGCTCAAACCCGTTCAGCCATCGCAACACTCACCATTTGTGCACAATCGGTAGTCGCACTGGGGCCTACCCTCGGTGGGTTGCTGGTCGGCACACTCGGTTGGCAGTCGATCATGTGGGTGAACCTCCCACTTGTCGTAGTTACTGCAATATGGGTCCTCTTCGCCGCTCCGAGCGACTCCGCCCTGCCCGACCGGGCCGGTGCCGCTGCTCTGTTCAAGTCTCTCGACCCACTCGGCATCGCCCTGTTCCTGGCACTGACGACATCTACGATGCTCTTTCTCCTCTCTCTTGCCGAGCAAGCGAAGTGGTACCTCGTCCCGTCGACGGCTCTATTCGCGTTCCTGTTCGTCTGGCGGGAACGGCGAACCACCTCGGCGTTCATCGACGTCCGAGCTGTCGCGCGAAACCGAGCGTTGAGCATGACTCTCGGCCGGACCCTTCTGACCTACACGGCGTTCTACTGCATTTTCTTCGGACTCCCCCAGTGGCTGCAGGTGGCCCGAGGAATGTCACCGATCAGCGCCGGACTCTTCATGCTCCCTGTCGCTGCGGTCGGGATCTTCGCGACCATGTCCGCATCGAGGGTGTACGGGAAATTCGGCGCACGGACCACCCTGCTGATCGGCACCGCCGCCTTGGCGGTGGGCGGGGTTCTGATCGCCTTTGTCGAATCGAGCTCGACGCCACTGGTGGCGCTCCTACTGATTGCGGCGATCCTGGGCATTCCCAACGGCTTCAACAACATGGGAAACCAGAACCTGATCAACTCGGTGACCACCTCTGCAGATGTCGGAACGGCGATCGGCCTGTACCGAACAATCCAGTACATCGGCGCCAATCTTGCTGCCGTCGTCATCGAGCTGACCATGCGCGGAACCATCGACGACGCGGGTCTGCATCGCACCGGTGGGACCATCGCCATCATCGGAATTGCACTTCTGGTGGGGGTGGTGTTTTCACGAACCCTGCGGTCCCGTTAGACTCTGCGCCGCGCCCCTATAGCTCAGTTGGTAGAGCTACGGACTTTTAATCCGCAGGTCGTAGGTTCGAGTCCTACTGGGGGCACAAACGCAGACCCGGCACCTCATTCGGAGGCGCCGGGTCTTGTGCATTCGAGCTACATGAATGCATCAGCAAGTCATCGAAGCAGAAACTCGAGGGTCACCCGCTCGAATGCCTGCTTGGCTTCGATCATCACCCAGTGCCCGCAGTTCGGGAAGACGTGCAGTTCTGCGTTCGGAATCAGTCGCATCGGAATCATCGGCATGTCCGGTGGGCACTGCCGATCATCGAGCCCCCACGTCAACAAGGTCGGGCACTGCACCTTGTGCATCATCGACCAGTAGGGCGGTGCGTCCGAGTTGGCCATCATCTGCTGCTGAGCGGCAAAGGCTTTGGACCCGTACATCGCCGACAATGCCTGGTGCGAGGCCGGGTCGTTGGCCGTTTCCCACCGCTCCTCGATCCGCTCCTCGGTGATCACGGATTTGTCGTAGACCATGCACTCGAGCCAGCGAACCAACTTCTCGCGACTGGGACCGTCGGCGAAGTCCTGCAGGAGTCGCGTGCCTTCACTCGGGTTCTGACTGAAAATGTTCGGACCGATGCCACCGATGGTGACCAACTTGCGGACGCGATCGGGAAACCTCATTGCGACGTTGACGCCGACTACCCCACCCATCGAATTGCCGATCATCGCAGCCGATTCGATTCCCAGCGCGTCCATGAATCGGTTCACCGACGAAGCTGCCGTGAGAACCGGATGACCGTCGACGGGATCGCTCACGCCGAACCCCGGGAACTCCAGGATGTAGCAGTGGAAATGCTTCGCGAACACCGCGAGGTTCCCCCGGTAATTCCGCCAACCACTCACGCCGATCCCCGAGCCGTGCAACAGGATCAACGGCGGACCCTCACCTGCCTCGTGATAGCGCAAGGTGCCCTTGTCGGTAGCGACTTCCCGTTCGGTCCCCTCATACGTCACGTCCATGACCCGATACTAGAACGTGTTTCAGATTTGCAGGACGGAACCTTCGAATGCAGCCGACGAGGTCAGAAGCATCCCCCACCACCTCGACGCCCACTGCGATTCGTGGACTTCTGCTCGCTCGGTTTCGGCTTCCCCGGTGCGGCCTTCGTGCACCGGTTGGGGCGCCGCACCTGCTCGAAATGCCCAGCGCTCACTACATGGCCGGCCACGCTCACCCTGACCGGCGTGTCCGCGCGGGCGGTTCCGACTTGCGCCGACCCCACTGTCAGGGCGAATGCCGCCACAACGACCATCGCCATCTTCTTCGAGATCTTCATGCGTACTGCCACTTCGACACGGGTCCACTCCAGATGCTGAACAGGTGCGCGCACCGAAGGAACACGCTCGGTGTCGACGATATTCAGCCAGGGTGGCCGGCCGCGATCCTTTTGCTCACCAGCATCTGAACAGTCGACAACAAAAGTTTTGGCGGCACGTCAACATCCCGAGGGCGTCAACGAGCCGACGCCCAACGTACGCACCGTTACTGAGAAATCCGTAAATCCAGACCGCCGCCTCACGCGACGGTCGAGCTGCACCTACTGCAAGTCCCGATGGAAACAACGCGTTTCGTCCGCAGTCCGAAACATCCGGTTTGATAATTTCTTCACAGACAAGCTCACTCCTCGGATTCTCGGGGCCTGCCGGCGCTCTCCGGTGAACAGGCATCGGAAACTGTTGTGCGCGAACTCTTCAACCCAGATACCCACAGAAGCCGAGGCATTGATGACGCAGACCAACGTCACGGAACGGGAAGGTCCGACGCCTACCCGATACGAACCCGACGACCGCTGGGTCCCGGTTGATCGGCGGTGGTTCGGTCTCGACCGCACGACCTTCCTTCCGGCCGCCATCGTATTGGCTGTCGCAATCGTGATGAGCATCGTCATTCCGCAGATCAACGACGCCGTCTCCTACGACGACCCCGTCGTCGCGGGCGACGTCATGGAACTCCAGTACGGCGTCACCTTCGTTCCTGCTCCGGGGTGGGGAATCACCGACGGCGTCCGGGAGGCTGATGCACCGGTGACCGGTTCGTTCCCTCCTCGCGCCACACTCGTGAACGGAGGTGCGATGTTCACCGTATACACAGCGTCTTTCACCGGTGACGCAAACGCCCTCCTCGAACAGATCAAGAAGACTTCCGATGCCCTCGCTACCGAGAAGTCACTCCGGGTGAGCGACGATGCCTCCGCAATCACTACGGAAAGCGGCATCCGCGGAGTGCTGACCAGCTACTCGAATTCGACCACAGACGGCGTGATCGCCGCATTTGTCGTCGACGGTAAGGGCATCGAAGTGGTGTCCACCGGTCCGAGCGACGTGGCTCCGACGATCACCGACGACATCGCTCACATGATAGTGAGCATCGGCCACCGAACCGGAGAGGGCAAGTGATGACCGCTCCCGTAGTACAGACGACCGACGATCTGATCACCATTCGAGCGGAAGCTATCGAAAACTCGGGCTGGGGGCGGTCTTTCGCTTTCTATCAACCACGCAACGCAGCCTTCTGGGTGTACCTGCTGTTGGTGGTGAGCGGCGCCTTCAAGCTCTTCTCCATGCTCTCGGCCTCCGCACCCGCCTACGGCGACGCCATAGCATTGTCCATCGCACTCTTCGGCGTGTACGGCGCGGTCTTCTGGTGGTTCACCCACCACATCGACCGGTACGCACGCCAGCCCGTCAAACTGATCGTGGTGGCGTTCTTCTGGGGCAGTTTCGCGGCTACGTGGGTGATGGCAGCGAACGCCAACGACGCGATACTTGCCCTGTACGCCAAAACGTTCGGACAGGCATGGGCGTCGGATTGGGGCGCAGGATTGACAGCGCCGTTCACCGAGGAAATCGCCAAGGGCGTCGGATTGCTCCTGCTCATCTCGCTGGCATCTCGCTTGGTGCGCACCGCGTTCGACGGCTTCATTCTCGGCGCCTTCATCGGGCTCGGCTTCCAGATCTTCGAAGACATTCTCTACGCATTGAACTCGGCTGCCTCGCAGTTCGGAGCAAATCCGGTCGGCGCCGAAATGTCGACGATCGTCCTCCGCATGGTCTTCGGAGTGGCAGCACATACTCTCTACAGTGCGATCTTCTGCACCGGACTGGTCTACCTCCTTGGGCGTCCGGCCGAACCACGGCGTGTTGGGCGTGGTCTCGCCTTGATGGCATCCGCGATGCTTCTCCACGGCCTGTGGGATTCCGCCGGCGCCTTAGCACAGGGCAAGAATGCACTCCTCTTTCTGCTCTTCGTCATTATGATCGCTGCCGCCTTGATCCTCGTGGTCCGCGTGTTTCGAATGACGGTTCCGCGTGAGCGCCAGTTCCTCCGTGAGGTTCTCGCCCCGGAGGTCGAGCGCGGCGTCATCACCGGTGACGAACTGACGGCACTGTGCGGCGACCGTAAGGCACGCAAGGCTTTCCGGAAGTCAGCGGGAAACCATGCCGACCGCAAGCGCAACGAGTACGTGCTCGAGGCCGCCGCGGATCTTGCCGATGCGCTGGCCGAAGGCCGCGGAACAGAAAGCGGTCGAGTCGAATTCGCTCGATCCGAGGTAAGCCGAATCAGGAGTGGTCAGCCGTCGGTCAAGCTCTGACCGACAGCCGACCACTGTCCAATGCGGCGTTTCTCGGTTCAGAGGGCGAGGAACGCCGCGTTGGCCACCAGTGCCTGCGTGAAAAGCGTCCAGTCGTTGATGATGTGCGCACCTGAGGAGACCCACAGATTCTTCGTGCGAATGTAGGCAAGCGTCAGGATAATTCGAGCCCCACCGATAATGATGAAGGCTTGCGCGAAATTCCAGTCGTATGTCGGAAGGTGTGCTGCCGCAAACCACAGGGAACTGATCAGCCAGGCCAAGAGAATCGCGTTCTTGCGCGAAAGCTTTGCCTTGGCGAACAGGAAGTACATCACGGCGAGGAACGGGATGATCGTGAAGACTTCTTCACCGACAAGTTGGAACAGTGTCCCTACGTAAAAGGCAACGGTGTCCACAGCGCCGGCGTCGCCGACATCCTCGATTACGTCGTTGGCCGATACCCCGAAAACCGACTTGACGATCAAAGCCAATACCACCGTCAGAATGAGGTTGAGGACGGCAAAACCGATCATCACCAACACATCGTGGCCACTGACTTTGCGAAACAATGCGCGCCAATGATCTCTTGTCACCATGGCCAGCACGGCCAACGGAACCGTCACGAAAAGAATTCGTGGAATCAGGGCCACAGTGTTGTCGGGCTGCGGGATGAGCACCAATGCAGCAAATCCGACGACGACGGATGCCCACACTGTCAACCACTGCTTCACCGAGAGCGCAGCGGGAACATCGTTGTAGAACGGGAAATCTGCGTCGTCACGACGCTCGATCAGATGACCGAAACGATCACCGGGAGTATCGGTTCCGCCTATCGGCAACTCGTGTGCTCCGGAACGACCACTCATCAATGTGCCCCTTTTAGGTAGATTTGTGGATCAATAGTTCCACGTCACGCCTAGCGGAGCAGCATTGAGAGCCGTAATTCTCCGAGTCAGGGCACAGCAGTCAATCGACGAACCGCCTCCACCGCAGCCTCGCGACGTCGAGCGACGGTACGGGACGACTTGAGCGCAAACATCCGGGCGATGTCCGTGATCAACAGAATCAATTCCGTGGGATTCCACTCCGGATCAATGTGCCCCTCGAGCTGTCCCTTGCGAATCTCCGCAATTTTCGGCCGGAAGGTCTTGCTTCGTATGTCGTCCTCGCTCATGACATCCGGCGCTTCGAGATCCGCCCACTGCTGCAATCGAGCGTTCTCGGGATGGGCGACGTAGTTGTCGAAAAGCCGACCTGCATAGCCCGGCAGGTCATCACCTCGAAGCGCTGTCTCCGCTGTGGTTTCGGACGTCCACTGTTCAGTGACGGCAGCGAACAACTCTTCCTTGCTTGCGAAGTAAGCATAGAGACGGTCTTTGCTGGCACGCGCTTGCGCGGCGATTCGATTGATCCGCGCGCCGGCCAGACCGTACGTGGCAAATTCGTCCTTTGCGGCCGCCAGAATGCGGTCCCTCGTGGCTTCCCCTGCTGAGCGCATGTTCACAGCCTAGAACGAATCGACCGTTGCCGAACCATCCGGTTCGGCGTAGCGTGCAAAGTTGACGAACAATTTGGTTCGCGAACTGACATGTGGCCTACCCGCCGATGCAAGGAGAGACATGAATCTCGACGAAGCCCGAACCGCTTTCGCCCGGCTCCGTGCAGCGGAAAGTGGTGTGTCGCCAGAAGAACTCGACGACGTGTGGGCGGCGCTGGATACCGTCGCCGCCGCGGACATACTCGGTGAATGGAAGGGTGACGACTTCGCCACCGGTCACCGGCTGCACGAAAAGCTGTTCGCGAGCCGTTGGTACGGCAAGACGTTCAACTCGGTCGAGGACGCTAAGCCGTTGATCTGTCGCGATGAGGACGGAAACCTCTATTCCGACGTCAAGAGCGGCAATGGCGAAGCAAGCCTGTGGAACATCGAGTTTCGCGGCGAAGTCACGGCGACGATGGTCTACGACGGCGCGCCGATCTTCGACCACTTCAAGAAGGTCGACGACTCGACACTCATGGGCATCATGAACGGAAAGTCGGCATTGGTTCTCGACGTCGGGCAGCACTACTACTTCCTACTCGAGCGAGCGTGATTCGCGCCGAACAGAATTCGACGTCTGCAATGCAGATGACAGCGGCGCTCTCGCACGGACCGCACTCCCCCTTCACACTCGACACCGTCGAGATCGACGAACCCCGTGCAGACGAGATCCTTGTTCGCATCGTCGCAACAGGTCTGTGCCACACAGATCTGTTCACGAAGTCGGTGCTCCCGGAAAGCCTCGGCCCCTGTGTGTTCGGGCACGAAGGGGCGGGGGTGGTCGAGGCCGTCGGCTCGTCGATCGACAGCATTTCACCCGGTGATCACGTGTTGCTGAGCTACCGCAGTTGCGGTGCGTGCAGGCAGTGCCTCAGCGGTCATCGGGCATATTGCGAAAGCTCCCACAGGCTCAACAGCTCTGGCGCACGCACCGACGGCTCGACGCCGATCCGGCGAAACGGAACTCCGATACGGTCCGCATTCTTCGGTCAGTCCAGTTTCGCGGAATACGTCATCGCCTCTGCCGACAACACCGTTGTCGTCGATCCTGCGGTGGATCTGACCGTCGCGGCTCCGTTCGGCTGCGGGTTCCAAACCGGCGCCGGTGCGGTCCTGAATCTGCTTCGCCCCGAGCCCGACTCGACGTTTGTCGTTTTCGGAGCCGGAAGCGTCGGATTCGCGGCGCTGCTGGCAGCACGGGCTGCCGGGGTTTCCACCCTGGTTGCCGTGGACCCCGTTGCACATCGACGAAGCCTCGCCGAGGTATTCGGCGCCGTCACCGTCGACCCGACCACCGAAGACGCGATGGAAGCGGTTCGCGCCGCCACCGACGGTGGCTCGACGCATTCCCTCGACACCACCGGCATCGGCGCCGTGATCAATCAAGCCGTCGCATCACTTCGTGCGCGGGGAACACTGGCGGTGGTCGGGCTCGGAGCGTCGACAGTCGAGGTGAACATGGCCGACATCATGCTGAGCGGAAAGGCAATTCGAGGATGCATCGAAGGTGAATCGGAAGTCGCGACATTCATCCCCGAACTCGTCGAACTCTTCACTGGTGGCCGGTTTCCGATCGACCGCTTGGTGACGCGCTACGCCTTCTCCGACATCGACAAAGCCGTCGAAGATCAAGCGTCGGGGCGCGTCATCAAACCCGTTCTCGTGTGGTGAGGGGCGAAATGTCTCATTCGTCGACCCGGCGGAATTCGCCCTAGACTGCGCTCCTGCACTTCACGTCGGAGCAAGGTGGGGACGATGACAGAACACACCAGTACAGGCGCGGGCCACGGCCGGGCCGTTATGCCGATCATCCGGATGCGCGCACGCAGCCGCGACGAGGACCATCGAGCGTCGACGCCACTCGAACTGTTCTTCGACCTGTGTTTTGTGGTGGCAGCTGCGCAAGCCGGAGTTCAACTGGTGCATGCCGTTGCCGAAGGCCACTACGCCGACGGCATCGCCGGTTACATGTTCGTCTTCTTCGCGCTGTGGTGGGCGTGGGTGAACTTCACCTGGTTCGCCTCTGCCTACGACACGGACGACGTCCCCTACCGGATCGCGACCTTCGTACAGATTTGTGGCGTTCTCGTCTTTGCCGCCGGAATCCCCGACGCTTTCGACGGAACCGACCGCACGACAGCTATCGTCGGCTACCTGATCATGCGGATAGCACTGACGTGCCAATGGCTTCGAGCCGCGAGCGGTGAAACCGGTGCGGCGCGAACCACAGCGCTGCAGTACGCCGCCGGACTCGTGATCGTTCAGGCGGGCTGGATCGTGCTGCTTCTGATGCCGGCGTCGGCGTGGATACCCGGCTTCTTCGTTCTGATGATTGCCGAACTCGCGGTGCCGGCAATCGCCGAACGCAACCACCAGACGCCGTGGCACCCGCATCACATCGCCGAACGCTACGGCCTCTTCACCATCATCATGCTCGGCGAAACCATTGCTGCCGCCACCATCGCGGTCCAATCCGGCATTCGTGACTTCGACGCCGCCGATCTACTGATCCCCATTGCCGTCGGCGGAGTTCTGATCGTGTTCTCCGCGTTGTGGATCTACTTCGCCGTCCCGATCCACGAGTACCTCGCAGACCAGGGCAATCGCGCTGTCCTGTTGTGGGGGTACGGACACTACTTCGTATTCGGGTCCGCTGCGGCCATCGGCGCCGGGATCGAAGTAGCCGTCGAGGAAGCAGTCGGCGAAGCGCACATTTCAACATTCGCAGCATCTGCTGCGGTCACGATCCCAGCCGCGATGTTCTTGATCTTCGTGTGGCTCATGCACTCACGGCACTTCAAGCGCGACAGGATCGAGCAGGCCGTTCTACCGGTGAGCGCAATCCTGGTTCTCGCCTGCACGTTCGCCGGACACTGGGCGGTCCCGCTCGCCGGACTGGTGGCGGCGGGAACCGTCGGAGTCGGTGTCGGCCTGAGTACTCGATCGAAGAGCTGACTCAGATTTCGGGAGCCGGTGCCTCGCCCTTGCTCTGCGGCTCGTGCTGCTTGAGTTCACCGCGCATCTTGTCGAGATCCTTGCCACGCTTCTTGTACAGGTAGCCGAGCGCAACGAGACCCAGGAACAACGCGACGCCGAGGACTGCACCGACAACGGAGGCTCCGCGGAATCCGGGACCGTCCACGTCGAGGATCCGCTCGCCCGCATGCGCTGCATTGTTGTTGCCGAGAACAACTGTCAGCGAGAGCAGATTCGGCAGCGCGAAGATGACACCCAACGCGAGAGCCGTGATCTGCATGATTCGAGCATGCTTGCGCTTGCGCACCTGCCAAACCGCCCGGAAGAAGATCAGCGGGACGAGTGTGCAGACGAGACCGAACAGTAGTCCCCACGCGATACCGGCGCTGAAGCTGCCGTTCGCCAGCGACGCAATGCGCTGCGCCCACCAACGCGGCAGGAAGGCGGCAAGGATGAAGTAGGCGATGACCAGGACCACCGCCATCACTGCGATCCCGATGGCCTTCTTCGCCCACGGCGGCATGCCCGGCTGTGCGGTGGCCGGTGAAGTTTCCGGTGTCGTCATGACAATTCCTCGTCTAGTCGGCGTCTGTACTGACGAATCTATCCGTTACGAGCGTTCCTCATCCGCATCGAGAACGATCCGGGCAAGCCGCTTCGGCGCAACGAGGGTGAACGAGGTGTAGATCCACTCCTCGAGCTGTGACCATTTCTCCTCGGAAACGTCGGTACCGATGTCGAGTGCAACCCACCCGTGGCGACCGAGCCCGTAGCCGGCAGCGCTTGCGCCTGGTTCGGTGGCCACCACCGCTTCGGATTCCTCCTTGCTCAACTTGACTGTCAGGGAGGTGGCTTCGAGGTTGCAGAACACGAAGTTCTTGCCGCGCACCCGGAACGTCGGGTGACCATCCCACGCTTCGACGTCGACACGCTCTGCCTCCGGCAGGGACAGCGAGATCTCTTCGAGTCGACGCATGTTGTCGGGCATGGAGATGATTGTGCACGCTTCGATACCGGGCTTCACACTCTCGACACGGCTAGGCTCGGCGACGACCGCGTTACCGAACTCCAATCATGGGGAGAGTGGCATGCGCACGTTAGTTCATCTGGTTCTGTTGATTTGTGGGATCGCCGTAGCCGTCGGCTCGTTCATGTACGTTCTGGCCGGCGTCAAACCGGGCAACGTTCGTCTCGAGGACCTGCGGGACGGTTTTCCGGCGGGCTGGGCGATCGAGCAGATCGGCGATCAGTCCGTGACCTTCTACCGTTCGATGGCGATACTTTTGCTCGCCGCCGCCGTTTTGATTCTGATTGCCGCATTGTTCGGTTCTCGTCTTGCAGCGTGGATCGGAATCATCGTGGGATTGGGAACTCTGGGCACGTTCTACTACCGAGTGAACGACCAATTCGACAACGTCATCAGGGAAAACTACTCCACGATCCTGACAAATCAGACAGGATTCATCTTGACGGCCGGTGGACTGATTCTCGCGCTCCTAGCGTGTCTGGTCCCCCGCGAGAAGACCCGAGCCTGACCGCTCGGCAACCGGAGGGTTACCGTCGACGCCGACATTCACTAGTGTCTGCAACAGCCGGGTACTGACGAGTAGTACCCCAGAAGAGGTAGGGCATCAATGGCATCGCTTGACGACCTTCTATCCCAGATCCCCATCGACCAGATCGCGCAGCAACTCGGCGTAGACCAGGCAACTGCCGAATCGGCGGTCAAGACGGCACTGCCGACCCTCGTCGGTGGCCTCGGCGCCAATGCGCAAGATCCGGCAGGCGCGGCCTCGCTGGAAAGCGCGTTGCAGTCGCACGCCGACACCAGCCTGCTCGACGACGGCGTCGACATCAGCAAAGTCGACACCGCTGACGGTCAGAAGATCGTCTCGAACATCTTCGGCGGCAACACCGATCAGGTCGCCAGCGCACTCGGCGGAGTCGGCGGCGGCGGAAACGATCTGGTGAAGCAGTTGCTGCCGATCCTCGCTCCCATCGTCCTGGCCTACCTCGCCAAGCAGTTCACCGGCGGCGGCGCAGGTGCGCAGACCCAGGCCTCCGGCGGCGGCGGGCTCGGGGATCTCCTCGGCGGAATTCTCGGCGGCGGTGGCAATTCCGGCGGCGGCATCGGTGGCGCACTCGGCGGCATCTTGGGTGGATCCGGTGGCGGCGGCCTCGGAGACCTGCTCGGCGGTCTCCTCGGCGGCGGCAAAAAGTAAGACTCTCGGCAGATAAGCGCTGCGGCGCACCCCGTGGGGTACGCCCCCCCCCGCTGTTGCGTCCAACCGCGACGGTAGAAAAAACCACACCGCCAAAGCAAAA
>NZ_JBHTTG010000002.1:0-869209 GCF_042794655.1 Rhodococcus sp. NPDC056516 | reverse complement strand
GATTCAATCCGCGGCTGCACCTCTTTTTGCTGTCTCGTAGAAGTCTGAATTCTCCTGTGTTTCAATGCTTTGCAAAACTACCGAATCGGTCCCACGCTCCGATTGCCCAAATCCCTCAGGAGTTGGCGACTTTGGGGAGCGGGCTGTCGAGGTGATCGGCCGCGACAAGACGGCCGTCGAGGAACGAGAGCACCCAGGTGCTCGCCTTACGGTTGCGTGCAGAGGGCAGTGTTACGCCAGCCGTATCGGCCCACCAGCGCATCAGATCGGGAATGACGCCTCCTTGGCTGCAGATCACGGGTGTGCCCTCCAGCGCGGCGATCTGCAACGCACGGGCCCGAGCGGCATCGGGATCGGCCGCATAACCTTCTTCGGTCAGAAGAGGTTCCGTAGAAATCTCGACACCCAATGCCTCCGCCAACGGCATCACCGTGTCGATGCAGCGAGTACGGTCGGCCGCGAAAACGGAATCGGCGCCGAAGATTTTCAGCTGCTCGACCAACGCGGCCGATTGCTCTTTGCCCTTGGCGTCGAGTGGACGCAGATTGTCGTCGCCCTTGTATCGCTTCCGGCTTCCGGCTTTTGCGTGGCGGACGAGTAATACCGTTTTGGTGTCCGGCCGAATGGAAACGAAGCGGCGAAGAATCATTCGATCCATCGGGTACGAAAGATGATCGGCGACCTCGGCGACCGGAAGCCAATAAAGAACATCCACTTCGTTATTCGGTCCGAAATCTCCGTCGACTGCTTCTGCCGACCAGTATTCGACCCGCTTGAGTTTGCGATGCCCCGGGATCGGGTATGTCACGCCACCGAGGTGCCTGCCGAAACGTCCCGTGATCGAGGTCTCTTCGCGCACCTCGCGAACCGCCGCGGTCAGGAAGGTCTCGCCGGGGTCGAGTTTCCCTTTGGGGAATGACCAGTCGTCGTACTTCGGTCGATGTACGACGGCGATCTCGATGGCGGAAGGATCCTCAGGAGCCTTCCGCCACAGAACCGCGCCTGCGGCAAAGATGTTGGCTTTGACCGGCTTGTCGCTCATTGTGTGATCCGAGCCCGTCAAGACCCGCTGGAGGTGCGGCTGCGCATCAACGACTGCTGATGCTCGCGTACGTCCTCGCCGCGTTCGGGGGCAGCTACCCAACTGCCGTCCGGATGCAGTACCCAGCAGCGAGTTCGGGGATCGAGCGCGGAATCGAAGATGTCACCGAGTTGCTTCGACAGTTTCGGATCCTTGACCTGCACCATGACCTCGACGCGGCGATCGAGGTTGCGGTGCATCATGTCTGCGCTGCCGATCCAGAATTCGTCGGCAGAGCGGAAATGGAACATTCGCGAGTGTTCGAGGAACCGGCCGAGAATGGAACGTACTTCGATGTTTTCGCTGAGGCCCGGAACCCCCGGCTTGAGCGCGCATATTCCGCGGACCACGATCTCGACGGGGATACCGGCCTTGGAAGCGCGGTACAACGCGTCGATGACCTGCTCGTCCACCAATGCGTTGGCTTTCAATCGGATACCGGCATCGCGGCCCGCGAGCTTGTGAGCGATCTCGTTGTCGATCCGCTCGATGATCCCGCGGCGAACCCCGTACGGCGCAACGAGAAGGTTGCGGTAACTCGTCTTACGGGAGTATCCGGTCAGCGAGTTGAAGAGGTCGGTGAGGTCCGCGCCGATCTCCGGTGCTGCGGTGAGCAATCCGACGTCCTCGTACATGCGCGCGGTCTTCGGGTTGTAGTTGCCGGTGCCGATGTGGCAGTAACGGCGAATGGTCGACCCCTCACGCCTGACGACGAGGCACGTCTTGCAGTGAGTCTTGAGACCGACGAGACCGTAGACGACGTGAACGCCGGCCTGCTCGAGTTTGCGTGCCCACTTGATGTTGGCCTGCTCGTCGAAGCGCGCCTTGATCTCCACGAGGGCAACAACTTGCTTGCCGGCCTCGGCGGCGTCGATCAGTGCGTTGACGATGGGGGAGTCGCCGGAAGTGCGGTACAGGGTCTGCTTGATCGCGAGCACCTGCGGGTCGGCGGCGGCTTGTTCGATGAAGCGCTGAACGCTGGTGGAGAACGAGTCGTAAGGATGGTGGACGAGCACGTCGCCGTCGCGCAGGGTCGAGAACACACTCTTCGGCGTCTCACGCTCGCCGAACGCCGGATGCGTCGCCGGGACGAACGGAGCGTCCTTGAGTGCCGGCCGGTCGACGGCGTAAACCTGCCAGAGGCAGGACAAGTCGAGGAGGCCGGACACCTCGATCACGTCGGCCGGGTCGACGTCGAGTTCACGCAGAAGCAGTTCGAGCATGTGCTCGGTCATGTCGTCCGCGACTTCGAGTCGGACGGGCGAACCGAAACGGCGACGCGCCAATTCACGTTCGAGTGCCTGCAACAGATCCTCGTCGCGATCCTCTTCGACCTCGAAATCGGCGTTGCGTGTGATTCGGAAAGCGTGATGTTCGACGATTTCCATTCCGGGGAACAGAACGTCCAGATGAGCCGAAATCAGTTCTTCCATTGGAAGGAACGAATCGATGGTGGACGAAGACGTCGTGCTCTTGACTCGCACGAACCGGCCGACGTTGTCGGGGACCTTGACGCGAGCGAAGTGTTCGCCGCGGGTGACGGAGTCCTTCACGGTGACGGCGAGATTGAGGCTCAGTCCGCTGATGTAGGGGAACGGGTGAGCGTGATCGACCGCCAACGGCGTCAGTACCGGGAAGACCTGCTCGTGGAAATGCGCCGAGAGTCGGCCGTGATCGTCGGCGCTGAGATCGGCCCACCGAACGATCGAAATGCCTTCTGCCGCCAGCGCGGGGCGGACCGAGTCGAGAAACACGTGTGCGTGCTTGTCGGCGAGCTCCTGGGTGCGTCGGGCGATGAGCGCCAATTGTTCGCGTGGGGAGAGTCCGTCGGCAGACCTGACCGACAGGCCCGTCTCGTCGCGGCGCTTGAGTCCGGCGACCCGGACCATGAAGAATTCGTCGAGATTGGAAGCGAAGATTGCCAGGAACTTTGCGCGTTCGAGCAACGGCAGTGACTCGTCGGCGGCCAATGCGAGAACGCGCGCATTGAAATCGAGCCAGCTGAGTTCGCGGTTGAGGTAGCGATCCTCGGGAAGTCCGACGAGCAGTTCGGGTAGCTCTGCCTTGGTAGCTGCAGGGGGAGCGCCCGGGATGTTGGTGGCAGTCGCGACGGCCTGAGATCGAGTAGAGGCGGCCACGCCGTTCTCGTGTCGGTCGGAGCTGTGGTCTCCGTCCGACTGGTCTTCGGAAATACGGTTTTCGAGTGCTTCGCCATTGCTCACTCGTCGATCATCCCCCACAATCGCGCGGTCCGACAATCGATGAAAGAAAATTCATCGACTGTTCGACGGCGCGGCCTTGAGTCTGGTCAACGAAGCCAGTGTGGCTGGGCCTACTCCGAGTGCTCGCACAGTGTCGAGGTCGGCATGGGTGTCGACGTCGGTCCGCAGTCCCGGCCACTGGCCGGTCAGTCGCTGTGCGCCTGAATTAATATGTCCGCGTGCGGATTCCGGACCGAATAGAGGGTCGAGTGAGCTCTCGCCACACGCAAAGAGTGCCGAGGTGCCGGTGCCGTGGTGATCGACGACGACGGAACGCCCGCCGCTTCGGGCCGCGACCACAGCCTCCGACAACTCACTCGGTTGCATAGCGGGCAAGTCGGCTTGCAGCACAACGAGGTCGACCACTCCGCGCTTGGCCCGGATATCGGCGGCCGCCGCGCTCAACGCGGCGTTGAGGGTTTCCTCCGTGCGCGGTGTGACGCCGTCGGTTCGCGCGCCGTCGGGAGTTGGATCGGCGTAGACGGTGACGCCGACGGAGTATGCGAGAGCGGCGACGGTCGGGTCGGGGGTGACCACGGTGACACCGTCGATTGCCGAGACGGAAGCAACGGTGGACAGAGTGTCGTGGAGCATCGCCAACACGAGGTCCGCCCGCGCGTCCGAGTCGAGTTCGTCCGCGAGGCGAGACTTGGCCGATCTCAAGGACTTGACGGCAACTATCGCATGCATGGGGCGTTCGATCTCCGCGTGCGCATGCGGCGTCTCCACGACGTGTGGGTACGGGGGGTCCGCGCTGTCCATTCCTCGATCTTGCCAGTCATCGCGCTTGGTGTCCGCGGCTGCCCACCGCAGCGAGCTACAGGCGATACTCTGTGCAGACGATTTTTCTGGCGGCGACCCGCTTCGCCGGGTAGACGGGGTGAGCGTGTGAGTAAGGCAGCTGTACTGGGCGCAGGTTCGTGGGGAACGGCGTTGGCGAAGGTGATGGCCGAGGCCGGAACCGACGTGACGATGTGGGCGAGGCGTGAAGAGGTCGCGAAGCGCATCGACACCACGCACGAGAACAGCGACTATCTGCCAGGCATTGCTTTGCCTTCGTCGATTCGCGCGACCCACCACCACGAGGAGGCGATGGCAGGCGCGGACTTCATCGTGCTGGCGGTTCCCTCGCAATCGCTACGGGGAAACCTGGAGCAGTGGAAGGGCTCGATCGGACCCGATGCAACTCTGCTGAGTCTGGCCAAGGGGATCGAGACCGGGACGCTCATGCGCATGAGCCAGGTCATCGTGTCGGTGACCGGCGTGGAACCCGGGCGCGTTGCAGTGCTCTCGGGTCCGAATCTTGCACACGAGATCGCCAGCGGGCAGCCCGCGGCGACGGTGATCGCCTGCTCGGATTCCTCGCGTGCCCTCGCTCTCCAGGATGCTTGCGCTACCGGCTATTTCAGGCCGTACACCAATTCCGACGTCATCGGTTGTGAGATCGGTGGTGCGTGCAAGAACGTGATTGCACTGGCCTGCGGCATGGCCGCCGGTAGTGGGTTCGGTGACAACACGGTTGCCAGCATCATCACCCGTGGGCTCGCCGAGACGATTCGTCTCGGCGTTGCGCTCGGTGCCAAGGCATCGACACTTGCCGGTCTTGCGGGAGTCGGTGACCTGGTCGCGACCTGCACCTCCGAGCTGTCGCGAAACCGGACGTTCGGCGAGCGACTCGGACGGGGCGGGTCGATGGAGTCGGCGCAGAAGGCGACAAACGGGCAGGTCGCCGAGGGCGTGAAGTCGTGCACGTCGGTGCGTGCACTCGCTGCCGGATACGACGTCGAGATGCCGTTGACCGACGCCGTCCATCGGGTGTGCCACGAAGGTATGGCCGTCAGCGATGCAATCGGTCAGTTGCTCGGACGCCGGACCAAGCCGGAGTGAGCGAAATCGGTGTGAGTCACTTCGAGGGTTACGGGGATTCGACGCGCAGCGTCAGCGCGGTAGCGCGGGAACCCGCGGCAGGTCAGCCGATGCAGCTCGGCCCGATATTCGCTGCGCCGTACCAACTTTCGGCCGACGAAGGTTCCGAATCCGATACCTACGCTCGGGCATCGAACCCGGGTTGGCGCGGACTCGAATCTGCGCTCGCGGCGCTCGAGGGAGCGGACCACGCACTCGTCATGGGTTCGGGAATGTCCGCGATCACCGCGACCTTGCGTAGCGTGCTCGTCGCCGGGGACACGGTCGTCGTGCCGTCGGACGGGTACTACCAGGTGCGGTTGTACGCGAACGAACGGTTGGTGCCGTTGGGGATCTCCGTTCGTGAGGTCTCGACCCTGCAGATGGGTGACGCGAGCTTCGCGGATCTGATCGAGGCGTCGCCGGGCCGCGTGGTCGTCGTCGCCGAGACGCCGTCCAACCCGGTGCTGGACGTGGTCGACCTTCGCGTGCTCGCCGACGTGTGCCACCGTTCGGGCGCGCTCCTGATCGTCGACAACACGACTGCAACACCGCTGGGTCAGCGCCCGCTCGAATTGGGTGCCGACATCGTGGTGGCCAGCGGCACCAAGGCCCTCAGCGGGCACAGTGACCTCCTGATGGGTTACGTCGCTACCTCCGATGCGGCGGTAGGTCAGCGAATCGAGCGCGAGCGACTTCTCTCGGGAACGGTGCTCGGACCCTTCGAGACGTGGCTCGCGCACCGGAGTCTCGGCACGGCAGGACTGCGATTCGGGCGTCAGTGCGACAACGCGCTTGCACTGGCTGAGATGTTGGTAGGTCACAAAGCAGTCCGGTCCGTTCGTTACCCCGGTCTTCGCGGTGACCCGTCCTTCGCAACGGCATCCGGTCAGATGAATCGATTCGGCGGATTGGTGAGCATCGAGTTGGATTCGGCTCAGGCGTTCCACTCGTTCGTCGAAGCGAGTGCTCTCGTCACGGCTGCCACCAGCTTCGGCGGGATCCACACGACGGCGGATCGCCGAGCGCGCTGGGGCGATCCGGTCAGTGCGGGTTTTGTCCGAATCGCTTGTGGCATCGAGGACACCACCGATCTCCTGGCCGATATCGAGCGCGCACTCGACGCGTAGACGGACCACGTCGATGATTTCCGGTCCGGCCCGATCGCGTGCCGAAGTCGATTCGGCGGTACGGTTTGACGCGTGAACAGCAGCCGTACCCGCGTGGCCGTGATCTTCGGTGGCCGGAGCAATGAGCATTCAGTGTCCTGTGTTTCCGCCGGAAGCGTCCTGAGCAACCTCGACCCCGATCGGTACGACGTCGTACCGATCGGCATCACCGTCGACGGTTCCTGGGTGCTCGGTTCGAGCGACCCCAGTTCCCTGGCGATCAGTGGGCGAGCGCTGCCGTCGGTCGACAAGGACGGAACCTCGGTGGTCCTCAGCGCGGACCCCACCCGCGAGGGCGAGGTCATCTCCTTCGACGGCTCTGACGCCGGGGCTGTGCTCGCGTCGGTCGACGTCGTGTTCCCGGTTCTGCACGGCGCTTACGGCGAAGACGGCACCATTCAAGGTCTACTCGAACTTGCCGGGGTTCCGTACGTCGGACCCGGAGTCCTGGCCAGCGCCGCCGGCATGGACAAGGAGTTCACGAAGAAGCTTCTTGCCGCTGAAGGACTTCCTGTCGGAGTGCAGGTCGTGCTTCGACCGGGAACCGCAACGCTGACCGAAGAGCAGAAGGCGGAGTTGGGCCTTCCGGTGTTCGTGAAGCCCGCTCGAGGTGGTTCGTCCATCGGGATCACGCGGGTGAGCGATTGGGAGGGGCTGGACGGGGCAATCGCTCATGCACGCCTGCACGATCCCAAGGTGATCGTCGAAGGCGCGATCATCGGCCGTGAGGTGGAATGCGGCGTCCTCGAATTCCCGAACGGTGACGTCAAAGCGAGCGTGGTCGCCGAGATCCGGATGCCGGATTCCGACGCCGATTCGGACGCGTTCTACGACTTCGACACCAAGTACCTCGACGACGTCTGCGAATTCGACATCCCCGCGTTACTCGACGAGTCGGTGAGCGACCAGATTCGAGAGCTGGCCGTCCGCGCGTTCAAGGCACTCGATTGCCAGGGACTCTCGCGGGTCGATTTCTTCGTGACCGCGAACGGCCCGGTGATCAACGAGATCAACACGATGCCGGGGTTCACCTCCATCTCGATGTACCCGAAGATGTGGAACGCTACCGGAATCGATTACCGCACTTTGATTTCGACGCTGATCGACACCGCTGTCGCTCGGGGCACCGGGCTTCGCTGATCAGGGAACCGCGACCGGCGCCGGGTCGAGAGGCTTCTGCTCCAGAGTCGCCGTGATGGTGTCGGAAATCTCCTGAATCGGCGTCGGGCCGGTCCCGTCGGGAACCGTGATGCCGATGTACTCACCACGGTCGACGGCAAACCAGGTGCTGGCCGCCAGACCGATGTCGGTTCCCGAGACCTGGAACCACTGGACGCCGTTCACGACCTGGAGCGCGGCCGCCTGGTCGAACTCGGTCGGACGATCGAGCCCGCAGCGCAAGACGATCGGCTCACCTTCGCTGCGCTGCCACGCGGCTGCTCCGGCCGGGGCAGGTTCCACCAACTCGGCTTTCGTGAAGTCGTCGATCTTGTCGGGAAGCGCGCCGAGGAGAGAAACGCAGGCCTCCGACTCGGCTGCCGGCGCCGGTACGGGTCCCAGCGCTACCGGCGAGAGTTCAGGATTATTGCCCGCGACGACGGCTGCGATCACCACTCCGACGATCAGGGCCACCGGCAGTGCGATGGCAGTGGCGATCAGCGCCGGGCTGCGGCGTTCGGTCGGATCGTCCTCGCCGTCGGGGTCGATGTCGGCGTTGTCTGCGGTGGAAGTGTTGTCTGCCATGCTCAGTTCTTCGCTCGGGTCCTGGTCCAGTCGATCAGCGGTCTCGTCACTTCTGAGGACACGTCGGTGAATCGGTAGGATTGCCGACACACGCGTGAGCTTGCAGAAGCGTTCACGACCACAGCTAGAAGGTACCGCAGGCCGCTTACGAGCGAATTGCGTCGGCATTGGAGACACTCATCGCATCATCGGAGTTCACCGCATCATCGGAGTTCACTGCATCATCGGAGTTCGAATCACAGCCCACTGTCGAGCAGGTGGGGGAGTTCGACGTGATCGCGCGATCTCTGGTCGGCCGAATCCAACCGGTCACCACCGAATTGGGGCCGGGTGACGATGCCGCGATCGTGACGTCCGGTGACGGCCGCGTGGTTGTCTCGTCCGACATGTTGGTCGAAGGCCGGCATTTCCGAGTGGACTGGTCTTCGCCACGGGACATCGGCCGCAAGGCGGTGGCCCAGAACGCCGCTGATGTGGTTTCGATGGGAGCCAGGCCGACGGCATTCACGGTGTCGCTGGGGTGCCCACCCTCGACTCCCGTCGACCTCGTCGACGGAATCTCGGCCGGGATCTGGGACGCGGCAACAGATCTGGGGGCCGGTGTGGTCGGCGGTGACCTGGTCCAGTCGCCGGTGATCGTCGTGTCGGTGACTGTGCTCGGCGATCTCGGTGGCCGTCCGGCAGTTCTCCGTTCGGGTGCAAAGCTCGGTGACAAGATCGCTGTCGCCGGGCTGTTCGGTTGCTCGGCAGCGGGATTGGCACTACTGCTCGACGAAACCGAGCTGCTCGATGAAACCGGCAGTTTTCCAGATTTACTTGCCTCTCATCGTGTTCCGAATCCGCCGTATCAATCGGCATGGGACGCCGCAGAATCAGCACACTCGATGACGGACGTCTCCGACGGATTGATCGCGGACCTTCGACATCTCGCAGAGGCATCACACGTACGGTGCGACATCTTCTCGGCCGCGGTTCCCACCTCAGCAGACGTCTTGTCGGCGGCCGAGGCGCTCGATGTCGATCCGCTGCACTGGATCTTGTCCGGTGGTGAAGATCACGGATTTGCAGCAACTTTCGGACCGGAGGTCGAGATTCCGTCGGGATGGACCGTGATCGGTGAGGTCGTCGCAGGTTCCGGTGTCTCCGTCGACGGTTCTCTTCGCGAGAGCGGTGGGGGTTGGCACAGCTTTTCGACCACCGGCACCACTGCGGTATAGGTTGCTTTCATGGCTGTATATGCACTTGGAGACAGAGTTCCGGACATACATCCGGACGCATACGTCCACCCGGACGCGGTGGTGATCGGCGCCGTGACTCTCGCGGCGGGCACCTCGATCTGGCCGCAAGCGGTGTTGCGTGGTGACTACGGAACCATTTCGGTAGGTCTCGGATCGAATATCCAGGACGGAACCGTCATCCATTGCACTGCAATCGATGCGACCGTCATCGGTTCGGGCTGCGTCGTGGGCCACAACGCACACATCGAAGGTTCGACCATCGAAGATAACTGCTTGATCGCATCGGGGTCCGTGGTCCTCAACGGAACGGTGATCGGTACGGGGTCGATCGTCGCCGCTGGTGCGGTGGTGGCGAACAAGATGCAAGTTCCGCCGCGCAGCATGGCGCTCGGTGTGCCCGCCAAGGTCCGTGCGGGATACGAGGTTCCGCTCGGTCACCTCGACGGCAACGTCAAGATGTACGCAGCCAATGCGGCGTACTACCGCGACGCGTTGCGCAGGCTCGACTGATGGCGCCGCTTGCAGAGATCGTCGATCCAGGGTGGGCGCGGGCACTCGAACCGGTGTCGGGGCAGATCTCCGCGATGGGCACGTTCTTGCGTGAAGAGATCGCTGCGGGGCGAGAGTATCTGCCGGCGGGGGAGAACGTCTTGCGTGCGTTCACGAATCCGTTCGACGACGTTCGAGTGCTCATCGTCGGTCAAGACCCCTACCCGACGCCCGGTCATGCTGTCGGGTTGAGCTTTTCGGTCGCCCCGGACGTGCGGCCGGTTCCGCGAAGCCTCGGCAACATCTACAAGGAATATCACCAGGATCTCGGATTGCCGATACCGTCGAACGGCGATCTGACTCCGTGGTCGAAACAAGGTGTGCTGCTTCTCAATCGCGTTCTGACCGTGCAGCCGGGTCAAGCCGCTTCGCATCGTAAGAAGGGCTGGGAGCCGGTGACCGAGCAGGCCATTCGCGCTCTGGTCGCGCGATCGTCACCGATGGTCGCGATCTTGTGGGGTCGCGACGCGGCTACTCTCGCGCCGATGCTCGGCGACACACCGATCATCGAATCCGCGCATCCGTCACCACTTTCGGCTTCGCGCGGTTTCTTCGGTTCGCGTCCGTTCAGTCGTGCGAACGAGCTCTTGACCGGACTCGGAGCTGATCCGGTCGACTGGAATCTTGGCTGAACGAACTGCGTCTGAACGAACTGCCGTGCCGAATGTCGTGACGCGACGTTCGGCACGGCAATTCGATTACGCCTGCTTTGCGGACGTGAAATCGGGGCGACGCTTGTCGACGAACGCGTCCACACCCTCGCGGCCGACGGGGCTGTTCGCCGCGAGGGCGATGGACGCGGCTTCGGCGTCGAGTTGCTCGGCAAGCGAGTTCGTCCGCGACGAACGCAGCAGCGCCTTGATTCCCGAGTACGACGTGCTCGGTCCGTTGGCCAAGGCGCGGGCGAGGCGCGCTGCCTCTTCCTGAACCTCGTCGTCGCCGACGAGTCGGGTGAGGATCCCCAGCCGGACGGCTTCGTCGCCCCCGATCACCGAATCGTTGAGAAGAATTTCGCGAGCGCGGGCCACGCCGACGATGCGGGGAAGCGTCCATGACATTCCGCCATCCGGGGTGAAACCGATGGAGGGGTAGGCGGGACGAAGCTTGGTGCCGGTGCCGCCGATTGCGACGTCGGCGAGGCAGACCAGGCTCATTCCGGCACCGGCGGCCCATCCGTGGACTCCGGCCACCACTGGAGCGGTAGCGGCGTCGAGCGCGCGAACGAACACGTGGAAGACGCGGGCAACTTCGGCCACGTACTCGCCGCGGTCGGGGGCTGCGGCGAACGCGCGGACGTTGCCTCCGGCACAGAAGTTTGCGCCTTCGCCGACCAGCAGGATGCTCCCGATGTCGTTTCCGACTGTCTCGAGCGCCTGCGCGCCCTGAACCAGTCCTTCGTCGTCGAGGGAGGTGCCGTTGGCGGCGGTGGAAATGGTGATGCGGAGTACGCCCTCGTCGAGGGTCACCTTGCTCAGGTCATCGATAGAAGTCACTCAACGCACATTACGGGTGTCTGACAGCCATACGAAACACGGGGACATATAGATACAGTCACATAGATACAGCTCTGCCCCCGTCACCGAAGTGACGGGGGCAGAGCCTGCAATAGTTTGTGCTCGGGCAATCAGCCCCGAGCGACCTTGCCTGCCTTCAGGCAGGAGGTGCACACGTTGACCTTACGGGTGTTACCCGGGGCAACCTCGGTACGAACAGACTGAATGTTCGGGTTCCAGCGACGATTGGTACGCCGGTGCGAGTGCGAGACCGACTTACCGAAGCCGGGCCCCTTGGCGCATACGTCGCAGACGGCAGCCATAGTCGCGAACTCCTTGTTAGAAATGAATATTGAAGTGGTTACCCTACACGGTAGGGCAGCCAGAATTACAATCCGAATATACTCGACTTCGAACCGATCCTTGACCGCTCACTGTGCAGCCGAACGTGAAAACAGTCAATCAGCAACAAACAAAGTGCAGCATTATTTCGTGTAGCCCGTTCGAGGCAACCGTGTAAGAGTAACCGCTTCCGGCCCGAATGGCCAAACCGCCCGGTAATGACGGCTGCGCAGAAGCGTCGGACTACCCTCGACTGCACCGATCACCGATCTCTTTTTTCATCGTCAGTCTTTCCATCGTCGAGGGGAACCGTCAGTGGGGGAAGTACAAGGCGTCGCCGAGGAAGCAGAATCCGTCGCGGACGGACATTTGCTGCGGCGCTGGGCCCGCCGGGCCGTCGACAGCCTCCAGAAACGTCGCGGAGAGATCAACAGCCTGAACGTCTTTCCCATCCCTGATTCGGATACCGGCACCAATCTGTTGTTCACGATGCGGGCCGCGCTCGATTCCGCCGAGACGATCGAGGACGACGTCCGCAGTGCGGGCCGCGTCGCCAACGCTCTGGCTCGGGGCGCCGTCTCCGGCGCCCGGGGCAATTCCGGAGTGATCCTCTCCCAGGTGATCCGGGGTATCGCCGAGAGCGTTCAAGGCGAGCACATCGACGGCCGCAGCTTCGCGAACTCACTGACTACGGCGACGACGCTGGCGTCACGGGCTGTCTCCGATCTGGTGGAAGGCACCATCGTCACAGTTCTGCGTGCATCGGGAGAAGCAGCGCAAGAGTGTGTCGACACCAGGACGCCGAGCGGCGAGGACCTTGCTTCCGTAGTTGCCGCCGCTGCCGACGCCGCTGCTGTCGCACTGAACAAGACGCCGGAGCAACTGGACGTTCTGGCGTCCGCCGGGGTGGTCGATGCCGGGGGATTCGGTCTCGTTCTGATCCTCGACGCCTTTGTCGAGGTGGTCACCGGGAAGTCTCAGGTCCGCGAGGATCTGGGAACACCGGACCTGCGCTCGACCTCCGTGGTCGATGTCAGTGCATTCGATCACGATTGGGCTCACAAGAGCCCGATCGAATGTGGTGATCACTCGGAGCAGGATTTCGAGGTCATGTACCTCGTCGACGACTCCGACGACGATCGGATGGCGGCGCTGCGCACGCGACTCTCCGTCCTCGGGGATTCGACGGTCATCGTCAGCGACGGCTTCGGCGGCTGGTCCGTGCACGTACATTGCTGCGATGCCGGCGCGGCGGTGGAAGCAGGCCTCGAGGCCGGAAAGGTCCACGGCATTCGCATCAGCAGTTTTCTCGTCGACGAACGCGACCAGCTGGTGGCACGGGCGGAGAGGCGATTCCCGGGCGCCGGCGCACGCGGCGTTCTGGCCGTCGTCGCCGGTGAAAGCGCGTCGGCGTTGTTCGAGAGTGAGGGCGCGACCGTTCTTCGTTGCGACGATGCGCCGGTCACACGCGCGCAGCTGCTCGGGCGCATTCGTCAGATGGAGCGAAGCGAAGTCCTGGTGCTGCCGAACGGAGCTTTGACCGCTCAGGAACTGGTCGCAGTCAGTGCCGCTGCACGCGATCCGCTTCACCAGGTCCTGCTGCTGTCGACGTCGTCGATGGTGCAGGGCTTGGCCGCCCTCGCCGTTCACGACGCCCAGCGCAACGTCGCCGACGACGGCTTCACGATGTCCGAGGCTGCAGCGGCGACGCGCTGGGGATCTTTGCGTATTGCCGTCGAGCGCTCGCTGACCTACGTCGGGACGTGTGATCCGGGGGACGCCATCGGGTTGATGGGTCACGAGGTGGTGCTCATCGGTCCCGATGTCGCCGAGTCGAGTGCGCGATTGGTCGATCTTGCGCTCGGATCCGGCGGTGAACTCGTGACCCTTCTCATGGGGGCCGACGCACCGGACGACCTGGCAGCGCAGCTCGAGGCCCACGTGATCGCGCACCACCCGGGTGTGGACGTACTCGTGTATCAGGGTGATCAGCCCGGTGACCTGTTCCAGTTGGGCGTGGAGTGATCGGACCGAGTCTGTCGGTGACTGCTGATATACGAACACCTGTGCTTATCGCGACACTGTGCTGGAGGAACTGATGGCGACGCTCGGCGACCCACTCGATCGGCTGCTGGGAAAGAAGACCGCGGAGGCGCTCGACGAGGCATTCGAGATCCGGACCGTCGAGGACTTGCTGCGTCACTACCCACACCGGTACGCGTCGGCAGGCAAGGAACTTGCCGAGAAAGAGCCGCCCGAGGGTGAGCACATCACCATCATCGCGCGGGTGGCGTCGGCAGCCGTCGTGAAGATGAAGAACCGTCCAGGACAGATGCTGAGGGTCTCGCTCGCGACCGATTCGCAGACCGTCGACGTCACGTTCTTCAATCCGCAGAAGGTGCGTCACGTCATCAAGCCCGGCGTGCGGGCGATGTTCTCCGGGACGGTCAAGTACTTCCGCGGGAAGTGGTCTCTCACTCATCCGAGCTACCTGATCCTCCCGGAACCTCGTGTCGGCGAAGAGGATTCAGTGGTTCCTCTGGCATCCATCAAGGGGGCCGGCGACCTTGCCGGTCTGGCTCGCGCAAATCAGGACCCCGGCGCAGAACTCGATCTCTCCGTCTTCGACCGGGCATTGATCCCGCTGTACCCGGCGACCCGCGAGGTCGAGAGCTGGACCATCATGCGGTGCGTGCGGCAAGTGCTCGACCAACTCGATCCGATCGAGGAGCCGTTGCCCGCCGAGACTCGGGCCGAGCACGGATTCATCGGTTTGGACGAGGCGCTGCGCACCGTGCACCTGCCAGATACCAAGGAAGACATCGAACGAGCACAGGATCGTCTGCGTTTCGACGAGGCGCTGTCTCTGCAGTTGGTCCTCGCGATGCGTCGTCACGACAATTCCGAGCGTGTGGCTCCGGCCTGCGCTCCGGTCGCCGGCGGGATCGCGGACCAGTTCGAGGAGATGCTCCCGTTCACTCTGACGGAGGGACAGCAGGCAGTCGCGGAGGAGATCTCCACCGACCTTGCCCGCCCACACCCGATGAGCCGCCTTCTTCAGGGCGAGGTCGGGTCAGGCAAGACGATCGTGGCTCTGCGCGCGATGCTGCAGGTCGTCGATGCGGGTCATCAGTGCGCGTTGCTCGCACCCACCGAGGTCCTGGCAAATCAGCACGCGCGATCACTGCGCAAGATGATGGGCTCACTGGCTGCAGGTGGTGAACTCGGTTCTGCCGAACATTCCACCCGTATCGCCCTTCTTACCGGCTCGCTGCCAGTCGCTGCGAAACGCGCAGCGCTGCTCGAAGCCGTGACCGGCGACGCCGGGATTGTCATCGGTACCCATGCGCTCATCCAGGACAACGTCGAGTTCTTCAACCTCGGGATGGTCGTGGTCGACGAGCAGCACCGCTTCGGCGTCGAGCAACGTGATCAGTTGCGATCGCGGGCACGTGAAGGCCTGAGTCCGCATCTGCTGGTGATGACGGCAACGCCGATTCCGCGAACCATCGCCATGACGGTGCTCGGCGATCTCGAGGTATCGACCCTGCGGGAGCTACCGCGTGGGCGTACTCCGATCAAGAGCAACGTCGTGCCTGCGAAGCAGAAGCCGCAGTGGGTGGATCGCGCATGGGAACGAATTCGGGAGGACGTTGCCGACGGCCGTCAGGCGTATGTCGTGTGCTCGCGGATCGGCGACGGTGAGCAGGGCGCAGGCGAAGACCAGTTCACCGAGGAGAAGCAGCCGGAGACCAAGTCGGCGGTCGACGTCTTCGAGGAGCTGTCGAGCGGCCCGCTGGCCGATCTGCGAGTCGGATTGCTGCACGGTCGACTACCTTCCGACGAAAAAGACGTCGTCATGAGCGCGTTCAACGTCGGTGACATCGACGTCCTTGTCTGCACGACCGTCGTCGAAGTCGGTGTGGACGTCCCGAACGCGACGGTGATGGTGATCGTCGACGCCGAACGGTTCGGTGTCAGTCAGCTCCATCAGTTGCGTGGTCGTGTCGGCCGTGGAAAGCATCAGGGACTCTGCATTCTCGTCACCGGAAGCAATCCCGGCGGGCCGGCATACGAGCGACTCTCCGCGGTGGCCGCGACCAACGACGGGTTCGAACTGGCTCAGCTCGACCTCGCGACCAGGCGCGAAGGCGACATCCTCGGAGCTGCGCAGTCGGGCACGACCTCGAATCTGCGGCTGCTTTCTCTCATGGCACACGGAGACATCCTCGAATCCGCCCGGGAGTTCGCCCAGGGAATCGTCGACGACGATCCATCGCTCGACGGTCATCCTGCCTTGGCTTCCATGGTGACTGCCGCGCTGGACTCCGACCGGATCGAGTACCTCGAGAAGTCGTGACGGGTATGACGACAAGCTGAAATCGAATAGCACGAGGACCGCCGGGTTGGTTTCTCGATTCAGTCCGAAATATGAGACTCCGCATGTAGACGCAAGATGAAATCGGGGTAGTTTTCTCGAATGTTCTCCAAAGTGCTCGTCGCGAACCGCGGCGAAATTGCGATCCGTGCCTTCCGCGCCGCCTACGAACTAGGTGCCGGAACCGTCGCGGTGTTCCCGTACGAGGATCGGAACTCGATCCACCGTCTCAAGGCAGACGAGAGCTACCAGATCGGGGAGAAGGGTCACCCCGTTCGCGCGTATCTCTCGGTCGAGGAGATCGTCGCCGCCGCCAAGAGCGCCGGAGCCGACGCCATCTACCCCGGTTACGGTTTCCTCTCCGAGAACCCGGATCTGTCGGCGGCGTGCGCCGAGGCAGGCATCAAGTTCGTGGGTCCCTCTGCGGAGATTCTCGAGTTGACCGGTAACAAGGCACGCGCCATTGCCGCGGCCAAAGCCGCCGGTCTCCCTGTGCTCGCGTCTTCGGAGCCGTCAGCGGACATCGACGAGCTGCTCGCAGCAGCCGAGGACATGACCTTCCCGCTCTTCGTCAAGGCTGTCGCCGGCGGCGGCGGACGCGGAATGCGCCGCGTTGCGGAACGCTCACAGCTCAAGGAATCGATCGAAGCCGCAGCGCGCGAAGCGGAGTCGGCCTTCGGCGATTCGACGGTGTTCCTCGAGCAGGCCGTCATCGACCCCCGGCACATCGAAGTGCAGATCCTCGCCGACGAGCAGGGCAACGTCATCCACCTCTTCGAGCGTGACTGCTCGTTGCAGCGTCGCCACCAGAAGGTGATCGAGCTTGCTCCGGCCCCCAACCTCTCGGAAGAGTTGCGCGCCAAGATCTGTGCCGACGCCGTCGCTTTCGCGAAGGAGATCGGGTACACGTGCGCCGGCACTGTCGAGTTCCTCCTCGACAAGCGCGGCAACCACGTCTTCATCGAGATGAACCCGCGAATTCAGGTGGAGCACACCGTCACCGAAGAAGTGACGGACGTGGACTTGGTCCAGTCGCAGCTCAAGATCGCGTCCGGTTCGACGCTTGCAGATCTGGGTCTGTCACAGGACACGATCAAGCTGCGCGGAGCGGCGCTGCAGTGCCGCATCACGACCGAGGATCCGGCCAACGGATTCCGCCCGGACACGGGCCGGATCACCGCGTACCGCACCCCGGGCGGTGCCGGTATCCGCCTTGACGGCGGCGCGACGCTCGGTGCCGAGGTCGGAGCGTACTTCGACTCGATGCTGGTCAAGCTCACCTGCCGCGGTCGCGACCTCGAAGCCGCTGTCGCGAGGGCTCGCCGCGCGGTCACCGAGTTCCGTATTCGTGGCGTCTCGACCAACATTCCGTTCCTGCAGGCGGTTCTCGACGACCCGGACTTCCGGGCCGGACGAGTGACGACCTCCTTCATCGAGGAACGTCCGCAGCTGCTGACCCTGCGTTCCTCCGCCGACCGCGGCACCAAGATCCTGACCTACCTCGCCGATGTGACGGTCAACAAGCCGCACGGCGAGCGTCCCTCTTCGGTGTACCCGCAGGACAAACTGCCCAAGATCGATCTTTCGACGCCGCCGCCCGCCGGCAGCCGCCAGCGTCTGCTCGAACTCGGTCCCGAAGGTTTCGCGAAGGCACTGCGTGAGCAGAAGGCCGTCGGCGTCACCGACACCACTTTCCGCGACGCGCATCAGTCCTTGTTGGCCACGCGAGTTCGAACCAGCGGACTGCTCGGAGTTGCCGGGCACGTTGCTCGGTTGACGCCGGAACTGCTCTCGATCGAAGCCTGGGGCGGCGCGACGTACGATGTGGGACTTCGCTTCCTGCACGAGGATCCGTGGTATCGGCTTGCC
The DNA here is from genome assembly GCF_042794655.1 of Rhodococcus sp. NPDC056516. Lineage (NCBI taxonomy): Bacteria > Bacillati > Actinomycetota > Actinomycetes > Mycobacteriales > Nocardiaceae > Rhodococcus > Rhodococcus sp. NPDC056516. Next base: position 851,181 of record NZ_JBHTTG010000002.1, on the reverse strand, counting down.
GCGCTCCGTGAAGCGATCCCGAACATCTGCCTCCAGATGCTCCTTCGCGGACGAAACACGGTGGGCTACACGCCCTATCCGGAGAAGGTCACGCGCGCATTCGTCCAGGAAGCCACCGACACCGGCATCGACATCTTCCGAATCTTCGACGCGCTCAACAACGTCGACCAGATGCGCCCTGCCATCGACGCGGTGCGTGAGACGGGAACGGCTCTCGCCGAGGTGGCGCTGAGCTACACCGGCGATCTGTCGGATCCGAACGAAACGCTGTACACGCTCGACTACTACCTGAAGTTGGCAGAAGAGATCGTCGATGCCGGCGCTCACGTGCTCGCGATCAAGGACATGGCCGGCCTGTTGCGCGCTCCGGCGGCCACCAAGCTCGTGACAGCGCTACGCAGCAACTTCGATCTGCCGGTTCACGTCCACACGCACGACACCCCCGGTGGACAGTTGGCCACGTACTTCGCCGCGTGGCAGGCGGGCGCCGACGCAGTCGACGGTGCTTCGGCGGCATTGGCCGGAACCACCAGCCAGCCTGCGCTCTCGGCTATCGTCGCCGCTGCTGCGCACTCCGAGTTCGACACCGGACTGAACTTGCAGAACGTGTGCGACCTCGAGCCGTACTGGGAGGCGCTGCGAAAGGTGTACGCGCCCTTCGAATCCGGGCTACCGGCCCCGACGGGACGCGTGTACACGCACGAGATTCCGGGTGGTCAGCTTTCCAACCTCCGTACTCAGGCCGTTGCTCTCGGCCTCGGCGACCGGTTCGAAGAGGTCGAAGCCAAGTACGCCGACGCAGACCGCATGCTCGGACATCTGGTCAAGGTGACGCCGTCGTCGAAGGTTGTCGGCGACCTCGCGCTCCATCTTGTCGGTGCCGGTGTGCCTTCGGAGGAGTTCGCCGCAGATCCGGCGAAGTTCGACATTCCCGACTCCGTGGTCGGCTTCCTGCGCGGCGAACTCGGTACGCCTCCCGGTGGCTGGCCGGAACCGTTCCGCAGCAAGGCACTCGAAGGCCGTGGCCAGGCCAAGCCCGAAGCGACGCTCTCCGCCGAGGACGAGGTACTGCTGGAGGGCTCGTCGAAGGACCGTCAGGCGACGCTGAACCGTCTGCTCTTCCCCGGCCCGACAAAGGAATTCCTCGAGCACCGCGAGAAGTACGGCGACACGTCGCGGTTGTCGGCGAACCAGTTCTTCTACGGTCTGCGGCGCGGCGACGAGCACCGCGTCGAATTGGCTCCCGGCGTGGAACTGATCATCGGTCTCGAAGCGATTTCCGAGCCCGACGAGCGCGGCTACCGCACTGTCATGTGCATCCTGAACGGCCAGCTGCGTCCGGTCTCGATCCGCGATCGCTCCATTGCCAGTGACGTGCCGGTGGCGGAGAAGGCCGACAAGAACAACCCGGGCCACGTGGCGGCACCGTTCGCGGGCGTCGTGACGCTCGCGGTCAAGGAAGGCCAGAAGATCGAGGCCGGCGACACCGTGGCCACGATCGAAGCGATGAAGATGGAAGCGGCGATCACCTCGCCGCGCGCCGGCGTCGTCTCTCGGATCGCGATCAGCGCCGTCCAACAGGTCGAGGGCGGAGACCTGCTGGTAGTCGTCTCGACGGGGGAGAGCGCCGCAGAGTGACACGCATCATCTCGGGACTCGCGGGCGGTCGACGCCTGCGAGTCCCGCCGAGCGGCACCCGTCCGACGTCGGATCGGGTTCGTGAGGCGCTGTTCAGTGCTCTCGAAGCGCGCATCGATCTCGAAGGGTGCGCGGTTCTCGACCTCTTTGCGGGTTCGGGTGCTCTCGGCCTCGAGGCGCTCTCGCGGGGAGCCGAGCACGTTGTTCTCGTGGAATCGGATGCCAAGGCTGCTGCCGTCATCAAGGCGAACATCGGCACAGTCGCGTTGCCTGGGGCGACGGTTCGCGCCGCTCCGGTTGCGGCCGTGGTCTCGGGTCCGAGCGCGCGTGAATACGACATAGTGATCGCGGACCCACCGTATGCGGTAACCGACGAGGCCGTCGTGTCCATGCTCGCTGATCTGCAGGCCAACAAATGGGTGGGGGAGGGCACGATCGTGGTACTCGAACGATCGTCGCGCTCGCCGGAGACCGTGTGGCCTCAGGGCTACGAGCCGATCAAGGCCAAGAACTACGGTGAAGCCCGCATCGAGCTGGCCACCTGCTACGGTCTGGACTCATGACTGGCGCCGTCTGCCCCGGATCCTTCGACCCTGTGACCAACGGTCACCTCGACGTAATCGGAAGAGTTGCTGCGCAATTCGACGAGGTCGTGGTCACCGTGCTGATCAACAAGAGCAAGCGTGGCATGTTCACGATCGACGAGCGGATCGAGATGCTCGAAGATGCGACGAGTCACCTGCCCAATGTTCGCGTCACGTCGTGGCACGGATTGTTGGTCGACTACGCGAAACAAGAAGGCCTCAGCGCGATCGTCAAGGGTCTGCGCGGCGCGAACGACTTCGATTACGAGCTGCAGATGGCCCAGATGAATCAGAAGCTCACGGGCGTCGACACACTGTTCGTCGCCACGAACCCGACCTACAGCTACCTGTCGAGTTCTCTGGTGAAGGAAGTCGCGACTTTCGGCGGCGACGTCTCCGACATGCTCCCGGCCAAGGTGCATTCTCGGCTACTCGCGCGTATCGCCGAACGAGCAGCAGAAAACAGCTGATCCCCGACACACCGACCACGACGACACCCCGTTGGCCGTTCTTCCGGCAAACTTGGACAGGAACGGGCACAGGTCCGAGTGGATCGGTGACGATGTGGGCCGAATTCGGCCGGTAGAGATTGGGGTTGCTTGTGTACCGCGTATTCGAGGCACTGGACGAACTGGTCGCAATTGTCGAAGAGGCGCGCGGTGTTCCCATGACCGCCGGGTGTGTTGTGCCTCGCGGCGACGTACTCGAGCTTCTCGACGACGTCCGGGACGCAATTCCGAGCGAGTTGGACGACGCTCAGGACGTCCTCGATCATCGGGACAAATTGGTCGGTGACGCGCGAGCTAACGCGGAGAAGACCGTCAGCAGCGCCAACGCCGAGGCGACGTCGACTGTGGAGAACGCACGCGACGACGCCGACCGCATTCTGTCCGACGCCAAGGCTCAGGCCGATCGCATGGTTGCCGAAGCACGTGCACATGCCGATCAGTTGGTCGAGGACGCAGAGGCAGAAGCGGAACGCACTGTCACTGACGGCCGTCGTGAGTACGACGCAGTGACCGGACGGGCTCGTACCGAGGCCGATCGGATGATCGAGTCGGGCCAGGCTTCGTACGACCATTCGGTGGCCGAGGGAACGGCAGAGCAGGCTCGTCTGGTCTCCCAGACCGAGGTTGTCCAGTCAGCCCACGCGGAATCTGCGCGGGTGATCGATGCCGCTCACGCCGAGTCCGATCGGATGCGTTCGGAGTGCGACCTGTACGTCGACACCAAGTTGGCCGAGTTCGAGGAGTTCCTCACGGGAACCGTTCGATCGGTCGGGCGTGGTCGTCAGCAGCTTCGAACGGGTTCAGGAGTTCCCGATTACCAGGACGACGATCGTCGTTCGGAGCGGCGCCGCTAGAGCCGATCAGACAGTCGAGGGTGGGTCGTCCGATATGGGGCGGCCCACTTTTTCGTGGACGGAATTGGGATTTGCCTTGTAGCTGCCGTATTGTGGAGTGGTTGCCCATACCAGTTTCAACAGTTAGGTGAGTTCTCTTTGTCAACGCATCGTCGTAGTTCGTCGCATCAGTCAAGTGATGCGGGATTTTTGCTGGACACGGTCAAGCTCGGTCGTCGTCCAGGGTCGATGCGTACCGTCGAGAGAACAATTCAGTCCCCGAACCGTATCGGTCTCGATCTGATCGCGATCGAAGCGGGCGCGGACATAGATCTCGATCTTCGTCTCGAAGCAGTGTCCGAAGGCGTTCTTGTCACCGGAAACGTGCACGCACCCACCAAGGGTGAGTGCTCGCGGTGCCTCGAACCGTTCACCGACACCGTGGACATCTATCTCACGGAGTTGTTCGCTTACCCGGACAGCACCACCGAGGAGACGACGGAAGAGGGAGAGGTCTACGCGGTCGAAGACGACGAAATCGACCTCGAACCGGTCATCGTCGATGCAGTCGGGCTGGCGCTTCCGCTCCAGCCTCTGTGCAGTGACGATTGCCTGGGATTGTGCTCAGAATGTGGCATTCGCCTGGCGATTGCGGAATCTGGGCATGGGCATGACATACTTGATCCTCGCTGGGCTGGTCTCGCGGCCAAATTTGGCGTGGAATCAAACACCAGCGAAAATCTTGTGATCACCGAAGCCGAGGAGAAGTAGAAGTGGCTGTCCCCAAGCGCAAAATGTCGCGATCCAACACGCGGTCGCGTCGTAGCCAGTGGAAGACCACTGTGCCCACCCTCGTTACCTGCCCCAACCGTGGCTGTGGCGAGCAGACCCTTCCCCACATCGCATGCCCGTCATGCGGTACTTACAAGGGCCGCCAGGTAACCGCTGCTGTCTAGTTCTCCCCGGAGAAAGACTATGACGAGCGAAAATACAGTTTCAGCCGCCGGCGGCGAGGGCAATCACGACAAGCTCCTCGCCGCTGTCGGCGTAGATATAGAGCCCGGTCTTCTGACCCTGGCTCTCACGCACCGCTCGTACGCGTACGAGAACGGCGGACTGCCCACGAACGAGCGCCTCGAGTTCCTCGGGGATTCCGTTCTCGGCGTCACGGTGACCGAAAATCTCTACCTGTCCCACCCGGACAAATCCGAAGGTGATCTGGCGAAGATCCGTGCCAGCGTGGTGAACATGCATGCACTCGCCGAGGTCGCCAGGACTCTGGGTGAAGGTGGACTCGGTGCACACCTGCTGTTGGGTAAGGGCGAGGAAATGACGGGCGGCCGTGACAAGCCGTCCATTCTCGCCGACGGCATGGAGTCGATTCTCGGCGCCATTCACCTGCAGCACGGCATCGAGACTGCGCGACGCGTTGTCCTCGATCTGTTCGACGATCTACTCACTCGCGCACCGCTTCTGGGCGCGGGTCTGGATTGGAAGACGAGTCTGCAGGAACTGACCGCAGAACACGGTGCCGGAGTTCCCGTTTACGAGATCACCGCTACCGGACCCGATCACGACAAGGAATTCACGGCCACCGTTCTCATCAGTGGCAAACCCTTGGGTGTCGGTGTCGGTCGTTCCAAGAAGGAAGCCGAGCAGAAGGCAGCAAGTTCGGCATGGAAGACGATGTCGGAGAATGCCGCTGCTACCGCAGTTGCTGCCGACGACGCGCCTGATCTTGCCGGCTGAGTTCACTCTTGCCTGAGCTTCCCGAAGTCGAAGTCGTTCGCCGCGGCCTGCAGTCTCATGCTGTAGGTGCGGCGATCGAGGCCGTCGAGGTCCTCCATCCCCGCGCGATCAGGCGCCACGTTCTCGGTTCCGAGGACTTGATCGGCCAACTCACCGGGCAGACCATCGCTTCGGCAGAGCGTCGAGGCAAGTATCTGTGGCTGGTTCTCGAGCCTGCCGGTGTCGGGCTGGTGGTTCATCTCGGGATGAGCGGACAGATGTTGGTCCAGCCCCCGACAGTCGACTGGGAAAAGCATCTACGCATCCGGTTGGCCCTCGATTCCGGAGCGGATCTTCGATTCGTCGATCAGCGAACTTTCGGTGGCTGGTCGATTTCACCTCTCGTCGAGGTCGACGGAACGATGCTGCCCGAGTCGGTGGCGCACATCGCGCGCGATCCCATGGATGTTGCATTCGATCTCGAATCCGTCGTGAAAGTCCTGCGGGGCAAACACACCGAGATCAAGCGCGCGATTCTCGATCAGACCGTGGTCTCCGGGATCGGAAACATCTACGCCGACGAATCGTTGTGGCGCGCAAAGATTCACGGCAACCGAATCGCCGAATCCCTCACCAGGCCCAAACTTCGAGAGCTGTTGACAGCAGCGCACGCGGTGATGGGTGAAGCGCTCGATCAGGGCGGTACGTCCTTCGATGCTCTGTACGTGAACGTCAACGGCGAGTCCGGTTACTTCGACCGGTCACTGTCGGCCTACGGGCAGGAAAATCTTCCGTGCCCGCGATGCGGCGCGCCGATCAAGCGTGAGAAGTTCATGAATCGATCGTCGTTCAGTTGCCCGAGGTGTCAGCCGACCCCGAGGGCAAGGCGAATCGCCTAGGTCTCCCGCCCATGGGGTTCGGCGGAGTGGCAAGATTGCGTCATGGTTGAACAGACTCCCGACAACGCTGCAACCGCCCCCGCTCACACGGAGCTTTGGGTCGAACGCACCGGAACCCGCCTCTACACCGGCAAGAGTTCGCGCGGCGCAGAGGTTCTCATCGGCTCCGAATCGGTTCCAGGAGTCTTCACGCCCGGCGAACTGCTCAAAATCGCGCTCGCCGCGTGCACCGGTATGAGCTCCGACTTCCCGATTTCTCGCCGCCTCGGTGACAACTACGACGCGACGGTCCGCGTGTCCGGCGCCGCCGATCGGGAGAACGAGGTCTACCCGCAGCTCGACGAGGTCCTCGAACTCGATCTCAGCGAGTTGGATGCCGAAGCACAGCAGCGCCTCATCACTCTCGTCGAGCGCTCCGTGGACAAGGTATGCACCGTCGGGCGCACGCTCAAGGCCGGAACCAAGGTAACTCTGTCGTTCGACACGGAAGCCTGATGTCTCGCGCGGGCAGCATTGTCGCTGCGATCGCACTGGGTTCCATTGTGGCGGTGAGTGCTCCGGCGCACGCCTCGGTCCCGGTCGACGGCTCGGCCGGTGGTTGCGGGTCGTGGACGTCGAGCGTCGTGACGACTGGCGCCGGCATGCTCGAGAATCTCGAATTCGACGGCAACGGGTCGATGGTGTTGTCGCAGTCGGCTCTGATCGGGCCGGGTGCACTGCTGAAAGTGACTCCGGACGGAACCCGGACAACTTTGGTCGGTGACGTTACCGGACCTGGCGGGTTGGTCGCGCGTGACGGATCCGTGTACTTCACCACGGGCAACTCGACTGTCTCGGGACTGTTCGGAATCGCCGACGGCAGCCTTCGTAAGGTCGACGTCGCAGACGGATCGGTGACAACGATTGCCGACGGTCTGGTGATGCCGAACGGGCTTGTGCCGCTGGACGGTAACCGCTTCCTCACCGCTCGCACGCTGACCCGGCCGGGCCTGACAGTCGTCAACGGTGACGGAACCAGTTCGATCGTTCGTGAGGATCTCGGCACCGTCGACGGTCTCGCACGCTCCGGGTCGGCGATCTACGTGAGCACGACCTTCGACATGGTGACCGCCGTCCATGTCCTCGACGCACACGATCTGGGCGGAGCAGTGCGGACGATCACGCTCCCCGGATTCGGTCCGGCAAACATGGCGGACGATCTGACCGTCGGACCGGACGGCGCGCTGTACGTCGCTTTCAATGCCGGCGGCAAAGTTGTTCGCGTCGATCCGGATTCGGGATCTTCGTGTGAGATCGCCTCGGGTCTGTCGTTCACATCCGCGGTCAAGTTCGGCGCCGGTCCGGGCTGGGATCCCAACTCGCTCTACACCACCGGTTTCCTGGGTGAGGTTCACCGTCTCGAACGTGTGGCGGGCTGAGCGCCGTGGCTGAGACAGCGCCTGTGCGGTTGACGGCGTGGGTTCACGGATACGTTCAAGGCGTCGGATTTCGGTGGTGGACCAGGGCCCGCGCTCTCGAACTCGGGTTGATCGGATATGCGTCCAACCAGCGTGACGGTCGAGTGCTCGTCGTGGCGGAAGGCGAACGCACGCAACTCGAGCGATTGTTGGAGTTACTGCGCTCGGGGACTACCCCGGGCACGGTGGATCTTGTGGTCGACAGCTGGGACCCCGCCAGGGGCGACCTGACAGGGTTCGTCGAACGCTGACCGGTTTGGCGGTAAAGTTTCCCCCCATGCACCTCAAGAGTCTGACACTCAAGGGATTCAAATCCTTTGCGTCGGCAACGACTCTTCGGTTCGAGCCGGGGATCACCTGCGTCGTCGGCCCCAACGGCTCGGGTAAATCCAACGTCGTCGATGCGTTGACCTGGGTGATGGGCGAGCAGGGCGCCAAGGCCTTGCGCGGCGGCAAGATGGAAGACGTAATCTTTGCCGGGACCTCCGGTCGGGCGCCGCTGGGCCGCGCCGAGGTGACCCTGACCATCGACAACGCCGACGGCGCGCTCCCGATCGAGTACTCCGAGGTGTCGATCACGCGCCGGATGTTCCGCGACGGCGCGGGGGAGTACGAGATCAACGGCTCGTCCTGCCGTCTGATGGACGTCCAGGAACTGCTCAGCGACTCCGGTATCGGCCGCGAGATGCACGTCATCGTCGGGCAGGGACGGCTCGCCGCGATCCTCGAATCCCGGCCCGAAGATCGGCGCGCCTTCATCGAAGAAGCCGCCGGAGTCCTCAAACATCGCCGCCGCAAGGAAAAAGCGGTCCGCAAGCTCGATTCCATGCAGGCCAATCTCGCTCGGCTCAGTGACCTCACCTCGGAACTGCGTCGGCAACTCAAACCGCTGGGACGCCAAGCCGAGGTTGCTCGGCGAGCGCAGACGGTGCAGGCCGACCTGCGTGATGCAAAGATGCGTCTGGCTGCTGACGATCTGGTGACCCGTCGAAACCAGTTGAACGACCAGGCGCAGGACGAGAAAGCGGCCCGTGAACAGCACAACCAGGTGGCGGCTGCGCTGGACGAGGCCAATCTCGAACTCGGGCGCCAGGAGCAAGCTCTCGCTCGTCTGACTCCGGGATCGGAAGCCGCTGCGCAGAGTTGGTTCCAGCTTTCCGCGCTTGCCGAACGCGTCAACGCCACCGTGCGCATCGCCCGCGAGCGTGCGCGTCATCTCGACTCCGAACCCGTCGGCAACCGAGGCCAGGACCCGGACGAGATGGAGGCGCGCGCCGAACGTCTTGCAGCCGAGGAAGCCGAACTCCTCGAAGGCGTCGAGATCGCGCGAGCGGCATCGGAAGCAGCTCGTGAGCAGCTGGCAGCCACGGAAGATGCTGCAGCAGAGGCGGAACGGGCGCACATGGCGGAAGTCCGCGCCGTCGCGGATCGGCGCGAAGGTCTCGCTCGACTCTCCGGTCAGGTCGACACTCTGCGTACCCGCGTCGAATCCGTCGACGCGGAAGTGTCTCGGCTGACCGAAGCGATCGACGAGGCTCGCCTGCGTGGGGATGCCGCACAGGCCGAGTTCGACACGGTGCAGGAAAGCATCGGGGATCTCGATGCCGGTGAAGTCGGCCTCGACACCAATCACGAACGCGCCATCGAAGCTCTCGAGATGATCGACGCGCGCGTCGAGGAACTTCGCGAGGAAGAAAAGACGAGCGGGCAACGTATCGCTTCGCTCCGTGCGCGCGTCGAGGCGCTGTCGATGGGCTTGCAGCGCAAGGACGGTGGCGGTTGGCTGCTCGAACACCGGCGTGACGACGGCATCACCTCGCTGGCCGGATTGATCCACGTCGAACCAGGTTACGAAGCCGCGATCGCCGCCGCGATGGGACCGGCAGCGGACGCCGTCGTGGCGCAGTCGCTGGACTCGGCTCGGTCGGCGGTTGCATCACTGGCAGATCAGGACGGTGGGCGTGCATCACTGATCGTGAGCGGTGAGCCGGCGATCAAGCGCGAGGCCGAGATCGCGCCGGGTAGTCGTCATGCCGTCGACGTCATCGACTGCCCTGACGAGTTGCGTGCCGGATTGACCGCCATCCTCGATGGCGTCGTCCTGGTCGAGACACTCGATGACGCGATTCGAGTTGTTGCTGACCACAAGGGAATTCGTGCAGTGACGCGTTCCGGTGATCTGCACGGTCCGGGGTGGATGATCGGCGGCTCGGATCGGCAACCGAGCACGCTCGAGGTGCAGGCGGCGATCGACGCGTCCGCAGCGGAACTGGCGGCAACGGAGAGCCGATCCGAGGAACTCGACGCTGCGCTGTCCGGCGCCCTGGCCGAACAGGCCGCTCGACGCGAGACCGCGGAGCAGACATTGGCCGCGCTCAACGAGTCGGACGCCGCCATGTCCGCCATCTACGAGCAGCTGGGCAGATTGGGGCAGGCAGCACGAGTCGCCCACGCGGAATCCGATCGGCTGACCGCCCAGCGAGTGCGTGCCGAGGAGGGACGCGGTGAGTCGCTGACCAAGCTCGCGGATCTGGAGGAACGACTGCGCGTTGCCGAAACCGACGGCAGTGCACCGGGACACGGCGCAGAATCGACCGCAGCCGACCGTGAAATGGCGGCAGCAGCGCTGGCGGAAGTACGCATCGTCGAAATGGATGCTCGCCTTGCGGTGCGCACCGCCGAAGAACGTGCGGAATCCGTTCGCGGAAAGGCTGATTCGCTTCGCCGCGCCGCGGCCGCCGAACGAGAAGCGCGAATTCGCGCCGAACGGGCTCTGCGCGCCAGGGCGCACGCGGCGGAGGTTGCAGCTGCCGTCGCCGAATCGGGACAACGTGTGGCGGCCGAACTCGAGACCGTCGTCGCTGCGGCTCTTGCTCACCGCGACGAGTTGGCTCGGGCCCGCTCCGAGTGCACGGCCAAACTGGATCAGGTCCGCGAGATAGTCCGAGCACTGACCGGACAACTCGCTTCGCTCACCGACGCCGTCCATCGCGACGAGGTCGCCAAGGCTCAGGCAGCGTTGCGCATCGAACAACTCGAGGAGTCGATCCTCGATCAGTACGGTATCGGCCTCGACGACCTGATCGCCGAGTACGGGCCCGACGTCGAACTGCCGCCGACGGCACTCGAAATCGAGGAGTACGAACAGGCGAAGGAGCGTGGAGAGCAGGTCACCGCGCCCGCTCCGCTTCCGTACGACCGAGCCACTCAGGAACGCCGAGCCAAGCGTGCAGAGAAAGACCTCGCCACCCTCGGCAAGGTCAATCCGCTCGCGCTCGAGGAATTTGCAGCACTCGAAGAGCGGTACACCTTCCTCTCCACTCAGCTCGAAGACGTCAAGACCGCTCGCAAGGACCTTCTTGCTGTGGTCGCAGACGTGGACGCGCGAATTCTGCAGGTATTCACCGAGGCGTACGCCGACGTCGAGCGTGAGTTCGTGGGAGTGTTCGAGAAATTGTTCCCCGGGGGCGAAGGGCGACTGGTCCTCACCGACCCCTCGGACATGCTCACCACCGGCATCGAAGTCGAGGCGCGTCCGCCCGGCAAGAAGGTCAAGCGGTTGTCGTTGCTGTCGGGCGGCGAGAAGTCGTTGACCGCGGTGGCCATGCTGGTCGCGATCTTCCGGGCTCGCCCTTCCCCGTTCTACGTCATGGACGAGGTCGAGGCGGCGTTGGACGACACCAACCTGCGGCGGCTGATCGGACTCTTCGAACAATTGCGGGAGAAGTCGCAGTTGATCGTCATCACCCACCAGAAACCGACCATGGAAATCGCCGACGCGTTGTACGGAGTCAGCATGCGCGGCGACGGAATCACCACAGTGATTTCGCAGCGACTTCGCGGTCAAGACATGGCCTCTACGTAAGCCCTGCTCACTTTCCGGCTCGGAGCCTGAAACAATGGGCCGGTGACTACCCAGGCTTGGATCATCATCGCGGCTGTAGCAGCCGTACTACTCGTCGTTCTCGTTGCCGGATTCCTGCGCTACCGCAAGGGGCAGGTGTCGCTGAAGGCGCCCGAGACGAAGCCGGAGCTCGGCGCCCCCGAGAAGGACAAGTCAGGCGGCTACAAGGCCGGCGGCGGGTTCAACTTCAGTCAGGGGTCCACGGCGACGGCGCCGCCTCCGGTGGTTCCGACACCTCCGGTCGCGGAGAAGCCGCCCGTTGTCGAAAAGCCGATAGTTGAAGAACCTGTCGTCGAAAAACCGGTTGTCGAGAAGCCGGCTGCTGCGGAACCGGCTGTCGAGGAACCTGTCGCTGAGAAGCCGGCCGTCGTCGAGGAACCGGTAGTAGAAGAGCCGGTAGTAGAAGAGCCGGTAATCGCAAAGCCGGTTGTCGAAGAACCGGGTGTCGAACCTGTTGTCGTTCCCGAACCTGTAGTTGTACCCCAGCCTGTCGTGCCTGCACCGCGCGTGCTGGACGAGATCGACCCGACCGAGGGTCGGCTGGACCGACTGCGCGGACGCCTCTCCCGCTCGCAGTCAGCGGTCGGCAAGAGCTTGCTCGGTCTGCTCGGTGGCGGCGATCTGGACGAGGATTCGTGGGAAGAAGTCGAGGACACCCTTCTGATCGCGGACCTCGGCTCCGCGACCACCGAGAAAGTCGTCACCAAGCTTCGTGAGCAGATGGCGGCCCGCAGTGTCCGCACCGAGGCTGACGCCCGCGCACTGCTTCGCGAGGTGCTGATCGCCGAACTGCGTCCCGAACTGGACCGTTCCATTCGCGCACTGCCGCACGACGATCACCCGGCTGTTCTGCTGGTCGTCGGTGTCAACGGGACCGGCAAGACCACCACCACCGGCAAGCTGGCTCGCGTGCTCGTCGCCGACGGTCGTCGCGTAGTGCTCGGTGCCGCGGACACGTTCCGCGCCGCCGCAGCCGATCAGCTCCAGACGTGGGCCGAACGTGTCGGCGCCGAAGTTGTCCGTGGCAAGGAGGGCGGCGATCCCGCTGCGATCGCGTTCGACGCGGTTTCTCGCGGCATCGCGGACGGCGTCGACGTGGTCCTCATCGACACCGCCGGCCGCCTGCACACCAAGACCGGTTTGATGGACGAACTCGGCAAGGTCAAGCGGGTCATCGAGAAGAAGGCGTCAGTCGACGACGTTCTGTTGGTTCTCGACGCGACGGTCGGCCAGAACGGACTCGCGCAGGCACGAGTGTTCGCGGAGGTCGTGGACATCACCGGCGTCGTGTTGACCAAGCTGGACGGAACCGCGAAGGGCGGAATCGTCTTCCAGGTTCAGCATGAACTGGGTGTGCCGGTGAAGTTGGTCGGTCTCGGTGAAGGCGCCGACGATCTGGCGCCGTTCGAGCCGGGTGCGTTCGTAGACGCCCTGTTGGGCTGACGCCCCCGTGCGCCTTTTCGGTAGTTCGAACTACCGAAAAGGCGCACAGGGTTCGTAGAACCCCCTGGCGAAACCTGTTTGCAACAAAGTTGGGCAATTGGTTCACGTCTGCGAAACGCGACAGCGCCATGGACGAAACACCAGCCCAGCACTCTTCTCCTTAACGACGTGCTGCCCGGCACGTGCGACTAGGAGGTAGTAAGTGAGTACCGACGATTTGTTGGCGAACTCCGGTAACGCCGCATGGATGCTGATGGCTGCATCTCTGGTCTTGCTGATGACACCCGGCCTCGCTTTCTTCTACGGCGGGATGTCTCGGTCCAAGTCCGTCCTGAACATGATGATGATGTCCTTCGGGGCCATGGCCGTCATCGGCGTCATCTACGTTCTGTGGGGATGGTCGATGTCCTACGGCACCGAGAACATCGGGGGCATTTTTGCCAACCCGTTCGAGTTCTTCGGCCTCAAGAACAGCATCACCGATGCTGACGGCAACTTCATCGCCGGCGCGTGGGGCTACCCCAACGTCATCGACATCGCGTTCCAGGTGACATTCGCGATCATCACCACCGCCCTCATCAGTGGCGCCCTGGCCGAGCGAGTCAAGTTCGGCACCTGGCTCCTGTTCTCGGGTATCTGGGTCACCGTCGTCTACTTCCCCCTCGCACACATGGTGTGGGGCGGCGGACTCCTCTCGGGCTCCGAGGACGGCATCGCGGCAAAGCTCTTCGGCACCACGGTCAACGACGACGGAGTCACCGTCGCCAACGTCGCTCCGATCGACTTCGCCGGTGGCACAGTCGTTCACATCAACGCCGGTATGGCCGGTCTGGTTCTCGCCCTCATCGTCGGCAAGCGTCTCGGCTTCGGCAAGACCGCCTTCCGTCCGCACAACCTGCCGTTCGTGATGCTCGGCGCCGCACTGCTCTGGTTCGGTTGGTTCGGCTTCAACGCCGGCTCGGCATTCGCCGCCGACGGTAACGCCGGTCTCGCTTGGGTCAACACGACCACCGCGACGTGTGCTGCAGTCCTGGCCTGGCTCGCTACCGAGCGTATTCGTGACGGTCACGCCACCAGCCTCGGCGCAGCATCCGGTGCGGTTGCCGGTCTGGTCGCCATCACTCCGGCTGCCGGTGCGCTCAACCCGGTCGGTTCCATCTTCCTCGGCGCTGTCGCCGGCATCCTGTCTGCTCTCGCAGTCGGCCTGAAGTTCCGCTTCGGCTTCGACGACTCGCTCGACGTCGTCGGTGTTCACCTCGTCTCCGGCTTGTGGGGCACGATCGGTATCGGATTCTTCGGCACCGCAACCGGCCTCTTCTACGGCGGCGACTACAAGCAACTGGTGGTTCAGATCGTGATCGCACTCGCAGCACTCGTCTTCACCGGCGTTCTGACGACGATTATCGGCTTCGCGCTCAAGCCCCTGGGCTGGCGAATCTCGGCCGAGGACGAGGCACGCGGCATCGACGAGACCGAACACGCAGAGACCGCATACGACCTCGCGTGATCAGCACGTGATTAAAGTGAATTCAGGCACTTCAGAGTTGGGAAAGGGATGAGCACATGAAGCTGATCACAGCAATCGTCAAGCCGTTCACGCTCGAGGACGTCAAGACCGGACTCGAGCAGGCCGGAGTGCTGGGTATGACAGTCAGCGAAGTTCAGGGCTACGGCCGACAGAAGGGCCACACCGAGGTGTACCGAGGCGCGGAGTACTCCGTGGACTTCGTACCCAAGGTTCGGGTCGAGGTCGTCGTCGACGACGCGGCCGTGGACAAGGTGGTCGAGGTGATCGTCGAGGCCGCTCGCACCGGCAAGATCGGTGACGGCAAGGTGTGGGTCTCGCCCGTCGAGTCGGTCATCCGGGTTCGAACCGGGGAACGCGGTGGCGATGCACTCTGACCCGAAAGGGTCCGAGAACTTCGGCCCTGGTTCCGTCGCGAAAGCGACGGGGCCAGGGCCGGTCTCGTCAGGGGGATCCGACGAAGCTGCGGACCTGGCCCGCGCACGCAAGGCCCTACTCACCGGAGGCGTCAAGAACAGGAGGCTCGACGCCCCGTCACTGCGACATGCACTGGTCGATCTGCACGAATTCTGGTTGACCACCAAGGGGACCGAACTGGGCATCAAACCGGATTGTGGGTTTGCCATCGTCGCCGTGGGTGGTCTGGGCCGACGCGAACTGTTGCCGTATTCCGACCTCGATCTGATTTTGCTGCACGACGACATGGACCCGGCAGTCGTCTCCCACGTTGCGGACAGCCTGTGGTACCCGCTGTGGGACGCGCACATCAAACTCGACCACAGCGTGCGGACGCTTCCGCAGGCGCTCCAGGTTGCGGCCACCGACATGACCGCGGCGCTCGGAATGCTCGAAGCGCGCCACATTGCCGGCGACGTGGAACTGAGCAACTTGTTGATCAGTGGTGTCCGTCGACAGTGGCGTATGGACATCCGCAGCCGGTTCGACGAGTTGATCACCCAGACTCGTACGAGGTGGGAGCGCAGCGGCGAGATCGCCCATCGCGCCGAACCGGATCTCAAGAGCGGCCGCGGAGGGTTGCGTGACGTGCAGTTGCTCAACGCCCTGTCCATCGCCCAGTTGACCGACGGGATGCCAGGACTCGGACCCAACTCGCCCGGCGGCGGTCTGGCACTCGCGCACAGGCGGTTGCTCGACGTGCGCACCGAACTTCATCGCGTTGCCGGTCGCGCCCGCGATCAACTGCGAGCACAGGACGCCGACGAAATCGGTGCGGCGCTGCGGATCGGGGACCGATTCGATCTTGCGCGCCTCCTCAGTGAATCAGCGCGCACCATCAGCTATTCGGTGGACGTCGGTATCCGTACCGCCGGAAACTCCTTGCCCAGGCGCGGTTTGTCTCGGCTGCGTCGTGCGCCGGTGCGGCGGCCCCTGGACGAGGGCGTCGTCGAGCACGCGGGTGAGGTTGTTCTGGCGCGCGACGCCAGGCCGAAGAAGGACCCCGGTCTGGTGATGCGGGTGGCGGCAGCAGCAGCCACCAACGGCATGCCGATCTCTGCGTCGACGCTCAATCGCCTGGCCGACAATGCCCCCGAACTACGTGAACCGTGGCCCAAGAACGCGGTCAACGATCTTCTTGTCGTGCTCGGTTCGGGCTCGCGCGCGGTTCCGGTGATCGAGGCGATGGACCGGACCGGGCTCTGGGGTCGACTCCTGCCGGAGTGGGGAACCATTCGCGATCTTCCGCCGCGCGACGCCGTTCACACGTGGACGGTCGATCGCCACCTGGTCGAAACTGCCGCCTATGCAAGCGGATTCACCACGCGTGTCGCCCGGCCGGATCTGCTCATGCTCGGTGCGTTGATCCACGACATCGGCAAGGGTCGAGGGGGAGATCACAGCGTCGTCGGTGCCGAACTGGCCACCGCTATCGGAAATCGCTTGGGGCTCTGGCCTTCCGACGTCGCGACGTTGACGGCGATGGTGCGCTATCACCTGCTGTTGCCGGAAACCGCGACCCGTCGCGACCTCGACGATCCGGCAACGGTGCAGCGAGTGGTCGACGCACTCGAGGGAGACGGGACCCTTCTCGATCTCCTGCATTCGTTGGCGGAAGCGGATTCTCTGGCCACCGGGCCTGGTGTCTGGGGCGACTGGAAGTCGTCGTTGATCGGCGAGCTCGTGCGTCGTTGCCGATTGCTGATGGCGGGGGAGGAGCTCCCGCAACCAGATCCACTCGCACCCGAGCAGTTGGCCATCGCCGAGGACGGCGGGGTTCACGTCTCGCTCGTTCCGGCCGAGAATCCGCACACCTACGTCGTGACGGTCATCGCGCCCGACGCACCCGGGTTGTTGTCTCGGGCTGCCGGGGTTCTGGCGCTGCAGTCGTTGCGGGTGCATTCCGCTTCGCTGGGGTCGCATGCGGGTTCGGCGGTCAACTCGTTTGTCGTGACGCCGAGGTTCGGTACACCGCCGCAAGCGGTGTTGCTCCGACAGGAACTGATCCGAGCGTCCGCCGGTGAGCTGAATCTGCTCGAACTTCTCGATGCAAAGGACGAAGAGGCGCGGGCGGAGCAGTGGGACGACCCGATCCAGACCAACAAGGATTCGGCGGTTCCGGTGCTCTATTCGCAGGCGCCGCCGCGGGTCATCTGGTTCGACGCGCCCGGCGACGGTCACGCGATCCTCGAATTGCGCACCGAGGACCGCGTCGGCCTGCTCTGCCGACTGGCCGCAGCACTCGAACACAGTGGTGCCGATATCCGGTGGGCAAAGGTCGCGACGTTGGGTTCTTCGGTGGTCGACGCGTTCTGCCTCGACTTCGGTGAGGCAGACACCCGCGCGGCCAGAGAGCGTGTGGAAGAGGCGGTCCTCGCGGTGGTTCCGGTGCCTCAACCCAAGAAGAAAGAGGATTGACGGACCTGGTTTCGGCGGTTACGCCCGCATCGGCTGGGATCGGTGCGGGCGTAGCGGCTAGGCTGGTGCCCGAGAATATCCACGGCTAACTCGCACGACCTTCAGGAGCGCACTCGGTGTTCGAATCCCTTTCCGACAGATTGACCGGATCTCTCAAGGATCTGCGTGGCAAGGGTCGTCTGTCCGGCGCCGACATCGACGCTACGGCCCGCGAGATCCGCCTTGCCCTGCTCGAGGCCGACGTCGCACTTCCCGTAGTGCGCAGTTTCATCGCCAAGGTCAAGGAACGAGCCAAGGGCGCCGAGGTCTCGGGTGCACTCAACCCGGCTCAGCAGGTCGTCAAG
This sequence comes from Rhodococcus sp. NPDC056516, assembly GCF_042794655.1. Classification (NCBI taxonomy): domain Bacteria; kingdom Bacillati; phylum Actinomycetota; class Actinomycetes; order Mycobacteriales; family Nocardiaceae; genus Rhodococcus; species Rhodococcus sp. NPDC056516. The sequence continues at coordinate 833,443 of NZ_JBHTTG010000002.1, read as the reverse complement.
ATCGTCAACGAAGAGCTGGTCGAGGTTCTCGGCGGCGAAACCCGTCGACTCCAGTTCGCCAAGACTCCGCCGACGGTCATCATGTTGGCCGGTCTGCAGGGTTCCGGTAAGACCACGCTGGCCGGAAAGTTGGCCAAATGGCTCAAGGATCAGGGGCACACGCCGCTCCTCGTCGCCTGTGACCTTCAGCGTCCGGGCGCCGTCACTCAGCTTCAGATCGTCGGTGAGCGCGCGGGCGCTGCAGTCTTCGCTCCGCATCCCGGCACCTCCATCGGCGGCGGCGAGAACGCCCTCGGTGTGTCCGCTGCCGACCCCGTCGAGGTCGCCCGCGCCGGCGTCGAGGAAGCACGCAACAAGCATTACGACGTCGTGATCGTCGATACCGCCGGTCGTCTCGGCATCGACTCGGAGCTGATGGCGCAGGCCGCCGGCATCCGTGACGCCGTCAACCCGGACGAGACCATCTTCGTTCTCGACGCCATGATCGGTCAGGACGCGGTCAGTACCGCCGACGCTTTCCGTGAGGGAGTCGGCATCACCGGCGTCGTCCTCACCAAGCTCGACGGCGACGCCCGCGGTGGCGCCGCGCTGAGCGTCCGCGAGGTCACCGGCCAGCCGATCCTCTTCGCCTCCACCGGTGAGAAGCTCGAAGACTTCGACGTCTTCCACCCCGATCGCATGGCCAGCCGGATCCTCGGCATGGGCGACGTCCTGAGCCTCATCGAGCAGGCCGAGCAGGTTTTCGACGCAGATCAGGCCGAAGCCACCGCAGCCAAGATCGGTTCCGGTCAGCTCACCCTCGAAGACTTCCTCGATCAGATGATGGCCGTCCGCAAGATGGGCCCGATCGGCAACCTGCTCGGCATGCTGCCGGGTGCAGGCGGCATGAAGGACGCGCTTGCCAACGTCGACGAGAAGCAACTCGATCGCATTCAGGCAATCATCCGCGGTATGACGCCGGCCGAGCGTGACGATCCGAAGATCATCAACGCCTCACGCCGACTGCGCATCGCGAACGGTTCGGGCGTCAAGGTTTCCGACGTCAACCAGTTGGTGGACCGTTTCTTCGAGGCTCGCAAGATGATGGCTGCCATGGCCGGCCGTATGGGCATGCCCGGCGCCCGCAAGCAGGTGCGCAGCAAGAAGGGCAAGAAGGGCAAGAAGGGCGGCAAGGGTCCGACGCAGCCCAAGATGCGCGGAGGATTCCCCGGCATGGGCGGGTTCCCGGGTATGCCCGGCGGCATGCCGGCCGGAATGCCCGACCTGTCGAACATGCCCAAGGGTCTCGATCAGTTGCCGCCCGGACTGGAAGGCATCGATCTCTCCCAGCTCAAGCTGCCCAAGAAGTAGTCGGTGACTGCGCTTCATCTTCGGGGTATCGGTCTGCCCGATGCCCGGCCGATCGAATTGTGGATCGTCGACGGGCGGATTTCTTTCGAGCCGGTGTCGGTTGCGGAGACGATCGTCGAATCGGGTTGGATCACACCGGGTCTCGTGGATGCGCACTGTCACGTCGGTATCCGTTACGGCGGTGGCGGCGGCGAAACCGTCGACGGCTTGCTGGGGCAGGCGCAGACCGAACGTGACGCGGGCGTGCTGTTGCTTCGCGACGCAGGATCACCGGTCGACACCAGGTTCATCGACGAGCGCCTCGATTTGCCGCGGATCATTCGCGCAGGTCAGCACATCGCGGCACCCAAGCGATACATCCCGGGCCTGCCGGTCGATCTGGACGACGAATCTCAGTTGCCGGCCGAAGTCGTGCGGCAGGCACGCGCCGGTGACGGTTGGGTCAAGCTCGTCGGGGACTGGATCGATCGTTCCATCGGCGACCTCGCCCCGTTGTGGAGTGACGAGATTCTGGTCGAGGCCATCGCCGCCGCTCATGCCGAAGGCGCACGGGTCACCGCTCACGTTTTTGCCGAAGACGCTCTACCCGGACTGATCAACGCCGGTATCGACTGCATCGAGCACGGGACCGGACTGACGGACGCGACCATCGAATCGATGGTCGCTCACGGCACAGCCCTGGTTCCGACGCTGATCAACATCGCTACTTTCCCCGAGATCGCGGACTCTGCCACGCGGTATCCGACCTACGCAGCGCACATGCGGGATCTGCACGCTCGTCGACACCAGACCATCGGTGCCGCTCACGACGCGGGGATTCCGATCTATGCCGGAACGGATGCCGGCGGTTCGATCAGGCATGGGCGGATCGCCGACGAGGTGGCCGAACTCCAGGTTGCCGGTCTGACGGCGCACCAGGCGCTGGGTGCAGCCTGCTGGGACGCACGGAGTTGGTTGGGCGCTCAGGGCATCGAAGAAGGAGCGCCCGCCGACCTGGTGGTGTACGCCGAAGATCCGCGCGGAAACCCCGCTGTGCTCGCGAAGCCGACGCGTGTGATCCTGCGCGGCACCCCCGTGAGTGGTTAGGGAGTCCCTGCACTCCCCGAACGCGCACAGGGTGGTTTCCGAACGAGCCCACCCATCTGGCACAATGGACCATTGTTCGTCGCAACCGGTTACGTACCGCTGCGGCGGTCACAGGATAGAGGCAAAACCGGGCTCACAAATCGTGTGGGTCGCTGAATTGCACGTGACATGCGCAGCACTGTTGTGCGCGCTGAAGGAGAACTGCAGCTGTGGCTGTCAAAATCAAGCTCACCCGCCTCGGCAAGATCCGCAACGCTCAGTACCGCGTTGTCATCGCCGACTCGCGCACCCGTCGTGACGGCCGTGCGATCGAGACCATCGGCAAGTACCACCCCAAGGAAGAGCCCTCGCTGATCGACATCGATTCCGAGCGCGCTCAGTACTGGCTGTCCGTGGGCGCACAGCCCACCGAGCCCGTCGAGGCACTCCTCAAGATCACCGGTGACTGGCAGAAGTTCAAGGGCCTGCCGGGCACCGAAGGCACCCTGCGTGTCAAGGAAGCCAAGCCCACCAAGCTCGAGCTCTTCCAGGCTGCACTCGCGCAGGCCGAGAACGAGCCGGTTGCTGAAGCAATCACCCCCAAGAAGAAGAAGGCTGCAAAGGCTGACGAGGCCAAGGCAGAAGACACCGCGGCTGACGCCGAGGCTCCCGCTGCAGACGCCGAGGCTGCTGACAAGTGAGTGCCGTCGTCGCTGATGCGGTAGAGCATCTCGTGCGTGGCATCGTCGCCAATCCCGACGATGTTCGTGTCGAGCTGATCACCGGACGTCGGGGACGGACCGTCGAGGTGCACGTGCACCCCGACGATCTCGGCAAGGTCATCGGTCGGGGTGGTCGCACGGCGACCGCTCTGCGGACCTTGGTGTCCGGCATCGGTGGCCGCGGTATCCGTGTTGATGTCGTCGACACCGATCAGTAGACGGCAGTAAACAGGTGGAACTCGTAGTCGGTCGTGTCGCGAAGTCGCATGGCATCAAAGGTGAATTGGTTGTCGAGGTTCGTACAGACGAGCCCGAAGATCGTTTTGCCGTAGGTTCCGTGCTGCGTGGGCGTAAGCCGCGCGAGTCCACACTGAAGTCGTACACAGTGGAAGCCGCCCGGGATCATTCCGGGCGGCTTCTGCTGCGCCTCGAAGGCGTCAGTGACCGTGGCGACGCAGATGCGTTGCGCGGCACACTGTTTGTGATCGACAGTTCCGAACTCGAGCCTTCGGATGATCCGAACGAGTTCTACGATCACGAACTCGAAGGACTGAAGGTCGTCCTCACGGACGGCACCGAGGTCGGTTCGGTCATCGAGGTATTGCATTCCGCCGCAGGCGAATTGCTTTCGATTCGCCGCGCCGGTGAGACGTCCGGTGAATTGCTGATCCCGTTTGTCGCAGCCATCGTCACCTCGGTGTCGATCGCCGACGGCGTCGTGGTGATCGAGCCCCCCGAGGGACTGCTCGATCCGGACTTCGGTGACAAGTCGAACAGCGACAATTCGAACGCCGACAGCGACTGATCGCTTGTCATGCGTCTCGATGTAGTCACCATCTTTCCCGAGTATCTCGAACCGCTTCGTGCTGCCTTGCTGGGAAAGGCAATCGAACGTGGCTTGATCTCGGTCGACGTCCACGATCTGCGGTCGTGGACCCACGACGTCCACAAAGCCGTCGACGATTCTCCGTACGGCGGCGGACCCGGCATGGTCATGAAACCGACCGTCTGGGGCCCGGCCCTGGACGACGTGATCGGACGAGCAGATACTGACGGCCCGGATGACGCCGAGACGATTCTGGTGGTGCCCACTCCTGCCGGCGTCCCGTTCACTCAGGCGACCGCGCACCGCTGGTCTACCGCAAAGCATCTTGTCTTCGCCTGCGGCCGATACGAAGGAATCGATCAACGAGTTTTCGACGACGCAGCCAAGCGGGTTCGCGTCGAAGAAGTCAGCATCGGCGACTACGTACTGATCGGCGGTGAAGCTGCCGTGCTGGTGATGGTCGAGGCTGTTGTTCGACTGATGCCCGGCGTTCTCGGCAATCAGCTTTCACACCAAGAAGATTCGTTTTCCGACGGACTCCTCGAAGGACCCAGCTACACGCGTCCGGCCGTGTGGCGCGACCTCGAGGTCCCTCCTGTTCTGCTGTCCGGTGATCACGCAAAGATCAAGGCTTGGCGCCATGAGCAGTCGCTGCAGCGCACGGCCGAGCGTCGACCGGACCTGCTCGCTTAGTTATTTCGCTTCAACCAGGTGATGCTCGCGCCGTCACTCAGCGATTCGGTTGCAGTCGGCGTGAACGGTGTCGGCTCGAAGTTGCCTCTGATCATTGGTATACCAGCGCCTGCGACAACCGGATACCTCTTGACGACCAATTCGTCGATCTCCGGTAGCAGTTCGCCGGCGAGAGTTCCGCCGCCGCAGAGCCAGATGTCTTGTCCTTCCTCCTCTTTGAGGGATTTGACCAGCGCCAGGGGATCAGCGCGGACGAGGGTGATCGCAGGATCCTCGGTGTCGGGGAGGGTGGTGGAGACGACGAACTGGCGCAGATGTGCGAAGGGGCTGCTCACCCCGGCGGACAGTCCGGGCTCGTAGGAACCGCGACCCATGATGACGGTGTCGAAGACCTTGTTGGGTACGCCCTCCACTCCGAGGGAAGACCGCACGTGCGTTGGCACGGTGTCGGGATACCGATCGCATATCCAGGCCGTGATCTGTTCGGATACCGGGTAGAAGTCGAATTCGCCGCCGGGTCCCGCGATGTAGCCGTCGAGCGATGCTCCTACGTAGTACACAAGCTTTCGCATGAAATGCTCCGTTCGTAGTACTCTGTTTGTAGTGGTTTAACCTAGGGTCGTGTCTGGAGTGATGTCAAGTGCGAAAGAACCCGGAACGTCGGCTTGCCCTGATCGACGCGGCAATCGAGGTGTTGGCGCGAGAGGGCGCTCGAGGCTTGACCTTTCGAGCCGTCGACAGTCAGGCAGCTGTGCCGAACGGGACTGCGTCGAACTACTTTTCCAATCGCGACGACCTACTGACACAAGCCGGTGGCCGGATCTACGAGCGACTGATTCCGGACGACCTCGAGGGATTGATCGATCCCGTCAACGGCACCGATCGTGAGCGTCTGGTGACGCTCATGCTCGAAGTGGTCGAGCGGGTCACCTCGTTCGGGACGGGTTTCCTTGCGCTCATGGAGTTGCGACTGGAGGCGACGCGTCGACCGGACCTGCGTGCGGTACTGACCGTCCGCATCCGAGAAGACTTCGATCTGAACGTAGCCAATCATCTGGCGTCGGGCGTGCCCGGTGATGCGATGACCGTTCGCCTGCTCTACATGTCGTTGAACTGGCTCGCCCTGGATCGACTCACATTGCCGAACCTGTTCGGAGAGGAAGACATTCGAACGATCGTCGAGGCGGCAGTGGATCGCGCGTTACCCCGCGAGTCGTAGAAGGTCAGTGCCGTTCGGTTGGTTTGCGGCGGAACGAGAAGTATCGATGACCGAAGAAACTCACACCGGCAACGATCAGCATGACAACGGCCTGAGCGGGGAGCGGCGGGGCGTGCAGAATCGATACTGCGAGTGTTCCGAGAATCAGATTCAGCACGAGGCCACCGGAATTGACGACAATGAACGCGCCCAGGTCGCGGGCAACATGTCCGCGAACGCGGAAAACGAGAGTCCGATGCAGAACAAAAGCGATGAGGACGCTGATGGAGTACGCGCCGATCACGGCCACCTGATACAGATTCTTGTTGTCGAGGATCAATGACCACATCACGAAGAGCACGTAACCGATCGCCGTATTGGCAACTCCGACAATGGCAAACGCGATGGGTTGATGCTTGACCACCCGCAGCAGTGGGCCGGGGTTCTCGGTTGATGCGACGTCTTCGGTCATGAAGACTCGGTGTGCACGTCGCTGATCCGGTCCTTGCGTCGCGCGCGCAGATACATCCATTCGAGCACCCCGAGTCCGAGGACTCCGGCGACCATCGAAGCGCCGCCGACCTTCCATCCCGGGGGACGCCACGTCAGGACAAGTTCCGCGTCTTTCGTACCGGCTGGAACGTCCACGGTGACAAAGGACTTCGCGACGACGTCGATCGGGACAGGCTGACCGTCGATGCTCGCCCGATATCCGGGCCAGCCGAGCCGTGCGAACACAACCTTGCCGCCGGTCTCCGAACTGACACGAAGGGTGCTCGACATGTTCGATTCCCCGGTCGAAACAGCCTCGACGCCGTGGGCGTCGGCGATGCGTCCGTTGCGTGTCGAGACGGGGCCGTCGACGCGTTCGAGTACCGAGATGTAGTTCTCGTGTCCGGGGTAGTCGACCCATTTCCATCCGTCGGGAGCCGGGTTCTTGCGTGCATCGGGGTAGAGGGCGTTTTGCAGTACGACGCGGTCCACGTTCATCAGATCGACGATGGTGCGGCCAGTGGTGGGTTCGACGGTGAATGCGCGTCGGAAGGCGTCGGGGCACACGCTCATGTCCCAGCGCATGCAGAGCAGGTCACCGAAGTAGAAGTGCCCGTTGGGGGTGTAGCCGCTGGTGTAAGTCAGTTCGAGGTCTTTGGGGTAGTTGCCGAAGGCCAGGGAACCGTACGCTCCGTCGAGTGTTCGCTCGCCGGGGCCGATGAGCGCGCGGTCGCCCAGTTGTAGTGTCGTGCCTTCGAAGTCGGGGAAGGCTTCCTTTATCTCCGAGCGGGATTCGGGCAGGTTCCAGCTCATCGGGGTCGGTTGTGCTGCTCGAACCTGGGCATAGGCGATGGGGGAGACCGCGACGATCGCGACGAGGCATGCGAACGCAGTGCCCTTGGTACGGCCGAGCCACACCATCGCGGCGCCGAGGGCAACGACGGCGACGGCTGAGATCACATGCCATTTCGCGAGCCCCGGGGCTGCCGAGGCGGACCGAATCAGAAGCAGGCCCACGAGGATTCCCGCTGCAACGCAGCGCCCGCGCAACTTGTCGGTCGTGGCGTAACGCCCAAGCAGGATGCACACCAGAAGCAGAAGGCCGATCGCCACCATCGGAAGCACGCGTGCGGGCCACCGCAGTGGGCCGATCGTGCTCGGCCCGGCCGTCCACATGAGGACGGCGACGGTGAAGATCCCGACGGCGGTCAATTCGCGTGCCGCGGCGCGTGCCTTGCCCCAGTCGATGAACGCCAGCGCCGGAATGAGGAACCAAGCGATGTAGACCATGGGCATGGTCTGGATGTATCCCCACCAGGAGGTGAACGCAGGCATGGTGCTCGGCAGGCTCGCGTTCAGCGATTCCGACCACGGAACGGCGAGGAATGCGTCGTTCTTGACCTCGGATGCACCGCGCCAGGTGACGTCGGCGGTGAGCAGGCTCGGCAGATACGTCGCGAGCCCGGCCAAAGCCGCACATGCGGACACCGCCAGAAGCCGCAGCGACGGCAGCCAACGCCGCTGATAGACAACTTCGCCGATTGCGACCGCGCCGATCATCAAGCCGGATTCGACTGCGGGAAAAACATATTGGACCGACATCGCGAGATACAGGAACACGAAGGTCGGGATCGGACCGCTCTTACCTCGCGCGTAGCGGATTGCCGACGCCCACGCCTGAACCATCCATGCAGTGCCGGTGAAGGCAGTCATCCAACTGGCCGAGTCGAAGAACAGTAGGAAACCGGTGAACGGAATGGAGACGCCGGCGACCGCAGCCCACGTGGGCTTCGAACCGTACTCGAGACAGATCCGATAGACGCCCAGCGCAAGGATGATCGCGAAAATCAACTTCACGATCGTCGCGTACAACGCCAAGTTGTCGAAGGACGGTGCGATCAGGTCGATCAGGAGTTGCGGTGGATTGAGAAGGCCCGCTTCCTCGATCGCGTAGTTGCCCGCCATCCAGTTCTCGGGGACGAGTACCGGGAGGTGTCCTTCTCGCAGACTGCGGCCGAGCATGACCCACAGCGGTGCGTACTGGGACTCGGTGTCGTCCGTGTAGAAGTGACGAGCATTCGCGAGCACCACGGCCAGGTAACCGGCGATGACACCGACCGCCGTGACGGCGCCCCACTTGTACACATCGGCCCGGGCGAGAGTGCGAGTTTCCACCACGAGTTCCAGACCTTAACAGGGCAGGTCGGGCGTACGGAGACGCGAGCGCGTCACGCGCCGCCGGCATCCGAAGTCAAGACATCTTTGCGTGTTAAAGTTCGCGACGGTGTGGGCCCGATCGTGCCTGTCTCTCGGCGCCAGTCGAGCCCCCTGAAGGGAGTGGAAGCGAGTGCACTCGATTTCCGTCGTAGTGCCCGTTTATCAGGGCGAAAAGACGATCACAGCGCTCGTCGAGGAGCTGGACGCCCTGGGCGCACCGAGTACGACGCCCGGTGGTGCGCAGTTCTCCGTCGACGAGATCGTGCTGGTCCACGACAACGGCCCGGACCGCTCCGACGTCGTGTTACTCGAATTGGAGCGCCGTTTCGAGCAGGTGCGTGTCGTGTGGCTCAGCCGCAACTACGGCCAGGACGCGGCGACCATCGCCGGCATGGCCGCTGCAACCGGCCAGTGGATTGTGACGATGGACGAGGACGGCCAGCACGACCCGGTGCACATCGGGGCTTTCCTCGACACCGCGCTGGCGGAGCGATCCGATCTCGTGTATTCCAAACCCACGAACACCCGCCCTCACGGATTTTTGCGGAACCTGACCTCGCGCGGCGCAAAGATCGTCTTGGCGACGGTGTTCGCGTTCCCTGATTCGACGAGATTCGAAAGTTACCGCCTGATCCGCGGTGACATCGGTCGACAGTTGGCCGGCGTCGCCGCCAACGGCGTGTATCTGGACGTCGCGCTGACGTGGGTTGTCGGTAACACGGCCACCGCCCCGGTGACACTTCGAGCCGAAGGCCGCGAGGAATCCGGATACAACTATCGCCGTTTGTTCTCGTTGTTCTGGAAGATGGTGTTGTGTAGCGGAACCCGCGGTCTGCGGCTGGTCAGTCTGCTTGGAGTCACCCTGGCGTCAGCCGGTGTGATCATGGCCGCGGTGATCTTCATCCAGGCCATGACCGGCGACAACAACGACCCCGAAGGATGGGCGTCGATCATCATGGCGCTGCTGGTCTGTTCAGGTGCGATCCTGTTCTCGCTCGGGCTGATCGCCGAATACCTCGGTGTGGCACTGCACGTCCTCGTCGGAAAGCCGCTGTATCTGACTGTCGATTCACCGCGGCCGGGAACCTCGATCGATCGGCGTACTCGTGAGCACTGATCGAATCATCTTTTCCCGCCCCTATCGGGCCTCGAACGAATTGTCGAATCTGGCAACGGTTCTGGAGTCCGATCACATTCACGGTGACGGGCGTTTCACCAAGTCCGCGACTGCAGCCATCAAAACGATTACCGGATCCACGCATGCCCTGCTGACCACCTCGTGCACGCACGCACTCGAATTGGGTGCCCTGCTGCTCGAATTGGGCCCGGGCGACGAGGTGATCGTTCCGAGCTTCGCGTTCAGTTCGGCGGCGACCGCCGTCGCGTTGCGTGGGGCCACTGTTGTTTTCGTCGACATCGATCCGAGTACCGGCAACATCGATCCGGCGTGCGTCGCGGCGGCGATCACCGAACGCACCAAAGCGGTACTCGTCATGCATTACGGCGGGGTCGCCGCCGACATGGAACCTCTGCTCGACCTCGCGGAACTTCACGGCGTCGCGTTGATCGAAGACAACGCACACGGGCTCGGCGGAAAGTGGCGCGGGCGCACGCTCGGCACCATCGGAACAATCGGAACGCAGAGTTTTCACGACACCAAGAACGTTCATTGCGGCGAGGGTGGCGCGCTGTTGCTCTCCGACGATCAGCTGATGACCCGCGCCGAAATCATCCGTGAGAAGGGGACCGACCGTGCGCGTTTCCTGCGCGGACAGGTCGACAAATATTCGTGGCAGGACATCGGGTCGAGTTATCTGCCCAGTGAACTCAATGCCGCCGTCCTCGACGCACAACTCTCCGAGTTCGACGCGATTCAGGCGGCCAGGCATCGCGTCTGGGATGCCTACAGCGCGAGTCTGGGCGAGTGGGCGTCCGCGAATGATGTCGTGCCCATGGCGGTCCCCGACGATCGCGAGCACACCGCGCACCTGTTCTATCTCAAGATGCCGACCGAAGAGAGCCGTGACGGCTTGATTCAGCACCTTGCCGCCGACGGAATCGTGGCGCCGTTCCATTACGTTCCGCTGGATACGAGTGCGGCTGGTGTGCGCTACGGACGAACACCGGAGCCGTGCGTGCGTAGTGCCGAGTTCTCGGCGTCGATCCTTCGACTGCCGCTATGGCCGATGCTTACATCCGAACAGCAGGAGCGGGTCATCAGTTCGGTGCTCGAGTACAAGCAAGACTGAGTTCGAACAGACCCTCGTGGACAGAATCAGGGTCCGGATGCTTCGGGCATCGCCGAATCCGTGGTCGTGGATGCTGCAGCCCAGTCGTCGATGCTTCCGCTCGGGAAGAGGATTTGTGTGACGCCGGTGACTGTGTCGCGCGCGTGCAGTGCACTTTCGTCGTCGACAGCATCGGTGAACGAAGTGTCGGGATAGAAGCTGTCCTCGTCCGTGTACTGGACGTCTTCTCGAGAACCGATCGCGATGATGTATCGGTTGTCGTCACCGACGATGCCGGTGGACAGGTGTATCCACTTGTCCTCGACACAGCACATCCAGCCTTGTTTGACTCCGATGACCGGCTCGCCGAACAGGGCCTCGGGCAGTCCGAACCTCTGGTCGTAACCGTCGGTTCCTTCGGGAGTGGATTGCCGCAGGTACTCGACGAACTGGTCGACCCGTTCGGGTCCGAGTTGGTCGGAGTCGTCGAGGACGGCGTTGTAGAAGGTGACCAGGTCACGGGTCGTGGTCTCGGTGTTCCACCACATTCCGTCCCACGGCGGCGTCGTCGCGGTCAGTGCGTAACGCTCGGCGACGCGGGTGATCACCTCTTGACCGCCGACCTCGTCCCACAGGAGGTTGGCTGCAGTGTCGTCGGAGGATTCGAGCATCGCCGCCATGAGGGTGCGGTCGTCGTCCGTAATGGGCCGCTCGCCTCGCGCGTCCTGATGAAGTAGATCCTCCGCGATGAATAGCTTTGCCACCGAGGCGGTTTCGATCTGCTGGTCGCCTGACACATCGAGGTACTTGTCCGAGGAGCGGTCGAGGATGGCGATGGAGACGTCCGCGCCGCGCCCGAGCGCCGCCACCTGAGCTTGCGCCAGTCGACCGTCGAGAGTCTCCGCGACCGGAACATTGGTGTCGGGGAAGGCGGGGGTCTGCATCGAATCATCCGGGTTCTGTCCGCCGCTGCACGACGCCGCAAAAGTAACTGCGGCCGCCATTGCGGCAATCCGGACGTGCCGCGTACTCATCTGTTTCCCCCGGTAGCCCTGACACGGCACTGTTGCCGATCTTCTTGTCTCAGGATAGCGGTAGGGTCGGATCTCGTGATTCTCAAGACCGTGAACCAGCGCATTGCCGAGGAACTCGACGTCCGCGAAGGCCAGGTTGCAGCAGCAGTCGACCTTCTCGACGGCGGAGCCACGGTGCCCTTCATCGCCCGGTACCGCAAGGAAGTCACCGGCACGCTCGACGACGCTCAGTTGCGACTCCTGGACGAGAGACTGCGGTATCTCCGCGAGCTCGACGACCGTCGTGACGCCGTGCTCACGGAGATCGACTCTCAGGGCAAATTGGACGATCAATTGCGTGGTCAGATCATGCTGGCCGAGACAAAAGCGCGGCTGGAGGACATTTACCTTCCCTTCAAGCCGAAGCGTCGTACCAAGGCGCAGATCGCCCGTGAGGCCGGCCACGAACCCGTCGCGGATGCCCTCATCGGCGACCCCGCCACCGATCCCGCGCAGTATTCGGACGAGCAACTCGACGGAGCCCGGTCGATCCTCGTGGAGCGCTTCGCCGAGGACGCCGATCTGGTCGGCGAATTGCGTGAGCTGATGTGGAGTCGCGGCCAGGTCGTCTCCTCAGTCCGCAAGGGCAAGGAATCCGATGGCTCGAAGTTTGCTGACTACTTCGAGTTCTCTGAACCGTTCTCCAAATTGCCTTCGCATCGCATCCTTGCCGTCCTGCGCGGAGAGAAGGAAGAAGTGCTGTCGGTGAACATGGCTGCCGACACCGAAGAGCTCGCGCCGGGGGAGCGCACGGTCTACGAAGGCCGCATCGCGTCGCGGTTCGAGATCGCCGACCGTGGCCGTGCCGCAGACGGGTGGCTCCTCGACACCGTGAGGTGGGCGTGGAAGACGAAGTTCGCGGTCACGCTCGGTATCGACACTCGGATGCGTTTGCGACAGTCGGCCGAAAAGGATGCCGTCGACGTCTTCGCCACCAACCTCAAGGATCTACTTCTCGCGGCTCCCGCAGGCGCCCGACCCACTATGGGACTCGACCCCGGATTTCGCACCGGAACCAAAGTTGCCGTCGTCGACGGAACCGGCAAAGTTGTTGCCTACGAGACGATTTACCCACACCAGCCGCAGAACAAATGGGACGCTGCTCTCGCGACGCTTGCCGGGCTTGTCACCAAGTACGGCGTCGAACTGATCGCCATCGGCAACGGCACGGCTTCACGCGAGACCGACACGCTCGCTACCGAACTGATCAAGAAGACCGGCGCGCCCAACCTGACCAAGATCGTCGTGTCCGAGGCAGGCGCGTCGGTGTACTCGGCTTCGGCCTATGCGTCGCAGGAACTTCCCGACCTCGACGTCTCGATTCGCGGTGCGGTGTCCATCGCGCGTCGCCTGCAGGATCCGTTGGCGGAGTTGGTGAAGATCGATCCCAAGTCCATCGGCGTCGGTCAGTACCAGCACGACATCACCGAATCGCTGCTCTCACGTTCCCTCGACGCCGTCGTCGAAGATGCCGTCAACTCGGTCGGCGTCGACGTCAACACTGCGTCCGTGCCGCTGCTCGCTCGGGTGTCCGGAATTGCAGGCTCGCTCGCGGAGAGCATCGTCGCGCATCGGGACCAGAACGGTCCGTTCAAATCCCGCAAGGGACTCAAGGACGTCTCACGATTGGGGCCCAAGGCATTCGAGCAGTGTGCCGGCTTCCTCCGGATCGCCGACGGCGACGACCCCCTCGACGCGTCGAGCGTCCACCCGGAGGCGTACCCGGTGGTTCGCAAGATCGTCGCGAGTGCCGGCGGGGACGTGCGCACGGTGATCGGAAACTCGCAGGCACTTCGATCGGTCAAGGCGTCCGACTACGTCGACGAGCGATTCGGTCTGCCGACCGTCACTGACATCATCTCCGAGTTGGAGAAGCCTGGACGAGATCCGCGACCCGAGTTCAAGACCGCGACTTTTGCCGCAGGCATCGAAAAGGTCGCGCACCTCAAGCCCGGTATGACGCTCGAAGGTGTGGTCACCAACGTCGCGGCCTTCGGCGCCTTCGTCGACATCGGAGTTCATCAGGACGGTCTGGTTCACGTCTCGGCGATGTCACACAACTTCGTCAAGGACCCACGAGAGGTCGTCAAATCGGGTGACGTCGTCAAGGTGAAGGTTCTCGAAGTGGACGAGGCGCGCCAACGCATCGGGTTGACGCTCCGACTCGACGACGAGGTGGGCGCACCCCGCAAGTCCGAAGGCCCGCGAGGTGGGCAACCTCAGCGACAGGGCCAGCCTCCGCGTCAGGGCCAGCCTCCGCGTCAGGGTCAGGGTCAGGGTCAGGGTCAGGGCCAGCAACGAGGTGGCGGAGGGCGACAGGGTGGACGCGAGTGGGTTCCGGACAACCGTGCGCCCGTCGCAGGATCGATGGCCGACGCGCTGCGCAAGGCCGGATTCGGCAAGTAAAGCCGTACGCCGGGTTTTCGAAGTCCGTATCGTCACAATCGAGTCGGTTCGCGGTATGAATCCGATCAGGGTCGGATCATGAATTCGGTGAAGGGAGGACAGTGATGCGGGAGTGGCTCGAGCGAGAGATCATCGCCCACGGCCGATTGCCGCTGCTGTTCTTCCTTCTCGGGTTCCTGTCCGCCTTCCTTTTCATCCGCCTGAGCGTCCGGATGATCCGCGCGAAGGTGAAATGGTGGCCGGGCAACATCGCGCCAGGCGGTCAGCACGTGCATCACGTCGTCTTCGGTGTGATCGCCATGATGATCTCCGGTGGTGCGCTGATCGCGGTCTACGTCGACGGTTCGCAGACCACCGGTGCCGTACTGGCGGCGATCTTCGGTATGGGTGCTGCATTGGTGCTCGACGAGTTTGCACTGATCTTCTACCTGAAGGACGTGTACTGGTCCGAGCAAGGTCGGACCTCGGTGGACGCGGTCTTCGTCGCGATCGCCGTGACCGGTCTGGTGCTGTTGGGTTTCCGCCCGCTCGAACTGCTCGACGTCGCCGGATTCCGTGAGGAACGAGATCCGTGGATCAAGTTGGTCTTCGTTTTTGTCGCGTTGATCAACTTCGCCCTGGCCGCCATCGTCATTCTCAAGGGGAAGATCTGGACGGGGCTCGTTGGCCTGTTCGTCTTTCCGTTGCTGGTAATCGGTGCAGTTCGCCTGAGCCGGCCGGGTGCGCCGTGGGCACGTTGGCGATACACGCGCAAGCCGAAACGGATGAACCGCGCTCTCGAGCGTGAACGGAAATGGCGTCGGCCCGTCATCCGGGCCAAGATCTACGTACAGGATCTCATTGCCGGATCGCCGAGCGTCGAACATGCCATGACGGCGGCCGAGCAGGAATTGGACCACACCATCCACGCGGCTCCGCCACCACCGATTTCCCCACTGGTGTCCGCGTCTGGCATAATGGACGGGTTGCCTGGACCAGGCAGCAGCACTTGATCTGGGCACGAACCAGACGAGCGCCGTTTCGGGAGACTGAAACGCGTGCCGCTCGGTTCCTCTGCTCCTGCGAAATACAAGGATGACATATGAACACCCTGGACTTCCTGGACAAAAAGTCGCTTCGCGACGACATCCCCGAGTTCCGTCCCGGCGACACGCTCAACGTGAACGTCAAGGTTATCGAAGGCTCCAAGGAGCGCGTGCAGGTCTTCAAGGGCGTCGTTATTCGTCGCCAGGGCGGCGGCGTTCGCGAGACCTTCACCGTCCGTAAGGTCTCCTTCGGCGTCGGCGTCGAGCGCACCTTCCCGGTTCACAGCCCCACGCTGGCCTCCATCGAGGTTCTGACCCGCGGTGACGTCCGTCGCGCCAAGCTGTACTACCTCCGTGAGCTTCGTGGCAAGAAGGCGAAGATCAAGGAAAAGCGCTGATCTTTCCGATGAGCCCGGCACCGCGTACGCGCGGTGTCGGGCTAATCTGGTTTCTGTGGCAGATTCTTCGAAGGAGCAGGCATTGTCGTCCGGACCCGAGAATCATGAGGGATCAAGCGGTTCCGAGGAACCGACCTCACATCGGCCGCAGAAGAAACAGCGATCGTTCCTGCGAGAACTCCCTGTTCTGATCGGCGTTGCGCTGGTACTCAGCATCGTTCTTCAGGCATTTGTCTTCAGAGTTTTTCTCATCCCATCCGAGTCGATGGAACCGACACTGCACGGCTGTGCGGGATGTACCGGTGACCGCATCGTGGTGGAGAAAATCGGATACCGCTTCGGCGATCCGGAACCCGGCGACGTCGTCGTCTTCAAGGGACCCGATTCGTGGAACACGAAGTACGTGTCCAATCGGTCCGACAACGTTGTCGTCCGAGGCATTCAAGAGGTCGGTTCGTGGGTCGGCCTCGTCCCGCCCGACGAGAACGACTTGGTCAAGCGAGTGATCGCAACCGGCGGCCAGACCGTCGAATGCTGCGATGATCAGGGCCGCGTCCTGGTGGACGGCAAACCACTCGACGAGCCATATATCAAGATGGACTTCCCGTTCACTCCGGGAACACAAACGTGTGACACCGAACTGAAGTCGGGGCGCTGCTTCGGACCGATCACCGTGCCCGAGGGACACGTATGGGTCATGGGTGACAACCGGAGTAATTCCGCCGATTCGCGCTACCACGTCGACGACGAGTTCCAGGGAACTGTCCCGGTCGACAACATCATCGGTCAAGCACGATTCATCGTCCTTCCCCCGTCGCGAATGGGCGGCATCGATGCGCCTGATATTCAGGGCAATTGAGTTGTCGGACCGCGCACATGGATTCGCTTAGTTCCGAGTAGGCAGAGACAGTGAGTAGTTGGCCCCCTCGCGTTGTCATTCGCAGATCGGCAGGTCTGCGGACGATGGAGTCTGCGTTGGCGCGAACCGGTCTCGGCCCGGTCGCCGGCGTCGACGAAGCCGGTCGCGGAGCGTGCGCTGGCCCGCTCGTCATTGCAGCGTGTGTCCTGGCACCGAAACCGCAAGCGGCACTGGCGCGTCTGGACGATTCGAAGAAGCTGACCGAACGTGCTCGCGAGGAGCTTTTCCCAGCCATCAAACGCTTGGCATTGGCGTGGAGTGTCATCGCTGTTCCCGCCGCGGAAGTCGACCAGATCGGTATTCACGTCGCGAACATCGAGGGGATGCGGCGAGCAGTTGCGGGCCTCGACCTCGAACCGGGCTACGTCCTCACCGACGGATTCCGGGTTCCGGGTTTGACGGCTCCCTCGCTGCCGGTCATCGGCGGTGACGGCGCCGCCGCATGTATCGCTGCGGCCAGCGTTCTCGCGAAGGTGACCCGAGATCGCGTGATGACGGAGATGGACAACACTCATCCCGGATACGGCTTCGCAATTCACAAGGGATACAGCACGCCCCTGCACATGGACGCTCTCGATGAGCTGGGGCCGTGCCCAGAGCACCGCATGACCTACGCCAACGTGGTGGCTGCGGGAGTCCGGTTGGAACAACGTGCAGGCCGTACGGGATGATGGAAGTTCAGACGAACTGGGAGGACTGGCTAAACCGATGAGTGCCGAGGATCTCGAGAAGTACGAAACCGAGATGGAGCTGTCGCTCTACCGCGAATACCGGGACATCGTTGGACAGTTCTCCTACGTCGTGGAGACCGAACGACGTTTCTACCTGGCCAACACGGTCGAGTTGCTGCCCCACAATTCAGACGGGGAGATCTACTTCGAACTGCGGATGTCCGACGCGTGGGTGTGGGACATGTACCGCCCGGCGCGATTCGTGAAATACGTACGCGTCGTGACGTTCAAAGACGTCAACATCGAAGAGCTGGACAAGCCGGATCTGCGCCTTCCCGACTGACCTGCGCCTGCCAGACTGCTCGACAACGAAGTGCCCCGCCGATATCGGCGGGGCACTTCCTATTTCGCGGAGTTGCGCGGGGTCAGTTGCCCTTGACGTTCACGATCTGACGCAGCGTGTGCCGAATCTCGACCAAGTCCTTCGCGTCGTCCATCACGACGTCGATGTCCTTGTAGGAACCCGGGATCTCGTCGAGGAACGCCGCGGAGCGCTTGTATTCGATTCCGACCATTGCCTTGTCGAGATCTTCGATGGTGAAGGTCTTGCGTGCCTGGTTACGTCCGTACACCCGACCCGCGCCGTGGGGGCTGGACTTGAACGACGGTACGTTTCCCTTACCGATGACGACGTAACTCGCTGTCCCCATCGAACCGGGGATGAGCCCGGGAGTGCCCTCGTCTGCCTTGATCGCACCCTTGCGGCTCAGCCACACACCTCGACCCATGTGGAATTCCTTCTGGGTGAAGTTGTGGTGGCAGTTGATCCGCTCGACTTCGTCGATGATCGCGGGCTTGCCGTCACCCATGAAGTGCGCGAAGTCCTTCACCACGCGGTCCATCATCTCTTCGCGGTTGAGCAGAGCGAAGTGCTGAGCCCAGTTCAGATCGGTGATGTACGAGTCGAATTCGGGTGTCTTCTCGATCAGGTAGGCAAGATCCGGATCGGGAAGATTGATGTACCACCGCTCGCACAAGTCCTTGGCGATCTTGATGTGATGCTGTGCGAGCTTGTTTCCGATACCGCGGCTGCCTGAGTGCAGGAACAGCCAGACGCCGTCGCTCTCGTCGAGCGTCACCTCGATGAAGTGATTACCAGAACCCAGCGTTCCGAGCTGAAACCTCCAGTTATTCTTGAACTTGTCGTAGAAGGGCAGGCGATCGCCCGCCATGGTCTCGAGTTCTGCGATGCGGATTTGCGCCGTGTCGCTCAGCGTCTTGTTGTAGACACCCGCCGAGAGTGGAACGGAGCGTTCGATGCTGTGGCGAAGAATGCTCAGGTCGCGGCCTTGGAGGTCGCGTGCGTTGAACTGGGTTTTGACTGCGATCATTCCGCAGCCGATATCGACTCCGACGGCGGCGGGCATGATTGCGCCTTCCGTCGGAATGACCGAACCCACCGTCGCTCCCGCACCGAGGTGCGCATCCGGCATCAATGCCAGATGTGGACGGACAAAAGGCATCTGGGACGTGCGCAGCGCTTGCTCGCGAGTATTCTCGTCGAGTATCGATGCCCAGTTCCACAGCCTCTTGGTGATCTTCTCCATCAGATTTCTCCCACATAGTTCACAGCCGAACCGATCGGTCCGGTGTGTCGTGCAGGAATGACCATGCGCTCGGTCAGTGGTTGTGTGCAACCCCTTTTCATGTGCGCAGGCCGTCTGCGAGTTCGTAGATTCGTCCGACGTACTTCTCCTGGAAGGCTTTTCGGGCAGCGTCTGCTTGTTGTCGCTCGCCCATTCTGGAGTAGAGGTACTCGAGTTGAACCAAGCTCTCGCCGATGTCGACGCGTCGCTGGTCGAGAACCGTCAGCTCGTCGACCAGTCGAGCCAGATCTAACGCGGTGCCCGGTACCTCGTCCATGGTGGTCCTCGATGTTCATGGGTGCTTCCTGACTTCGAGGCTAGCACTCTTCGAACATAGTTTCGATACCCGTCCTGTTTGTTTACTTCGACAACGTGGCGGTCAGTTGGTCGATGGCATACGGAATGCTCAGGACTGTGTTGCCGGACATCGCCGCACCAACCGGTGGATCTGCGGTGTATCGCACGACTACCGCGTTTCCGTTCTTCACAGCGGGTAGCCGCTGGTAGAGGCTGTTGCCGGCGAGGGCCTTCTCTCCCTCCGGGTCGGCCATCACGATCAAGCGGTCGACTGACTCGAGGATGTCGTAACGCTCGTTCGGAAGCCAGTCGCCGAACTGTTCGCCGACAAAGGCGTCGACCGCCGGAGGGAGGGTGAACCCGAGCGAAGAGAGGAAGATGCCGCGTGGGTCGTGCGACGAGAACACGTATCCCTCGGGAGTGTCGAGGTTGACGATCGTTGCGGTTTTCCCGGCGAACTCCGGGTGCGCGGCGCGAGCGGCGGCAAACGCGTTTTCGGTATCCGCGATCAGTTGCTGAGCTTGTGGTTCTTTGCCGAGAGCGCGCCCGGCTGTGAGCGTCATGTCGGTCCACGGCGTTGTGTACGCGTCGTAGTCCTTGCTCTGCGCGACAGTCGGCGCGATCGAGGTCAGCTTCTTGTACGTTTCCGTGTCGATGTCGGCGTACAGCGCAAGAATCAGATCCGGTGCGAGGGAGGCGATTTGCTCGAAGTTGAAGTCTCCGCCGCTGTTGATGTACGTCGGAGTCTTTCCCCTCCAGTAGTCCTTCGTCCACGGCCAGCTTTCATCCATGCCGGAGCCCCACCATTCGGCCATGCCGACGGGTTCAACTCCGAGGGCAAGCAATGGTTCGTGATCGGTATATCCGAGTGTCACTACGCGCTGTGGTTCGGCATCGATTGTCGTCGAACCCAGTGCGTGCTCGATCGTCACGGGGAATGCGTCGTTGCTCTGGGTCGCTGATGCGGTGTCGACGCCTTGTGAGGTTCCACAGGCGGTCGAGAACCCGATGATCGCGGCCGTCGTGAATAAGGCGGCGAGGATTCGGGTGCTACGTGAGGGCACGTGCATGCTCCTTCGAAGTGGTGGGCGAGTGATCTGAGTTCCGCATTGAAGTGCTGAACTGGTCGCGTCAGCAATAAAGTGAGGCTAACCTTTGCAGAATCGTCGGTCCATCCTTCCGGATAGACTCGGATACGCCCAGAAAGACGCAAAATGTCCACTATCGAGTACTCGACTCGACCAAAGTCCTTGCTAGCGCTGCCTGATAGTCGCGGACGGACATTCAAAGATTTTCAGGTTTTCGCCAACGTCGTCGACGGCGTGACCGCGTACGGGGCTCATCGACATCCGGAGCATCAGATCGCGTGGATGAGCGAAGGGACGATGCAGGTCGCTGCCGGGGGCAACGTGTGGCACCTGCACAGCGAACACTTGGTCTGGTTGCCTGGCACCGTTCTCCACGACATGACGCTTCTGTCAGAGGGATGCATGATCGCGGCTTATGCGCGCCCGGATCTACGCCCCGATGGGCCTAGGTGGACTCAGCCACTTGTTCTCGAAGTCGATGCTTTGTCCGCTCAATTGCTGCGGCATCTCGCCGATCGGACCATCGACGATGCTCGGCGGTTGATGAGTCAGGAGTTGCTCTACGACATTCTTGCTGCCGCCCCCGAACGGCACGACGTCCTCGCGGTTCCTCGCAGCGCTGTGGCGAGTTCGGTTTCTGCACGGATCCTCGCCGATCCGGCAGACTCACGAACACTAGGGGAGTGGGCAGGCGAACTCGGGGTCAGTTCCAAAACCTTGATGCGCGCCTTTGTCGCCGATACCGGGATTACTTTCGGACAGTGGAGAACTCGTGCACGCATGTATGCGTCACTCGAGATGCTCGCGCGGGGTGAGGGCGTCAACGACGTTGCCCCGCAGGTGGGTTACCGAACCAGTAGTGGGTTCATCGCCGCATTCCGCGAAACTTTTGGTACGACGCCCGCCAGGTACGGCGCGAAAGCTGATGCAATGATTCGCTGAATTGGAAACCGACGCCGCACACGCGGAGACGATAGTTGATAGATCTTGCTCGCGTCGACAGGCTAAAAGCTGAGGGTGGCAATCTCCCGTACACCCAGGCTGGCTTTGTGGAGGCTGAGCGTCGGCGTGGGCATCGGATTCGTCATTCAAGGCTGCGTCTAGAACATCGGTCAATCGCTTACGGGCAGCATTTCGACGGCGATTAGACAAAATTCAGAAATGTCCTCAGCGTGAGCGTTTTCCGGCAATCTGCGCAACCGTGGAAGCTGTAACACACAATGCTGCGCCAGACAGGAGGACAACCCAAAGCCCCCACCCGATCGATGGAGAAACGGTGGTGCGAAGAATTGTTGCTTCTACGTCGGACACGTTCATGGCGTCGATTATTCCGATCACGACCGTGATTGCGCCTACCGCTGGCGCGACCCACCGGTCTCCAAACTTTGCCTTTCCTCCTCTAGACAGAATAGTGAACAGTGCGATTGCTGCCACCGCGCCGAGAACGAGTGTTAGGACGCCGTCTCCGTCGACACCGGACTTTGAGAAGTTGAGAAATGTCACCCATGGACCGAGGCTTCCGACGACTATCCCGAAACATGCAAGCAAAGCTGCCACGATATTTGGCAGGTAGTTGGAAGGGAGGGGAGAGTCGGCCTGTACGAATCCAACCGGCGGTACACCTGCGAATCGCCACTCTGTCTCGTGTTCGGAATGGGGTTCGTAAGGTTGATCCGATTCTGGCGACGGTGCTTGGTGCTGAGCGAGCCAGTATTCCGGTGGTCGGGGCTCGTAGTTCGGTTGGTCAAATGGAGAGTTGGGTGGCTGCGTCACTTGAGAACCAACTTTCTGCTGTGTAAGCCGCTCAGTTTGTGGGTGAGTTGATTGCAACTGCAATCCGTCGGACAGACTATACAAGTGAAAGCTTCGCGGAGTTCTTATGGTTTCGGTCAGGGGTAAATTCGAAGAGTTGACTGTCTTTTCAGAGTTAGAAAATGTTCGCCAAGAGCCTGTCTGCTTACTTCGAACGAATCGTGAATAGATCTGGCGGGCGGAGCAGAGTCCCGGCGACGTTGACCGCCTGGGTGCTTCGCGTAGAATGCCTTTGCTTACGCCTATGTTGACTCACTTTGCTTCCTGAGACCTTCCCTGCTGTCTTCGTGGGACGGGGTGTTTGCTTGTAGGGAATTCGACAACTAGGTAGTTCGAATTTATGGAGTTTAGTACAAAGCTGGAAGTTCCAGGTTTTCCTCGTCGGGCGAATTTAGACCACAGCTGGATGTCGTGCGCTTCTCCTTTCAGTGTCGCAACACTGAACGTGATTGTTGGTTTTCAATTGCGGAACATGCCTCCAGAACGAGGAGATGGGCCGAGCTGCCAGCATGCGCTGGTGGCTCGGCCCATCTCCTATCCGAACTGGGTCAGCTCATGTTGCCGAGCACATTGCCCAGGACGCCGCTGATGACATTGGTCATCGAGCCCTGCGGGTCGGTCAGGGAGCCGAATACCTGGCCCGATCCGGAGTTGAGTGAGCCGAAGCCCATGTCTTCGAGGCTTCCGGCGCCCGCCTCGACGGGGTTCGGCTGCCGGATGGTGACACACACGCCCATCGGATTGATGTTCCAGTTTCCGCCCGCGAGCACAATGTTGGTGCCGGCGCCGCTGTCGAGCTGCGTGCCGACGACGGCGTTGTCGGGAACCTTGTAGGTGGTTTCCAAAGCGATGACGCCACCGCCCGCCGTGGTCCATCCGCCGCCCTTGGCGATTACGGAGTCATTCCCGACGACGACGGTCTTGGTGACGTCGTCCCACTTCTGGTCGCCGATAAGCCATTTGACGTTCAGACGAGCCTTCACCAGCTGGAATCCCGCCGGATGGAAATCGCGGATCTCGTTGACGAGGGCTCCCGAACCGGAAACCTTGGTGATGTAGGTGACCGTCTGACCCGCTGCGACCTTGCCGTCGCCGACAACCTCCTTGCTGACGGTGTAAGGCGTCCAGACGGAGCCGGGCCAATCGTCGGTGACCGACTGGTTGAGCGCGCAGGCCGGCGCTGCTTGTGCCACCGAAGCACCAAGTCCAACAGTGACGCCGGCGGCGATGAGAACGAGGGAAGTGGTGGTGGCTACTGCGTGGCGTAGTGAGCGGCGGGCCATGTAGAACTCCATTCAGCGGGGTGCGTGACGGTTTGAGCAAAACTGTAACTAGTTCTACTGGACTTTCGTCCAATTTGTGGGGATTTCAGAAAATTGTCGGAGTGTGCGCCGTCGTTCATGTATCGCGCTGCCGAATTCCACAGGTTCTGGGTTGTCAACAGGTTGGTTTTGGGTGGCTTGGTTTTGTGGTGGTGGGTTGAGGGTGTGTTGGGACGCGTTTCGTATGGGGCGGGCGCGCGGTCGTGTGAGTGGTGGGGGCTGCGATGGCGGGAAATATGGCGTTGGGTGCTCGGGGCGAGGATGTGGCTGTCGAGTTCCTGATCGGTGCGGGTTTGGAGATTGTCGAGCGTAATTGGCGTTGTCGGTACGGCGAGTTGGATGTTGTTGCGACGTCCGGTGATCGGATTGTGTTCGTGGAGGTGAAGACTCGCTCTGGTGTCGGGTACGGAAGTCCTGCGGAGTCGGTGACGTTCGCGAAGCAGCGTCGGATTCGGGTTTTGGCGATGCAGTGGCTCACTGATTCGGGCCGGTCGTGGTCGAGGGTGCGTTTCGATGTGGTGGCGGTGTTGATCGGCCGCGACGGTGAGCCTTCGGTCGAGCATTTTGTGGACGCGTTCTGATGGCGTTGGGGCGGGCGCATTCTGTTGCGGTCAGTGGCGTGGACGGGCAGATCGTGGAGATCGAGGCGGATATCGGGCGCGGGTTGCCTGCGGTGCATTTGGTGGGGCTGCCTGATACGGCGTTGCACGAGTCGCGTGATCGGATTCGCGCGGCAGTGACCAATTCTGGTGAGGAGTGGCCGGACAGCAAGGTGATTTTGGCGTTGTCGCCGGCGACGTTGCCGAAGGTGGGCAGTGTTTACGATTTGGCTTTGTCGTTGTCGGTTCTCGATGCGGCGAAGAAGCTACCGCGGAAGTTGTTGCGGGAGACTGTGTTTTTGGGGGAGTTGGCGCTCGACGGTCGTTTGCGGTCGGTGCGTGGTGTGTTGCCTGCGGTGCTTGCGGCGAAGCGGGCGGGGTGGGGGACTGTGGTGGTTCCAGCTCGGGCGTTGGCTGAGGCGGGCTTGGTGAAGGGGATCGAGGTGCTGGGTGCCGATGATTTGTCTGCGGTGATCGGGTGGTTGCGTGGTGAGTTGGCGCTGGCTGTTCCTGATGTTTTCGAGCGTGCTGGTGTGGTGGTGGTGCGGGATTTGAGTGAGGTTGTCGGGCAGACGGATGCTCGGTGGGCGATCGAGGTTGCTGCGGCGGGTGCGCATCATTTGATGTTGACTGGTCCGCCGGGGATCGGGAAAACGATGTTGGCGCAGAGGCTTCCGGGGATTCTTCCGCCGTTGACGGAGGGGGAGTCGTTGGAGGTGACGGCGATTCATTCGGTGGCGGGGGTGTTGCCGGAGGATCGGCCGTTGATCGATATGCCGCCTTTCATTGCGCCGCATCACAGTTCGTCGGTCAGCTCACTGGTGGGTGGCGGCAGTGGGATGGCTCGTCCTGGTGCGGTCAGCCGCGCCCATCGCGGCGTGCTGTTTCTCGACGAGTCCGTCAATAGCGAAACACCCCACACTCACGGATCGTCCATACTGCCACAAAACCCCACGTGACAGGGGTTACTTGGGTGATTGCGGGGTGTGTCGCTTGTTAGCGAGAAGCGAGCGCTAGGCGCGCAATAGCTGCGACTGTCGGTTGATGGATCACGCGCAGGGGAACCCCACTAGCCTGTGTGGATTTCGCAAGATAGGTAGCGAGATCAAATCCGTCTTTCATGTACCTCTATTGTCTCACATTTCCCTATTTACTTAAAGATTCAACTATGTCTAACTAGAAGTATCGCAATGGCAAAAGTCGTTGTGTCGCATCTAGTTTGAAAGTTGGTGAGAGCAATGGGTTTCAGAAGCGTTCGCGTATCTGACCTTACGGGTATCGAGCTCGATGATGACCAGGTGGTCAACGTCGTCGTTCGACATCCCGAGCACGAAGAGGCTCGTCAATTCGACGCCTCGCAGGAAGAGCTGAAGGCGCTCAAGACAGTGGGAAACCTCGTGAGTCTCGAACTTCGGTTTGCAAATGGGACTTCGCAGGACGTGTTCGCCACTGCTGTCGAGTTCGCGAAGTTGGTTCCTGCGGAGAAGTTGACGACATTCGATCAGCTTCGTGGTCGGCGTAAGGGGTATCGCCCGAACGTGGACTGACTCCCCGTCTCATCTACACAACTAAATACGCTCCTCGTTTCACCTTGAGATTCGTCTCGGTGAAGCGAGGAGCTTTCAATTTGATGCGTCTGGACATGAAATGCCCCGGCTCGCAATGAGCCGGGGTCTTACTCCCACGATCTAAGCTGCAACGACACGAGCTTCCCTGACGAGCTGCCACCGTGAAGCCAGTTCCAGCACGCTATGTGCGGCATCCCAGTAGTCCGTGAACTCCAGGTTGTTGCTGCTCCAAGAGTCTTCGTCGCTGAGGGTAGTGACCTCGCCCTTATACTTCTCAGTACTGAACAACAGATCCACCAACTCTTGCGGAACGGACGTGGAGTCGCCTTCATCGTCAGGTGGTCCGATGATGAACACGTTGCCTGCCACGACGTCTTGGAACCGCCAGACACTGTCCGAGAGCCAGAGCAGCATCGTCGCTCTCTGGTTCATCTTGAGGCCGATGTTCTTCCCCTCCTCGTTCACGAACATCGATGCCTTCTGAGCTTCGAGTTCGAGTACTTGGAAGTGTCCATCAACGATGCCCTGCATAGTCTTGATGTCGCCTTGTTCAAGTTCCATCGTCTGTACCAGTACATCGAGGTCTGCCGGAATGATGAGGCATTGGATTGAACCCATCGTGCTCACGTCCTTCTTGATCGTGGGGTGCTTCCGCAGTCGGCTGACTACGGAGGTGGCCCCGCGATCGGGCGCTACTTCTTGACCTTCGGCTTCTTGTAGGTCGAGCTGAATGCACAGTATTTGTCGAGGCATTTGTTGCTGCCTGGACTTGTTATGTGGCCGTTCCTGCAGGTTGAGACACCAGTTGGTTGTTTGATCGCCACAGTCTTCTCGACGGCCTCACCGACGCTTAGAACGGTCGGTGTGCGTAAGTCTGCGATCTCGGCAGTGAGGTCTCGGATCTGAACTGCGAGGTTAACCAGGTCATCGAACGGGATGCAGGCGAGTACGTCATCATCTGCGTTGAACACCACGGTAGGGATGCGATTCAAGCTTGCGCCGGCCTTCGCCTGACGCATCCAGTCTTTGATCGCGATGGTCTTGTGATTCTTAGCTTCGATGTCGAACGGGGTGTCTTGGAAGTAGTCGTTCAGATCCATCTTCTGATGCGAACCTGCACCACTTCGCTTGTCCCGCTGGACTCTTGCGCCTAGCTTCTTGCGGAGGGTCTTGGCGATTTGCTCTTCGAGAGACTGGCCCTTTTCGCTGGCGATGCTCATGACAACCCCGCTGCGAGCGTTCCGCTAGTCAAGAACGTGATCATGAGTGCAAAGAGCAGATGCTTGGCGAACCTACCCGTTCGGCTGCCGCTGGCGTTCGATACAACCACATGAAATGCAACGGCAACCATTGGTAGACATGTAAGAAGACACAGCGCTAGGAAGAAGTTGTGCCAGTTCATTACTCGACCACCCGGACACGCTTCTTCCGTGACTTGGCCTCGATCTCGAAGGCTACGAGAACGTCGGTGATCTCGTACGCTGCATCAAGGTTGCGCTGCGCTTCAAGTAGAAGGTTCGCTCTCAACTCGATCAGGGCGTCGGGGGACTGATCCTCATAAAAGGCTTCGCGGGGGATGCCTAGTTGTTCTGCTGCTGTTTCTGCTGTGTGTAGTTCACTCATATCACTTCCTTCCTTATTGCGAAAATATCTGTGCGGCATAGTCTTTTGCTTCCCACGTCGAACGTGCCGCCGTTCGGCCAGATGTGTTCATACCGCACCCCGTTGAAGGTGATGATGGTGTAGAAGGCCTTGTCGTACTCTCCTTCGTAGCGCATGAAGCCTGCTGGAACTAGGCGGTCTTTGCGTCTATTCGCCATCACCAACCTCCGGCTTGTACACCTCAACCGTTGGTCGGTAGAAGTCCCCGCTCCAACGCCATGCGAGGCCACCAAGCTTCAGACGTCGGTTGAGTTCAAACTCTTCATCGTCGTAGCCGAAGTCCTGGGCGTGCTCCATCTTGCGGATGAGTTGAGCGTTCGGGATACCTGCGAACTTGGCTGCGATCTCGGTTTCGAGGCGGGATGGTTGGGGTGGTTCGTTGTGACCGTAGGTAGAGGAGTGCTCGCTCATGCAGTTGTCTCCGCAGCAACCAACCGACCTGCATCATCTAGTGCGATTATTAGCTTCAAGAGAGCTTTGACGGGTGTGTCGGCTAGATATGCCATATCTCTATATACAATCGACCAACCGTTGTTATTTGTTGCCCTGCCAAGCATCGCGGTGTCTTCGATTCGTTTTGAACGAAGGGGCAATCTCTCTAGTAGGTAGTCTGAGGTGTAAAGCGGGCACACTATGAATGCTGGCGGTAGTATCTCCGCAGCGTACAATGTTTCAATCGTGCCAAAATCGTTAACAAAGAACTTTGCATCTTCGATTTGCCATTCTGGAAATCGCTCATACACGACTTTACATAGCTCAAATAGTTCTTTATCCATTACTCGCCTCCTTCCTTCGTCTCAAAAACCGTGACTGGTATGAACTCCTTGCCCTCCTCATCGACCTTGTTGAAGGCGTAACCAAGCAGCATGTTCACCGTCGTGTTGAGGGACAATCCGTGCTGAACAGACAGGTCTTGTAGGCGCTCGGCCATCGAATGATCTGTCAATCGCAATGCAATTGGCTTGATTGGTTGTCCGTTCATGCCGCACCTCCGCGGTAAGCACCATGCAAGATGTGCGGAGCCAATGCCTCCATGCGGACAAGAGCTTCTTCCCGTGTGATCAGTCGCTCGTCTACCTCGTTGAACGTATCCTCGAATGCGAGGATGAGTGCGAGCTTGGCGATGTCTGCCCGTAGATCCACCGTGTCGGCTAGATGGTCGATGCACGGTTGGTTCGGCAGTGATTCAGGTCCGTTGTGTGCCATGGATGATTCCTTGTTCAGTTGTTATTTGGTTGTGTGACAGTCAATCTGGTCGCGCCATCGAGTAATCAAGTGTCCTGTTGAGGGTGGGCTTCAACAGAACCTCGATGGAGTAACTAGATACCCGTCATGAGTCCACGTACTAGCCGAATGTGTGCGGATTACGTTCCACTGGTGGTACTTCAGAGAAGCTGGAGGGCAAACTTTGAAGCGGTACAGATGTGGGAACTCGTGACAGGTACGAAGTGCTGATCCAGGTGCAGAGATCAGCGACTTGGGATCAGGGGGTGAGCTGGGCCTCGCGGAAGGAGGTCTCACGACGTGGACTCCCTTGCGCCTTATTAATCGGCGCGACCCTCTCACCTAAACCCTGACCAGTAGAGCGCACGAGCTGTGGGTTCATGCGCCCACTTCCCAGCACACGATGAATATGCCGGGAAGTGGAAGTGGTTCATGCGGTTAAATGGCTGCTAGTAATGCGCCGCATATCCTCTTACGAGTGCATTTGGTTGCTTCCCTAGGAGAAATTGTCTCTCCATCCACTACTAGCAGTTGTTCTATGTAAGGCGTATGGTGCTGGTAGCAATCACATTTGTACGCATTCTGGTGTCTTGCAAAACAGAGCAGACTAAGCGGCTTCCAGAGTTGCTTACCATTCCTAGGTGGCAAGTACTTGTATCTGCTTATTGCTACCAGCATCGTACGTCTTACATAGTCCATGTTGCGCACACAAGGCAGGGCTTGAACCTGCACTCTAACGTCGGTCTGGAACAGTTAGATTGATCCTCGCCAACAGCGTCTACCAATTCCGCCACTTGTATGCACATAAGAGCGCACCAGGTAGCTGTAAAAAATCGCAATTCAATGCTCTAATTATTTTCTGATGCGCCCATTTAACTGCATGAACTGTTCTGTAAAGGTGCATCTCGGCCGCCCTCGCTGTGCGGCTAAGTGTGGTGCTTGGTTGCCGTCCTGATCAGACATGGCCTTACCGTTCGAGACGGAGTTTTGCGGGCAACCTTGCTACCTTCTGGGTCTCACTATCGCAGTGAACGCTTTCGTGAGATGAAAGACTGTGAGCGCGATAATATCGTCTCCTTGTCTTTGCGAGCCTCACGTGCTCGGCGCTTCGTCTTGTACTGGCCGATCAACCGTAGAAACGGTGTGTCATCGGCGTGCTCGTACTCGAGATTGATGTTCACGATTTCGCGTTCTGTATTCATTGCTTTGGTGTTCCCCTCTGCGAATAACTATGAGCCAAAAGGCCAATAAGTGCAATAGCGAAATGTCACGAAATGCGTTGTGGTTGTGGATAACTCGCTACTTGGTGAACAGGTACAGATGGCCGTCGTCGTCTTCAACAGAGTGGATGGCGTTCAAGGCGAAGTCGTGTGCGATACCTGCCTCATCCCACTTGGCGTGTTGTCTCATGTCTTCAGGTAGGTGCTGCCTCAACTGATCCAGCTGAGCTTCGAGTCCGCTCTCGATCAAGTAGTCGGCTGCGTACGCCTCGATGCTCTCGAAGTGACCCAGGTGGTGGTCCTCGAACATGTTGATCGCCGCTTCTAGCTCTTCGCCGTTCCTGAAGCCGACGTACTCAAGCCAGTGTGCGACTGCGATTCCCTTAGCTGTGACAGCCTGCTCAACTCGTTCAAGTAGCTCGGGATCTTCTTCACCGAGTGGGCAACCTACGGAGTGAGGGGCGGATAGGTGGGCGCGACAGGCGGGGCAGAAGTCGTCCTGTTCAGTTGGTTCATCTGGGGGAGTGAGCCACTGCTTCGACCATCCTTCGACGGGATCATGTGACTCACGAGCCATGACGTACGCGCCAAGGGCTTCGAGGTGTTCGCGGTTGTAGTCGGTGTCGGCGTTGGCCCAAGACTCGTTGATCTCAGCGACTACCTGGGGTAGATCGATCGCTCCAGTACTGGTGAGGCTATAGAGGGCGCTCGCCTGACCGCCATGCCATTGCGAGGCGATCACGCGTGCGCCAGCGTCTCCAATTGAGCGCTCTTCTGATGTGGCGCTTGCTATTTCGTGGTCGATAAGTTGTTCATCTGACCAGTGTTCGGGGTTGGGCTGGTTTAGTTTTTCATTCATATCACCTCCTTTGCGTTAAAGTCCTCTAAATTACTTCTTGTATGATCATTATCCGTGCATCGTATTTGTCTGAGAGTTCGTCTAGAAATTCCCCATGGTTCTCGTAGTTTTCCTCGGTTGCCAAAATGAACAATTGCAGCGTGGTTGCCGCAATGCGAGGTAATCGGGGAACGGGGTCATACTTTTCGGCCAGATGTTTCTTGAGTGAGATGCGACATTTTTCATAGACGTATTCAACCTTGTGGAATGCTGCCTTATTTTCGTTGCTGTTCGCAACTAGGGTTGCTACCTGCTCATTAATGTCGCGGGTCAAGCTGACAACCTCTTTAAGCATATCTTTTTCCCTACGGCCCGCAGGCTGGGAATTCGATACTTTCTGTGCTATCTGGAATTTCTCGTCATATTCGTCCCAAAGACGGTCAAAATGCTTGGCTTTGTCGCTCCAATCTATGGGCACGACCTTAGATAGGGCTTTGAGGATATCGATGATACCGTCCCTGTCGAGCATCTTGGCTTGGAATTGCTTTAGTGGTCCGAGAAGGTCGCCCTCATTTTCGTAGCCGACTAGGCACGGCACGATCCGAACATGAGCGTTTGACACCTGTTTGGAAAGTGCTCCAGCCTCAAAATTTATCCAAGGCGCATTCTCTGTTTCTTTGGTGACGATGGCGATACAGAAGGAGCTACCGTCTAGTTTGGCTTTAATGTCGTCGAACCCACGTGCGCCAGCGTCAATGTCTGTACTTGACATGAACGGTTCGACCCGTTCGAACATGTCTTTGAGCAGTTCGTGCCATACCTTGGCGATATTCGAAGATCTACTCCCAGACCAACTGATGAATACTTTGGTCTTCGGTGGTTCGCGCATCTCATCTTCCATGCGCGAACAGTACCAATCCGACCAGTCCCTACGTGTGCCAGACCAGCACTGGAACGATGAACAGCGACAGGTACAGGGTTCCAACGATGATCACGGCGACTACCAGGAACGTCGCGATCCATCGGCCGGCTAGCTTGAGTGCGGGGATCAAGTAGGGGAGAAGGTTCACCGTTCGTCCCTCGTGATCACTACCTCTGTGTCGCGCTCAAGTGCGACGAGATCAAGGCTGTCGAGCCGTGTGGTGATCTGAATTGTGACAAATTCATCTGCTCGAAGTGTGATCGTGGCTTCTGAGAAGTTGATCGGCACGTCGCCGATGGACAGTGATACATGTCTAGGATTCGGACTGTCTGAGTGTATTCGTGTGTAGCCCTTAGGTTTTGGATTCTCGATGTTCTTGGTTGTTGTCATATTACTTCCTCTTCTTATTTTTCTTTGGTGTGCTTCCTACATGCCACTGATGACAGAATCGGCAGGAGTAGATCTGTAGTACTCGGTGCGGGATCGATGGGATTCGCCGTCTACTCTTCAGATATCGATGCGCAGCGAAGTACGTCTTGTACCCACGTTTGCCTTCGTGTTCAGATGCGATCTCTGGACTCATACATGGTCTTCGTGTCCGTCATAGATGTAGAACCACAGCGGTCCCTTGTCGTGGACACTGCGGATCAGGTGACCTTCGTGCTTCAGATCGAGGACGCGAGCGGGGTAGCGCCACGCGACTTTGCGGAGTTCAAGGTTGCTGACCTTGCCCTTGGCCTTGAGCAGTTTGAGGATCTTGGCTGTGTGAGTTTCCTTGGTAGCGATCATGATTCGGTACTCCGAGAAGTAAATCCAAGCTCTTCGCCGCCAGCGCCCTGTGCTTCGACCAGCTCGACCATGACTTTTATCGTCTGTTTGAGCTCCTGGTTCTGAGTTATCTCGCCGATGATCTTCAGTTTGTCGATTGCAGTTTTTGCTTGGGCGTTCATGAATTGACCCGCCCATCTGGTGAAACCCCGACGTATAGCCGTGATTCACCATCTACGTAACCGCCAACCCAACCCTCGGCATAACCCGCGCAGATTGCTGCATCTGGTGGGTAGACGTAGTAGTCGTCAGCTCGGTACTCCACGCCGTAGCGATGGCAGAGGTTGCGTAGTGCTTCCTCTTGAGCAGTGTTGATCTTGTAGCGTTCGGGTTCTTCGGGGGAGGGGAAGCGTTCCATCAGTTCGACCTCACACAGCTGATGGCGACGTGGTCGCCGTCGGATCGATAATTTTCCTCCTGCGCGCCTGTGACCACGTAGCACTTGTTTCCGTCGTGGTCGAACATGCTGACAGTTGGAGTCTTCCCCTGGTTCTCTCGGCTACTCACTTGGTAAATAGTGTTCGTCCAAGGCAATTCGATGTATCGCGCTGCGAGGGCTGTCCCTGTCGAGGCGACCACTGCAACGGCGATCACCCCTACTGTGACGATTGCCGTCTTGGTGTGTCGACCGCTCATCTACTTGTTCCTCCTGAGCGCCCTGTAGATCAGGTATCCGATGAATCCAAGTACGACCGTGATTAAGACGAGCGACGCTGTGATCCAGATCGGTGAAACCACCCACCACCAGGACCAATTGATCACGTTCAGTAGCTTGAGGGTGATGAAGACGATGGTGAGCAGACCAACGAAGCCGATGCCTCCGCTGCTCGATGAACTGCTTGATGATGAATAACGTGTGGACATAAATTGGTTCTCCTTATTAAGTTGTGTACTCGCTGACACAGCTGGACGACGAGCGGGTGTATAGCAACTAATAGTGCGTGGTGCGCTGAATAATAGTTACGCTCGACGGCCAGCAATGCCAGCGGTTGGGTTCTAGTCGAGACCTTTGTTTTCTCTCGACAGGTTGCAGCTATTGCAGATGTACATCAGGTCGTAAACGGTCGCCCCCGCGTACTTCGTGTGGTGGATTTGGCACCCCTTAGGCACGTGATCGAGGCAAAGCTCACACTGGTACGGGTTCTTGCCGAGTCGGCTCATGCACTCCACCACGTACACCCTGATCGTTGGATCAAGCCAGTTCTCCACGCTGTTGTTCCCCTTCTTTGGGGGTCCGAGAACCTTTGTCGCATGTTGGTTAATGCTTTTGGTGCTGGCTGGTGTCGTGAGGAATTTCTGAATCTTCGAGGCGGACAGGCCGTGCCGTGTCAGTGCAATGATCCTGTCGCCATCAGTCATCCCGTCCGTCAGTTTTGGAAATGGACGCCTGACTGGAACGAGCTTGGTTCGACTGCGTTCCAGCATTCGTTGCTTCTTTGGTTCATCGAACGGAAACTCGCCACTTCGTGCGTCTGCTACTAGCTGAACATCTACTTGTAAAAAATGCGAAATATACTTGTCGCTCATATCGCTGGCGAAACAGCGTTGTAAATCGTTTGTCAAGGACTTTTTCATATATGCATCTATTTTCTCATATCTAGCAATTTCTGCATATATCTACTAATTGGTGGTTTTGTTGTGGCGTCTCCATAGCAATTCCCGGTCCAAATTTTGACGTTTGATGTAGCGATTCAATGTTTCGCGGTTCACGTCAAACATGCGGGCGATTGCGGACTTGGAGACTCGTTTCAGCTGAAGCTCGAGGATCTGCTCGTCTTTGCCATACAGCTTGAGGTTTTCGACCTTGCCCGAACCAACTGGCCGGCCAAGGATCATGCCTTCAGCTTTCTTACGTGCCAACGCTTCCCGTGTTCGTGCCGAGATGAGATTGCGCTCTATCTCAGCAGACAGTCCGAACGCGAACGCGAGCACCTTGGAGTTGATGTCGTCCTTGAAGACGATGTTCTCCTTGACCGCGACGACACCGATGCCACGATCGAGTAGGTCATGGATCGTGTTCTGTACGTCCAAAAGCCGACGCGAGATACGACTGGTCTCGCTCACGACGAGCATGTCGCCGCGTTCAAGCCCTTCGAGTACTTCGCTTAACTTTCGTTCGGTGAGGGCGCTCTTGTAGCCACTGATCGTCTCGCCCACAGTCTCAGTGATCTCGATACGTTCTCGCTCGGCAAAGATGCGTATGCCGCTGAGTTGGTTCTCCACGTCTTGCTTGTTGGTACTGACTCGCACATAGGCGATGACTCTTGGCATATGCCTCCTCTTGGTGGTTGCTGGTGATTGGTGTCGGCGTGGACCTGTACGGTCATCCGATGAGCTTTGGTGACTTCCTCTTGCTAGTCCTGATGACCGTCGGGTTCATCGTCGTTGGGATGTGGGCTACGTTCGTTCAGGGCTGGACGAGCTTGGGTGCGCTCATGGCGTTCTTCGCCATTGGCGGAGTGCTCTACACAATCTGGACTGCCCTTGCGTGGCTTGTGAACGTCTCGGCCTAGTCCTTCTTCACCCGCAACGTGCCCGCTGTGAGGTCGAGCTTCTTCTCTAGCTCGGCTATGGAGAGTTCGGTGATCTCTTCAGTTGGGGTATCTTGTTTGACTGTCCAGCCTGCACTCTTCGCTTCGGAGACGGTCAACCAGGAGGCTGTTTCATCAAAGTCATTCCACCCACTTTTCAAAAAGACGTCTCCGAGTACCGCCAGAACCTTGGCTTCATCGCCGTCAGTATCCACGATGATGTCGCCTACTTCGAGGTTGTCAAACGTCTTGACGCTACGGACGAGTTCTAAGTGCTCGCTGTATACGCCGTTGCCATCGGTGTCGTTGTAGTAGACGGTGTCGCTCTCACTCCAGTTATTTGAGCTCACTCTGGCGATAGTGAATACCCGGCCAAATGTCCAGCCAGCTCCACCTCTACTCTCCTGTGGATCTCTGGGAATAATACAGCGAACCTTCTGTCCCACTTTAAATTTCGCTTGTTTCATATCACCTCCTTCGGTGTCTCTTGGTTGTTTTCTGATGGTTGATCTGCACTGCGGATGATGGATGAAGTGTCCCGTCACGCTGCGGCCTTGCGCTTCCCGTGAGTGGTGCGCTTGAACTCGTCGTACTCATCGAGGATGTCTCCGAGATGGACTGTCACGTCTTCACCAGACTGTGTGGTGAAGTGGATGTGCGGCACCGCGCTAGTCGCTGCGGGCTTGTATCCGTTGTTGATCGTGTACCACTGGATCGCCTTGAGGTCGGTGGCGCGGAGGTCTCCCGATTTGGTGCGCTTCGGCTGACGGTTGGGCTGAGATTCACTCTCGATCTGTAATCCGAGTTGGAGCTCTTGGGTCATTGCTCCGTGACCTGTTTCTTCCCACGCCTACTTATTCGTCCGCCCTTCGCACCTGCGATCCGAGCCAGCTTGGGGTCGGCAGCAAAGCCTCCAGTCGTGCCTAGACGTCCACCGATCGCGCCGATCTTCTTGTAAAAATCTGGGTCTTTCGCGAGGTTGCGGTCCCTAGCTTTCAGCCCGCCGGCCTTCGTGCCGCTCACCTGTTGCTCCACGGGAACCATGAACGGTCGCTCTTGTTAGTCGCGACCATGTGCCTTGTCTCAGCATCCTGAAGTGCCTTGATCGCCGACTGGTTGCGTCGGTTATCTAGCTTGAGTGAGTCGTGTTGCAGGCTCAGATCTTCAAGTCGGTCCGATAGCTTCTCGACCAATGCCGTCAAGTGACGATTCGTAGCCTGGCACTCCTCGTACGCCTCGTACGCCTCGTTGAGCATGTGGGCAGTCACTTCATCATGACGCGGCTCAGTGGTGGGCTGAGTGACCTTTACGGGCTTAGGTGAGCTGTGCGTCTTAGACGCAACGGGTCGCGGTGCTGGGTTCATCGCTCTCTTGGCAGATACACGCTGCGCTTGTGCGTTTCGGCGTCTTTGGAACTCTTCCCAGGTCTTTGCCTGGCGGATGAACTTGACCGTGGATACCTTGTATCCGGTTTGCATTGCGATTTCGTCTGGAGTTGATTTCTTCGATCGTGCAACGATGCTGTCGAAAATCTCTCTATTGATCTTGGTTGAGCCACTTGCTGGCATAGTTGGTTTCTCCCGAGGTCTCCACCTCTCTAATTGTTATTGCGCTGGTTCGTTTGAACTGGCTGGGGCTGCGAGCAGCGTTCCTATCGCTTGAAGCAACGACTTCTCGTGCTCTGACAGCGGTTTCGGGTTGTTCAGTTGAACGTCAGCTTCCATCTCGTATTGACGAACCTCCCGCGGATCGTTCCACCAGGCGAGACTCATCACGCAGTCTCTACCGGGGGAGTGATGCTGTCATCAGTCCACTCGGGTGGTAGGTCATACGTTCCCGCTTTGATTTCCTCAACTGCTTCAGCGATCGCGGTGATCTCTTCTGCCGTGCAGTTCTTGAGGAAAGGTTTGCTCGTCCCGAACTTGCTTCCAGTCACGTGGCCTACCAGGTTGCGCCGTGCCTTGTCGGATATAGGCAGATCCAACATTTGTCGTTGGAGGTTCAGGACTACATCGTCCTTACCCGAGGTCTTCACGATGATCTCGTTCGGTACAACTTGGTCGCGATCACCAGTGAATACAGGTGTGGCAGGCGTTTCGTCATTCCTCAAGATTCGTGCTTTCTCGGACACAAGCTTGCGTAGATTCGCGATCGCTACAGTTGCGTGGTCCTCTGTTCGTAGGGACACGAGACGAGTATCGATCTGCTCCTTCGGGAACTTCAGATCTACGCACAGTTGTCGGATCTCGCTGATTTGTTCGTCGGTGGGCTTAGCCTGCCTGTTGGCGGCCTTGTTCCCGTCGTCGTCATCGTCCTCTGCAGATAGTCCGAGAATCGCCATCGTGGTCTGTCGCCGTTGATACGTGATTGCTGAACCGAGTCCTTGAGGATCGTTCTTGACCAGTAGAAGGTCAGTGTCGTGCATTACTCCGACACCTGATTCGTGTACCAAGTAGCTTCGGAGGAAGTGCTTGCCGTCCTTCGACATCACCCACTGCGTGAGTGCTAGCTTGTGCTTCGAGAGCAGTGGCAGAGCGGCATTTTGGACGTCTGCAAGTTCGGCATATGTATTGCCGTAGTGTGCGTTCTTCGCGCCCTTGATGACCGTCTTAACCTCTCCCTGAAGCTTCACAAGAGCTGCTGCGATGGCTGGTGGCATTAGAAGGGGAAGCTCAGGCGCAGCCGGCATATCTGCTGGCTTCTTAACCTCGCTTGGTTCTTCCTGCTTTTCCTTTTCTGCCATCTGTAATCTCCTTATTAAGTTGTTTCTCTATCCGCTGCAGGTCGGGATCTCGCATCACTAGATCATCTAGGACCATGGATCGCGACACTGTGTGCCCAAGTTGTTCGGTCAGCTTCTCCGCTCGCACATCGACTGCTTTAGCTCGTGTAGCTGGGAACAGGACGCTGAACATTGATTTCTTGATTCCCCATTTGCGGACTTGCTTCGGGTATCTCTCGTTCGGTTTGTTCATAATCTAAGAATCTTCCATCTATTTAGTTACAGCCCCCTGCTTAATGTCTTGTGTGTCGAATCGGTTAGTCTGTCCAGCTCACAATGTGCTGCGTTGATTCACTAATAACTATGAGCCAAACGCGTAAATTATGCAATAGCGAAATGTGACCTGTGGAAAACTCAGTTCATGACATTGTGTGGTTAAATGTTAAGGAGATGAGCTATGTTTCAACCCAGTACCAGCCGCCAGGTAGCCCGCAGGGTCGAGACATACCCGTAGAGGCTGCTACCAGCGGAGATGAACCGCCACGCGCTGACGCTCAGTACCTGTATCGTTCTTCTATGCAGTTACTTGCCCGCGACAGGGAGATCCTCAACTTGGTCAGTCGCTTCTCTCAGCTGTCCAGCGGACATATTGATGCTCTGATCTTTTCCGAACTTGCATCCAGAACGCCGTGTTCAAATGCGTTGCGACGACTAACTGGACTGGGCTTGTTGCACCGTGTCAATCAGATGTTGCCTGGTGGCGCTCGTGGGGGATCGCAGCGGTATTGCTACGCCCTCGGGCCAAACGCTTGGCGCATGTACTCAAGTACTCGCTACCGACCGCAGCGGACATTGAACCCCCACACTCTCGCAATCGCTGATGCTTACGTGGCAATCAAACAGGCTGAGCGCGAAAAGTGGGTGGACGTACTGACTTACGGTACGGAGCCTGACAGTTGGATTGATGTTGCTGGCGCTGATCTTCGCCCTGATCTGTACGTCGAGCTTGGACTTCGGGAGAAGCGTGAGCGAGTGGTGCTGTGGCTTGAAGTTGATATGGGCAGTGAACGACAAAAGCAGATCCTGGAGAAAGTGGATCGTTACAAGTACGCGCTCGAACATTCGGCAGAGTACCCGCTTGATGTGTTCCCTAGCGTGCTTTTCCTGGCCTGTGACGAGGCTCGGGCCGATGAGTTGAGAACTATCCTCCGTCGTGCGCCGCAGACTCCTGAGGGCTTTATATCAGTTGCGTTGCTGTCGAGTTTTCCACAGCTCTTGAGGTAGATAGTACAACGGTTTGACTATTGGTTATTTGCGGGGGTGGTGAGATAATAGATATAGAGGTGGTGACACCTGAATAACAATATAAAAGCTGGAGATTTGAATATGACATATAGGGAACGAAGATTAGCAAGGGCTGCTCGACTTGAAGAGTGGGCAGAGAAACGAGCAGCCAAGGCAGAAGACAACTTCACTACGGTTCGTAGTCTGGTAAAGGACGTGCCGTTTGGTCAACCAATATTAGTAGGACACCACTCTGAACGTGCATCGCTACGTCACCGCGATCGAGTAATCGGTGCCATGGATCGCGGCGTGGAGAACTCGCAGAAGTCAGAAGAGATGAAGTCCAAGGCAAGTAACATTCGATCTGCCGTAGACCGTGCAATCTATGACGATGACGCAGACGCGATCGACAAGCTGCGGGAGAAGATACAGAATGCAGAACGCCTCCGTGATGAGATAAAAGCTTACAATGCGTCTGCAAGGAAGGGGCAGGCTGATGAGTCATTATTGAGTGAAAAGATGAGAAGCAACCTTCACGAGCTTCAAAGTATGCGGGGGATGATGGGAAAGAATGGACAGTTGCCACCGTTCCTCGGTAGTAATCTATCGGGGTCGATAAGCCGAAATAAGAAGCGACTTGCGAGGCTTGAACGTGACAGTTCGGCAAGTCGTTGACACGAGAACGGGCGAGATTATTGATCTTGCCCCAAGTAAGCAGTCGATCAGGCCTAAGCCTGTGTCCTACAAACGTAGGCCAGTCAATAATGACGACTCCGCTCTAGTCATAGGTCTACTCGGCTTACTAGTGGCAGCGATAGCAATAACTAAATAATGGAGAAACAAC
This sequence comes from Rhodococcus sp. NPDC056516, assembly GCF_042794655.1. Taxonomy (NCBI): domain Bacteria; kingdom Bacillati; phylum Actinomycetota; class Actinomycetes; order Mycobacteriales; family Nocardiaceae; genus Rhodococcus; species Rhodococcus sp. NPDC056516. Next base: position 793,753 of record NZ_JBHTTG010000002.1, on the reverse strand, counting down.
TCAATATGAACTACCGTGGATATGAAATACGTGCAGAAATCAGGACATTGGAGCAACACGCGCTCGATGATGAAGGTCAAGTGATCGAAGCGATCAGCAACACCGCAGAGATTGAACTTGAAGGCTATTACTTTGTATCGCCAGAAGATGAAGCGGGCGAAAACATGATGTCGATTGATCAGGTAAAAGAGGCCGTTGACAAATTGCTTCGCAAAGAATAATGCACCACTAATAGAAGAACCCCGCTACTTGGCGGGGTTCTTCTTGTCTGAGGCACCCTTGCGGGCGGGGCTAGGCCTCCTATACATATTACGACGATCGTAGTTCATCATGAAAGTTTTGTGGCGTTTCAGGTTCTCTGCGAGATCAGCTTGTCTTGCTGCGTCTGTGGTGGGTGACGGCGTTTGAGGGATGACGATTCGTCTGTTGGTAAGAGGGAGTTGTTTTTCATTATCCACCATGCTGTCTTCAGTATGGCATGAGGCGAGGGATTGTGGAATATGGAAAACGTCAAGTATGTGAAAATATAGCCGACTGTGCTTAAATGGAGGAAGCCAATGCACGACTTGCTAAACGACTGTTGCGGCTGTCTAAGTCAGATTAGGGACATGTAAAGGGTTAAAGTATAACCCACTATTTCTAGTGGGCGCACAACTTGCTATGCCCTTATTATACGAAACTTCGCTGATTTAGTCCATACCTTTACAAGAAATCAGTTTGCAGTCTGATTGGATTGAATGCAGCTGAGGGGGATACATCGGAAGTGGGCGGCTTAATTAACCGCATTCTCTTGCAGTTGTGCGAGGGACCTGCCACAGGCTAGCCGATGCCCCCTCGCATGCATTTAAGCCCAAAACTGTGGGTGCAGCCCTGACAGGCTTGGCGAACCGTGACTAAATGTTGACTCGCCCGACTTACTCAGCGCTGAACTATCGAGAAACTTCCGTTGGAACAGATCCCAACTGGCAAGCCGACAGGAGTGTCGTGAGCATTGGCGGAGGTGTAAGGATAGCTTGTAAAGAACGCAGTTTGTCTCTCCCCTCAAGTAGTAGGGAGTGGGGGTGGAGTGGGCTATTAATTGATTCTTTGTGGCCGAACGAGATGCTCGCGTACTGCTTCAACCATGGTTTGCCGATGCTTGAAGACGGTAGATTTTGCCTGGTCGAGTCGAGTGTGATCCCAAGTTCCAGTAATAGTGTCAGATTCAATTATTTTCGCAAATGTGCGGGACAGTACAGTGTAGTCGTCTTTAAGCTGGTTGAGTTCACGACGAACGTCTTTCTGTTCGACTATCATGATTGCGTTTGTGAACGAAAGCTCGGCTTTTAGAATCGCGGGTGCGGATTCTTTGAACTGAGCGTTCAATCGGGGCCTTATTTTCTTAAGTTTGAGCGTTATAGCTAGATGATCCGCTGTTCCCGGATCATATTTAGAATATTGTCTCTGGACAAGCTGCATTTCGTCCACAATATTCGTAACCTTCAATATTGCGATGTCGGCGTCCCCGATGGCCTCCCAAATGGGCGCAATAGTGTCGATCTGGCGGTGCGCGGCGATTTGATCGAATTGCTCCTGCTGTCTGCGGTCGGCATCCTTGCGCGTGACTGCCAGTTGGTAGAGGGAAACGGTGACTGCACTCGCGGTGAGCAACCCCGAGAACCAGCCTGATAAAGAACCCCACTGTGACGATCCCCAGTCGTGTGCGAACCCCCACCCCACGAGAAGGCCGAGTACCAATGCTGCGACACCAAGTGGCCAGTACCAGATTCTTACGTCGAGTCCAGGAATTGGAAACGAGAACTTTGTAATCCACTTCCGAAGTCGCTTACGACGGGAGCCCGAAGCTTTTGATCTCCGGAGGTCTGGGTCTTCATCAACATTTTCGTGGGTCACCCGCTGATTTAAGCAGATCCGACCGATCGTCCTTCACTGTCAGACCACTATGCGAACATCCTCGCTATGAACCTGATCCCCACCACTGACATCGCCGTGGATGAAAGCGCCCTTTACCTGGCGGCATCTCCCCACACTCGTGCGCAGGTTCTAACGACTCCATGCCCCGTGCCGGCCACTCCAGGTGTTTACGGCTGGTGGTTCCGAGAGTTGCCCGCTGAGATCAACACGGCAGGGTGCGCGAAGAAGGACGGACTGACCTTGCTGTACACGGGGATCAGTCCATCAGCACCTCCCACTAATGGAAAAGCACCGAGCAAGCAGACTCTTCGGACTCGGATCAAGACTCACTACAAAGGTAACGCAGCAGGTTCGACGTTGCGGCTGACTCTTGGGTGCCTACTGTCCGATCGGTTGGGGATCGAGCTACGTCTGGTTGGTTCGGGCAAACGGCTGACATTCGTTGCGGGCGAGAAGGTCTTGTCCGAGTGGATGGCTGAGAACGCATTGGTCTCGTGGGTTCTGAACCCCGAGCCTTGGGTGTTGGAGCACCAGCTCATCTCAAGTCTGGACGTTCCTCTGAACTTGGATGCCAACGCACACAACAGTTTCTTCCCAACTCTGAAGGCTGCGCGGCAATCGGCACGCGATCGGGCGAGGGAATTGCCAGTGGTACCGAACCCTGGTGTGGGTGGACGTTGATCCTCGCTTAGACGCTGCTGAATACGATCGCTGCTAGAAACAGCACGATCAGTGAGAGGAAGATGTATCCAAGGATGAGGCCCGCGAGCGCAAGACCGTTTCCTTGTTCGCCAGTTCGCTTGATCTGACTGCGGGCTATGTGACCAACTGGGATTGCAAGTGGCGCGATGACGATCCCCAGCACTAACGCGGCAACGGCCATTGAGTTCGTGCGCGGGTTATAGCTACCCATGGACTCTTGGCTTTGAACTACCGTGCGGGCCTTGGCTTGGGCAACCTGTCGAGTGTCTTCACGAGCAATACGGACGCGCTCAGACCGTTCGGGGGCGACCAGGAGCAGCACGAGAATCACCACGGCAACGAGGGATGCGACGAGACTGGCCTTCTGCGCCGTTGGTGCGTATTCGTGGGTCCATGACATATTGACCTGCTCGTCATACACGATTTGGACTGCACATGCGGCACCAAAAAGCACTAAGGCGCAGATTGCTGGAATCATGCTCCCCGCGACCGTAATTCCGGTGACAAGGCTCGATCGGTACTGAGGGAAGAGGCTCAGGACGAGCCAAACTGTGCTGATCACCATTACAGCCGAAGCCAGGAACCACAGGAGGAGGTAGAGCACAATCGTCGAGGTCCACTGTGGATCGATAGCGAGCGATTCGACACCTGAATATTGAGTGTTGGTGAGCCGTGCTGCGAGCAGTGCTATTACCGCTGCCACCAGGGAAGTAATCGCTAATCCGCGTCCTCTCCCAATGAGCCGACGCTGCGACTCAGTAGCGGAATTTTCGAGATGATCTTGGCGATAGAGATCCGACATTTGTTATGTCTCCTAAAGAGTTCCTTAGCGGATGAAAACGGAGTGTAGCGCGGTTCGTTGCGAATCGGAATATTTGTCATCTGTTTGGGGGACAAAGGAATCGGGGGCTTGCGGCCGACAGAGTTTTCCACAGGTCGTTGCATTTCGCTATTGCATTTATCGTTAGTTTGGCTCATAGTTATTTGCATAGTAAATAAGCAGGAATCAATGCAATATGAGTTCAAACGATCAACCCAATAAGAACCGCCGCGGCCTCGTAGTCTTTCTACTAGTAATCGTTGCCTTCATCGCCGTCGCAGCCTTCAATCAAAAGACCGACCAACCAACTGGCCTCGTAGTTCCAACTGAAACCTCGACATCAGCACCCGCGCAACAGAAGTCCTGGCACAAGGTCATTGAGCTATCCGGCTCCACAAGTAAGCGCAGTGACATCTTCCAGCTGAACAGCTCCAAGCAACGGATCACTTACACAGTGAACGGTGAGTACAGCCCGTTCGTGAACGTCTACGTGATGGCAGAGGGTAAGTCTCTCGACAAGCACGGCGGAATCCCTGAGGTCACGATGGCTCCAGTAAGTGGAGATACGTTGATGTACAAGGCATCTGGTGGCTACTACCTTGATGTTTCGGGGAATGGTGAGTGGACGGTGGTTGTGGAAGAGGAGCAATAGGTCATGGCCGCCCGTTCTTCAAGAACCATCTGCGGACTCATTTATGATCCCTGGATCTCCACTGGGATCTTCTTCGGGTCTGTAATAGTCACACTGAGCGTCTTGCTTCTAGCTGGGGTTGTAACGATCAGCAACACCGACCCAGCCCTTGTTGAATCCGCCGCAGTCTCAACAGCCCCGATCACTCCTAATAGCCTCGAAGCATTGGTCAATTCCGAACGTACAAACGCCGGTAAGCAGCCGCTCATCACTGACTCGACGCTCAGATCGAGCGCGTGTGCCAAAGCGGATCACATGCTCTCACAGGACTATTGGGCACATGCCTCACCAGATGGCGTGACTCCCTGGAGCTTCATCGAGAAGGCCGGCTACCGCTACACAACTGCGGGGGAGAACCTTGCGAAGTCATACCCCGACGATGCGAGCCTCGTTGCTGCCTGGATGAACAGTCCATCTCACCGAGAGAACGTACTCGGAGATTTCAAAGATCAAGGGATCTGCCAGAAGACAGGGACGTTGCAGGGGAAGACGACGACGGTGACTGTGCAGCATGTTGGGGTGCGGTCATGAGTCGGGTGATCAGGTTTCGTGGCCGTCATGTTGTAACGGGCGAGTGGTTCTACGGAAGTCTGCTCGCACCGAACATCATTGGTGTGATTGAGCAGAATGACAAACGTGACGGTCGGGGTCGCCGTCCAGAGCTAGCCGAGTTTTGTGTCGTTGATCCTGAGACGGTTGGGCAGTTCGTTGGCCTGCTCGACCGCAGCAACAAAGAAATCTATGAGGGCGACATTCTCCAGTCCGGTCGTGCACTGACCCGACCAAGGATAGTGACGTTTAGTCAGGCTCAGTTCATCCTCGAAGGGAGCATGTTGTCACTATCGGGCGAGATCGGCACGAACGAAAACATCGAGGTGATAGGCAATCTCTACGAGCATCCCCACCTGCTGGAAGAGTCGTCATGACAGTGACACTCAAGATCGCCCCGTCGATCGAAGAGCTACGTGACGCGCCGACGCTCAGACCAGTGTCAGTAGAACTTGAGATCACTCAACCTGACAGCGGTTCATCGTTAGAGGCACTCACCCAACACTTCGAAGAGACGGCACGTGCGTTCAACCGCGTTCGGGAAGTAGTCGGTTTGATAGATCCGGAAGGATTGAAATTCCTTCTCGCACTGTTGCGCCCTACTCTCCATGGCACGGGACTTCGGATCGTGAACAAGCGTGGGCGAAACAAGCTGGTGATGAGGGGCTGAAGTGGCGAAGTTCTACGTCTACATCACCGATCGACTTCATGGTGACCAGAACTTTGGCTTCGCTCACGAACGCGTGTTCACCGAGATCTACGAAGCAGAGAGCAAAGCTGATGTCAAAGAGCTGGTGCTGAAGGACTTCGATTACATGCCGAAGGTGCGTGAGAAGATGACGGCGAAAGTGCCTGATACTGAACGGTTCATCACTAGCATCCATGAACTCAACGACTACTGGCATGACATCTGGTTGACCCCGCACAAGTGCAGGGAGTGCCTTAACGAGTACACGAAGATCGAGAAGGCGAAGTTTCGCATGGGTGGCTCACCTGAGTTCTGCTCTAGCGAGTGCCAGAAGCAGTACAACATCCGCTTCGAGGCAACGACGGTGGACAGCTACAACACTGCAACCGTCTACATGATCACCCACAAGCCGAGCGGAAAGAGGTACATCGGCGTGACCACACGTTGGTTGATGCAGCGCTGGTGGGAGCACATCAAGGCGCAGAGCGGATCGCCATTCCATCAACTCGTACAGGCGAGCAGCATCACCGACTTCACGTTCGAAGTGCTGGAGGTGTTCAAGCCGAGTGAACATGACCCTTATGAACGTGAGTCGATCTACATCAAGCAGTACGACGCAGTGGAACTGGGCCTTAACGCTGTAAGCGGTCACGCTGCGAAGAAGTAAGCCGACATGACCACATACCCATCTTTGCCGCTCGAACCCCACGAGCGGCCTTCTGTGCGTTCCTAGTGACATATTTCAAGCATTGTCGTAGGTTAAGAACATATGGGTAACCAACCAATCATCATCCGGCGCAGTCTCTTTGGCCTAGTTGGGTTGATTCTGGTTGGACTTCTGATCGCTGGATTCATCTATGGACTGGCGTACTTCCTCCACACTCAGAATCCACGCGATACGACACCGATTGCAATCCTCCAGCTGATGGGCGTCGTCGTTCTAATCTCCACAGCAGTAACCGCCATCGTCTACAACCTCCACTCGATGACACTCAACGACAGCGGCGTGACGATCAAGAACTGGGGGAGTCTGTTCTTCAGCAGCGAGACACACTGCGATTGGAACGAGATCGAAGACCTCAACGTGCAGCGCGGGGGACCGTTGGCGTTCGTCGGCGGTTACGGAAATCTTCTGATCCAAACAGCAGGCACCGAGACGAACCTTCGTTTCAACTACTGCCCACGTCCTGGGTACTGGCGTGACTACATCGACCAGCGCAGCGAGAGCACACCTGAGCTAGTCCGCAACGTCTAGAAGAACGAGAAGATCGCACCGGACACAACGAGGAGGCCCAGACCGAGAAGCAGTATATGGAAATCGTCCTTCATCGTTTTCTTCTCAGATTCCTTGAAACCGCTGGTACTCGACTTGCTGCTTGTCTGCCAGAGATCCCAGCCACCGACAAGGACAAGGAAGATTCCGACGAGTCCTGCAACTGCTTGTAAAAACCGCAGCACGCCCAAGATGAAATCCATCGTGAAGTCTTACCACGGCACACCGTCAGCAACGCCGGTACCACGGGTTCCCGCTTAGTTATCTGTTACTAGTTGTTGCGACCAATCGCCTTGTCGCGGTCGTGATTAAGCTGGTGGGATCAATCAGCGCACGGGAGTACATCATGCACCGTCTCTTTATCAGTATGGGACTCGATTCAGAGATCGGGATCTACGAGTTGTACGACCGAACGATGGCATCCGTCAGGCGTTGCCTGAGTGAACTTGGTTACTTCATAGGCCCTTCGACGCTTGAGGATCGATCCGAGCAGCTCGGTCGCGGGTTCACTCAGTACCTCACGTTGGAACCTGAAGGACAGCTGGCCGCGACGGTTATTGAGATGGATCAGATAGTCCTCTTCGAGCTACACATCGATGCACTGGAACGGGAAGTCAACCGTGGGTTGCAGTCGATCGTCAACGATCTGATTGACACCTATGACGACATCCACGCGTCTGTACGCATCGCTGACGACGTTCGTGACTGATCATCGCGGGCCGAGTTCAGTTTCCAGTCGTTCGGCAACGCTGTCGGGCATGGTCGAGCATGAATCTTCGCCGCGATCCTCCGAGTGATCTAGAGCTGTATCCGTAATCCCCACCGTCGCAACAGTGCCTTCCCATCCACCAAGCGCAGCGATCGAGCCAGGGTTGAACCTCGCGGCTATGTCCACCTTCTCAATAGCGAGCTGATCTGCATCGGGTCCAAGGTAGATCCCGCCGTCTGCTGCACGTTCGATGTACGCGGGTCGAGGCAGCACTCCCGATAGTTGGTTGGCGTTGTACTCACTCATGAACCACGGCGGGGTGTTGAAGTAGTACCAACTCGCAGCACAGACCCCGTAAAGACCAGGACCGAACTGTGCGTAGTTGAGGTACAGCTCCAAGATCCGCTGATCTGACATCGAGTAGCTGAACTCTGTCGCCATAACTGCTTCGAGTCCCTTACGGATTGCACTACGCCCAGGCCAAAGGAAGATGTTCTTCACCAGCTGCTGGGGGATGGTTGATCCACCTACTCCAGCGTCGCCGTCCATGTATTCCCTTGCCTTAGAGGTCAAGTCGCTGATCTCAAACCCACCAGCTCGCATACCAAGTCGCTGATCTTCGTGAGCGATCACTGCTGCAATCATGTATCGGCTGATGTGGTCGAGATCCACGTACTGGTAAACGATCGGGCCTTCGTCTTGCAGCATGAACGACGTCCGAGGTGGTGTGAACCATCGGTACGAGAGCGTCACCATCTCCGAAAGCACTAGGGGAGTGAGCATTACGAACGCAACGTACATCGGCCACCGACGCCAGCGGGGGCGATGCCTGCGGGTGGCCGGCGGGTGTTCCGGCTCGTAGATCTCGTACTCGGGTTCCGGTGTGTGTACCCGCTGAGACTCGGGGAGGAGATCGTCGAGGGAGAGTCCCCGTGACCTGTCGAAAGCGGTGGTGTTGGCGGTATCCATGGGTGGCCTCCCAATTCTCTGGAAAATCGCGCAGGGGACAAATAGCCGAATGCGGATTTCGACCCATTTTATGCGAGATTCCGAGAAAGGGGATAGCGAGTTTCGGTGGTGGGGGATGGAGAGAATCGCGAGGTGGGATTAGCGATTCGAAGAGGGTATGTAGCCGTCCATCGTCTGATGGGTGAACAAGTAGTCGATCTTATCTGCGTACTTGCGAACGTACGGGGTGAGGGTGATCTTTGCTGTTAGGGGAATATTTAGTGAACCGTTTGTTTTAACTATCATTACGTTACTTATTTAAACACAAAGTCAAAAGAATTGCAATAGTAAAGTTGAAAACTGTGGATAAGTCCGGGCATTTCGCTATTGCATTTATTGGTCTTTTGGCTCATAGTTATTTGCATAGGAGAAACATGAATATATGAATCTAGAAAAGACATCCAAACCCGAGTACATCAGCACCAAGTACTCCTCGCCTCGCGATGAAATCCTGCATCACCTCTCGCTAGAAGGCGGGGCCAACCAAAGCTCAGGGGACACCGCATCTACCACTGGCTACTTCGCCAGGATCAGTAACAGTGAAGCCGAACTCCAAGAGCTGACAACCAACTTCGAGGAAGCCATGCAGTCTGCCGGCCTCGCTGATCCGTCTGCCTTAATCGGCCACTACCTCCTCATTGAAACCGACGATGGCTTCGTTCACGTAGGTGACTACAAGTCTGAGGAAGAGGTGATCGCTGACTATCTCAAGCTCGAAGCTGCTTATGAGGACTGGGCGGGGGAGATGGCATGAGAGAGATCAAGTTTCGAGCATGGCAACCATTCACTTCGCTACACCGCAAGAAGGGTATGTACGTAGTTGACGACATGCTGTGGCATCGGGTTACTGGGCATCAACCGAACGCAGGCGAGGCCTTTCTCGCAAAGAACGTCGGCTGGAGTCAGAGTAGTGAGTACTTCGAGGATGTCGAGATCATGCAGTTCACTGGACTCAAGGATAAGAACGGCGTCGAGATTTATGAGGGTGACATCGTCCGCTCGCAAAGGCGCAGCGATCACTACGACTTGATCTACTACGAAGTCCAAATGCCTACGTACAAGGCTGCGTGGTTCCTTCATACCGTCGCGCTCCATCACAAGCATGAAGGCTGGAAGGACGTCAGCAGTGGGGGCTATGTCGATATGTACCTGTCCGCGAAGTATGACGGTGACAACTGTTTCATCGAGGTCATCGGAAACATCCACGAGAATCCAGAACTCCTGGAGGTCACCTCATGACCCCAACTCAAACCCTCCGCGCTGCAATCAAACTGGCCAACACCAACGGCTACGACAACCCTGCACTCTTCGGAACCATGGATCTAATTAACCAGTGGAACATGCCACCTCGTGCAGTACTGGGGATCTTGCTGATGAACCACGACTTCTGCCGAGCACTTTGGGGTGAGGAGTGGATCGTTCGTACTCAGACTGTCGCGGTGTCTGATGATCCGTTCGGGTATCTCGCGGGGAGTTTGGAGGAGCCGGGATGAGTAACACCCCTACAGAGTCAGAGTTCGATAAAGAACTAGATCACATCATGGGGTGGTGTAGCGGTGAATACCACAGTCCGTGCTGGTATAAGGATAATGTCATCGATAAAGGCCTATCTGTCGAAGAGGAAGATGATTTAGTCAGAACAGCCGTCAGGCGAATGTTTGACAAATATACTCAAGCAAAGGAGCGTGAAGCAAGGATAGCTTCAGTTCAGTTGTATATGGACACATGCGAAAACAATAGCCTAGACCCTAGCTGGGAATCTATCCACGAGTTTCAAGATGGACAGATAAAAGCACTCGCTGACTTGGAAGCAGAAAAGGAGACTCTATGAGTGATGCTACTAGTAAGGATGATGAGCTGCGACAAGAAGTACGGCAGCATTTTGCCACTGCATGGCAGGACGGGTACGGATGTGCAAAATATCCTAAATATAAGGAGTGAACCGACATGCACACCGACATGGTTATGAGGTTATTCAAGCAATATGGCGTAGAACAGCGGATAGACGAGACAAGCAGGTCTTTGCACAGAGGCTACTTCATACCTGAGATGGAGATAATCGCAGAGGGACGCATAGCTGAACTCACCGCCTTCAAGACTAAGCAGGAGGTAGCTAACTAGCCCCATATGGAAAGAACCAAATCCAGACGAACATCCGAGCGCAAAGCTCCTGAACCACTCAACATCGATTACCCCGCCATGATGGAAGAGATTCTGAACATGCCTGGCGATGTTGGCAACGCATACAACAGGTTTCGACGTTACTCGCTGCTCAACCAGGCGCTACTCATGAGCCAAGGCGTTACAGAGCCGATCAACACGTTTAAGGGCTGGCAGGACCTTGGAAGACAGGTTCAGAAGGGCAGCAAAGCCAAGTTCATCATCCGCCCGATCACCATCAAGCGAGAGAACGACAAAGGCGAGGAAGAGCAGTTCATGCGCTTCAAACCCGTCAACTGCCTGTTCACCGTGTCTGAGACTGAAGGTGACGATCTACCCGAGTACGAGCCACCTGAGTGGAATGAGAAGCGAGCACTCGGAGCACTGGCGATCAACCGGGTGGCGTACGAAGGACTTGATGGCAATGTGGCCGGCTACTCCTACGAGCGCAACGTCGCAGTATCTCCCGTAGCCCCTTACCCGTTCAAAACACTGATGCACGAACTCGGACATGTAGTCCTCGGACACACAGCAGCAGACGCTCACGCCGAGTACACCCAACACAGGGGAATCGCTGAGTTCCAAGCTGAGGCAACGGCTTACCTAGTTCTCAACGAGCTAGGAGCTACCGATCAGATGGATGCTTCTGTCAGTCGCGGCTATGTCCAGTCCTGGCTCAGCGGCGAAAAGCCTGACGACAAGGCGATCCGTGCGGTGTTCAGCACGACGGACAAGATCGTGAGAGCGGGGCTTGAATCCGTCGATCACTCCATCTCCAGCGATCAGTAGATTGCACTGATCGCCAGGAAGAGGACGCCGAAAGGTGCAAGTGTCATCGATGCTTGAACCATGCGGTGCTTTTTCCACGCGATCTTGCTCATCTCCACGAGTTGTTTAGATAGGACGGGCAAGATCGGTGTGTTTTCCAGATGGTCCTGCACGGTATCGGGCGTCAACTCACGTAGATGACCGAAGTAGATGAAGTTGCTTTGCGACTCGGGCACGAGATTTGACGATCGGAGACGAGGGCGAACGACCCAGACCGCACAAATGACACCTAGAACAAGCAAGCAGTTTCCGATGACATACCAGACGACTGCCCATCCACTCAGGTGCTCGAACACTCGATCTTTGCTCGACAGCGTCACCACTCCGACAAGAAGTGCGCTCTGGATCGTTAGTGCGAAGGAGGCTTTGGTGTCAACCTTGCCAGTCCAGTCGGTAAGGGCTGAGTGGATCTTCCAGGCGGTTTCGACCGGATTGGGTTCGGTCACGAGTACGGCCTGTACCAGGTGGAGGTCCGGATGTTCTCAAAGCTTCCGCTCACATCTTTCCACTGAGCGTTCGACCACATGGGTACCGTATCGTCGCTCGTTGAATCCGCGTTCTTCGAGTAGCAGTTGGAGTATTTCAGCTTTTCGTACACCTCTTCGGTGATGATGGTTGCGCCACCACCCTTGTAATCACTGAGCTTGGCTGCGATGTTTGGCGACCTTCCGATGGAAACAAGATCGCTGTTGCCGCGTACACCAGCTCGGACTATCAGGGCTGTACCAATGTCGATGCCAGTTCTGTGTCGGACTTTCCAGTCGTCCTGGACCCATTTGTCACGGTAGGCATCGTGATAGGTCAAGAGTTCGTCGTGGACGACCTTGAGGACTGCCCAGTTGATTCGGAGGGCAGCATCTACTGCTTTGTCGGCCGCGTCATCGCCGATGAAGATCGCCATGACCCTGTCCCCGTCGAAGGATCGGATCTCGCCGCCTCGATCTCGCAGGACGCGAGATACAGCGTGCAAGTAAGCGCGGATGATCTTCGCGGCGTCCTGTGTGGTGAAGTGGCTGGCCATCCCGGTGGAGTCCGCCATGTCTGCGTACAGGTAGACCGCATCACTGACGTAGACCGCACCATCCTTCTGCGCCACGTCATCCGTCGTGGGAACCACCCGTGCGAACCGCGTACTGAAGTCTGTTCTGACGATGTCTCGAACTGCCTTGGCACAGTCGTCCTTGAATCCCACTGGACACCCCTCTGAGTTGGTGGATCAAGGGTACCGGTTGGTACCGACAGGGCCGATGACGTAAAAACCCCGCCACTGGATGTGGCGGGGCGGGTAACTCAATTATTGGGGAATAGTTGCAAGTAGATACCAATCAACATTAGTGCTACAGTTATTCCACTGATTACAAACATCAAGTCACGACAGCTCCTTCCTTAGCAGCTCACGAATTTCGCGAACACTCAAGCTTACCATATTTCTCCCGATAATGTGCGTGCACTATGGACGGAACTAGCAGTCTGTCGTAAACTCTAAGTATATGACAGAGGTTAGTGAAACTGAAGAGAAGAATAAAGGCGGCCGACCGTTAGTGTTTAAGTCGGTCGAGGAACTTGATTCCGCAATCAATGCCTACTTCGATATGCAAAACCCTCACCTTGAGGATCGGATGGTTGACTCTGGGGTGAACGAGAAGGGTGAAACGATCTTCCTTCGCCGCAAGGTGATGACACAGCAGAAGCCTTACACAATGAGCGGGCTCGCTCTAGCGCTCGGAGTTAACCGACGAACCCTCCTCGACTACTCGAAGAAGGACCAGTTTTCTCCCACGTTGGAGGCTGCGAAGGCTCGCTGCGAAAGTTATGCCGAATCTCAACTCTTCGGACCGTTCGCGAACGGAGCCAAGTTCAACTTGATCAACAACTACAGGGGTAGACACCAAGACTGGTCAGATCGTCAGGAACTCACTGGTGCCGAGGGTGCACCACTCATGCCGATCGGATTAGACAGCGCCATTTTGGCCAGGATGCAAGACCGTGGCGAGACTCCACCAGTCACAACGGAAGATAGCGGAGAGTAGTTCTCGCTTCAAAGTCCTCAGGTGCGGTCGACGCTTCGGCAAGACCACCTACGCAGTCGAGGAGATGAAAGGCGCGTGCCTCTTTGAGCCCGGGCCTGTTGCTTACTTCGCCACCACCAGAGATCAAGCTCGCGACATCGTATGGGCTGAACTCCTCGAAAACGTCATAGGCACAAGCAATTACGTCACTCACAACGAACAACGGCTTGAGGTCACGCTTCGACGGCCTGACGGGTCTCTGAACCGTATCCGCTTGTTCGGCTGGGAGAACATCGAGACTGCCCGAGGCAAGAAGTACAGCCTGGTGGTCCTGGACGAGTTGGACTCGATGCGTGCCTTCGAGAAGCAATGGCGCGAGATCATCCGTGCGACCCTCGCTGACTATCGCGGACGTGCCTTGTTCATGGGTACGCCGAAGGGCTACAAGTCGCTCTATCGCCTTGAGAAGCTGTCGAAGACGAACGCGAACTATGAGGTCTTCCACTTCACGAGCTTTGACAATCCCTTCCTAAGTGTCGAAGAGCTGGATGAGATGCGCGGCGAGATGACCGTGACCCAGTACGCCCAGGAGATGCTGGCCGAGTACCACAAGATGGAAGGCCTGATCTACGAAGAGTTCAATCGTGATCAGCACATCAAGGCGTTGCCGTTTACCCCTGAACGATGGGCGCTCAGTATCGACTTCGGTTACAACCACCCGTTCGCAGCGGGGATCTTTGCCATTGGCTCGGACAACAGCCTGCATCTGGATCGGATGGTCTACAAGCGCAAGCTCAGTGACGAGCAGCGTATGAACGCCGTGCGCGACTTAATTGGGGATACCAAACTCGACTTCCAGATCGGGGACTCGGAAGACCCGCTGGCGATCGACACACTCAACAGACAGCTCGGACTCAAGATCCAGCCTGTGGTCAAGGGTGCCGGCTCAGTCTTAGAGGGCATCAACAAGTCGAAATCCCTGCTCCATCAAGGACGTCTGACCATGGACCCATCCTGCGAGGACTTGGCATGGGAGAAGGAAAACTACAGTTGGAAGCTGGACAAGAACGACGAGCCGCTTGACGAACCAGTGAAGCAAGATGACGACGCTTGTGACATGGAGAGGTACGCGGTGATCACGATCCACGGCACGAAGAAGAAGGAGTTCAGGGTGCGAACTGCGTAGGCAGATATGCTCGCAGCTAAACCTCCCGACGCAAGGACGTGGAATTTGATCGACTTGGATGATTTGCCCCGGACGAAGAAGTTGCTCCGCACGGGTGTTCCCGAGATGCTGTACCAGTACACCAATGCAGCCTCAGCAATGTCGATCATCAAGAGTCGATCGTTCTGGGCGGGACTACCTGAGCAGATGAATGATGAAAAAGAACTGAAACTGGCGTACCAGCATTTGAACAACATCTCCCTCGGGCATCATCTGTACAAGACGCTGACTGGCGATGATTCGCTGTTTGCAAAGTGGGTAGCTGACCGTGATTACGATTATTTTCTCGAGAAGAGTCCGAAGTCGTTCATCGTCTCGTTGACGCCTGAGGGAGATTCACTCTCACAATGGCGTGCCTACTGCGAACGAACAGGAGGGTACTGCGTTGGTATACCGGGAGATGTTATACAGACGGCAGCTGACGACGATGATTGGTTCTTAGCTCCATGTCTATACGAACATGACGATATACAGACACTTGTAAATGAGATATTCGATTATCACGTCGAACTCTTTCGTAAGGCTACAGCCTCCGTTTCATCGACCACGGATTTCGGTAAGGCTACTGTGGCTTGCGGCGATGCACTCTTGTCGGATCTAAGGTTCTACGGTCACTTCATCAAGCATGAGTCTTTCAAAGATGAGAAGGAATGGCGTCTCTTGAAGACGGACCATCACCCGGCTGGCAGCGATCTGCGCTATGCGGGCGGACGTGAGGGTATCCGTGCTTTCATTGAGTTCAAATTTCTCCCTGATATCCATCCTGGATTCCCTTCGAGGCCAAGGCCATCACTCAGGATCGGACCAAATGTCATCCCTGGTAATGCGGAGTATGCGTCGACACGGTTTCTTGAGCAATTGAACGGCGATGGTAACGCTGACGTCTGGAGTACGAACAGCAGCTTCAGATGATCTTGCATAGTTGTGGACACCTAGGTCTTAGGTGAGTTGATGGCCCGTTGAAAAGCGTGACATCCGAATTGGCTTCGCTCTCGATGTGTAAGCCGTCTAGTCAGAAAGGCTAAATTGCTCTAATATCAGAAGTAGAACAACCGTAGCGCACACAACTTCATATGGCACAAAAAAGAACACCCCTTCGTATCAAGCTCGCATCAGCGTTACTCGGCAGGAACAAAGCCTTCATTCCTCATCTCAGCAACACGCTTGAGATGTTCGACACCGGTAACTCCATCAAGAACTACCGCACCAAGCAGGAAGCGATTACTGCCAACCTGGGTTGGGCGTTCACTGCGAACGACGCCATCGTGCGCCCGACTGCCAGGGTTGAGCTGAAACTCTACAAGCGGGACAAGAAGGGTGATAGGACTGAGATCTTCGAGCACGACATCTTGGACCTGCTCAAACGCCCGAACGGTGCGCTCAAGGGCAAACAGATGCGCCGACTCCACTTCAGCTATATGAACTTCACAGGTGAGAGCTACGAGCTGATGATGAAGGGTGACAAGCCTTTCGAGCCTGCCAAGGGACAGCTACCTGACTCGTTCCATGTCTTGCCTGCACATCTCGTTGAGTTCAAGCTAGGGGAGACGTACAGCCAGAGCACGGTGAAGTTCGACAACAAGATCTACTCGATCGGTTCCGTGATCCGCGACCTCAACCCCGATCCGCGGAATCCGTACTTCGGTCAGTCCATCATCACGGCAGCAGCCGCGACCATCGACACCGACGAGCAGATGAAGAACTGGAATCGTCGTTTCTTCGCGAACAACGCACGTCCAGGATTGATCTTCTCAACCAAGGAAGAGATGTCCGATGAGGTCTACAAGCGCTGGAAGGAACAGTTCAGTGATCAACACACTGGTTCCGAGAACGCGTACAAGAACCTCCTGGTAGAGAACGGTGATGCCAAGCCCTACATGGTGAGCCAGCAAGACCTCGACTTCCTCAACAGTCGCAAGTTCACTCGCGACGAGATCTTCGCGATGTTCCAGACCTCACCCGGTGTCGTCGGCATGATCGAGAACGCCAACAAGTCGATCATGGACGGTGCGATCTACATCCACACGATCAACAACGTCCTCCCTCGCATCGAGGACTGGGTAGAGCTGCAGAACACTAGCTGGATACAGGTCTACGACCCATCACTTGAACTCGACTTCGTGAATCCCGTACCTGAGGACAAAGAAGCCAAGCTCAAAGAGGCTGACAAGGGCGTAAACAAATGGCTGACGATCGATGAGGTTCGTGAACAGTACGGCATGGAGCCACTACCAGAAGGCCTAGGATCGACGATCTACGCACAAGGGTCTCTCAGTCCACTTGAAGCCTTAGCGCGCCAGGAAACGCCTGAAACGACGCCACAGGGCAATGGAAAAGATGAAACCTCAACGGACGCAACGACTGAGGGTAAGAAGAGCTTCCCAAAACCATAGTGACCCGAGACTTCGCCGACGACAAAGTCGAGGAGTATCGACGTAAGGGAGATCGCCACGAAGCAGCGATGCTTCAGTCGCTCCGCGCTCAATTCGACAGCCAGCGGACATTCATACTGGGCAAGCTGGACACCACGCCGACGCCTACTAAGGGCTACACCCGCAAGGACTGGCTCAGCGATGTGGTCGAGTGGGATGGTTTCGACATTGAGCTGGCGCGTGCACTAGCGCCGGTACTACTGACGGTCATCGGTGAGACGGGCAAGCTCGCGATGCAACAGGTTGCACTAGATCCCTCGCTGTTCAACACGTTCAACTCAGCAATCCAGGCTTACTACAACGGGCGCAGCACCAAAGTTGCGAAGGACATCAACGACGAAACTGAGAAGCAGCTACGGGCTGAACTGTCGCAGGGTATTCAGGCCGGCGAAACAAGCTTCGAGCTTCGGGCGCGCATTGAGAAGGTGTTCGGCGCTGCCCTAACCTACCGAGCTGATCGCATCGCACGAACGGAAGTCACTACGGCACAAAGCTTTGCAGACATCGAAGCGTGGAGTCAGTCTGGCGTTGTCGAGTCGAAGGAGTGGTACACAGCGCTTGATGAGCGTGTATGTAAGTTCTGCCGACCGATGCACGGCACGGTCATAGGTCTGAGAAAGAAGTTTTTCAAGAAGGGGGACATATTCGAGGGTGATGACGGCAAGACGATCAAGCTCGACTACACCGACATACACGGGCCTTCGCTGCACGGGAACTGCCGATGTGTGTTGCTGCCAGTACTCGTCGCAGAAGACTAGGACTCGGTGCCAGCTCGACAACTACGATTTGATCATGCTGAAAGATGCCCTCGACAAATGCCCGCTCGATGGCCCGTTGCCAGACGGAACATGCCAGTACGTTAGTCACGTTGATCGTCCTGGTTACGGCGCTATTTGCTCAAAGCACGACTACCGTCTCAGGCGCTACGGAGATCCGTATGCGACCCCACTTCCGAAGGGCTCAACTGAGCCGACTTATGACGAGATCATGCAACGACGGGCGAACGGTGACATCGACAGAAACGCCTAGTGCTCTGGATTGAATCAGTCAAAAGTGCTTTATTCAGAGGTAGATGCAGTACATCACTACCCCACATCAAGCCGAGTTGAACGCCGCTGAAGTCATGAAGACTTGGGGCTTTACTGATGCGGTCGCAACTACGGGGGGAGCAGATGGTGGGATTGACGTCCGATCATCACGTGCTCTGGCACAGGTGAAGTGGAAGGGTGGTGCTGCGGGCAGGCCCGAGATGCAGCAGCTCTACGGGGCGCGGGGCACTGAGACTAAGAAAGTGCTGTTCTTCTTTGCAGCATCGGCATACAGCAAGGCTGCGATTGGGTACGCCGACGAAGTGGGGATCGGACTGTTCACCTACGACCCGGTAGGGGTGATGACGCCCATCAACGGCGTGGCTCAGCGAGTAATCAGCTCGGGTACACCCGCTACCGCGCCCACTGTCAGCCCTAGCTCGCAAGATGGATTGTTCATCGGCGCACTACTTCTCGCAATCGTCGTCATCGGTGGTGTCGTCATCGCTCTCGCGCATCTCTGATCCGGCCTCTGCCTTCATCTTCGCAGCCATGGCTTCGGCACGCATTGGATACGTCTGTGCTGCCTGAGCGAAGATTCGCAGAGAATCAGAAGTGTTGTGAATCCCTGCGGCTGTCTTGAAAGCTGCAACCCATCGAAAGGAATCCGGAAGCTGCACATCAAGCGGCGGCTGTTCGAAGTCCACCTTCAAGATGACTCCGCCGGTCTCGCCGTCGATCTCTAGTTGATCCATCGAAACACGCCTCTCGGCGGCAGTTGATCCTCGCGGAGTGAACGAGATATCGGCAATCGATTCAGGTACTACAATTATGTCGATAGTTTCTTGGTGCTTATCGATATTGTCGATCTGGTGAAGGCCAGCCAGTGCGTTATTCTTCACCTCTTTATGCAGGTAAGGCTGAAAAGATCTGAGAGCCATTACTAGATGGACCTCTAGATAGGGTGCCGTGCGAGCCTTCCAGTTCCTCCAGGCTTTTGCGCTGGTGCATACCGGGAAATAAACATCCCGCGGCTCTATATCGCCTTTCGATTGTTCCTTAGTCTTTTCCCACATCCACAGGTCCAGAGCCGATCGAAGCTTGTGCACCGCGTCGCCAAATATTTGACCCCACTCATTCGAAGGCGGGGGCGTTACTACCTGGATCTCAACTTCGAATCTCCTGCCGTCATCAGATTTCCGATGGACTATTCGAGTGCTTTCCCGTGCCCACGTCGCTACCTCGTGTTCAAGGCTCTCGATATGGCTTAGGCCTCGCTTCACTCTTGCCATTACGGTGGGGCTCAGCGGAGTTACGTAGCTCTTATCTTGAGTGCTCATGGCGTGACTCTACATGATGTGACAACTTCGTACTATTGATTTAATTGTGAAGATAGTTGTATCTTTAGGATTAGAGAACAACTATGGAAAAGAAACTCAAGTTATATACAACCACGATCAAATCAATTGACGACGAAAATAAGTCGATCCGCTTCCGTATCAGTGACGATTCAATTGACCGATATGGCGAGAAGGTTGATCAGTCCTGGAATCTGAAGAACTTCCTGAAGAACCCGATCGGTCTTTGGAATCACAAGAGCTACAACGTCGAGCCTGAAGATGTGCTTGGCCAGTGGAGTGACATCAAGACCGAAGACGACGGTACCTACGGGACGCTGACCTTCGACGTAGACATCAACCCCAAGGCCCTGACGGTATTCAACCAGTACGTCAAGCGGACGCTTCGTTGCGTCAGCGTTGGCTTCATACCTCACTCGATGGAGTGGGAAGACGACACTCCAGTACTGAAAGACAATGAACTGCTTGAGGTCTCGTGTGTGCCGATCCCTGCGAATGCTAACGCAGTGGCACTCGCATTAAAGGACGGCTCACTCAACACCAAGGATGCCCAGTGGATGCTGCGCAGTATGCGAGACGGTGCGACGGAGCTGCAGGAACAACTGAATAAGAACAAGCCTGAAGAGGGCGAGGAGAAGCACGTGGAAGAAGTAAAGACCCAACTCAAGGATCTATCCGATCTGATCGTCAACCTAGGCGAGCAATTTTCAGCGCTCGACACGAAGATCGAGACGGTCAGCGGTGAACTAACCGAGGTCAAATCCACAGTCGCAGAACTGAAGCCAGTGGAGACGGGCGGATCAACCGAACAGGGGCAACCAGCTAAGGGCGGCGAAGACGACCAGCCCGGTGCAGGTGAGGACGAGTTCGATGAAGACGCTGAACTTACTCCAGAGCTACAGGCGCAGATCGACGAAGAGTTCGCCTCTGAGTCGCAACAGCAATAACCAACCAAATCTATTTTGCCGAAGGGGGTGATATGAAGAAGACAGTTAAAGAGTACACAGCCGAAAAAGTGGCTGAAGCAATCAAAAACAAGTCACAGGATCAAGTTCCTGGTGCAGGCGACGGAACGACAACCGTAGTCGAGACAGAAGACAGCAAGAACGCGGACATCAGCAAGGCATTCTTCAAAGCTCTTGCGACGAACCAAGGTATGGGCGAGGCGCAGAAGAAGATCCGCGAGCAGTACAAAGCCAAAGCTCAAACCATCGGAACACCTGATGAAGGTGGAGTTCTCGTACCGTTGACAGTTGACGCGAATATTCGCACTCAACTTGAGTACATCTCTCCGATCCGCCAGATCGCACGAGTAATCAGCAACGCTCCAGCGCGACTACAACTTCCGTCTGCTGATGGTGGCAACGCCTACTGGGTCGCTGAAGCTGCGCTGATCCCAGAGACAGAAGTCAACTTCGCGGTGAAAGAGCTTGTCCCAGAGAAGCTTGCGAGCCGGATCAAGGGCATCACTCTTGAGTTCCTACAAGACGCAGCGATCAACCCAAGTGCTCAGGCCCTACTGGAGAACCAACTAGCGCAGAAGGCTGCTCTCGTTGAGAACCAAGCGTTTGCGAACGGCGACGGCGCTGACAAGCCTTTCGGTTTCCGTTCTAGTGCGGTGACTCCATCGACACTCGCTCAGGCTGGTGCAGCTCTCGCGTGGAGTGATCTCCTAGCCCTCCAGTTCAAACTGCCTACCGCATACCGTAACCAGGGCGTCTACGTGATGTCATCTGCTGCGCTCGCGAAGGTCATTGGTCTCAAAGACACTGCTGGCCGTCCGCTGTACATCAACTCGATCAATGAGAGCGGTGCGAACACACTCCTCGGTCGTCCTGTGTACATCGTTGATGAGATCCCTACTACGGGAACGACTCCGAACTTCGTGACTGAGGTTTGGTACGGCGTATTCAGTGATTACGTGATTGGTGATCGACTAGGTACGACGTTTGATCTTGGCACCAGTGGTGATGACTTCGATCGTGCGGTGTACACACTTCGGATGCTCAAACGAGTCGGTGGTGTTCCAACAAGCAACAACTTCGCGAAGCTTACCGGAGTGACACTCGCCTAATGACGGTCGTAACTTTCGTGGATGATGTCTATCCTCACTGTATCGGTGACGTGGTAGATCTCTCAGCCGGAGAATTAAAAGCGATTGATGCCACTGTGTCAAAGCGTGGCATCAAGGGTTACGAAACGGCCAAAGGTGAATCGGTGGAAAAAGCTGCAAAGCCTGAGGCTAAAACAGAAACAAAGACACAAAAGAAGTAGATCAGATCAACTTCGCACGAGGGTCGCTAGTAATAGCGGCTCTCTTGTTTTATATTGAGGCTAGATGAGCAAGATAATCACCCTCCCACAACTCAAGGATATAAACCCTGGTGTAAATGACGCTGTAGGAGGCCTTGTGGTCGCCGCAGTGAACTCCTGGATCGAAACTGCGACAAGTAGGTGCTGGGGTGAGACGAGAACCGTCACAGAGCTTCAAAACGCTTCGGGGATCGTGTGGCTCGACCATATGGATGTCGTCGAAGTCCTCTCTGTCACAACGGGATACCCGAACAGTGATCCGCACACGATCGATTCCAACAGCTACTACGTGACTCCCGAAGGGCGGTTGGTGCTAAGCAGAGGCCGGCAAACGTCGCTGCCACCGTCAACACTCGACTATCTCTCGATCGAGTACACGTACGGGGTTGCAGAGGAAGATGTACCAGCGGCGTTGGTGCTCGCAGGGCTCGGACTCGCGACGGGTTACTACGAGTACGTCTCAAATGGTGGAAGGGAAGTCAGTCGCGCGCAGGTTGGCAGCTACACCTTGCAGTTTGCCGCAGGTAGTAGTGACGGATCAGGAAGCGGAGCACTTGGTTCGACAGTCACGCGGGATACGGCGGTGATCAACTCTTACGCAATGCGGAGGGTGTGATGCTGCTGCTTAATCACATGTGCACCGTCAGCAGGGACACTCCGGTGGGTACGAATGGGCGAATGAAGATGCAGCTCTACAAAACTGGGATTCGATGCCTCGCGTTGCCGATGGGATCAGCAGTCACAATCCAGAACGAGATGCAGATGGGTCGTGGATTCGAGGTCAGCATGGGTCCGGGTGAAGACATCAAGGTTGGCGATCAGTTGTCCTGCAATGGAATGACTCTGAGCGTCAAGTACATCCGTGACTACACAAATGTACCGCCCGTTAGTCACATAGAGCTGGTGTGCGAGCAGGTGATCTGATGGCATCTGTCACGATCACCGTCGATTCAGCTCAAGTCCGCAAGATGCTGGAGATCGCACCTGAACGTGTCAGGACTCGGCTGAACCGTGTTCTGAACATCGTTGCTGTCGAGACACAGCGTGAGATGCGAATCAAAGCGCAGGTAGGCGTCAGTGGAGATCTACGTCAGTCAATCAAGCAGGAAGTCACTGGCACAACGGCGATCATCGGCCCAACAGCAAAGTACGCGGAGGCTGTCGAGAACGGATCTCGTCCTCACTGGACTAGCGTGAAACCCGATACCTCGCTCTACAAGTGGGCGGAGGCTAAGGGAATCTCACCATATGCGGTGCAACGGTCGATCGCTTACAAGGGTACGAAGGCCCATCCATTCGTCGCACCAACGGTGACGCTGATGGAACCCCGCATACAGCGACGGTTCGATACGGAGATAGACAAACTAACGGAGGAACTTATGAATGGGTAAATCGAGATCAATCAAAGACGCACTGGTGCAGGTGCTCTCGGAGATTCAGAACGGAGATGAGCCAGCGTTCGTGGAGGTGACTGACAGCACTTCGAGGGACTTCGAGGGGTACCCGTCGGTTCGTGTGCTTCCCAACTACATAGAGAACAACAAAGGCTCGATGAGCGAGAACGATCGCGATGTCTGGTTTCAGGTGGTGGTTCACCTGAAGCTGGAGGACGTGACGAAGGTTCAGTCTGAGACGATTGATCAAATGTACGACCTGACAGATCTAATTATGGACACGCTCGATGAAGCGGACTTCAACAACACTTTGGAGAAGAAAGACTCCACCATAGGTACGTACATTATGGATGCCGACCGTGCGGACTGGGATGTAGTCGAAAGTAAGGGAGGTGCTTTGCTGATGCTTGTCATCGGAGTGCAGGTTTCCTATTCAAAAGATTTAGATAATGGAGTAAATTAGCGATATGAGTGAAAGTGTCAAGAAAAAATCAAAGGAAGAGGTGATCGGGCAACTAAGTCACGAAGCTCGGCTGTATTTCGTGCCGAATTTTGGGACCGTTGAGGCAGAGACCCTTGAAGAAGCAGTCGAAAAAGTAAAGAAGAAGAAAGAAGAGGACGGTGATGCCAACTGAACCATACATAGGAAGGCGTGAAGCGATTGGCTTCGGCATAGGAACAGATCCAACTGTGAGGGTTGCTCCACAGGGTTGGATTCACTGGCTAGACCAGGACATTCAGCTGAAGCAAGAGATCATCGAAAACGAAAGCGCTATGGGCGTTGTCGAGAAGATCAATGACAGCGAAGGTGTCGGGAAGTGGTTCGAAGGAACGATCGGTGGCAAGGTCACCGAGGTTGGCGTTGGGTTTCCACTACTAGGGATCTTCGGATCAGTCACTTCAGGTGCCGTAGTTGGCGGCGTGTATCCACACACCTTTGACGTCAATCAGTCGAGCATCCCACCTGCGATCACTCTCGCAAAGGTCACACCGATTCAATCGAACCGGCACAGCTACACAACCTTCGATACGTTCGAACTGACAGCTGAGGAAAAGAGCTGGGTGCAGATTAGCTCGGCGATCAAGGCTCGAATCGGTGAGACGTCGACTGAGGTAGTCGCACTCACAACTGAGAAAGAGTTCACGAGCAAGAATATTGTGCTCAAGACCGCTGCTTCAAGTGCTGGCCTGGCTGCTGCGCCGGCCATTGCGGCCAAGAGTCTGAAGCTCAATATCGAGCGACCATCCGAGATGTGGTTCCCGCTAGGTGGTGACGACAACCCTGTGTTTGATCGGGGTGTCTTCGAGGCTAAGGGGGAGTTCGTGATTCGCTACCTCAGCACTGACGTGGAAGACGAGTATCTTGCCAACGCAATCAAGGCGATGAGCATCAAGATGACCAACGGCGCAACGAGTCTGGAGTTCATCGCTACTAAAGTGCGCTTCCGTGAACTTGAGAAGTCGAGCGACCGCGACGAGATCGTGACCCAGACGGTGAGCTTCTACTGCGAGTTCGATACGACGGCAGGAAAAGCAATCCAAGCTGTACTGAAGAATCCTCGCGCATCGTACGCCGCAGCGTAGAACGCTATTGACCAATGATATGCCCCTTGCTTAAATAGGGGCATATTTAATTGGAGAATCATCGATGGTAATTTCATTTAAGCTAACACGGAAATTCAGCCTTGCAGGAATCGCTGACGAGTGGGACGAACAATGCTTCATTCGTTACAACACCATCACCGTTGCGGAGCGTCGTGAACTTGCGCAAGAAAAAATCGTCGATGACTCGAAAGCAACCCAGCGGATTGTCGATGTCGTCACGAGTCATATAGTTGGTGGGCAGGTCTACTCACAAGCGGACGCTGGTGGTCTTGCTCTGGTCAAATTCACTTCAGAAGACGCCGTGACAGTACTTGACCTGCTTCCTATGGGTATTATCGAGCGCATCTATGACGCAATGAATTCAAGTGAGTACTCCGACCCAAAAGCCTCGTAGGCGATGCAAAGATCGCCGCAGAAGATCTCCAAGAGCGCATGCGCGACTACATAGTCCGTGGGCTGGACGTGGACGTACCGGCAAGCGTTAAAGATGACTTGCTCATCTTTCGTTATCAGCAGGTGTTCAATCTTTCCTATAACGATGTACTGAGGGAGCCTGAAGAAGCCCTAGAGCGGGCAATTCTCATATGGTCGCTTTATGATGAGCGTGATAAATTGGAAGAGAAGAGGCGGCAGCGAAACAACTAATAAGCCGTTGTGAGTTAAGTAGTGGCGAATAAGAACATCAAGATCACCATATCCGCCGAAGATCAAGCTTCCAGAATTATTGAAGGTGCGGCCGACAAAATCAATGGAGCTACCGAAAGTGTTTCCGATAAGTCCCGTGAGGCGGCAGATAAATTCACAAGTCACTTCGGCTTTATTTCTACGGGAATACGTGCAGCAGCGGCAACAGCAGTAACCGGAGGCGCTGCACTTATTGGATTCGGACTGACCTCCGGTGCTCAGTTGCAGAACACCGCTGCATCCTTCAAAGCGCTGACCGGCGATGCGGCCACGGCGAAGAGCCTGTTCACAGACTTGTATGACTTTGCCCGCGGTACACCGTTTGCGTTCCCAGACGTAACAAGCGCAGCGAAGACCCTACTTGGTTACGGACGTACAGCGCAGCAAGTGAAGAACGACGTCAAGGTACTCGGAGGCATGGTAGCCACCACTGGTGCCGATTGGAGTCGCCTTGCTGTCGTATACGGCCAAGTGAATGCTGCTGGACAGCTTTACGCCCAGGATGCGCTGCAGCTCATCGAGAATGGCGTCCCGATCACCACTGCACTCGCCAAAGATCTTGGTATTTCGATTCAAGATGTTAAGAAGCGGATGGAAGAAGGCGCAATTAGCGCTGAGGATTTCAACCGCTCG
Source organism: Rhodococcus sp. NPDC056516 (assembly GCF_042794655.1). Lineage (NCBI taxonomy): Bacteria > Bacillati > Actinomycetota > Actinomycetes > Mycobacteriales > Nocardiaceae > Rhodococcus > Rhodococcus sp. NPDC056516. Next base: position 767,730 of record NZ_JBHTTG010000002.1, on the reverse strand, counting down.
ATGGCGAAGATGGTCCCCGCAGATGCGATCGAACAAATGAGCAACACAATGACCGGGAAGCTCTCAGGGCTCACAGGGTCAGTTCGCAACCTAGCCTTCTCGCTTGTCGGGATCGACTATTCCCAGATCGAAGATGGTGGCCCACTTCTGGTTAAGCAGGGAGGTCTATTTGATCGGCTCACCAAGGGCGTCGAGGGACTGTCGAAGAAGTTGAGCGAACCAAAGATCAAGGACGCGCTGTCCAAGATCGGTAACGCCATGGCTGATGTAGTCGAAGGCGGGGGTCGTATCCTACTCAACTTCATCTCTTGGGCATCGAGCAATATGGGTCTACTCCAAGCTGCGGCAACAGCATTGGGGTTTGCGTTCGTCTCGATGAAGATTGGCAATGTTGTTGCAGACTTCGCTGCACTTGTTCGCGTCGTTCCGACAGTTAGCGCCGCACTAGCGCTGTTTAACCTGAACCCCGTCGTATTGGGGATCAGTGCAGTCGTTGGAGTGGTCGCAGCACTCGGGTTCGGTATGGATGCGCTGCGTGCTTCGTCAGGTCAAACCTCCTCTGCCATCGACGCACACAAGGCTGCGCAAGATCGGCTCGCACAAACGAACCGAGATGCCAAGCTCGCTCAGGATGCCCTCAATGGAGCGGTGCTAAGCGCCGAAGGTGCAAATCTCAATGTTGAACGCGCACAACGTGCCTACAACGATGCGGTCGCACAGTATGGGCCGAAGTCGCTCGAGGCTAGGGAAGCTGCGTATCAACTGAAGGAGGCCGAGAATCGACTGGCTGAGGCCAACGAGAACGTTAGGCGGAAGACCGAGGAGGCGCGGCAAGCGCAGGACAACCGTGCGAAGGCAGAGGGTGCAGTCAAAGCTACTTCTGAGCGTATTGGTGGTGCAGTTGCAGGAGAAGCCGCTCAGTGGTCAAACTTGGCTGGACGAATTAACGAAGCCGCAGAAGCCCGCAACAGGGGTGAGTTCAAATCTGCACTCCCAACGATGAATGCCGCACCAGGACTGAAGAACGCAATCGGTACGGCTTACTCACCAGGTGGCCGAACGCTTGTCGGTGAGCACGGCCCAGAGATCGTGAACATGCCGCGTGGATCTCAAGTTACGCAGGCCTATCGCACACGCAACGAGTTGAACTCGGGCGGCGATGGCGGGGGAGTCACCAACATCTTGTCGGGCAACTTCACCTTCAACAACCAAGAGGCGTCTGACGCATTCTTCAACCGACTCGATTCAACACAACGACTAGCAAAGGTAGGCATGTAATGAGCGCAATCGCATTGAAATACGGGGCATTTGACCTCCAGACCGACAAGATCACTACGACGGATACGGACGTCTATTCACCTCCGAAGAACAACGTGCAGGCTGACAAGCTCGCTGGTGCGGACGGAGCTGTGATCGTGAAGACGAACTTTGAACCGAAGACCTTTACCGTTGCCGGCCGAATCAGGGGGAGTACCCGTGAGGAGACGGAGAAGTTGATCGACGCGTTCAACACAGCCATGATGCAACCGAATCAGGCCTTCGACATCGCTCGCAGTGGTGACATCAGGCGGTACGTTTCAACTGCTCAAGGCATCATCATCAGCACAAGCGGACACAACACGGCGGGCTTCTCGGTGGACTTCATGTGTCCTACTGGCGTTGCTTCCGACACCTACAACACGGCGCTGCTCAGCCCGTCGAACGTCGCGACTTCTACGGCTTCACTCGGCGTCACCGTTGGCGGCACGTATCAAGCCGAGCCAGTGATCAAGCTGAAGATCAACACACTCACAGGTGGGACAGCCAAGCGAATCACCGTGACGAACGGATCGACCATGCGCGGAGTATCAGTGACGCGTAACTGGGTAGCGGGGGACACGATCGAGATCGACTGTCTTCGCAAGACCATCTTCGTCAACAGTGTTCCGACTGACTACCTCGGGCAATTCCCGGTGTGGGTGGTAGGACCAGGAGTGATCGCATACAGCGACGACTTCACTGCTCGCGACGTGACAATCGAGTCGATCTACGTAAGACGTTGGCTCTAAACATCATTCACCTATAGGACGATCAGAGCGCTCGTCGTATATTGAGGGAAAGCAGTAAACAGGAAATCACATCAATGGCCAACAGTTTGTACGACAAAGCGAGAGAAGGCTTTCTGGACGGATCTATCGTCCTGACGACCAACAACATCAAGGCAGTGCTCGTGGATACGAGTACCTACACTCCGAACCTGGCGACTCATGCCAACCTGAGCGACATCCCAACACCAGCGCGAGTAGCAACGAGTGGAAACCTGACTGGCAAGACCGTGACCAACGGAGTTTTCGACGCAGATGACCTGACGTTCGCCGCACTCGGTGGCGCGAGTGTTGAAGCGATTGTTCTGTACAAGGACACAGGAACAGCAAGCACCTCACGACTGATCCACTACATGGATACAGGTACAGGACTTCCCTTCACTCCGAACGGTGGTGATTTGAATCTGGCCTGGTCAAACGCGGCAAATAAGATCTTCAAGATCTAAGGCTCGACCAGGTGATCTACTACTTCGGTGACGGATCAGACGGCGCACTCAACGTAGCGTCGGGCACTCAGAACTTGCCGTTGAATCAGATCCACCAGTTCACGAATGTCACGATCGCAGCGGGTGCGACTCTCAGTACTGCATCGACAACGGGATCGGTTCTCTTCATTGCCGTGCAAGACACCTTCACTTTGAACGGCACGATGAATGTGTCGGGCAAGGTCAACCCTGGCTCTGCGGACTGGTCGTTCACAGTAGATGGAGTCACCTACTCATCACCTGGTGTTGCCGTGGGTTCTTACTACTCTGACCATGGCCCGGCCAACTTCGGTTTTGGTAGCGGAGGTGCTGGAGGAGGGTTCAGTGGAGGACCGCTCGGCGGCAGTGGTGGCAGCGGTGGGTATGGGATCTCCGGTGGCGCAGGGGTAGGCCAATCACGCAATTCAAATGGCACGTTCAGTATGAACGGAAACGCGGGTTCGAACTCGGGCGGTGGGTCGGGAAGTAGCGCGATCAGGATCAACAAGGACAGCACTCGCTTCCTGACCGTCACCAGCAACAGCGGTAGGGGTGGAATCTCTTACGGTGAGAGCGGCGCTGACGGCTCGGGGTCGGTTATTGACCAAGGTGGAACTGGGGGCGTAAGTGGCTACTGGGGATCAAATGGCGGTGGTGGTGCTGGAGGTATCGCAGGACGCGCAGGTGTCCACATTGTCATCCGAGCCAGGAAGGTAGTTCTCAACGGCACGATCATCACCAGTGGATCGGCGGGTGGCAATGGAGGTAACGGCGGGCGGTTGATCCAGCAGTCAGGTGCAGCTGACTACTGGGGATCTCCAGGACTCGGCGGTGGTGGGGGATCGGGTGGAAACATCTCGATCTTCTACGCAGACACACTCACCAACACTGCGGCGAAGTTCGTCAATGGTGGGTCAGGTGGAGTTGCCGGGTATGGCAACACTGGGTTTGTGCAACCAGTAAGTCAGGGCGGTTCAGGAATCCCCGGCACTTTCACTTCCAAGAAACTCACCCCTGCTGAGTACGCGTCATCAATATCAGTCGATAGCACCAATTCTCAAGTCGCATACGGATCGCCAACTCTGACCGCTGGAGCGGTGACAGTCACGCCGACTAGCGCAGCCTCCGGTTACGCGGCAGGGCCACCGCTAATCACCATGAATATCCGGGACGTTGGAAACTCAGCGTCGGTAACCGGCTATGGATCACCAACGATCACACAAGGACTTCCCCCTCCACCCCCTCCAGTGAACTGGGAAGACCTCGGAGTTGAGAACACCAAAGAGTATGTAGCCAAGGTCTATTCGAAGACTGGGCAGTTCATGCGCGTACTCACGGACATCACAGACGATCTGACCTTCTCCCAACAGATCCTCACACCAGGAACCACCACCACGATCAGACTGGCTCGATCTGCCGAGAACACGATCGAACTGCGCGAAGCACTCACCGATCAAGCTGGTGTGGGATATACCGATCAAACCAGTGATCCGTACGTCGTCACCAGCACCACGGCAAACACCGTCGGCCCAGACACGGACATCGAGATCGGACTCGGCGTGGATATCTTCGCCCACTACGGAGGCTATGAACCCCTCGTCAATGAGAAGGGCGAGCCGTACGTGGATCAGGACGGAGATCCCTACATCGTTTCTACTGGTGCCCCAATGGGCCGGCGGGTCTTCAGCGGCAAGATCATGAAGTACCGCGCTCACTACGGCGACACGGAGTACGTAGAAGCCACGCTCATCTCGCACGGGGTCGAGCTGACAAAGGGTGAGCTGATCAAGAGTGGTGCAGCTACAACAGTGACCTATCCGTCTACTGAAATCGCTACAATCGCCAAGAGTCTCCTCGACACCAACCCAGGCCGAATCGGTTACACCACAGGGTCAATCGACACCACAGGCGTTACGCCGACGATGAAGTTTGAGCTGAACACCAAACTCGAGGGGATCAAGAGCCTCTACTCCCAGACTCCAGACGGCTACTTCTGGTACGTCGATGTCGGGGAGAACCTGCTCTACATCAAGAAGCGAAACACGGTGGCAGACCACATCTTCGTCAAGGGAAAACACCTGGCGGACATCGACATTGAGAAGTCTGCAGAAGATCTGAGAAACAAGGTTTACTTCGTGGGTGGTGATCCAGGCAGCGGCACACTCTTCAAGGTCTATACCGATACTGCGGCAATTACCGATTCTGAACTGGGAGTACACCGAATAACAGACCGACGCTTCACCCTCACGGCAAGTGCTCAGCGTTATGCCAGCAAAGTAATGAGTGAGTATGGCCGTCCGATTTGGACATCGACAATCACGATCCCTTCGAGCGTGTATGACATCGAGAGCATCAAACTGGGGCAGATGGTTGGTTTTAGGAACTTTGGGAACTTCGTAGACACGCAACTTCTTCAGATTGTCGGGTACAACTACACCTCGACGCTGATCACGTTGACGCTCGGAACTCTTCAAGAGGGGATGGCAGAGATCATCGCAGACCTGGATGAGGGGTTGTCGAATGAACAATACCAACAGCTACCCACAACTCCGTCTTAACGTGTTATATTAGCGATAAAGAGGAACAATTCAATATGGCAAAACAAATTACAGATAACGCTTCAAAATCCCCGGTCGCGGCAACGGATATTCTTCTTGTGCGAGACGTTACAACTAATACAGACAAGAAGACTACAGTTGCCGGTTTAGCGCCGGGGATCTCGTCAACCCTTTTTTCTAGAACCACGGACGCTAATGGGTGGACTGTGATAGATATGGGGGTTTACAAGAGGTATCTATTTCAAAAGTCATATAATTCTTCATTTGCGATGCCTGTGGGTCAACTTAATATCGACTCTCAACCTCTGCCCGTCGGGTTAACTGACTTCCGTACTAAAAATGTAAAGATTACGACCGCAAGTTCTAACGCTGCAGTGGTTACTGGCGGCTACATAGGTGGCGCTACTCCGGACTTCAATATTATTAATGTGTACTTGTATAACACTACAGGGTCGGGAATGACCCTTAGTTTCTGGTACTTCTCGATTGAGTTAACGGTATGACATTAGTATCTACTATTCTTCCTAAAGGAATAGGCAACTTATGAACGGTGCCGAGGTTGCGTTAGCAGCGCTTGGGATACTTGCGACGATTGCTGGGGCGTTGATCTGGACTGTGAAGTTCATGTTAACTAAGAATGATCAGACGCTAAATAAGCTGGCTAAGTCGATCGACAAAAGTGCTAACGCAAGTGACGCACTGCAGAAGTCGTTGAGGGAGCGCGACGCCCGCGACCGCGAATTTCAACAGGAGGTGATCAAGAACTTTGCCAAGGTATCTAACTCGCTCGATCGAGTCGAAAGCAAGGCAGATGCGAGTTTCTCTGTGGTGCAATCAATTGCAGAGTCTCTGTCCTCGGAGAACTTGACCTGATGGCGCGTTTCGTTGCCCCGGTCGCAGATCGAATCACTCAGCAGTTCGGTGAGAATCCTGACTACTACAAGTCGCTCGGGCAACTAGGCCATACGGGTATCGACTACGGATGTCCGATGGGCACTGCCATTCGAGCTACGGGTGATGGAAGAGTTAGCTTCGTGGGTCCAGGCGCAAATCATGGCGGGTTTCTGTCCGTGGCAGGAAATGCGATCCTTCTTGACCATGTCGATATTTACAGCGCCTACTCGCATTTGAGTCGATTTGCGGTCACCCAAGGCCAGCAGGTCACCCAAGGCCAGATAATTGGATATTCGGGAAACACGGGGCAAGTCACTGGTCCTCATCTGCACTTTGAGTTTTGGGGCAAGCCGACGAACTGGAAAAACGGTTGGTCCGGACGGGTTAATCCGTCTGCCTACCTAAATAATGAAGGAGGAGATGAAGAGATGCAACCAACAACATATGAGGTGGCCAACATTTACGCACAGGCCCTATTGTTTCGAGATATGAGCCGCGAGGAATGGAAGCAGTTTCACGAGGGGAAGAGTAGAAACAAACTATTTGACGAGTTCAATAGTTCGGGAGAGCGACGCGACAGGCTCTTTGAGTTCAGGATGGCGATATCTGATTCAAGCGCGTCTAAGAGTGACCGGGCCAGCATGGCCGCGGCGCTAGAACAAGCTCGAATCGCGCAAGAAGAAATGGACAAGATCGTTCGTAAGAAAGAAGAGGTGGAAGTGAGGAACCGTGAGCTGGAAAGCGAACGAACCGCCGACAAAGAAGCTGGTGAATCCATACTGCGCAGGCTCGGTCAGTTCGTCAGCAAATACATACCAGGATTGAAATAAGGAGGTGAACATGAACCATACATACGACCAACCAACATCAGCACCAACATCGAAAGTGGCAGCAGCAGGAATCGGTGGATCAGTCGCGATCGTACTCATCTGGCTTGCCGGACAGTTCGGTGTCGAACTCAGTGCGGAGGTTGCATCTGCAATCACCGCGATCGTTGCGTTTGCAGCTGGATACTTCAAACGAAGCAGCACTAACTAGCTCTCAAAAGCATTTTGCGTCGCGCCTGACACGTGTTGTCGGGCGCTTTTGATATGTAAGGCCTGCGAGTTGCACGGCGTCTCCTGCAAGCTCTGATACGCTAAATTCCACTGAGTAAATTAGTTGTTCAAATCCAAGGAGAGCCAAGTGGCTGAACGCATCATCAAGCAACTGATCGATGATCTGGACGGAAATGACATTGACGAGGGATTCGGTCAGAAGGTCGAATTCTCTTACCAGGGAACCGATTACACGATCGACTTGCGTGACTCTAATGTGGACAAGCTGGAGAAGACACTCAAGCCTTACATCGAAGCTGCACAGAAGATCGGCGTAGCCCGCAAGACCCGCAAGGGGAGCGGAACACCCAATGCCGCAAGTGGTTCCGGTCGTTCAAAGGAACAGCTCCAGGCGATCCGTGACTGGGCAGTGAAGAACGGCTTCGAGGTTGCACCTCGCGGACGTATCAAGGCTGAAGTGATCGACGCCTTCGACGCAGCGCACTAGCGTCTCTGCGCCACTTCTCCGCCGCTACATGTGGTGGCATCAGACTCCCCTGGCCGAAATCCGGTTGGGGGAGTCGTTTTGTCTGACCACCTCTGTTAATCCGTGGAGCATCGGCGGGGTAGGGGAGTGCTGCGGGAGGGTGTCACCCCTGAAGAACGGATTCCAACGAGACGAGTAGGGGAGTGCTGCGGGAGGGTGTCACCCCTGAAGAACGGATTCCAACGAGACGAGTAGGGGAGTGCTGGAGTGAGCGTGATTGTCGTGGGCACTCAGTATGGTGTGTGGATGCCAACTTACGGAGTCTGGAAGTCGAGTCGATACTTCATGGTCACCGATCTCGATCCTGCGAAAGAGTCTGACTCGCTGTCCGAGCTTGAGTCATTTGCCTTGCAGCGCAACTGGTATGCACCCGCTCCGGCATTGATCGCCCGACGGAACGGTAGCGCCTGGGTTCCACTTGACTGGGTACGGAAGGATGGACGCGACCCGCTCACACCGGGCCAGCCGATCAAGTACCAGGAAGTGCGCGAAGGTAAGCGAGCGTGGGCGAAACATCTTGGTAAGCGGCCTACTGATCTCACGCAGGCATAGCCAGAAAGACCGAACCCCAGCAACGAAAATGTCTGCTGGGGTTCGGTCGTAGATCGACGTGATGGGGCGTCACCTGATGTCCGTGAAGTCTCTCAAGGTGTCTCGGATTCGGATGAAGTCATGGTTCGCCAGTGAATCGACTTCGCCAGTGATTGCCTGGATGCGTGCGCGAGTCGGAGAGTCGAGATAGTTGTTCGGATCAATCTCATCTCCCATCATGCGGCGCGCTTCGTGTGCGATTTCTCGGCACTCGATCATGACGGACTCGGCGTGCATCTCCAGTCGTTCCGCTGCCTCGACCATGGCTTGCAGGTCATTGATTCGATCGGCGTCACCCACGGGTCTCCTCCTGAATCTTCCGGAGCTCTTGGAAGACCCGAACATCCTCCAGCCAGGCCGCCCTGTCTTTGTCGCGTTCAACGCGGTGCTCAAGTTCCTGTTTGAACCACTCGACGAGATCGACTTCGTTTGGGGAGGCAGTACCCGCTTCGATCTTCTCGCAGCACTCCTTGATTACATCCATGATCGGGCGTCCGCCGTCGTTGGTGAAGTTGACGAAGTAGGCCAAGATGGAGTCGTTGATCTGCTGCCATTCAGTGCGCTGTTCATCCATGTTGATCATCCCATCCTCAAAGCTCGTAGTGGCTGAAGAACATTCGTGGTCGAAGCAGTTCTGAGTTCGTTCAAGTTGTAGGAGACCCGGAACAATCGCAGAAGTGATTCAGTGTCGTATTGCTCGATCGCTTGACGATGTTTCTCTGCTTCGAAGATCAACTCTTCGCTGACTCGTGTGATCGTCTGTCCAAGCTCTCTCATCGCAAATGCTTGATCGATGAGGTTGTCGAGGATCTGGACGGGCGGGAGATCTGTCATCACTGCTCCAATCGGCGGGTCGGTCATGGTGAGTGCTGGACGGCTTGGCTGATGCGGAACTGAATGTGCTCCAGGTAGGCATTCAGGCTGACTAGCATGATCATCGCGAGCGCGGGATTCTCTTCGCGTAGATCGTCTACAGCACTTGCCATCTCGTGCGCATCTTCGACCAGCTTCTCAATCGTGGCGACTGCTTCAGCTTGCAGCGTCATGATTGGTCTCCTGGTTCATCAGGGACGTCGTAGACGCCCTTTCCTACGGGCTTTGTGGTCTGAGGTTGTACTTTGGCTGGAGTTCGTCGGGCGGCAATCTCTTTCCTGACTTCTTCAACTGGTCGCCCATATCGAGCGCGTGATCGAGAAGCGATGTAGCTCGCTGCTCCTGTTGGTTCCTGGGGTGGTCGGGCTTTGATGGTGACGATGGACCGTCCCGATGAATCTGGAATCTGCGCGATTGCTTCGTGCACACGCGCATGTTGAAAGTCGTAGTCGCTCAGCAGTTCCGATCCGAATTCCTGCCGCCACATATGAGCTTCCTCGTAGCTCGTGCGGTAGATGATGCGAGTGCCGACGTTGTTGAAGATCGCAGTCTTAGTCTTCTTGGGAAGCTCCGAGATGAACTGCGTTCCCAGCGTGACCCAGAGATTGTGTTTGCGACCGCGATTGAGAAGATCGTCGAGGCCGTTTTTAATGTTGGCGGTCACTTGGAATTCATCGAGGTAAAGCGCGTTGCCGCGCTCTGGAGAGAGCCGTTGTGCTGTCGTCCAAAGGGTTTCAACCAGAAGGGAGCCAAGAAGCTCTGCACTGTCCTTCGGAAGGCCGGCAAGGCTGATCACGACGATCTTGTTTTGCGTGAGGATCTCTTCCCAGTTCAGGCTATTGCTGGACTGGCCGATCATGTTGCGGATCTCAGGACGACCGACGAGCTGCCACAGACGCCGGTAGAGCGGGTCTACGTATCGATCCCACTCAGTCTGCTTGGGACCACCCCGCCCTATTTTCTCCATGCGTTTCCAGAATTCGCGAAGGTCTGGATCGGTGATCTTCTTAATGATGGCGTCGGCCCAAGCAATCTCGGCACTGGTCTGCGGACGGATCAAGACACCCAAGTCAATTAGGTTGAGGCCTCCGTGATCGATGATCGTCCACAACCCATGATGAAGGAGGTCCCGGACTGAAACGCCAGTTGCAATGTCGGGGTACAGGGAAGTGAAGACGCCAGTAATTTGGTCGATCGCACCCCGACCTGCGCCTTGGTTGATCGGGTCGAAGCCGACTGGATGATCTGCGTCTGCCAGTACATGGACTCGGATCACATCATCAGCACGCCACTTTGGAATGCTGTCCAACGCTCGGTTAGCGAGGCTTTGAGGTGATTCGCTGGCGCTGGCATCGATGACGATGGCACCGTATCCGTTGCTGACGTCGTCGTGGAAGCTGTTCGACATGCCTACCGACTTACCCGACCCGATCATGCCTGCGAAGAGCGTGTTCAGGTTGGCGTAGTCATAGCTCTGAGCAATTGGTCGATTGATCCCCGGGATGTTGCTCCATCCGAGTTGCCGTCCGACTCGAGAAACGGCTTCGGTTGGAGGAATGCGCCGAGCGACCCCCTGGGAGAGTCCTTGGATCTGCGGATCTCCAACAGGCCAGCCGAGATACGCGACTAGCTCTGAGGCTGAGAACATGTTGCCCTTGTTGAACGGAGTGACAGCTCCGTGCACCATTGGGTTGAGTTTGCCTAGGGGGATCGGCTTCGAGTACAGCCTGTTCGCTGCGCCGTTCTCGCTAGTGATGGCACGAGTTACTTTTAGTACCAACTCTTTTGCGCGGGCTTCGGTGGCTGCGCTCGCAGCGATGCGACCGACCACCGTGAAGATCTGGTCGTTGACCTTCTCCCGACGATCCGCCACTTCGTCCTTCGTCGCCTTCGTTCCACGAACAACAACGTCAAACAACGATGGCTTGGACTTAGCGAGCCCTTGATCCGACTCGATCAACTTAGGTCGATCAGAGTGGTATGCGATCCATTGCAAGGTCACCGTTTCGCTGCCAGTGGTGAGCAAAGACTTGAGAATCTTCGTCGAATAGTCAGCAGTGTTGTCGAATCGAAGCGTCCGTTCGGGATTCGTCATGAACAACCGAACACCGTGGTTGTAGCTGGGCTGCACGGCCTTCTCGACGGGAACAATGTCGATGCCTGGAAGGTGACCCTCCACTTGATCGAGTAGATATTCAGCGTCACGTGACGGAACTCTGAGAAGGTGTTGGATACCCCTCTCAGAGGAGTGAACTTCGAAGACGATTGACGGATCACCGGTGAATTTGTTGTCGCGGAGATTCGAACCGATGCTACGGATTACAGCCTGGACCTGCTTCTCGGTGACGTTGGTCGGAAAAACGAGCTGATGCGAGGTGCGGTCTGCGTCGTACTGATCCTGACTCTTAGCCCTCATATCGAACAACCCCCAAAAAAGTGGAGGCGACAGGATGCTAAGTGTGACAAGTAGTTCCAGCATCTACTGTCTACTTTGGCATCCTGCCGCCGATTTGACTAGTCGGTATCGCCGAAGTTGCGACGTGCGATGTAGTGTGCGATATAGAACGTCACCAGTCGCCACGCAACGAACGAGATGGTGACCGCGCCGATGATGGCGATTATCAAAGGAGCCGCTGCCTGGATGATCGGCACCACGATCGAAAGAGCGATCGCGATGCCGAGTACCGACCAAGCAACGGAAGGAAGACGTTTGATCATGAGCCGTACCTCCTTCGAAAGTACTGCTCGATGATCTCTGCCTCATTGGCGTAGGTTGCGGCTCGCTGCTCGACTTTCTGGACGTACTCGTTGACTGCGCGTCTCTTCAGGCGCTTGTCGAAGAAGGCGAGGGCGAGGAGTACCAACCAGATCGGGATTCCTAGGATGAACAGAAATGCAAGTGCGCTTAACAGCTCCATGATTTACCCTTCGGGGCTTCAGTATCTTCCGATGTTCATTCGGCGACTCTCGGTTGAGCGGGTCTGAATCGAGAGTTACGCGGCTGATGCCACCTGAGACGTGAAGTAAGGTCGCCGCACTTACGGGGACAGGCAGCGTCTCCTGTCCCCGTAAGTGGTCCTGCGACCTAATGGCGATATTTCATCGCGTTCGGAGTGCGGAGTACGTACTCATCAAGTGCGCGATTCATAGCGATCATGCTGCGTACGTACTCCATGCGATCGGCGTCTTGATCGAGCAGACGGCGATCGTGGACTGAGAGTGGCGCGGGTTGAACTGTGGTTTCGCGCCGACTATCAGGTTGAGACTTGTTGCGCTGGAAGGCCCACCAGAACATGCCAGCAAACCAGACTGCGATGACTGCCGCTGCAATGATCATTTCCATGGTCACTGCCCCATCATGCGTCGGCGCTGGCGCTCGGTGACGTTTGACGCGAATGCCGTCACGAAACCGTGAACAATGGCATTGCCAACCTCGTCATTGCCTACTCGTGCACGTCCGGCCTCGGAAATATTGAGAGCCCAGTGCAAGTTGTCCGTGCTGGCCATGTACTCGAAGGCGTTAGCTTCTTGTTCCAGTGCCACCCGAAGTGCGTACTGTTCCAACAGCCCGCTCGGTGATGTGGTGCTGACTTCGGTCGGTGTCCCGTTGTACTCACCGCGAGTAAGTTGCTTCTTCACTTGAATCTCCTTGTGGGAGTTGAGGCACCGCCACAAGTGGCGCGGTGCGAAGCGGTTGGAAGCGACGTTCAAACCGCCTGTATCGAACTGCGGTTGAAGGCGCTTCCTGTGTGGAGTTTTCAATCTGCGTCGATCCGTTGGCTTGCGATCTGGAATGAACTTAACAGCTGTGAAGTTCGTCGTCAACGACAAAGTTCAGCACCGAACGGCAAATCTGACACGCGGCATATAGCTTGCGCCGACAAGTGACGTACGCTACGGGCATGACTGATCGCTCAGACGTTCCTCGGGATGCTGCAATGACTGCAAGCGCACGAACCAAGCGTCGGCGGACGCGGAACTTCATCCTTGACGCGCTTGGTGAGCAGAGGTGGGATGACCGCAAGATGTTTACCGTGATCAATGTGGCGAAGGCGGCAGGCATCAGCACTCCGACCTTCTATAGCTACTTCCACGGGCTTGACGAAGCTGTGAGGGCCTACTTGCTTCGCCTTATTGCTCCGAGTGAAGTGGTCCACGAAGAGCCGCCGCAGGAATTTCATGAATCCTGGCAAAGGTTGAGAGTGATGTCCGCGGACGCGATTTCACTACTGACAACGTCGGATGCTGCGCCTAGTGCATTTGATCAATCCATCGAAAGTCATCGCGTACCAGACGATTTGGAGTTTTCCGCACCCAATGTTCTCAGGGATCGGCTGTTCTACGCCATTCTGATCGGCTATCGGGTTAGTGTCGAACTAGATGTTCGGTTTCCGTTGGCGCGCGTAGACGTGACTGCCGGACTCTTCGTGAAAGAGGCGATCGACGTTGTAGAGCGATACCTGAATTCGGTTCTAGACAACGAAGATCAAGTAGCAATCAACTACCACGTATACGGTGCAATCTATGCCCGCCGCATCTTGAACTTTACTGACGAAGAGGATGGTTGGGCCACTGCTAGGAAGGCCGCTGATGCTCTCACTGAGTACCTGACCGCTAAGTACCCTACGCCTTCCATTCTATCTGAATCAGTTCAGGATCAAACCTCCACTTAGACTTGTACTTTGGGTACTTGTAGCCCGGCACATGGGGGAGGGGGTGGACAGAGATCCGATCAATGAGTAGAAACAACAGCGATCGCTGCCATTCAAGTGTCTCGTTCTCCCATCGTTCACGGAGGTCGCCGCTTACGTCCGTCGTGTTGACTGCCTCGCTCACTAACTCGGCATCAATTTGCTTGGTGATGAGCGCTAAGTCATTGTCTGCCTGTGTCTTTGCGCGTTCGAACTGCTCGCGTGTGAGAAGTTTGTTGACGTAGTAGTCATCCGTGATCTCGTTGATTGACGATTCTAAGGCTCGCTGTTGGTCGTTCAGAGTCTTCAACGTGTCTGCGCTCGTCTTGTGTTTGTGGAGTGTCGTAGCGAGCTCAGGTGAGTTGAGGCGGAACATAATTGAGTCCACAACCAGGTCGATGATCGGCTCGACCATTCGCGAAACCTTCCCGCATCCGTGCTGGCGACCCGTTTGATTGTCGGTCTTTCCACAGGCTGCAGTGGTCTTGTATGACCCATCCCGTTGCTGTTTGCTTTTATGGAACATCTTCTCGCCACAGGCGCCGCAGATGAGAAACCCCTTCAATAGATGCTTGCGCGCCCGTCCGGGATGAGGTGACTTCCTTCGGCTGATGTCGATCGCAAGTTTGAGGTTCGCCCACTCGTCTGGACTGAGGATTGCAGGTGACTGGGCGGGATACTCGACACCCTTGTGCAGCACGATCCCCGCATTGATCGGTCGTATCAAGACGTTGCGAACCTTGAGTGAGTTCCAGTCCTTCCCGTGGGTCGTTCGGATGCCTCGTTGATTCAAGCTGACTGCAATCGACCACCACGACCGCCCGACGACGAACCTCTCGTACATGTCACGGATGATGGCGGCTTCGCTCTCGCGGATAGCTTTGCGCTGAGGCTCGAAGCCGTAGGGACGCTGCCCACCGAGGTACTTGCCATCCTTGGCGGCTTGCAACTTGGCGGTCTGCTGGCGCTCGATCATGTGTTCGACTTCGTACCGGGCTGCCGCACCGATGATCCGAGCGTTGAAACGACCTGAGGGTGTGGACAGGTCAATGTGGCCGGCAAGAACGGTGTGGGTCGTCACACGATGGATCTCGGATACGTCAACATATTCCTCGAGTTCGACGGGAGATCTCTGTAAGCGGTCCTGATGGTATGCCAGAACCGTCCCGACAGCACCTGTCCTCATCAGCTCCAGCAACTGTTTGTAGCCAGGCCTGGGCTTTCCGGAGTACGCGCTGATGTCGTTGTCTACGAGTACGTGCTGAACCGAGAGGCCGAGGCGATCGGCCATTACGCGGCAGTCTGATTGCTGGCGTTCGACTCCAGCGCTCTTGCCTGTTTTATCGCTACTGATTCGGCAGTAGATTGCGGCGAAGGTGTTGGGAGAGTTGGTAATTCGGTCTTGCATCTGTACCCCTCATTGTATCAACGTGTGGGGCATTTCACAATCTTTCGACGAATGTGCCGAGATCGGGGTGAAGGTGCTCGAAGCGCTACGCACACCACTCGAAGACGGGGAAGTGCGAATCGCCCGGCGGGACGGAGTTGCTCGGTACCCGGCGCGGTTCCAGCTGATCCTGGCCGCGAATCCGTGCCCATGCGCGCCGCCGCGAGACGCAGACTGCGTCTGCGCACCCGCGGCGCGTCGCCGTTACCTGGGGAAATTGTCTGGCCCGTTGTTGGACCGAGTCGACATCAGGGTCCGGATGCAAGCGGTAGCAACCGGAGCGCTGATCGACGAAGTGGGGGAAAGCACCAGCGATGTTCGTGCGCGCGTGGCGGCGGCTCGAGACACTGCAGCCCAGCGGTGGAGTGAGTACGGGTGGCGGACCAACGCGGAGGTACCAGGGCCGGCGTTGAGACAGAAGTTCAGACTCTCGCGTGCAGCGCTGGCACCGGTGGAACGGGCGCTGCGTAAAGGTGTGATCACTGCTCGAGGGGCGGACCGAGCGTTGCGGGTTGCCTGGAGTGTCGCCGACTTGGCAGGTGAGGCGATGCCCGGACCAGATCAAGTTGTCACCGCACTCGACTTCCGCGACAGGGGATTCCAATGACTGCACACGACCCACGACTACTCGCCTGGGCATATCTGTCCCGCGTCGTGCAGGGCCCTAGCGCGTATATGTCCATGTTGATCGACGAGCTCGGGGTCGAAGAAACTGCGAGGGCGGTCCGCAACGGCGATCTGCCACCCGCGATCGAGGAGAAGACGCGAGCCCGCGCTCACATCGACACAGCCCAACGAGACCTCGACCTGATGGAGGCGATGGGTGGCAGACTCGTAACACCGAACTGCGCCGATTGGCCGGCGTGGCGAATGCTTTCCTTTGACGGACTCGATCCCTCCGGGGGTGAGACGGCGCCATTTGTGTTGTGGGTGTTGGGGTCCGGGGATCTGGTAGATCTTACGGAGAGAGCCGTCGCAATTGTCGGCACGCGGGCATCTACTGCGTACGGCGAACATGTGACGGCAGAGATTGCCGGTGACCTGGCTGTCGACGGATGGACCGTGATTTCCGGGGCGGCCTTCGGTATCGACGGGGCCGCGCACCGCGCTGCATTGGGCGTAGGGGGAACCACACTGGCTGTCTTGGCCTGTGGCGTGGATCGGGCGTATCCGTCGGGGCATGCGCGACTACTCAAGCAGATAGCGAATTCGGGTGCAGTGATAAGTGAGTATCCACCGGGTACAACACCTGCAAAGTTTCGGTTCCTGGCGAGGAATCGACTGGTTGCTGCGTTGTCGGACGGAGTAGTGGTGGTCGAGGCCGGATGGCGCAGTGGGGCACGCAATACCGCCAATTGGGCTCGAAAGCTAGGCCGTCCCGTCATGGCGGTGCCCGGACCGGTGACCTCGGCGTCGTCGACCGGATGTCACCGAATGATTCGCGAAGGTGAAGCCCAACTCGTCTCCAACGCCGTGGACGTAGTCGAAGCGTCGGGTCCGTTCGGTGTGGGTGATTCCGCGGAGGATGTCGCCGCGACGCGTGACATCGACGCATTGCGAGGCAATTCTCGATTGGTGTACGAAGCTTTGCCGGGAACAGGTTCCCGTAGTACCCGTGAGTTGTCCGAGGAATCGGGATTGCTCATAGCTCAGGTTCGTGCAACTCTTCCTCTGCTCGAACTCGAGGGGTTTGCGAGTTCTGATTCGAGTGGTTGGTTTCGGACGCGGTAGCGCGAGAACTTCATTCTGCTCTTCCTGTGGGCAGGTGGCGATGCTCACTAACTGTTCCTGCGACTGCGAAACGTGAATACCCTCGCGGTGTTGGTAATTGCACGTCAGGGCTGTTTTTCGTGAACTTGCTCGGCTGTGCGCAGCGTTATTCTCGACCCTGCTATCCAGACCTGGCGGTGAATTTCAACGGGCCTCAGGAAAGTCTCAGGTCAATGTGCTTAGACGTCTGATTAGTCTGGATCACAGTGAAGGTGGGTATTGATTGGTATGTCGTTAACCCGCTGCTAATTCGGACCATTGAGTCTGTTCGGAAATGGCAGAGGTTTTCGGACTTCTTTTGTTCATCAACGCTCTATCTGTGTATTGTGAAGGAGAATTGAATCGATCATTGAAAGAGGAGTGCAATGGCTGAGAAGCTGATTCGGCAACTCATCGACGACCTTGACGGTAAGCCGATTGACGATGGATTCGGTGATCGAATTGAGTTCTCTTACCAGGGAACGGATTACGTGATCGATCTGCGCGCCACCAATGCGGAGAAGTTCGACGCTGCGGTGAAGCCGTTCGTCGAGGCAGCTGCGAAGGTGAGCGGAAAACGCAGTAAGAAGGCTCAGGCTGCATCTCCGCAGGCCACGTCGGGTTCCGGACGCTCCAAGGAGACGCTCCAGGCCATTCGCGACTGGGCGGGTAAGAACGGTTACGAAGTTGCTCCGCGTGGGCGTATCAAAGCGGAAATCATCGACGCTTTCGATGCTGCACACTAGGCTGAATTAAATACCTCCTCTGGCTCCTGGCGAACCGCGTCAGGAGCCAGAGGCGTATTGCGACCCGGAAGCGTATTTTACTGTTGCTTTGCTAATTTCTCCGATAGTGATGTCCTGCCTGATCATCCGCTGGTTCGTGAGCCGATAATTTGGCTGCCCATTTACCGGGCAGAGTGGTCGGTTTATTTCGTTGCGTGCCGTCATCTGTCGGCGCGCTGGACGGATTCACCGTGGAGGCATTTTGCCCGTGCACTGCAATTGTCGTGTACCTTAGTTAGGTAACACTAACTTTCGGAAGGATCTTTCTGTGGCCAAGCCGACAACTGCATTGACGGTTCTGCGGACCGAACAATTGACTCCCCATATGGTGCGAGTGTTTCTCGGGGGATCGGGCTTCGAGTCGTTCACTCCCAGCGAATACAGCGATTCCTATGTAAAGATCGAATTCGGCACGCCTGATCAGCCGGTACTGCGTACCTACACGATTCGTTCGTACGATCTTGACGCCAAAGAGATTGCAATCGATTTCGTCGTCCACGGTGACATGGGTGTCGCAGGTCCGTGGGCCGCGTCAGTTCAGCCGGGCGCGGAGATTACCTTGCGTGGACCCGGTGGCGCGTTTTCGCCGTCACCAACCGCTGATTGGTATCTCTTCGTCGGAGACGAGACCGCAATACCCGCTATTTCGGCGTCGATAGCGCGATTGGCGCCGAATGCGGTCGGCTACGCCGTTGTCGAGGTCGGTGGACCAGAGGACGAAATCGCACTCGATGCCCCAGAAGGTATCGCGGTGACCTGGCTACATCGCGGAGCGTCATCCGACGCGGTGGGTGAAGAGTCGGCGGGTGACAACGCGCCAGTCGTCGCCGCGGTCAAGGCGCTCGAGTGGCTACCGGGCGAACCGCACGTATTCATTCACGGTGAAGCGCAAGCCGTCATGCATAACCTCCGGCCGTACATTCGCAAGGAACGAAACGTCCCGGCGTCGGCCGCTTCTATTTCCGGATACTGGCGTCGTGGTCGCACCGAAGAAGGCTTCCGCGTCTGGAAGTCCGAACTCGCCGCGGCCGAAAGCTAACTCGCTGCGGCCTTACCGCGAGTCAGCAACACGAGCGCAACGGCCGCGAGAACTCCGAAGGTGGGAATTGCAATTGCCATCGGAACTGCTGTGTCTTCTCCCGCAATTCCCACCAACGGCGAAACCAACGCCGCCAAGCCGAACTGGCCGGCTCCCATCAGGGCTGAACCGGTGCCGGCCGCGTTCGTGACCTCTCCTTGGGCGAGAGCGGTCGCATTGCCCATGATGAACCCGATGCTCGAAACTGCCACGAACAGCGGAACCAAGATCAACCAGGTATTCGTGGAACTGAAAACCACACTGGTGCAGAACAATACGGCGCCACCAGCGAGGAGCAGGCACACCCCGAATCGGAGTAGGGTGCGAGCTCCGATGCGACCGAGCAGGCGAGTGGTGATCATCGCTGCCGCGACCATTCCGGTGGCGTTCACTGCGAACACGATCGAGAATTGCGACGGACTCAGCCCGAGGACATTCTGAACGACGAACGGCGACGCGGAGATGTACGAGAACAGGGCGCCGAATCCGAAGACGAATGCGAGCGCATATCCGAGGTAGTGCTGATTTCGGACGACGTATCTCAGATTCGAGATCAGTGACTTCAATCCACCGCCGTGGCGTCGCTCGGATGGGAGTGTCTCGGGAACAAGCAAAACGACACCAGCCACCATCACGGCGCCCGCGACCGCCAGGATCCAGAAGATTCCGCGCCACCCGACGGGGCCGAGAAGTGCGCCGCCGATCAGTGGCGCGACCACGGGAGCGATACCGCCGATGATCATCATGATGCTGAAGAGCTTCGCTGCGTCGTCGCCGCGCGCCCGGTCGGCAATACAAGCACGGGCCAAGACGATGGCAGCGCCTCCACTCAATCCCTGGACGAGTCGGGCGCCGATGAGAAACTCGATGTTGGGCGCCACCGCGCACGCCGCACCGCTCAGCGCTGTAATGATCGTCGCGGCAAGCAGTATTCGCCGCCTCCCCAGTCCGTCGGAGATCGGACCGATGATCAGCTGGCCGATTCCGAGGCCGGCCATGAAGGTAGTCAGTGTCAGCTGAACGCTGGCCGCAGTAGTGTCGAGTGCATCCGCCATCAAAGGTAGGCCGGGCAGGTACATGTCGATGGACAGTGGAGCGATTGCGGAAATCAGTGCCAGTACACACAACATCTTCAGAGGAATTGCTCGATTCACCGATCAACCCTATCGGCGAGGCAGCTTGCAGTTTCAATCGCGGCGGGCGAGCGTGTGTTCATGACTGACGCATTGCCGGCGAGCTTGAGTGGTCACCTCGATGCGTATGCCGAGCACCTCCGACTGAGCCGAGGGCGGTCGGAACACACGATCCGTGCCTACGTCGGTGACGCGCGGGCATTGCTGACCCATTTCGCTGCAGGTTCGGAGACTGCAGATCTCGATGGCCTCGACCTAGGAGTCATGCGCTCGTGGTTGGCTGCCCAGAATGCCGTGGGAACGGCCCGGACCACGGTAGCTCGACGGGCGTCGTCGGCGCGCGGTTTCACGGCGTGGCTCGCGCAGACAGGACGCATTCCCGTCGACCCCGGTACGCGTCTGGCAGCTCCACCTGCCCGCCGCACGCTGCCGACGGTGCTGCGTCAGAGTCAGGCGATCGATGCAATGGATGCGGCCGAAAGCGGTGCGCAGCAACAAGAGCCGCTCGCGCTGCGAGACCGGCTCGTCGTGGAGTTGTTGTACTCCACCGGAATTCGCGTCGGCGAGTTGTGTGGACTGGACGTCGAGTCGGTCGACGCCGATCGACGCCTGCTGCGTGTGCTCGGCAAGGGAAACAAGGAGCGATCGGTGCCCTACGGCCTCCCCGCAGAATCGGCACTGAACGGGTGGCTGGAGCACGGAAGACCCGCACTGACTTCGGATCGGTCTGGGCGGGCATTGCTCCTCGGCGTCCGAGGCGGCCGACTCGATCAGCGTCAGGCTCGTTCGGTGGTCCACGAAACCATGGCTGCAATTCCAGGGGCTCCCGACATGGGTCCGCACGGGCTCCGGCACTCGGCTGCGACACATTTGCTCGAAGGCGGTGCAGACCTCCGTGTGGTGCAAGAACTTCTCGGGCACGCGAGTCTGGCGACCACTCAGCTGTACACGCATGTATCGGTCGAACGGCTTCGATCCGTCCACGATCAGGCCCATCCGCGCGCCTAGATTGTGAAGCGACGCGAGTTCTCGGCGGGTATTTGGTAGCGTCGCAGGTCAGAAGAGTGAACAATCGGCAAAGTTCGATCGTCGTGTCAAGACACTCGATTACATGCGATATCCGGGGGATTCGTGAACCGCCAAGATGTGAAGCACCCGCCGAACAGTGGCCAACCGGCCTGGCTGTCCGAAGCGCCGCAACCGGCTCCCATGCCGGTGTCGACGCCGGAGCCGGCGGCACGACCGCAAGAGGCCTGGGCCGCGCCGCCGCCGCCGTCGAGCCAGCAGCAGGTGACCAATCAGGACCTGGTTGCCGAAGCTTTACTGAAACGCCCTAAACGGACACCGCGCGGCGGCTGGCGAAGAGGATTGCATCGTGCGACCGGGGGCGTGGTCAATCTGGGGGATTCGACCAACGAACAGCGCAACCGCGCACTGGCCGCCAGAATCGAGCAGCCGATACGCAACGACTACCGAATAGCGTTGCTCTCGCTCAAGGGTGGCGTCGGCAAGACCACCGTGACGGTCGGACTCGGTGCGACGTTTGCTTCGCTGCGTGGCGACTGCGTCGTGGCGGTCGACGCCAATCCCGACTTCGGAACCTTGGCGCAACGTGTTCCGCTGCAGACAAATTCGACAGTGCGCGATCTGATCGCCGCGAGGCCGGACATAAAGAGCTATTCGGACGTACGCGCGCACACATCTCAGTCGCCGAGTCGTCTCGAGGTCTTGGCCAGTGAGCAGGATCCGGCGATTTCGGAGGCGTTCAGCGAGGACGACTATCGCCAGGTCATCGACATCTTGCAGGTCTACTACAACATCATCCTCACCGATTGCGGTACCGGGATCATGCACTCGGCGATGAACGGCGTTCTCGATCTTGCCAATTCGTTGGTTCTCGTCAGTTCTCCGGCAATCGACGGAGCGCGAAGTGCAGCGGCAACGCTCGATTGGCTTCAGTTGCACGGATACGGTCATCTGGTCGAACGGACCGTCGTCGTGATCAGCGCCGCCCGACCAGGGTCGAGCGTGATCGACATGGATGCGTTGGTGGACTACTTCATGCGTCGATGCCGCGCCGTCGAGGTCATCCCTTTCGACGAGCATCTCGCGGAGGGATCGGTCATGGATCTCGAGTTGATGCGACCGGCCACCAGGCGAGCATTCATGGAACTGGCAGCGATGGTTGCCGACGACTTTGCGGACGCCGTGGGTCGGCACGCCGTCTCCGAGTGGCACTGACTCAACCCCATCGGTCTCAACCCCCCGTCAGTGGCTTGAGTCTGAGCGGTTGCGACCGAACCAGTCCGAGTGGATCGAGATACTCGCGCCCTTTGCGCAGGCCCCAGTGCAAACACGCGGCGACGACGCACCCGTCGTGCCCGGGTTCGAGGGTTCCGATCACCGCCCCGGTTGCGATGCGTTCACCTGCTCGAACGTCGGCCGCGACGGGTTCGTAGGTAGTACGTAGGCCGCCGTCGTGATCAATCGACACCGTCGGCTTTCCCGCGACGACTCCCGCGAACGCCACGATGCCGTCGCCGGCCGCGAGGACGGATTGGCCGGGACTGCCGCCTAGATCGACGCCGCGATGACCGGGCAGCCAGTTCTGGGCCGGTTTGTCGAAAGCGTGTTCCACATGCGGCCGCGGAGTGAGCGGCCAGTCGAAACGCGCCTCTGCCGACGCCGTGCTTACGGCGACAAAGCAGAAAATCACAGCGCCGACCACTCCTTTTCGGGCTCCGCTCAACATCGTCATTGCTTGATCTTGCGTGGAGTCGTGCGCGCTTCAATGCAGATCAGACGGGTAATCCACAGGATGGCCGCCGATCCACAACCGCCGGTTCGGTCTGTTGCTTCCGGGGTGGTTATGGCATCGGGGGACGAGGACGTACACTTGTCGAGCGGTCTGTGCTCGCACAGTCCGACTTCGCGCGCCCGCGCACGTTTTCCGGCCTCGGCTGGTCCTGGTTCTCACGAAACAGGTCCGACGGCCGTGCGGGTGCCAGGGCAGGGATCACCCGATCGCCTGCATCAACCGGATTGAAAGTTTGAGGTACACAGCCATGGCTGTCGTAACCATGAAGCAGATGCTCGATAGTGGAACCCACTTCGGACATCAGACCCGTCGCTGGAACCCGAAGATGAAGCGATTCATCTTGACCGACCGCAACGGCATCTACATCATCGACCTCCAGCAGACGCTGACGTACATCGACAAGGCGTACGAGTTCGTCAAGGAGACCGTTGCCCACGGCGGCACCGTTCTCTTCGTCGGCACCAAGAAGCAGGCGCAGGAGTCCATCGCTTCCGAAGCGACTCGCGTCGGAATGCCCTACGTCAACCAGCGTTGGCTCGGCGGCATGCTCACCAACTTCACCACCGTCCACAAGCGTCTGCTTCGCCTCAAGGAGCTCGAGGCAATGGAGCAGACCGGTGGATTCGAAGGTCGCACCAAGAAGGAAATCCTCATGCTCACGCGTGAGATGACCAAGCTGGATCGCACCCTCGGTGGTATCCGCGACATGGCCAAGGTTCCTTCCGCGGTGTGGATCGTCGACACCAACAAGGAGCACCTGGCAGTTGCCGAGGCTCGCAAGCTGAACATCCCGGTCATCGCGATCCTGGACACCAACTGCGACCCCGACCTCGTCGACTACCCGATCCCGGGCAACGACGACGCCATCCGCTCCGCAGCACTGCTGACCAAGGTTGTCGCTTCCGCGGTTGCCGAGGGAGTGCAGGCACGTGCAGGACTGAGCGCCGACAAGGACGCGAAGCCCGAAGCCGGCGCAGGCGAGCCCCTCGCCGAGTGGGAGCAGGAACTGCTCTCGCAGGCAGCTCCGGCTGCAGAGGCTGAGGCAGCTCCCGCTGCAGAGGCTGAGGCAGCCCCCGCCGCAGAGGCACCGGCCACCGAGGCCTGATTCGTTGAAACCGGCCCTGACCAAGAGTTCTTTTGGTCAGGGCCGTTTCACCGTTAGGCCGTGCTCACCGTTAGTCCTAGGTCCGAAACAGACACATGAGGAGGCTCGCTAATCATGGCGAACTACACCGCCGCTGACGTCAAGCGGCTCCGTGAGCTCACCGGCTCCGGAATGATGGCATGTAAGAACGCACTCGCAGATGCAGACGGCGATTTCGACAAGGCCGTCGAGCAGCTGCGCATCAAGGGCGCGAAGGATGTCGGAAAGCGCGCAGAGCGCACCACCGCTGAGGGTCTCGTCGTCGCCAAGGACGGCGTCATGATCGAGATCAACTGCGAGACCGACTTCGTCGCCAAGAACGACGAGTTCATCAAGCTGGCCGACGCCATCGTGACCGTCGCTGCCGCTGGCAAGCCCGCCGACCTCGACGCACTCAAGGCGCTCGACCTCGACGGCAAGACCATCGACACCGTCATCCAGGAGCAGTCCGCGAAGATCGGCGAGAAGCTCGAGCTGAGCCGCGTCGCTTCCTTCGACGGCCCCGTTGCCGTGTACCTGCACAAGCGCAGTGCCGACTTGCCGCCCGCCGTCGGCGTGCTCGTCGAGTACACCGGTGAAGGCGATGCCGCAGCCGAGGCTGCTCGCGCAGCTGCAATGCAGGTCGCTGCACTCAAGGCCAAGTACGTCACGCGTGACGAGGTCCCCGCGGAGATCGTCGCTTCCGAGCGCCACATCGCCGAAGAGACCGCTCGCGCGGAGGGCAAGCCCGAGCAGGCTCTGCCGAAGATCATCGAAGGCCGCGTCAACGGCTACTTCAAGGACGTCGTGCTGACCGAGCAGTCTTCGGTTCAGGACTCCAAGAAGACCGTCAAGGCGATCCTCGACGACGCCGGCGTGACCATCAAGCGCTTCGTGCGTTTCGAGGTCGGCGCCTCCGCTTAATCGGAGCCCGTACACATGGACCCCGCCAGAAGAGCATTTGCTCTACCGGCGGGGTCTACGTGTACCTGGGGCCTCCGATGAGGCAGGATGGGAGTGCCTTGGGACTAGTCCCGAGGGCTTTCTGTGTCACCGTCGCCGATTCGGTGACAGAAGAAGAACGAAGGACCTACAGGGTCTTGTATCGAACTGAGGAGAACAATGTCCGAACCTGCCAACGAACGTCCAGGATTCAAGCGGGTCCTGCTCAAACTCGGCGGCGAAATGTTCGGAGGCGGCAAAGTCGGTCTCGATCCCGACGTGGTCACCAAGGTGGCTGAGCAGATCGCAGAGGTCGTTCGATCAGGCGTACAGGTTGCAGTGGTCATCGGCGGCGGAAACTTCTTCCGCGGAGCGGAACTGCAGCAGCGTGGCCTCGATCGCGCGCGCTCCGACTACATGGGCATGCTCGGCACCGTCATGAACTGCCTCGCTCTGCAGGATTTCCTGGAGAAGGCCGGCGTCGATTCTCGTGTGCAGACTGCCATCACCATGGGACAGGTCGCCGAGCCGTACCTTCCCCTTCGAGCACGTAGGCACCTCGAGAAGGGGCGCGTGGTCATCTTCGGTGCCGGGATGGGTATGCCGTACTTCTCCACCGACACCACTGCTGCGCAGCGCGCGCTGGAGATCGGTGCCGAGGTAGTGCTGATGGCCAAGGCCGTCGACGGCGTCTACTCGGCCGACCCACGTATCGACCCGGACGCGACGATGTACGAACAGATCACGCACCGCGAGGTCATCGAGCGTGAACTCAAGGTCGCGGACGCAACGGCGTTCAGCCTGTGCATGGACAACTCGATGCCGATGATGGTGTTCAACCTCCTCACCGAAGGAAACATCGCTCGCGCGGTGTCCGGTGAGAAGATCGGCACCCTGATCAAGTCGTGAGTGAACCCCGAAAAATGATGCAGAACAACATGGAGGAACAGCCGTGATCGATGAAGCGCTCTTCGAGGCAGAAGAGAAGATGGAAAAGGCTGTCACGGTAGCCAAGGACGATCTCGGCTCGGTTCGTACCGGACGCGCCAACCCCGGTATGTTCTCGCGCATTGTGATCGACTACTACGGTTCGATCACACCGATCACGCAGCTCGCGAGCATCAACGTCCCCGAGGCCCGCATGGTCATCGTCAAGCCGTACGAGGCTTCGCAGCTCAACGCGATCGAGACGGCGATCCGCAACTCGGATCTCGGCGTCAACCCGTCGAACGACGGCAGCATCATCCGCATCTCGGTTCCGCAGCTCACGGAAGAGCGTCGTCGTGAACTGGTGAAGCAGGCCAAGTCCAAGGGCGAGGACTCGAAGGTCACGCTGCGCAACATCCGCCGCAAGGCGATGGACGAACTCGGCCGGATCCAGAAGGACGGCGAAGCCGGCGAGGACGAGGTCGGTCGCGCAGAGAAAGAACTCGACAAGACCACGGCGAAGTACGTGCACACGGTCGAGGAACTCGTCAAGCACAAGGAAGCAGAGTTGATGGAGGTATAGCCTCCTCGTTTGCAGTGTTTGTCGTCGGGAGTAGATCAGGGAGTCTGGGTGCACGCACAAGAGGGAACCGCCGGTGGTCCCGTCACGGACGGGCCTACGGGCGGCGCTGAGGGCGCGCAACCGCCGAAGTCGAAGGCCGGCCGGAACCTACCTGCCGCCATCGGCGTCGGAGCCGGTCTCGGCGCCCTGGTCATCGGCACTTTGATCTTTCTGCCTCCTGGGTGGATCGCTGTAGTCGCGATCGCGATGTTCATCGCGACGTGGGAGGTCACCACGCGGCTTCGTGAAGCCGACATCGAGGTGCCGCGAATTCCGCTGCTCGTCGGAGGGCAAGCCACGATCTGGCTTGGCTGGCCGTGGGGACCGGTCGGAGTGCTCAGCGGATTCACCGCGACTGTCCTGGTGTGCATGGTGTGGCGGTTGTTCGACCACGGGCTCAAGGCGACTCCGAAGAACTTCCTGAGAGACACCTCCATCACGGTGTTCGTTCTGGCGTGGATCCCGCTGTTGGCGTCCTTCGGTGCATTGATGGTGCTCGAAGACGACGGCCCGGGTCGTGTCTTTGTCCTGATGATCGGCGTCGTGTGTTCCGACGTCGGCGGTTATGCCGCGGGAGTCCTGTTCGGAAAGCACCCGATGGTCCCGGCGGTGAGCCCGAAGAAGTCCTGGGAGGGATTCGTCGGCTCCCTCATTTTCTGCGTCATCGGCAGCCTGCTTTCGGTGACCCTGATCCTCGACGCGAACTCGATGATCGGCGTCCTGCTCGGCGTGGTGCTGGTGGTCGTCGCGACGGTCGGTGACCTGATCGAATCGCAGATCAAGCGTGAACTCGGCATCAAGGACATGGGAACTTTGCTTCCCGGC
Source organism: Rhodococcus sp. NPDC056516 (assembly GCF_042794655.1). NCBI lineage: Bacteria > Bacillati > Actinomycetota > Actinomycetes > Mycobacteriales > Nocardiaceae > Rhodococcus > Rhodococcus sp. NPDC056516. The sequence goes on along the minus strand of NZ_JBHTTG010000002.1, from coordinate 740,542 downwards.
CACGGCGGAATCATGGATCGCCTCGATTCGCTCCTGCCGTCGGCATTTGTCACCTGGCTGATTCTGTACGCACTCGTCTGATTTCTCGTGCGTGATTTCTTCTCGGGCCGATCCAAGCCCATCCCCAGTCCGAACATCTGGCACTGGCCGGACGTCTACGAGGTCGAGAACCGTGCGCAGGACGTCGACGGTTCCATCTGGGCCGCGATGCGAGCCCAGGTCGACTGGTCTGGACTCGACGTCGTCGATGTCGGCTGCGGCGCGGGGTTTCACCTACCGGAGTTCGCTCGTACCGCGCGCCGTGTTGTCGGAGTGGAGCCGCACACGCCGTTGGTGAAGGCCGCGCGAGAACGAACCCGTGATTCGGCGTCGATCGACGTGGTCCAGGGTTCAGCAGAGTCCACGGGTTTGGTCGATGCTTCCGTCGATCTCGTTCATGCCCGAACGGCGTACTTCTTCGGCAAAGGCTGCGGCCCGGGAATTCGTGAGGCCATGCGCATCCTGAGGCCTGGGGGAGCCCTGCTGATCGTGGACCTGGACGTGAGCTCCGGCCCGTACGGAGAGTGGATGAGGGCGGATCTGCCCAAGTACGATCCCGCGGCCGTCGAAGCGTTTTTCGAGGCTCAGGGATTCTCCCTCACCCGTGTCGACGCCCGGTGGGAGTTCGAGAATCGCGACGACTTGCGGCGAGTACTCGGGATCGAGTTCACCGAGAAGACCGCCGAGCGTGCGTTCTCGCAAGTGACGGGATTGGCCTTTGCGGTGCGATACCGGATCCATGTTCGATTCAAACCGCGGTCACTCGAACTTTCGTGACCGGGCTCGAACGGACGAACGTCAGGCGCTCCGACGTGAGCGCCTGACGTTTTCTGGACCGATTCAGTAGTAAAGGTGATTAGTGATTGGTGTGGATGTGGAACAGGGTGGCCAGCGTGTGGATCTTCTTTGCCTTGGCGAGCTTGGGCAGGTCACTGCCGTCGCGCACGCGTGAGCCATCTTCGCCGAGATCGTCGATGACGTTCTGTGCCCAGATGGCGTCGGCAACGGAGGGGCTCAGGCCGGCGTTGACGGGAGCCGTCTGCGCGGTGGTCATGCAGAGCTTGCCGGCCATGCCCAGCGACAAGGTGATCGCGCAGTCTCGGGCGAGCAAATCCAGGTCGGGGCCTAGCGTGGGGCCGTCGATCGGCGGAGCGATACGAGCCGCGCGACTGGCGATTGTCAGTCGCGAGCGCGGGTACGACATCGAGGTGGGCGAGTCGTCCATCCCGGTATCGCGACGAAAGTCTCCGCTACCGAATGCAAGACGGAAGATTCCGTCGGTGCGTGCAATCTCGGGAGCAGCTTCGAGTCCCACCGCAGATTCGACGAGGGCAAGAATCTTGGTGCCCTCGGGAAGACGCTCGGCGGTGGCGTCGGCCTGCTGGCCGCTTTCAGTCTTCGCCAGCATGACACCCTCGAGTCCGGGGAGGCCCGCAAGTACGGCGAGATCCTCTTCCCAGAACGGTGTCGTTGCGTCGTTGATCCGAACCCAAGCGTGATTATGCTCGCTCAGGAAAGCCACGACGTCGCGGCGAGCGGCCGGCTTGTTGGGCGCGGTGACGGCATCCTCGAGATCGAGAATGACGGCGTCGGCGGCGCTCGCGAGAGCGGCGTCAAAAGTGTCCGGTTTGGATGCGGGGACGAGGAGCCAGGATCTTGCCTGTTGCGGGGCAATACGCGAGGTCACAGGTCTCTCCATGTGAGTAGTCACATCAGGGCCTTTCGGGTGATTTCCACGACAACAATGATGCCTGCTTACCCGCGGGTAGACCCAATTGCGTAACTAGATTTCAGTCACATCTGCCGCTTGGCTGCGCGCCGGATCTGAATGATGCGAACCCCGCCTGCCAACGCCATGATCAATGCGCCCGCGATCGCGGAAAGCAGGATCGTGATTCCGAGCGGAAAGTCGATTTGCCAGGCCAGGATCTTGACGGAGACGCTCTCGAGGTTCTGCAAGATGAACACCAGCAGCATGATCAGCACGATTGCGCCGATGACCAGGCCAACCCACGTCGTCGCAGCCCTGGTCCGGTCGGTAACCGCGGTTCCGGTCGGCGTCGGTTCAGGCGTCGGGTTCGGTTCGGGATCGTGTTTTTCGACTGCCTTGTCCTCGCCCACCTTCGGAAGTTCCGGGTCGGGACCGAAACCGTCGGCGGGGCCGTACACGGGGGAGTTCGACGGATCCTCTGGTGTGGTTGACATGACATGATCATCACGCAACCTGCGCGAAGTTGCACGGGTAATCCGGCCACAATCGGGTGGCAGTGGGGTAGCACCCCAAAAACAATGGGACAATGGTGTAACTATGGCTGCCTCTCTTCCCCTCGTTTTCACTGCACCCAAGCGCGGAATGCCTCCACGGCACCTCGCCGATCTCGATTCCGCCGAGCGCAAAGAAGCGGTGAAAGAGCTCGGCCTTCCCGCTTTCCGGGCCGATCAGCTGGCGCGTCAGTACTACGCTCGGCTCGAAGCAGATCCGGAAAAGATGACCGACCTCCCCGCATCGGTACGCGAAAAGGTGGGGGATTCGCTCTTCCCGACTTTGTTGACGCCGATCAAGCATCTCGCGTGCGATTCGGGCGACACACGCAAAACCCTGTGGAAGGCACATGACGGAACGCTGCTCGAGAGCGTCCTGATGCGCTATCCCGATCGGGCGACACTCTGCATCTCGAGTCAGGCAGGCTGCGGAATGGCCTGCCCGTTCTGTGCGACGGGTCAGGGCGGCCTCGACCGCAACCTTTCGACTGCCGAGATCGTGGATCAGGTTCGCGAGGCGGCAGCAGCCATGCGCGACGGTGAAATAGCCGGCGGCCCCGGCCGCTTGTCGAATGTCGTGTTCATGGGCATGGGCGAGCCGTTGGCGAACTACAAGCGTGTGGTGGCGGCGGTTCGACGCATCACCTCGCCCGCACCGGACGGACTCGGCCTGTCCCAGCGGTCGGTCACGGTCTCGACCGTCGGCCTCGCTCCCGCGATCCGCAAGCTCGCCGACGAAGGCCTGAGCGTCACGCTGGCGGTATCCCTGCATACGCCGGACGACGAACTGCGCGACACGCTAGTGCCGGTCAACAACCGTTGGTCAGTATCGGAGGTGCTCCAAGCCGCGCGATACTACGCAGACAAGACCGGCCGCCGTGTGTCCATCGAGTACGCGATGATCAAGAACGTCAACGATCAGCCGTGGCGTGCGGACATGCTGGGCAAGAAGCTGAAGAAGGCGCTCGGCGGGTTGGTGCACGTCAACCTGATTCCGCTCAACCCGACTCCGGGCAGTGAGTGGGACGCGAGTCCGAAGGACGTCGAGCGTGAGTTCGTGCGTCGGGTCATCGCCCAGGGCGTCTCGTGCACGGTGCGCGATACGCGCGGCCAGGAAATTGCCGCAGCCTGTGGCCAGTTGGCCGCCGAGAACTGAGACGCTCCAGGTCTGAAACGTTCTAGGCCTGAAACACGTAAAGAGAAGGCCTCCACGAACTTTCGTTCGTGGAGGCCTTCTCTTTGTCAGGTCTCTAGCGCGGGCGGCGACGGATGACGATGTCGCGGACCAGAATGAAGATCATCAATCCGGCGGTGCCGATGAGCCACAGATCCTCGACCTTGCCGTGATGGTTACCGATCATCATCAGAAGCAGGAATATTGCGAAGAACCATCCGAGGAAACGGAAAAACTTGAGTCCTTCACCACTCCACCCCCATGCGGCAGAGGGAACCTCGGCCTCATCGACGTGCGAGACCACGACGGGGGCGCTGGACTTGACGTCCAACTGGGTATCGGCCACGGTCGATCCTCCTGCTCATTCGGTTGCACTACTGCCCAATATGGTGACATACGACTGCCTGTCGTACGTAGTTGGGCGTCGATAAGGTTGTTCTCAGGTGTTATCAGGAACAATGGGCGAGTGCAGGAAACCACACGTACCCGCGTCCTCCTCCTCGGCAGTACCGGTTCGATCGGTACCCAAGCGCTGGAGGTCATCGCTGCCAACCCCGATCGTTTCGAAGTAGTCGGACTGGCAGCGGGCGGCAACAACGTCGAATTGTTGGCCGAGCAGATCCGCGCAACCGGCGTCACCGACGTCGCCGTCGCCGATCCTGCGGCTGCCGCTGCTCTGGAATCGGTGACGCCTCGTTCGGGACCGAGCGCAGTGACGGAACTGGTTCGCGACAGCGGTGCCGATGTCGTCCTCAATGCGCTCGTCGGTTCGTTGGGACTCGAACCGACCCTGGCGGCTTTGAACTCGGGTGCACGTCTGGCGCTGGCGAACAAGGAATCCCTTGTCGCAGGCGGAGCGTTGGTGACCAAAGCTGCCGCACCCGGCCAGATCGTGCCGGTCGACTCGGAGCATTCGGCGTTGGCCCAATGTCTACGTGGTGGAACGGGAGACGAGGTGGCGCGGTTGGTTCTCACCGCTTCGGGTGGGCCGTTCCGCGGCTGGAGCGCCGAGGATCTCGAAAGTGTGAATCCGGCTCAGGCAAAAGCGCATCCCACCTGGTCGATGGGACCCATGAACACCCTCAACTCGGCAACCTTGGTCAACAAGGGCCTCGAGCTGATCGAGACGAATCTGCTGTTCGGGATCGACTACGACCGCATCGACGTGACCGTGCATCCGCAGTCGATCGTGCACTCGATGGTGACCTTCTTCGACGGCTCGACGCTGGCACAGGCAAGCCCGCCAGACATGAAGCTTCCGATCGCTCTCGCTCTCGGCTGGCCGGACCGTATCGAAGGCGCGGCGTCGGCATGCGACTTCACGACCGCCTCCACCTGGGAATTCGAGCCGCTCGATTCGTCGGTGTTCCCCGCCGTCGATCTGGCGAGGAGCGCGGGCAAATCCGGCGGCTGCTTCACTGCGATCTACAACGCGGCCAACGAAGTGGCGGCTCAGGCTTTCCTCGACGGCGTCATTTCGTTCCCGGCGATCGTCCGTACGGTGGCTGCTGTTCTCGACGATGCAGGTCAATGGTCCGCGGAACCGGTTACCGTGGACGACGTTCTTGCCGCAGACGGCTGGGCACGCACACGAGCGCGTCAGCTCGTGAAGCAGGAGGGCTAGAACTTTCATGGTTTTTGCACTGGGCGTAGTGCTGTTTGCCCTCGGCATCGGCGTGTCCATCGCCCTGCACGAAGCCGGCCACATGTGGACGGCCAAGGCTTTGGGAATGAAGGTTCGCCGCTACTACATCGGCTTCGGACCGAAGATCTTCTCGTTCCGTCGAGGTGAGACCGAGTACGGACTCAAGGCACTGCCGCTGGGCGGATTCTGCGACATCGCAGGCATGACGGCTCTCGACGAGATGACGCCTGAAGAAGAGCCGCACGCGATGTACAAGAAGGCGGCGTGGAAGCGCGTCGTCGTCATGTCCGGCGGTATCGCGATGAACTTCATTCTCGGGTTCCTCCTGATCTACGCATTGCTCCTCGGCTGGGGCCGAACGAGTTCGGAGCCGGCACCGCCTGTTGTCAAGGGCGTGACCTGTGTTGCTCCGACGCAGTTGGGTCAGGATCAGGGGTGGAAACTTGCGGAATGCACCGGTACCGGCCCGGCGGAGGCAGCTGGAATAGCTGCCGGCGATCGGATCGTCGCGGTGGACGGTCAACCAACGGACACTTTCGCCAAGGTTTCCGCGGCTATCCGCGACAAGTCCGGGACAGTCACACTCACAGTCGAGCGCGGCGACGAGACTATTCAAGTTCCGGTCGATGTATCCCCGGTCGAGCGCTACGTAGCCAAAGAGGGCAGCACAACGCCGGAGCTGGCAAAGGTAGGCGCCGTCGGCATCGAGGGCGTCAGCAATCTCATCGAGTACAACGCGCTCACGGCTGTTCCGGCAGCCTTCGACTACACCGGCCAGATCATGGTCGACTCGGTGAAGGCGTTGGCTGACATTCCGTCGAAGGTGGGGGCTCTGTGGGAGTCGGTCACGGGCGGCGAGCGGGCGCAGGACACACCGATCAGCGTGGTCGGCGCCAGCGTGATCGGCGGCGAGGCTGCTGATCGAGCCGAGTGGCCGATGTTCGTCGGCCTGCTCGCGTCGATCAACTTCTTCCTCGGCGTTTTCAACATCCTGCCGCTGCTGCCGCTCGACGGCGGGCACATCGCGGTGGTCTTCTACGAGAAGATCCGCGATTGGTTCCGCGCCCGCCGCGGCCTGATCCCGGGCGGTCCGGTCGACTACACGAGACTACTTCCGATTACTTACGTATTCATCGTGATCGGTGGCGCGTTCATGTTGCTGACACTCACGGCTGACATCGTCAATCCGATCAAGATCTTCTGACCGTGTGAGCAGGGCGACGGTTGCCGCGCGGTAGTGCGGTGATCGCCCGGCTAAACTTGCAGTGAAGCTATGAAAGAAGGCACAGACGTGACCATCCCTATCGGACTGGGAATGCCCTCGGCACCCGCAGCGATTCTTGCTCCTCGACGCAAGACTCGGCAGCTGCAGGTCGGCACGGTAGGTGTGGGCAGCGATTTCCCCATCTCGGTGCAGTCCATGTGCACCACGAAGACGCACGACGTCAACGCAACGCTCCAGCAGATCGCCGAACTGACCGCTTCCGGATGTGACATCGTCCGTGTCGCCTGCCCGCGTCAGGAAGATGCGGACGCTCTGGCGACAATCGCGAAGAAGAGCCAGATTCCGGTTATCGCCGACATCCACTTCCAGCCGCGCTACATCTTCGCGGCAATCGAGGCGGGATGCGCTGCGGTGCGCGTCAATCCGGGCAACATCAAGGAATTCGACGGCCGCGTCAAAGAGGTGGCGAAGGCCGCGGGCGATGCCGGCATTCCGATCCGCATCGGCGTCAACGCCGGATCGCTCGATCCACGCTTGATGGAGAAGTACGGCAAGGCGACGCCCGAAGCGTTGGTCGAGTCTGCGCTGTGGGAAGCCGGGTTGTTCGAAGAGCACGGCTTCGGTGACATCAAGATCTCCGTCAAGCACAACGATCCGGTGATCATGGTCGAGGCTTACCGCCAACTCGCCGCCAAGTGCGACTACCCACTGCACCTCGGTGTCACCGAGGCGGGTCCGGCGTTTCAGGGCACGATCAAGTCCGCGGTCGCCTTCGGTGCGCTGCTCGCGGAGGGCATCGGCGACACCATCCGTGTGTCGCTCTCAGCCCCGCCGGCCGAGGAAATCAAGGTCGGTAACCAGATTCTGCAGTCGCTGAACCTGCGTCCGCGCAAGCTCGAGATCGTCTCATGCCCCTCGTGCGGCCGTGCCCAGGTTGACGTCTACACACTGGCCGACGAGGTCTCCGCGGGTCTCGAAGGCATGGAGATTCCGCTTCGCGTGGCAGTCATGGGCTGCGTCGTGAACGGACCGGGTGAAGCGCGTGAAGCCGACCTCGGTGTGGCGTCCGGCAACGGCAAGGGCCAGATCTTCGTCAAGGGCAAGGTCATCAAGACGGTGCCCGAGGCGCAGATCGTCGAGACGTTGATCGAAGAGGCGATGAAAATTGCCGAAAGCATGGAGGGTGACGCTTCGGAGGGTGCGCCGGTCGTCACCGTGAGTTGAGTGATTGCCGGATGAATCTTCCCCGTCGGTGTCAGGTTCGTGGCAATCTGAGTGCATCATGATCGGGTAGTGATATTCGTGGACGCGCAGTCGAGTCGAGGGGGTTGACGGATGCTCAAACTCCTCGGAGCCAAGCAGGTCGGAAGTCGAGATCTCGATGACGTCCGAGCGGTACTCGACGCCGATCCGGTCGCGGCCTGCATGATTGCCGCGCGCGTCGAAGAATGCGGCGTCGACCCACGAATGATTCACGGCGAGCTGTGGAGTCGTGGCGGGCCGTTGTCGTCCTTGTGCTTTGCCGGGGCAAATCTGGTTCCGCTTCGGGGCGATCCGGATGACATTCGAGCATTCGCCGACCGTGCCTGTCGGATTCCACGCATGTGCTCGTCAGTGGTCGGCCGCGCCGAGTTGGCGTTGCCGCTCTGGGAAATGCTCGAACTGGATTGGGGAACTGCGCGGGAGGTCCGCCCCGAACAACCGTTGCTCGCGGTATCCGAGCCGCTGGCGTGCCCGTCGGATCCTCTGGTCCGGCAGGTCCGCTCCGACGAACTCGACATCTACCTGCCTGCCGCGATCGCGATGTTCATCGAAGAGGTGGGCGTCGATCCGCGTGCCAACGACGGTGGGCGCGGCTATCGGCATCGTGTCGCAAGCCTGATCGCCGCCGGGCGAGCGTGGGCGCACATCGAGGACGGCCAGGTCGTTTTCAAGGCGGAGGTCGGTTCGATGTCCGCGCGCTGTGGCCAGATTCAGGGCGTCTGGGTCAATCCCGAGTTTCGCGGACAGGGCTTCGGCGTGACCGGAACGGCGGCTGTCGCGGAGTCGATCATGGCGACCGGTCGCATTGCGAGCCTGTACGTCAACAGCTTCAATACGATTGCGCGGTCGACCTATTCGCGGGTCGGGTTCCGACAGGTCGCAACTTTCTCGACGGTACTGCTCGACTGACCGCACACGGTGGGTGCAATGGTCGCGCCTACCCTGACCGCGTCGGTTGCCGCCCTAGTATGGGGCTCGATGAACACTCGGCATTTCTCTCGTAGTCGCTCGGCCCAACTGTTGGCCTCCTGCACCGTGATTTTCTTGGCGGTGGGGATCAGTTCGTGTACTCCGAAACCCGCCGGCCCCGAGCCCGTCGCGCAGCAGTTCCTGAGTGCGTTCGGTGACAGAGACATCGACGAGGCAGCAAAATTTACGGACCGGCCTGATTCTGCCGGACCCGTGTTGAGCGATACCTGGGATGCGCTTCAGGCCGAGTCGATGACCGCTGAGACCACGTCGGTGAAGATGAACGGAGACACCGCGACGGTCGGCTACACCTACGAGTGGCACCTTCCGAAGGACCGCGTGTGGACCTACGACGGCGAGCTGCAGATGGGTCGCAAGGACGGCGACTGGTCTGTCCGGTGGAGTTCGACGGACGTTCATCCCCGTCTCGGTGACAAACAGACGATGTCGTTGCGGGCAACCGCTGCGCCGAGGGCGAGGGTCAACGAGCATTCGGGCACGGACGTCCTCGTGCCGGGAATCGTCTACCGCGTGAAGTTCGATCGCTCGAAGAGCAACGACATCATCGGCTCCGCGAACAGTCTCGCAAGCGTTCTCGGGCGATTCGATTCGTCTCTGACGGGTCAGTCGATCGCGGAATCGTCGACGGCCGTCAAGGGCGACTATCTGGTGACCAGGTTGCGTAGTGACGACTACGACCAGGTTTCCGCGCAACTGGGAGCCATATCCGGGGTTTCGGTGTCGGACGAATCGGATCTGGTCTCGACCGATCCGGAGTTCGCACCTGACCTGCTCGGGCAGATCAAGAAGACGATCATCGACGAGGTCGACGGCAAGGCCGGCTGGAGTGTCGTCACGGTCAACCAGAACGGCGTCGACACCGACGTGTTGACCGAGACTGCGCCGCAACCGGTTCCGTCGTTCAGTATCAGTCTGGACCGCAACATCCAGATCGCTGCGCAACGCGCGGTGAACGTGAACAAGGATCAGGCGATGATGGTGGTCATCGAACCGTCGAGCGGTGCCATTTTGGCCGTTGCGCAGAACAAGGCAGCAGACCGCGACGGACCGGTTGCGACGATGGGTCAGTACCCGCCCGGTTCGACGTTCAAGATCATCACGGCAGGCGCGGCAATTTCGACGGGTCAGGCGACTCCCGACACGATGGTGCCATGCCCGGGCCGAATCGAGATCGGCGAGCGCAGCGTCCCCAACTACAACGAGTTCTCACTCGGCACGGTGCCGATGGCAACCGCCTTCGCCCGTTCGTGCAACACGTCCTTCGCCAAGCTGGCCAGTGAGATGCAAGCCGACACGTTGACCACTGCCGCGGCGCAGTTCGGTATCGGCCAGGACTACAACGTGGTGGGGTTGCCGATCGATTCGGGTTCGGTGCCGCCGGCGTCGGATCTGGTGCAGCGGACCGAGGACGGATTCGGTCAGGGCAAGGTCGTTGTCAGTCCGTTCGGAATGGCGATGGCGGCGGCGACGGTCGCGAACGGTTCGACACCGGTGCCGCAACTGATTTCAGGGCGCGAAACCACCATCGACGGTGAGCGCCCGGCGATCACACCGGCCATGGTCGACGGTCTGCGCGGAATGATGCGACTCGTCGTCACCAGTGGTACCGCCGAACGCGTCGAAGATCAGGGTGAGGTGTACGGCAAGACCGGTGAAGCCGAGGTCGACGGGGGATCGCACGCATGGTTCGTCGGCTATCGCGGGAACCTGGCCTTCGCGACTCTGGTTGTGCGGGGCGGAAGTTCGGACAACGCCGTCGCAGTCACCCGCGACATGCTCACCGCCCTGCCGGAAGGTTACTGACCCGTCAGGGGAGCAGTCCCAACCTCCGGGCGGTCACCACGGCTTCGTGGCGTGAGCTGGCGTCCAGCTTTCCCATCGCGCTTCGCAGATAGCTCTTGACTGTTTCCGGGCGAAGGGAAAGCCGTTGGCCGGCTTCGATGTTGGTACAGCCGAGTGCGACCTGAGAGAGAACGTCCACTTCGCGTGGGGTGAGCATGACGTCGGTTTCGGTGTCTGCAGTGGGCCGCAGCAGGTTGGCCAGACGCTGGGAGAGCCCGCGGAGTTTGGTCTGTAAGTCGGTATCGGTGACGGTCTGGGCGACACTGCGTAGTTCGGCGTGAACTCCGCGGATTTCTTCCGAAGACATACCGTCGGCGGTAGTCGCGGCGGCGGCCTGAAGTAGTTGCAGGCGACGATCGACTTCGTCGCGGATGGCGAACTCCATGCCGAGGCGCCGGGATGCGCCGACCATGACGTCTGCTGTGCGGTCACCCAACGGAGCGGAATCACGGATCGCGGCGTAGAGCACAGCGCGCGATTTTCCCGAAACCATGACCGGAACGGCGATGATCGAATGCAGGCCCTCGCTGAGAACAGGACGGTCGAAGTGATGAGTGATGGACTGCGAATTGCCGTAATCGTTGACGGTGATCGGTGAACCCTGGGCTACGACGCGTCCGCCCATGCCCGAGCGCGGTGGGATGGCCAAGCCCTTGAGGTTGTTGGTGCGGGTGCCGACGAATTCGCTCAGGTGCAGGGTTCCGTCCTGGACCTCGCCTCCGAACAGCACAGGAACAACACCCTGAGCTGCAATTGTTCGGAGTTCACCTCGCATTGCGTCCCCGTCGCGGGGACGCAGAAGTGACGAAGCATGTCGATTCACGCAGGTACCCCTTTCTGGGGGTAGTGAAGTTCTCTTGTGAGCTAGATCATAGGGGGCGAACAGTACGTATGACGAGCCGCCAACGTAACCGGTCGGGCCAACCATACGACGATCGATAAGGAGCAAGTTGATGAGCACCGATCCCACCGCACGGGTGCGCGAGCTGCTGGACCAGTACGACACCCCGCATGCCAGCGCCGCAGAATTGCTCTGCGATCGGCATCCCGCGGATGGCGTTGCATTCACCGTCGTCGAGGCAGACCTTAGCTCGGTGGACCTCACTTACGGTCATCTACGTGAGCAGTCGGCGCGTTTCGCAGCAGCTCTGGCGGACCTCGGAGTCGAGCCGGGAGACAACGTAGCGACTCTCATGGGTAAGTCTGCGGATCTCGTGGTCGCGCTCCTCGGAATCTGGCGCCGCGGCGCGGTCCACGTGCCGTTGTTCACGGCATTCGCCTCGCCCGCCATCGCATTCCGCTTGACGGCCAGCGGTGCGAAGGTCGTCATTTCCGACGCCAATCAGCTCGACAAGCTCGCGCCGGGTGAGGACATCCCCGCCGACGCGGCGTGGCAGGTCATCGTCGCCGGCGGCGCGGCCGGGGACGAATTGGACTTCGACGCCCTCCTCGCAGCTCAGGATGCAGAAGACCCGAAGGGCGCTGCTCAGGCCGTCAGCGGAAATGCACCGATGGTGCAGTTGTTCACCAGCGGCACCACGGGAACACCCAAGGGCGTGCCGGTTCCGGTGCGTGCGCTCGCGTCGTTCCACGCCTACCAGGAGTTCGGCCTCGACGTCCGAGAGGACGACGTGTTCTGGAACGCCGCAGACCCGGGCTGGGCGTACGGGCTGTACTACGCGTTGCTCGGCCCGCTTGCCGCCGGTACGCGAAGCCTTCTGCTGCACGCCGGATTCTCCGCGCCGCTGACGTGGCAGATCATCGAGAAGTTCGGTGTCACCAATTTTGCGGCCGCTCCGACCGTCTACCGCAGTCTGCGTGCCGACAAAGCGCCGGTTCCGGAAGGCATTTCGCTGCGCCGCGCGTCCTCGGCCGGTGAGCCTTTGACCCCGGATGTGGTTGCGTGGTCGAAGAACTCGTTGGGCGTCGAGGTCCGTGATCACTATGGCCAGACCGAGCACGGCATGTTCATCGTCAACGCATGGGCCGACGGGCTCCGCGAGGACGTGCGCCCCGGATCGATGGGTCGTCCGTTGCCGGGTTGGTCTGCTGCTGTGCTGGAAGACAATTCGGATGACATCGCACCGGCTCGCACTCAGGGCCGCGTGGCGATCGATACCCATAACAGCCCGTTGATGTGGTTCACCGGATACGTCGATGCTCCGGAGAAGACGAAGCAGCGATTCAGCGAAGACGGCCGCTGGTACATCACCGGTGATGCCGGAATGACGGACGAGGACGGATTCTTCTTCTTCTCCTCGCGAGATGACGACGTCATCATCATGGCCGGCTACCGCATCGGACCCTTCGACGTCGAGAGCGTGCTTGTCATGCACGAGCACGTCATCGAGGCCGCCGTCGTGGGCATGCCCGACGAGTTGCGCGGTGAGGTCCTCGAGGCGTTTGTCGTTCTACGCGAAGGCGTCGACGGCGACGACGAACTCGAGAAGGAACTGCAGACGTTGGTGAAGAAGAAGTTCGCGGCGCACGCGTACCCGCGCACGGTGCACTTTGTTCCGAACCTGCCCAAGACCCCGAGCGGCAAGGTTCAGCGGTACATCTTGCGGAAGGGCTAACCCCCTGCTGTGCGCCTTTATTAACCCCCGGCGGTTAATAAAGGCGCACAGCAAGGTCAGCGCCGACGGATTCTGCCAACCACCATGAGGGCGATCAGGGTGACTGCAAGCAGCAGTGTCGTATTTGCTGCGGCAAGAAATACCTGGCCGCGGTCGGTGAGTCCGAAGATACTGACCGGCAAGGTCTTCCATGTCGCCGGGTAGACCATGACCGTTGCGCCCAGCTCACCCATCGACAGTGCGATGGAAAGCCCGGCGGCCGCACCCAATGCTGGGAGCAGCAGCGGTAGCGTCACCCGCGTCAGCACCCGCACTGGGCCGGCGCCGAGTGATTCGGCAGCTTGACGGTAGGCGGGATCGAGCCGTTCGAGCGCGGCCGATACGGAACTGAAGGCAAAGGCAAGCACCAAAACCGTGTGAGCGAGAATCACGATCCACTTGGTACCGCCGAGCAGTAGTGGGCGCTCGTTGAAAGTGATGAGCAGACCCAAGCCGATCGCGACCGACGGAACCGCAATCGGTAAATGGAATACGGCATCGGTGATGCGCCGCAGCCACATCGGTGCCTCACGAGAGGCCAGTGCGGCCCACGTTCCGACGATCAGTGCCAGTACTCCCGAGATGAACGCAGTCTGCAAGCTGACGGTCAGGCTGGCGAAGTTCTCGTCGGACAGCGCCGTGGAGAAGTTCTTGCCGCCGAGATCCGACGGAAGTGGACCGGTCCACGATCCGGCCAGCGCAGCCGCGACGACGGTGGCGATGGGTGCGACGAAAACGACCGCGACGACGAGGGCGAAGAATCCGAGAACGAAAGCCCTAGAGCTTCGTGTCCACAGCAGCACGGCTGCCTCCCGTCAATCTGTTGAAGGTGAATCGGTAGAGGCAGTACAGGCCGAGTGAAAGTGCGACCTGGACGGTCGCGATCACTGCCGCGCCTGGCAAGTCGAAGGTGACGATGCCACGGGTGTAGATGAGGACCGGCAGAGTTACGACGTCTTTGGCTCCGGTGAAGAGCACGATGCCGAATTCGTTGAGTGTCAACAGAAGTACGAGCGATCCACCGGCCAGGAGTGCGGGCCACGCTTCCGGCATCACCACCTGTCGCAGAACTCGTACGGGTGACGCTCCGAGGCTGGCTGCGACGTCGAGTTGTTCACGCGGAATCTGGGTGAATGCCGCAAGAAGCGGACGCACGACAAAGGGCGTGAAGAAGGTGATTTCGGCCGCGATCACACCGAAGGGAGTGTTGAGGAAATTCAGGGGCCCATTCGCGTCGCCGGTGACGCGGACGATCAAGGCGTTGACGGCGCCGGCCGTGCCGTACAGGAACGTGAACGCCAACGTGATCAGGAAAGACGGCAGCGCGAGCACCGTGTCGATCAATCGCCCCACCACCTTTGATCCGGCGAACGGAACGAAGGCCAGCACCAAGGCGAGGAAAGTGCCGAGGACCAGGCAACCCAGGGTCGACGCCACGGCGATGTGGATGGTCCGCCAGAGCGCGGTTCGGAACAGTTCCGATCCGAGCACCGAAGACCACGTGGACAGACCGATGCCGTCTGCGGTGCTCAGCGATTCCGGGAGGACCCGCGCGGTGGGATACACCGCGAACACGAGCACCAGAAGCAGTGGCGGTAGCGCCCACCCGATCCGGCGCCACGGAATCGGGTCTTTGTGTTGGGGCATAGCGGTTTCGGGGCGTTCCAAGGTTGTGGTCATGGCCGGCGATCCGCCGGAACCAGAACGCTGCCGTCCGTGGGCAAGATGACGCCGACCTCGGTGTCGACCGGTCGTTCGTCGTGGCCTGCAACATCCGCGTCGACGCGGACGTCGTCGAGGCCACGGACAGCCAGTGTCAGACGCGTCGTTGAACCACGCCAGACGCTCGAGACGATGCGTGCCGGGAATGATCCTCGTGCGCCGACGCCGGTCACCACTACCGCGTGCGGACGAACACACAGGTAGGCATCCATGTCGGACTCCCACTCGATGCGCCCGATCTCGGGTTGAGGGGCGTGAGCAGTGAACGGAGCGTCACCGATCGAGACCAACGCGGAGGTACCGATGACGCGAGTGACCGTGCAGGGCAACAGGTTGGCGCCGCCGAGAAAGGCCGCCGTGAAGCTGGACGGCGGACGCTTCCACAAGGCCTCCGCGGTGTTGATGTCCGCGAGTCTGGCATTGCGCATCACTGCGATTCGGTCCGCGAGCGCCAGGGCTTCACTCTGATCGTGTGTCACGTAGAGCATGGCTGTGTCAGGCAGTGCGGCGCGCAGTCTCGCCAGTTCGCCGAGCATGCTCTCGCGAAGTTGAGCATCCAGGGCGGCCAGCGGTTCGTCGAGGAGGAGTACTCCGGGACGAATAGCCAACGCGCGAGCGATGGCAATCCGCTGCTGTTGACCGCCGGAAAGCTCACGCGGCAGACGCTTTCCGTACGCCGACATCCCGACCATGTCGAGGGCTTCGGCCACGCGTGGGCCGATCTCCGACCGCGGCACACGGTGGGCTCGGAGTCCGAAGGCCACGTTCTCGGAGACCCTCATGTGTGGGAAGAGCGCGTACGACTGAACGACGACGCCGATTCCTCGTTGTGCGGGAGGGAGATTGGTGATGTCTCGGGTGCCGAGCTTGACCGAACCGGACGTGGGGCGGACAAATCCCGCGAGGGCCTTCAGAGCGGTCGACTTGCCGGATCCACTGGGCCCCAGCAGTGCCACAGTTTCACCCGGCGCGACTCGTAGATTGAAATCGACGAGGGCGTGGGTTGCGGTCTTTCCGCGGCCGTAGGCGACGTTGACGCGATCGAAGGTGATGGCCGGAGCCGAATGTTCGATCGCTCCGTGGACACCGACGGTCTCGGGGAGCGTCCGCCCCAGTCTGGTTCTTGCCATGATCAGCTCCCGGTGGCTTTCTGGTAGGCGGCGATGTCGGCGTCGAGCGAGCTGAGGACGTCGTTCCAGTTCGGGGTCCACACGTTGACGCCCTGCAGAACTCCGGAAGGCGTGTTCTTGTCGGTGGATTCACCGGTAGCGCTCCGGACGTCCTCGCGGACCGACACGCCGAGCGCGTCGGTGGCGACGGTCTTCTGGGATTCTTCGGAGAGCAGGAATTCCATGAGCTTCTTCGCTTGTTCGCTGCTCGGTGCGCTCTTCGCGAGCCCCATCACGTAGGGCAGTGCGATGGTGGTGCGAGTGCCGTCGGCTCCGGCGGGGAAGAAGATGTCGAACTTCGATCCGTCGTCCGCGATCGAAGCGAGGTTCATCTGGACGTCACCGTTGGCGACCAGCAGCTCTCCGTTGCTGACCTTGGGCTGGAGCTTTCCGGTCGAGGACGAGGGGCCGACGTTGTTTGCCTGGAGCTTTCCGAGGTAGTCGAGTGCTCCTTCCTTACCCATCAGGTGCTGGAGCAGCAAGAGCACCGCGGTGCCGTCGCCGGCCTGGCCGGGCGTGGAGTACTGCAACTTGCCCTTGAACTGATCTGTGAGTAGGTCGTCCCAAGATTGTGGGGCGGGTGATGCAGTCGGATTGGCAATGAACGAGAGGTAGTTCTCGACGACGGGTACGTACTTGCCTGCGTCGTCCTTCTCGCCGGCCGGAACGGCGGAGGTGTCGATTCCGCTGGGTTCGAGCAGACCTTGCGCGTCGGCCTTCTGAATGAACGGCGGCAGGGTGATGATGACGTCGGCCTGTGGGTTGGACTGCTCCTTGTCGACGCGGGAGACGACCTCGCCGGAACCGGCTTCCACCAGGTTGACAGCGATGCCGGTCTGCGCGGTGAAGGCGTCGAATCTGCCCTTGTACCAACCGGACAGGCCGTCGGCGCTGTAGACGGTGACGGTTTCGGTATCTGATCCGGCGGCAGTGCCGGTTCCACCGCAGGCTGTGGTGAACGAAAGGACGGACACGGCGAGAGCGGCCGCAGCGATGCTCGGGCGTAGACGCATGACGATTCCTTCTTCGGAGGTGAGATCAGGGGTGGGTGAGGAGTTCGGCGAACTCCGTCACGGACGGGACGATGTGGGTGGCACCGGCGTCGCGCAGTTGTTGCTCGTCGTGAGCGCCGGTCAGAGTTCCGGCGACGATGGTTGCGCCGGAGCGAATGCCGCTGAGCACGTCGTTGGACGTGTCGCCGAGTACGGCGATCTGGTGGACGTCGTCGATCGAGAGTTTGAGCAGCGCAGTCAGAATCAAGTCAGGGAACGGGCGACCGCGACCTGCTTCGGCGGGGGAGAGGGTGAGATCGGCAAGGGTTTCCCAGCCGAGCGCGACGAGGAGTTTATCCTGCGTCGATCGGCTGAACCCGGTGGTCAAGGCAACTTTGATGCCGGCCTCGCGGAGTGTGGTTATCGCCTTCTCCGCGCCGGGGATCGGCTCGGCGAGCCCCTGGTCGATGAGGGAGTCGTACGTGGTTTCGAAGGCGGCGTTCGCGGCCTGGGCGCGGTCTTCGTCACCGAAGATCGCGCGGAACACGACGATCTTCGACTGGCCCATCGTGTCGAGGACGTACTGGCGAGCGCCATCGGCTTCCGGGCCTTCGTCGGGCAGTCCGCCGGCTTCAGCGGCGGCAGTGAAGGCGCGAAGAACCAGTCCGTCGTCGGCGACGGTGGTGCCGGCCATGTCGAGAACGGCAAGGGTGATGGGAGACATGAGAAGTCTTTCTTGTCAGAAGGATTCAGAGACCGAGCTGGTCGGCGGTTTGTTCTGCCAGTGCCGGGCCGAGCGTCATACCGCGGCCACCGGGGCCGGCAACCACCCAGACGTTGTCGGCGGCCTGTGCGCGGTGAACCAGTTGTGAGGGGTCGAGGCACTGGCTGTAGACGCCCGCCCATCGCTTGACGATGGGCGGAAGATCGCGTCCCAGAAGTGTTTCCACCACTGTGGACAGATGGCGATAGGGCGCCTCGTCGACGTCGAAGTCGAACGGCTCCTCGTACTCGTGGGTGTCGCCGATGGTCAGCCCGCCGTGCAAGCGCTGCACGCACAGGAGCTGCATGCGGTGCGCCTCGGCAGTCGGTTCCTGCGGCTGCACGGTGCGAAGGTGATCGAGGGCAGATCCGGCGAAACCGGGATAGTAGCGGAAGCTGTCGCCGTCTGCGATTGCGGTGGTGAGCTTTTCGCCGAGTGGGGCTGTCTGCATCATCTGTAGGCGCACACGGCGCAGGGGGAGATCTCCGGCGAGATCGCGAGCCAATCCGCCGAGTGTTGCTCCGGGGCAGACGATCACGAGATCGGCGTCGAAGTTGCGGCCGTGGTCGTCGCGGATGTGTACGCCGGTGCTGTTCGTCGTGATCTCACGAGCTTCTGTTCCGGCGTGGAAGGTGTAACGGCCGCTGGCATCGAGATGCGACCGGATGGCGGGGAGCGCTTGCCGTGATTCGACTGCGGCGTCGAGGGTGCAGTGCAGTCCGCCCAGGAACTTCCCTCGGAGTGCTGGGTTGACGGCACGAACGGCGTCGGGATCCAGGAGCGCGAACCCTCTGTTGTCAGCGTCCGGCCGAGAGAACGCTTCCTGCGCGACCGCGGCTTCCTCCTCGGTGCGCATGAGGGTGATCGAACCCGCCGGTCGGTATCCGACGCCGGGGACACGGGCGGCAAGGTCTGCCCACAACTCGCGCGAGCGCAGCGCGGTCTCGAGTTCGTTGGGAGCTCGCCCGGATACCCAGACGAGCCCGAAGTTCCGTACCGTGGCACCGCGGGCTTCCGGCTCGCGTTCGAGATGAACAACCTCATGTCCCCGGCGGATTGCCTCGTCGGCGTGCGCCGTTCCGAGGATTCCTCCGCCCACAATCAAAATTCGCATGTAGAGATAGTGACGTTTGGTCTAGACCAATAGGGGGAATCGAGACGAACTCCAGGTTAACAATTGGTATAGACCGAATTCTTGTACGCTTGCGCCATGAATCAGCAGACGTCCACCGGGCCGGGGACCTCGAGCGTCGTGATCGAGCCGGAGCTGAAGTACTACCGCGTCCGCACCGAGATCGAGACCATTCTCAGTGGGCTCGCGGAAGGTGATGCCGTCCCGTCGGAGCGGGAACTGGCATCGCGGTTCACGGTCGCTCGTGAGACGGTCCGCCAAGCGCTTCGCGATCTGCTCGTCGAAGGACGGATCGAGCGGCGTGGGCGGGGAACCGTCGTTGCGAGTCCGAAATTGGTGCAGCCCCTTTCGCTTCGTTCCTACACCGAGGGCGCGCTGAGCGCTGGGCGAGTGCCCAGTCGTGAAGTCGTGACCTTCGAACGAATGTCGGCCGACGACGGTCTCGCCACTGAGTTGGGTATCGAGGTGGGCGACACCGTCGTTCATCTCGAGCGTGTCCTCTTCGCCGACGGCGAGAAGATCGGACTCGAATCAACGTTCTTGCCGGACAGCAGGTTCGGTGAGATGATCGACGCCTTCGATGCGACGACATCGCTGTACGCTGCCATCCGCTCCATCGGCGTGGTCTTCGCCTCCGCTACCGAACGGATCGAGACGGTACTTGCCTCACCGCGTGAGGCGACGCTCGTCGAGTCCACCACCTCGATGCCGATGCTTCTATTGCACCGGACGTCCGTCGACCCGGAGGGCGTGCCGATCGAGCGGGTGCGCTCGCTCTACCGCGGCGACCGTATTGCCTTCTTGACGACTCTGCGCGAGTGATCGCGGTGGAGGGGTGGGATTGGATTACCCGTGTGTGTTGAACATGTCCAAGAGCCCTTGGGGTGCGTTCTCGCCGAAGCACATGTCCAGACCATCAGCCGACTGTTGTGCCGATGCGGCACTGCGCGGGAAGAGTCGCTCTTCGTATGCGGCGAGTCCTTCCTCCGTGCCGCTGTGCGACGCGATCGCTTGACCGAGTTCGGCGCCGTCGAGCATTGCCAGGTTCGCGCCCTCTCCGGCAAACGGCGACATGACGTGGGCCGCGTCCCCGAGCAGTGTGACGCCGGGAGTGCGACTCCAGCTGTGTCCGATGGGAAGGGCATGGATGGGACGAGGGGTCAACGAGCTGTCCGCTTCGACGATCATCGACCGGAATGACTCGTCCCAGTCCGAGAAGTGTTCCAGCAGAATCTTCTTCGCAGTGTGGTCGTCGGAGAAATCGACGCTCGAAGTCCAACTCTCGGGAACTCGGAGGGCAGCGTAGATGTGCAGACTGTTGTCCGTCTCACGATGGGCAAGGAAGCCCTTGTCGGCACTGAGCGCGAACATCATTCCGCCGCCGACTGTTTCGGCGGATTCCGCGTGCTGGTTGTCGGCGTCGTGAAGGTCGAACTCCACGAAGGATATTCCGGTGTAGGCAGGAGTGGCGTGTGAAACCAGTGGACGGATTTTCGACCACGCACCATCGGCGCCGACCAGAAGATCGGTGGTGAAGTGGGAGCCGTCCGCGAGATGAACTTCGTGTCGACCGTCCGGCAGTGCATGCGCGCCGCGCACTTTGGCTCCCCAATGGACGGTGTCTTTCGGCAGCGATCCGAGTAGTAGGTCGCGCAGTTGCCCGCGGTCGACTTCGGGGCGGTCGCCGTCTCCCTTGTCCTCCTCGCTCAGGTGCACGACGGCATTTCGATCGAGAACGCGCATCTGTTCACCGCCTTGATGAACGAGTGCGCGGAACTCGTCGTACAGACCGGCGGCACGAAGTGCGATCTGGCCTGAGTCCTCGTGGATGTCGAGCATCCCGCCTTGAGTTCTGGCTGTCGGGCCGGATTCGAGATCGAATACCGCCGAATTGATTCCGTGCTGATGGAGGACTCGGGCGAGCGTGAGCCCACCGAGGCCGGCGCCGATGATTGCGATGGGATAGTGGTTCATGGTGGGTTCCTAAGTAGTGATTGGGGTGTTCTCGATGCCCGTGATGAGCGTTCGGAATCCCCAGGAGAGGCGTGCGGTGGGTTCACCGGCCAGTAGGGCTGTGGAATGGCTCGCGACGAGGGGGTGCGTCTGCGGATCTGCGTGCTCGATTGCGTCGGTCAAGGCGTTCCACCGGGCGTCCCTGTCCGAGACGTTGTTCGGCGCCGAGTGTTCGGCAGCGGTGGACGTCGCGTACTGAAGCAGAAGGTCCACGCCCCAGGCGGCTTGAGCCGAGGGAACCGTGCCCTCGTCGAGCAATGCCAACAGGCGTTCGAGCAGGCGAACGTAGTGAACTCCGCTTGGCCGCGAAACAAGAGCCGACTGGGCAAGGCCGGGATGATCGAACAATACGGCCGTGTAGGACGTCAACACCCGTTCGAGGCGCGCTTGCCAAGTGCCGGAAGTATTTTCGGCGAGGTCGACGACTCCGAGCAGCTCATCCAGAACCGCGGCGTGCAATTCGGCTGTGTTTCGCACGTACACGTACAGCGACGCGGGTCCGGTGTCGAGTTCCAGGGCGAGTCGACGCATTGTCAACTTCTGCAGCCCCTCCGAGCGCAAGATATCCACCGCCGTACTGACGATGCCCTCGCGTGTCAGTGCGGGTTTGGCCGGGCGATTGCGTCGGTTCGATGGACTTGCTGGGTGAGTGGGCATGGCACCACCATATACGAACATGTTCGTAACGAACATGTTCGTTGGATCACGCGGTGGGCTATATGCCCGTTCCACCGGAAAGCATCGCGATCGTCAGCAGGATGCCGCCGACAATCCCCACAAGCGGGTTGTCACTGTTGAGTAGCCAGTCGTTCAACGATCCCATGAGCGCCTCTTTCGGATTCGATCTGTCGATGGTCGAGCCTATCGGCAGATCGAACCCGATATGTCACCTTTATTCGATTGTGGGTGGGGGCAGAGTGATCAGCCGTAAACGTGGTCCGGGCTGATCAGCTTGGTGATGGGCACCATCAGAGCGCTGGTCAGGTCAGTCTCGCCGTCGATATCGGTGTTGATGAAGACGACCAGGGTGGTGTCCTTCTCGGGCAAGTAGACCGAGACTGTCTTATAGCCGGGCAGGCTTCCGTTGTGACCGATCCAGCCGCCGCTGTTGAACAATCCGAGTCCGTACCCGGAAGTGTCGTCCCCTTCGCTCAAGTTCACGGTTTGCAGGCGCTGCTTCTGAGTGTCGTCGGTGAGGAGATCGCCCTTGGCCAAGGCCGGAACCCAGATGCGCATGTCGTCCAACGACGAGATCATTGCGCCCGCGGCGCCTCCCCACGACGGGTTCCAGTCCGTTGCTGCGGTCACGGATTCGTCGAGTGTTTGGTTGGTGTATCCCTGTGCGTGGGGGTTCGGGAACGCGTTGGTGGTGGGAAAGCTGGTGTGCTCCATCCCGAGTGGTGTGGTGATCTTGGTGTCGATGACGTCCGACAGTGTTGAGCCGGAGACCTTTTCGATCACCATTCCCAGCAGAATAGTGTTGGTGTTCGAGTAGTCGACGGTGGTCCCCGGTCGAACCTGAAGTGGGAGATCCTTGACGTACCCCACGAGCTCTTCAGGTGTGAAAGCTCGGCGAGGATCCGAAAGATATTCCATGACAAACTGTTCGGACGTCGTGTAGTCCACAAGGCCGCTGCGCATCCCCGCCAGCTGTCGCAAGCTGATCGCATCACCTTCCGTGACGCCATCGACGTACTTGGAGATCGGATCATCGAGACCGATCTTGCCCTCGTCGACCAACTGCAGCAGGGCAGTCACAGTAAATGTCTTGGTGACGCTGCCGATCCGGTGGTAGAAGTCGGTTTCCATCGGTGCTTTGGTTGCCGTATCCGAGACTCCTGCAACCTTGACATAGTTGCCGTCGGGTCCCCAAATGCCCACCATCGCACCGGGAATCCCGGTCGAATTCACCGCTGCGTCGATGATCGCATCGAGCTGGTCGGTGACGGCAGAGTCCATGACCTTGTCGGATGTGGCTGTCGGATTGTCTGTGGATTTGTCAGTGCTGCAGCTGATTACAGCTCCGGCAACCATGGCGCTGCACAGGCTGACAAGCAGGATGCGTCTTGCTCCGATTTTCATGAGTCGAACTCTGCCTGTCCGACGAGGCGTGCACATCGACCCCCGGTACGGCTGCCGCAGTCCCTAGGTACCTCCTCAACCGGTACCGGGGGACTACGGAACCCCTGCCTGAACCCCTCCCTGAACCCTTGACTTGGGTCAGAGTCCGCCGTCGAAGAAGGCCGCCAGGGCCGGTGCCGGGTCGGCCGCGGTGCCCGTATTTGCTACGCCGACAACGATCAATCCCAGCGTGAACAGTGCAATGAGAAGACCGATCGACCCCAACCCGAGCCTCGCTCGTCTGTCGGATCGCGCCGTTCTGGCGAAGCGCACCCACACGACTACAGCCACGGTCAGTGAAAGTACTGCCGCGATCAGCGCGATCACCGCCATGGCCACGTGATACCGCGCGAAGTCGCTGATCATCAGTTCGAGGACAGGGCTTTGCTGGTTTCCGGTGCCCGTCGACTGAGCGAGCTGTTGGCGGACCTGCCCGACAGTTTCGCCAAGTGCCCCATCCGCCTGGGCCACGGGCAACATCGAGATCAACGAAGAGAAGGGTGCAACGACACCTTGGACATTGGCCATCACGAGCACCGAAGAAAACATCGCGAGGAGCGTGACCAGCCCTCCCGCCGAGACGAATGCGAGTTTCTTTCCAGCCGTCAGAGGGCCGGCGTTCACGAACGACGCCTTGAGCATGCGGCCGAGTGCGAGCAGAACCGTCAGCAGGATTACCGCGATCACTGCCTTGGCCACGTGGTACCGCATCCAGTAATCGACAGCGGACTCCAAGCTGGGAGAGAAGGCTTGGACGCCGGAACTCCAGTACTCGACGAACGCGGCACGGACCGTCTCGACGAGTTCCCCCTGGTTTGCATACCCATCGCCCGGCCTACTGGTCAGCATGCCCGGGCCGAAAACGAAGGCAGCGGAGACAACGGCGACCAACGCGATCAGCGCGGCGATCTTGCGACCGGAGGACTGCGCTGAGCGCGACGGCCCCGCAGTGTTGTGCAGTGGAGAATTGTGCAGGGGGGTTCCTCCAGCGTGATGAGCGATCATCCGGTCACCGTCCACAAAGTCATGTCCTCGAGTGTAGGAATCGGTGCACCGGAGTTCATCGGACGTGGGGATGATGTTTTTCGCGATGGCCTCCGCCCTCGGTCGGATGCAGCGACGGGAAGTCTTCGATCACGCGTGACTCTGCTAGCACTCGACCACGTTGACGGCGAGGCCGCCCTCGCTGGTTTCCTTGTAGCGCACGGACATGTCGTTTCCGGTTTGTCGCATGGTTTCGATGACGGTATCGAGGCTCACCACATGCGTTCCGTCGCCCAGGTACGCGAGTTGAGCCGCGGTGACCGCAGTCGAGGCAGCGACGGCATTTCGTTCGATGCACGGGATCTGGACCAGACCACCGACCGGATCGCAGGTCAGGCCCAGATGGTGTTCCATGGCAATCTCAGCGGCATTCTCGATTTGTCGTGGCGATCCGCCCATGACGGCGCACAGACCGGCCGCCGCCATCGCACAGGCGGCTCCGACCTCACCCTGACACCCGGCCTCCGCCCCGGAGATCGAGGCATTCGCCTTGATAATCGATCCGATTGCGGCCGCGGTGAGGAGAAATGTCCGAACGTCGTGAACGCCGGCGCCGGTCGCGCGTATGTGGTGGTAGAGCACCGCAGGCACGATGCCTGCCGCACCGTTGGTCGGGGCCGTGACAACGCGGCCACCTGCTGCATTTTCTTCGTTGACCGCCATGGCGTAGACGGTCAGCCACTCGCGTGAGGAGGGTGCGCAGTTGCGTTGTTCCAGTTGGCTCTTCGCTGATTGTGCTCGTCGGCGAACCCCGAGTTTTCCGGGCAGCACACCGACGGTATGCATGCCGCGCTCGATGCAGGCGCGCATCGCGGACCAGATTGCGTCGATCCCGGCGAGCGCTCGGTTCTGGCCGTGCATCGCGATTTCGTCTGCCAACGCCAGGTCGGCGATAGTTCCGGAGCCACATTCCGCCAGTAGCTCTTTCGCGGTGCGGTAGTGGGAGTCGATCGGGTGCGTGGGTTCTGGTGTCTGCGCTCCCGTGCGCACTACGAACCCGCCACCGATCGACAGATATGTACTCGTGTAGACGATTTCGTGACCTTCGAACGCCGTCAGGGTCATCGAGTTCGGGTGCCCGTGCCGGCGAACGAGCGGTTCGAACACCATGTCGTCACGAGTGAAAACGACGTGTCCGAGTGAGCCACCGGCGAGCATCACCGATCCACCGTCCGACAGTTCGGCAAATGGGCCGTGCACGTCGGCGGGCTCGCACGTTTCAGGATCCAACCCACGAAGTCCCGCGATCACGGCGTCGGGAGTGCAGTGGCCAATACCCGTGGCCGCGAGAGAGCCGTGCAGATTGCAGCGAATTCGGTCGACAGGATCGGTCAATCGGGCAGATTCGAGTTCGCCGACAAAAGCGTGGGCGGCTCGCATCGGACCGACTGTGTGTGAACTGGACGGTCCGATGCCGATGGAGAAGAATTCGAGAGCGGAAACGTAGACGCCATTGGTGCTCATTCGGCACTCGTGACGGTGGTCGCTCCTGACTCGCGCTGGGCCGCAATCGTCAGTAGATCGGAGCGAGAGTCTCCGGTAGCGGCTCGGATCACCGTGCGCGCCATTGCAATTGCTCCGTGTAGAACAGCTTCGTCACCCGCTGAGGAGCGGGCATCAGCGGCAAATTCGATCGTGTGAGGAACTCCGGTGACACCGCGCAACGCGATCATCGGGTGGATCGAGGGAACCGCCTTCGAAACGTTGCCCATGTCGGTCGAACCACCGGTCAGGGGAGTTCGGGCGGCCGCGATGCGGCCCAGGTTCGCGATCTCCTCGTCCCAGATAGTTGCCAACACCGGATGTTGAACCAGTTCCTCGTAGCGAGGTTCGGCGCGTTCGGTTGACCAGGCGCAGTCGCTGGCCACCGCGCCGCCCTCGAAGCAGGCGAGCATTCGACGTTTGGCGTCCAACAGCACCTCGAGATCTGCGGCCCGAACTTCCGCTCGGACCAGAGTCGAGGCCGGGATGATGTTGGTAGCTTCTCCGCCGTGTTCGACGTAGGCGTTGAGTCTGACGTCGGAAGGGAGCTGTTGACGTAGGAGTCCGATGGCAACCAGTGCGATCGTGGCGGCGTCACCTGCGTTGATGCCCTTGTGTGGTGCGGCGGCCGCGTGTGCGGCCCGTCCGGAGTAGGTCACGTCGAAACGATCAACTGCTTGCGTTCCGGTGACAGTGCAACTGACGTCCTCACCTGCAGCGCCGTGGACCATGATCGACATTGCCGCGCCCTCCCACGCGCCGCGTTCGAGGAGCAAGACTTTCCCACCGCCGTGTTCTTCGGCCGGCGTACCGAGGAGGACAACAGTCAGCCCGTAGTCCTCCGCGACCTCACCGAGCGCGATGGCTGCGCCCAGTCCGGCGGCGGCGATGACATTGTGTCCACATGCATGACCGATGTCGGGGAGGGCGTCGTACTCGGCGCAGACGACGACGCGGAAAGGGCCGGAGCCCCGAACCGCTTCGAATGCCGTCTCGAGGCCGTAGGCGGCGCGAGTAACCGTGAAGCCGGCTTCCTGCGCGGCGTCGGCCAAGAGGGCCGATGCACGATGCTCTTCGAATGCCAACTCCGGGTGAGCATGGATGGTGTGGCTGACGTCGATGAGGCGTGATGCCCACTTCTCGATCGTGCTCGAAACCGAGTCTGTGGGGGTGAGGGTGTCAGCGATGGACATGGATATTGCTTCCTTTCAACGTCTTTGGTTCCCAGTATCTTTGGATCGCGGTGTCTGTGGTTGCAGTTCTAGTGCCAGAGGCCGAGCGCGAACTCCGCGACGACCACAGAAAGTAGGTACGAGGCGAGGATCGCGACGATTCCGACGGGGACGATCTTCCAGCCGATCGTCTTGAGCAAAGGGAGGTCCTTGCCGAGGCTGAGACCTGCGACAGTCAAGGTGAGGGTGCAGATCGAGAGAAAGTCGACAGTACCGACGGTGCTCGAGACGAAATCACCGATGGGGGACCATGGCGTGGTCGCCAACGCGCCGATGGTGATGATTGCGATCATCGCCGCGATCTTTCCGCGTGTCAGGCGGGCGACGCCGACGCCCAGGAGCAACAAGCCTGTGAGGATCAGGTATCCGACGATGATCGAGCGAGACATCCCACCCGCCGCGATCGAGGAGACGATGACTCCTCCGACGAACAGAATCGGAATGACAGTTGCCAACGGCACGGTGACGTTCGGCGCAACTGCTCGGGGAGCCGTCTGGGCTTTCTGTTCGGTGGTCACCGTCGAGCGCTTGGTGAGTGCGCCGTAGATTCGATCAGCAAGGGGGAGCGCGACATACATGCCGACATACACGCCCAGGAGACCGGTGATGATGTTGGATGTGGCCGCCACGGCGAGTACCTGGTCGGCCATCTCGGGGTGCGCCGAGACGACGCTCGCGGCAGCGGCGGCCATCATCGAGCCGGATCCGACTCCAGCGCCCATCGCCAACGCGAGGGGGTCGAAGATGTTGAAAGAGGTAGCCAGCGATGCAATCAGGCTGATCAGCACGGCACCGAAGAGCGTGCCGAAAACGTACATCGACAGGACCCCACGATACTGGTCGGAATCGGGACCGTATCGTTCGCTGACCATCGCGAAGGAGCCCTCACGGTCGATGGAGAACGTTGCTCCGACGGTGGCCGGTCCCATTCGAAGGAGTACCGCCAGTGGGAGTGCGAGCGCGATCGTGCCGAACAAGTGCCCCAATTCCTGTAGCAGGAGTGCGGGGCCGGCGTCGAACAACAGTTGGATGTTCGGGCCGATGGTGAAAGACAGTCTTGCGCAGAGCAAGAGAACCGCAAGACCCATGATTGCCGACGCTGCGGCCTGAAGGTCGAGGCCGAGGGGTTTCCACTTCTGGCTCGAGACCACACCGCCGGCGATCAGTCCCCACACCATGGGCAAGATGGTGATAGCGGCAGCGCCGACGGGAATCACTGCGGGGCCTATCAGTTGGGCGCCTGCCGCAAGAGCGAGGAGCAGAATCACCACGATCCACAGCCGTGGCGATCTCATGCCGAAAATGACCTTCTGCGTCGTGGCTGGGGCGCGAACCGGAGAATCGTCATGCGAGACGGGAAATGCTTCGGTCATGTCGGTGTCTTTCTCGAGGGGCGAACGAACGCAAGACGTGAGCGTTCTCGAGGTTCAGGATCTGGTGGAATATTGATGTCATGAAGTTAGGATCAACGCGTTTCGATCCTGTTTCGGTGCAGGATTTTTCTGAAAGTGAGGTCCCCGGTGCAGGATCAGATGCTCAAGGACGAAGATCTTCGACTGTTGAACGCATTGCAGATCCGGCCGCGAGCGTCGTGGTCCGAGCTTTCGCGCGCCATTGGTTCCGATCCGGTCACGCTGACCAGGCGTTGGGAGCGCCTTCACTCGCAAGGGATTGCCTGGATCGCTGCCTACCGTGGGGCCTCCATCGTGTCGGCGACCGCACTTCTCGAGATCGAATGCGCTCCGGCGCAGACCCTGCGCGTTGCCGAACAGATCGCACACGATCCCGAAGTACTCACAGTCGATCTCACAACTGGCAATCGGGATCTGTTCGTCACCCTCACGTGTACTGACCTCGACCAATTGTCCCGGTACGTCTTGGAGCGAACACAATCGCTGCCGATGATCACCGCGATGCGAACACAGATCGTGTCCTCGGCGAACTCCGACGCCCGAAACTGGCGTTTACGTGCTCTCGACGCGGACGAAGTTGCCGCGCTCGAGTCGACCCCGCCGTCGAAGATTCGCGGTGTTCGCGCCAGCGAAGAAGAACAGTCGCAGCTGTTCGAGATCCTTTCTCGTGAACCACGAATTACTATCTCTGCCCTCGCCGCAGTGCTCGGAGTGACAGCGGCTCGCGCCGGGGCGCTCTTGTCGCATGAGCTGTCGACTGGGCGACTGGTCGTCCGCACGGAGATTGCGCGGCCATACTCCGGCTGGCCGGTCTATGCCTGGTACTTCTTACGTCTCGACGCGCGAAAGGAGGCAATTGCCCAGCGCCTTGCGCACCTGCGAGAAGCGAGGCTTGTTGCTTCGACTATCGGCAGCTACGACATCGCACTGGCAGTGTGGCTTCGCTCGATCGACGACGTGCAGCGTTTGGAAGGTTATCTCGCCGAACAGTTCCCGGGCGTATCCGTGGTAGACCGATCGATAGTCCTGCGCACGCCGCATCACCTCCATCGGACGATAGATGTGTCGGGTCGGAGCATGCCAAGGCACGGGTGAGTTGCACCGTGTTCGTGCGTGGCGGGATGCTCCCTGCCTACTCGGGGATGGTCACGTCGACGATCAAGCCGTGGTGATCGGAACCTTCGATCTGGATTCGCTCGAGCGACTTCGCCTGTGCGCCGCGCAGAACTACGTGGTCGATGCCGACTATCGCAGGGAACCGCTTGTCAGCGGGGTAGGTGGGAACGATGCCGACGCCCAATTGGTCTGCGGCGTCGGAGTAGCCGACGTCGAGGAGGTCTCGGAATTGTTTGTGCATGAAAGTCGTATTGAAGTCACCACTGACGATGACGGTGTCCTCGGCGGCAGCGGCGTCGAGCGCGTTCCGGAGAGTGCTCAGCTCGGCAGTCCACACGTCGGGCGGGGTCACGTACGCCGGTCCGGGGTGCACCGCCAGAAGCGTGAACGGGGTGGAGAAACCCACTGTTGCAACCAGATTCGTGGGTCCGAAGCCGTTCAGCTCTCGCGTATCCGTCAGCGGGAAGCGGCTGTAAATCCCTGCTCCACCGCCGCCGGCGTTGTCCGGCATCAAGAAGCGGTACGGCAATAGTTGTTCGAGGCCCTGATCTCGCAGGGATCCTTCGAGTGATTCGGTCAGTTCCTGAACTGTCAGGACGTCGACTGCCTTCTCGCGCACCGTCGCGGTCAAACTGGCAGGGTCTGCTTGTCCGAACAGAAGATTCGCCTGCATCACCCGCAGGGACGGCCCGTCGATTTCGGAACCGTTCGCGACGTACAACGGGCTGATCACCGAAGCGCCGATCGCTATGAGCGCAACCGAGATCGCCAGGAGGATCCAGCGCCGAAAGGCCAGGCAGATCAAAGATGCGACGAGCGTGACTGCAAGCAGAATCGGGACGAAAGAGGCCGCGGCGATCAACGGGTTGATCGGTTTGGAGGAGTACAACGCGATCAGCGCGACAACGCCGACGGCAATGCCGCCCACACCGGCGACCTGAGCGATACGGCGTGCCGGAACATTGTCCGTCGTGAATCCCATACCGAACGGTACCCAAAACGACCGATGCTCCCAACTTCGTCGTGCAGTCAGTCGCTGTTCCTGGCGCAGAATGCGCTCACGGCAGCCTCGAGTGTCGGGAAAAAATGCGTCGAATCGAACCGATCCCCGACGCCGAATCGGATGAGTCGATCCTTGATCGGACCTTTCATCTCCGCGAACGCCAATCGAATTCCTTTGCCTTCGAGGAATGTATCCAGATCGACGAGTTCGTCGACAGCCGTGGTATCGAGTCCGGTGATCGGTTCGGCGGCAATCACCACCCACTCGACCGGGTCCGGCGCCTTGGCGACGACGGAGCGAACGTACTCGTCGAAGATCTCGCCGTTCGCGAAGAAGAGTGGAGCGTCGAACCTCACCAACACCAACCCGGGGATGCGATGCCCATCTGGATGGCGTTCGACGTCGTGGAAGCCGGCCAGCTCACCGGTTTCGACGAGTTCGGTTCTGTGCGGTTGCCACACCTGCGCGATGACTGCCGCGAAGGACAGTCCGATCGCAACCAGGATGCCTTGAAGCACGCCGACCAGCGCGACCCCCAGGAATGCCGCGACAGCGAGGCCGAATTCGACAGTGCTCATCCGCCACATTCGAACCATGCCGCGCACGTCGATCAGCGCACACGCGGCGACGATGACGACAGCGGCCAGTGTCGCATCGGGCAGATAGGCCGTGAGTCCGGGAGCAACGAGCACAAAAACCAGTACCGCGAGCGCCCCGACGACGCCGGCCAATTGCGTATGCGCCCCGCTCTGTTCGGCTACCGGAGTTCGTGACCCGCTCGCCGAGATGGGGAATCCGCCGAAGAGACCGCCGGCCACGTTCGCGACACCGATTGCCTTCATTTCGGTACTGCCGTTCACGTCCTCGCCGTGTCGTGCGGCGAAGGTGCGCGAGAGAACGCCGGTGTCGGCAAAGGCAATCAATGCGATACCGGCCGCCGGCCCGATCAGATGGCCGACGTCCTGCCAGGTGACTCCGCCGACAGAGGGGAGGGGAAGTCCTTCCGGCAATGCTCCCACCATGCCGATGTCATCGGTGAGACCGGCGACGGCGGATAAGACTATTGCCGCGACAACGGCCACCAGCACGCCGGGCACAACAGGTACCCAGAGTCGGAAGGCGACTATGACAACGAGTGAGCCGACACCGATGGCCGCAGCGAGTGGGTCGACATCGCCACCGATCAGGGCCTTCCCGATTTCACCGATTTCACCGAGGAGGCCCGAGGCGTCGACCGAGAATCCGAGCAGCTTGGGAATCTGACCTACCACGACAACGACTGCGATGGCGTTGAGGTAACCGAGGCGGATCGGTTTCGAGAGGAGTTCGGTCACGAAGCCCAGACGAAGGAATCCGCCGATCACGAGGATGAGTCCGACAAGAATGGCGAGAACCCCGGCGAGTGCAAGCGCGTTCTCCGAATCGCCGACCACAGCCAGCGGTATGACCGCGGCGGCGATCAGCGGTGCCAGCGACGAATCAGGTCCGAGCACAAGAATTTTCGACGGTCCGACCAGCGCGTACGCGAGCAGCGGCACAATGGTGGCGTACAGCCCGGCGTACGCGGGCAGTCCGGCGGCTTCGGCGTAGCCCATACCTGCCGGGATCAGCAATGCCGTCAAGACAAGTCCGGCAGTGATGTCTGTTCGCAGCCATTCGCGGCGATACCCGCGGGCAGTCGCGATGCCCGGTAGCCGACCTAGACTCTCCGCCCACATCATCGTGTGATTGTCCCTCCCTCAGCGGCGTACACGCGCGCGTTCGGGGGCAACCGCAGCGGCCGCGGGCATCGGGACAGGTCGCTGCGCGAGGCGGCGGCGTCGGATCGCCTTCTCCAACTCGACGACAACCGGGATGACGAGCGACCATCCGAGGCAGGCGAGCCATTGGGCGCCGGTCAGTGAGGTGGTCATGAGGAGGTCCTGGAGGACACCCGCCTCAACGGCAAACACGGTGACGACCGTGGGAATCGTCAAGATCTTGACAGCACCGAGAACCGGCGGAACGAGACCTGACTCGGGATCGCGCCGCATGGTCAACCCCGCGAATATGGAACCGAGAGAAAGGACGACGAATGCGGTGGTCATGGGGACGTTCGCTTCGGTAGTGCTCATTTCACCCGGTGCGAGAAGCATCGCCGCGAGGGTCACGGCAAATTGCAGGACCCCGTACGCGAGCCACTGCGCGACCGCGCTTCGATGTGCGATCGGCATCTTGGGATCACGTGGCGGCTTGTTCATCAGATCCGGAGGCGGCGGGTCGAGCATGATCACGGCGACGGGGAACAGAGTAATGAAGAAGTGCTGGAACAGCACCATCAGCGGCGTCAGCGCGACACCCTCGTTGATGTTGAAGATGCTGGCAGCGAGGAAGAGGAGGACCAACGAGAAGAGCTTCGACATCTGATAGCGGATGTACGAGACGATCTTCCCGTAGATGTTGCGGCCCAAAGTGATCGCAGTGATGAGTGTTCCGAAGTTGTCGTCGGTGAGCACCATCTTGCCCGCCTGTTTGGTCACTTCGCTGCCAGAGCCCATGGCGACGCCGATGTCTGCCTTCTTCAACGCGGCGGCATCGTTGACGGCATCGCCGGTCATCGCGACGACGGCGCCACTGCGCTGCATGACATCGACCAATCGAAGTTTGTCCTGCGGGGTGACTCGGCCGAACACGTGCAGGTTCGGCAATGCGGTCGACAGTTCGTCGTCGGTCATTGCTTGCACATCGCTTCCGCTCACGGAACCCGGGCCGAGCCCGAGTTCGGCACCGATTGCGGCGGCGGTGACGGCATGGTCGCCGGTGATCATGCGGACCTCGATGC
This sequence comes from Rhodococcus sp. NPDC056516, assembly GCF_042794655.1. NCBI lineage: Bacteria > Bacillati > Actinomycetota > Actinomycetes > Mycobacteriales > Nocardiaceae > Rhodococcus > Rhodococcus sp. NPDC056516. The sequence continues at coordinate 707,465 of NZ_JBHTTG010000002.1, read as the reverse complement.
CGGCGCGGTGCGCGGTGCGCACCGAATCGACTGCCTCCGGCCGCAGCGGGTCGATGATGCCTGCCATGCCGACAAACGTCAGGTCCTCGACAAAGGACATGGGGTCCGCCACGACGGCTTCTTCCCGTCCGTCGAGTCGTCTGACAGCGAAAGCCAGCACCCGAAGACCCTTCTCGGACATGGACTGATTTGCTGCCGTCAGCTCGTCACGGACTTCGTCGATCGGTACCGGTCGACGGCCGGGGAGGAAGGCCGAACCACACCGAGCGAGGACGACGTCAGGCCCGCCTTTGACCAGTTCGACGAACTGACTTTCGCCGTCGACTTCGAGATGGTGGTACGTCGCCATGAACTTGTACGCGGAATCGAACGGAACCGTTGCGACTCGCGGATAAGTCCGTCTGGTGAGTGGGGCGTCCGCACCGATCTTCGCCGCGAGCACCACAAGTGCGGCCTCGGTCGGGTCGCCGACAACCTCTCCGGAATCGGAAACCGTTGCATCGCTGTCGAGGCACAACCCGTAGGCGAGGAGCGTGAAGTCGGGTGGTGCCTCGCCGGCAACCTGCGTGATCCTTCCGGTCTTGGCGTAACCTTCGCCGTCGACCGTGTACCACCGGCCGTGGACGTACAGCGATCGCACGGTCATCTGGTTCATGGTCAACGTGCCGGTCTTGTCCGAGTTGATCGCACTGGTCGCGCCGAGTGTCTCGACATCGGTCAGGTTCTTCACGACTGCCTTGGCGTCTGCCAGTTGACGGGCACCGTACGCCAGCATCGCCTGAACGAAAGTTGGTAAGCCGGTCGGTATTGCAGAGACCCCCATTGCGATACCGAGCAGCAGAAGCGTTGTCAGATCCTGCCCGCGAATCAGTCCGATGACGACGATGACGATCACCGCCGTCCACGCGATGATCCCCAGAAGTTTTGTGAGAGAGTCCAATTCTCGTTGCAGCGGCGACTTTCCCGGGGCGACCGCCGACAACATCGACGCTATCTGGCCGATCTGCGTCTGCATCCCGGTCTCGGTGACCACCATGGTTGCCGTGCCGCGAGTGACCGAGGTGTTCTGGAACACCAGATTGCTCCGGTCTCCGAGAGGAATATTCTGATTGCTCAGCGTTTTCGGGTCCTTCGGGATCGGTGCGCTTTCACCGGTCAGTGCGGCTTCTTGCGTCTCCAGGGTGGTCGACGCGAGCAACCGTCCATCGGCGGCGATGATGTCTCCCGCCTCGACTTGGACGACGTCACCCGGCACCAGTTCGGTAGCGTCGAGCTCAATCAGGTTCCCGTCACGAATGACCCGCGCTCGAGGTGTCTGCATCTTGGCGAGCGCGTCGACGCTGGCCCGCGCCTTCAACTCTTGTCGAGTTCCGAGGACGATGTTGAGCACGACGAGCACGGCCACCACGATTGCTGTCGGTACTTCACCGATGGCGATGCTGACCGCAGCAACGGCGACCAGCATCAAGTTCATCGGATCTTTCAGTTGTAACAGCGCGATCGACCACGTCGACGGAGGTGGTGTCGACGTGATTTCGTTCGAACCGTATCGTCGTCGGCGCTGGTCGGCCTCAGCCGATTGCAGCCCGCGCTCCTGGTCCGACTGCAGTGCGGACACGACTGACTCGCCGCTCTGCGCATGCCACGGCGTGGGGCTCATGACCGCACGTCCTTTCCTTGGCGATCGTCAATACCGGGTCGGAATCCAGTGCAGCGGTTGTTTGGGCGCCTGGTAGCCGTGGGCCTTCTGCCGCTTCGGCAACGTGATGTCAGTCGATTGCAACGGTTCGTAAGGGATCTGACTCAGAATGTGGCTGATGATGTTGAGTCGCCCGCGTTTCTTGTCGTCGTTGTTCGCGACATACCAAGGTGCCCAGCCGGTGTCGGTGAAGCGAAACATCTCGTCGCGGGCACGCGAGTAGTCGTACCAATGACTGAACGACTTCAGATCCAGATCTGACAGCTTCCAGATCTTTCGAGGGTCGTCGATTCGGCTTTGCAAACGCAGAAGCTGCTGCTCTTCGCTGACCTCGAGCCAGTACTTGAGCAGAATGACGCCGGATTCCACGATCGCGCGCTCGACGGTCGGAATGAGCTGGAGAAACTGATGTGCCTGTTCTTCGGTGCAAAAGCCCATCACCCGTTCGACACCGGCACGGTTGTACCAACTTCGGTCGAAGATGACGATCTCACCAGCCGCCGGAAGATGCGGAACGTAACGCTGGACGTACATCTGCGAGTGTTCGCGTTCGGTCGGGGCGGGCAGCGCAACGACCCGGAATGCTCGCGGACTCACGCGCTCGGTGATGGCCTTGATGACACCGCCCTTCCCCGCGGTATCGCGGCCCTCGAACACGACGCAGACCTTGGCGCCAGACGATTTGACCCACTCCTGCAAAGCCACGAGTTCGCCGTGCAATGGCTTGAGTTCGCGGCGGTACGCCTTGTTCTTCATCGGCTTTTCTGCGACGGGTGCCGCGTCGTCGTGAAGAATCGACGCCGTGTCGTCGCGGCGAGTCCGAGCGTTCTTTCCCACTTCGACTCCCTGCCATCGTGAGCGCATCGTGAGCGTGCGGGGATCGTCCGCTCGTATGTGTATGCCCCGTATTCGGTCAACCTATTCTCCCCGTGATCGAGACCCGAATCGTGTTGTTTTCGAACCTGTTTCGAGCCTTGACGTGCTCGTCTGGACGGACGACCATCAATGGATGACTGGCGACGAAGAGTTGCTCCACGTCGAGCGGGTGATCACTCGCCTGATTTCCCGCTATCCCGCCGTTTCGCCAGCGGAGATCGAAGCCAGAGTGCGCAAAATTCACGAGCGCTTTGTCGGCTGTCGGATCCGTGACTTCGTACCTCTCCTCGTCGAAAAGGCGGCCACACAAGAGATCTTGAACAGGAGAATCGTGATTCCGATACTGGATGAGCGGTCGGCGAGCCTCAACTCACTCGCGCTGTAGCCGGAACGGACGTCGTCGGCGCATACTGAAATGACCTTGGACCAGGGAGTTCTGGCCGCATGCGGATTTCAGGCGCGGAACGTCAGTCTCCCGACTCCTTATATGGAAACCGAGTACAGGGAGCGTTGACATGGAAGGCTTCTGGGAATTCTTCTGGTTCATCTTCGTTTGCTTTGCGTTTGTGGCCTACTTGAGTGTGCTGTTCTCGATCATCACCGACTTGTTCCGTGATCACGAGACTTCGGGCTGGGCCAAAGCTTTATGGATGATTTTCCTCTTCGTCATTCCATTCTTGTCCGCGATGATCTACGTGGTCGTGAAGAATGACGGAATGACGAGGCGGTCGATGGAGGCCGCCCAACAGCACATACACGCGCAAAGTGACTACATCCGAACCGTCGCCGGCAAATCTCCGACTCAGCAGATCGCCGACGCCAGAGAGTTTCTCGACTCCGGCGCGATCAACGAACAGGAATTCCAGGCCATCAAGGCAAAGGCGCTGGCGTAGTTTTCTCGTTTTCCTGTGCGGCAGCGCGGGCAGGACGAACCAGCACTTCCAGTGCGACGAGTGCGACCAAGGCAATCACGACGATCCAGCCCACGACCAATCCGGTGGGGTAGCGCCAGAAAAGCAGCAACAGTGCGGCGATGCCGATGATTGTGCAGCGCAGCGGAACACGAAGCTGATTGGCCCATCGCTCGACCTGATTCGGCCTACGGCCGCTTGCAGAATGGCGGACGAAGTCCAACGCCTGCCCGTAGCCTCGACGAACCGCGATCGCCGACGACGACCCACCGACGAGGTAGGCGCCGAGTCCCACCACCACGCCGAGGACCGCAACCGCGCGCAGGCTCGTCCGCAGCGGCACCAGAACAGTGTCGATGACCGCTGTGGCGGCGTCGGGCGAGAGAATGTCGGTGGGGACACTGTCGAGGTAGATTGCACGCCCGATCAGAATTCCGATCGCGAGAACAAGCATTCCCAAGGCGATCGACAGGCCGACCAGGGACAGTGCACGGAGCCTTCGACCGCTGGGGGCAACGGCGACTGCGGTTGCGGCGCAGGCGATTCCCAGCCATGGTAACACCGAAGACACTTTGTCGAGTGCCGAGACAGCTCGCTGGGCCTTCACCAGTTCGGGGGACTGGAAGAGTACAAATTCCTTGTCCACGGAGGGGATTTTGTCTGCAAAAGCGAAGCCGCGGTCGGTCAAGGCCGTTTTCACCCGGTCGATGATCGTGCTCAGTGAAATGCTGACGGTTCCGCTCTGGTCGACCTCGACGGAGTCGGGGCCGTAGTTTCCGGTCATGACTGCGACGAGAGAGTTGTGCGCCGCTCGGTTGGCTTGAATCCACAGGTCTTCGAACTGCTGCGTCTGTATGAGCGAGCGCACTGTGTCGTGGACGAAACTCTTCGCCTGGCCGGCGATCACCGGTGCCAAACCCACCAATGCCTGGTCCACGCGAGGAGCGTTGGCTGCGAGATTTGAAACGTCCGTCAATGCGGTGAGTGCCTCGGTGGTGAGCCCCTCGACGTCGACGCGATCGAAGATCTCGTCCGTGACTTGATTCGTGATCTCCGCTTGCACGGCTGGATTCTCACCCAGCGGCGCTACCGTGCTGACGTAGCGGTCGGTGTCGAGGATCTGACTTCGGACGAAGCGGGTGGTTACCGACAAGACTGCGAGTAGTGCCACCAGCACCAGCAGGATTGTCACCGCGGTCCACCGCAGCCCGTGTCGAGGTGGTCGGGAGACTTTCTCGACGGTCGTTTCGCGGGCGCTGGGAGTCTGCTCGCGAAGTGTTGTTACTTCTTCGCGTAACCGGGCTAGTTCGGCACGTTCGTCCTCGTGGAGTGGGCCGTCGCTCGTGCCGTTTGCCATCGTGTTCCTCTCCGGAGGGAAACTGCTGCCGCACAGATGAAAACGTTGAACTCGAGGGGTGGAACCGAAGGTGTGGCCTCAGATCACGTCGGGATTCCATGTCGCGACAGCCCAGATGACGAACACGTCGAGCGCGATGATGGTGATGGACCACCACGGCGAGTGGGGTAGCCACAGGAAATTCGCGAGGATCGACAGCGAACAGAAGATTATCGCGCCTACCCGTGCCCACGTCGCGCCGGTGAAGAGCATGATTCCGACAGCGGTGACGAGCACGCCGAGTGTGAGGTGAATCCATCCCCAGGAGGTGAGGTCGAATTGGTACGCGTATTCAGGGCCGACGACAATAACGTCGTCCTCGGATATCGCCGAGATGCCTTGGAGAATTTCGAGCACACCGACAGTGACGAGGAGAACCGCTCCGCCCAGGGCGCTTCCTTTTGCTACACCCTGCTTGACCAGTGAATCCTCGGACATGACCGCCCCTAGATTTCAAGTGCGAAATTGCCTGGCATAACTCCGTATTCCGACCTTTTACGGTGGTGAAGTAGCCCGTCGGAGGGCAAATCAAACATTGAGCGCTGCACGGCATTGCGATATTCATTCGCCTACGAATTCGAAAGAACCTACCGTGTCGGCATGGATATGGCGGACGTAGGTGAGGCGACGACGACTGCACCGGAAATGATTCGGACGGATCGGTTGGTGCTTCGTACCTACCGTCCAGGCGATCACCGGGATCTCCTCACCTTCTACGGGCGCAGCGACGTATGCCGGTATTTGCTGAACGATCCCTGGGATCTCGCGGAGGCTCGAGAGGCTGTGCAGAGCAGGATCTCTCGTCGTGACCTTGCTGCCGGAGCGGTAGCACTTGTCGTTGAAAGTGACGGCATGGTTGTCGGAAGTGTGAATGCCTGGCTAGTCGAGGAATCGGGTTGCACAGCCGAAACCGCGCACACGGCTGAAGTCGGGTGGGCATTCTCGCCCGACTTCGGCGGCCGAGGATTCGCGACGGAAGCTGTGACCGCTCTGATCGACCTGGTGTTCGCAACACCCCGATTACGCCGTGTGGTCGCGCAGATGGATGCGAGAAACGAATCCTCGGCACGACTCGCGCGGCGAATCGGGATGCGGCGAGAGGCGCATTTTCGGCAGAACGCGTGGATCAAGAACGAGTGGACCGACACTGTGGTTTTTGCAACGCTGCGCAGTGAGTGGCCTTCAAATCTCTGATCAGGAGGGTCGAGCTGCTACTTCGCAACCAGTTCGGTCAACTGGGGGACCAGCTGGTCGGTTGCCCACGGGACGCTCAGAACACTGACGTACATGGTCGCGGCCGTCAGGCGATTGTCGGTGATCCACAAGTCTTTTCCGTTGGCGATGACCGGCCACCGTGCGAACAGAGTGTTGGCCAACGTGCTGTCGACCTCCGACTGATCGCTTGCCCAGCCGAGATAAACGTCGGTGTTGATCGTGTCGAGCTTCTCCATGCTGATGCCGAACAAGAACGAGTCACCGGCGAAGTTCTTGGCACCGTTGACCACGTCGGGAGCGACTGTGAGCCCGAGGTTTTCGACAAACTTGACGCGTGGATCGTCCGGGCCGTAGATGGCGGTTTCGGTTTCTCCTTCGCGGATATAGGACCCGAAGGCAAAGGTGACTCCGTTGAATTCCGGATGGCTCGCCTTCGACTCCTGAACCGTTTCCTCAACCGACTTGATCAGCGCCGCGGTCTGAGCGGGACGGCCGAGGGCCTTGCCCACATCGGTGGCGAGGTTTTGCCACGAGCTCGGCTGATACGGCTTGGTGTCGTAGGGAAGGGTAGGTGCGATCGAGCTCAGCCGCTGGTAATCCTGCTCGGAGAAGCCCGAGTACGGGGCAAGAATCAGATCGGGCGCGGCATTGAGAATCTGCTCGAACAGAAGCTCACCGCTGTCGGAGTAGTACGGCGCGGGGGTGGGCAGCGTCTGGCCTGACTTTTCGAGTTCGGCCCGCGTCCACGGCAGGAACCCGTCGGCGTCGCCGGCCCACGAGTCCTTCTGCATCGCGATCGGGGTGACGCCGAGGGCGATGACGGTGTCTGCCGCCGCGGAATCGAGGGTGAGGATCCGTGTCGGTTCCTTGTCGATGGTGGTCTCGCCGAATGCGTGTTTGATCGAGACGGGAAATGCGCCGTCCTCGACGGCGGATGCCGACGGACTATTCTCCTGGGCGTCCGATGACGACTGTGTGCAGGCGGTCAGAGGCAGTGCCGCCGCCAGCATCAGCGCAACAACGATTTTTCGCCTCCGCTGGGGACGAATTCTCTGACGGGCAGATCTGAACACGCGAAACTCCTCGGGATTGATCGGGGAAGTGCTTGCACGACTCATCGCAGGTGCATATGAGAGCAGGCTTACCTAAGCGAATGTAAGGCGCGTTCGTGTAGCGAAGGGGCCAGCAGATGTCGACAACAGGTCAGGCTCGAGTCAATTGACGGAGGCGAGGGCATTGCCGGGGGTGTAGCCGACCGTCTTACGAAACGCAGCGATGAAGGAGCTCGACGTCCCATACCCGACTCGACGGCTCACGGAGTTCACACTCATCCCGGTCCCGAGCATGCCGAGGGCTGTGCTCATGCGAACCAGAGTGCGCCACTGCGCAAAACTCAGGGCGAGTTCCGCGGCAAAAATCCTGGTGACCGTGCGTCGGCTGAGGCTGAGAACGTGCGCCCACTGATCGAGTGATCGATCGTCGGCGGGGTCCGACAGCACCTTGTCGACGAGTATCCGTAGCCGCGGATCGCGGGGGATCGGCACGTCGAAATGCGGAGCCGATGCGGGAGTGAGGAGATCGACGCAGACCTGCTGCGCCCGAAGGCGTTGTTCGGCAGGCATTCCGGTGTGCGCGAGGTGGATGAGCAGTACCCGGGCCGCTTCACTCAACGTCACGATGCACGGTTCGTTCCAGGCGGGAGTCCACAACTCGGGCGTGAAGAGGGTGGCACGGAATGCGACGTGGGGATTGGCCTGACCTTCGTGGAGGACTCCGCGAGGGATCCACAGGCCGACGCCGGGCGTGACGGTCCAGAGTTGATTGTCGATGATCATGTTGACGACGCCCCGATCGGACCAGATCAGTTCGTGCTCGGCATGAGCGTGCTGTGGCCACCGGGTGATGTGGTCGGTCTCGACGATGTACGTCGTCAGTTGAAATGGCGCCGGGACGGCACGCGCCATCGGAGTGTGGCGGTCGGTTTCCCGCACGTGGGGACCGTCGTCCAGGTGTGGACCGTCGTCGATTTCACGAAGGGCAGGGATCAGCACCGCGGACTACCTCCAGAGCAAAGTTAGGTAAACCTTACACTGAAATGTGCTGGGCTCAGTGACCCGCTCCGAGTTCGATGAGAAGCACGCCTGCGGCGATGAGACAGATCCCTACGATCATCAGTTTGGTCAGCGGTTCGCGAAAGAGAATGCGGGATGCGATTGCGGTCAGCGCCACCCCGCACGCGGTCCAGATTCCGTACGCAACGCCGATCGTCAGGCCCGCGTCGAGTGCGAGTGTGAGGAAGGCAAAAGCGGCGAGATACCCCACGGTGACTACTGCAAGCCAACGCTTGTCGCTGCCGTCCTGCGACGCCATCCTCAGTGAGAGTGTTGCGGTGACCTCGGAAATAATCGCAGCGATCAGAAACACGAAGGTCATGCCGGGTCCGCCGGTCCGCTGTCGGCAGCTGCCTGAGAGCCGAGTTCGACGCACAGCACTCCGCCGATGACCAATGCAATCCCAACGCCCATGGTGGCCGTCAGAGGATCCCCGAAAAGGGCAGTCGCGAACACCGCTGTCAGGACGACACCAGTTGCGCCCCAGATTCCGTATGCAACACCGAGTCCCATGCCCTCTCGCAGGACGAACGACAAAGCGGTGAACGCCGCCAGATATCCGGCGACGACCACGACGTACCAGGCGGGGTGATCGAGGGCCGCGCGCAACGACAGGGTCGCAGACACCTCGGTCAGGATCGCGGAGATCAACAGCAGCCATTTCTTCACGGGTCGGATTCTGTCAGGCTCGACGGATTCCGGGCGCGCACTGGTTCCGGTCGCACACTACGGTCGAGCCATGACGTGCGTGCTGCTCGGCGGGATCCGCGACGGTGACATCCGCCACGACGCGTCGGGTGGCGATGTAGCCGCGACGCCGATTCTCGACTGGGGCAACGACGACGTGGCCCGCCTCTACGACGACATTGCGGGAGGTGCAATTCAGTCCGCGCAGGAGTTCTTGGTGTCGGCGCATCGCAGCGTCGGCGCAAGGATTCGGGCGGTCTACGGGCTCGACGACCGGCAACCCGTGTCGGTGACATTGAGTCGACGACGCGGATCGTGCAGTCAGAGACTTGCCGTCGTCGAAGCGTTGGCTCGCCGCCGCGGTATCGCCACCCGAGTGCGCGGTCTCGTACTCCGTGGGGAGTTCTGGTATCCACGATTTCGGCATCTACATGCGGTGATTCCGAAATCAGTGCTGCTGGCCTGGCCGGAATTCCTGGTCGACGAACGCTGGCGGGATATCTCCGAGATCGTTTCACTCCCGGCCCTTCCAGAAGTCTCTGCGGTCTCATCTGTCGAACCATTCACGAACGCCGGCGAGGAAACTCTGTTCGACGCGATCGGACGTGCTCCGATCAGTTGGGGTAAGTCGGTTTCATGTGATTGCTTGGACTTCTCCGAATTCGTCGACCGTGATCTGGGCACCTTCGAATCCCGTGACGAACTCTTCGAGAAATTCGGACAGACGATGTCGACCCCCGTCAGGGTCCTGCTCGATCCTGCTTTCCGGAACTGGAGTGCATCCGGCTGACGTGCGACGCGAGGTCTAGGCTGTTCTGCATGTCTGTGCGCACCCCATTGGTCCCTGGAACCGTCTCTCCCGTCCTCGCAGTGCCCTCGAAGATCGAGCGGCCCGAGTACGCGTGGAAGCCGACCGCCAAAGAGGGCAACGAGCCCTGGGTTCAGACGCCGGAGACGATCGAGGCGATGCGCATCGCCAGCAAGATCGCCGCAGGCGCACTCCAGGAAGCCGGCAAGGCGGTGGCTCCCGGTACCACGACCGACGAGCTCGACCGCATCGCACACGAGTTCATGCTCGACCACGGCGCCTACCCGTCGACGTTGGGCTACAAGAGCTTTCCCAAGTCGTGCTGCACGTCCCTCAACGAGGTGATCTGCCACGGAATCCCGGACTCGACCGTGATCCAGGACGGCGACATCGTCAACATCGACGTCACCGCGTACATCAACGGGGTACACGGGGACACCAACGCGACGTTCCTTGCCGGTGATGTGTCCGAGGAGAACCGCTTGCTCGTCGAGCGCACCCACGAGGCAACGATGCGAGCCATCAAAGCCGTCAAGCCCGGCCGCGCGCTCAACGTAATCGGACGCGTCATCGAGTCGTACGCCCACCGATTCGGGTACGGCGTCGTACGGGACTTCACCGGGCACGGAATCGGCGAGACCTTCCACAACGGTCTCGTGATCCTGCACTACGACGAGCCCGCGGTCGAGACCATCATCGAACCGGGCATGGTCTTCACGATCGAACCGATGATCAACCTCGGTGGTATCGACTACGAGATCTGGGAGGACGGCTGGACCGTCGTCACCAAGGATCGCAAGTGGACGGCACAGTTCGAGCACACCCTGGTGGTCACCGAGAGCGGTGCAGAGATTCTCACCCTGCCTTGAGTTCGGAGATGCATGGCGCTCTGCTGGTAGCGGGCACAACGTCCGACGCCGGCAAGAGCGTTCTGGTGGCCGGATTGTGTCGCATGTTGGCGCGTCGAGGCGTCCGAGTGGCGCCCTTCAAAGCACAGAACATGTCGAACAATTCCGTCGTCACGCTCGACGGCGGAGAGATCGGCCGTGCGCAGGCCCTTCAGGCACGGGCGTGCGGGCTCGAACCGAGTGTTCGATTCAATCCGGTGCTGCTCAAGCCGGGCAGTGACCGGACGTCGCAGCTTGTCGTTCGGGGCAAGGCGACGACCACAGTGGGTGCTCGCGACTACATGCAGCATCGCCAGTGGCTTCGAGGAGTCGTGGCCGAGGATCTCGAATCGCTTCGATCCGAGTTCGACGTCGTGATCTGTGAAGGCGCCGGTTCACCGGCCGAAATCAACCTACGCGCAACGGATCTTGCCAACATGGGGTTGGCAGAGGCCGCACGGATTCCGGTCATCGTCGTCGGTGACATCGATCGCGGCGGCGTTCTGGCCCATCTTTTCGGCACCGTAGCGGTGCTCTCGCCGAGCGATCAGTCGTTGATCGCCGGGTTCGTGATCAACAAATTCCGCGGCGACGTTGGCCTGTTGGAACCCGGCCTCGAACAACTGCACAGCCTCACCGGTCGGCCGACACTCGGCGTGATTCCCTTTGCCGACGACCTCTGGCTCGATGCCGAAGACTCGTTGGGGGTGACCGGGAATGCTCCCGTCGGCCGACCGCGTCCGCGTCTGGGGGATCGGTGGTTGAGCATCGCCGCGATCCGGCTGCCGAGGATCTCCAATTCGACGGATGTCGAGGCACTGGCATGTGAACCGGGCGTGGCAGTTTCGTGGGTGACCGACGCGGCGCGTATTCGTGACGCGGACCTCGTGGTGATTCCGGGGAGCAAGTCCACTGTCAGCGATCTCGAGTGGTTGCGCAGTACCGGTCTGGCCGACGAGATCATCGCTCGCGCACGTCGCGGGCAGGCAGTGCTGGGAATCTGCGGTGGCTATCAGATGCTGGCCAAGTCTATCGTCGACGACGTCGAATCGGGATCGGGTACCACGGCGGGACTCGGACTGCTGGATCTCGAGATCGAGTTCGCGCCCGACAAGGTACTGGCGCAGGTGACCGGCACGGCAGACGGTATCTCGGTGTCCGGGTACGAGATTCATCACGGCCGGGTAGTCCGCAACGGCGACCGTCCACTGTTGGAGGGTTCCGAAGGCACACCGGAAGGCAGCGTGCGAGGGTCTGTTCGAGGGACCCACTGGCACGGACTCCTCGAAAGTGACGACTATCGGCGCAGTCTGCTGCGGGAGATCGCGGTTACCGGTTTTGTTGTTGCACCCGACACCTCGGTTGCCGCCGTGCGCGAGCAACAACTCGACCTGCTTGCCGACCTGGTGGAACAGCATCTCGACCAGGATCTGCTCGAGAAACTGATCAACGGCGGGGCGCCGCGTGGGCTCCCCGTCATTGCCTCCGCACTCGACGGCTGAGAGCGCTCCCGCAGGCTTCGATGTGGACGTCTGCGTGGACGCGGTAGAATAGCTAGGCCTCACTCCCGCGACGGCTCCCTAGTAGGAGTGTGCGCGGTGGCAGATCAATTCGACGGCTTGCTGGCCGACTTCAGTGACGAGGTGCTGGTCGACTCGGCAATGCTCGGCGATCACGCAGCCTTCGATGTCATCGTTCGCCGATACGGCCCGCACTTGTATCGATTTGCCCGTCGACTGCTCGCGAGCGAGAGTGACGTCGACGACATCGTCCAGGAAACGTGCGTTGCCGCGTGGCGCCAACTTCCGGGGTTTCAGCGGCGCTCGAGCATCAAGACGTGGTTGTTCGCGATTTGTTCTCGCAAGATCGCGGATTTCTATCGAAAAGTCGGCTCCTGCGCCGCCGACGTGGACGAACTCCACGAAGAAGTCGATCCCCGATTACGCGATCCGAGCGAAGAAGTATGCGGCACAGCATTTCTCGACGCCCTGGAATCCGAACTCGATCGCCTGCCCCTGCACCAGCGCGCCGCCTGGGTCCTGCGGGAAGTGGAGGGTATGACGTATCCGCAGATCGCGACAGTTCTGGAACTGAGCCCGGACGCGGTTCGCGGCCAACACACTCGGGCGAGAAGAAATCTCGGCGCCGCACTCCACCGATGGCGATGACAGTTCGCCGGTTTGCCGGATTTTGTCGCCGAACTCACTCTCCTTCCTGCCCTCGAAACTGGAAGAATGCATCGTCGTGGATACCGCTTTCGACCCCAGAGGCTTCGACCCGCGAACCGAGGATTCGGTCCCGTCGGTGATGCCGGACGACGCGACGGCAGCCGGCGCTGACGTCGCCGTCGAGGCTGCGGAAACACGACTGACTGCAAGCGCGGTCCGAGAGTTGCTGGCAGCGCTCGGGGGAAGTATCGGCGACGAGGACGAACTCGTGATCCTGCTCCAGCGCGCCGTCGAAATCGCGAACGACGCCATCGACGGGGCCGACAGCATCGGCGTCACGATCGATCTGGCGGGACAGACCTACACCGCCGTTCACACCGATTCGCGGACTCTGCGCGTCGACATCGAGCAGTACGACGCCGGCGACGGACCGTGTCTGCACGCAGCCCGAACCGGTGAAACCGTTGTCGTCGACGCCGAGAGAAGTGCGGAACGCTGGCCACGGTTCGCGGCGGCGGCGAAAGAGGAAGGAATCAAGTCATTTCTCGCGGCGCCGCTCTTCACACCGGATCAGCGGCTCGGTTCGTTCAACCTGTACGGACGCGCTCAAGCGGCCTTCGACAGCGTCGACGCGGACGTCATGGAGATCCTCACGACAACAGTCTCACGTGCGATCGGCGACTTCTCTCGCTTCAAATCTGCCAGGGCGGTGGCTGATGCCTTGCAACGCGCGCTCGAGACCCGGGCGCCGATAGAACAGGCCAAAGGCATGCTGATGGCCATCCATCGGATCGACGCCGACACCGCATTTCACATGCTGCGCAAGCAGTCTCAGACCACGAACACCAGGTTGCGTGACGTGGCAGCCGAGATCGTCGAGACGTATTCCGCGCCGCCAACCGCGGTCTAGTTCGACGGAGACCGACGTACAGCCTCGAGCGCGACGACGACGCCCGCGGCGACAACCACGTGCATCAGAGCGAGCATGACCGTGCTGGCGGCGTCGAAGTCCGCGGCGATCGTCAGAGCGATGGTGCCGAGCGCAAAAACTGCACCCACGACCTGAGCGATGCGGATGATCGGCTCCCACTTCAGTGAGATCAACATTGCGAGCGACAAACCGACCAGCAGCGGCACCACCGTCAGAGTGATGACACCGCCGGGCGCGACGCTCGCCAACTTTCCCTGATCTGTCATCTCGAACGATCCGCCCAATGCCAGGCCGATCAACCACAGGATCAGATTGACGACGAGGGCAATGGCGGTGGCGCCGAGTACGGCACGCGGCTTGGTGAGGTGGAGGTTGTGTGCGGTTGACGCGATTGCAGACATGATGTTCTCCCGGTTCGATGCCATGGTCTTGTGACGGTGTGGTGATGTAGACCTGCGGACCCGGAGAAACTCATCGCCGGGCAGCTACCGCGGATCGGTGATGGGCACGGCGGTGCCCGTGACCGCGATACCGCCGTCGACCGGGATCTCGACCGCGAGAACGCTGGGTCGCCCGACGTGTCGGCCCTGGTGGATGGTGATCCGTCGCGGAGTGGCCGCGGGTTCGAGTTTGCGCAGGTAACCGCCGGTCGACGCCGCTGCAGACCCGGTCGCGGGATCCTCGACGATGTTTCCGACCGGAAACAGATTTCGAGCTTCGAAGGTGTTGTCGTCGAGGGGATGCAGGATCGTCACCGTGCCCGCCCACCCCTGCGCGTCCATCAGAGTTCGCATTGCGGATGGATCGAAGGTGAACTCGTCGAACGTCCCCTGATCACGAAGTACAACGATCGGGTGCGTGTTGCCGGCGTACGAGAGCATGGCGGGATACCGCGCGTCGAGCGCAGACGAATCGACGCCGATGAGCCCGAGCAGTGCCGTCGACACGGCATGATCGATCGGCGTGACCGACGGTTCGACGCTGGTGAAGGTCGCGGTGGATCGCCCGTCTTCGTCGGTCGCCGTGTCGATGGATACCGGTCCGATCGGTGTTTCGAAAACGAAGGTTCCGCTGCCGTCGCGCTGGGTGAGTGCTACGGCTGTCGCGATGGTGGCATGACCGCAGAACGGTACTTCGGCGATGGGGGAGAAGTAGCGGATCCGGCTGTGGCGCGGGTTGTCTCCGAGTTCCGGTTCGGTGAGAAACGCCGTCTCCGCATACCCGATTTCGGCTGCAACAGATTGTAATTCGGAGTCGCCGAGCCCACGGGCGTCGAGCAGCACGCCGGCCGGATTGCCACCGCCGGGATCCGAACTGAACGCAGTCAGCCGGAGAATGTCGCGAGAATTTGCCATGTCGACCATCTTTGTCCGCCGCCGTCGATCGGGGGAAGAGCAGTCGCGCGATTGCGGTCCGCAATCTTCGAACTGGACTGCCTCCGGAACAAACCGGCCGCACGGCGTCGTTGGTGCAGTTATGAGCAATGACACAGGCACTGACGACGCGTTGTTCGCACTTGTGGCCGAGGGAAAGCAAGGCGTGCTGGCGACCGTCAAACGCGACGGCCGTCCGCAGCTTTCCAACATCATCTATCGATGGGACGTCGAGTCGAAGACGGCTTCGGTGTCCATCACCGCAGATCGTGCCAAGAGCCGTAATGCCCTGCGTGATCCGCGGGTTTCCCTCCACGTCAGCGCGCCCGACTTCTGGAGCTATGCCGTGATCGAAGGACTTGCGGTGGTGACACCCGCGGCGGCCGATCCTCACGACGAAGTGTCGGACGCCCTGGTCGAGCTGTACCGGGACATCAGCGGTCAGGAGCATCCCGACTGGGAGGAGTACCGCGAAGCGATGGTGGCGGAGCGTCGACAGATCCTCACGGTGCGCGCTGATCACGTCTACGGAATGACGCGGCTCCCGAAGCCGTCCGGCACCTAGCCCCGCGCCCTCACTCGAGTTCGGACTGTTCGGACCACCCCCACGTCGAGCGAACGGTACGTCCGTCGCCTCAGATGCGCCGAAAGCCACTTTCGCTCAGTGAGGAGGTGGTGCAGAGCGAACAAATCGGACTCGCAGGCGGTGGTGAGAATGTATGAGTGGTCATACTTCTGTCGACTCCAGGGTCCTCCACAGTGTGGATCGCGTACCGTTTCCAGACATGGAATTGACTCGAGTAGCGGTGGGCAGTGGTTCGTGCACCGTTCGGATCGACGGGCCGGTCAGCAAGCATGCGGTACTCCTGCTCCCCGGCAAGGGCGACCCCGTCGACTTGTACGACGATGTGTGTGAGCGACTGCATCATTCGGATCTGCGGACCGTCGCGGTGGAATCGATCGAGAATCTCGACGAGACTTCGGCAGTGGTACTTCTGGACGAGTTGAACATCGCCTGGGTGAACCTGGTTGGTCACCGGGAGGGAGCTGATCTCGCCTGGCTGTTGGCGGCACGGCAGTTCGGCCGCTTCGCGAGTCTGATCGCGGTGGACCGCGGACATCCGTCGGCGAGCGATATTGCCGGCGTTCCACCGGTCGAGGTTCCGACCACGGTCGTCGTGGGCAGTGGAGGTCGGGCCATTGCCGACGCCAGCGGTCGCTTCGTGTACTCCGATTTCCGCGTGACGGAACTTCCGGGTGTCGACGACGTCGTGAAGTCGGCGCCGGCCGAACTCGCAACCGAGATCGTGCTGCGTACCAGTCCCTGGTGAAACTCTGACATGCGAAAAGGCGGGCACTCCCATTGCGCGGAGTGCCCGCCTTTTGTATGTCGTACGGGGTGCGGGGGCTCAGATGTCGAGGCCGAGCAGCGCGTTCTCGACTACTTCGGCCAGGGCCGGGTGGATCCAGTACTGGCCGCGCGCCATGTCCTGAGCTGACAAACCGAAGCTCATCGCCTGGATGAGCGGCTGGATCACCGTCGGAGCCTGCGTACCCATGACGTGGGCACCGAGAATGCGTCCGGTGCCGCGCTCGGCGATCACCTTGCAGACACCCTCCTGATCCTCCATCGCCCACCCGTACGCGACGTCTCCGTATGCCTGCACCTTGACGGTGATGTCGAGTCCGGCGTCGCGGGCCTGCTTCTCCGTCATGCCGACATCGGCGATCTGCGGGTCGGTGAACACTGCGGCGGGTACGAAGCGGTGGTCGGTGCTGCGAAGCCCGGACGTGTCCTTCCACGCATCCTGGAGCAGGTTGTGCTGAACAACGCGCGCTTCATGGTTGGCGACGTGCTTGAGCTGGTACGGCGAGGAGACGTCACCGAGTGCGAAGACGCCCTCTGCGGTGGTGCGCTGGTATTCGTCGACCACGATCGAGCCCTTGTCGTCGAGCTCGACGCCGGCCTTGTCGAGATCGAGTAGGTCACCGTTCGGCTGACGACCCACCGCGACGAGGAGGACGTCGCCGGAAACGACTGTGCCGTTTGCCAGTTCGACGGCGATGTTGTCGCCGTCACCGCGCACCGACGTGAGAGGCGAGCCCAGATGGACGTCCCACTTCTGTTCGGCCAACTCGGTGAAGCGCTCGGAGATCTCGTCGTCGAGGTGCCGCAGCAGTCGCTGGCTGCGACCGATGATCGACACGCGAGAACCTAACGCGGAGAACACGCGTGCGAATTCAGTGGCGATGAATCCGGAGCCGACGATGACCAGGTGCTCGGGAAGTTCAGGCAGTCGCATGATGTCTTCGTTGGTGTAGTACTTCACCCCACTCGACGCGATCTCTTCCGGGATGATCGGGCGTGACCCGGCAGCGATGACCACCTGGTCGGCGGTGATCGTCTCGCCGGTCCCGGTGTCGATCGTCTTCTTGCCGGTGAACGTCGCGTGGCCGCGGTAAACGGTGGTGTTGGGGCTGTCTTCGCTGCGATACCGCTCGCCACCTGCAGAAATGGGATCGATGCGGCCGAAGACGCGCTTGACGATGTCGGACCAACGGACGCCGTCGAGCGTGGCGTCGACGCCGTACTTCTCGGCAGTGGTGATGGTGCGTGCCACCTCGGCGGCGTAGACGAACATCTTGGTCGGGATGCATCCGACATTGAGGCACGTGCCGCCGAACGTGCCCTCTTCGAGGATTGCGATCTTCTTGCCGTCGAACCGCTCGTCGGGCAGCGAGTTTCCGGATCCGCTGCCGATGATTGCAAGGTCGTAGTGCGTCACTGCGCGATCTCCTGTGTGTTGCTTGCGGTGCTTGCCGAACTTTCTACCGCCTGCGTGAGGTGGCCGTCGAGCCACTCCAGCCACAGGTCGAGTTCGGAAAAGGCTGTGGCCAAGGGCTTCTCGGTGGACAGGAACACGTCGTGACGGGCGCCGTCGATCGGGACGATGCTGGTGCGATCGCCGAGGCAACCGGCCCAACGTGCGATCTGCTTGACGTCGAGCACGGAATCCGCCAGGTCGACGCTCGGGTTGTACGCCTTGGCGAACTGCGACTTCTTCGAGCGCAGAATCAGTGCAGGCACCCCGATGTCGAGGCCGCGGTGCAGTTTTGCGTGACCCGCTCGGACGGCCCGCATCCAGCCGAAGGTGACGGGGCAGCCGGCCAGCGGCTTCCAGTCGAGGTTGTAATCCCAGACTCCGTTGGCCGAAACGTGAAGACTGGAACCGTAAGTCGGTAGCCCGGTGCCGGGGATCACGGTCTTTGCCGAGACCCGACCGAGGGCGTCGATAGCGGTGGTACCGACGTTGCGAACCACCGAAGGTCCCTGAAGGTCGAACCACGGGCTGTTGAGGACTAGACCGCAGATTCCGGCTCCGGCGCTGCCACCGGGCTTGCGCTGCAAGCGGTTCAGCCACAGCGGAACGATCAGACCACCAGTGGAGTGCGCCATCAGCAGCACCTCGCTGCCGTCGGTCTCGTTGCCGACGATGCGCAGCGCCTCGTTCAGTTCGGCGTCGTAGAGCGCGAGGTCGGAGACGTAGTGCGCTGTGTGTCCCGGCTTGAGGGAGCGGCCGCACTTACGCAGGTCGAGTGCAAAGAAGGCGTAGCCCTGCTCGGCGAAGTGCTCGGCGAGGTGCTTCTGGAAGAAGTAATCGGTGAAACCGTGCACGTACAAAACGGCACGGCGTGTCTTCACCGCCTCCTTCTGCGGTTGGTAGCGGACCAGTGTCGCGTCCACCTCGCCTTCGCCGTCCGGATCCGTTCCGAGCGGGATCGTCAGCTGCTGATATCCGTCACCGAGGACGTCTGGAACCCAAGTAGTCACAAATCACAATCTAATCGTCGTTTCGAGTGCGCGTTGTAGAGCACAATTGGGGGTGGTGAACCGCGCGTGTACGCACGGGTAACCTGTTCGGCGTAACACAGCAGGCGGATGCGCGCACGGCTAATGACAAGGAAGTCGATTCTCCAGTGTCGAATCAGAACGCGGTAGAGACGAAGACGGATGTAGTGCTCGTGGGCGCAGGCATCATGAGTGCCACGCTGGGCGCATTGCTGCGCCAGTTGCAGCCCGATTGGTCGATCTCGACCTTCGAGCGGCTCGATGCCGTCGCAGCCGAGAGCAGCGACCCCTGGAACAACGCGGGAACCGGTCACTCCGCCCTGTGTGAGCTCAATTACACTCCGGAGAACTCGGACGGCACGGTCGACATCAAGAAGGCCGTCAACGTCAACGAGCAGTTCCAGGTGTCCCGCCAGTTCTGGGCGCACGCGGTCGAGCAGGGCGTCCTGACTCAGCCCAAGGAATTCATCAACCCCATCGCTCACGTGAGCTTCGTTCACGGTGAGGCCAACGCCAAGTACCTGCGTGCTCGCTACGACGCACTTGCCGGCCACACGCTCTTCCGCGGTATGGAGTACATCGACGATCCGGCCGAGTTCAGCAAGCGTTTGCCGCTCATGGCCAAGGGACGCGACTTCTCCGATCCCGTCGCGCTGAACTGGAGCCAGGACGGCACCGACGTCGATTTCGGAGCGCTCACCAAGCAGCTCATCGGCTACATCGGTAAGACCGGCGGCAAGATGTACTTCGGTCACGAGGTCACCAACCTGACCCAGAACTCGGACAAGTCGTGGACCGTCAAGGTCACCAACCGTCGTACCGGTGAAAAGCGCACCGTTCGCTCGCGCTTCGTGTTCGTCGGCGCTGGTGGTGGCGCCCTGCACCTGCTGCAGAAGTCGGGCATCAAGGAAGCCAAGGGCTTCGGCGGCTTCCCGGTCAGCGGTGCCTTCTTGCGATGCACCAACCCCGAACTCATCGACCAGCACAGCGCCAAGGTTTACGGCAAGGCTGCTGTCGGCGCCCCGCCCATGTCGGTGCCGCACCTCGACACCCGTGTCATCGGCAACAAGCCGGGTCTGCTGTTCGGTCCCTACGCAGGTTGGTCGCCGAAGTTCCTCAAGCAGGGTCGCGTCACGGACTTGCCCGGCTCGGTCAAGCCCAACAACATTCTCTCGATGCTCGGCGTCGGCGTCAGCGAGCTCGGCCTGGTCAAGTACCTGGTGAGCGAACTCGCCAAGAACGAGGCCGGTCGTATCTGGGATCTGCGTGAATTCGCGCCCAAGGCGCAGGCGCAGGACTGGGAACTGATCACCGCAGGCCAGCGTGTCCAGGTGATCCGCCGGGCCAAGGGCAAGGGCGGCGTCCTCGAATTCGGTACCGCTGTGGTCGCCGCTGAGGACGGTTCCATCGCCGGTCTGCTCGGTGCTTCGCCCGGTGCCTCCACGGCCGTCCCGGCGATGCTGGACGTACTCGAGCGCTGCTTCCCGACCGAGTTCCAGGGGTGGAAGGGCAAGCTTCGCGAGATGGTTCCGTCCATCGGCGTCAAGCTCACCGACAACGAGGGCCTGTTCAACCAGGTGTGGGATTGGTCTTCGAAGGTCCTCGAGCTCGATTCCGCCGGAGCTTCCGGATCGGCTCCGGTCGCGGATACCGCCGCGACTGTGTGATAGTCCAACCCATGACGGCAACAGCAGCTTTGAAGCGTTCATGGGCACTCGATCTCGACAACAAGACGTTCTACGAGTTGTTGAAGCTTCGAGTGGAGGTCTTTGTCGTCGAGCAGGCCTGCCCGTATCCCGAGTTGGACGGGCGGGACCTGCTGACGGAGACGCGTCACTTCTGGCTCGAGCAGGACGGCCAGGTGGTGTGCACACTCCGTCTGCTCGAAGAGCACGACGACGGCAACAAGAGCTTCCGAATCGGACGTCTGTGCACGTCGCGTCAGGCGCGCGGTCAGGGCCACACGACCCGCCTCCTGCAGGCCGCACTGGCCGAGGTCGGCGAAGCGCCGTGCCGGATCAATGCGCAGACCTACCTGGTCGAGATGTACGCCAAGCACGGATTCAAGGCCGACGGCGAAGAGTTCATCGAAGACGGCATCCCGCACACCCCGATGCGTCGTGGTGGGGGAGAGCCCTTCGTGGCTGTCAGCTAGTTTGTTCGAGATTTGACCCTGGTCGGCTCATGGGAAAGTGAGCCGACTAGGGTTTTTTCGATACCGAATGCTCGCGGGGAAGTCCTGTTCGATTCAGGCGCGGTCCCGCCACTGTGAAAGATCTCTCCTCTACCGATCGTCCGGGAGATCTCAGCCAGGTTGCCGCGACATTCGAGTGCAGCCAAATTCTCGGCGAGGAAACCGAGAGGTGGAGGGATATCGACGTGCGAAGTGAAGAAGATCGACCAGTGGCGGGCTTCCCGTTCAGTGCTGTGGTCGGCCAGGATCAATTGCGATTGGCGCTGATCCTGTGTGCCGTGCATCCGGGGATCGGTGGAGTCCTGGTTCGCGGTGAGAAGGGAACTGCCAAGTCGACGGTCGTGCGCGCGCTGACTGCGCTGCTGCCGGCGGTCGACGACGCCGGAACGACGCGACCGGCCCGCTTGGTGGAACTGCCCGTCGGCGCCACCGAAGACCGGGTGATCGGGTCCATCGATCTCGAGAAGGTTCTCCGTGACGGGGAACGCGCTTTCCAACCTGGACTTCTCGCGGCCGCTCACCAGGGCGTTCTGTACGTCGACGAGGTGAATCTGCTTCACGACCACCTGGTCGACGTGCTTCTCGACGCCGCGGCGATGGGACGGGTTCACATCGAGCGTGACGGCATCTCCCATTCGCATCCGGCCAAGTTCGTACTCGTCGGCACGATGAATCCCGAAGAGGGAGAACTGCGTCCGCAGTTGTTGGACCGTTTCGGTCTGGCGGTCGATGTCGCAGCTTCCCGCGACGTCGACGTTCGCATGGAAGTGGTGCGTCGCCGCCTCGACTACGAGCGTGACCCCGAGGCATTTGTCGCTCGGTACGAATCAGCCGATCAAGAGTTGGCAGCCGAAATCCATACGGCGCGTAATAAACTGGACTCCGTCGAGTTGAGCAATCGGGAGCTGCGACGGATCGCCTCACTGTGTGCGTCGTTCGACGTCGACGGAATGCGCGCCGACTTGGTGCTCGCCCGTACCGCGACCGCCCATGCCGCGTGGCGAGGCGACAGCGAGGTCACTGCGGAGGACGTGCGAGTAGCAGCGGAACTGACGCTGCCGCATCGCCGCCGCCGTGACCCGTTCGACGAGCCCGGCTTGGATCAGCAGCAGTTGGACGATGCTCTCGAGCAGGCTGATCAGGATGCCCAGTCGCAGGTCGAGGACGACGCGCGCGACGGGGAGCCCGAACCTCCCGAGAATCCCGACGGTCGCGGCCCCGAAGATGGTGGCTCCGGCGATGATGGCCCAGACGATGAGGGCCCAGACGATGACGGCCCTGAAGACCCTGACGGACCAGGTGGGGGAGTACGCGCCACTGAGCGACCCTCGGCTCCGCCCGCCGGCGAGTTCAAGGCCAAGCTCCTCGAGGTGCCTGGCGTCGGCGAAGGTGCTCCGGGACGCCGCTCGCGATCCATGTCGTCCCGCGGACGGGTAGTGCGATCCACCCGGGAGCGCGGTCATGGGCTGCATTTGACGAGCACGGTCTTCGCCGCAGCCGAGTCCCAAGTTGCGCGCGGTCGTACTGCGGGGCGGCTGCGACTGGCACCTGATGATCTTCGCAGCGCGATTCGTGAAGGGCGAGAAGGCAATCTGATCGTCTTTGTTGTCGACGCATCGGGGTCGATGGCAGCTCGCGATCGGCTCTCCGCGGTCACCGGTGCGGTCGTCTCGCTGCTCCGCGATGCCTACCAGCGCCGCGACAAGGTCGCCGTCATCACTGTTCGCGGCCGCGACGCGGAGCTCGTCCTGCCGCCGACGTCTTCGGTGGACATCGCCGTTCGCCGTCTGCAGTCCCTGCGTACCGGCGGCAAATCCCCACTCGCAGAAGGATTCCTGCGTGCCCGCGAGGTGGTTCTGCGTGAGCGCCTTCGTGACCCGCAGCGCCGCGCCCTCGTCGTCACGCTCACCGACGGCCGGGCTACCGGTGGCAAGGACGCGCTGCATCGCGCCCGCGTCGCCGCGCATCTTCTTGCCGACGCGTCTGTCGCGTCCATCGTCGTCGACTGCGAGACCGGCCTCGTTCGTCTGGGGTTGGCGGCCGAGTTGGCCCGAGAACTACGTGGCGGATACGTCCGCCTAGCCGAATTGTCAGCGCAGCAGGTCGCGGATGTCGTCCGCGCCGCAGCCTAGATCCCAGCTCAGGAGTTCACGATGCCCAAGGGTGTTCCCGAGACAGTCCCCGACGACGGTCTGACCACGCGTCAGCGTCGTAACGCACCGGTGCTCGCCGTGCACACCGGCCCTGGAAAGGGTAAGTCCACTGCCGCTTTCGGCATGGCGCTGCGCGCCTGGAACCAGGGGTTCGACATCGGCGTCTTCCAATTCGTCAAGAGTGCCAAGTGGAAGGTCGGTGAGGAAGCCGCATTCCGCGCCCTCGGAAACTTGCACGACGAAACCGGCGTCGGTGGGCCGGTGCAGTGGCACAAGATGGGCGAAGGCTGGTCATGGACACGCAAGGCCGGTAGCGAAGAAGACCATGCCGCTGCCGCCGCTGAGGGTTGGCAGGAGATCGCGAGAAGGCTTGCAGGCGAGGAACATCGATTCTATGTCCTCGACGAGTTCACCTATCCGCTCAAGTGGGGCTGGGTCGACGTCCACGAGGTCGTGCAGACACTGCGCGATCGTCCGGGCAACCAGCACGTTGTCATCACGGGACGCGACGCCCCGCAGGCGTTGATCGACGCCGCCGACCTCGTAACCGAGATGACCAAGATCAAGCACCCCATGGATGCCGGCCGAAAGGGCCAACGGGGCATCGAATGGTGAGTGTTTCCACGCCGGCCGTGGTGATTGCCGCACCTGCCTCGGGTAGCGGAAAAACGACGGTGGCAACGGGATTGATCGGTGCGCTCCGGCGGTCCGGCAGCAGCGTCGCGCCTTTCAAAGTGGGGCCGGACTACATCGATCCGGGTTATCACGGGCTCGCCGCGGGTCGACCTGGACGCAACCTCGACACTGTCCTGGTGGGCCCGGATCGCATCGGCCCGCTCTACCGGCACGGAACAGGCGGCTGCGACATCGCAGTGGTCGAAGGTGTCATGGGCTTGTTCGACGGCAAGATCGACGAGGCCAACTCGCAGCCGTCGGCCGAAGGATCGACGGCGCAGGTCGCGTCGATCCTCGGTGCGCCGGTGGTTCTCGTGATCGACGCCCGTGGACACAGTCAGAGTCTGGCCGCCGTACTGCACGGCTTCGCGACGTACGACGCGGGTGTGCGGATCGGCGGCGTCATCCTCAATCGTGTGGGCAGTGCTCGCCACGAACAGGTGTTGCGGCACGCGTGCGACAAGGTCGGCGTCGCGGTGCTCGGAGTTGTACCGCGGTTGACGGAGCTCGAGGTTCCCTCCCGTCATCTCGGGTTGATCCCGGCGGCAGAGCACGGCGCGGCCGCCGTGGCTGCGGTGGACGCGATGTCCGACCTGATTGCCTCGCACGTCGATCTCGGTGCTGTTCGCGAGCTGGCCGCATCGAACGTGAGTTCAGGTGCGTGGGATCCGGTTGCCGAAGTCGGCGAACACGGCGACTCTCGGCCTGTGATCGCCATGGCTGGTGGACCCGCCTTCACCTTCGGCTACGCCGAGCACCGAGAACTGCTGTCCGCCGCCGGCGCCGACGTCCAGGTGTTCGATCCGTTGCACGACGAGCTTCCCGCGGGAACTGCCGCTCTGGTCCTTCCCGGCGGTTTCCCGGAAGAGCACGCGTTAGATC
The DNA here is from genome assembly GCF_042794655.1 of Rhodococcus sp. NPDC056516. Taxonomy (NCBI): domain Bacteria; kingdom Bacillati; phylum Actinomycetota; class Actinomycetes; order Mycobacteriales; family Nocardiaceae; genus Rhodococcus; species Rhodococcus sp. NPDC056516. The sequence continues at coordinate 682,649 of NZ_JBHTTG010000002.1, read as the reverse complement.
TTGCGGCCAATACCGTTCTGCTGCAGCAGGTTCGTGACCTGGCGGACGGCGGTGCGCCGATCCATGCGGAGTGTGCCGGTCTGCTCTACCTTGCTCGCAGCCTGGACGGTCACAGCATGGCCGGTGTTGTCGGGGTGGATGCGAGGTTCGGGAAACGCCTGACCCTCGGGTACCGGGAAGCGGTCGCGATCAGCGGATCGAGCCTCTTCGACCCCGGCGCCCGCGTCACCGGGCACGAGTTCCACCGGACCTCGCTGGTCTCGGCCGACGCCGACGGGTGTGCAAGTGCATGGGGTTGGCGGCCGTGGGACGGCGGCAGCGTCCGCGAGGGATTCATTCGCGGCGGTGTCCACGCGTCGTATCTGCATACTCATCCGGTGGGGCAGCCCGAATCGATCGCGAAGTTCGTCGATGCCGCCCGAGGATGACCTCTGTCTTGGCATTGGATTCACGACGAGTGTCACCGCGAAGGACATCGTCGCTGCGGTGAACGCCGTACCTCAAGGGCGATGGAAGATCGTGGTACTCGCCACTGCGACGGCAAAAGCCGAGTCCCCGGCTCTGCTGGCAGCGGCCGATGAACTGAACGTCCCGATTGTGAGTTTTGCACCGGACGTGCTTGCGCGAGTTCAGGTTCCGTCACCGTCATCTCGCGTCGAGGATGCGATCGGGACGGCGAGCGTTGCGGAAGCGGCCGCGATCCTCGCGTCCGGGGGCGGCCTGCTCGCGCTGGCCAAGACTGCCAGGGATGGAGTGACCGTAGCCGCGGCCCGTAAAGTTCCCTCCAGCTTGAACAATTCTGACGACGAAACGGAGTGCGAGTGAGCGAGTCCACCGCAGACGAGACCAACTACCTGGTCGGCCTCAACCTGACCGATCGACGCGTGGTCGTGTTCGGCGGTGGCACGGTGGCTCAGCGCCGTCTCGGACTGCTTGTCGCATCCGGTGCCCGTGTTCACGTCATCAGCCGCGCGTTCACTCCAGCGGTCGAAGGCATGGCCACGGCCGGGCAGATCACGGTCGAAGAGCGTCCGTACGCCGATGGTGACCTCGAAGGTGCGTGGTACGCCATCGCGTCGACCGACGAACCGGAAACCAATGCGGCGATCGTCGCCGAAGCGGAGCGTCGCCACATCTTCTGCGTGCGGGCCGACAACGCGAAGCACGGCACGGCGGTAACTCCCGCCAGCGCCGAGTACGACGGTATGAGCATCGGAATTCTGGCCGGCGGCGATCACCGTCGTTCGGCAGCGGTCCGCACCGCCGTCGTCGAAGGTCTTCAGTCGGGCGTACTCGCCGATACGGCCGAGCCTGCCGCTGCGGGCGTAGCCCTCGTCGGTGGTGGCCCCGGTGACCCCGATCTGATCACCGTGCGCGGACGCCGGTTGCTCGCTCGTGCCGACGTCGTCGTCGCCGACCGATTGGCTCCACCCGAGTTGCTCGCCGAACTGGGTCCGGACGTCGAGGTCATCGACGCCGCGAAGATTCCGTACGGCCGCGCCATGGCACAGGAGGCCATCAACGCCGCGCTGATCGACAATGCCAAGGCCGGCAAGTTCGTCGTCCGACTCAAGGGTGGGGACCCGTACGTCTTCGGGCGGGGATACGAAGAACTCGAAGCGTGCGCCGCCGCCGGCGTTCCGGTGACCGTAGTGCCCGGAATCACGAGCGCGATCTCCGTCCCGTCGGCCGCAGGCATCCCGGTCACCCACCGCGGCGTCACCCACGAGTTCGTCGTCGTGAGTGGGCACGTGGCTCCAGATCATCCGGATTCGCTGGTCGACTGGTCGGCGCTGGCCAAGCTGCGCGGCACGATCGTGCTGCTCATGGCGGTCGAGCGCATCGATCAGTTCGCCAAGGCGCTCGTCGACGGTGGACGCCCGGCAACCACTCCGGTCATCGTCATCCAAGAGGGCACACTTCGTACTCAGCGTGAGGTTCGTGCCGATCTCGCGACCGTTGCTCAGCGCGTCAAGGACGAGGAGATCAAGCCCCCGGCGATCATCGTGATCGGGCCGGTCGCGGGCTTTTCTGTCGACGCTGGGTAACGTGAAGTCTTGTGTCTGATTCCCCAACGTCTGAAACTGCCTCGGCGAATGCCCCGATAGCGACTCGAGTCATCGGGCTCGCCATCATCGTCCTGAGTGGTTTGCAGATGATGGTGGTGCTCGACGGCACCGTCGCAAACCTCGCGCTCGCACCGCTGCAGTCTGATCTCGGACTGAGCGACAGCGGTCGCAACTGGGTTTTGACCTCTTACGCGTTGGCCTTTGGCGGGCTCATGCTGCTCGGTGGTCGACTCGGCGACGCGTACGGGCGCAAGAAGATGTTCATCGCGGGCGTCTCGCTGTTCACGGTGGCATCTCTTCTGTGCGGTCTGGCACTGAACGAAGGCATGTTGATCGCAGCGCGGGCGCTTCAAGGCGTCGGAGCAGCCGTTGCGTCACCTACAGCCTTCGCGCTTGTGGCTACGACCTTCGCAGCGGGCCCGGCACGAAATCAGGCAATCGCGATTTTCGCAGCCATGACGGGCGTCGGATCGATCGCCGGTCTGATCATCGGCGGCGCATTGACCGAGGTCTCGTGGCGTCTGATCTTCCTCATCAACGTCCCGATCGGCATCGCGCTCGTTGCGATGGCGTTCCGCGCCCTCCGTGAGACTAACCAGAAGCGACTCGCGTTGGATGTGCCCGGCGCGATCCTCGCGACGCTCGGATGTACCGGCGTCGTGTTTGCGCTCACCGAGGGTCCGGAAATGGGGTGGGGGAGCATCGCCGTTGTCGGTGCGTTGACGGCTGGTCTGATCGCCCTCGCCGCTTTCCTCTTCGTCGAGCGAACTGCAGACAATCCGCTGTTGCCGTTCTCGTTGTTCGCAGATCGCAACCGCGTCGCGACGTTCCTCGCCATCTTCTTCGTCGGTGGCGCGATGTTCAGCATGACGGCCTTCGTGGCGCTCTTCGTGCAGGACATCATGGAGTATTCACCGCTGCGCGCCGGCATCGCGTTCATTCCGTTCGCGTTCGGATTGGGTGCCGCTGCCTCCGTTGCATCCAAGCTCGCAGTGAAGATTCAGCCGCGGTGGCTGGTCCTCACCGGCGTCGTGATCATGATCGTGGGACTGCTGTACGGGTCCACTCTCGATTCCGATTCCACCTACTTGGCCAACTTGTTCGTGCCCGTGATCGGGATCGGATTCGGTATCGGCCTCGCGATGGTGCCCTTGCCGCTGTGCGCGATCGCTGGTGTCCCCGAGACCGAGATCGGCCCGCTGACCGCAATCTCGCAGGTTGCCCAGACGCTCGGTGGACCGCTGGCACTGTCGGTGATCGGTGCGATGGCGACGTCGAAGACGCTGTCTCTCGGCGGCACTTCGGGCAAGGCCGCGGACATGAATCCGGCGCAATTGATCGCACTCGGCGAGGGATACACCTTCGCGCTCGTCGGCTGCGCAGTCTGCGCTGTGTTCGCCGGTATCGCAGCTCTGTGCATCAGGTTCACGCCCTCACAGGTTGCCCAGGCGCAGGCGGCGGAGAAGGCAGCTCAGGGAATCGCCTGATCAGTCCTGTTTATCCGCTTCGCTAGCCGATACGATCGTTGCAGGACGTGCCGAGAGTCTCGACGAATCGGGGTGCCGTGATGCGGATCGCGGACATATTGCGAAACAAGGGCAACAGCATCGTCACCATTGACGCCCACACGACGGTGAACGGGTTGCTGTGCGATCTCGCCCGTCACAACATCGGCGCCATGGTGGTGATCGACGATGGCGCGGTTGTCGGGATCATTTCCGAACGAGACGTCGTTCGACGCCTGCACGAGCGCGGACCTGATCTTCTCGACACACCGGTCTCCGAGGTCATGACGGCCCTGATGTACACGTGCATTCCGGCAGACGCCGTGGACAGCATTGCCGCGATCATGACTGAGCGTCGAATCCGCCACCTGCCGGTGATCGAGGACGGGAGCCTGCTCGGCATCGTGAGTATCGGGGACGTGGTGAAGAGTCGCATCGACGAACTCAAGAGTGAACGCGATCAACTGGAGTCGTACATCGATCAGGGCTGATCGATAGGTCGTCTCACGGTGACTACTCTCGTGTGATGGCTGCAATCGAGGAATCCACAGCAGACACGGTCACCATCGTGGCCGGACTGGAGAGCACCTTCGCTGACGAACTGGGCGCTCTGACCGTGCCGTGGCATGGTGCTACCGCGCCTGCCCCGCAATTGCTCGTTGTGAACGAGCGGCTGGCTGCGTCGTTGAGATTGGACGTGACAGCGCTGCGAAGTGTGGACGGGGTTGGCGTCCTGTCCGGATCGACGGCGCCGGTCGGGGCCACACCGGTTGCGATGGCATATGCGGGTCATCAATTCGGTGGCTACGCACCAATTCTCGGGGACGGTCGGGCGTTGCTACTCGGTGAGCTCGTGAGCAGCGACGGTCAGCGAGTGGACCTGCATCTGAAGGGCTCCGGGCCCACGCCGTTCTCTCGGGGCGGCGACGGGTATGCGGTCGTCGGGCCGATGCTGCGCGAATATCTGGTCAGTGAGGCGATGTATGCCCTCGGTATCCCCACTACGCGCGCGCTGTCGGTGGTGGCGACGGGTCGGCACGTTCGCCGCAGTGGCGCCGAACCCGGAGCTGTGCTTGCACGGGTTGCGTCGAGCCATCTTCGAGTGGGGACCTTCGAGTTCGCGGCCAGGCAGGGCGAGGTCTTGCAGTCGCTCGCCGACTACGCGATCGCGCGCCACTACCCGGAGCTGACCGAACTGCCGACATCGGGGGCACACAATCGCTACCTGAGGTTCTTCGAGAACGTGGTCGAGGCGCAGGCGTCACTGGTGGCGAGGTGGATGCTCGTCGGTTTCGTACACGGAGTCATGAACACCGACAACACGACAATTTCGGGGGAGACCATCGATTACGGTCCGTGCGCCTTCCTCGACGCCTTCGATCCGGCGGCCGTGTTCAGCTCGATCGACCGCGGCGGCCGCTATGCGTTCGGCAATCAGCCCGGTGTCTTGAAGTGGAATCTGGCGCGCCTCGCGGAAACACTGTTGCCGCTGATCGATTCCACACCCGACGATGCGATTTCCGCGGCGTCGGCAGTTCTCGACACCTTCGACGAGCGCTACGAGGGACACTATGCGGCCGGTATGGCGGCAAAGCTCGGTTTGGGCTTGCCGATTGTCGATCGGACGCTTGTCGACGATCTGCCGACGTTGTTGGCGGAACACGGTGCTGATTGGACGGGCAGTTTCCGCGCTCTCGCGGACGAATTGCGCGGAAATTCGGCGCCCCTCGACCAACTCGTGCCAGGGGAGCACATCGCGCCGTGGTTGCAGCGGTGGCGCGGCGCCCTGGCGGAACAGGGACATGGGGGTGTGGAGACCGCTGGCGCGATGGATCGCGTCAACCCGCTGTACATTCCGCGCAATCATCAGCTCGATGCTGCCCTGCGCGCCGCGAACGACGGCGACCTCGTTCCATTCGAGAAGCTGCTGGAAGTGGTCACGCACCCGTTCGACCGGCGCGACGAGTGGGCTGCCTACACCGAGGCGGCCCCGCAGTCCTTCAGAGAGACGTTCCAAACCTTCTGCGGCACTTGACAGACAGACGAATCCATCAATCCGTCAGGATGATCAATTCACGCTCCGACGCGATCTCCACCCGCAGTCCCGCTTTCGACGCCACCCGCGCAACACCTTTGATGTCCGTGGGTTCGGCACGCGAGACCACAAGCGCACGGGCGAGCAGACCCTTGTGGTGCTTGTTGAAATGACTGACCACCGTGCGGGTGCCGTCCGGCTTTTCGGTGAGCACGGTCGCGATCAGCGCGTCCGGAACCGGTCCCAGGTCCTGGTAGGTACCCGATCGTAGATCGATCACAAGTCCGTCGGCTTCGGCGGCCAACGCCTTCGGCAGTTCCGGCTTCCACAGTGAGCGGAGCGTACCCATCCCGGGCAGTTTGGACCCACCGGAGAGGCGGTACGCGGGGATCAGATCACCGGCGCGGACCGCACCGAACAGGGCGGAACCGATAGCGATCCGGTCGAGAGCCTTGGCCTTCTGGGCGCGGGTGAACGACTTGGCGTCGAGTGCGTCGAAGAGCACCCCGGTGTAGCGCTGCAGCGCGGGCCGCGTCGCGGACACCCAAAGCTTGGCGTTGCGCTCCACTTCGTCCGCTTGCGTCGGACCAAGGCCGAGCGCTTCGCACGACGCCTCGACGTCGGCGGCCAGATCGACCAGCGTCTGAACCAGCAATTCGCGCGTTTCGGTCAACTGGGGCATCGACAGTTCGGCCAGATCGAGGGGCGCATCCTTGCCGCCGTCGGACTTGGTTTCTGAGGGAGGCAGCAGTACAAGCACGCTGTAACCGTACCGAGGCCCGCTCGGCCGACTGCGGCGACTATCCTTACACCTCGTGATTACCCGTCTGTCCCACCTGTTCCTGCGTACCCTGCGTGACGATCCCTCGGACGCCGAAGTTGCCAGCCACAAACTGCTGGTTCGTGCCGGCTACGTGCGTCGTATCGCTCCAGGCGTCTACTCGTGGTTGCCGCTGGGATTGCGGGTGCTGCGCGAGGTAGAGCGTGTTGTCCGTGAAGAAATGAATGCCATTGGCGGACAGGAAATCCTCCTGCCTGCGCTGCTCCCGCGCGATCCTTACGAAGCGTCGAACCGCTGGACCGAGTACGGCCCCAACCTGTTCCGCCTCAAGGACCGCAAGGGCAACGACTACATGCTCGGCCCGACCCACGAGGAGCTCTTTGCTCTGACGGTCAAGGGTGAGTACAACTCCTACAAGGATTTCCCGGTCACCCTGTACCAGGTGCAGACCAAGTATCGCGACGAAGAGCGTCCGCGTGCGGGCATTCTGCGCGGTCGCGAGTTCCTCATGAAGGATTCCTACTCCTTCGACCTGACCGACGAAGGCCTGACGGAGTCGTACCAGGCGCACCGCGGCGCCTACGAGAAGATCTTCACGCGCTTGGGCGTCAAGTACGTCATCGTCTCGGCCACCTCCGGTGCCATGGGCGGCAGCGCGTCCGAGGAGTTCCTCGCCGAGAGCGAGATCGGCGAAGACACCTACGTGCGCTGCCTCGAATCCGGCTACGCCGCCAACGTCGAGGCCGTCAAGACGGTTGTTCCCGACGCGATTCCGTTCGACGGACTGCCCGAGGCGAAGGTGTACGACACCGCGAACACACCCACCATCGACACCCTGGTGGACTGGGCGAACGGCGCCGACCTCGGCCGTACGGTCACCGCGGCCGACACCCTCAAGAACATCATGGTCAAGACCCGCCTGCCCGGCGGCGAGTGGGAACTCCTCGGTATCGGCATTCCCGGCGACCGTGAGGTCGACGAAAAGCGTCTCGAGGCTTCACTGGAGCCGGCCGAGTTCGTGATGATCACCGAGACGGACTTCAAGAACAACCCGTTCCTGGCCAAGGGCTACATCGGCCCGAAGGCGCTGCAGGCCAACGGTGTTCGCTACCTCGTCGATCCGCGCGTCGTCGACGGCACCAGCTGGATCACCGGCGCCGACGAAGACGGCAAGCACGTGGTCGGCCTCGTCGCAGGGCGTGACTTCACGCCGGACGGAACCATCGAAGCTGCCGAAGTTCGCGACGGCGACGCCTCGCCCGACGGAGCCGGTGCGCTGGTCTCGGCTCGTGGCATCGAGATCGGGCACGTCTTCCAGCTCGGCCGCAAGTACACCGACGTCTTCACCGTCGATGTCCTCGCCGAGAACGGCAAGCCTGTCCGCCCGACCATGGGTTCGTACGGCGTCGGCGTCTCGCGTCTGGTGGCCGTCATTGCCGAGCAGCACCATGACGAGAAGGGTCTGCGTTGGCCCGCTGAGGTCTCACCGGCCGACGTTTACCTCGTCATTGCGAACAAGGACGAGACCGCTCGCGAAGGCGCCGAAGGCCTCGCCGCGCAGCTCGACCGCGCGGGACTCGAAGTGATCCTCGACGACCGCAAGGCATCGCCGGGCGTGAAGTTCAAGGACTCCGAGCTGATCGGTGTTCCGCTGATCGTTGTCGTCGGCCGTGGTTGGGCAGACGGCAAGGTCGAGATTCGCGACCGCTTCACCGGCGAGAGCCGTGAGATCGACGCCGACTCGGCGATCGAGGAGATCATCAGCGCAGTTCGCGGCTGATTCGAATAGGCGTCTGGGCCGCCGCAGCCACCTTCCGAGGTGTCTGCGGCGGCCCTTCTTTTCTGCCACAATCGTGGCTATGGAACGCGAACCGGATTGGGCAGAAGTCGACGGCTATCTCGTTTCCACGTTGGTAGGTGAAGATCCGGTTCTCGACGCGGCACTCGCCGCCAATTCCGAGGCAGGTCTCCCGCCCATCGACGTGGCGCCGAACCAGGGCAAGCTCCTCAACCTTCTGGCGCGAATGTGCTTGGCGCGCAATGTTCTCGAGATCGGAACGCTCGGCGGATACAGCACGATCTGGCTCGCTCGCGCGGTCGGTCCCTCGGGCCAGGTCATCACGCTGGAATTCGATCCCACCCACGCGGATGTCGCTCGGGCGAATATCGAGCGGGCCGGCGTGGCGGACCGGGTCGACATTCGCGTCGGCGCGGCTCTCGACAGTCTTCCGTCGATCGCGAAGGAGGAGTTGGGACCTTTCGACTTGGTCTTCATCGACGCCGACAAGGAGAACAACACCGAGTACGTGCGGTGGGCTTTGGCCCTCTCGCATCCCGGAACCGTCATCATCGTGGACAACGTGGTGCGTGGGGGACATGTGTCCAACCCGGATATCGACGACGAGCGCGTCAAAGCGAGTCGAGCAGTGTTGGAGATGATCGCGGCCGAACCGAAGCTCGACGGCACTGCCATTCAAACCGTGGGTTCGAAGGGGTGGGACGGGTTTGCCGTTGCAGTAGTGAACGAGTGAGCGCAGACTCGAAGCGGTGAGGATGCTGGGGGCAGCAAAAGCGGCGTGGCGGTGGGTGCGCAGTGCACCCGGTACGTATGTCTGGCTTTTGGCCTTGCTGTTCACCACACTGTTCCTGCGGCATCTGCCCGATAACGTCGAGGAACGATTTCTCGGCAAGCGCTCGACCAATCTGCATCACCTCGCCGAAGACCCGCTTCGAGTCCTGTTTTCGAGCGCCTTCTGGCTCGAGGGTGGCGGATGGTTGGGATACCTGGTGCTATTCACGATCTTTCATGCCACAGCTGAGCGTTGGCTAGGGACGTGGCGATGGTTGTGTGTTGTCGTCATTGCCCACGTCGGAGCCACATATATCAGCGAAGGTGTTCTGTACGAAGGTATTCGGCACGGCTACGTGGCGGAGTCCGCGGTCAACACTCTCGACGTGGGTGTGAGCTACGGTCTGGCCGGCGTCATGGGGATTCTGGTGTACCGCATCGTCGATCCGTGGCGGTACGTCTACCTCGCGGGCTTGTTGCTCTTCTACGGGGTACCTCTGATTTTTGCCACCAATTTCACCGCCATCGGCCACATGTCCGCGTTGTTGCTCGGGTTGGCGTGCTACCCGATCACGCGTGCTCGGGCCGGTACGTGGAACCCGATGGACCTGTGGCATTCGCGAAGAATCGCAGGTCTTCCATGAATCGCACCGCGGAAAGTTACCCGCTGGTAGTTTAGCGTCATCGACGAAAGGTAATGACGTGTCTGGCACCGATGGACTGCTCTTCAACCCCCATACTTACGATCCCGCTCAGTTCGATCCTGAGACCCGCCGCCTGCTCCGAGCCACCATCGAGTGGTTCGAGAGCCGCGGCAAGAAGCAACTGCTTCAGGATGACCTCGACGCCGTGTGGGTCTCCGACTTTCTCGAGTTCGTCGGCAAGGAGAAGTTGTTCGCGACGTTCCAGACTCCGGCGGCATTTGCCGACGGTGACGAGAACCGTCGTTGGGACGGTGCCCGCAACGCAGCCTTGAGTGAGATCTTCGGTTTCTACGGGCTCGCGTACTGGTACGCGTGGCAGGTCACGATCCTCGGACTCGGACCGATCTGGATGAGTGACAACGACGCTGCGAAGAAGCGTGCAGCACAGGAGCTTGCCGACGGTGGTGTCATGGCGTTCGGGCTGTCCGAGCGCGATCACGGGGCCGACGTCTACTCCACCGACATGCTTTTGACTCCCGCCGACGGTGATGTCGTCTTCCGAGCGAGCGGCGAAAAATACTACATCGGAAACGGCAACGTCGCCGGAATGGTGTCCGTGTTCGGGCGTCGTACGGATGTCGAGGGTCCCGAAGGCTACGTGTTCTTCGTCGCCGACAGCGCACATCCGAACTATCAGCTCGTGGATAACGTTCTGCGTGGGCAGATGTATGTCAGCAACTTCCGCCTCGAGGACTACCCGGTGCGTGAGGAAGACATTCTGCACACCGGCGTCGCCGCATTCGAGGCCGCACTCAACACGGTCAACGTCGGAAAGTTCAACCTCTGCACCGGCTCCATCGGGATTACCGAGCATGCGTTCTTCGAGGCAATCACTCACGCACAGAATCGAATTCTCTACGGCAACCCGGTCACGGACTTCGCCCACGTTCGCGCCGCCTTCGTCGACGCGTACTCACGTTTGGTCGCGATGAAGCAGTTCAGTGCGCGGGCGGTCGACTACTTCCGCAGTGCCAGCCTCGAGGACCGTCGCTACCTGCTGTTCAACCCCATGACCAAGGCCAAGGTCACCTCCGAAGGTGAGAAGGTGGTCGGGTTGCTGCACGACGTGATCGCGGCCAAGGGTTACGAGAAGTCCACGTACTTCCGCGAGGCAGCGCAGATGATCGGCACACTGCCCAAGCTCGAGGGCACCGTTCACGTCAACGTCGGTCTGATCCTCAAGTTCTTGCCGAACTATCTGTTCAACTCGGCGGAGTTCCCGGAGGTCGTCACTCGCGACGACGCCGCCGACGACGAGTTCTTCTGGAATCAGGGACCTACCCGCGGCGCTGCGAAGATTCAGTTCCACGAGTGGAAGCCCGTCTACGAGAAGCACTCTTCGATTCCGAACGTCGCTCGTTTCTACGAGCAGGCGATCGCGCTCACCGAATTGCTCACTGCTGCAGCGCCGGACGCGCAGCAGCAGAAGGATCTCGATTTCATGCTCAACGTCGGGCACCTGTTCTCCCTCGTCGTCTACGGTCATCTGATTCTCGAGCAGGCCGAGATCACCGGACTCGACGTCGACGTTGTCGATCAGATCTTCGACTTCCAGATCCGCGACTTCTCGGGATACGCGATCGCACTGCACGGAAAGCCCTCGTCGACGCCGGAGCAGCAGCAATGGGCACTGGCCGCGGTGCGTAAGCCCGTGGTCGACGGCGAACGCTTCGACCGGGTGTGGCAGCAGGTCAAGGCGTACGACGGTGCATACGAGATGCGCGCGTGACCGCCCCGGTGACACGTGAGCAGTTGATGGCCGTCGTGGAGGGATCCCCGAAAGCCGTCGGCGCGCATGACCGCTCGACGTGGGTTGCTCTGTTTGCCGGCGACGGGCAGATCAACGACCCTGTTGGTTCGCGTCCGCACAACGGTCAGGCGGCGATCGAAAGCTTCTACGACACGTTCATCGCCCCCAATTCGATCACCTTCCATGTCGAGCGCGACATCGTGTGCGGCCGGACGGTGTGGCGCGATCTGAGCCTCGCTACCGAAATGTCGACCGGAGTCGTTCTCGACGTTCCGATGCACTTGCGTTACGACTTGGTGGGGGAGCCCGATTCCTTGCGGATCGGAACCCTCTATGCGCATTGGGAATTGGCGACGATGTTGAGCCAGCTCGCTACTGCTGGTGTGGCAGGGGTGAAGGCGGCCGCGAAGTTGACCCCACAGCTGCTCTCGAACCAGGGGATCGGCGGGGCGCTCGGGTTCTCACGCGGCATCTTCGGAGTTGGAGACAAAGGCAAGAAGGCAGCGTCGCGGTTCCTCGATGCGGCCGCCGTCGGCCGGACGCCACCGGTACCCGTCGAGCTTCCGGCGGGCACACAGTTGTCCAACGCTGATGTCAACGCTCTGCTGACGGGCGTGACGAAGAGCAAGATGTTGGTTGCCGGTCGAACTGTGACGGCGAGCGTCATCGTGTGCGGGGAACCAGCCATCGCACTGTTCGGCTTCGAGGCGAGCGGTCATCGCCTCAACCGGGTGCGTTTCTTCACCGAGAGCTGATATCGAGAGCCCTCCACATGCAGGTCAGGCTCGGCGCGCCACTCCGGCGCGCCGAGCCTTTCGGGTTCCGGTTGTTGTCAGAGGGCCCCGAGATCCGCGGACAGCCAGTGCTGCGGGTCCATGAAGATCGCCACCTGCTCGCCCAACTGAGATCGTGCGAATTCAAGGTATCCGTCGACCTTGTCCGGAGTCAGGTAGCGCCGCGAGACTTCGACCAGCATCTCGTCGGTGCCCGGAACGATCTTGTCGACGGATCCGCTGACACTGACGTAACGGATTGTCGGATCAAGCCTTTCGGCCATCAACGAGAAATGACCGGCCGACGCGATGAGCTGCGCTTTTCGCGAATCCTTTCCCGTGAGGATCCACGGTTTGCCGCCGGGTGAGTACAGGTACCAGATCGGGACGGTCAACGGGCCGCGCTCGGGACCGTCCGATACCGATAGTGCCCCGATGTGGGGCTCGGACAGAAACTGTTCACGCTCATTTTCGGAGAGTGCCATTCCTCGAGATTACCGCGACGTTTGACATGGCGTTGTGACTCCGTACACAATCGGTGTGCTCATTATGAACGGGCGTTCGCAATGCGAACATCGATCTGGACTACTGGATCTGAACCGGTAGCGAACGCCCACAAGCAGTGAATGTCGAGGATCCGATGACCGCACCGCATACGCAGTCGAGTTCAACCACCGGTTCGCGTCGGGTGAGTGCCGCAATGTGGGTAGCACCGTTGTGTTGGATCGCTGTGCTCCTGGACGGATTCGACCTGGTCGTACTCGGCGCGGTGATTCCTTCGCTTCTCGACTACGACGCATGGGGATTGAGCACAGGCACGATCACGATGATCTCGACCTTCGGGCTCGTCGGCATGACCATCGGCGCCCTCGTCATAGGCACTCTCACCGACGTCATCGGTCGACGCCGCGCGCTGCTGTACGCCGTTGCTGCCTTCTCGATTCTCACTCTGTTGTGCGCAATTGCGCCGAACCCCTTCATCTTCGGTCTGCTGCGCTTCCTGGCCGGTGTGGGACTGGGTGGCGCCCTGCCGACTGCATTGGCTCTGGTCAACGAATTCTCGAAGAAGCAAGGCGGCGGATCTGCGTCGACCTTGCTGATGACCGGCTATCACGTCGGCGCCGTTGCCACCGCCGCGCTGGCGCTCGTCGTGATCGAACCTTTCGGTTGGCGAGCGATGTTCGTTGTCGGCGCACTTCCTGCCGTCGTCCTGATTCCGCTCATGTTGCGGTATCTGCCGGAATCTCCGTCGTACCTTCTCGCTCACGGAAAGCGTGCCGAAGCCGAGGAAATCGCTGCCCGTTACGGAGTTGAACTCGAGGCCGCGCCTACCTCTGAAGCTGGGCGCGCCGAAGCTGCCAATCCCGTTCGCGCACTGTTCTCTTCGAAGTTCCTGCGCAACAGTATCGCTATCTGGATCACCAGTTTCATGGGCTTGCTGCTCGTCTACGGATTGAACACGTGGCTTCCGACAATCATGCGTGAGGCCGGTTACAACCTCGGGGCGTCGTTGACGTTCCTTCTGATCCTCAATGCCGGAGCTGTCGTCGGACTGTTGATCGCCGGGGGTGTCGCGAACAAGATCGGCCCGCGTACCGCCGCCATCGTGTGGTTCGCCGGAGCGGCATTGTTCCTGGCACTTCTAAGTGTGAAGGTGTCGTTCGGGATCTACGTGATGGTCTTCCTCGCCGGATGCTTCGTGTTCAGTGCACAGGTGTTGGTCTACGCCTTCACCAGCGCCAATCATCCTCCTCAAATTCGCGCGACAGCGCTCGGATGGTCGGCCGGTGTCGGTCGGGTCGGTGCGATCTGTGGCCCGATTCTGGGCGGAGTTCTCCTGGGCGCGGGCTACGCCGTGCCGTGGGGCTTCTATGCATTCGCGCTTGTCGGTCTGCTCGGTGCAATTTCGATCTCCTGCACACGGGTACGCATCTGAAATACCAGTTTCGCCGGTTGGTGCGCTACTGCTATCGTGAAACATGAGTACCAAGAGTAGCGCTATCGTCACGCCGCAGGCACTGCTACCGACGACATCGTCTCGATCCGGTTTGTGGTGGGGCTTGCTCGGAGTGCTGGCGTTCTCGTTCACCGTTCCGCTCACGAGAGTCGCCGTCGCGGATCTCGACCCCTTGTTTGTCGGTGCGGGCCGCGCCGTCGTCGCCGGAGTCCTTGCGATTGTGATGCTTTCGGTAACTCGCGCGACGCTTCCGACGCTTCGGCAATGGTTGCGCATCGCACTCGTGACCGTTGGCGCGGTTCTGGGGTTTTCACTGTTCACCACGTTTGCGTTGCAGACATCGCCGGCAAGTCACGCGGCGGTGGTGATCGGTCTACTTCCCGCGGCTACTGCGGTTTTTGCCGTCGTTCGAGGAAAAGAGCGCCCCAGTTCGGGATTCTGGTGGGCAAGCGCCGCCGGTGCGGTGTCCGTCGTAGGGTTCGTGGCCGTCGCAAACGGTGGACTCGGCTCGTTCCATCTCGCTGATCTTCTTCTGTTCGCCGCGGTTGTCTGTGCAGCGCTGGCATATTCGGAAGGTGCGTTGCTGGCTCGCGAGATCGGGTCGTGGCAGACGATTGCCTGGGCATTGATTCTCGGACTGCCGGCAACGATTGCGTTGACGGTGGCGTCCATGGCACAGGCCCCGGTCTCTGCCGATACGAATTCGTGGCTTTCGTTTGCCTATCTGGGGTGCGTGAGTATGTTTCTCGGGTTCTTCCCCTGGTACCGGGGCCTGGCGATCGGTCCCATTTCCACAGTGAGCCAAACACAGTTGGTTCAACCGGTACTCAGCATCGCGTGGTCGGCGCTGATACTCGGTGAGGCTTTGTCCCCCTCGATCATGGCCGGTGGCCTCGTCGTGATCGTGTGCGCCTGGCTTGCTTTGAAGGCCCGAGTGGCAGCGCCGCGTGCTGTGTCGGCACGCGACGCGCCTACTGCTGCAGATGGCTCAGAAAAGCGGCCCGCCGCCGAAGGCACTGCGATGTGACGCCGGTTGTTTCCCGTTGGCGTCGGTGATCCCGTATTCGACAGCCGTTTCGGCGGTGACCAGAGTGTGACCGCTGCGCGCGTTCACTTCTGGATCGTTGGCCAACGCGGTGATGACCTGACCGACGAATTCGGGGGTTTCGGCCTCGGCCAGCGAGAAGCCTTCGAAGCTCTCGATTCCGCTCGCTTCCATGCGTTCGTTGCGGATCAATCCGAGCCAGAAGGACAGCGCGGTGACGCCGGTTCCCTTCAATTCGACGGCCATGTCCGCAGCCATCTTGTCCAAGCCTGCCTTCGACATGCCGTACAGCACCGAGTGCAGGTACCCGCGGGTCCCGAATGACGAGATGTTGCCGATCACTCCGCTGCCCCGGGGAACCATCAACTTGGCCGCTTCCACCGAAGCAACGTAATGGGCGCGTAGCCCGATCCCGATCAGTGAATCCCAATCGTCGATCGGCCTCTTCCAGAACGGATCAGCGAAGCCTGCATAGCCGGCCGGGTTGGCCCAGACGTTGTTGACCAGGAGATCGAGGCGCCCGGACTGTTCGTCGGCGATACGGGCAAACAGGTCGACGATCTGCTGATCGTCGCTGTGATCGCACTGCACGGCAATGCCGTGACCACCGCGCTCGGTGATCTCCGCTGCGGTGCGATCGAGCGGGCCGTCGGCGCCGACGGTTCCTCGTGCCGTCACGTACACCGTCCAGCCGTCGCTTCCCAAGGCGAGGGCAATGCCCTTACCGACGCTTCGGCTGGCACCGGTTACGAGCGCAACTTTTCCGTTCGTCGTCATCGCGGCCCACCCAACGAACCCTCGGCGATGTCAGCGTCAGGGGACAGGGGAGTGGTGATCGACCACGTCTCCGTGAAGTGGCATTGACTCATTTTCCACACACCGTCCTCGATCACGTATTTGTCGTCGTATTCCCCGGTCATCAACTTCTCGGTGCGTCCGACGGTGTCGACCTGGCGGAACTGCAGGGTCCATCGACCTACCGCGGAAGTCTCCGAGGTCAGTGCGATATCGGGATGCAATCCGTGATGCATGTCGAGGACCGCGTACCGGCCGTCGACCTTACGAAGGGCGATCTTCTCGAAGATGTCCGCCATCGGCCCCGCGTCGTCGAACGCGCCGAGACGGCCGTAGTCGATCGATGCTCCGGAACGGATGAAGCTGTTGCGGAACTGAACTGGATCCTTGGCGTCACAAGCTCGCCAGTAGCCGTGCTTGAGCTTCTTGATTTCCTCGATCTGTTCGAGCGCGTCGAGGCGTTGTGCGAGATCCAACGTCGGTCCTTTTCGTCTGGGTTTCCCGGAGACATGTCGGATCGACTGTAGGGTGTCCTCAGTCACATGTGTGTAGTTTTTCCCAGTGACCGGTCAGGAAATGGTGTCGGTTTCGCTCGAGGATTCGTCGCCGGTGAGCGTGATCGCAGTCGAGTCGCTGAAGACGCTGCCCCAGAGCTCGCCGAGGGCCGGATCTTCTTCGGCGTGTTCGGGCGCCATCATTGCGAGCAGATTGTTGATCAGCATCCCGTTCGCGATGAACAAACGCGCTTGCTCGGGCGTGCAGCCGGTGCGCTCGCGCAGCAAGGTGTAGATGCCGGACATGGCGTTCCGGGACACGGCGGCGACATCATCGGTGCTGGTGGCGAAGCCGTGCAACATGACAAGCAGTAGATCTCGGTCGAGAACCAGTTCGCCGTAGGCGGATCCGAGCTCGGCCCAGAATTGCGGATTGCTCGGATCGATCGTGACCGTATCCAATTTGTCGTTGAAGGTGCGCACGATTTCGTCGAGCGCGCGCGTGAACACCGAGTGGAACAGATCTGCCTTGGTTCCGAACATGCGCACGACGTAGGGCTGCGAAACACCGGCTTCCTTGGCGACGGCGTCGGTACTGGTCCCTGAGTATCCGCCCTTTGCGAATGCTCGCGTTGCCGCGGCAAGGACGAGCGCGCGACGTTCGGGTGCGCTCATCCTGCGGGTACGTGGTTCAGCTGCACCGATCGACATGTTGACACGTTATCACCGGATAGCTTAGTTTCGACTTAAGTAATCATTCGATGCCTTAAGGCACCTTCACTCGAGGAATCACGATGACCGTTTTGACGAAGTCCGGATCGGACGCCGCATCCGGGTCGGAAAGCAGTGGAGGACGTAAGGTTCCGATCGCGATAGCGATGGTTGCTGCTTCTCTGCCCATGTTCATGGCCACCCTCGACAACCTCGTGATGACGAGCGCGCTGCCGGTGATCGAGAAGGAACTGAACGCGTCCGTCGGGCAACTTCAGTGGTTCATGAACGCGTACACGCTCTGCTTTGCGACACTGATGCTTTCGGCGACGACCCTCGGCGATCGGTGGGGGCGCCGCAAGATGTTCGTGTTCGGGATCGGGCTGTTCACGGCGGCGTCGATTGCTTCGGCACTGTCGACGACACCGAGCCTGCTGATCGCGGCCCGAGCTTTTCAGGGCGCCGGCGCTGCCGCGATCATGCCGCTCTCGCTCACTCTCCTCGTGGCAGCGGTGCCGGAAGCCAAGCGCGCCATGGCAATCGGCGTGTGGGGTGGAGTCTCCGGACTGGGAATCGCGATGGGTCCGGTTGTCGGTGGAGCAGTAGTCGACGGGTTCTCATGGCAGGGCATCTTCTGGATCAACGTGCCGGTTGCGATCGTCGCTGTTCCTCTCGCGCTGTACGCGTTGCGCGAATCGACCGGTCGCACACAGCCTCTCGATCTTCCCGGTGTCGCGCTCGCCGGGCTCGGTGTGTTTCTGGCGGTGTGGGGAATCGTTCACGGCAACGACGAGGGCTGGGGATCCTTCGGAGTGGTGGCGTCGCTGGTGGGTTCCGTAGTTGCCTTGGCGCTGTTCGTTCTTCGCGAGATGAAGACGTCGCATCCGGTGATGCCCCTACGTCTGTTCCGCTCACGCAGCTTCTCGATGGCCAACGTCATCGGCTTGACCTTCTCGATCGGAATCTTCGGGGCGGTGTTCCTGCTGTCGCAGTACCTCCAGATCGTGATGGGCTACAGCCCGTTCCAAGCAGGCCTGCGAACGCTTCCGTGGACGGCAGCGCCGATGATCTTCGCGCCTCTCGCCGGTTTTCTGGCACCGAAGGTCGGGCTCCGTTCGCTCCTGCTGACCGGGCTGTTGCTCCAGGCCGGAGCCCTGTTCTGGTTGGCCGCGTTGATCGGTCCGGACGTGACGTACGCGTCGTTGGTTCCGGCGCTGCTGATGGCTGGCATCGGCATGGGCTTGACCTTCGCGCCGAGTTCGACCGCGGTACTCGTCGACATGGACGAGCCCGATCACGGAACGGCCAGTTCGACGAATTCCACGCTTCGTGAGATCGGTGTTGCTCTGGGAATCGCAGTTCTCACAGCGGTCTTCCTTGCAGCCGGCGGTGCGCTCACTCCGCTGGGCTACGGCGATGCGCTGACACCCGCTCTGCGCGTCGGCGGTTGCTTCGTGTTGGTCGCGGTGGTCGCGGCGTGGTTCGTGCCCTCGCATCGCAAGGCCTGAGCACTGCTGTGCGCCTTTATTAACCGCCGGGGGTTAATAAAGGCGCACAGCAGTTTACGAAGTCGGGTCCCCCGGAAACGCTGAGGTGGCCGGAGCGGTTCCCAGCGCGGAACGCCAACCGGCACCGCGGATTGCAGCATCGGTGAGGCCGTCGATTCCGAACGTGCGGAGTTGGTCGGTGTCGACTTGTTCGACAAACGCCCGGTAGGTCACGGCAGTGTCGGCTTCGATCTGCGCAGCCAGTTGTGCTGCGGTAACGGCATCGGTCACCGGGAACGGAATCTCGTAGGCCGCCGCGGCGGTCGGCGGGGTTTCGCCGGCTTCGGACGAGAGTGCCACCAGAGCATCGCGTCGAGCGCGGTGCGCAGCTGTATGCGTGGCAACTTCGTTGACGCGGGCAGGGTTCGAAAATGCGGCGACTACTCCGTAAGCGAAGATCGCGGCATTCTCGGATTCGATGGCGGTCAGCAAGGCAGAGCTCTCGGATCGACGGGTGTGCGAAGTGATCACGGAAGCAACACCGCAACCTGGGTTGAACACGACGCGCTGATCGAGCCGAGCAAGCCTGCGCGATAGCCGGACATCGTCCGCGCCAGGTCTGCGGCACTGCGCGCCGAATCGGCCAGCGAGGTACCCAGCGCGTCGACGCCCGTAGGAGCGTTCGCGGCCGAGGTCGACGGCGATGCAGTGGTCGTGGCGCTGCCGCCCGCTGCCCGCGCGATCTCGGCGTCGAGTTCGAGTGCATGCGCTGTTCGTTCGGCGCTGATCGTCGTGAGCGAGGCCGACTTGTCCGGTGCAAGAGCGATCGCGGCGGTTGCCGCTGCCGCGTCCGAACGGGCTCTCTCGGCCTGGGCCGTCAGCTGGTCGACTTCTGCAGCCGCCTCCGCTGTGCCGTCGTCGGTGCAGGCGGACAAGGTGAAGGCTGCAGCGCCCAACGCTGCTGCGGTTCCCGTCATCTTGATCGCACTCCGCCGGGAGAGTGGGGTAGTGGTCATGGGCGTCAGCACCAGTCCATCGTGCCAGGTGGTCGGCCGATCGTTCGAATCCGCGGGTCGTGTTCAACTGTGACGTGCGTCGGGCACTCTGGTCACGGAGGCGCGCAATGAGCGGTACTCTTGGATGCTTGCAGCATGTGGCACCTGGTGTCTTTTCATGCTCGCAGCCGCCCACGTCGACCGTCGACACAAGTCGGACAATCGACGACAACTGAAATGAGGAGTTCGCGAGATGCCGGTGCCATCCAGGGAGAGGGTGATCGAGCTGATCTCCGAACTCGTGCACGCCCAGGGTTACGACGTCGAAGACGTAGTCGTGACCAATGCGGGCAAGCACAGCGCGGTGCGCATCATGGTCGACAGCGATGCCGGGATCGAACTCGATGCCGCCGCAGAGGTCAGCAGACTCGTTTCGGAACTCTTCGACAGTCTCGAGGAAATCGGTGAAACGCCGTACACCCTCGAGGTGACCTCGCCGGGAATCGATCGTCCGCTGACGCTCGAGCGTCACTGGCGTCGAGCGCGGGGACGTAAAGCGCGCATCGATCTGGCCGGCGAGACCGTGGTGGGCCGTATCGGAACGTTGAACGAGGATTCGGTTGCGGTTGTCATCGGTGGGCGCGGCGGACTGAGCGTGCGAGCGATTGCCCTGGCCGACGTGCAGAAGGCAGTCGTTCAGGTGGAGTTCTCCAAGCCCAGTGAGGCGGAGTTGGAACTCGCGGGCGGCATCCCGGAGGGCCGTGCAGTCCCGTCGGATGCGGTTGATGTCGGTGTCGACGGCGCTGAAGACGACGAAGCAGAATTAGAAGACGTAGAAAACGAAGAAGGGTTCGACAAGTGAATATCGACATTGCAGCGTTGCGAGCGATCGAAGCCGAAAAGGGTGTCTCGATCGAAACTGTGATCGCCACGATCCAGACCGCGCTGCTGACGGCGTATCGCCACACCGAGGGGCACAAGCAGAACGCTCGGATCGACGTCAACATCAAGACCGGTTCCGTGCGAGTGATGGCGCACGACACCGATGCAGACGGCAACATGATCGGCGAGGAGTGGGACGACACTCCTGAAGGATTCGGGCGGATCGCGGCGACAACCGCACGCCAGGTCATCCTGCAGCGCCTGCGCGACGCCGAGCACGAGCGCAGTTTCGGTGAGTTCTCCACCCATGAGGGTGAGATCGTCGGCGGTGTCATCCAGCGTGACACGCGAGCGAACTCTCGTGGAATGGTCGTCGTTCGCATCGGCAGCGAATCCAACGGCGCAGAAGGGCTGCTGCCGCCGGCAGAACAGGTTCCCGGCGAGAACTACGAACACGGTGAGCGCATCAAGTGCTACGTCGTCGGAGTTGCTCGCGGCGCCCGTGGCCCACAGATCACCCTGTCGCGGACCCACCCGAACCTGGTACGCAAATTGTTCGCCCTCGAGGTTCCGGAGATCGCGGACGGCAGCGTCGAGATCATCAACGTCGCGCGTGAAGCGGGACACCGTTCCAAGATCGCCGTTGCCTCACGCGTGCAGGGACTCAACGCGAAGGGCGCGTGCATCGGCCCGATGGGTCAGCGCGTCCGCAACGTCATGAGTGAACTCGCGGGCGAGAAGATCGACATCATCGACTTCGACGAAGATCCGGCGACCTTCGTCGGCAACGCACTTTCCCCGTCGAAAGTGGTCTCCGTCACTGTCGTCGATCCCGAAGCTCGTGCGGCCCGTGTCATCGTGCCCGATTTCCAGCTTTCCCTGGCCATCGGAAAAGAGGGCCAAAATGCCCGCCTGGCTGCGCGGTTGACGGGTTGGCGTATCGACATTCGCAGCGATGCGGCACCCGCTGGAGATACGTCCGAGCGGCCCGCCACGTCCAACGGATAACGGTGGAATGCAGTGATCGAGACGGTTCGGCGGTAGAGTGGACAATGGTTCGACGTGAGTCCTCGGATTCTGCGCGCGTGAAACCCGGTTCGCCGGTCAGAACGTGTGTGGGGTGCAGGGAACAAGGGTCGGCTGTCGATCTGTTGAGGGTCGTGGTTGGTGAGCAGGGGCCGGAGGGTTCCCCGCTGATCCCCGACGTATCGCGAAGACTCCCCGGTCGAGGTGCATGGCTGCACCTGGATCCGAGTTGTCTGAGCCTGGCAGAGCGGCGCCGAGCATTCAGCAGAGCACTGCGAGTGTCCGGAAATCTGGACACGTCCGCTGTCGACCAACTGGTCGACGCAGTTCACACAAAAGCAGTACCTCTCGAGAAGAACAGGCACAAGCACTCATGAGCACACCGTGAAGCACCAACGATGAACGTCCATCGGCGATAACCCGAGGTCGTGCGGGACCCACATCTGTGGGATGCCTCCTGCTCGACCTCATCAGTGAGGAGAGCAGTGGCAGGCAAGGCCCGCGTGCACGAGTTGGCTAAAGAACTCGGTGTCACCAGCAAGGAACTACTCGCAACGCTCAAAGAGCAAGGCGAGTTCGTGAAGTCTGCGTCATCCACAGTGGAGGCGCCCGTCGCCCGTCGTCTGCGGGAGTCATTCCCGTCGGCCGGCGGAGCAGAAACCAAGACCGAGACCGGCGCATCCGCTCCGGCCCGCCCCGCGGCAAAGCCCGGTGCACCGTCGCCGTCAGCTGCAAAGCCCGGCGCCCCGCGTCCCGGCCCCAAGCCGGCCGCACCCGCACCGGCCGCTCCCGCAGCACCGGCACCGGCAGCCCCCGCGGCTCCCGCAGCCGCTGCTCCGGCAGCACCGTCGGCGCCGGTCCCCACCCCGACGTTCAACGCTCCGAAACCAGCACAGCCGGCACGCCCGGCTCCGGCTGCTCCCGCAGCGTCGGCACCGGCAGCCCCCGCGGCTCCGGCCGCACCGTCCACCGGCGCAAAGCCCGGCGGACCGCGTCCGGGACCGAAGGCACCTCGCGTCGGTAACAACCCGTACTCCTCGGCTCCCGCCGAGCGTCCGGCACCTCGTCCGGCTCCCGGCGCACCGCGTCCGGGTGCAGGCCAGGGCGGTTCTCGTCCGGCTCCGGGTCAGGGCGGTCCCCGTCCGGCACCCGGCCAGGGTGGACCTCGTCCGGCTCCGGGTCAGGGCGGTCCCCGTCCGGCTCCCGGCCAGGGTGGACCTCGTCCGCCTGCAGGCCAGGGCGGACCCCGTCCCAGCCCCGGCTCCATGCCTCCTCGCCCGAACCCGGGTGCAATGCCTGCTCGTTCCGCTCGTCCCGCGCCCGGTGGCGGCGGACGTCCGGGTCGTCCCGGTGGCGCTCCCGGTGGTCGTCCGGGTGGCGGCGGCGGTGGATACCGCGGTGGCGGCGCTCCCGGTGCCGGTGCCGGTGCAGGTGCTCCCGGTGGAGCAGCTCCGGCCGGTGGATTCCGCGGTCGTCCCGGCGGCGGTGGCCGTCCCGGTCAGCGCGGCGCAGCGGCAGGTGCATTCGGTCGTCCCGGCGGAGCAGTTCGCCGTGGACGTAAGTCGAAGCGGGCGAAGCGCGCCGAGTACGAAAGCATGCAGGCTCCCGCAGTCGGCGGTGTCAGGCTGCCACGCGGCAACGGTGAGACCATCCGTCTCGCTCGCGGCGCATCGCTGTCGGACTTCGCGGACAAGATCGATGCGAACCCCGCAGCACTCGTGCAGGCGTTGTTCAACCTCGGTGAGATGGTCACGGCAACTCAGTCGGTCAACGACGAGACGCTGGAGCTGCTCGGCGGCGAAATGAACTACGTCGTGCAGGTCGTCAGCCCGGAGGACGAGGATCGCGAGCTGCTCGACAGCTTCGACCTCACCTACGGCGAGGACGCCGGCGGAGAAGAGGACCTCGAGTCCCGTCCGCCTGTGGTGACCGTCATGGGCCACGTCGACCACGGTAAGACCCGTCTGCTCGACGTGATTCGTAAGGCGAATGTCCGTGAGGGCGAAGCCGGCGGCATCACGCAGCACATCGGTGCCTACCAGGTGCTGACCGAGCTCGAGGGCAACGAGCGTCTCGTGACGTTCATCGACACCCCGGGTCACGAGGCCTTCACGGCCATGCGTGCTCGTGGTGCCAAGGCCACCGACCTCGCGATCCTTGTCGTCGCAGCCGACGACGGCGTCATGCCGCAGACGGTGGAAGCGATCAACCACGCCCAGGCGGCCGACGTGCCGATCGTGGTCGCGGTGAACAAGATCGACAAGGAAGGCGCGAACCCGGACAAGATCCGGCAGCAGCTCACCGAGTACGGACTGGTGGCCGAGGAATACGGCGGAGACACCATGTTCGTCGACATCTCGGCGAAGCAGGGCCTCAACATCGACGCACTACTCGAAGCAGTGCTGTTGACGGCCGACGCTTCCCTGGATCTGCGCGCCAACCCGGACATGGACGCTCAGGGTGTTGCCATCGAGGCGCACCTCGACCGTGGCCGCGGCCCCGTCGCTACCGTGCTCATCCAACGCGGAACGCTGCGGGTCGGCGACTCGATCGTTGCCGGTGATGCTTACGGCCGCGTCCGCCGCATGGTGGACGAGCATGGTCAGGACGTCCACGAGGCACTGCCTTCACGTCCGGTCCAGGTCATCGGCTTCACGTCGGTCCCCGGTGCAGGTGACAACCTGCTCGTGGTCGACGAGGACCGTATCGCTCGCCAGATCGCAGACCGTCGCAACGCACGTAAGCGCAACGCGCTTGCTGCGAAGAGTCGTAAGCGCATCAGCCTCGACGATCTCGATGCAGCTCTGAAGGAACATTCACAGCTGAACTTGATCCTCAAGGGTGACAACTCGGGAACTGTGGAGGCCCTCGAAGAGGCTCTCCTCGGAATTCCGATCGACGACGAGGTGCAGTTGCGCGTCATCGACCGCGGTGTCGGTGGCATCACGGAGACCAACGTCAACCTGGCTGCTGCGTCCAACGCGATCATCATCGGCTTCAATGTCCGCGCCGAAGGCAAGGCAACGGAGCTGGCGAACCGCGAGGGCGTCGACATTCGCTACTACTCGGTGATCTACCAGGCCATCGACGAGGTCGAGAAGGCTCTCAAGGGTCTGCTCAAGCCGGTGTACGAAGAGGTCGAGCTGGGCAAGGCAGAGATCCGCGCCATGTTCCGTTCGTCCAAGATCGGCAACATTGCCGGTTGCTTGGTCACTTCGGGCAGCATCCGTCGCAACGCCAAGGCACGTCTCATCCGCGACAGCAAGGTCGTCGCCGAGACGGTCACCATCTCCTCGCTCAAGCGGGAGAAGGAAGACGCAACCGAGGTTCGCGAAGGCTACGAATGTGGTTTGACCGTCACCTATTCCGATATCAAGATCGGTGACGTTCTCGAGTGCTACGAGCTTCGCGAGAAGCCGCGCGACTGATTATGTCGACACGGGCGTTGGGGCGGACGCACGTGAGTACTAGCTGACATGGACTCTCTCGGACTTGAACATACAAGTCCGGGAGAGTCCATTCGGCTCTGTCTAGGGGGAAAATGTTTGTAGGGGCACTGGAGTTCGACATCCTTTTCGGCGATGTCCACTCACTCAAGGAAAAGCGTTCGATGCTGTCGCCGATCCTGACGGAACTCCGTCGATTCGGCGTGAGTGCAGCGGAGGCAGGGGAGCAGGGACGCCTGCGTCGTGCGCTCGTCGGCGTCGGTGTGGTCAGCTCGTCCGTCGATCACCTGCACGATGTTCTCGATCATTGTGAACGGGCAGTGGCCGAGCGTCCGGAGATTCAGTTGCTGGCAGTGCGAAGGCGTATCTTCGGCCCGGAAGACTGAGCGTCACCGATCGGTGTCAGTGAGCCACGCTTCCAGGCGCCGTACCGAATCGAGTTCGTCGGCAAGGGATTCGGCGTCTCCGGGACCCAGTGTGACGGCGTCCACCGCATCGCGTATTTTTCGCGCAATCTCGATTTCGCCCAGCGCAATGGCGATCTCGGCGCGAGCGGTCAGCGCTTTCACCAGATCCACCGCGTCGGCGCCAGGGAATCGACGTAGTCCGACGTCCAGAACCCGAGCGGCAGTGCGATCGTCGTTCTTGAATTCCCGAAGAATGCGGGCGTTGTCGACGACCCTTGCCAACCCTTTCAACGACTTCGATCCGCCGTACTCGAGGTCTTCGGGTTCGTCACGCTGAATGAAGATGATGTTGTTACCCGAGGGATCGACGACGGTGAACCGACTCTGACCCGGCCGGAAGCGCGTGATTCGAGGCACGCCCTTGGCGAGGACCTTGCCGTAGCTCGACACGTCCGAGCACGGGAGAAGTGGGACGGTGGTCTCGTTCTCGACTACGGAATCGATATCGGTCACAGGATTCTCCTCGATGCGATCAGGGTGGGGCCGATGTGTCGATGCTCACGCCCGATGCACCCGGTTGCCGTGGAGATCGACGACGGCCCTGCCGGCGGTGTGAATGTGGTCGAGGACCTCTGCGTATGGTGATTTGGTTGCCGGGTAGCCGATGGACGAGACTGTTGTCGGTAATAATTCTTGTTAACCAGAACTTTGATCGATCGAGTCACCTCGATTCGAGTGGCCAGGTAGAGGAGACTGACAGTCATGGTAGATCCAGCCCGGGCACGCAAGTTGGCAAAGCGTATCGGAACCATCGTCGCGACGGCGATCGATCACGAGATCAAGGATCCGCGACTCGCATTTGTGACCATCACGGACACCAAGGTCACCAACGATCTGCACGACGCGACGGTGTACTACACGGTCATGGGCGAGAAGGTCGATTCCGCGCCTGATGTGGAAGCCGCAGCCGCAGGTCTCGAGAAGGCCAAAGGTGTTCTGCGCTCGAAGGTCGGTGCCGGAACCGGAGTCCGCTTCACACCGACTCTGACGTTTGTCGCCGATACCGTTCCCGACACCGCGCGTCATATGGAAGAACTGCTGGCCCGTGCCAAGGCCGCCGACGACGAGGTCGCCAAGGCGCGTGAGAACGCTCAGCCCGCCGGAGATGCAGATCCGTACAAGGAGCCGCGAGCAGCTGCAGACGAAGACGAGGCGTCGCCAGATGTTCGTGAAGCCGACTGACGCGCACCGAGAATGACGATCACCGCACTTTCGGACGTCGACCCCTGCGAGGCGAAGTTCGCTCAGGTGGCCGAGGTTCTCGAAGCAGCACACACGGTGACAATTCTCTGCCATGTGCAGCCGGATGCGGACACGATCGGTAGCGGACTTGCACTCGGCCTCGTTCTCGAGCGTCGGGGCGTTTCGGTGCAGGTCGCGTTCAGTCGGCCGTCGGCGCTGCCCGAGTCGATGGGTGATTTCCCAGGTGTCCACTTGCTCGTGGCGCCCACCGATGTTCGTGAAAGCGTCGACGTCCTGGTGACCGTGGATGTCGGGAGCGAGGGCCGGCTCGGTGAGTTGGCGAGTCGACTCGCCGGCGCGAATCGCACGATCGTCCTCGATCACCATCGCTCCAATTCCGAATTCGGAACGATCAACGTCGTCGACGAAACCGCGGCGTCGACGACGGCACTCATCGCACGCTTCTTCGATGCGTGGGGAGTTGCGATCGATCGCGATCTTGCGCACTGTCTCTATGCCGGACTGGTCACCGACACCGGCTCCTTCCGGTGGGGTGGTCCGCTTCCGCATGTGCTCGCGGCGCGTTTGCTGGCGACCGGCATCGACGGCGACGCGATTGCGCGCAAGCTGCTGGACACCCATCCGTTCGGGTGGTTGCCGATGCTGGCTTCGGTACTCGGGTCCGCGGTGCTGATTCCGGAAGCCGCAGACGGCCGTGGGCTGGTGTACGCGGTGATCCGACGCAGTGACATCGGTGATCTTCGTTCCGAAGAGATCGAGAGTGTCGTCGATATCGTGCGAACCACTTCGGAAGCCGAAGTTGCCGCGGTACTCAAGGAGTCGGTCTCCGGAAGCTGGTCGATCTCGTTGCGGGCAAAGTCGGCGATCGACGTGTCGGCTGTCGCTGAAAGTCTGGGTGGCGGCGGGCATCGGCTGTCGGCCGGATATACCGCGACCACTTCCAGCGACGAGATTGTTGCCGCGCTCGTCGCGGCACTCGGCTGAATCCGCGGCATTGAGCGAATCCGACGCCACCTCGGCGGGATCTTCAGCAGCTGATTTCGACGTCACTGGACGACGAATCTTTTCCCTCGCCTTTCCGGCGCTCGGGGTGCTGGCGGCCGAACCTCTCTATCTGTTGTTCGACATCGCCGTGGTCGGCCGACTCGGGGCGCTTCCGCTGGCCGGGTTGGCGGTCGGTGGTCTGATCCTGTCGTTGGTGAGTACGCAGCTGACCTTCTTGTCGTACGGGACGACGGCGCGCGCGGCACGGCTGCACGGAGCGGGCCGCGAGCGTGATGCGGTGTGCGAGGGCGTTCAGGCGACCTGGCTGGCGGCCGCGATCGGCTTGGCCTTGGTGGTGATCGTGCAGGTGATCGCCGGCCCGTTGACTTCGGCGGTGGCCGGGACTCCTGACATCGCCGCGGCTGCGGAAAGTTGGCTTCGGATAGCAGTATTGGGTGTACCACTGATCCTGGTAGCCCTGGCAGGCAACGGGTGGATGCGCGGGGTTCAGAACACGGTGCGACCGCTGCGGTTCGTCCTTGTCGGCCTGGGTATTTCGGCGATCTTGTGCCCGATTCTCGTTCATGGTTTGCTCGGTGCTCCGCGTATGGAACTCGAAGGGTCGGCTGTCGCGAATCTGGTCGGCCAGAGCGTTTCGGGTGTCCTGTTCGCCTGGGCGCTCATTCGTGAACCGGTCTCCGCCCGACCGCATTTTGCGATCATGCGGGCGCAGATGCTGATGGGCCGTGACCTGATTCTGCGCAGCCTCGCATTCCAAGCGTGTTTCGTCTCTGCGGCCGCGGTGGCGTCGAGGTTCGGTGCTGCCGTCGTGGGTGCACACCAAGTTGTCCTCCAACTGTGGAACCTGGTTTCGCTCCTTCTCGATTCACTGGCCATCGCCGCTCAGACGCTCATCGGGGCTGCACTCGGCGGCGGATTCGCAGCCGCGGCGAAGAAAATGACCTGGCGGATCACCGCATGGTCGACGGTATTTGCCGTGGTGCTCGCGATCTTCTTTGCCGCCGGCCACTCCGTGATCCCCGGACTCTTCACATCCGACGCCGAGGTGCTCGGTCAGATGTCGATCGCGTGGTGGTTCTTCGTCGCGATCATGCCGGTAGCGGGAATCGTGTTTGCACTCGACGGTGTTCTACTCGGTGCCGGCGACGTGGTGTTTCTGCGCAACGCGACCATGCTCTGCGCAGTTCTCGGGTTTCTGCCGGCGATCTGGCTCTCCCTCGCCTACGACTGGGGGCTGGCCGGAATTTGGGCAGGGCTTACCGTGTTCGTAGTACTTCGGATGGTCGCGGTGTCGTGGCGAGCGTTTTCCGGCAAGTGGGCCGTGACAGGTCCGGCGACGGCGATGCGCGGAAGTTCAACTGAGGAAGCAGAGGGATCGTGGCAGCAAAGTTGATGGCGGTGAGCGACATTCATGTCGGTCACAACGGCAACAAGCCGATGACGGAAGAACTGTTTCCGGATTCGCCTGACGACTGGCTCATCCTCGCCGGTGACGTCTCGGAGAAGACGGACGACATCCGGTGGGCGTTGAAGCTCCTTCGCAGCCGATTCGCAAAGGTCATCTGGATTCCGGGCAACCACGAGCTGTGGACGACCGCCAAGGATCCGGTTCAGATTCACGGAGCGCCGCGGTACGAATACCTGGTCAACATGTGCCGCGAACTCGACGTCATCACGCCCGAGGACCCGTTCCCGGTGTGGGAGGGAGACGAGGGCCCGGTCACGGTCGTCCCGATGTTCCTTCTCTACGACTACTCGTTCCTGCCCGCAGGTGCGCGAGACAAGGAACACGGGCTCGAGATCGCGCGGGACAAGAACGTCGTCGCCACCGACGAGTTCCTACTCTCACCGCAGCCGTATGCAACGCGCGACGCGTGGTGCCGGGCGAGAATCGAATACACCCAGGCACGGCTGGACGCGCTCCCCGAAGGCACAAAAACCGTTCTCGTGAACCATTTCCCGATGGTCCGGCAGCCGACGGATGTGCTCATGTATCCGGAGTTCGCATTGTGGTGCGGAACCACTGCGACGGCCGACTGGCACGTGAAGTACAACGCGGTGTGCTCGGTGTACGGACACCTGCACATTCCGCGAACCACGTACTACGACGGCGTCCGCTTCGAGGAAGTCTCACTCGGATACCCGCGCGAATGGCGTCGGCGCGGTCTGCCGGAGAAGCTGTTGCGTCAGATTCTTCCCGTGCCGGAGTACCCGCCGGGAACGCTCAACAAGTGGGGTGGCCACTTCAAGGTCACGCCCGAGCAGGAAGCCGAAGTCGAGCGCATGCGCGCCGGACGCTGAGAGGTATCGCTACGTGATCGAACAGATTCTTTCCGGTGGGGTCGCGACGGCCGAGGCCTTCGTCGATCCGCCCGGTCTGGTACCGCATCCCAGCGAGGAGGCATTGATCGGCCGCGCCGTCGAGAAGCGTCGTCGCGAGTTCGTGACTACTCGGCACCTGGCGCGTCAGGCGATGGGCAAGCTCGGTGTTCCGTCTGCTGCCGTGATGCGCGGCGAGCGTGGTGCCCCGCTGTGGCCGCAAGGAGTGGTCGGGAGCCTCGCCCATTGCGACGGCTACCGCGGCGCTGTCCTGGCGTACTCCATGCAGGTCCGCTCACTCGGGATCGACGCCGAACCGCACGGCCCGCTGCCGGACGGGGTTTTGCCCGCGGTCAGCATCGAGGCGGAACGAACGTGGCTGGGTGCCCAGGAGACCGGCGGTCCGGTGCATTGGGATCGAGTGCTCTTCTGCGCGAAGGAAGCCACGTACAAAGCATGGTTTCCGCTCACCGGGCGTTGGCTGGGGTTCGAGGACGCCCACATCACTTTCGAGGCGGAGTCGGACACTTCCGGAACTTTCACTTCACGTCTGCTTGTCCCCGGTGAGGCGACGTCCGGTCCGCCGCTCACCTCTTTCGACGGCAGGTGGTTGGTGTCGGACGGGCTCATCCTGACGGCAATTTCGGTGCAGTGAGCGCGACTGGCAGAATCGGCACACGTGTCAGCTCGTGAAAAGCCTTCCTCCGGTCTCGTCGGCGCCGGAATCCTGATCGTCGACAAAGAGGCAGGTATCACCAGCCACGACGTGGTCGCTCGATGCCGCAAATTGTTGAACACCCGCAAAGTGGGACATGCCGGGACGCTGGATCCCATGGCGACCGGCGTCCTTGTTCTCGGCGTGGAGCGTGCGACCAAGTTGCTCGGACTCCTGGCGCTGACCACCAAGGCGTATTCGGCGACCATCCGTCTCGGTGCAGCGACGGATACGGACGACGCCGAGGGGGAGGTCCTGACCTCCGCAGACGCTTCGCAGGTGACGGACGCGGAGATCGCGGCGATCGTGGCCACGCTGACCGGAGACATCAAGCAGATCCCGGCGAGCGTGAGTGCTATCAAGGTCGACGGTCAGCGCGCACACGCACTGGTGCGAGCCGGAGAAACCGTCGAACTCGCGCCTCGCCCGGTAACGGTGTCGACTTTCGAGGTTCTAGCGCGGCGAGATGTCCCGGGAGGATTCGTCGATCTGGATGTCGACGTGGAGTGCTCGTCCGGTACGTACATCCGCTCGCTCGCACGTGATCTCGGTCGTGAGTTGGGCGTCGGCGGTCATTTGACGGCACTGCGCCGCACCCGCGTCGGGCCGTTCACTCTCGAACATGCGCGCACGCTCGAAGATCTGGCGCAGCAGCCGGGTGTGAGCCTCGACATCGATCAGGCCGCGCAGACGGCCTTTCCGCATCGGCAGATCACCGCAGAAGAAGCCGAGGCGATCAGCCAGGGGCGCTGGCTCGAGCCGATCGGGATCAAGGGGATCTGTGCGGCCATCGATCCCACCGGTCACACGATTGCGCTCCTGCAAGAGAAGGGTCGACGCGCCAGCTCGGTGATGGTCGTGCGGCCGGCGACGCTGCGCGGATGATCGTTCGCGAGCGTCTCGACGGCGACCTCGACGGTTGCGTCGATGTGCTGGCGCGGGTCCACGAGTGCGACGGATATCCGAGCACATGGCCGCTGAACCCGCACCGCTGGCTCAATTCGCCCACACTGGTGCAGGCGTGGGTCGGTGAGAGTGACGGCCGTGTTGTCGGTCATGTCGCCGTCGACAGCGAGGTCGGAGGTGCGCCGGTAACCGCGGGATCGACAGCTGTGTCGCGACTATTCGTTCATCCCCGTGTACGCGGGAAGGGCCTGAGCGGTGCGCTACTCGACGCCGTGACGGATTTTGCAGCCGCGAGTCAGTTGGGACTGGTGCTCGACGTCGTCGACGACGCTCTGCCGGCGATCGCGCTGTACGAGCGTCGAGGTTGGGTGTACGTCGACGAGAGGCTCGCCGACTGGACCCGGGCAGACGGCGTCCGGCCTGTGGAACGTCGATACCGGTTGCCGCTCTGAGCGGTTAGACAAGCCAAATTGCTTGAGCGACTGGGCTTCCCAAGTCGATGGTGTTCGGGCTGTCGCCGAGTCGCACGGATACGGTACCGGCGAAATCGCGGCGCTCCTCGACGGTGATCTCGACATCGAGACTGACGCCGACGGAATCGAAGTACCGGAGCATTTCGGGATCGGAATCGGAGATCCGGGCAACGCGCCCCCGTTCGCCGTTGGCGAAGTCGCTGAGCTGGCGGGCCGGGGGAGTCGGTACCGAACCATCGGTGGCGGGAATGGGATCACCGTGTGGGTCGCGTTCGGGGAAGCCGAGTTTGGCGTCCATCCGGGAGATCATCAAATCGGAAACGGCATGCTCGAGGACTTCGGCCTCGTCGTGGACTTCGTCCCAGCCGTACCCGAGTTCCTGAACCAGGTAGGTCTCGATCAACCGGTGTCGCCGGACCATCGACACAGCAGCCGCGCGGCCGCTGTCCGTCAAGGCGATGGAACCGTAGCGGGCGTGATCGACCAGGCCCTGGTCCGAGAGTTTGCGGATGGCCTCTGACACGGTCGAGGCCGAGACGCTCATCTTCTCGGACAGGAGCTTGGTGGAAACCCGTTCGTGGGACCACTCCTGGATCGTCCAGATGACCTTGAGGTAGTCCTGAGCCACCGACGAGAGCGCGAGCGTGTCGATTGCCGCGTCGTGTGCCGAAGTGTTGTCGCTGTCCGACGCCGATGATGCTTCCGAGGTTCCGGTCTTGTGAGCTGCCACAACGCTTAGCTTAGGCTACGAAATCCGGAACTTCCGTACGTGAGCGGCAGCACAGCGGTGATTCGCTGGGCGGGTCCGAACGTGACCCGCCGCTAGTGGACCCGTAGGCTGCCAATCGTGCTGAGATGGCGTGGTCTCGACGAAGTTCCGGCCGATTGGGGTCGTTGTGTGCTCACTATCGGTGTGTTCGACGGTGTGCATCGTGGGCATGCCCAATTGATAGCGAGAGCGGTTACCGCTGCCCGCAAACGTGGTGTTCCGAGCGTGTTGATGACGTTCGACCCGCATCCCATGGAGGTTGTGCGGCCGGGTAGTCATCCAGCCCAGTTGACGACGCTGCAACGGCGTGCGGAATTGGCTCAGGATCTGGGCATCGACGTCTTCTGCGTCATGCCGTTCACCGCTGATTTCATGAAGCTGACGCCCGAGCGCTACGTCCACGAAATTCTCGTCGAACGCCTGCATGTCGCCGAGGTGGTGGTGGGGGACAACTTCACCTTCGGGAAGAAGGCGCTCGGAAACGTTGATCTCCTGCGTGAGATGGGCGCTCGTTTCGGCTTTGCCGTCGACGGCGTCCAGCTGCTCGCCGAGCATGCGGTGACGTTCTCGTCCACCTATATCCGTTCGTGCGTCGACGCGGGCGACATGGAAGCGGCTACCGAAGCTCTCGGCCGTCCGCATCGTGTCGAAGGTGTAGTCGTGCACGGTGACAAGCGTGGACGCGAGTTGGGATTCCCGACGGCGAACGTTGCACCGCCGATGTTTTCGGCCATTCCGGCCGACGGTGTGTACGCAGCGTGGTTCACGGTGCTCGGCGCCGGTGAGGAACTCGGAACTGTCGTTCCCGGTCGTCGATACCAAGCCGCAGTCTCTGTAGGGACCAATCCGACGTTCTCCGGCCGGACCCGCACCGTCGAGGCATACGTACTCGACACCGAAGCCGACCTGTACGGGCAGCATGTCGCGGTCGACCTGGTTTCGCGGATTCGCGGGATGGAGAAGTTCGACTCGATCGAGTCGCTCGTCACGGCGATGAACCGGGACGTCGAACGCGCACGCGAAATCTTGAGTGAGGACGCAGAGCGCAGCGTTGGTTGAGCGCAGAGCGCAGCGTGGGTTTAGCTTCGCCCCGCGTTAGTGGCGGCGGCCACATTCGCTGTAGGCGTGCGAATGCGCCGCATTACTGCTGGTAGGATCTTCTCTCGGTGCGTGCTGCGGTTTGCGGTGGCCGCGCCCGATCTAGTTCCTTTCACGCAAACGTCATTACAGGAGTGAATCAAGTGGCATTGACCACGGAAGAAAAGAAGGTCGTTCTCGGCGAGTACGGCTTGCACGAGACCGACACGGGATCGCCCGAAGCTCAGGTGGCAATGCTCACCAAGCGCATCACCGATCTCACCGAGCACCTCAAGACCCACAAGCATGACCACCACTCGCGTCGTGGACTGCTCTTGATGGTCGGTCGCCGTCGTCGTCTGCTGAAGTACGTGGCAAAGACCGACGTCGCTCGCTACCGCACGCTCATCGAGCGTCTCGGCCTGCGTCGCTAGATTTTTCTCACGACGCTGATCGAAAGCAACACGGCACGCTTCGGTTTGCCGAACACTCCGTCAGCCGGCGAAGCCACGCATATACTGGGCTTCGCTGGCTTTCGGCGTTAGCTGCCGCAAGGCAGTTTCCGCTGTCGGCGCACATGCACAGTTGCCTATGCGCAGTTGTGCAGAGCGAAGTCAGCACACCGTATGCACCAGAGAACGTGGTGTCGGTTGTCGGTAGTGGTTCTCCGGACCGGGCAAGTGCCCGAAAGCTCCGGCGGACTTCGATCGACGGCCGCCCGAACGTCGTGACGTCCCGAGGCAGAAATCGCTCGCATAGTAGGAGCGTCTGCAATTCAAGAGGGGGACGTCCCTCGGTGCGCAGTTTCCACCAGGAGGGTGGAAACGCCCGCGCGGGTACGGCGAAGACGAGAGGGAAGTGAAGAGAAAAGAATGACAGACAATTCCGTAGTAGAGGTCGACGAAGGCGTGTTCGAATCCACCGCCGTGATCGACAACGGGTCTTTCGGTACCCGCACCATCCGTTTCGAGACCGGACGCCTTGCTCAGCAGGCCGCCGGCGCCGTCGTCGCTTACCTGGACGACGAGACCATGCTGCTGTCCGCCACGAGCGCCAGCAAGCACCCCAAGGAGCACTTCGACTTCTTCCCCCTGACGGTGGACGTCGAAGAGCGCATGTACGCAGCGGGCCGCATCCCCGGTTCGTTCTTCCGTCGTGAGGGACGCCCCTCCACCGACGCGATCCTGACCTGCCGCCTCATCGACCGGCCGCTGCGCCCGTCGTTCGTCGACGGTCTCCGTAACGAGATCCAGGTCGTCGTCACGGTCATGAGCCTCAACCCGCAGGATCTGTACGACGTCGTGGCCATCAACGCCGCTTCCGCGTCGACGCAGATCGCGGGCCTGCCGTTCTCCGGCCCCGTCGGTGGCGTGCGTGTTGCACTCATCGTCTCCGAGGACAACAAGGCCGGCCAGTGGGTTGCATTCCCGACGGTCGATCAGCTCGAGAACGCCGTCTTCGACATGGTCGTCGCCGGCCGCGTCGTGTCCGGCAGCGGTGACAACGCCGACGTCGCGATCATGATGGTCGAGGCCGAGGCCACCGACAACGTCATCGCGAAGATCGCCGACGGCGCTCAAGCACCGACCGAGGCCATCGTCGCCGAAGGCCTCGAGGCCGCCAAGCCGTTCATCGCACGCCTGTGCGCTGCACAGGCAGCACTGGCATCCAAGGCTGCAAAGCCCACGGGTGACTACCCGGTCTTCCCGGCGTACCAGGACGACGTTTTTGCTGCCGTCGAGGCCGCTGCGTCCGAAAAGCTCAATGCCGCACTGACAATCGCCGGCAAGCAGGAACGCGACGACAAGACCGACGAGGTCAAGGTCGAGGTTCTCGAGCAGGTTGCACCGAATTTCGAAGGCCGCGAAAAGGAACTGGGAGCAGCGTTCCGCTCGCTCACCAAGAAGCTGGTTCGCCAGCGCATCCTGCGCGATCAGTTCCGCATCGACGGCCGCGGCGTCACGGACATCCGTTCGCTCTCTGCCGAGGTCGCGATCATCCCGCGCGCACACGGCTCCGCACTGTTCGAGCGCGGCGAGACCCAGATCCTGGGCGTCACCACTCTCGACATGGTCAAGATGGCGCAGCAGGTCGACTCGCTCGGTCCCGAGACCAGCAAGCGCTACATGCACCATTACAACTTCCCGCCGTACTCCACCGGTGAGACGGGCCGCGTCGGTTCGCCGAAGCGTCGCGAAATCGGTCACGGTGCACTCGCCGAGCGCGCTCTCATGCCGGTTCTGCCCAGCGTCGAAGAGTTCCCGTACGCGATTCGCCAGGTCTCCGAGGCTCTGAGCTCCAACGGCTCCACCTCGATGGGCTCGGTGTGTGCTTCCACGCTCGCACTGCTCAACGCCGGTGTGCCGCTGCGTGCTCCGGTTGCCGGCATCGCCATGGGTCTGGTTTCCGACCAGGTCGACGGTGAAACCCGCTACGTGGCTCTGACCGACATCCTCGGCGCCGAAGATGCTTTCGGCGACATGGACTTCAAGGTCGCAGGCACCAAGGACTTCGTCACGGCTCTGCAGCTGGACACGAAGCTCGACGGCATCCCGTCGCAGGTCCTCGCCGGCGCATTGTCGCAGGCGAAGGACGCACGGACCACGATCCTCGAGGTCATGGCGGAAGCCATCGACACCCCGGACGAGATGAGCCCGTTTGCTCCCCGCGTGACGGCCATCAAGGTCCCTGTCGACAAGATCGGCGAGGTCATCGGCCCCAAGGGCAAGATGATCAACTCCATCACCGAGCAGACCGGTGCCAACATCTCCATCGAAGACGACGGCACCGTGTTCGTCGGCGCCACCGATGGACCGTCTGCACAGGCCGCGATCGACATGATCAACGCCATTGCCAACCCGCAGCTCCCCAAGGTCGGCGAGCGGTTCTTGGGCACGGTCGTCAAGACCACCGCCTTCGGTGCCTTCGTTTCGCTCCTGCCGGGACGCGACGGACTGGTGCACATCTCGAAGCTGGGCAGCGGTAAGCGCATTGCCAAGGTCGAAGACGTGGTCAACGTCGGATCCAAGATCCGCGTCGAGATCGCCGACATCGATGCTCGCGGCAAGATCTCGCTGATCCCGGTCGAAGAGGGCAACGACGAGGCTGCCGCTCCGGCCGCCGACGAGGCTGCTTCCGAGTAGATCTCACTTCGTACTCTGATGCGGCCCCGCGCGGATTTCCGTGCGGGGCCGCATCTGTACTGTCTGTAGACACGAACCTGTAGATACCTGATTCACCACTTGCACCGAGGACTGCTGAACCTTTTCATGGCAAAGACCACCCCCAACACCACGCGCAGCCGCAGCGCTGTGCTGAAATCGCCGATCGATGCGAAGTCTCCTGAATCGGGAGTGCAGCGCACGGTCCTTCCCGGCGGCCTGCGCGTCGTCACCGAATTCATCCCCGGTGTGCGTTCGGCCTCCGTCGGCGTGTGGGTCGGAGTCGGCTCCCGCGACGAGCAGCCGAGTGTGGCCGGTGCCGCGCATTTTCTCGAGCACCTGCTGTTCAAATCGACGCCGTCACGGACAGCGTTGGACATCGCGCAGGTCATGGATGGTGTGGGCGGCGAACTCAATGCATTCACGTCGAAGGAACACACCTGTTTCTACGCGCATGTGATCGACGACGACCTTCCGATGGCGGTGGACCTTGTCGCCGACGTCGTGCTGCGCGGGCGTTGCAGAACCGCGGACGTCGACGTCGAGCGGCAAGTAGTGCTCGAAGAGATCGCGATGCGCGACGACGATCCCGAAGACTTGCTCGGCGACGCGTTCCTGACCGCGTTGTTCGGCGATCATCCCGTCGGTCGTCCGATCATCGGTAGCGTCGAATCGATCGAGTCGATGTCGCGCAATCAGTTGCATTCCTTCCATGTTCGGCGTTACACGCCGCAGCGGATGGTGCTCGCCGTAGCGGGAAACGTCGACCACAAGCAGGTTGTGACGCTCGCTCGCCGTGCATTTGCCGGGCATCTCGAGCGTGGGGTCAAGCCGGCGCCGCGGCGCGAAGGCACTCTGCGTTTGCGAACGATGCCTGAACTGAGCTTGACCCACCGCGA
Organism: Rhodococcus sp. NPDC056516; assembly: GCF_042794655.1. Classification (NCBI taxonomy): domain Bacteria; kingdom Bacillati; phylum Actinomycetota; class Actinomycetes; order Mycobacteriales; family Nocardiaceae; genus Rhodococcus; species Rhodococcus sp. NPDC056516. The sequence continues at coordinate 644,631 of NZ_JBHTTG010000002.1, read as the reverse complement.
CAGCGAGCAGGTCCACCTTGCGCTTGGGGTGCGCGCGTTCGGTCGGCACGAGGGCCATCGCTGGGCGCTGTCGGTTCTCAACGCCGCAGTCGGTGGCGGGCTGAGTTCTCGTCTCTTCCAAGAGATTCGGGAGAAGCGCGGGCTCGCGTACTCCGTCTATTCCGGCGTCGACACCTTCGCGGACACCGGAGCGTTCTCCGTGTACGCGGGTTGTCAGCCGGAGAACCTCGGGGAGGTTGCCACGGTGATCCGCGAGGTGCTCGCGAACGTGGCGAGGGACGGAATCACCGATGCCGAGATCGCCCGCGCCAAGGGATCGCTGCGCGGCGGATTGGTTCTGGCACTGGAAGATTCAGGCTCACGCATGAACCGTATCGGTCGCAGTGAATTGAATTACGGCAACCATCGCAGTGTTGCGCAGACGCTCGCGACCATCGACGCAGTCACCTCCGAAGAGGTGCTCGAGGTGGCGCAGGTGCTCTTGACGAGGCCGTTTGCAGCGGCCGTCGTCGGCCCGTACAAGCGGGTTCGTGACCTCCCCGCGTCGGTACGCGGGATCGTGGGCAAGTAGCTCGAACAATCGAAATCGGGGTGTGCAGTTGAAGATCCGTGGTGCAGTGCTCGAAGAGATCGGCCGGGAGCGTCCCTTTGCGGAATCGACCCCGATTTCGATTTCGGAGCTTGATCTCGAATCCCCGGGCCCCGGCGAGATCCTCGTCAAGATCGAAGCTGCCGGGCTTTGTCACTCCGACCTCTCCGTGGTCGACGGGAATCGCGTGCGTCCCGTGCCGATGTTGCTGGGACACGAGGCTGCTGGTCGAATCGTCGAACTCGGCGACGGGGTCGATTCGCTGTCGGTTGGCGCCCGCGTCGTGATGACATTTCTTCCGCGGTGCGGTGATTGTGCGGGATGCGCCACCGACGGCCGGATGCCGTGCACGGTGGGCAGCGCCGCCAACAACGACGGCAGTTTGCTCGGTGGCGCGCAACGACTGCGGCGCTCCGGCGAGAACGTCAAACATCATCTCGGTGTTTCGGGTTTCGCGACGCATGCGGTGGTCAATGCCAAGTCGGTAGTTGCCGTCGACGACGACATCCCGGCCGAAATTGCAGCCGTACTCGGCTGCGCGGTATTGACCGGCGGGGGAGCGCTGCTCAACGCGGCCAGGCCTCGCCCGGCTGACACGGTGATGGTCGTCGGATTGGGCGGAGTCGGGATGGCCGCAATTCTGACGGCGCGCGCACTCGGGGTCGAGAATGTCATCGGCGTCGACGCACTGGAATCGAAGTTGGCCCAGGCCCTGGAACTGGGCGCGACCGAGGTCTTCACACCGTCCGGGTTGTCCGAGAGTGGCATCCGCGCAGACATCGTCGTCGAGGCTGCGGGAAATGCTCGGGCCTTCGAGACCGCGGTGGCTGCGACGGCAGCGGGTGGCACGACCGTCACGGTCGGGTTGCCGGCGCCTGACGCGCGCTCGTCGATCTCACCTCTCGGGCTGGTCGCCGAAGCGCGGACCATCATCGGTAGCTACCTGGGATCTGCGGTCCCGTCCCGCGACATCCCGATCTACGCGCAGTTGTGGCGCGACGGGAAGCTACCGGTCGAGAAGCTGATCTCCTCGCGAATCGAATTGGCCGACATCAATTCGGGCATGGACGAACTTGCCGACGGAAAAGCAATCCGACAGGTCATTATCTTCGAATCGGAGTAGCGCCACGCTGGCGTTATGCAGGTTTTTTGCGACTGCAACGAGATGAGAATCCACGCGAGCCGCCCCGGAAAATCGTTACCTCCTGTAACGCTCATCTCGTACTGGACGACTACTCGAATGACGTTGCGTGACGCCCCGGGGGTCGGTCGTACGTTTTCCAAAAGCTGATTGGGGAGAAGATATGCCGGTTCGTGGGTTCTTTTCGCGACATCGAATACTGGCGGGTGCAGTAGCGCCTGCAGCGCTCGGCGTGGCCGCGTTGGTGGCGGTCGCAGTTGCCGTGGATTCTCCGCAATCACAGACGATCGAGACCGAGTTGACCGCGTCTGTCACCGAGTGCCACGACACGGTCGGGATCGGTGTTGCCGGTCGCGGTGACACGCCGGTCGAGGGCACGACGAAGATGCTCGTCGGTGCGGATGGAAAGACGCTCCTGCCGGCGGCGCTCACAGACGACTACAGCAGCCACTGGGTAGACGGGGTACTCAAGGCACCCGCCGGTTCGGTCAAGGACGGCTCGTACGCCTCCGTCTACATCGCGTACCCCGCCAACATGGACAGTTACGAAGAAGCCGTGACTACGGGCGCGGACAACACGCGAGCTGTCATGAAGGCGATCAGCGCCGCGTGCCCGAACACGAAGTTCTCGATTGTCGGGTACAGCGAGGGCGCTGACGTCGTGCGCCGCGTCGCGATGGACATCGGCTCGGAGTCGAGTACCTCCGGCATCAATCCAGACAACGTCGTTGGTGTTGTGATCTTCGCCGACGCTGGTCGACTCGCGGGTGAGGGACCATTCCCCGGCGCGAAAAACCCCTACACGAACCCTGACGGTTTCAACGAGAAGTATCAGGACGGAAAGAAGACCGCTTCCGGATCCGGGGCACTGCCGGGAACCAGCGGAGATTTTGGTGCCCTGAACGGCAAGATTGCGTCCTTCTGCTCTGACGGTGACCTCACCTGCGCAGCCCCCGAGAACATTTCACTCCTGATCCTGGCGGCAAACGTCGGTCGGCAACTCAACGTAGATCAGTTGCAAGCGCAGAATCTGACGCCGGCCACCGGCATGGATATCGCGGTGGTGATGGGACGCGTGATGTTCGACGCGTTCAACGACATCTCGAGCAATCCCACCTGGATGCAGAGCGACGAAACCTTCCTCCAGGTCTTGCTGAAGGTGTCCGACCCGGCATACAAGCCGAGCGAGGCCACCACCAAGCCAGTCGCGAAGGACTCGGTTTCCACTGAGGAAGTGTCGCCGTTGGCGTACCTGCCGCAGAAGCTGTTCAAGGAAATCGTGGGGCTCATCGCCACGAACCAGAACACGATCCCCGTAATCATGAACGACCCGTACGGCCTGACCTTGGGTCCGGACGTCGGCCACCACTTCGACTACTGGCGTGATTCGGATGTTGGAAACGGAAAGCCCCTGACATCAGCGGAGTACGCAGCCGCGTGGCTGACCTATCTGGCCAAGCAGGCTCAGGACGGCAAGCCTGTCGATTCGTCGGCGAAGCCGACCGCCGAAGAAATGGCGAATGCAATCGATGCCTTGGCTGCCTCACCTTCGGTTACCGACTCGGCCAAGACCACGACAACCACGGCCGCAGCGGTACAACCCGCACCCGCTGGTTCGGAATCTGCAGCACCGGTTCCCGCGGCTCCGACGACGACATCCGTTGCCCCGGCTGCGTCGCCGAGTGTGACTTCAACCGTGGCGCCGTCGACTTCAGTCGAGTCAAGTGCGCCGCCGACCGCGACCGTGACGACGACAACGACGACAACGACGCAAACTGCGGCCGGGTAACCGTCAGGTTTCCGTTCGTCACACGAATAACGCTGTCACAGGCTGCGATCCGCAATTAGTTGCGGATCGCAGCCTGTTTTCCTGTACGGGTTCCGTAGCCCGACCGTTGGTGCTTATCGTGGAAGGGAGGTTTCCGGATCACGAATCGTGGGTTTCACCGTGCACGAGCTGTCTATTGCGCAAAGTGTGGTCGACGCCGTGTGTGAGCGTGCCGGCGAGCGACGAGTATCGAGCGTGCGGCTGGAAGTAGGGCAACTCTGCGCGGTGGTTCCACACTCCCTGTTGTTCTGCTTCGACGTCGTCACTGCGGGTACTCACGCCGAAGGTGCCAGCTTGCACATCGATCAGATTGCAACCAGCGCGCGATGCAAAAGCTGCGGCGTGACGTTCTCGCCGCCCGACATGTTCTTGCTGTGTGAATGCGGCAGTGCTGATGTCGAGGTGCTTGCTGGCCGAGAGTTGCGGATCCTGTCGATGGAAGTGAGCTGAGCATGTGCGCGACGTGTGGGTGCGGGGACACCACAGGACCCCGGGTGTCGGTAGTCGCAGACGGAGAACACGAGCAGGAACAGGGTCATGGTCACGGTCACGGTCACGGGTATGACCATGAGCACAGCCACCCCGACCACACTGTGATTCTCGAGCAGCAGGTGCTTGCCAAGAACGACGGCATTGCACTGCACAATCGTGAGTGGATGCGGGCGCGCGGAATCACGGCGCTCAACATCATGAGTTCGCCCGGCGCGGGGAAGACGACGTTGCTGGCGCGAACGATCCGCGAACTCGAACGGCAACGACCTGTCGCAGTGATCGAAGGTGACCAGGAAACCCGCCTCGATGCCGAACGGATTCGCGAGACCGGTGCGTCGGTGGTCCAGGTGAACACCGGGGCCGGTTGTCACCTCGACGCGGAGATGATCGACCGCGCACTACGCGCCCTGGACCCCGCAGACGAGTCGCTGCTTCTGATCGAAAACGTCGGAAACCTGGTGTGCCCCGCGCTCTTCGACCTGGGCGAGGAAGGCAAGGTTGTCCTAATTTCGATACCGGAGGGGGATGACAAGCCGAAAAAGTACCCGCACATCTTTGCCGTCGCGGACCTGGTCGTGATCAACAAGATCGACTTGCTCCCATACGTCGAGTTCGACGTCGATGCCTGTGTCGCACAGGCGAAAATCCTCAATCCTGCTGTGCGCGTGGTTGTTTTATCTGCGACGACAGGTGAGGGCATGGACGAGTGGTACGAGTGGATCGGTAGTCGTTCGGCGATTTCTCCGGTGGCCGTTGACAACTGATCTGCTCGGGTAGTTAATGAAATGAGTGGGTGCCACGCAAGTGGGCCGAGGTTCGACTCCGGTGGCGTCAGCGTTTCGGTGCCGCGGCAATTCGAGGCCACAGAGTTTTGAGGCCATAGCGTGTCAGGCCGGTGGCGGCGCCGAGAATCAGGCGCAAGTGCACCCGTGAAAGCGGCTGACATGGACACACAAAAATCGACTGCTGGCACCACGGCGGAACCTGCCTCCGAAAGCGCAGCGACCTCCCGAAGCGCAGCGGCGAAAGCGGAAGAAACCTTGATCCACGTGCTGTGGATCAATGCCGGGCTCAGTTGCGACGGTGATTCGGTGGCGCTGACTGCCGCCACGCAACCCAGTATCGAGGAGATCGCGCTCGGTGCGTTGCCCGGCCTGCCTCAGGTAGCGGTTCATTGGCCGCTCATCGACTTCGAATGCGGACCGCAGGGTGGCGCTGACGATTTCCTGGAGTGGTTCTGGAAAGCCGACCGGGGAGAACTGGAACCCTTTGTTCTTGTTGTCGAAGGATCGATACCGAACGAGAAACTTCACGACGAAGGGTACTGGTGTGGTTTCGGGAACAATCGCGAAACCGGCCAACCGGTCACCACGAGCGAATGGCTCGACAAGCTGGCACCGAAAGCCACTGCGGTAGTCGCAGTCGGCACGTGTGCGACATACGGCGGAATACATGCGATGGCCGGCAATCCGACGGGTGCGATGGGTGTGCCGGACTATCTCGGGTGGACCTGGAAATCGAAGGCGGGCATCCCGATCGTGTGCGTTCCCGGGTGTCCCATTCAGCCGGACAACCTCTCCGAGACCCTGACCTATCTTCTGTACATGGCCACTGACCAGGCGCCGATGATTCCCTTGGACGAATCCCTGCGCCCGCAGTGGCTTTTCGGTGCCACCGTTCACGAAGGCTGTGACCGTGGCGGATACTACGAACAGGGCGAGTTCGCGACGGAGTACGGGTCACCGAAGTGCATCGTCAAACTCGGGTGTTGGGGACCGGTCGTGAAATGCAATGTCCCCAAACGTGGTTGGATCAACGGAGTTGGCGGGTGTCCCAACGTCGGCGGGATCTGCATCGGGTGCACTATGCCGGGGTTCCCCGACAAGTTCATGCCGTTCATGGATGAACCGCCCGGCGGCAAACTCTCCACCAATGCGGTGGGAATGTACGGGTCCGTGATTCACAGTCTGCGCCGGATCACCGGTCACACGTTGGACAAGGAACCGCACTGGCGCGAGCGCGGGTCGAAGTTGCTCACCGGTGCAACGCGTACGTGGTGACCGACCGGATACATTCAAATCAGTTCGTGAGCAACGTCTCTGGGAGGCACTGCAATGACGGCCATCGTTCCCGAACCCACCTCGACTGCGGACCGCGACGGTCTTGTCGAGATGGCGTGGGACCCTATCACCCGAATCGTCGGCAGTCTGGGCATCTACACCAAGATCGACTTCGCCAATCGCGAAGTGGTGGAGTGCCACAGCACGTCGTCGATTTTTCGTGGGTATTCCCTGTTCATGAAGGGGAAGGACCCGCGCGACGCGCATTTCATCACCAGTCGTATCTGCGGCATCTGCGGTGACAATCACGCCACGTGCTCGTGCTACGCACAGAACATGGCGTACGGCGTCAAGCCGCCGCATCTGGGCGAGTGGATCGTCAATCTCGGCGAGGCCGCCGAGTACATGTTCGACCACAACATCTTTCAAGAGAATCTGGTCGCAGTCGATTACTGCGAGAAGATGGTCTCCGAGACGAATCCCGGTGTGCTGGCGCAGGCGGAGAACACGCGCTGCCCGCACGAGGATCAGCATGGTTATCGCACGATCGCCGACATCATGCGGACCCTCAATCCGTTCACGGGTGAGTTCTACCGGGAGGCGTTGCAAGTCTCGCGTTCGACCCGTGAAATGTTCTGCCTGATGGAGGGTAGGCACGTCCACCCGTCGACGCTCTATCCCGGTGGCGTCGGCACGGTCGCGACGATCGAACTGATGACGGACTACATGTCGCGGCTGATGCGGTACGTCGAATTCATGAAGAAGGTCGTGCCCATGCACGACGACCTGTTCGACTTCTTCTACGAGGCGCTGCCTGGTTACGAAAAGGTAGGACTGCGGCGGACCCTGCTGGGTTGTTGGGGTTCGTTCCAAGACCCCGAGTACTGCAATTTCTCGTACAAGGACATGACCGACTGGGGCCGGAAGATGTTTGTCACTCCCGGTGTTGTTGTCGACGGCAAGCTGGTCACAACAGATTTGGTGGACATCAACCTCGGTATCCGAATCATGCTGGGCTCCTCGTATTACGAGGACTGGAGTGATCAGGAGATGTTCGTCAAAACCGATCCGCTGGGTAACCCGGTCGATCGCAGGCACCCGTGGAACCAACACACCAACCCCCACCCGCAGAAGCGGAACCTCGAGGACAAGTACAGCTGGGTCATGTCTCCGCGATGGTTCGACGGAAAAGACAATCTCGCTCTGGACACCGGCGGGGGAGCATTGGCTCGTCTGTGGAGCACCGCTCTTGCCGGCCTGGTCGACATCGGATACCTCGAGTCGACCGGACACAGTGTGAAGATCAATCTTCCGAAAACAGCGTTGAAGGGTCCGGTCTCGCTGGAGTGGAACATTCCAGAACACGGCAGCAACACTCTCGAAAGGAACCGTGCGCGAACCTATTTCCAGGCGTACGCAGCGGCTGCTGCCCTTCATTTCGCCGAGAAGGCGCTTGTCGAGATCCGGGCCGGCCGCACCAAGACGTGGGAGTCGTTCGAGGTCCCGGACGAGGGTATCGGCTGCGGATTCACCGAAGCCGTCCGCGGAGTTCTCTCACATCACATGGTGATTCGTGACGGAAAGATCGCGAACTATCACCCGTACCCACCGACGCCGTGGAACGCGAGCCCGCGCGACAGCTACGGAACCCCCGGGCCGTACGAGGATGCCGTGCAGGGTCAGCCGATCTTCGAGGAGAACGATCGAGATCACTTCAAGGGCATCGACATCATGCGGACCGTGCGCAGTTTCGATCCCTGTCTGCCGTGCGGCGTCCACATGTACCTCGGCGGCGGTAAGACCCTGGAGAAGTTGCACTCGCCGACGCAGTCCGTGACCGGGGAGTGATCGATGGAACAATCGGCCGACTACTGGCGCGGAGCAGGTGAGCGTATCGAGACGTTGTTGCAGGCCAATGCCGGTGCAGGCCCGGTGGCCAAAGATCGCGCCGAGCAACTGGTGCGTGAGGTCGTGCAGTTGTACGGCGCAGCACTCGAACGCACCGTCGCGCTGGCGGATCCGGCCACGATGGATGCGATGGTTCGCGACGATCTGGTGTCCAGCCTGCTACTGGTGCACGGACTTCACCCGCACGACGTGGAGACCCGCGTCCGCACTGCGCTCGACAGCGTCCGTCCGTACCTCGGTTCGCACGGCGGCGACGTCGAACTGATCGAGGTGGCGGGCGGCGTGGTGCGACTACGGCTTCTCGGGAGCTGTAACAGCTGTCCTTCGTCCTCGGTCACCCTCGAAACCGCCGTTCAGGATGCGGTGCAGGCGGCGGCACCCGAGACCACCGGAATAGACGTCGAAACACCCGACCCGCGCGAGGTGAAGTCGGGTGTGATCTCGGTCGAGTCCCTGTTCTCGCACGTACACGCCGACGGGGGAGGTGCGCACTGGGTGGAGGTCCCCGAATTCGCCGAAGTCGACGTGGGCGAGGTCGCGGGGTTCCGGGTATCGGGCACCGATCTGTTGGTCTGTCGCTCCGGTGACGATCTGTACGCGTATCGCGACCATTGCCCGGTGTGTGAGCACTCGATGGCGGGGGCTGTGCTCGAACGCATGATGGGCCGACCTGCCCGAGACGCCGCCGTCCTCACCTGTCCGACGTGCTCTGCCCATTTCAGTGTGTACGGAGCGGGAGCGCGGGTGGGCACCGGCTCCGAGCACCTGGCGCCTGTGCCGGTGTTGATTCGCGACGGGGTGCTCTCGGTTGCGCTTGCTGACGATTCAGCGATACCGGTGACCTAGCCGTGAACGCAGCCCGGTCATGAAAGTCACTGTGGGAGAGGTGCTCACACGAATCGCCTCGACGCGTGCCGTTCCGACCGGACCGCGGTGTGAGATGTGTGCGGCGGGCATAGGCGACGAACACCAACACGTCGTGGACGTACAGGTCCGGAGCCTGATGTGCGTGTGCCGTCCCTGCTATCTACTTTTTGCGCCGGTCGACGCGGACCTTCGATACAAGGCGGTTCCCGATCGGTATCTCGAATTTCCGAACTTCGACCTCGGACCTGGCCGGTGGGAGTCTCTGGAAATCCCCGTCGGCCTGGCATTCTTCTTTCGAAACTCACTCCTCGACAAGTACATAGTCTTCTACCCGGGGCCGGCCGGAGCTACCGAATCCGAGTTGCCCATCGACTCGTTCGAGACTGTGCTCGCGGAGAATCCGGGGCTTTCGCAGATGCGGGCCGACGTCGAGGCGTTGATCGTGTCGGTGCCCACGTCAGGACAATCGCCGAGATGCTTTGTTGTTCCCGTCGACGCCTGTTACGAACTGGTGGGACGGTTGCGCACCGTGTGGCGCGGATTCGACGGTGGCCAGGATGCCGCACGCGCAGTGGACGAGTTCTTCGGGCGCGTCGAGGCGCGAAGCAGGTCGGCATGACTGTTCTCGACTTCTCGGTCGACGACGTGGAGGTGGAACCGTACGCGGTTACGCCGAATCTGACGGTGAGATTGAGGATGTCGGAATCCACCGGCGCGACCGTCCGTGCGGTGGCTCTGCGCGCGCAGGTTCGAATCGAACCGCACCGCCGACCGTACTCCGACGCGGAAGGCGAAGGTCTGCGCGATCTCTTCGGTCCGCGGGAGCGTTGGTCGAGTACGCTGCGCACCTTCCTGTGGTTGGAATGTTCCACGGTCGTTCAAGGATTCACCGGAACAACGGTCGCGGCCTTACCCATGGCGTGTACGTACGACTTCTCGGTGACGGCGTCGAAGTACCTGCACGCACTCGGTGACGGAACGATTCCGATCGTGGTTCTACTGAGCGGAACCGTATTCACCGACGGGCAGCGCGGTTTCTCGGTCCAGCAGATCCCGTGGGACCGATCTGCTGCCTACGAATTGCCGGTCGACGTGTGGAAACAGCTGATGGCCACGCATTATCCGGCCGCTGGTTGGGTACGCCTCGACCATGAGACGATTGCCGATCTCGTGCGATTCAAGGCAGCTCACGGCCTCACGGACCTCGATTCAGCCGTGCGGCAGTTGCTGACGGCGAGCCAGGTGCAGCGATGACCCGAACGGAGATGGATCACGACGTCCGGGCCGTGGCCGACGCTGTCCTGTACGAGGGATATCTTCTCTATCCTTACCGGGCAGGCTCGGCGAAGAATCAATCCCGTTGGCAGTTCGGGGTTCTCGGACCGCCAGGCGCCGCCGAGGTCGGAGTCGGCGAGGAACCGTCGATGTCCGCCCAATGCCTGCTCGGCGAATTCGAGGGGAGGGGCCCTGCTGCCGAACCCGTCGAAGTGACTGCGACTGTGAGATTTCTGCATCACCAGTCTCGGACGGTTGAACGACTCGGTGCCGGCGGCGCGTGGATCCCGGTCGATCGGTTGGTAGTCGACGAGCGCGAGTCGATCTCGTGGGACGAAGCCACCGAATCCGAGATCGTGTTGGGTCCGTGGGGTCTGGACGAGCTCGAGGCCGGCGTCGAAGAAACCTTCTGTGCGGCGGGGGTTGTCGACGGAGAGACTTTGTCGGACTCTCGGGGCAGGGTGGTCGGACGGATCGTTCGGACGCGGCTTCCGGTGAATGGCTTCTTGGCAGTGAGCGCCTCCGCCGGGGGCGGGCGCACGGTGATTTCCGTGAAGATCATGAACGCCACGAGCGTCGACGCACGGGACAAGGGCACGGCCACTGCGCAATCGATGCTGGGGACTCACGTCATTGTGAACTGCACAGGCTCGCGGTTCCTGTCGTTGTTCGAAGACGCAGATCACTCGGAGTCGCTGCGGCAAGATCGCTGTTATCCGGTGCTTGCGGGGACCGAGGACCCCTCTCACCCTGGTACGTCGCCCACCGTTCTGGTGTCACCGATCATCTTGTACGACTTTCCCGAGATTGCGCCGCAGAGCGAGGGATCTCTCTTCGATTCGACGGAGATCGACGAAATTCTCACCCTGAGAATCCTCGCCATGACCGACGAGGAAAAGGCGCGGGCGCGGGCAACCGACTCCAAAGCTGCCGACATCATCGACCGATGTGAGCGCTTGACGGACGATGATCTAGCCGGCCTTCACGGTGTGCTGCGAGATCCGCACGCCGGTTCTGATCTGATACCCGGGGTGCCTGACGGCGTGGACTGGTGGACCCCGGAAGCCGACACCAGTGTTCAACCACGCACCGACGCAGTTCTGATCAACGGCGTCCGCGTCTGTGGTGGAAGTACAGTTCGGCTTCACCCCTCACGTCGCGCCGATGCTCAGGACCTGTTCTTCGACGGCCGGATCGCCCACGTCGCCACCATTCATGAAGACGTGGACGGCGACATTCATGTTGGGGTGACACTCTTGGACGATCCGGCCGCCGATCTGCACAACTGGTACGGCCGCTACCTGTACTTCGCGCCGGACGAGATAGAGCCGATGCCGCGAGACAGCGCGAGTTGACGCACTTCAGAGCTATCGGACTTCACAGCTATCGAGAGGAGAACTCGCCATGAGGAACATGGGATTGCTGTCGACGGCACTTCTCGGCGCCACCGCGATCGCAGCCGCGGTCGTTCTGGTGGTGTCGATGCCGGACATCCAGCGTTATCTGCGAATGCGAAAGATGTAAAACGCTGTGCGCGTGCTGATTGCAGGTGTCGGAAATATATTTCTCGAAGACGACGGATTCGGCCCCGAAGTTGTTCGGGCGCTGCAGCATGAGATTCTCCCGTCGGGAGCTCGCTTGGTCGACTACGGGATTCGGGGCGTGCATCTGGCCTACGACTTGTTGGAGTCGTGGGACGCGCTGGTGCTGATCGACGCCTTACCGGTGACCGGAGTCCCGGGGAAGCTCGCGATCATCGAAGTGGACCCCGAAAGTGAAGGTCCGCAAGGAGGTTTCGACGCGCACTCGATGCATCCGAGTTCGGTGTTTGCCAGTCTGCAGGCCCTCGGCGGAACACTCCCGCGGACGTTCGTGGTGGGGGCACACGCGAAATCGATTGGCGACGGAATCGGATTGAGTGCAGAGATGCGTGATTCGGTCGGACAAGCCGCCTCTGCGGTGATGGCACTCGTCCGGTCGATCGACGTGGATTGTGATGCCACCACATTGGGGCCGGAGGTGTGAGTCATGTGTCTGGGGATTCCGGGACGGGTACGCGAACTACTGAACGGATACGGCGGTCAACTCGCCCTCGTCGACGTTGAAGGTGCACCACGCAAGGTCAACATCGGAATGCTCGACGAAGGCGCCGTCACGGCAGGTGACTGGGTAGTGATCCACATGGGCTTTGCAGTCGAGAAGGTCGACGAGCAGGGAGCACGCCACGCTCGGGCCGGCCTCGAACTGATGGGCCGTGGTGATCATGACGGTGAGATCGACGACTCCGATACTCGTACGGGCGAGGTCGGGACATGATGATCGCCTGCCATGTCATCGTTCGTGGCGTAGTCCAGGGGGTGGGATTCCGGCCGTTCGTTCATGCGACCGCCACCGAGCTGGGACTTTCGGGTTCGGTAGGAAATTCTGCGCTCGGTGTCGTGATCGACGTCGAAGGCGACGGAGAGGCAATCGATGCATTTGTCGCTCGGGTGCGCAACCGCCCCCCACCGCTGGCCCGGGTGGAGTCGGTAGAGCGCGAGGACTCGCGGCCGGTAGGTCGTCAGGGGTTTTGCATAATCGAGACGGATGCAGGGTCGGTCGGACGAACCTTGGCGCCGGCCGACGTCGGGATCTGCGACGATTGCCTCCGCGAACTGACCGATCCGAGCGATCGACGATTTCGTCATCCCTTCATCACCTGTACCAATTGTGGTCCACGATTCACGATCATCGAGTCGCTGCCCTACGACCGAGCCGCCACGACGATGAAACGGTTCCCGTTGTGCGCGACCTGTGCGGCGGAGTACGTGGATCCCTCGGACCGGCGGTTTCACGCGCAACCGATTGCCTGCCCGGAGTGCGGTCCGACGCTCTCATTCGTGGAACGGGGCACGGACGCGGTGAGCGGCGAGGCCGCACTGCTACGAGCCCGATCGCTACTACGAGACGGGAAGATTCTTGCTGTCAAGGGGATTGGAGGGTTCCACCTGGCCTGCGATGCCCACGATGATCGCGTGGTCCACGAATTGCGTGAACGCAAACATCGAGCAAGCAAGCCGTTGGCGGTGATGGTGCGAGATGTGCGAGAAGCCGGAGAGCTGGGTGCGGTCGGGGATGCCGAGGCCGATGCCATGTCCTCGCGCGAGCGTCCGATAGTGCTGGTTGCCAAAGCGTCTGGCTATGCGCTTTCGCCCTCGGTTGCGCCCGGCATTCCGGATATCGGAATCATGCTGGCCTACAACCCGATTCAGCACCTTCTTCTGGGTTTGGCCGGAGATGCTGCGGGCCCGGCGGTGTTGGTCATGACATCGGCGAACATCGGTGGAGAGCCGATTCTGTACTCCGACAACGATCTCGATCGATTGGGTGACTTGGCCGACGGGGTCTTGACGCACAACCGTCCGATCTTGATGCCGTGTGACGACTCGGTGATGCGAATAGTGGACAGCCGACGACAGTTGCTTCGTCGCTCGCGCGGATATGCTCCGCTGCCCGTCACCGCGCCGTTCGACGTACCGCCTACCTTGGCGGTCGGGGCCGACCTGAAGAACACCTTCTGTCTTGCAGAGGGCGGATATGTGTGGCCGAGTCAGCACATCGGAGACATGGGCGACCTTGCTGTTATCGACAGTTTTGCTGCGTCGGAGAGTCACTTCGAATCGATCACGGGAGTAGTGCCGCACCAGATTGCCTGCGACGAGCATCCGCGGTATCGCTCGTCCTCGTGGGCTCGCAGTCGTAGTGGTGACCGACCGGTGCGCGTCGTCGGGCATCACCACGCACATGTGGCTGCCGTGATGGGGGAGAACGGCCGGGACGGGAGCGAACCAGTTCTCGGAATGGCGTTCGACGGCACCGGTTACGGGGCGGACGGCGCAGTGTGGGGAGGGGAACTACTGCTGGCGACGTACAAGGGTTATCGCCGTCTCGCGCATCTGGGATACGTACCGCTGCCCGGGGGCGATGCCGGAGTGGAACGGCCGTACCGAATGGCGCTCGCTCACCTGTGGCATGCGGGGTTGGACTGGGAATCCGACCTCGCGCCCGTGGCAGCCTGTCCGCCCCGAGAGCAGTCGGTCCTACTTCATCAGTTGGAGACCGGTTTCGGGTGTGTGGACACCTCCAGCATGGGGCGGTTGTTCGACGCAGTCTCCTCGCTGACCGGAGTCCGACAGAGGGTCGACTACGAAGCGCAGGGTGCCATCGAGTTGGAGGGGATTTCGAGGGCAATCGACAGCGCCGGTTCGCGGTACACCTTCGACGCGGTGCAGTCGGACGACGATTCGTGGACAGCAGATCCGCGGTCGGTCATTCGGGCTGTTGTCCGCGATCTGCGGGAGAAGGTGCCCGCCGAAGTGATCGGCGCCCGTTTCCACGAATCCGTAGCGCACCTGGTGCTCGAGTGGGCAATTCGTGGTCGGGAATTGGCGGGAGTGGACGAGGTAGTACTCACCGGAGGTGTCTTCCAGAACCCTCGCCTGCTCGTTCGGGCGTGTGCTCTGCTCGGAGCCGCTGGATTCATGCCGCTGACAGGACTGGAGCTACCACCGAACGACGGCGGTCTCGCTTACGGCCAAGTGCTGGTCGGGAGTTCGTCATGAGATCAGGAGTTGTGCCATGTGCCTAGCCGTACCAGGACGTATCGAGTCTCTGGAGGAACGCGACGGAACGACGATGTCGGTGGTGAACTTCGGTGGCGTCCGAAAAGAAGTGTGCCTCGAGTACATTCCGGGCGCCCAAGTGGGCGAGTACGTCGTGGTGCACGTCGGATTTGCCATCCAGCGACTCGACGAGGAATCCGCTCGCAGCACGCTGGCGGAATTCGAGCACCTCGGCGTACTCGAAGAGGAATTCGGTGACGGGTTCGAAAGGGCTGCCCGGGCCGCGGGGATCGAACCGAAGGAGAAAGAATCATGAAGTATCTGGACGAGTTCTCCGATCCGGAACTGGCCGGCAAACTGCTGGATCAGATCCGCGCGCTGGCCACACGGCGATGGGCGATCATGGAAGTGTGTGGTGGTCAGACACATTCGATCATCAGACACGGCATCGATCAACTACTTCCGCAACAGATCGAGATGATCCACGGACCCGGATGCCCGGTCTGCGTCACCCCGCTCGAGATCATCGACAAAGCTCTCGAAATCGCGGCAAGACCCGATGTCATTTTCTGCTCCTTCGGGGACATGTTGCGAGTTCCGGGGAGTTCGTCGGATCTGTTCCGGATCAAGAGCGCCGGCGGCGACGTGCGCGTGGTGTACTCACCGTTGGATGCTCTGACTGTTGCCAAGGAGAATCCGGACCGGCAAGTGGTGTTCTTCGGAATCGGATTCGAGACCACCGCGCCGGCCAACGCCATGACCGTCTATCAGGCCAATCGCCTGGGTATCGAGAACTTCTCGCTACTCGTCTCGCATGTTCTGGTCCCGCCGGCGATGGCCGCGATTATGGACTCGCCAGAGTGCCGCGTGCAGGCATTTCTGGCGGCCGGGCATGTGTGCAGTGTGATGGGAACGTCGGAGTACCCGGCGCTGGCCGAGAAGTACAAGGTCCCGATCGTCGTCACCGGATTCGAGCCACTGGATCTGCTGGAGGGCATCAGAAAGACGGTGCTGCAGTTGGAATCGGGTCGATACGAGGTCGAAAATGCCTACGCCCGTGCCGTCACGGCCGAGGGCAACACCGCAGCGAAGGCGATGCTCGAGGACGTGTTCGCGGTGTCGGATCGGACCTGGCGCGGCATCGGATCGATCCCGGACAGCGGTTGGCAGTTGGCACCGAAGTATGCGTATTTTGATGCCGAAGAGCGTTTTTCGGTGACCGATATCCATACTGACGAGTCGAGCGTCTGCCGTTCCGGAGAAGTGTTGCAAGGTTTGATCAAGCCACACGAGTGCAGTGCCTTCGGGAAGGAATGCACTCCGCGGAATCCACTCGGTGCCACGATGGTGTCGTCCGAGGGGGCGTGCGCTGCGTACTACTTGTACCGGCGCCTGGAACTTCAGGAGGCGGGTCATGCCGGCTGAGGAGACCGCTGTCGTGGACTTGTCGGCGTGGGTCTGCCCACTGCCGCTGCGTGATTCGCCGAATATCGTCATGGGGCACGGTGGTGGGGGAGCGATGTCCGCCGAGCTCATCGAGCATCTGTTCCTGCCCTCGTTCGGAAGCGCTGCCGATGCAGAACTCGGTGACGCGGCCGTGTTCGACGTCGGCGGGGTGCGGCTCGCCTTCTCGACCGACTCGTACGTCGTGAAACCCATGGTGTTTCCCGGTGGAACGATCGGTGACCTTGCTGTCAACGGAACGGTGAACGACCTGGCGATGGCGGGAGCGCAGCCATTGGTGATGTCGACGGCATTCATCCTCGAGGAAGGGACGGCGCTGACCGACATCGCGGGAATCGCGAAGGCACTCGGGCGGGCCGCGCACGTTGCCGGCGTCCGACTGGTGACGGGTGATACCAAGGTTGTCGATGCCGGTCACGGCGACGGAGTCTTCATCAACACCGCGGGAATCGGGATTGTCGCCGATGGTGTGGACATCAATCCCACCCGCGCACAAGACGGTGACGTCGTGATAGTCAGCGGCGACATCGGCGTTCACGGAGTGGCCGTGATGAGTTGTCGCGAAGGTCTCGAATTCGGGACCGAGGTGCGCAGTGATTGCGCTTCCTTGAACGGCGTGGTCGCCGACATGATTGCCACCGGCGTCGACATCCATGTCTTGCGCGACCCTACCCGGGGCGGAGTTGCCGCGACCCTCAACGAGATCGCTCAGGCGTCGAACATCGGGATTGCGCTGGCGGAGCGAGATCTGCCGATTCCCGCTGACGTGCGTGATGCCTGTGGGCTACTCGGCTTGGATCCGTTGTACGTCGCAAACGAGGGCAAGTTGATCGCTTTTGTTCCACGCGAAGATGCCGACCGAGTTCTGGAAGCGATGCGCGCCAATCCACTGAGTGTGGGAGCTGCCGTGATCGGGGAGTGCGTGGCCGAACATCGCGGAATGGTGGTGGAGCGAACAGCATTGGGGGGCAATCGGGTAGTGGATTTGCCGGCGGGTGAACAACTTCCGCGGATCTGCTGATGACTGCCGTCGATATGGACGGGCCGGTGTTGTTTGCTCGTTACGCGTATCCGCCGAACGAGTTGGGTTACTGCGGACCCGACGATCCTTCAGTGCTGCTTCGACAGGCCCACGGCATCTCGGCGAGTGGCGACCGTGACCGCGCTCGTCAATTCGACGGTGCGTGGCCGTACCTCGAGGCCTTGGCCGTAAGTGCGGGCATCGACGACCCCCTGGATTCGCGAGTGATCGAAGCCTATTGGGTGGGAGGTGATCTCCTCGACTCTCTCGATTCGGGGAAGTTGTTGCAGCACCTGAGGACGGCCTTCGGTAAACGCGAGAACACCGGGTTTCTCCCCGTCCTCGGGGATCGGGACCGCGCGCTCGCTCACCACAGCTTTCACGTACTTCTGGTGTATCCGTGGGTCAAACTGCTTCGGAAGCGCGGTGAGGTCCCACTGTCGGTCCTCCAGAATTGCCGGATCAGATGGGGAGTGGTCGAGGACGTCGGCGAGGAGCACGCATTGGTGGTTTCCTCCCCGCTCGAGTTCGGAGGTGAGAAACTCGCACGCGGCACGCCGGTAGCGCAGCGAGTGCGATGGAGCGTAGACGGCCGCTCACTTGCGGCGACGCCCGTCCCGGGCGCCGTGGTGACGATGCACTGGGATTGGCTGTGCGACAGCATCACTGCCGAGCAGTCACTGGCGTTGGATGCCGCGGAAGACTCGGCATTGCAGATCGCGAACCAGATGCTGTCGACCGATACGTGATCGTTGGTTCCTCTCCCGGACGGAGGCTACGGTGAATTGGAACAACGCGGTACCGGACAGCGCACTGTGGTTGGCAGAGGCCTTCGCGATCACGGTTGTGGCTCTCGTGATCGCCGGACTGCTACTTGGCCGGTACACCCGCTGGGGCAACCAGTTTCGTCGAATGGCATGGCCCTACTTCGATCCCCGACGCACAGTCCTTCCACTGTTGATTCTCGCGTCACTGCTGTTGCTGACGATTTTCGGTGTCCGCGTGACAGTGTTGTTCTCGTACTGGTACAAGGATTTCTACGACGCCATCCAGAACCTCGACGAGACCGCTTTCTGGCACTACCTGCGAGTGTTCGCGATTTTGGCAGCAGTTCACGTAGTGAGCTCGCTTGTCGTGTACCTGGTGGGCCAAACACTCGATATCAGCTGGCGTAGTTGGCTCAATGACACATTGACCGACGATTGGCTCGACGGCAGCGCCTACTATCGCGGAAACTTCCTGGAGAACCCGGTCGATAATCCAGATCAGCGTATCCAGTCAGACATAACAGCGTTCGTGACCTCGTCCCGCACGTTGTCCATGGGCGCCGTCGCGGCAATGGTGTCGATCGTCAGTTTCACCAAGATCCTGTGGGATCTGTCCGGGCCGTTGACCGTTTTCGGTACCGAGATTCCGCGGGCCATGATCTTCCTCGTCTACATCTACGTGTTGGTGACCACGGCACTGGCCTTCTGGATCGGCCGGCCACTGATCATGCTGAATTTCTTGAACGAGAAACTCGGCGCGACCTTCCGGTACGCGCTGGTTCGACTACGGGAGTACGGCGAAAGCATCGCCTTCTATCGCGGTGAAGATGCTGAACGGCGCACACTCGGAACACGTTTTGCTGCAGTGATCCGGAACATGTGGGCAATTGTTTTCCGAACGCTCAAATTCAGTGGCTTCAATCTGGCAGTGGATCAGACAGCGGTGGTCTTTCCGTTTCTGGTGCAGGGATCTCGATTGTTCAGCGGGCAAATCACTTTCGGGGACGTGATGCAAACTGCACAGGCGTTCGGCCAGGTGCACAATTCGTTGTCGTTCTTCCGAGAGTCCTATGCCGATTTCGCAAGTTTCCGGGCCACACTGATCCGTTTGACCGGGCTCGCCGATGCCAATCGGCGTGCCCGCGCACTTCCCGTGCTCGACGCGTTCTCCTCTGGCAGTCATTTGGTTGTTCGGGGACTCGACGTGCGCACGCCGGGTGGTGAGGCATTGATCTCCGAACTCGACTTGTCACTGGGGCCCGGCGATGCACTGCTGGTGAAGGGTCCGTCGGGTAGCGGCAAAACCACGCTGCTCCGCAGCATCGCGCAGTTGTGGCCGTATACAAACGGTTCCGTGACCACCCCGGTCGGAGACGTCCTGTTCCTCTCACAACGGCCGTACCTACCTTTGGGTTCTCTGCGCGCGGGTTTGGCATATCCAGATCAGTTGCCCTCAGGTCAGCCGAACATCGGGCGCTCGAGCTTCGACGACCGCAGGCTCCACGACGCTCTCGCCGAAGTGCACCTCGCACATTTGATCGGTCGACTCGACGAGGCTGCTGATTGGACTCGAATTCTGTCGCCGGGTGAACAACAACGGTTGGCGTTCGCCCGAGTCCTCCTGATCCGACCGCGAACCGCGTTTCTCGACGAGGCGACATCCGGAATCGACGAAGGCCTCGAGTACACGCTCTACGACATCGTTCGCCGTGAACTGCCCGACAGCATCATTGTCAGTGTCGGCCATCGCAGCACTCTCGGCGTTTTTCACAACCGACAACTCGAACTGCGCGGCGCTGGGCACTGGGAGATCACCGATCGTGAAGGCTGAGAGTGCCTTTCGGGGCGCTGACAAATGACCGGTCTTACTGCGAATGCGCGGTAGGTCAGGCCCTGCGTGACGAGTTCGGCCACCCAACTCCCGCAGCAATCGTAGCGAGTACTGGAATAGCTCGACCTCCCGAGGACGGTTGCCAGAAGTAGTTCGCGCCTCATTCGAAAGGGATGAGAGGCTCATTTCATCTTTCTGGCGCGCTTACGATTCCGGCATGAAACGTGTGTGGGAAGGTGTGCGGCGCTATGGCAAGACGCTGCACTCGGTCGGGTTGTCGTTCGGCTTGGTGTTTTTCGTCCTCTCGATGAGCCCGTCCCTCTTACCGCGCGCGTGGTACCTGCAGGGCGTGGCAACGGGTATTTCCGTCGCCACGGGGTACGGCATCGGTGTGAGCGTGGCGTGGATGATCCGCAAATGCGGAGTCGAACCGACATGGTCGGATCGGACCAAGAGAATTGGTTGGGCCGTACTCGCCGTTCTGGCAGTGATATCGGTACCTCTCTTTCTGATCTTGGGTTCGTGGTGGCAGCAGATCGTCCGTGATCTGGTCGAGGCACCTCGCGTCAACCGGGCGAACTATCTTCTGGTGCTGCTGATTTCGATAGCGGTGTGGTTGATCTTGCTCGAGGCGGTTCGCGGTCTGCGGTATCTCACCAGAAGTCTCGCTGCTGTTGCTCTGCGGTTTGTTCCCAAGGAAGCGGCGAAAGTCGCAAGTTTGGTCGTCGTCTTCGCGTTGGCGATCTTCGTCGTCAACGGTGCCCTCTACAACGGGCTCATCGCGTTCGCGAACTGGAGTTTCTCCGGCGCGGACAACGACACACCGGATGGTATCGACCAACCTTTGATCGCCGAACGCAGTGGTTCGCCGATGTCTGCCGAGGCATGGGATTCACTGGGCAAGGAAGGACGTACCTTCATGGGTAGCGGACCGTCTGCGGACAAGATTGCCGCGGTGACCGGCCGAGACGCGAAGCAACCCATCCGCGTGTACGCCGGCCGCGAGTCGTCCGATTCCGTCGACGGCGTCGCACAGCGGGTCGTCGACGAACTCGAGCGCACCGGCGGCTTCGACCGTGCCGTCCTGGCAGTGGTGACCACCACCGGCCGCGGCTGGGTCAACGACGACGTGGCGTCCGCTTTCGAATACGTCCAAGGCGGCGACACCGCCATCGCGGCGATGCAGTACTCGTTCCTTCCCAGCCCCTTGGCATTCATCGCCGACCGCGAAACCCCGATGGCCGCAGGCCGGGCGCTGTTCAACTCTGTCTACGCGAAGTGGATCGATCTGCCGCTCGACAAGCGTCCCAAGCTTGTCGTTTTCGGCGAGAGCCTCGGATCGTACGGGGGACAGGCCGCGTTCGCGGGAGCACAGGACATGGCGACACGTGTGGATGGGGCATTGTGGTCGGGCACTCCGAACTTCACCGCTCAATGGCAGGAGATCACGGGCAGTCGTGACTCCGGCTCACAGGAAGCCGTGCCGGTGATCGACGACGGGCAGTCGATCCGTTTCGCTGCCTATCCGGAGGATCTCGAACTGGATGCGCCGTGGAACGACTCTCGCGTCGTGTACTGGCAGCATGCCAGCGACCCGATCGTCTGGTGGTCCTTCGACCTGCTTCTGAACAAACCGGACTGGCTTGCCGAGCCTCTCGGCCGTGATGTCGATCCGGGAATGACGTGGATACCGTTCGTGACGTTCTGGCAGGTGACACTCGACATGGTCTTCTCGGCTGACGTGCCGCCTGGTCACGGACACAACTACGGAGCCGAGGCAGCGGATATGTGGGCGCAGATCCTGCACCCCGAGAACTGGTCGCAGTCGGACACCGACGCGATTCGCGGCGCCTTGACGAACAACTTTCAACCCACCAAGTAGTAGTGCGGAGTACGGACCTCGCGACGGTGTCTCGTCGTTGGACCGGGAGTACTCGCTCTTGATCGTTCGATCACTGTTTGTCAGCTATCTAACAAGGAGCGCGATGCATTCATCAAGAACACTCGTAGCTGCGGTGGCGCTGAGCGCGATCACTGTATTTGCCGGGGCTGGGTCCGCGGTTGCCGCGCCGGCGATCGGATCTGTCGACTTCGGTTCGTCGAGCGGATCCGGAACCGGTTCGTCGAGCGGATCCCATTCTGGTTCTGTCGATTTCGGATCCGGCGGACCTGATGTCGAGCATCCGGTGTCGACCTGCTTCTGGTCGGTGCCGATCAATCCCGAGCGCGCGGACCCGCAGCTCAACTACGCCTTTCCTGACACCGCGGCGATCTATTGGGCTGCGCAGTTCACAATCCCCGAGGATGCCGAGTTGGTTATCCGAGGGCAGTATGCGCATGCGCGCTATCAGTCGTTGAACTCGTACAACGCCGCAACCGCTATGCCGACCGCCGTCCTCAATGACATGTCGACTGCTCCGGACGCAGGCTCGCGCAATACCTATCTTCCCGGTGCCGATCGATCGAACGAAGGTGCCAGGTCGTACACGGCTTCCGTCCTCAACGAGGCCTCGCCTGCTGAGCCGAAACCTAACACCTTGTATGCCGGTGTGCCAGGTCAGGACCGGATAAGCCTGCTTTATCGCATCTACCTGCCGGACAATGGGCGTGATCTCACCGGGGGCGTAGGACTGCCGGAGCCAGAGCTGCACCTTGCCGGTGGTCAGGTGCTGCGGGGGCAGGATCTGTGTTCAGCGGTCGGTGCGGACAACGGAATCTTGAAGCCGGCTTCGCTGCCGTTGGACACGTACAAGGCATTGCGTGATCAACCGGGCAAGCCTGCGACATTCCCTTCCGAGCAGACACCTGTCTGGCGGGCGTACTACAGCGCCGAGTTCACCCTGGGCTGTACCTATCTCGGCAAATGCGTTGGCACACCCCAGCGGGTGGGCGGGCAGTACTCCAACATCGACAACAGCTACGTCACAGCCGAAGTCAACCGTGGGTTCGGCGATGTTTTGGTACTTAGGGGAGAGTTGCCGAGGACTCCGACGACGACTACCGGCGCAAAGAATCTCGACAGCGCTGTCGACATGCGGTTCTGGTCTATGTGCAGCAATGAATCGCTGGCAACGACGAAGGTAGCTACGTGTCTGTTCGACGAGCAGATGGCCACTGATGCGGATGGTCGCTACACGATTGTCGCGTCGCTGCCTGAAGACCGACCCGCAAACGCTACGAAGGAATGTGGGGTGTCATGGCTGTCGCTCTCGCCGGCCGGTGATGGCGCGGGGCATCTCGACGATTCCCTTCTGATCATGCGGAACATGCTGCCGGCCAAGGACTTCAGTCACGCCGCACACGATACCAAGACGCCCGGTGACGAGAAGGCCGTGATGGCGCAGTACTTGCCGGACGGGCAATATACGTCCAAGCTCGCGTTCGAGGAGAGTGGCTGCGCGAAGTAGACCGACTGACTCTAGGAGTGAGTTCAGCGCCTGGGATTGCGTCTGGGCGGTCCCCATCGACGGTGTCGGCTGCGCTCAGTTGCGAGCGCAGCCGACACCGTTCGGCGCCTGTACGCGTCAATCGATTGGACGAGGGCAGTGCCAGTTTGCGTTGGCGATGCACATCGCGAGTGAATCAAGGACGGCGGTTCGGGCACTCATCCCTTTCGAATGAGGCGTAAACGATGTAGGCGCACAGGGTGTCAGCATTGGCGCGCAGCGGTATCGACTGCGCCCCGATGAGAAACGAGTTTTGACATGGGTTCCGTTATCGGAGATCTCCTCCCCATAGCCGTCGGTGTGGCCGTGTCGCCGGTAGCCGTCATCGCCACTATCTTGATGTTGCTCTCCAAGCGAGCGGGTAGCACCAGCGTCGGGTTCGCCGTGGGCTGGTTACTCGGAATCTTCATCGCTACAGTTCTTTTCGTGATTCTGTCCAGTGCCGTCAGCACTTCGGACGATGGACCGTCTGCCACGGTTTCGTGGATCAAACTAGCCCTCGGTGTCCTCCTGTTGACGGTCGGGGTCAAGCAGTGGCGGGGGCGCAGCGGCGAGCACGAAACACCGAAGTGGATGCAAGCCGTTGACCAGATGACCGCGGTCAAGGGCTTGGGCCTCGGATTCGCGCTCGCAGCGATCAACCCGAAGAACCTGCTCATGTGCATCGCGGCCGGAGTGTCGATCGGTTCGGCGTCGCTGGCGACCAGCGGAGTGATCACCTCGATCCTCGTCTTCACGATCATCGCCAGCTCAACTGTCGCGATCCCGGTCATCGGATTCCTGGTGGCTGCTGATCGCCTGCGCGAGCCGTTGGCCAATCTCAAAGTCTGGCTCCAAGACAACAACACCACGGTGATGAGTGTGTTGATCCTGGTCGTCGGCGTTGTTCTGATCGGCAAGGGAATCGGCGGAATCTTCTGACACCCACTCTTTCACGTGGTGTGAACGCACAATTCCCGGATGATCGTTCGATCAGGCTGGTTTAACCGCGTAGTCGCCGTCGGCGTGGCCGATCAGTTGCCATCCGCCCTCGATCGGGGACAGTCGGACGTCGGAGAGATTCGTGATCTCGAGCTGTGGCCGGTCGGTTCCTGGGTACCAGGCCTCGACCCTTCCGGAGCCGGTCCCGGTAAACCCGTTGCGGGACACCTCCGTCAGCGTGCCGGGCGCTGCTCGCGGATACGCTCGCGAGAGTGGAACGGCGAATCCCTCTACGAGCCCCAGTGATTCACCGGACGGGCAGTCGATGCGATTCAGATTTCCCTGTGGCTGGTGGGTATTGCCGTCGCGAACGGGGTGGGGGTCACCGCACGCTTGTGTCCACGACCACCACGCGCCGCCCATCCGGTACTTGTCGGTGGCGTCGACGAAGCGGTCGACGTCTGCTCCCTGCTCGTCGGCGTCCCCGAACCAACCCCATTCGCCCGTCCACAACGGGGCGTCGTACCAGGCGGCGGCGCGGTCGGCGATCCGAAATCCGTCTTCGATCGCGGGGAATTCGCTACTGACCGTGATGGATTCGCTGTAGAGGTGCGGCGAGAACACCACCAGAGGATCGGTCAGGTACTTGCGCGGGGGCAGTGCGTCGAAGCCGAATGCCGACCAGATCGCACTGGGTTCGAAGAACACCAGGTGCGGGAACCCGCCTGCTTCGGCTTGCCGGATGGCGTCGGTGGCGCGCTGGTAGAACTGCCCGATCTGGTCTGCTGCAGTGAAGGGGTCGCGCAGACCGGGGTTCGGTTCGTTCAACAGGTCGTATCCGGCCACCGCGGGTTCGTCTTTGAACTCCGCGGCCAACTTCGCCCACGTCGCCACCAAACGACTCTGAATTCCTTGCTCGTCGTCGTAAAACGCCTGGAAGGCATGGGCGATGGCCGGCGCACCTTCCCGGAGCCCACCGATGTTGCAGGTTGTCCATCCGCCGGTCAGGGTTGCCCACTCGGGTGCGCCGTCCCAGCCGACTCCCGGCCGCATGAATGACGGGCACGACTGGTCGCTCGGGGTGCCGACGTACGAGCCCCATGCGTCCTGATGCATGTCGAGAACGGTGTAGATGCCGTGGTCTTTCGCATCCTCGACCGCTACTCGAATGCGGTCGACGTACGCAGTGTCGAATGTTCCGCGGGTCGGTTCGAGGAGTGACCACGCGACGTTGAGTCGTACGACGTTGAAGCCCAGAGCTGCCATGTGCGCGAAGTCCGTTCGTCCCAGCGGAGTAACGGTGGGTAGTCCGGTGCCGTTGGTTGCGTAGTCGTTAAGTCCGTTGGCGTTTACGCCGCGTAGCAACACCGTTCGTCCGTCGACGTCCTTGATCGTGCGATCTGCGACGGTCAGTTGGGGGAGGGACCAGCCCGATTCCGGTGGTGCGGCGTGAGCGGCCGGAGCTGCAATCTGAAGTGCCAGGATTGCAAGGGTGGCAAGCAGCAGCGCGCGCATCCGTAAACCTTTCTAGACAAACGTCCAATTCCGAGATGAGGCTAGCGTGACAACGCCCTTTTCCGGCGCGCTTTGCTCATACCTGCCACGGTCGCCTTGTTGCCGAGTACACGTCGGCTACGTGCTGTTGCTGGAGGTGCGATCATTGTCGACAAGTCTCGACCCAAGGGAGCCCCGGTGAAGCTTGCATTGACCGATCTGATCGAACGAGTGTCTCGTGACGATGCGGCGAGTACCCGAGCGTTCTACGAGTCGCGGCCCGCCGGCGTCGGTCCGAGTTCACTGCAGGAACTGCTTGTGGTGCGAGCCTCCCGAGTGGTTGACCCAACACCCGCGACCCGGGCAGTTGAACACACGCTCGACATCGAGGGCCGATCCGTCTCGGTGCGTGTAGTCACGCCGAAAGATGGCGATGTCAACGGGGTCTACCTATATCTTCCGGGTGGTGGTTTCTACATGAGTTCGGCGGCTAGCTCTGACGCTCGTAGTATGAGACTCGCCGACGCGGTCGGAGTAGCAGTGGTTACCGTCGACTACCGGCTTGCGCCGGAATTCCCTTGGCCGGCAGCGCCGGACGACTGTGAGGCGGTCGCTTTGTGGCTGCTTGACGTCGCTGCCGAACGGTTCGGGACGACCAGACTAGCCATTGGTGGTATGTCGGCGGGAGCAACCTTGGTGATGACAACGTTGCTGCGCCTTCGCGATCGAGTTCTGGCCAAGGCATTTTCGGGTGCGGTGCTGGAAGCGGGCACGTACGACGTCAGTGCCCAGACTCCCGCTGGCCGCACCATCGGCGACGAATACTTCATCGAAGCCTATGTGGGCCATGTCGGTGACCGCACTCTCCCGGATATTTCTCCGACATTCGGCGACCTGAGCGGCTTGCCGCCGACCCTCGTTGTCGTTGGATCAGAAGACGTGGTCCTGGCTGAGAACCTTGCCATGGTGGCGCGACTGTCGGCGGCCGGAAACGACGTCGACTTGCGTCTCTATCCTGATGTCCCGCATGGATTTACAAGCCATCCAACGCCTGTTGCCCGCCGCGCTGCGCTCGATATAGGTGCCTGGCTTGGGCATTGTCTCGACGCCGAGCCGGCGTGACAGGCAGGGGCGTGGTTCAGCGTGCCGAGGGTATGGGATGGCTGGAGCTCGTCCTGCGGGACCCAATCACGTAAGTCTTCGTGACGCAGGCACGCAATGTGGCGCTCAAACCTCATCACGGCCGCGCCGGACGTGTGGAGCGGCCGCGGCCGCGGTCTGTCGTTCGGGCGGGTCCGGCGTGGTCGATGGCACTGCAGTGACGGGATTGTGTTCCTTCCCGCATGAAGGCGGCTGTCCGGGCACCTGAACATATGTCCGGTTTCTGGAACAAAGTCGGGACGAGGAGCGCGCCGCCCTTGTAATCTCGCACGTGGTTTGCGGGGCGCGGGGTCCTCCCGCACAGCGAGTGAGAGGATCAGAATGACGACTGCTTACGCGCGCCGCCGAGGGGTGCGCCCTTTCGGAATCGCCCTCGCTGCGCTGGTTGCCGTGGGTGCGGCCCTGACCGGTCCCACACTCGCCTCCGCCTCGAGCGACGACCTGCAATTGGGTTCGAGCCAGTTCGGATCGTCTGGGGAGCAACCGCCGCTGCCGGAGATCCCACCGCCGTCCGCGGCCGAGATCAGGCTCGACGAGGCGCGGAACTTCCGCGACATCGGCGGCTACCGGACTACCGACGGCAGGACCGTCCGGACAGGCCTGGTGTTCCGTTCCAACAAGCTCAGCTCGCTCAATGAGGCTGATCTGGCAAAACTCACCGCCGCGAACCTGACCCTCGACGTCGACCTGCGCAACGCCTCCGAACGCGTAGAGGATCCCGATCGGATCCCCGCCGGCGTCACCTACCAGGTCGCCGACGTCGTCAGTATCGAACACGGCATCACGTTCCACGAGTTCGTTCCCCTGACCCTCGGGCGCGCGTTGATCGACGGCGCAGTCAAGGGAACCTCGAACATCGGCCAGAGCATCGGCTACCCGTTCATGGTCAACTACCGTGGTTCCGATGTCGCCTTCCATGACCTGCTGACTGCGATCGCGAACAACTCCGACGGCGCAACCGTCTACCACTGCAGTGCAGGGAAGGACCGCACCGGTTGGGGTACCGCGATCCTGCTGACCATTCTCGGTGTCCCGCGTGAGTTCATCAGTGCCGATTTCATGGCGTCGAACACGTACCTGGGCCGGGACGACGCGGTGGACCTGTCGTGGCTCGATGCGGCGTATGCACAGGTCGACCGGCTCTACGGCGGTATGGATACTTACGTACGGGAGGGCCTCGGCGTCGACCAGGGCATTATCGACTCTCTGCGTGCCAAGCTTCTCCTATAGGGGTAGCCCCACACCTCGGCTTCTTGCCCACTCGGACCCTCTGCTGTCCCAGTGCGACTGATGGTTGAGGGAACGCGTAATTGTGTGGCACTGCTCCTCTGGTGGGCGCGAAGTTTCTCGGCCGTGTGCGATCACCAAGTGGCGCAAGCACTTTGCTGGCAGAAAGCAAGCCGGATCACGCACTCGATGCTGGCCAATTGGTCAGCATTGAATCGAGTGCCTCGAGGATCTTGGACCAGCTTTCGGCGCTGTCCGGTGCGCTGTGGCTGAACGATCCACCCAACTCGAGGCTGGCGTACCCATGGAAAACGCTGCCGAGCAATCGAACTGCGTGGGTCTGATCGAGATCGGTGAGGTTGTACCCGCGAAGAATTGATCGCATCATCTGCGAGTGTCTGAAGCCCGCGCCCGCAGTTGCGGCCTCCGGGGTGAGGCGCATCTGTGACGCGGCGTATCGGCCGGGGTGTGCCCTCGCGTAGTCGCGGTACACGTTCGCGAAGGCGGTCAAGGCGTCGCGGCCGGACCGACCGGCCACGGCGTCGGCAGCCTGGTCGGCCATCTCTTCCAAGGCAAGCAATGCGATTCTGGTTTTGAGGTCGTTCGAACTCTTCACGTGCGAGTACAGGCTTGCGACCTTGACGTCGAACGCTCTGGCGACCGCCGATACGGTCACCTGCTCGAAGCCCACCTCGTCGGCCAATTCGGCGCCCGCCACGGCGAGGCGTTCGGGTGTCAGTCCTGCGCGAGGCATGTCCGTTGATCCTGTTCGTCGAGAAGTGAAACCGCTTGCCTAAATAGTATAGGCAAATTACTGTGTGGTGTAGTTAATGCCTTCGCAACTTATCTACAGGTGAATGAGATGAACAGCCAGAGCAGCTGGATTACTACCGCAATTTCCGAGGACATCGTGCGCGGAGCCCTCGAGCTCGAGCGGACCGAACGCGGTGTGCTGACACACCGTCTGCCCGCCAGGGCTCGCACACAATTCGCTGACGGGCAGATGGCAATGGCGCAATCACAACCGTCCGGAGTGCGGCTGGTGTTCCGAACCAGTGCTACGGCCATCGAACTCGACACTCTGCCCACGAAAATGATCTACATCGGTGCCCCGCCGAGGCCACAGGGTGTGTACGACCTGATCGTCGACGGCGAACCAGCCGGGCAGGCAATCGCTGAGGGCGGCAACACGGTGACGATCGACATGGCGACCGGTACCGCTCAGAGACAATCCGGACCCGTCAGCACCATCCGCTTCGCGGACCTGCCTGCGCGATCAAAGGCTGTCGAGATCTGGTTGCCGCACAACGAAACCACCGAACTTATCGCACTACGGACCGACGCCCCACTCGAACTCGCGGTCGAGACGAAGCGTCGCGTGTGGCTCCATCACGGAAGCTCGATCAGTCAAGGCTCCGGCGCTGAAAGTCCCTCCCGCACTTGGCCTGCTCTCGCAGCCTCCCTCGGCGGAGTGGATCTGATCAACCTCGGGTTCAGCGGCAGCGCCCTGCTGGACCAGTACACCGCCCGCGCTATGCGAGACACCGCAGCTGACCTGATCAGCATCAAGATGGGCATCAATCTGGTCAACTCCGACGTGATGCGCCTGCGGGCCTTCACGTCGGCAATGCACGGCTTCCTCGACACGGTCCGCGACGGTCATCCAGCGGCTCCACTGTTGGTCGTCTCGCCTGTCTATTGCCCGATTCACGAAGACACGCCGGGGCCAGGTGCATTCGATTTCGACGCGCTTGCCAGAGGCGAAATGCGATTCGTTGCTACCGGCGATCCCGCCGAGCGCGCAGCCGGAAAGCTGACGCTGCGCTCTATTCGGGAAGAGTTGGCGCGCATCGTAACCCAGCGATCGGCGGATGATCCCAATCTGCATTACGTCGACGGCTGCGATCTCTACGGTGCGGCCGAGAACGAAGAGCTTCCGCTTCCCGATCAGCTCCATCCGGACGCTGCGACGCACCGTCTCATCGGAGAACGCTTTGCCCAACGTGTATTCGCAGACGACGGCGCATTCGCACGCACGGTGTGATCGCGCAATCTGGTTCGATCGGATTTCACACGATTTGACCCTGACGTAGCGTGAGGGCTCACGATGACTTCATGACCGATACTTACCCAGCATTCGACACCAGCCCCGTCCCTGTCCCCGCTACAGATGCCGTGCCTCCGGAACAGTTCCGAGGTCTCTACGGAATGCCCATGTTCGTGTCGGTTCCGACTTCGAATCTGGCCGAATCGGCCGACTTCTGGATCCGTGGGCTCGGTTTCTTCGACCTCTTTTCGGTACCGGATCGACTGACGCACCTGCGACGCTGGGCATTTCAAGACGTTCTGCTCGTGCCCGGAGAACGGTCAGATTCATCACCGTCCGTCAGTGTGAGCTTTGCGTGTGTGCTGAGTCAGATCGATCAGATAGCACAGGCGTGTGAGGAATTGCGGCCCGGATGCACCAGCGGTCCACATCTGAAGCCCTGGAATTCACTGGAGTTGGAGATTGTGACACCGGAGAACGCGCGCGTGATCATGACGGCCGCTCGTCCGTACGACCCGAACAGTGCCGAGGCCGAGTATCTGCGAGGTATGGGAATTGACGGACCCGACGACTGAACAGAGGGCTGACGCCGTGGCCTCCCGCACCGCGTCTGTCAGACTGGATGCCGTGACGGAGCAACTCTTCGGAGACGACGCAGACAGTGCTCTCACTGTCGGTGCTGCCGCATCACGACTAGGCATAACCGTACGTACCCTTCATCATTGGGACGCAATCGGTTTGGTGCGTCCGTCCGGGCGCAGTGACGGGGGCTACCGGCTGTACACCGACGCGGACCTCGGCCGCATCGGCCGGGTGCTTGTCTACCGTGATGTGGGCTTGTCGCTCGACGAGATCGGGATATTGCTCGGTGCGCCCGCAGCCGACGTGGACGAGACGCTGCGTGGGCAGCGCGCCGAGTTGCGGCAACGGATAGCCGACTTGGAGGAACTGGGCGAGTCCTTGGATCGCATTATCGATGCCAGGAAGTCGGGTGTGCTGCTGCCGGCACACGAGCAGGTCTCGATCTTCGGCCGACACTGGCAGCCGTCATGGGGACCTGAGGCGCACGAGCGTTGGGGTGACAGTGCGCAGTGGGCGCAGCACGCGGAACGGTCGGCGGGTAGGACCGCTGAGGATTGGCAGAAGATCGCCGACTGCGTCGAGACGCTCGACGAAGATCTGGCGCTGGCCTGCCGATCCGGTGTCGAACCGGGAAGCGCCGAGGCGAATTCGCTGGCAGAACGGCACCGAGCGTCGATCGGGGTTTACTTCGACTGCACACATTCGATGCAGGTGTGTCTGGGACGGATGTACGTGGCCGATCCGGGATTCACCGCGTTCTACGAGCAGGTCGAGACCGGTCTGACAGTGTGGCTCCGCGCTGTCATCGATGCGAATGCTCGGGCCAACGGGGTTGTCCCCGAATCGGCGACGTGGGTGTGAGTGAGCTGGTGGTCGCTCGTCAGTCCAATGACGCGCAGGCGGTGCACCACGGTCGGCCGTCGACTCCGGGGGCACGATGGGACACTGCGATGCGCGCGGCCAAAATGCAGCTTTCGTTGTCGTGATAGACGTCGAGATCCGAAGGAACCGTCGAGTGGAACGCCGGGACCTTCATGTCTACCTCCGTTGTGACTTGCCAGGGAGTTGGCTCGTTGCGGTAATCCTCCCACCCCAGAGATCATCTCGCCTGTCGGCAGAAGCGGGAGTCAAGGCAGGGGCCGACACCTGCCGTCCCGTCCTCGCGATTGTGCAGCCCCGCAGCGACTTACAGGTGTGAGTGATTGGTCGTCTTGCCGGCCTAACAGTTGCGCACTGCGCGCGCGGTGTGATCTTCGACGGCGCTCACCGCAGAGAATCCCGCAGGGATAGGCTGGACGGATGCGTGGAGAGTACAAGGTTCCTGGTGGAAAACTGGTCGCGGTCGACGTCGAGGTGGCGGACGGTCGGCTGTCCGAAGTCGCAGTCTCGGGGGACTTCTTCCTCGAGCCCGACAGCGCGCTCGACGACATCAACGCGGCGTTGCGCGGAATGCCCGCCGACTCGGATGCAGAACAATTGGCGCATGCCATCTCCACTGCGCTCGACGAGTCCGTCTCGATGATCGGCTTCACGCCGCAGTCGGTCGGCATCGCGATCCGGCGCGCACTCGGCCACGCCACGAGCTGGGCGGATCACACGTTCGACCTCATCCCGCCGGTGGTTCTCGATCCCGCGATGCACGTCGCGCTGGACGAGGTCATCGCGCGTGAGGTCGCATCGGGTGAGCGTCCGCCGACATTGCGATTCTGGGACTGGGACTCGCCCTTGGTCGTGATCGGATCGTTCCAGTCCGTGCGCAACGAGGTCGACTCCGAGGCAGCTGCGCGGCACGGCATCGGGGTGGTGCGCCGAATCTCCGGTGGCGGTGCGATGTTCATGGAACCGGGCAACTGCATCACGTATTCGTTGGCAGTACCGGCGTCGTTGGTCGAGGGATTGAGTTTCGAGCAGTCCTACGCGTTTCTCGATCACTGGGTCATGGGAGCGCTTGCCGAGGTCGGTATCAACGCTCGGTACGTGCCGCTCAACGACATCGCCTCGGACAAGGGCAAGATCGCCGGCGCCGCTCAGAAGCGATTCGCGTCCGGCACCGTGCTCCATCACGTGACCATGGCCTACGACATCGACGCGGAGAAGATGACGCAGGTGCTGCGAATCGGACGAGAAAAGATGTCGGACAAGGGAACCAAGAGTGCGGCCAAGCGCGTCGATCCGCTGCGTTCGCAGACCGGAATGACGCGTGCAGCAATCCTGGAGTCGTTTGCGCAGCACTTCCGAGATCAATACGACACCCGCGACAGCGACTACACGGACTCGGAGTTGGAGCAGGCGCGCAAGCTGGTGGAGACGAAATTCAGCACCGAAGAGTGGACTCACCGCGTCCCGTGACGCCGTGACCCCGAGAAACCGGGACGAGACCCGAGAGGTCTCGTCCCGGTCGACCTAGGTAGCCGGAGTCGCTGAGTTTGCGCCGAGAAGTTCAACGTCGCCGGCGCGGGAGTTCCGCTTCGGAATAGTGAAAGTTGCGCTCACGCACAGGATTGCGATGACGAAGCACGCCAGTGTGTACCACAGGTTCCCGATGGGATCTCCAGCGCTGGTGGAACCGTCGACTGCGTCGAAGAAGTCGGGAAGCGCACTCGCCCACAGGATTGCCATGACAACCAGGTACACCACGCTGTAGATCTGGACGAACTTGTTGGTGTGGGCAGGAGCGTTCGATTCTGCCGAGCGCAGGTGCGTCCATTGGCGGACGAGAACCACTATCGCGACCACCGTGAGGACGGCAAGTTCCGCCGCGTAGAGGAACCCGCGAACGGTGTCGCTACCCATTCCGAAGACCGTCGCCGGGAGCGGGAGGATGAACGTTCCCAGTGACGCCAGAAGGCCGATCACGATGGTGCGCCATACCAATTGAAGTCCGGAAAAGTGCTTGCCGGCATCGACGTGCCGTCCGACGAAGTACTGGACGCAGAATGCCAGCGACATGGGCCACAGAGCGGCGAAGACGACCACGCTGGGCAGTGGAACCGCGTCGAACATGGGTTGGTTGATCGGG
This sequence comes from Rhodococcus sp. NPDC056516, assembly GCF_042794655.1. NCBI lineage: Bacteria > Bacillati > Actinomycetota > Actinomycetes > Mycobacteriales > Nocardiaceae > Rhodococcus > Rhodococcus sp. NPDC056516. The sequence continues at coordinate 610,890 of NZ_JBHTTG010000002.1, read as the reverse complement.
TTCGACGTCGACCACTCCCACCATCGCAACTGAGGTCCGAGGTGGTCGAAGATTTCGTAGAACGCATGGTGGACGAAGCCGACGCAGACAGCGCCCAATAGTGGACCGTATTTGCGGAAAACGCCGAGCATTCTGACTATTTCGAAGGCCAACGTCGCCATCAGTGGATAGATGGCAACGATGTACAGCGGCAGTCGACCCCACATGAAGTCGACGGTGAACACGTTGTGCGCGAACATCGTGTCCACTTGTTCTTCGATGCCGAACGCCGCCGGGAAGTACAGCGGAGGCTCGATGATGAACAGGTAGGCGGTGGCGCCAAACCAGAGGACCAGGTTGGTGGGGTCGCCGTTGCGGCGCAACCGCACGATCGCCAGGACCAGTGCGAGCACCGAGCCGACGATGATGGTCCATTCGAGGACGGGCAGGGTCCAGTTCTCCAGCGCCGCCGGGTTACGGAACTCGACGAGTCCACCTGCTTCCTGACAGGAGAAACCGAGTTCTGTTGCGAGCTGGGCAAACGTGGGGGAGCAGTGTTCTGCCATCAGTTGGCCCCTGACGTGATCGACTCTTGTGCCTGAGATTCAGCGGTGTACCAGCGTGTGCAGTCGTAGCCGTCGTCGTAACGCTTGAACCACTGGTCGGCGAGTGCGGGGAGCTTCTCGTGATCCGGGTTGTGATTGGGCATCTGGCTGCGGAAGACACCGCCGAGCGCGACGAGTTGTTCGCCGAGTTGTAGGTGATCGAAAGCGCGGGGCATGGTGCCCTTGGTCAGGTAGGGCGCAAACGACGTCAGAATCTTCTGCTTGGTGCGGTGGGTGGCGAACATCGACAGTGAGTCCACTTGACGCTCGGAGAGCGGAACGTGCTGGTTGAAGCCTGCGCAGGCGATACGAATCACCTTCATCACGTGCGCGAAGATCGACGGTGCCATCCGCATCCGGTAAAGCTCGCTTCCGACAACGGAGTTGAAGATGATCAGAGCCGAGCTACGATGCTCGACCTCCTCGACGAAGTGCCAGATGAACAGCGACGCGACACGGTCGTCTCCCGGGCGGAACAAGGTCTCCTCGTTGTCGAGCATCAGCTTGAACACCGGCGTGAAGGTTGCCTCCAGATCAGCGGTGTATGCGAGCCGGTAGTTCAGCGAGGTTGCCTCGGTCAGTAGATCGAATTCACCGATCACGGCGTCGAGTGTGTTCTGCAGTCCGGGGTATCGCCTGATCAGAGCCTTCACATGCTGGCGGTGCGCGGTCGAGTGATGGCCTTCCTGACGCATGAATGCTACGGCTTCCTCGGACACCTCGGGATCGCTGATCCGCGACTTGGTCTGCATGATCATCTTCACGATCATCTTCTCGAAACCGATGGCCAGGAACGAGACCGCGTTGGACATGCTCGACCAGGCCGGGTTCTCCGGGTTCCACAGGAAGGGAACGTCATGATCCTCGAATCCGAAATCCATCTTTCGGGGCTGAAGGTTGGTCACTTGTCGAACCTCGTCTTTCGGAGGGGCTGGTCAGGTGGCCGCTCTGGCACTGGAAGCCACGTGTGGCAGTAATCATACATATTGGTGTGCAGTTGTATGTTCACTTTCGTCGACGGAGGGAAATTCGAGCGGTCCGGATGCAAATGTCGCCTGTGTTAGCCTGTGGCTCTTGGACTTCGAGCGCAAAGACATGGTTCGAGCCTCGTTCGAGCGAGGAAGTGGGCAGTGGCACGAAGGCGTGGGTGGGGCGGCAATCCACCGGACAGCGACGAAGATGCGTCTCGTCGCATTGTCGAGGCCGCGGTCGAGCTGATCGGACGGACGAGTTCGGAAATCAGTATCGGCGACGTCGCCGAGTCACTGGGCGTGATCCGGCAGACCGTGTATCGATACTTTCCCAGCGCCGACGCTCTGATGAGGGCAGCTGCGATCGCGTCGGTCGACGGCTATCTCGATCGACTGACCACGCACGTGAGCGGGATCGAAGACCCCGTCGAGGCGATGACCGAGGGTGTCGTCTACACCCTGACCCAGGTCCACCGAACGCCCCATCTCGGCATTCTGCTCACAAGCACGAATTCGAGTCTTCATCCCGAAGGTCTGACCTCTCAGGAGGCGCAAGCCTTCGGAATGGCGATGATCACCCGCTTCGACGTGGACTGGCTGAGCTGCGGATACGACGACGCATCACTTCAGGAACTGGTCGAATACGTCCTGCGGACTATGCAGTCGTTTTTCCTCGCGCCCGGCGATCCGAAGCGGAGCGACGAGGAACTGCGGCGATACTTACGACGCTGGATGGGTTCCGCGATCATCGCGCAGTCGGGTTCGATGAAGAGTGACCCGGTCAGCGCAGAGCTATCGTCAAAGCGACCGCGCTCGCGCACGCAACAATGACGACGACCAAGGCGAACAGGTCTGCCAGCTGAGGGCGCTTGGGGTACGCCGCGATCAATCCGGTGCCCCCGCGAGCGGAGATCGCTTCGCCCATTTCGGCAGATCGCCGAATTGCCACCGACATGGTTGTGGTGATCAGGTCGACTATCGAGTTGTCGGCAGCGCTGTTCACCACAGCTTTCGGGCGCAGTCGCCGTGCCGCAACGAGAGTGAGCATTTCGTCGATCAACAGCGGAAGCGAACGAATGCAGAGGGCTGTCGCGATCGCCCACTCGTCGACGGGAATCTTGAAGAATCGAAGCGGTCGGCCCAGAGTGGCCAGGGCAGGGGCCACATCGCTCATCGACGTCGTCCACGCCAACATCAGTGAGACACAGAGCAATACAAGGCCGAAGGTCACGGCTTGCAGGTACAGGAACACCGCGTCGAGGCCGATCGGAAGGTTGATCAATGCGCCGAGCAGAATAAGCGCCCACAGCCACCACGGAGGGTGCGGAACTGCTGTCGGGGGAATGCGTCCGATCACCGCGGTCAGCAGCAGCAGTCCGAGCACGACGCCGATCGTCGGCCAGGACGGTGTCACAACCACCACGATGCTGACGAGTACGACGGCCACGATCTTCGTTCCGGCCCACAGTCGATGGACCGGAGAAGAAGTCGGAACTTCACGCAAGAGGGTGGTCACGTTGTCGATCCTTCCAAAGCTGCGCCGGCGGCCGGATCGAGTATGCGACCCTGCGACAGTCGTATCGTTCTGCTGCACACGGCATCCATGCCGTCGACGTCGTGGGAGATGACGACAACAGCGGTTCCGTTCCGACGAATCCACCGGAGTACGTTCAGGATTTCGTGGCGGCCGGGCGGATCGAGACCGGCGAGCGGTTCGTCGAGAATGAGCACTCGGGGTTGGCGGACGAGGAGACCGGCCAGCACGACGCGTCGCATCTGCCCGCCGCTCAACTCGTCGATACTGCGGCCGGCGACGTGACGGTCGAGTCCGACGGCGTCGAGCGCCCAGGACACTTGTACGGATCCGATCTCCGGACCACCGGCGGCCTCGATGTCTTCGGCGACGGTTCGGCGTTGCAATTGCAGCCGCGAATGTTGGAACGTGAGCCCGACGGTGCCTAGTTGGCGCGAGACAGGTTTGCCGTCGAAGACTGCGGTTCCCTTGCTCGGTGTGATCAGGCCGGCCATGATCCAGGCCAGGGTCGACTTACCGGAGCCGTTGCCGCCCAGGATCAGTAGCCCGTCCCCGTCGTCGATGGTCAGGTTCACCTCCGACAGTGCACGTCTCGACCACGGAGTCCGGTCGTTGTAGGTGTGCGTCACATCGGTGAGTTGGAGGACCGTGCGAGTGCCGGCCGGCCAAGGCGCGGCGGGCGGACCTGCAAACGTCGACGTCATCCAACCGGGTTGGTGGTCGATCTGCCGTCCGCGTTGCAGTTGAATCACCCGATCTGCCGCGCGGGTGTCGGCGTGGTGATGTGTCACGAGTACCACGGCCATGGGATGGCGTCGTGGAAGTTCGGCGAGGAGTGCGACCAAATCCTCCCGGCCGGCCTGATCGACCATCGCGGTGGCTTCGTCCGCGATCAGGAGAGCGGGGCGCCGCGCCAGAGCGGCAGCAACCGCCAGACGTTGCATCTCGCCACCGGAGAGCCCCGAGGTCTCGCGCATACCCATGCCGGCGAGCCCTACTTCAGCGAGCAGTGCATCGACGTCGGGATGTGACTCTGGGGGAAGCCCCCAGACGACGTCGTCCGCGACGCGGGTTCCGAGGATCTGGCTCTCCGGTCGTTGCAGGACGACGGCGGTTCCGCCCTGTCGGCCGAGGCCGGCGGACCCGGGTCTCGTCAGGGCCCCGACGGTCGGTGCGCGACCGGCGAGCAACCGGGTGAGTGTGGACTTGCCCGAGCCGTTGTGGCCGACGACAGTGACGAACTCTCCGCGTCGGACGGTGAAGTTGACATCGACGAGGGCCGGCGTCGATGCACCCGGATAGGTGAAGCCCACGTGATCGAAAGTCACCGGCAACGGATCGATCGGACGGTCGTCGGGTGTTGTCTCGAGTGGGTCGGACGAGGGGAGTGCAGCCAATCGATCGAGGACGGCACCGAGGACAAAATAGGAGACGACGGTGCTCAGGACGATCCCGGAGATGATCGACGCGGCGATCCACAACCACCAGTAGTCGATGATCGAGCCGATGCTGTTCTCGATCCACTCGGCTGCCCCGACCAGGGAGGGCGCACGCTTCAAGATTGTGGCCACACCCAGCGCGGTGTTCTCGAGCGAGTTCAGGAACAAGTTGCGCAGGGGCGCGAGAACAAGCAACAAGACTATGGAGAACAACGCCAGCGCCGGCCCGATGACAAAAGACGACAGCAATGCGGAGATGAAGCCGAGACCACGCCGCTTGACCGTGCCGATGATTCCGCCGAGGAGGGCGCACAGTGCCACCGCCCATGCCGATCCCGAACCGGCGGCGACAAAGGCGACCGCAGTAGCCGACACTCCGGCCGTCACTACCGCACGGACCCGAAAGCGCTGGGCAACAATTCCCATCGGAACCGCAGCCACGAGGTTGAGGGCGCTGGCCATGGGGATGACCGTGGCGATGACGGACAACGCGACCGTGAATCCAGCCATGACGGCACCCGTTGCCAACTCGAGTGGTCGAAGGCTGCCGGTTTCGCGGACTTGCGGACGGTTGCTCACCACGTCCAGTGTGCCAGTGGTGACATAACTCCTGCCCGACTGATGGTGAGCGCATCAGCGCGATTGCGTAGGCTTCACCTCAAACAATGCATCGGACGGAGCGTGGAAGACGTGAGTGCAGCACCCATCAGGGTCGGGGTTCTGGGAGCCAAGGGCAAGGTCGGTCGAGCGATCTGCGAGGCAGTGGAAGCTGCTCCCGATCTGGAACTTGTTGCGCAGGTCGACACCGGTGATCGCATCGAGACGTTCGTCGACGCCCGCACTCAGGTAGTGGTCGACTTCACTCACCCCGACGTCGTCATGGGAAATCTGGAATTCCTCGTGGCCAACGGAATTCACGCTGTGATCGGCACCACCGGTTTCGACGAGTCCCGGCTCGCGACTGTGCAGTCCTGGCTCGACGCCCAGCCGGCAACGGGTGTTCTGATCGCGCCCAACTTCGCCATCGGTGCGGTGCTGTTGATGCGTTTCTCGGCCGCGGCGGCGCGCTTCTTCGATTCCGTCGAGGTCATCGAACTTCACCATCCCAACAAGGCCGACGCGCCTTCGGGCACCGCATACAGAACGGCCGCCATGATTGCCGAGGCTCGCGCGGAAGCAGGCGTTGGACGCAGTCCTGACGCCACCACGACCGAACTCGAGGGTGCGCGCGGAGCCGACGTCGACGGCGTCCGGGTTCACTCCGTGCGCATGGCCGGCCTGGTTGCGCATCAGGAAGTCATTCTCGGGACGCAGGGCGAGACGCTGACCATTCGGCACGATTCCATCGATCGGAATTCGTTCGCGCCAGGCGTTCTGCTCGGTGTTCGTCAGATCAGTTCGCATCCGGGTCTGACGGTCGGTATCGATTCTTTCCTCGATCTATGAACAAGACCACCCGCACCCTCGCGCTGATCGTTGCGATCTGTATCGCGCTCGCGGTGTACTTCGTGCTGCTCGGTCAGCGCGGAATCCAGCTCATCCAGGACGGCGGTGGCGCCGCAATCGGTCTCGGGATCGGAGTGCTGATCCTGCCGTTCCTGGGGCTGTGGCTCGTCATCGCCACCCTCCGTGCGGGGTTCACGCACCAGCGTCTCGCGCAGCAGATCCACGACGAGGGCCTCACGGTCGACGCCTCTTCGCTTCCGAAATTGCCTTCGGGTCGGATCGAGCGAGCGGCCGCCGACGAGTTGTTCGCTCAGATCAAGGTCGACTGGGAAGCAGATCCGGACAACTGGAAGCAGAACTTCCGACTCGCTCGCGCTTACGACTACGCCGGTGATCGAAGCCGGGCGCGGGAAACCATGCGCCGGGCAGTGGAACTGGAACGTCGTTCGCGAGGCAAGTAGTTTCCTCTGCTGAGACCAGGGGATCGGTGAGGTGCTAGCGCTCCGGAACCGTTGTGGGAGAAGTCGGATCCGGAGTGGTGGGGTCGAATGGCGGCGGGTTGTTCGGGTCGAAGCTCGTTACCGGCACCGAACACGTCGCGCCCACTTCGGGATACGTGTTCGGATTGACCCGCAATGCCGAGACGAATTGATCGATGCGAGCGTCCTCGGCGTTGTCGAGCTTGAGTTGACGGCCCCATGACTGCAGCGAGATCGGCGAATCCAGGGTCGGGTACGGCGACATCAGTGTGTAGCTCATGCCCTCGACTCGCTGCGCCAAGCGGGCCTGATCCTCGCCTGAGACGAGGTTGGGGTTGTACGTGATCCACACAGCTCCGTGCTCGAGAGAATGGACCGCATTCTCGGTCCGAATCGCTTGCGGATAAACAATTCCGGTGCAGTTTGCCCAGACCGAATCATGACGGCCGCCGAAAGGCGGTGAATGTGTGTACGCCACACGTTCGTTCGGGCGTACGTGTTGAGCGGCTGGGTAATCGACCGCGACAACTCCGTCGATGGCTTCGGACGGATCCGGGTTGTCGACGCTCGGAACGAACGCATCCGGACGAGGTGTTCCTTCGACGGAATTCGCGCACGAAGCCAGCGCGAGAACTGCCGAGATCGCCACTGTCGCTCGAAGTTGTTTGTTCACTCGGTCATGATAGCGGCGCCCGATCGCTTTCCCCGGGACGTGAATCGACTACGAGCCGAGAGAGCCGCTCGCACCGCCCGACAGTGCGATGTCACTGGCACCGCGAAGAATTCGCAGCGGCGGCAACGGCCCTTGGTATGACTCGGAACCGCTGATCAGATCACCGGCAGCGTTGAACGCGATCGCTTCACCTTGTGGCTCGTCGGGAAGGGAAACACGAATCGGTTTGGTGGTCAACGCTTTCACGACATCACCATCGGGAGCTGAATATAGGTAGACGTCCGTGTACGTGCGAAGCGCTACTACCGTGCCGTCCTTGCTCACAGCGCCGCCCGTGACGGCCATCGTGCCGGCATGAGGAACCGGCCCACCGGAAGTGAGGGTGGGTGTCATCCTCAGCTGGCCCACTTCGGCCAGTATGGTCGGCGACGACGTACTCAGATCTTGAACATGCTGTCGCTCAGCGGTTGTGTAGACGACGCTTGCGCCGAAATAGTCCTTGGTGACGATGACGGGAAGGCCGTCGCTCTGGATCAACAGTGTCTCGGCGTCGTGCGCACCGTCCGGATAAACAAGGGGGTAGGAGGTAGCGGTACCTGATGTCGGATCGAGTTCGATCAGCCCGACCGACGTTCGTATCGCGTTGTTGTCGCCGATGTCTGCCAGCCACAGATGGCCGTCAGGAGTCGACGAGAGATCCTCGACATCGACGCGAGGAGTGCCCACATTGATCCAGCGCTGAACGTGGCAGTTCGAATCGAGTTCGGCGACGCGATCGTCAGAGCCGCTGTCGCCGATTGCGTACATCCCGGCCGCGGTTACGGTGAGTCCGGACAGTTCGGAAAGGCCCGCATCGATGGGTGTGCACAGTGCGTCGAAGACGCGCGAGGCCTGGTGCGCCGCCGCCGGAGCAGCGTGAACGCCGACGATTGCGGCGGCGAGAGCAACCGAGCAGGCAGCCGCGGAGATCGAATGGGCAAGCGCGCGTTTCCACATCACAATTTCCACATCACAATGGAGTCCTTTTGGCCGAAAATCGGGACTTAGTACCCAGACAATACTGGACGTCCGTCTCGGTTTGTCAGAAAAGAGCAAGAAATGGTCTACGCCTCGACGTCGTGATGCGTCAGTGGTTCGCCGAATGAATGTGGGTGCCGGAGGGGATACTCGACTCACCGGCGATCGGCGACAACGAGCAGGAAGTGACGAAGCGATGGCGAAGAGTGATCCCGAAAAGCAGAGTGATCCCGAAAAGCAAGGAGCAGACTCCCCGTCTCAGTTGATCGACAAGCAAATCGAGGAACTCGGAGATTGGCGGGGCGAGACGCTCTCGCGGATACGCACTCTGATCAAAGAGACGGATCCGGATGTAGTGGAGGAATGGAAGTGGCGAGGAGTTCCGGTGTGGTACCACGCCGGAATGATCTGTACCGGTGAGACGTACAAGAGTGCAGTCAAGGTGACTTTTGCCAAAGGCGCATCACTCGAGGACTCCTCAGGTCTCTTCAACTCCAGCCTCGAGGGCAATACGAGGCGGGCGATCGATTTTCACGAGGGCGAAGCCGTCAACGAAAAGGCGTTCAAGGCACTCGTTCACGCCGCGATTGCCCTGAACACCTCGAAAAAGTGACTTCTTGTCAGAGTTGATATTCAGCGAGGTCGAACGCGCTGAGTAGCGTGCGGAATTTTGTACTGGTCTCTCGCAGTTCGGTTTCAGGATCGGAAGAAGCGACGATGCCGCCGCCGGCGTAGGCCCGCGCCGAGAGGCCGTCTGCTGCGATCTCGGCGCAACGAATAGCTACCATCCACTCGCCGTCTCCAGTCCGGTCGCACCACCCCACGGCACCGGCATAGAACCCACGATCGGCTTCGGTTGCGGTGATGTGCTCGCGTGCGGCGACCGTCGGTGTGCCGCAGACAGCCGGAGTCGGATGCAGCGCCATTGCGAGTTCGAGCGAGGTCAGGCTCGGGTCGATCAGGACTCCTTCGATCTTGGTCCCGAGGTGCCACAGTTGCGGTGTCCGAAGGATTTCCGGTGCGCTGGGTGCATTGAAGGACGTGCACAGTGGTCCGAGTATCGCGCTGATGGAGTCGACCACAAACGCGTGTTCGGCGAGATCTTTGGTCGACGCGCGGAGTTGCTCGGCATTCGCCTCGTCCTGATCCGAATTCGGGTGGCGCGCAATCGAGCCCGCCAAAGGGTGGCAGGTGACGACGCCGCCTCGCCTTTCGATCAGAACCTCGGGCGTCGAACCGACCAGCGAACGCCCGCGGTACTTTCCTCCGGCGGGGGACAGGTCGACGCAGAAACCGTTGTGCGCGTGATCGAGTGCAATCAGTGTCTCGGCCAGAGCGACAGGGAAGATCGTGGACTCGGCCTCGAGTGTCAGGGAGCGTGCGAGGACAACTTTGTCGAGTTCGCCTGCTCGAAGATGTTCGATGGCTACGCGGACCCTGTCGGTGTGGATCTGCGGGCTCGGTTCGAATCCGGCAACTCGCGCAGTGGGGAGAGCCTGAATGTTCGAGTGATGGAGATCACCCCTGACTCGCGTGAAACTCAGTGGCGCAGTGAGGGCGGACGGCGTCTCCGAAGAAAAAGGAAGGGCGCCGACGACCGAGTCGATACGCCCCGTTTTGAGGGCTTCAGCCGCGTCGAAGGCCGAGTCGAATTCTTCGACTACTCCCGAAGTGCGGATCGACGTTTGCCTACGTGAGAGCAGGAAAACGGAGTCCGATTCATCGTCAGTCCGGTTGTTGCGCAACGGGAATTCGGATACTTCGGCGAGTGCTGACATGGACACCCTTCCAGTTCGATCGGAACATCTGCTATGTTGAGGCTAGCCTAAGTTTGCGCGATTTACGTCGCCACGATTTCTGTCGATGGGGACAGAAATTGTGGGTGGCGGACGCGTTCGTGTACTCGAATTTGTCCGCTACTTCACGGCAACGGTCGTCGCTACCTACGGTGCGGTTTTGCGGCACGTTCGCGTCGAATCGCCGTAGTGTCGGACTGGTGAAGACGCTCTTGGTGGTTCACCACTCACCCTCGCCTGGAACACATGAACTTCTCGATGCTGTTGTGGCCGGTGCCCACGATCCTGATATCGAGGGTGTCGAAGTCAAGGTGATTCCGGCATTGGCTGCAACGGTGCCCGACGTATTGGGTGCAGACGGTTATATCTTCGGAACATCGGCGAACTTCGGATACATGTCCGGCGCCTTGAAGTATTTTTTCGACACCACCTACTACCAATGCCTCGGTGCGGTAGACGGCAGGCCGTACGGGTTGTGGGTTCACGGCAATAACGACACCGCTGGTGCGGTCGCTTCCGTGGACAAGATCGTGAAAGGACTTGGTTTGAATCGCGTAGCCGACATTCTCGAAAGTGCTGGCAGTGTTGACAGATCGGTCCGAGAGCGATGCTATGAATTGGGGGCAACGGTCGCTGCTGTCATGACTATCTGATCGATTATGCGATTCTTCGCCGGTGGATTTCGAAAGTGAAATTTCCGGTCGTCGAGCTTCTTAGTTTAGGCTACCCATATTCGGTGAGTGCTGCTCCCAGCAGCCTCTAGTGGAACGCCCCGGTATTCGTGTGCCGGGTCACGTCACAAACTGAAGAATCCACATGGGAGACGGCTCAGTGCGAAAGAAGAGTGCAGGAGAAAGTAGGACAACCTCCACGCCACCGTTGGCGATACGGAGTTTGCGACGATTCGTGGCCATCGCAGGGTTGCTGATTGTCGCTCTCGTGGCGATGATCGGTTGCAGTAGCGATTCGAACGACGAACCGACCAAGGCTGCAGAGCCCACGACCCGCGTGATCGAAACCGAGAAGGGTTCGGTCACCGTGCCCGCGTCGGCGGAGCGCATCGTGGTTCTGAGCGGCGGACTCGCCGGATACCTGTACGCCCTGGACGCACCGGTAGTGGCCACCGATACTCGCGTCCTCGGTGTCACCAACTTCGAGGGCGGATTCCCGCCGGCATGGTCGGATGCCGCAAAGGCGCAGGGCACCAAGGAATTGCCTGCCGGCGAGCAGCTCAACATCGAAGCCGTCGCGGCAGCTGAACCCGACCTGATCATCGGCGGTGGACAGGGAATCACCTCTGTTCAGTCCGAGGAACTCTACGATCAGCTCACTGCTATCGCACCCACCGTCCTGGTCCCCAAGACGGTCGCCGCGTGGGACAAGCAGCTCGAGATCGTCGCCGACGCCGCTGGCCGTTCCGACCAGGTTCCGGCACTGATGAGCGCGTACGAGGACAAGGTCAAAGAGGTCAAGGGCAAGATCAAGGTTCCCGAGGGCAACGTCGTCTACTTCCTCTCGGTCTCGAGCAACAAGCCGTACCTCGTGCCGCCGACGGCCGCGCTGCCCGCGATGCTCGCCGAGCTCGGTTTCAAGGCCGACGACGTCATGGCCAAGGCCGGCAACCCGCAGCTCTTCGGCTCGGGTGACTCGTTCGAGGTCAGCCCGGAACTGCTCTCGCAGGTCGCCGATGCGCCTGTCGCCTTTGTCATTCCGGTGTCCGGTCGCCCGATGGCCGAGCTTGCCACCGATCCGCTCTACTCGCAGTTGCCGTCGTTCAAGGCAGGCACGACGTTCGAGCTCCCCGCCAGCAGCTACCGTCCTGACTACGACGGCGCAATGGCTACCCTCGACCTGATCGGCCAGACCTTCGCATGACTCGATTCGGTGGGCTGGTGATCGATGTTTCACCCTTGCGCACCAGCCGTCCCTTCAGGTACGCCTTTTGCGCACGATTGATCTCGCTGCTCGGGATCGGACTGCTCGTCGTAGCCGTCCCCGCGCAGACGTACCAGCTCACCGGGTCGACTTTGCAGGTTGCCGGAGTGTCCACGGCGATGGCCATCGCCATGTTCTTCGGCAGCCTGTTCGGCGGCGTGCTCGCTGATCGTTACGACCGGCGACGCACAATCCAGTTGGCCCGCAGTGCTGCGGGTCTCGGCTTTGTCATTCTCGGGTGCAATGCGCTTATGCCGCACCCGTCGATGTGGGTTATCTACGTCGCGGCCGCTGTCGACGGCTTGGCCGGCGGTGTCAGCAGCTCGGCCTTGATGGCTTTGATGCCGATGTTGTTGCCGCGCAACAAGATGGCTGCGGCCGGCGCTTTGGTAGCGCTGACCACCGACATCGGGACGATGATCTCGCCGGCAATCGCCGGCGTGATCATCGCCTCCGGCGGCATCCCCGCGACATACTTTGTTGCCGCGGTGGCCACCGCAGCAACTGTCACGTTGTTCCAAGCCATCGGCCCTTCCCCTGCGCCGGGCACGAGTCACGAAAGCCCGATGCGCGCTCTAGTGACCGGCGTGAAATTCGCCGGCACGCACACAGTCATTCGCGGCATCCTGATCAGCGGACTGTTGGTCATGTTCGTCAGCGGACCGATGGTGCTGCTGCCGGCATTCGTCGACCAGGTTCTCGGCGGCGGACCCACCATGCTTGGTCTGCTCTACGGCGCACCGGCTGTCGGCGCTGTGATCGGTTCACTTACCAGTGGTTGGACGGGACGGGTCCACCACAACGGCGCCGCCATGTTGATCTCTGTTGCGCTGATGCCTCTCGGCCTGGTGGTACTGGGTGCGTCGGGAGCATCGATCGTATCGTTCCTGGGCCTGGCCGGCTTCGGCCTTGGCCGCGCACTCAACGACATTCTGAGATTTGCAGTCCTTCAACAGAACACGCCGGACGAATTGCGCGGACGCGTGTCCAGTCTGTGGATGGTGCAAGCCGTCACGGGTACGGCGATCGGTTCGATGGCAGCCGGGTTCCTCGGGCAGTGGCTCGAGCCTGGCGCTGCGCTGCTGGCCTTGGGTCTCGCCGGTCTGACATTGGGCCTGCTGCTCCTGGCAGCATTGGGTTCGGTGCGCCGGGTAACTTCGGAGATCAACGAAGTCGATCACTCCGAAACCACTGTGCCGGTGGGGAATGCTCCGCCGGAAAAGGAAGGTAGTTCATGAACCGAGGAGACCACCTCGCGACCATCGCCGAAGTTCTGGCGGGAACCACCGGCGCAAAAGTGCCGTACCCCATCGGTATTCGCGAACTCGAAGTTGTTCGCAGCGAAATGGTCGGGACCGGACTGTTGCGTCTGACCTTGGGTGGACCGGAGTTGGCGGGCTTCGAATCGCACGCTCCTGACGAGCATGTCCGCCTCGTCTACCCGGATGCCGACGGCACTTTGCGACTGCCCGAACGAGACGGATTGAGCCTGAAATGGCCTCGTCCGCTGCCGATTTCGCGTGAGTACACCGTCCGTCGCTACGACGCCGAAGCAGGCGAGTTGGACCTCGACTTCGCGCTCCACGAAGGTGGGTACGCCTCTGACTGGGCTCAGGCCGCAACGATCGGCACTCGGGTGCACGTGGCCGGGCCGCCCGGCGGCGTCGTGGTTCCGTGGACGTACGACCGCTATCTGCTGGCCGGCGACATCACCGCCCTTCCTGCCATTGCTCGTTGGCTCGAGATGATGCCCGCTGCTGCAGCTGGGTGGGTGTTCGTCGAGATCACCGACCCTTCGCAGGAAATCGAACTCACCGTTCCGGAAGGCGTCGAGGTGCGATGGCTGCACCGCGGCGACGTCCCAGCCGGTCACTCGGATCTGCTCGAGGAGGCAGTGCGGACGGTCACCGTCCCTGAGGGCGAGCGCGTCTACGCCTGGATCTCCGGGGAGGCCACCAGTCTCAAGCCGATTCGCAGATTCGTGCGCGACGAACTCGGCCTGAGTTCGGGCGACCACCTGATCACGGGCTACTGGAAGCGCGGAGTCGCGGACTTCGACGAGGACGACGACGACCACTGAACATCGGTTGACGCCGGTTTCGGCATCGTCACCGCGACAACGAGTCCGACAATCGCAACGATTGCCGCTACACCGAAAGCTGTGGCGAATGCCGAGTGCTGGGGAAGGCCGCCGGATGAAGTCGCGCCCGCGATGATCCCGGCGGCAATCTGGGTTCCGACGGCGGAACCCAACGATCTGGCGATAGTGATGATCGCCGTGGTGACACCGACTCGGTCTGCCGCTGCGCTGTCGGCGGAGATGACGAATACTGCAGTCGACGCGGCGGCGACGCCGGTACCCGCCAGGATCAGGACGACGACGATCTGCCACATTGTCGTAGCAAAGACGCCGACGGCGCCGCTCAGGCCGAGGAAGGCAACTCCCGCTACCGCAATGGCTTTCGTGCCGACCCGTTGTGCGAGCTTTCCGGAGATCACCGACGCGATCACCGCTGCGCCGTAGCCGATGCACAGCAGGAATCCGATCGCACTGGTCGACGCGCCGCGGCCGAATCCGCTCTCCGCAGGTACGGCGAGTTGTTGCGGAAGTAGATAGACGACTGCGCCGTAGGTAAATCCGAAAACCACGCCGACGACCACAGCGCTCCACATCGAACGATGCAGCATCATCGTCAGGTCGACCATCGGCTCGTGTGTCCGGCTCTGATACCTGGCCCAGATCGAGAACACCGCAGCGGCAGCGAGAACAAGCAGCATCGACGTCCGTGCGCCCCACCCGTTGCTCGACGCGCTCGCCAGCCATGCTGTCAGCGTCAGCAACCCCAGGGCCAATCCGGCCGCTCCCGGCCAATCGAGTCGGCCGCCGATGTTCGAGTTGTGATCCCGTGGTGTGCTCACGGCAAAAGCAAGAGCGCCGAGGAGGACGAAGGCGGTCGGCACTGCGTACATCGCTGTGCGGGAGATGTTTTCGGCTACCGGTCCCGCCAGCACGACTCCCAGAGCCCCGCCCGCGACGACGACGGCACCGAGCAATCCGGTAGCAGTTTTCAGTTGTTCCGAGGACAGAGTGCGTCGCAGGACCACGAAGCTCACGGGCAACAACCCGAGCCCAAATCCCTGGAGAAACTGGCCGAGGACAAATAGCGGGAACATCGTTGCGAGAGCGGACACACTGCCGCCGAGGACGACGATGGTCGTGATCGCGAGCAACGTGGGACGGGCGCCGTAAACGTCGGCTATTCGGCCGGCCATCGGCGTGACGAGAACGGTGCTCAACGTCAGAGCGACGGATGCCAACGCCCCGACGTCGGCACTCACCCCGAAGTCCCTCTGTACCAGGGGGAGTGCGGGGACGATGATGCTTTCGAGAGCGGCGACCGCAGCGATCAGCAATGTCAGGCTGGCAATTGTTGCTACCGGTCGCTGCCGATTTCCGGAGTTGCTCTCAGTGGTCATCGGGCTCTCTTTCGATCGGGGAGTGAGGAGCTTCTGGACGCGACGAGGCGCCGCCCCACCAAGAGTCCGGAAGGGTTGTGGCACTGGTTGTATCGGGCAGTGCAGTAGAGCGTCTTGTTATTTCGTTACGCGTATCGTTATTGTGGAGAAATGTAGTCGGAGTCAGCGCACAAAGCAAGAGTCGAATGGGGCGGAAGTGGCGCCAGGTATCGCGAGACCACGACGGGCGAAGTTCGCCGTCGCCGTCGGCCAGTGTCAGGTGATGTGACGATCGGGCCTATTTCTCGACAAGCATGACGCTGGTCACCAAAATGATTCTGCGAGCAGGGAGTTCATCTGCCGGACACATCCAAGGTCCCCGTTTGAATGCCGGGTTTGTTAGCTTTCTGCCTGTGACGCGACGTCACGGAAAGTTCACGAATTACGGAGGATCACCATGGGTTCCATTTCGACGATCATCGGCATCTTCGAGCTCTACAAGCTTCTCGAGCCGCTGCTGAGCTCGCTGAGCTGATTCAGGTGTGAGATCCGCTGTCGAGCCGGGGCGCCGAGGGACTCGGCTCGACAGCGGACGTCGACGATTCGGCCGCGATCAGGATCCGTGGAACGGATGTCGGCACCGGCAGAATTCCATCGCTCCGGTGTAGTGGTCCATTACCAGTATTTCTGCGCACCGAGCGGGCTGCGGTGCGAGCCTGAGGCAGCGCTCGATCCATCCGCGCTCCAGCGAAGGGGCGGGATGTGTGCAGTTCGTGCATCGACCGGGACGTTCTGCGACACGAACGGAACCATGGTGCTCCGGGGGCATGCAAGCATCTTGGTGGTGCGAGGTTTCAACGACAATGGTTCCGCTCGAGCGGAAGCTATGTGAGGTGCGTCAGCTGATATCGCTGATATGGGCCAGCCCGACGGCGGCACCCGCATCGGCGACAACGACGTACCCGATATGACCGGTGAGCCGCAGCGCAGCTGCAAAAGTTGGCTCCGTCAGACCCACCGTCGGTAGGGACGGCGCGAGATGCGAGACTGCCAGTTCAGCATCGCCCGCCTCGCGTAGCCCATCGACGGTTACGATTCCCAGGATCTCGGTCACCGGAACGGACCCGCGGACAGATCGTTGTAACGCTACGGGCAACAATTCGCCATTGCCGATCAGCTCTCGTGCCACTGCGACCGACGCGGATGCCGGGACGTATCGAAAGAGGTCGTAGCGGTTCTGCAGTGTGTCGCGGACGACCGGGCCGGGAGCACTGCGGTACAGGGGAAATCCAAGTGGACCGAGCCAGTCGTCATCGAAATACTTCGACAAGTAAGCCCTTCCGGAATCCGGTGCAATAACGACGACGACGTCCTCTGCGCCGAGGATTCGCGCTGCTCTCAGCCCGGCCGCCACCGCTATACCGCTCGAACCTCCCAGCAGCAGCCCCTCCTCACGAGCCAGCCGATGAAGCGTGACGATAGCCTCGAGGTCGGTGATCTGTTCGATCTGATCGACGATGTCGGTGTGGTAAGAGTCCGGCCAATCATCCTTCTCCGTGTCCGGATGCAAGAAGTGGCCGACCGCCTCCACGTGCCAGGCGCGTCCGTCGCCGCCACCGTAGACGGAGTGCTGCGGGTCGGCTCCGATAACGGTGACCGTCCCACCGGACACTTCCTTCAAATATCCGCCTGCTCCGGTCACGGTTCCACCTGTGCCGATCCCCGCGACGAAATGACTTATCCGGCCGGAGGTCTGGTTCCAGATCTCCGGGCCTGTGGATGTGCGGTGAGCAGCAGGGTTGGCGGGGTTGTCATACTGACCGGCCAGCCAGCCGCCCGGAATCTCCTGAGCGAGGCGAGCAGCGATGTTGCGGACGAATTCGGGATGATGCGAAGGGCGACCACCTGGTGTCACCCGCACTTCTGCTCCGTGCGCTCGGAGAAGAGCAATCTTCTCCGAGCTTGTCTTGTCGGGAACCACGACAACTGTCCGGTATCCACGCGAGGCCGCGATCATTGCCAAGCCGACGCCGGTGTTTCCTGACGTTCCTTCGACCACCGTTCCACCGGGGCGTAGGTCGCCTGCGGCTTCAGCCGCACGGATCATCGCCAGCGCTGCGCGATCCTTCACGCTCCCACCCGGGTTGAGATATTCGAGCTTCACGTAGACCGTCGCGGCTGCACCGTCGGTCACGCTGTTGAGTTTGACTAGGGGAGTGTTTCCGATTGCGTCTGCGACTGAGTCGTACACGCCGACTCCTTGTGCGGCGGACTTCCAGTTGTCAGTGGTGACCATCGGTGATTTCTGATCCGTCCTCGATCTCCCACATCGATTCGAAAGCCCGAATCGGAGGTAGGGGTTCGTTGTACTTTTCGATTTGAACGAGTGCGCTGTGAGCACTGGGTCCTTGCGCGAGCCGGGACGTCCCTCGATCGGCCGTCAGAACGTTTGGATTCCCGTGGACGTCGAGGCCTCCGGGGGCGATCGGGTCGTACCATGCCCCGGTCGACAGTCGAACGACAGACCGGCGAAGTGATTTCGTCAACTGCGCGCCCGCGAGAACCTGACCTCGCTCGTTGTACACGCGAACAATGTCGCCGTCGGCGATACCGCGTTCGAGCGCGTCCGTTGTATTGATCTGGATTGGTTCTCGCTCACGGATCTTTCCTGCGCGTGAATGGGATCCGTTGTCGAACTGCGAGTGCAGGCGTCTCTCCGGTTGTCCGGACAGAAGATGGAACGGATAGTTACGTTGCGCCGTTGATCCCAGCCACTCACGAGGTTCGAACCACGCCGGGTGTCCGAGGCAATCATCGTATCCGAAGGAATCGATCGTCTCGGAAAAGATCTCGACCATGCCGGACGGCGTCGCGAGCGGGTTTGCCTCGGGATTCTCCCGCAGGAGCCGCAGTGGCCCCGGCGGCGCGGGAATCGACGGCGCGGGAATGACTCCGCGACGGCGTAATTCGTCCCAGTCGGGGATTGGGAAGCCCGACTCTGCTGCGCGCTCCCGAGTCCTGCGATACAGCTCTTGCACCCATTCGTCGGCGGTGCGGTTTTCGGTGAACTCTCCTCCGAACCCGAGTCGACTGGCTATTGCGCTGAAGATCTCGTAATCGGTGCGCACGTCGGGTGGTGGTTCGGCAGCCTTCACGATCGCGGATATATGGTCGTCGGCGCCGGCGGCAAAATCGTTACGTTCGAGCCAGGTCGCTGCAGGCAGGACAATATCAGCGTGTCGTGCAAGCGAATTGGCGAAGTGCTCGTGGACGACGATCGTCTCCGGTGTCTGCCACGCACGAACGAGACGGTTGAGATCCTGGTGGTGGTGAAACGGATTACCGCCGGCCCAGTAGATCAGTCTCGTGTCGGGAAATGTGTACCGACCGCCGTCGTAGTCGAATGTGCCGCCGGGGTTTTCGAGCATGTCGGTGATGCGAGCCACGGGGATAAACGAGTCGATCGGCCGAACCCCCTGATCGAAGGATGCGGGCTTGAATCCGTTCTGTGGTACGCCGACCTGGTGCAATGCGCCCAACGCACATCCGAAACCGCCCCCGGGAAGCCCGAGATTTCCTGTCAGTGCGGCCAGCGTCAGCGCCATCCAGGGCGCTTGCTCGCCGTGATCCGCTCGTTGCAACGAATACGAGGTGGTGAAAACCGTTCTCCGGCCGACGATCTTCCGTCCCAGCTCGGCGATGGTAGTCGGCGCGATGCCTGAGATTCTTCCCGCCCACTTCGGGGTCTTGGGTATTCCGTCGCTGTGCCCCAGCAAGTATGCCTCGAACTGAGGCCATCCCACGGTATGAGCATCGAGGAATTCCCGGTCATGGTGGCCGGAGACAACCAGCTCGTACGCCAGCGCCATCATGACTGCGACGTCGCTGCCGGGGATGACGGGAAGCCAGTCTGCCTCGAGCCCTGGATGCGCGTCGCCCGAGGCGGGAGAAATCAATACGAATTCTGCTCCCGCGCGGCGGGCGGTCAACTGGTCTCCGAGATTGCGATGGACACCTATCCCGCCGCCGTTCACGGAACTGTTGTGTGCGGCCATTCCTCCGAAGGCGACAACGAGACTGCGATGCTGCGCCACTTCTTCCCATGTTGGATTCGATGCGAGGACCCCTGCGTAGCCTCCGGCGACTCGACGGAGAATGACCTGCATCGCGGCGGACGAGTACGACTCGACTGACGCGGTGTATCCGCCGGCGAGATTGAGAAAGCGATGGATCTGCGACTGCGGGTGGTGGAATCGTCCGGCAGATCCCCATCCGTAGGAGCCGCCGAAGATCGCCGCGTTTCCGTGTTCGGTACGTACCCTTGCAATTTCGTTGGCCACCAGTCCGGTAGCAGTATCCCAGCTGACTGGTACATACGGGTCGTCGCCACGCGCGGCGAAACCGCGGCGTGTATCTCCAGGCCCGTGTCGGAGATAGCTCCGACGAACCAGCGGTCTTGTCAGGCGCGACGGCGCGTCGAGTGTGGACGGCACCCCCAACCCGATCGAAGACGGATCGCCGTCGATGGGGTTGGGGCGAAGTCCGAAGATCTGGTTGCCGTCGGACCGTGCAAGATATGTACCGAAGTGCCCGGCGGTGGGAAATTCGGTGACTGCGCGAGAATCGATCTGCGTCATTTCGACTTCACTACTTCTCGATCCATGCATCCACGTAGGACGGCCACCACGGTGCTTGGAAGGCAAGCCCGTGCACCTTCGGTCCGGCGGCTTGGGTCTGGCTGCCTTCGGTGGCGGGGAACGCGTACCCCTTCTCGACGATGATCCGCTGTATTTCAGCGGTTTGTTCGTTGCGTTGGCTCGGATCGAGTTCGGTGCTCTGGGCGGTCAGCAAACTTTGCAGTTCGGGGTCGTAATCCTCGGTGAAGTACAGACTGAATCCGGGGCCGAAGGATGACACCAGCACGTCGGGGTCGGGTCTCGTGAGATTTCCGTACTGCAGTTGCCAGTTACCGGAATTGCGGTTGGTGATTATTTCGGCGGCGGTTACCTGGTCGATACGAAGCTCGACTCCGATCTTCTTCAGTTCCTGCTGTGCAAGTTCGTGAAGTGGCTTGTCACTCGAAGCGCTGAATTGGATACTGACGGAAAGTTTCTGGCCGTCCTTCTCCCGTATGCCGTCGGATCCTGGCTTCCATCCAGCTCTGTCGAGGATCTCCCTCGCTCGGTCCGGATCGTAGGCAAGATCGGCGCTCAAGTCCGTGAAGTTCGGATGAGTCGACGACAAGATGCTGGTTGGGACCTTTTGATACCGGTCGAAGATCGTGTCGTGGATCTCGTTTCGGTCGAGCCCGGATTGGATCGCGCGGCGGACAGATTCGTCGCGGAGCACAGGGTCTTTCACGTTGGCGTAGTAGGTGTAGACCACCCCCGCGGACGAGCGCGAAGCGATGTCGAAACCTTGCGCCGAGATGTTCTCGGAGTCATTCGCCGGGACGGTGGTGGCAACCTGAATCTGGTCGCTGAGAAGGGCGCCGGTGCGTACCGCGTTCTCGGGCAGGATTTGGAAAGTGATTCCGTCGAGATACGCAGGTCCCTGGTGAGCGTTCTTCGGCGAGGACCACTGGTAATCGTCGCGCCGCTTCACCTCGATCTTCTGGTCCTGGACGACATTGCTGATCACGAAGGGGCCGCTGCCGATGACTCCCTGGGCGAGCCGCTCCTCGGGTGTTTTCGTGGTGATCGTCTCAGGGGCGATGATGCCCAGGGGCTTCTCTGAAAGGGCTTGCAGAAAACCAGCTTTGGGTTGGTTGAATGTCACCTGGACCGTACGTGGGTCGATGACGGTCGATCTCTGATATCCCAGCAGGTAGGCAGACGACTGGAAAGCCCGGCCTTGCTTGCCGAGTTCGACGATATTGTCGAAGTTCAGCTTCACGGCTTCTGCATCCAACGTTTCTCCGTTGCTGAATGTCACACCATCCAAGAGATGGAAGACGTACGAGGTCCCGTCTTCGGAAACATCCCAGGACTTTGCCAACCATGGCACTACTTCGCCGGTGTCCGGGAGTTGCTCGGTCAGATTGTCGACGATTTCGACGTTTGTGAAATTGCAACCGGACGTCTGTGCCTTGTCCAACCCACATGGTGCGATGATGCCGACCGTGAGATGGCCCCCGGTCTGTGGCTCGCCGACGACCCCGACAGCATCGGGGGTGGAACTGCAACTTGCGATGGCGGCAGTGATGGCTACGATCGCGAGGACCGATAATCCTCGTTTCATGGGTATTCCTGTTCTGTCTTCGTAACTGGTTGTCGTTCAACGATTGTCAAAGTACTTGTAATCTTTCGGATTACGTCGACTTCTACGAACGCTGATTCAAACTCTCGTTCGAAGCAGGATCCAGCCTTAAGGTTCGGTGTCGGTGTTGGATTGCAGTGAGAGCGGATGGCAGGAGTCGAACCTGCGTGGACGGTTTTGCAGACCGCTGCCTTGCCGCTCGGCCACACCCGCATTGATCCAATTGTGTTCGTAGTGAACAACAATCGCCATGATTGCGATCAGGGTGAGTTGATCGCAGTGTGACGGGTTGCAGGGCGGAAGGCTATTGCCGGGCTAGGAGCGCGAGAACACCGCGACGAGGAATTCGGAATTGTCCTTGAAGGGGCGCAGATCCCACGTGGAGAGCAGCAGATCAGTCTCGAGGCCACTCGCGGTCGCGTCGGCAAGGAACTCGGGGAACTCGTATCCGCGCCCGGCGCCGAACCCGATGACCACTCGGCCGCTCGGAGCGAGATGACGAGCGAATCCGGCCAGTACTGCTTGCCTGGTGGACGGGGCGAGAAATGCCATCACGTTGCCTGCCGACACGATGACGTCGAAATCTGCCTCGACACCGCGGGTCGGAAGATCGAGTTCGGCGAGATCGCCGACAAGCCACGTCGGGCCGGGATGGTCCTCCTCCGCGGCAGCGATGAGAACCGGGTCGACATCGACGCCGACAACCGCGTGACCGACGTCGTGTAGGTAACCGCCGAGTCGGCCAGGCCCGCACCCTGCATCGAGAACCCGACCACCGCGTCCGAGCATCGCGTCGATCAAACGTGCTTCCCCGACAATGTCCTTGCCGTCCGCTCTCATGGAACGGAAACGCTCGACATATCGTGTGGAATGCGTCGAGTCGGCTGCAGTGATCTCTTCCCACTGGCTGGGGGTGCGCTCGTTCGGGGCCTGTGCAGTCATCTTCCGAGGGTACCGACAGCTCACCTGGTGCCGACGACCGTCCCGTCCGCGGCATATCCGACGAGGGTTGGTCGCGGGAAGGTGAGCGTCAATGGAATCCAACCGTAGAAGCGGTCTTCGGCTAGAACAGTCGGATAGATCTTGCCGTCAACGGTGTGGAGTTCGGCTCGGACAGCACCTCCCGCCCCTGCGTCGTAGATTGCCTCGTGCGGACCGGCAACCATGATGCCGGCTCCGCCTCCGAATGAATCTGCGCCGTGAAAGTCATCGCTAGATCTGCAGCCGTGTCCGAGGCTGATGAATTTCGACGGTCCAACCTTGTCGACGTCGGATGACGCCTCGAAAACCGGGGCGACGCACCTCCATCCGTCCGCGCCGTGGGCAACGAAGACGCTGAACAGGGATCCGTCAGGTCCGGGGATGGACCCGACCCGCTCGGCGGTGGACGGATCTATACCGCCGTTGATTCCCGGCATCGTCTGCCAACCCGAGTGCATGTCGGTGAACGGTTTCGGCATCATCGCCGTGGCAGCGGCGCAGCCCACCACCACTGCTGCGCAGATCGCCGCGACGAGAACGATGGCACCGACGCGACGGCGTGGAGCTTTGGTTGCCCCAATGTTGTTTTCGGTAGCCATTATTCGCACGCGGGCGGCCTCTTGGACGTTCTCGGGCCAGAGTTCGGCGGATACCGTATCGCTCGGCCGCAGCTTCTCGAGCGTGGTCAGCAGATCTTTGCTCATGGGGTACTCCCGTGTTCGGCGGCAGCGCAAGGTCGGGCGGTGTTCATCGGGATTACGGTGACGGATTCCGAAGCCAACCCGGCGCTCAATCGACGCCGAGCGCGAAAGAGACGAACATGCATGGCCGGAACCGAACACCCGGCGACCCGCGCGGCTTCGGTGGCGGTCAATCCGTCCCAGGCAGTCAGGAGCAGGGCTTCACGTTCGGTGACGGTGAGTGTTGCCAGTGCTTCGAGCAGTTCCGTGCGTTCGGTGACACTGACGTCGGCGCCCGGCGTCGATGCCGCAATCTGCTCGATGCGTCCCATCTTCTCGGTGAGCGCGTCAAGGCGCCGAACGCTGCGACGGTTGTTGTTCACGGTGTTTCGAGCCACCACCAACAGCCAGGGCAGTGCCTGGTCGGGAACTTCGTCCAAGCGTCGCCAGGCTACGAGGAAAGTCTCGGCGACAACTTCCTGCGCGCTGTGATGATCGACCTGGCGGTAGGTGTACGCGAACACACGGTCGGCATAGGCGTCCCACAGGGCGGTGAACCGCTCTTCGTCTCTCGGCGGCGGCTGTTCCTCGGATTTCGGGGTCATATGAAGAGATGTCCAGCTGGTTGCTGATCCTTACAGTCTCTGAGCTAATGGACGGTTTGTCGTATTACTCCGACCGAGAACTCCGACTGTCAGAAGCAACAGAGCGAGGATGTACAGCGTCATGATCCAGATGCCCGTAGCGGCAGGCTGCCACCTGTTGGCCTGACCGTGCAGGATGAGGGCGTCGGAGACGAGGAAGAGAGCGCCGCCGATACCGGTGATCGTGTTGTACGCCAGTGCGGTTGATGCAGTTCCCACCAGGATTGCGGCGTACACGGGGACGGCAATTCGAAGTTCAGGTTCGAGACCGGTCCAGGTGTACGACACAAGAGCGATTCCAGCGACGGTGTAAGCGCACAGAAACCATGGCCGCCTTCGTATCTCCCGAAGAGCACCGTGTGAGAGAAAGAATCGGATGAAGCAGAGGTGACCGATCGCGAAGGCTGCCATCCCGATGACAAACGTGCTCTCCCAGATCAGGAACAAATCTCCGAAAGCACAGGCAATCAGTGCCGCAGCCACAATTCGAGGTCCGCGTCGGGCGACAACCCAGGCAGCCAGAATCGGAGCGAGCATGACCTTGGTGATCCCGTCCCAGGGCGCAGCATCAGCGGCATTGAGGATCAGATGGACAATCGCTACCGCTGAAAACCCCACGAACCATGGCGACCGGATGGTGCTCGGCAGTCCGGCGTCCCAATCAGATTCACGCATCGGCTCAGTGTAGGAAGTCCGCTGCACGCTCGGCGAGGTCGAGCGCCGGCTGGGGGAGTATGCCGAGGATGAGCGTGACACCGGCGCCGAGGCCGATCACACTGCTGGTCAGTGCACTCGGCACCACGACGGTCGGAGCGTCTGCGGCCGATTCGGTGAAGAACATCAACACGATCACTCGCACGTAGAAGTACGCGGCGATCGCGCTGCACAGGACGCCGACGATCACGAGAGGTGCGGCACCACCTTCGGCGGCCGCGCTGAACACGGCGAACTTTCCGATGAACCCACTGGTCAACGGGATCCCGGCGAAAGCCAACAGGAACAGTGCAAACACAACTCCGACCAGTGGTGAGCGCCGGCCCAATCCGGCCCAGCGCGAGAGCGTCGCGACCTCACCGTCTGCGTCCCGAACCAGACTCACGACTGCGAACGCGCCCACGGTGCTGAATCCGTAAGCCAGAAGGTAGAACATCGCCGAGGCCAGGCCGGCGTCCGAATCCGCAACCACAGCGGTCAGAATGAATCCGGTGTGCG
The DNA here is from genome assembly GCF_042794655.1 of Rhodococcus sp. NPDC056516. Classification (NCBI taxonomy): domain Bacteria; kingdom Bacillati; phylum Actinomycetota; class Actinomycetes; order Mycobacteriales; family Nocardiaceae; genus Rhodococcus; species Rhodococcus sp. NPDC056516. The sequence goes on along the minus strand of NZ_JBHTTG010000002.1, from coordinate 585,785 downwards.
CGATGGCCGAATATGCGAGCATCCGCTTCATGTCGGTTTGCGTCACAGCGACGATCGATCCGACAACCATCGTGAGTATCGCGACCGCCCACATCAGTGGACGCCAGTTCACGTATTCGTTGGGCAGGGCCACATAGAAGACACGAAGGATGGCACCGAATGCGGCGATCTTGGTCGCGGTCGCCATGAAACTGGTGATCGGCGTCGGCGCCCCTTGATAGACGTCGGGAATCCACGAATGGAACGGCACCGCACCGACTTTGAACAACAATCCCACGGCCACGAGTGCTGTCCCGAGCCACAGGAAGGCGTCGGTACCCGACCCGATGCGTGCTGCGTCGGCGATACCGGAGAGTGTGACCGTCCCGGCATAGCCGTACAGCAACGCGATTCCGAAAACGAAGAACGCCGACGAAAATGCCCCGAGGAGAAAGTACTTGAGCGCGGCTTCCTGGGAGAGCAGACGACGTCGACGTGCCAGACCGCACAGGAGATACAGAGGCAGTGAGAAAACTTCGAGCGCAACGAACATCGTCAGCAGATCGTTCGAAGCGGGAAAGAGGAGCATGCCGCCGACCGCGAAGAGCGTGAGCGGAAAGACCTCGGTCTGGGCGATACCGACTTTGACCGCTTCTTGTTCCGCAACACTTCCCGGGACGCTCGACGCTTGAGGGGTGAAACTGCCGAGCGCGTCGTGTTGCGCGATCACCTCGGCGGTGTTGCCCGAGCCGCGCTCGGCGATCAGCAGTACCGCGGGGATCGACACGAGAAGGATCGTGGCCTGCAGGAAAAGGGTCGGACCGTCGACCGCTACAGAACCCATCATCGCCGTCGACCGCGTGCCGGCGAGCAGAAGCACCGCCACGAATGCGGCCGCCAAGCCTGCGACACCGAGGACGAGTTGCACGGGGTATCGAAGACGCCGGGGTGCAAATGCCTCGATGAGTACGCCCACAATCGCAACACCGAACACGATCAACATCGGCGAGAGCAGGCTGTATTCGACACTGGGTGACGCCGTGCCGGCTGAGCCGAGGACGGTCACGTCGTTGAAGGAACTCATTTGTGGGCACCTCCTTCGTGGTCGGCGACGAGCGGGGTCGGCGCCTCGTCGACCGCTGTGTGACTCACTGCAGGAGTGATGATGTCCAAGGCAGGTTTGGGGTAGATGCCCAGTAGCAGCAGGAGAGCGATCAGAGGGGCGACCACCACGAGTTCGCGTCGAGCGAGGTCGCGGATCGTTCCCTGTCCTTCCTTCACGGGGCCGCCCATCATGCGCTGATAGAGCCAGAGGATGTAGATCGCGGACAGCACGAGCGCGGCGGTGGCTGCGATAGCGGCCACGTGGTAGCGCGAGTACGTTCCGATCAGCACCAGGAACTCACTGATGAACGGAGCCAGACCCGGCAGCGACAGCGTTGCCAACCCCGCTACGAGGAATGTGCCTGCCAGGACGGGTGCGACTTTCTGGACGCCGCCGTACGCTGCGATCGATCGAGTACCTCGCTGTGAGACGAGGAATCCCGCGATCAAGAACAGTGCCGCAGTGGAGACTCCGTGATTGACCATGTACAGCGCGGAACCCGCCTGGCTCTGGCTGGTCATCGCGAAGATTCCGAGAATGATGAAGCCGAAGTGTGAGATCGACGTGTAGGCGATCAGTCTCATCACGTCTGTTTGCGCGATCGCCAGTATCGCCCCGTAGACGATCCCGATCACGGCGAGCGTGATGATCCACGGTGCAAAAGTCGACGACGACTCCGGGAACAGTTGAAGGCAGTACCGAATCATCGCGAAGGTGCCCACCTTGTCCACGACCGCCATCATCAACACCGCTGTCGACGGAGTCGATTCGACCGCGGAGTCGGGCAACCAACTGTGCAACGGCCAGAGAGGTGCTTTCACCGCGAACGCGAACATGAATCCGAGGAACAAGGCGTTGAGCACCCCGGGGCCCACGCCGAGTTCACCGCTGCTTGCCGCTGAGGCGATCGCCCGGAAGTCGAAAGTACCGCTGGTGAAGGGACTCTCGTCGCGAGTGGTGACCACGTACAGACCGATGACGGCAGCGAGCATGACCAGGCCACCGAGGAGGTTGTAGAGCAGAAACTTCACGGCGGCGCGAGATCTACCCACTCCACCGAACCCGCCGATGAGGAAATACATCGGTATCAGCATCGCCTCGAAGAAAATGTAGAACAAGAGAATGTCCAAGGCGCTGAACGAAATCATCACCATGGACTCGACAACAAGGATCAGGGCGAAGTAGGTGTGCGGCATTCTCTTGGGTGATGCCGGGTCTGCCGGGACGTCATTCCAGCCCGCGATCAGAAGTAATGGAACCAGCACGGCGGTGAGAAGAACCAGAACGAGAGCGATCCCGTCGAGTCCAAGTGTGTAGCTGGTACCGAAAGCCGGTATCCAGCTGTGGCTTTCGACAAACTGAAATTGTTCGCCGCCGCGGTCGAACGCAACTCCGAGAACGGCGGCGACCACCAGGACCGCCACGGACACAGTCAACGCGAGAGACTTGGCAAATTGGTACGACCGTGCCGGTAGGGCGAGGACAACACCCGCTCCGATGAGCGGAAGCAGCCAGAGCACCGTCAGCGCAGGGAAGCCGGCATTTGTCACAGAGTCGCTCACCGCCGCTTCGATCACCACAGTGTCACCGCCATCATTGTCGCGACCACGAGTGTTGCTCCGACAAACATCACCAGCGCGTACGAGCGAACAAACCCGGTCTGCAGCTTCCGCGTGAGCGCAGACAACCCGGTGACTACCACCGCAAAGCTGCCCACCACGCCGCCTATTCCCTTGGTGTCGACCACTTCCAACGACTTGGTGAGTTGTCGACCGGGCTTCATGAACACCGCCTCGTTGAAGGCATCGCCGTAGAGATCGTGGCGAGCCGCAACGGTCAACGGGGAGGCCGGAGTCGGCGGCGCGAGTGGAATCTCGCGGGTGGCGTACTCGCGGTAAGCAATCGCGACGCCCGCGGCAACTGCGAGCAGCGCCAGCGCGGTGATGGACCATGCTGGTATGGGCGGTTCGACGTGATGGGAGCCGACTACCGGTTCGAGCCAGTTCTGCAAGCTGGACCCGATGGTCAGGAGCATGCCGGCCCCGACGGACCCCACCGCCAAGATGATCATCGGAGATGTCATCACCGCGGGAGATTCGTGAGGTTTCTGGTCTTCCCAGCGGGCCTTCCCGAAGAAGGTCATCAGCATCACACGGCTCATGTAGAAGGCAGTGAGCGCTGCGCCCAACAGGGTGACAAGGCCCAGCACGACACCCTTCACGCCGCCCTCGCCGATTGCAACTTCGATGATCTTGTCCTTGGAGAAGAACCCTGCGAACGGCGGAACACCGATGATGGCAAGGTAACCGAGTCCGAAGGTGACAAAAGTCAGTGGCATGAACGCTCGGAGTCCGCCGTAGCGCCGCATGTCGGTTTCGTCGTTCATCGCGTGCATCACCGAACCTGCGCCGAGGAACAGACCCGCCTTGAAGAATCCGTGGGTGATGAGGTGCAAAATCGCGAAGGCATACCCGGCCGGCCCGAGACCCGCGGCCAGGACCATGTATCCGATCTGACTCATGGTCGATGCGGCGAGCGCTTTCTTGATGTCGTCTTTCGCGCAGCCGATGATCGCACCGAACAAGAGCGTCACTGCACCGACGATGACAACCACGAGCTGAGCGTCGGGTGCGAGATCGAAGATCGGATTCGAGCGCACGATCAGGTACACACCGGCAGTGACCATCGTGGCGGCGTGGATCAGTGCCGATACAGGGGTGGGGCCCTCCATCGCGTCGCCGAGCCACGACTGCAGCGGCACCTGCGCCGACTTCGCGCACGCAGCGAGGAGGAGCATCAGACCGATCGCCGTCAGGATACCTTCGCTTGCGCCCGATGCGTCGCCGAAGACCTTGCTGAACGAGAGCGATCCGAATGTGCTGAACATCAACATCATTGCGATCATCAAGCCGATGTCGCCGACACGATTGACGACAAATGCTTTCTTCGCCGCGGTCGCCGCCGAGGGCTTGTGCTGCCAGAATCCGATGAGCAGGTACGACGCCAGACCGACGCCTTCCCAGCCGACGTAGAGTCCGAGGAAATTGTCGGCGAGCACCAGGAGCAGCATCGCTGCCAGGAATAGATTGAGGTACGCGAAGAACTTACGACGCTCGGGGTCGTGCGCCATGTAGCCGACGGAGTAGATGTGGATCAGCGAACCCACACCCGTGATGAGCAGGACGAAACACATCGACAGTTGGTCAAGCTGTAGTCCGAACTCGACTTGAAGACTGTCGACCGGGACCCAACTGAACAGGTGCTCGGTAACGGTGCGGTCGGCGGTGTCGCGGCCGAGCATCGCGATGAAAAATACTACTGCCACGACGAACGACGCGAGAGCCATGACGCAGGCGAGTAGGTGACCCCACGCGTTCGTGCGGCGACCGGCCAGCAAAAGAACAGCGGCGCCGCACAGCGGCAGGGCGGGGAGCAACCAGATGGCGGACGTGATTCCTCCTGACATGTCAGTACTTCAGCAGGTCTGCGTCGTCGACGGATACAGAACGCCGAGATCGGAAGATGATCATGATGATTGCCAGGCCGACGACGACTTCGGCTGCAGCGACCACCATCGTGAAGAAGGCGAAAATCTGGCCGTCGAGATTGCCGTGCATACGCGCGAAAGTCACGAACGCCAGATTGGCGGCGTTGAGCATCAGCTCGATGCACATGAACACCACGATGGCGTTGCGTCGCAGGAGGACTCCCGCAGCCCCGATGGTGAACAACAGGACCGACAGATACAGGTAATTCTCGGGATTCATCGCGCAGACTCCTCACCGGTACTCGGATCCGGGGATCGCGGAGTGAGCGCGCTGCTGACGGAGAGTGTCGAGAACGATCCGTCCGGCAACAAGGCCGGCATGTCCACCGCGTTGTGTCGTGCGTACACACCGGGGCTCGGGAGTGGAGTGGCCGAGCCTTTTTCGGGATTGTTCTCATCGCTGCCCAGGTACGCGAACCGTTGCTGCGAGAGTTCGCGTTGGCTGACTGTGGCTCCGATCTTCTCCCGATGTGCGAGCATCATGGCGCCGAGTGTCGCCGTGATCAGTAGTGCACCCGTCAGTTCGAAAGCCCAGACGTAGCGGATGAAAATGAGATCGGCGAGAGCCTCGATGTTGCCCTGCTCGAGTCCGGTGAAGCCGGTGAAGCCCGAGATCGACGCATTACCGAGGCCACCGATGAGCAGCAGCCCGAATCCGACGCCGATCACGATCGCGCTGACTCGTTGTCCCCGTAGAGTTTCGATCAAGGAATCCGAAGAATCCACGCCCACCAGCATCAAGACGAACAAGAACAACATCATCACTGCGCCGGTGTAGACGACGATCTGGACGACGCCCAGGAACAGTGCGCCCTGCACGATGTAGAACACGGCCAGGATGATCATCGTCATTGCAAGGAAGAGTGCAGAATAGACGGCTTTGGGAGCGGCCACGACACCCAAAGCGCTGATCACCGCCAAGGTTCCGAGGATCCAGAACTGCACCGCTTCGCCGGTGGAGGTCGACGTCATCGTTCCCTCCGCCAGGATCGTGGTCGTGACCGCCGCGATCATTTCTCGGTCTCCTGGCTCGGCTCCGGTTCGGGTGCTGCTTGCTCGGCAGCTGCTGCGATGTCGCCGCGGTAGTAGTCGTCCTGAGTTGTGCCGGGACGCAGCGCGTGTGGTGGTGCTGTCATGTCGGGCTTCAATGGTGCGAGGAGGAGGTCCTTCTCGTAGATCAACCCGGCTCGGTTGTCGTCGGTCATCTCGTACTCGTTGGTCATCGTGAGGGCCCGAGTGGGGCAAGCCTCGACGCAGAGGCCACAGCCGATACACCGCAGGTAGTTGATCTGATACACCCGCCCGTAACGCTCACCTGGGGAGAACCGTTCTTCTTCGGTGTTGTCAGCACCTTCGACGTAGATTGCGTCGGCGGGGCAGGCCCACGCACACAGTTCGCACCCGATGCACTTCTCGAGTCCGTCCGCATACCGGTTGAGTTGGTGGCGACCGTGATATCCGGGGGCGGTGGGGCGCTTCTCCTCCGGATAGAACTCTGTCTCGGGCTTCTTGAACATTGTCGAGAGCGTCACTCCGAAACCCGCGATAGGTCCGAGGAAATCAGGCATGGGAGTCCTCCGATGTGTCGGAAACATCTGTCCGCCGCGGCGGTGGCACGTTCTGACCCGGTAGATTTCGGTCCGGCACCGTTTGATTAGACAGCGTTTGACCAGGTAGGGGTGGAACCGGGAAGCCGCCCGACATCGCATCGAAAGCCAGGGTCCCCGAATCGGGCACCAACGCGGCGGTTCGGCGACGGCCCCGGTAGGTTCCGGCCAACACCATGAGCAGCGCAGCTCCGAGAACCAGTGCGACGCAGAGCAGTACGAGCCACGTGTTGTAACCCTCGTTGCGGAAGGCGCGAACAGTCGCGATCACCATCACCCACACCAAGGCTGCGGGGATGAGAATCTTCCAGCCGAGATTCATGAACTGGTCGTAGCGCAACCTCGGAAGGGTGCTGCGCAACCAGATGAATACGAAGAGGAAGCCCCACACCTTGGCGACAAACCACAGCACGGGCCACCAACCGGAATTGGCTCCGTCCCACAGGTTGAATGGGAATGGTGCATGCCACCCGCCCAGAAACAGCGTCGTGGCCAGAGCGGACACCGTCACCATGTTCACGTACTCGGCGAGCATGAACATCGCGAACTTGAGTGAGGAGTACTCGGTGTGGAACCCACCTACCAGTTCGCCCTCGGCCTCCGGAAGGTCGAAGGGCGCTCTATTGGTTTCGCCGACCATCGCTGTCACGTAGATCAGGAAAGACGGCAGGAGGAGAAAGACGTACCAGGCACCTTGTTGGGCACTGACGATTCCGGACGTGGACATCGTTCCGGCGTAGAGGAAGACGGCGGCGAAGGACAGTCCCATCGCTACCTCGTAGGAGATGACCTGCGCGGTCGATCGAAGTGCGCCCAGTAGTGGATATGTCGATCCCGAGGACCAGCCGGCAAGCACGATGCCGTACACACCGATCGAGGTCACTGCGAGGATGTAGAGAACTCCGACCGGCAGATCGGTCAGTTGCAGGGGTGAAAGGGTTCCGAAGATCGACACCTGCGGACCGAACGGAATGACGGCAAAAGCCATGAACGCGGGCACGACTGCGATGACGGGCGCGAGGAGGTAAATCGGTTTGTCGGCTCCGGTAGGAGTGATGCCTTCCTTGAGGGCGAGTTTGATTCCGTCGGCGAGACTCTGGAGCATTCCGCGGGGGCCGACGCGGTTCGGTCCGACACGCATCTGCATACGCGCCATGACTTTTCGTTCCGCGTAGATCGCCACCAGCGGAGTGAGTACGAGGAACACGAAGATGGCGAGAGCCTTGCCGATCACCAACCACCACGGGTCGTGCCCGAACGCCGACAGGTCGACCGGAGCGGCGACGGTATCGGCGTTCGCGAAGTATTCGTAGCCAGTCATTGCGCCGTCACCTTCGCGATCCTCACCACGGACCCTACGGAGGCGCAGAGCGTTTCGTAGACGGTGCTACCCGGTGAATTGAGCGGCAACCAGACTGTTCGAGGCGGTAGCTCGGTGATCTCCAACGGCAATGTGACGACGCCGGATTCAGTCGATACGGCAACCTGATCGCCGCTCACGGCGTCGATCTCGGCCGCGGTTTCGGCCGACAAACGCACGAGCGGGGACCGTGCAGTACCGGCCAGGTTGGGCTCGCCGTCCTGCAAACGGCCGTTGTCGAGCAGCATCCGCCAACTCGACAACACCGCCTCGCCTGGCGCCGGTGTGGGCACGGTGCCTGCGGGTACCTGAGGTGAAGTGGGGCGCAATCCGGACCATGGTCCGAGGCGGCGTATCTCTGCGCGCGCGGAAACCGCGTCGGGCAAGCCCAGGTCGATACCCATCTCGGCTGCGATCGCGTGAAGGACGCGCTGATCTGGCATTACTCCTGTCGTTCTCAACGCGGTGTCGAACACGCGCTCGCGGCCTTCCCAGTCGAGGAAGGTACCGGGCTTCTCGGCGACCGGCGCCACGGGGAAGACGACGTCGGCGAGTTCGGTGATTTCGCTGTGACGGATCTCCAAACTCACCACGAACCCTGCGGCTTCGATCGCGGCTCGTGCCTTTGCCGGGTTCGGGAGATCACCCAACTCCACGCCGCCGACAAGTAGCGCCGCGGTCGACCGCCCTGAACCCAGGAGACTCGCGACATCGCGACCGTCGGATGCCGGGACGGAGGCGCCCCACATCGATTCCACCTCTTGACGTGCCACCGGGTCGGCAATGGGGCGTCCACCGGGAAGCAATCCCGGCAACGCGCCGGCCTCGACGGCGCCGCGATCACCAGCGCGGCGTGGGACCCAAGCCAAACAAGCTCCCGTCGCTTCGGCGAGACGTACCGCCGCCGAGAAGCCGCCCGCCACCTCACTGAGTCGTTCGCCCAGCAGGATCACTGCGCCGGGTTGTCGGAGGAGCTGACCCTCCACACTTTCAGGGCCTGCCAACGAATCCATCAGAGCTGCTTCACTTCCGGGTACGGCCCGAAGCAAAGCACCCCCCATCTTCTGCAGGCCTCGCGTAGCGAACGGCGCGCTGGCGAGCACTGTTGTCTTGCCGAAACGAGCGGCTTTGCGTAGCCGCAGGAAGATGATCGGTGACTCCTCCTCCGGCTCGAGAGCGACCAGCAACGCGGCCGGGGCGGATTCGAGATCTTGGTACGTCACCGACTCTTCGAGCGTGCGGCCCGCGACGTGAGCTGAGAGAAAGCTGGTCTCTTCGGCTGAGTGAGCGCGGATCCGGAAGTCGATGTTGTTGGTAGCGAGAGCAACTCGCGCGAACTTGCTGTAGGCGTACGCGTCCTCCCAGGTCGAGCGTCCACCGACGAGTACGCCCGCGTCGCCGTGGGCCTGCGCGAAGGTTCGCGCAACGAGGTCGAGTGCCATGGGCCACGACGCCGGAATCAATTCGCCGTCAGCGTTGCGGATGAGGGGGGTGGTGATCCGATCGCCTTGGGTCGTGTACGTGAAAGCGAAACGTCCCTTGTCGCAATTCCACTCCTCGTTGACGTCGGGGTCGTCCCCGGCGAGACGACGAAGAACCTTGCCGCGACGGTGGTCCGTGCGCTGGGCACATCCGTCCGCGCAGTGCTCGCACACGCTGGGGCTGGAGACCAGATCGAACGGTCGCGCCCGGAATCGGTATGCCGTGCTGGTGAGTGCACCGACCGGACAAACCTGAATGGTGTTGCCCGAGAAGTAGGACTCGAATGGCTCGTTGGCGTAGATCCCGACCTGTTGAAGTGCACCGCGCTCGAGGAGATCGATGAACGGGTCGCCGGCAATCTGGCCCGAAAACCTTGTGCACCTGGCACAGAGGACACAACGCTCGCGGTCGAGGAGGATCTCGGACGAGAGTGGGATGGGTTTGGGGTAGGTCCGTTTCTCCTCACCGAACCGCGATTCCGTGCGACCGGTCGACATCGCCTGGTTCTGGAGCGGGCACTCGCCGCCCTTGTCGCACACGGGGCAGTCCAACGGGTGGTTGATGAGCAGGAGTTCCATCACCCCCCGCTGCGCCTTCTCGGCCACCGGCGACGTGAGTTGCGTGGTGACGACCATTCCGTCCGCAACCGGTGTCGTGCAGGACGCCACCGGCTTGCGTTGACCTTCGACCTCCACGATGCACTGGCGGCACGCCCCGACCGGATCCAGAAGCGGATGATCGCAGAACCGCGGAATCTGGGTGCCGATCATCTCTGCAGCGCGAATGATCAACGTGCCCTTGGGAACCTGGAGTTCCCGGCCGTCGATGGTGAGGGTGACCAGATCAGTAGGCGGTGCCGTGTCGGCCTTGGTAGCGTCGGCTGCAGTCATGAGACGAACGCTCCTGTCGCGAGAACGGACCGGCGAGGATCGAACGGGCATCCGTTGCCGTCGAAATGCGCGACGTATTCCTCGCGGAAGTACTTCAGGGAGGACATGATCGGGCTGGTCGCTCCATCACCTAACGCGCAGAAGGACTTTCCGAGGATCGTGTCCGAGATGTCGAGAAGTTTGGTGAGATCGGCTTCGGTTCCCGTTCCGCCTTCGAGTCGCCGCAGGATCTGCACCAGCCAGTACGTACCTTCTCGGCACGGCGTGCACTTACCGCAAGATTCGTGGGCATAGAACTCGGTCCACCGCAGCACCGCACGCACGATGCAGGTTGTGTCGTCGAATATCTGCAGTGCCTTGGTGCCGAGCATCGATCCCGCCGCGCCGACGCCCTCGTAGTCGAGTGGGACATCGAGATGTTCGTCGGTGAAGATCGGAGTCGAGGATCCGCCGGGAGTCCAGAACTTGAGGGTGTGCCCGGTGCGAACGCCGCCCGCGTAGTCGAGAAGTTCTCGCAACGTGATGCCGAGCGGCGCCTCGTACTGGCCGGGAGTGGTGACATGACCAGAGAGCGAGTACAACGTGAACCCCGGCGACTTCTCGCTTCCCATCGACCGGAACCACTCCGGGCCGCCCAGGACGATCGACGGCACACTCGCGATTGACTCGACGTTGTTGACGACGGTCGGGCAGGCGTAGAGGCCGGCGACGGCGGGGAATGGCGGCCGCAGTCGAGGCTGACCGCGTCGTCCCTCCAACGAATCGAGGAGGGCTGTCTCCTCACCACAGATGTACGCGCCTGCTCCGGCGTGCACGACGAGATCCAAGTCGAATCCCGAACCGAGGATGTTGCGGCCCAGGTATCCGGCCGCGTAGGCCTCGGCCACGGCGGTCTGCAGACGTCGCAGGACCGGGACCACCTCGCCCCGGACGTAGATGAACGCCTTGGCCGCTCGAATTGCATACGCCGCGATGATGACTCCCTCGACCAACGTGTGGGGAGTCGCCATCATCAACGGCATGTCCTTGCATGTGCCAGGCTCGGACTCGTCGGCATTGACGACGAGATAGTGAGGCTTGCCGTCTCCTGGCTTGTCTTCGGTGCTCTGTGGGATGAAACTCCACTTGAGGCCCGTCGGAAAGCCTGCGCCACCGCGCCCGCGAAGGCCCGCGTCCTTGACCGTCTCGATCACGGCATCGGGGGAGCCGTCGAGTGCTGTGCGTAGGGCCTGGTAGCCGTCGTGACGAAGGTAGCTGTCGAGGGTCCACGAGTTCGGTTGATCCCAGTAACGACTCAGAACGGGGGCGAGTGTCATGTCACTTCCCTTCGCCGGGATCGTAGGCCGTGGAATCCGGGCCCGGTCGGTTGTCGTCGAGAGATCGGCTGACACGCAGTCCGGCAAGAGTTGCCCCGCCGACGGTCTGCGCTTCGGCCGCTTCGATTCGCGTATCCGGGAAGCCGGCCAGGGTGCGCGCGGTCTGTCGGAACGAACACAGCGTCGCACCGCGACTGGGCGTCACGCGCTCTCCGGCGCGTAACGCATCGACAAGTGAGCGCGCCGATTCCGGAGTCTGATTGTCGAAGAACTCCCAGTTGATCATCACGACGGGCGCGTAGTCGCACGCCGCATTGCATTCGATGTGTTCGAGGGTGATCTTGCCGTCGGACGTCGAGATGGTGTGTCCGCCTTCGTCCCTGGAGCCTGCCGAGCCCAGGTGCTCTTCGAGTGCCGCGAGGATGTCGTCACCGCCCATGATCGCGCACAGCGTGTTGGTGCAGACTCCGACCAGATACTCTCCCGTCGGACCACGGCGATACATGGAGTAGAAAGTGGAAACGGCGGCGACCTCAGCGCCCGTCAAACCTAGCTTGGCACTGCAGAAATCGATCCCGGCCGGCGTGATGTACCCGTCCTCCGATTGCACGAGATGAAGGAGCGGCAGGAGGGCCGATCGACTGGTTATCGCAGCGGCGTCAGGCTCGCGATAACGAGCGATGACGGTGTCGGCATCGGCGTCGAGTCGGGCGAGTACGTCGGGGGTATAGCTCGACCGTGCGCCTGGGCGTACCAATTGAGTGGGTTCCTCCTGTCGCGGTCCGAGTTCGACGAACACCCGTGACGAACCGTTCGGGCCGGTCATCGGTCCACTCCGCCCATGACGGGATCGATACTGGCGACCGAAGCGATCACGTCGGACACCATGCCTCCCTCACACATCGCCGCTACCGCTTGAAGGTTTGTGAACGACGGATCCCGGAAATGGACGCGGTACGGCCGGGTTCCCCCGTCGCTGACCATGTGCACCCCCAGTTCGCCACGCGGAGATTCCACGGCGACGTACACCTGACCGGGCGGCACGCGGATGCCTTCTGTGACCAGTTTGAAATGGTGAATCAGACCCTCCATGGACGACTCCATGATCTTGGCGATGTGCTTCTGCGAGTTGCCGAGGCCATCAGGTCCGACGGCGAGATCGGCAGGCCAGGCGATCTTCTTGTCGTCCACCATGACCGGCCCCGGTTGCAGCTTGTCGAGGCACTGCTCGACGATCTTGAGGGACTCCTTCATCTCCTCGACGCGGATGACGTACCTTCCGTAGCAGTCGGATCCGTCGTGCGTGACGACATCGAACTCGTAATTCTCGTAGCCGCAGTAGGGCTGCGCTCGACGCTGATCGTGGGGGAGACCTGTGGCGCGCAGGACCGGTCCCGTCACTCCGAGCGCCATGCAACCGGTGAGATCGAGATATCCGATTCCCTGGGTGCGGGCCTTCCAGATGGAGTTGTCGCTGAGCATCAGTTCGACGTCGCGCAACCGCTTCGGAAGGACTTTCAACAGTTGTCGTACCTTCGCCACCGAGCCGTCGGGTAGATCTTGCGCGAGACCGCCAGGCCTGATGTACGCGTGATTCATCCGCAGTCCGGTGATCGTCTCGAACACGTCCAGAATCAGTTCGCGTTCGCGGAATCCGAACAACATCGCCGTCACGGCGCCCAGTTCCATTCCGCCGGTCGCCAGGGCGACAAGATGTGAAGAGATCCGATTGAGCTCCATCATTATCACGCGAATGACGGTGGCTCGCTCGGGAATGTCGTCGGTGATGTCGAGAAGTTTCTCGACCCCGAGGCAGTAGGCGGTCTCGTTGAAGAACGGTGACAGGTAGTCCATCCGAGTAACGAAAGTGACGCCCTGCGTCCAGTTCCGGTATTCGAGATTCTTTTCGATTCCGGTGTGCAGGTAGCCGATTCCACACCGTGCTTCCACGACGGTCTCACCCTCGATTTCGAGAATGAGGCGCAAGACGCCGTGCGTGGACGGGTGCTGCGGGCCCATGTTGACCACGATCCGCTCAGCCTCGCCGGTTCGCTGCCGGGCGGCCGCGGTCACGATGTCGTCCCAGTCCTGACCGGACGCCGTCACGATGGTTTCCGTCGTAGCGCCGGCGCTGCTTCCTGTCGTGTTGTTCATCAGTTGTACGACCTACGCTCGTCGGGTGGTGGAGTCTGGGCGCCCTTGTACTCGACCGGGATACCGCCGAGCGGATAGTCCTTCCGCTGCGGGTGGCCTTTCCAGTCGTCGGGCATCTCGATGCGGGTCAATGCCGGGTGACCGTCGAAGACGATTCCGAAGAAGTCGTAGGTCTCACGTTCGTGCCAGTCGTTGGTCGGGTAGATCCCGACGATCGACGGAATGTGCGGATCGGAATCCGGCACAGACACTTCCAGCCTGATTCGGCGATTGTGCGTAATGGAGGCGAGTGGATACACGGCGTGGAGTTCGCGACCGGTGTCCTGCGGGTAGTGCACTCCGTCGACACCCAGGCAGAGTTCGAAGCGAAGATCCGGTTCGTCGCGCAGTCTGCGCGCGACCTGCGGGAGGTGAGACCGTTCGACGTGCAGCGTCATCTCGTCTCGAAAAACTGTTACTCGCTCGATTGCGTCAGTGAAAGTGTCACCCGCGCTGCGCAATGTGGCGTCCAAGGAGTCTGCAACCTCGTCGAAGTATCCACCGAACGGTCGAGAAGCCTTGTCTTCTACAGAGATCGGAGGGGCAAGACGGCTGTAGCCTGAGGTGTCGCCACTGCCGCGGACCCCGAACATCCCTCTCGCGCCGGTGTTGCCCGAGGTCATCGCAGCAACCCCTTCATGTCGATGGTGGGGGTGGATGCCAGTGCGGCGCGCTCGGCTGCCGCGCGAGCCTCTTCGCGGTTGACGCCGAGGGGCATCTCCTGAATCTTCCGGTGCAGCTCGATGATCGCGTTGAGGAGCATCTCCGGCCGCGGCGGACAGCCGGGCAAGTAGATGTCGACCGGAACGATGTGGTCGACGCCCTGTACCACTGCGTAGTTGTTGAACATTCCGCCGGAAGACGCGCACACACCCATGGCCAGAACCCATTTCGGCTCGGCCATCTGGTCGTAGACCTGACGAAGTACCGGGCCCATCTTTTGACTGACCCTCCCGGCCACGATCAGAAGGTCTGCCTGGCGCGGCGACGCACGGAAAGCCTCCATGCCGAACCGTGCCAGGTCGAAGCGGCCGGACGTGGTTGCCATCATCTCGATGGCGCAGCACGCGAGCCCGAAGGTGGCAGGCCACAGTGATCCTTTGCGGACGTACCCGGCAAGGCCTTCGACCGTTGTCAGTAGAAATCCGCTGGGGAGCTTTTCTTCGAGACCCATATCCGACTCTTTTCAGTCGTAACAGCTTCGGTATGACCGGTTTTGTCTGATTTCTTTGTGTTGATCGTGTCTTCGTCCAGCTAGTCCCAACCGAGACCGCCTCGTCGCCATTCGTATCCGTATGCCACCGAGACGTTGACTATGAAAAGGCCCATGGCCGCGAGACCGAACAAGCCGAGCGAATCGAAGTGCACGGCCCACGGATAGAGGAAGACGATCTCGATGTCGAAGATGATGAACAGCATCGCCGTCAGATAGAACTTGACGGGAAACCGGCCGCCACCAGAGGCGCGGGGTGCCGGTTCGATTCCGCATTCGTAAGCTTCGAGCTTTGCCCTGTTGTACCGTTTCGGGCCGACCACCGACGCGAGAACAACCGACACCACGGCGAAGGCCATCGCGATGACCCCGAGAACGAGAATGGGGATGTAAGCGTTCATGTCACCCGAACTCCTCTCTGCTGTGCGGATGTCCGCCTAGCCCGAAGGTGCCGTTAACCCGAAGGTGCCGTTAACCCGAAGGTGCCGTTCGATTTCGATACTGCCAGCAATTCGATACTTATGTGACCTGCGACACCCACACTAGGGGAGGCCTCCGACATTGGGTTGATTTTCGGGGTGCCGAGTTTCGCTCTCGAAAGTCCGAAGTAGTCGGCGCCGCAACGAATCACCGCTGCAACGGGTGCTCACCGGCTTAGTTGCCGACGGAGAAGCGCGATGACGGTGGAAGCGAGTTCGATCGGATCTATCGGCTGCGGCACTGAGGCTTCCGCTCTCGACCACGACGCCAGCCATGCATCGTCGGGTCGACCGGTCAGTACGAGGATCGGTGGACAGTCGGCGATCTCGTCCTTGAGTTGTTTCGCCACGCCCATGCCGCCGGCCGGACTGGCCTCGCCGTCGAGGATGGCGAGATCGATTCCGCCGGCATCGAGCTTGTCGACGACGATCGGTGCCGTCGCGACCTCGACGTAATCGATGGTGGGCATCGAGGGATGTGGACGCTCGCCGAGAGCGAGCCGGACTTGCTCGCGCGTGTGCGCGTCGTCGCTGTAGACGAGGATGCGCACGGGTGCCATGGAGTTGGGCTCTGCGGTCTCGGCGGACACGCGGCCGACGTTACTCCGGGCAGTCCCCGGCTACCGGCGAATCTTCAACATCGGCAAGAACTTCCGCGAAATCGCAGCTCGGCTTCACAGCAAACGGCCCCTACCCGGCGATGAACGCCGAAGTAAGGGCCGCCTGAATTGCGTGTGCGCTCAGAAGTTTTCGACGAACTTCGTCAGGCCCTTGCTTGCCGTTTCCAGGGCCGTCTTCTGTGCCTTCTTCACCAGGAAACCCGGCAGCGGGATCTTGGGATCGATGGTCAATTCGAAGGTGACTTTGGTTCCGCCGTCGGTGGGCGTCAAGATGTACGAGCCGTCCTGCTGGTTCTGCTGGCCGCTCTCGACGAGGGTCCAGGTCACCTTCTCGTCGCCCTCGAAGGTGTAGTCGACTACCTGCTCGTCGTTGATTCCGAGAATGGACACGGCCATGCGAACGCGATGGGGGCGACCGTCGTCGTGGGTGCTCTCGATGGTGATCTTCTTGTGCGCAGACGACCACTCCGGCAGTCGATCGACCGCGGCGACGGCCTGCATCACCGTTGCCGGATCAGCCTTGATCTCGAATTCCTTGACGCCCGAAACGGCCATGAACGTGCTCCTTCTCGCCTTGCGGCAACGGTTCGTGATTACTGCAGTTGCGCAATTAGATCATTCGGCGATCGGGGTGGCGTCGAACTAGTCCATGCCGTTCTTGCGCATCTGGTCCCGTAGTGCGCCCTGTACGGCCTGTGAAACCCACGAGTTGAGGGAGACTCCGTTCTGATTGGCTGCCTCCTCGGCGCGGGCTTTGATCTGCTCCATCATCCTCAACGTCACTCGGCTGATATCCCCGCTGACGTCGTCGAACGAGTAGGTGGAGTCCTTTTTCTCGTCGTCTGCCTTCTCGTTGTCTGCGGCCTCACCGTCGGTCGAACCGGGCGGGCGAACGACATCGACCAGCAACTCGCTGCCGTCGAGATTGACCTTGACCTCTCGATCGCCGAGTTTCGCCCCGATCTCCTTGGCCAGCTCAGTTGCGGCGGCCAGCAAGACCAGGCGGACCGAGGGTTCGATGGCGGCGGACAGCGACGCCGCAATCCGGCGCGTGTGATCGTCGCCGAGTTCGGCTGCGGTGACGAGGTCGTTCTGCAGCTTTGCGGTGTACTCCGAAATGTCCATGACACCAGAGTGGCGTCAGAAGTGACGTCAGTCAAGGATGCTTGTGACGTCACTCGATCTGGAGGGCGGTCGACCGCTATAGAGTTGCCCCGCACCTGAGGCGAACAGCGTCCGGGTTTCGTGCTGGTTGTTTCGTGCTTGTCGAGGAGTGGGTTGTGCCGAACACGGTGTCGCTGAAAGTGCAGTTGGTGGCGAAGTCCGAGTTCTTCCCGCCCGAGGACATTCCGTGGGAGACGGACGCCGACGGCGGCGAAGCACTTGTCGAGTTCTCCGGTCGAGCCTGCTATCAGAGTTGGTCCAAGCCGAACCCGCGCACGGCAACCAACGCCGGCTACCTGAGGCATCTGCTCGAGGTCGGACACGTTTCGGTGCTCGAGCATGCAACCGTGAGCTTCTACATCACCGGTATCTCGCGCTCGTGCACTCATGAATTGATTCGTCACCGGCACTTCTCGTACTCGCAACTCTCGCAGCGATTCGTCCGCGAGAACGATGCGAACGTCGTCGTACCTCCGGCTGTCGAAGGCGATCCCGAGCTCGAAGCATTGTTTCTGTCGGCCACCGACGAAAGCCGTCGCGCTTACGGTGAACTGCTCACCGCCCTCGAAGGGAAACTGCAATCAGTGCCCGGCGCCCCGATGCGAGGGAAGCAAGCCAGGCAAGCTGCGCGCTCGGTGCTGCCCAACGCCACCGAGACTCGCTTGGTCGTGACCGGGAACTATCGGGCCTGGCGGCACTTCGTCGAGATGCGTGCCACCGAACATGCGGATGTCGAGATCCGGCGAGTCGCGGTCGAGTGCCTGCGTCAGCTTCGCGACGTCGCGCCAAATGTGTTCGGGGACTACGAGATTCTCCGCGGAAGCGACGGATCGGAAATCGCCGTCAGTGCATTTGCGGCCGAGTCGTGACTCGTGTGCAGAAGTAAGAGCTGAACCGGGTAACCTTCTGACCATGACCTACGGTGATTCCGCTTCTCTTGTCGAGCGTCCGTTCGGCACCATTTCCGTTGCGATGGTGACCCCGTTCACTGCCGACGGGAAGTTGGACGTCGACGCGGGAGTGCGCCTCGCAGCCCATCTCGTCGACAACGGCTGCGACGGCCTTGTCCTTGCCGGTACCACCGGTGAATCTCCCACCACCACCGAGTCCGAGAAGCTCGACCTGCTCCGCGCGGTGATCGACGCCGTCGGCAACCGCGCGAAGATCGTCGCAGGCGCCGGCAGCAACGACACCGCCCACAGTGTCGAACTCGCCCGTGACGCGGCTCGCGCCGGAGCGCACGGTCTGCTCGTCGTCACCCCGTACTACTCGCGTCCGCCCCAGGCCGGACTTTTTGCACACTTCACCGCCGTCGCCAACGCGACCGACCTGCCCGTCATGTTGTACGACATTCCGCCCCGCTCCGTCGTCCCCATCGAGACCGAGACGATCCGCCGACTCGCCGAGCACCCGCGGATCAAGGCTGTCAAGGACGCCAAGGGCGACCTCAACGCCGGCGCAGAGTTGATCGGCACCACCGAACTTCAGTTCTTCTCCGGTGACGACCCGCTGAACCTGCCGTGGCTCGCTGTCGGTGCTACCGGCTTCGTCAGCGTCATCGGCCATCTTGTTCCGGGTCGCCTCCGCGACCTTCACACCGCGTTCGTGTCCGGCGACATCGCCCGCGCCCGCGAGATAAACCTCAGTTTGATCCCTGTGATTCGTTCCGTTGCCCGCCTCGGCGGTGTCAGCGCTTCGAAGGCGGGTCTGCGACTCATCGGAATCGATGTCGGAGAACCACGCCTTCCGCAGGTTGCACCCACTAAAGAGCAGATCGACGGTCTTGCCGCCGATCTGCATGCGGCAGGAGTTTTGTAAATGACCCGTCCCCCCCGACGTCGTAGTGCCAGTCGTCAAGCCGGTCCGCCTTCGCCTCCGGCTCCCGAAACGGCCGCGAAGGCCGCACCGGTAGAGGCACCAGCTGCGCCGGCGGCAGAAGCGGCCCCCGCCGCAGCCGCCCCGCCCAAGAAGGCCGCAGCAACCAAATCCGCAGCGACGAAGTCTGCAGCGACCAAGTCCGCTGCCACCAAATCTGCTGCACCCAAGAAGTCGACCGAAGACAGGTCGCCGCGCAAATCTTCCGGCGGCAACCGTCCGGCAGCGTCGAAGGCGGGCAACGGGCGCGGAAACAAGCGCCCCGAGAACCGTCCGGCCGTCGATCCCACGGGTCGACTCGGAACACCCCCGAAGGCGCCGGCATCAGGTCTGCGCATCGTCGCTCTCGGCGGCATCGGTGAAATCGGTCGCAACATGACGGTGTTCGAGCACCGCGGCAAGCTGCTGATCGTCGACTGCGGTGTGCTGTTTCCCGAGGACCAGCAGCCTGGCGTCGACCTGATCCTCCCGGACTTCCGCTACATCGAAGACCGTATGGACGACGTCGAAGCCGTCATCTTGACTCACGGACACGAGGACCACATCGGTGCTCTGCCGTTCTTGCTGCGCCTGCGCGCGGACATTCCGGTCATCGGCGCGAAGTTCACTCTCGCCCTCGTTGCCGCCAAGTGCCGCGAGCATCGCCTGCGACCGAACCTCGTCGAGGTCGTCGAAGGAAACACCACCACCCACGGCCCGTTCGACTGCGAGTACTTCGCCGTCAACCACTCGATTCCCGACGCGCTCGCGATCGCGATTCGCACCGACGCCGGCGTCGTACTGCACACCGGTGACATCAAGCTCGATCAGCTGCCTCTCGACGGCCGCCTGACCGACCTCGCCGGTTTCTCCCGCCTGGGCGATGAGGGTGTCGACCTGTTCCTCGTGGACTCGACCAACGCCGAGGTCCCGGGATTCGTCACGCCCGAGCGTGAAATCGGGGGAGTGCTCGACAACGTCATCGGCAAGGCGAAGCAGCGCGTCATCGTGGCTTCGTTCGCCAGCCACGTGCACCGCATCCAGCAGGTCGTCGACGTTGCCGCTCGGTACAACCGCCGCATCGTCTTCGTCGGCCGCTCGATGGTCCGCAACATGCAGATCGCACAGGATCTCGGCTACCTCACGGTGCCCGACGGCCTGGTCGTCGACATCGACACCGCCGCGACACTTCCCGACGATCGTCTGGTTCTGATCTCCACGGGTTCGCAGGGCGAGCCGTTGGCAGCGCTCTCGCGGATGGCACGAGGCGAACACCGCCAGATCAACATTCGCGCCAACGACTTGGTCGTTCTCGCGTCCTCGCTGATCCCGGGCAACGAGAACTCCGTTTTCGCCGTGGTCAACGGTTTGGCCAAGCGCGGTGCCACCGTCGTGACACAGCAGAGCGCCAAGGTTCACGTCTCGGGCCACGCGTCCGCCGGTGAGTTGCTCTACCTCTACAACGCGGTTCGGCCCACCAATGCCATGCCTGTTCACGGTGAATGGCGCCACCTGCGTGCCAACGCCGCACTTGCCAAGGCCACCGGCGTTCCGGAAGAGCGCATCGTATTGGCCGAGGACGGCGTCGTGGTCGACATGGTCGACGGACTCGCCGAGATCGTCGGACGGGTACCGGTCGGACACGTCTACGTCGACGGTCTGTCCGTCGGTGACGTCGGTGAGCCGACGCTTTCCGATCGCCTGGTGCTCGGTGAGGGCGGCTTCATCGCCATCACCATCGTCATCAACGAGTCGACGGGCCGCGCGGTCAGCACTCCCGAGGTGTCCGGTCGCGGTTTCTCCGACGATCCGACAGCCCTCAAGGCCGCCGCGGATCTCGTGGAATCGGATCTGGCACGGTTGGCGAGCGAAGGCGTCATCGACGCTCATCGCATCGCGCAGTCCGTGCGCCGCGTCGTCGGACGCTGGGTCGCGGACAAGTACCGCCGCCGTCCGATGATCATTCCGACGGTCATCGCGGTTCCGTAGATCGGCACAGCAGGTCGCTTGCGCTCGAACCCGGTCCGGTTCGAGTACTTTGGCGAAGGTGACCTTCGCTCATGACGAACGACTCGCCCTGGTGGACAGCATGGTCGAATTCGGCCCCGATGCTCCGACGCTGTGTGGGGAGTGGACCAATCGTGACCTGGCAGCACATCTGATCGTCCGGGAGCGGCGTCTCGACGCCGCTCCCGGAATCATGTTCAGCCCTCTGGCCGGTCACACCGAGAGCGTGCGAAAGGCCGCAGCGGCGCGTCCGTGGGAGGACATCCTCGACGACGTTCGCAGCGGGCCGCCTCGGTGGTCGCCGATGTACTGGCTCGACGCGCAGGTCAACACCACGGAAATGTTCGTCCACCACGAAGATGTACGACGCGCACACCTGAACTGGGCGCCGCGTCCGTTGTCGGAGGGTCGGCAGGCTCAACTATGGAAGTACGCGCGGCAGATCGGCAAGATGGGCTACCGCAAAGCCGCTGTCGAGGTGATTTTGGAACTTCCGTCCGGGGAGAGCGCAGTCGTCCACAAATCCGGCTCTCGCAGTGTTGTCCTGCAGGGTGAACCTGCAGAGTTGTTGCTTCACGCTTTCGGTCGCAACGAAGTGCAGATCGAAGCAAAAGGTGAACTTGGCGACGTTCAATCGGTGATGGCACTCGATCGCAGCTTCTGATGGCCTCCTTCTACCGGAGTAGAACTCGACAGACGGGTTGTGAAGATCACGTTTCGCACTCGCGACCTGTGTTGCTGGTGTTGCGGATGGTCCAGATGGGGTCGCACAGACTAGCCTGAACTCCATGGCAGGTAAGTCGAGCGCCCGGGGATCCAGTACAAGCACGTCCACGTCCAGGGCATCGACCAGGTCGTCAGCGTCTGCGCCGAGCGCGCGGGCGACCGCAAAACCTCGCACATCGCGCACCACGCGGACCGTCTCGACTCCTCGAAATGTCACGACGTCGGCCAAAGCCGGTGGCCGCCCCGCTTCGGGGAAAGGCTCCAAGCCGGCGCCGAAGAAGTCGTCCGGTACGTCTTCGGCTTCGCGCCGACCCGTATCGAAAACGTCTCAGCGGGCCAGCCCGTTGGCGGCGGTCGGCAAGGGGATCGGCGCCGGGTGGTCCCTGGCTGCCCGCGGTGTGGGCGCCACCACGCGCACGGTCAGCAAGGTCGGCGAGATCGAAGCCGGCCATCGCCGCGACGGAATAGCGCTCGGCCTGATCGCATTCAGCGTTGTCATCGCCGGGGGAGTCTGGTTCAAGGCCGGAGGTCCGATCGGCGGTGGCATCGACACTCTCGTGCGGGCGATCTTCGGCGCGGCTTCGGCTGTGCTCCCCATCGTCGGCGTCGGCCTCGCGATCCTGTTGATGCGTACAGAACCCAAACCTGAGATCCGACCTCGACTGATCATGGGATCGCTGCTGGTCGGTCTTCCTGCACTCGGCCTGTGGCACATCATCTCCGGATCGCCGACAGACGCGACCGGCCGCTCCAACGGCGCAGGTTTTGTCGGATACGTCGTGGGAGGCCCGCTGACCAACGGCCTCACCGTCTGGCTGTCGGCGCCGCTGTTGGTCATCGCCGCCGGATTCGGAATCCTGCTTCTGACCGGAACGACTCTGCGTGAGGTTCCGAGCAAGTTCCAGTCCTTCTTCGGTGCCTCGTATCGCTCGGACGAATACGGCGACTACGGATCCGAATTCGACGAGGACGGCGAGCACCACTACGGCGAATCTGCTTACGATCCTTCGCTGTTCGACGCCGACGGCTACCCGGTCGACACCTACGTCGAGCCGCCGCTCAAACCCGCCAAGCGGACCAGCCGACGCGCGCCGATCGACAACTACCCGACGGACGAGTTCGAATCCGGAGACAAGAAGACCGAAGTACTCGGTCTGTGGAACGCCGACGAAACGGCAGAGCCCGACGAGCCCGTCGTGGCTGCGGCAGCGCCCGTCGTGGAGACGCCGGCGCCGCGCCCCAAGGTGCCGGCGCGTTCGGTCCCCATCGCCAAGCCCGTGCCGAAACCCGAACCGGAGCCGGAGGAGAAGGAACACTTCGTCACCGATCGCGTCACCGACGGCGACTACAACCTCCCACCGACGACGTTGCTGATCGAGGGTGATCCGCCCAAGCTCCGCAGTTCTGCGAACGACGCGATGATCGAAGCGATCAGCGAGGTCCTCGAACAGTTCAAGATCGACGCCGCCGTTACCGGATTCACCCGCGGACCGACAGTGACGCGGTACGAGGTCGAACTCGGACCCGGCGTGAAGGTCGAGAAGATCACTGCGCTCGCCCGCAACATCGCCTATGCGGTGGCAACCGACAACGTCCGCCTCCTCGCCCCAATTCCGGGTAAGTCCGCGGTGGGTATCGAGGTACCGAACTCCGACCGTGAAATGGTTCGCCTCGCCGACGTGCTGAACGCGCCGAGCACCCGACGCGATCACCATCCACTGGTGATCGGTCTGGGTAAGGACATCGAAGGTGACTTCGTCAGTGCGAACCTCGCGAAGATGCCCCACCTGCTCGTGGCAGGTTCGACCGGCTCGGGTAAGTCGAGCTTCGTGAACTCGATGCTCGTGTCACTGCTGACCCGGGCGACGCCGGAAGAAGTACGAATGATCCTCATCGACCCCAAGATGGTCGAGCTCACACCGTACGAAGGTATCCCGCACCTGATCACGCCGATCATCACTCAGCCCAAGAAGGCCGCGGCCGCGCTGGCCTGGTTGGTCGAGGAGATGGAACAGCGCTACCAGGACATGCAGGCCAACCGAGTGCGTCACATCGACGACTTCAACTCCAAGGTCAAGTCCGGGGAAATCACCGCGCCGCTGGGCAGCGAGCGCGTCTACCGCCCGTACCCGTACATCCTGGCGATCGTGGACGAGTTGGCCGACCTCATGATGACCGCTCCGCGCGACGTCGAAGAAGCAATCGTCCGCATCACCCAGAAAGCCCGTGCGGCCGGTATCCACCTGGTGCTGGCAACGCAGCGCCCGTCCGTCGACGTCGTCACCGGCCTGATCAAGACCAACGTGCCTTCGCGTCTGGCGTTCGCGACGTCCTCGCTCACGGACTCGCGAGTCATCCTCGATCAGCCCGGCGCCGAGAAGCTCATCGGTATGGGTGACGGCCTGTTCCTGCCCATGGGCGCCGGCAAGCCGACCCGTATGCAGGGCGCGTTCATCACCGACGAGGAAATCTCTGCGGTTGTCGACTTCGCGAAGAACCAGGCCGAGCCCGAGTACACCGAAGGTGTCACCGCACAGAAGGCCGGGGAGAAGAAGGACGTCGACCCCGACATCGGCGACGACATGGACGTCCTCTTGCAGGCCGTGGAATTGGTCATCACGAGTCAATTCGGTTCGACGTCGATGCTGCAGCGCAAGCTGCGCGTCGGGTTCGCCAAGGCCGGCCGACTCATGGATCTCATGGAAAATCGTGGTGTCGTCGGCCCCAGCGAGGGCTCGAAGGCACGCGAGGTTTTGATGAAGCCTGAGGAACTCGACGGTCTGCTGTGGTCGATTCGCGGTGGCGACCCGGACGAGGCACCCGCAGACGAGTAGCGACACCTCGGCGGACAAGCCGTCGACAGACGACCGGAGGAACCCGTGCATGTGACGCCGTTGGCTTGGGGAATCACGATCGTGGTGATCCTCGGCCTGTTCGTCTTCGACTTCTTCGCCCACGTCCGCACGCCACATGCGCCCACGTTCCGGGAGTCGGCATTCTGGTCGACGGTCTACATTTCGATAGCCATCGTCTTCGGCCTGGTCGTGATGTGGATCTGGGGTACGACGTACGGCGGTGAGTACTTCGCCGGCTACGTCACGGAAAAGGCGCTCTCGGTAGACAATCTGTTCGTCTTCGTGATCATCATGTCGACGTTCGCCGTCCCGCGAGAGTTTCAGCAGAAAGTCCTGCTGATCGGCATCGTCCTCGCGTTGGTGATGCGCGGAATCTTCATCGGAGTCGGCGCGGCCGCCATCAATGCGTACAGCTGGGTGTTCTACCTTTTCGGTGCATTTCTGATCTACACCGCGTACACGCTGATCCGCGATCACGGCCACGAGAAGGAAGCGGAGGAGAAGCGTGACAGTCGCATCATCTCGCTCGTGAAGCGGGTGCTGCCCACCACCGAGGAATACGACGGCGACAAACTGATCACCCGGATCGACGGCAAGCGCGTCGTGACGCCGTTGTTGTTGGCGCTCATCGCAATCGGGTTTGCCGACGTGCTCTTCGCGCTCGATTCGATTCCGGCGATCTACGGTCTGACGCAGGAACCGTACCTGGTGTTCACCGCCAACGCTTTCGCGCTGATGGGCCTACGACAGCTGTACTTCCTGATCGGCGGGTTGCTCGAACGACTGGTCTACCTCTCGTACGGGCTCTCGATAATTCTGGCGTTCATCGGCGTGAAACTGGTCCTGCACGCGTTGCACGAGAACACGCTCTCGTTCGTCAACGGCGGTGAACACGTCTCGGTGCCGGAAATCTCGACGGCACTCTCACTCGGAGTGATCATCGGAGTGCTCGCGGTGACAACGGTCGCGAGCCTGTTGAAGACTCGCGACCGGGCCGGGGGGTAAAGCCGGGGCCTGTGTCCGTCAGGCGCTGAACTGGCCCAGAACCGGCACCCACTCGGTGATCCGGACGTTTTCGATCAGGTCGGCGATCGCGAACGGATCGTGGGTGAAGAGAAGCGAAACGGTATCGGTGTCAGCGGCGTCGACGATGATCAGCGCGCCGTTTCCATCTGCAAACGGACCTGAAGACAACACGATCGAGCGGGAAACCAGATCGGCGAGCCACGCGCGGTGATCGCTGCGGACTTCGTCGCGCTGAGGATTCTTCTCGGGCGCATAGGTGTATTCGACGAGGAACAACGACATCGTGAACCGCTTTCGGGACGGGGATCGAGACAGGGATGTGTGAAGAGTCTGAACGGTTCAGAGAGTCAGGAGCATGCGAGTATTGCCGAGTGTGTTGGGTTTCACATAGCTCAGATCGAGGAACTCGGCGACGCCGGCGTCGTAGGAACGACACATTTCGGCATAGACCTCGGCGGTGACGGGAGTGCCGTCGATCTCCGCGAATCCGTGACGGTGGAAGAACTCGGTCTCGAACGTCAAAACGAACAGTCGTTCCAACTCCAATTCCTTGGCGACCTCGATGAGTTTGTCGACCACGTGGAAACCCGCACCCTGCCCCTTGGCCGTCGGATCGACTGCGACGGTGCGAATCTCACCCAGGTCTGCCCACAGCACATGCAGTGCGCCGCAAGCGATTACCTGGTCACCCCGCTCAGCGACCCAGAACTCCTGGACAGCCTCGTACAGTGTCACGAGATTCTTCTCGAGCAGGATCTTGCCGGCGTAGATGTCGATCAGGCGCTTGATTTCGGGGATGTCCGACGTTCGCGCGCGACGCACGATCAACTGGCTCTCGGTATAGGTCGGCGCGGTCGAAGTCATGTGGTGCACATTAGTCAATGGCCCTACCGATATTCTAAGTCGCGTGCCTGTCCGCCCCACGCAATTCCCGCGCCGCTCGGCTGTATCCCGGGTTCGGCTCACCGCCCGTGCGGTGATCCGATGAGTACCCCGCGCGATCAGACCGACGCCCATCGCGCCGCCGTCGGTCCGTCCGACGGCACACCTGTCGCGGACAACCCGGTTCCGTTGCTGAACATCGCGAACATTCTCACGATGGTGCGAATGGTTCTCGTTCCGGTGTTTCTCGTTGTTCTGTTCGTCGACGGCGGACACTCGACGTGGTGGCGTCTCGGAGCGATGGGCGTGTTCATCGTCGCCGCGATCACGGATCGGATCGACGGCCAATTGGCTCGGAAGTACGGTCTGGTCACCGATTTCGGGAAACTCATGGACCCGATCGCGGACAAGGCCTTGATCGGAGCCGCGCTCATCGGGCTCTCGGTTCTCGGCGATCTGTCGTGGTGGGTTACCGGAGTGATCATCGCCCGAGAACTCGGAATCACGCTGTTGCGGTTCGCGGTCCTGCGGCACGCGGTCATCCCGGCAGGCAAGGGTGGCAAGCTCAAGACGCTCGTACAGGCCGTCGCGATCGGTTTCTACCTCTGCCCGCTGCCGAGCAGTTGGGACATCGTCAGCGGACTGCTGATGGCTGCTGCCGTCGTACTGACGGTGGCGACGGGAATCGAATACATCGTGCAGGCGATCAGGCTTCGCGCCGGAGTTCGCGCAGTCGAGTCATGACCGACCCGCTGCTCGGACTCGGAGTGGTCGAACTCGTCGACGCCCTCGCCGCCGCGAGGCAGACTGTCGCCGCCGCTGAATCTTTGACGGCCGGATTGTTCACGGCTGCGGTCGCGTCGGTGCCAGGGTCGAGCGCGGTGCTGCGTGGGGGCCTGGTCGTGTATGCGACCGACCTGAAAGCAACGCTGGCGGGCGTGGATCCCGAGCGCCTGGCGTCGGACGGCCCCGTGTCCGAGAGCACCGCCGTGGCCTTGGCGCTCGGCGCCCAGACGAGGTGCAGTGCCGACTGGGGTATCGGACTGACCGGAGTTGCCGGTCCGAGCGAGCAGGACGGACACCCGGTCGGAACGGTGTTTCTCGGGATCGCCGGCCCGGACGGAACCGAATGCGTACCGCTCGCGCTCGGCGGCGAACGGTGGGAGATTCGGACAACGGCAGTCGCGACTGCCGTGTCGCGGTTGCGTGATCGTGTCGTAGCGCGTGCGGCACGATAGGCTCGGGAACCAATCGGATGTGTTCGGACGTTGACGATTGTGAAGACGTACGACCATGCACGATGAGGTCACGGATGAAGGAGGAGCGAGATGGCGCTGCTATTGCGTGAGGCAATCGGTGACAGTCTCCGGCGTACGCGCGTTTCGCAGAGCCGCACGCTACGTGAGGTGTCGAACAGCGCGCGTGTGAGCTTGGGCTATCTGTCCGAAGTGGAACGTGGACGTAAGGAAGCATCGAGCGAACTGTTGGCAGCGATCTGTGATGCGCTCGCAGTCCCGCTGTCCGACGTGCTGGTCGATGTGAGCGAGACCTTGGCCACCAAGAAGAGCTCTCCGGTAGCTGATCGACAGGTCACCGAACCTGCCGTGTCGGCATCCGGCACTGTCTCGGCATCCGGTTCGCCGACTATCGCACGCGACACTCGCGTCGTGATTCCGGCACCGAACGCTCGAAGGTTGGCGGCGGCGTAGCCACTACCGGCCGTAACCGATAGATTTTGTACGTAACCGCCGGTTTCCAGCAGGTGGGGTCAGAGCAGATAGGGCGCAGCCCTTGTTTCGGTGCGCGACGGTCGCGCTCCGGGTCGCGTTCGGCGCGGCGCATCAGATGGAGGCAGGATCAAACCAATGGCTAATCCTTTCGTCAAGGGCTGGAAGTACCTGATGGCGCTCTTCAATTCGAAGATCGATGAGAAGGCAGATCCAAAGGTTCAGATTCAGCAGGCGATCGAGGACGCACAGCGCCAGCATCAGGCGTTGTCCCAGCAGGCTGCGTCGGTGATCGGTAATCAGCGTCAACTCGAGATGAAGCTCAGCCGTCAGCTCGACGAGGTCGAGAAGCTCAACGCCAACGCGCGCCAAGCCGTCAATCTTGCCGATCAGGCTGCTGCTGCCGGCGACAACGACAAGGCGATCCAGTACACCAACGCCGCCGAGGCTTTTGCGGCTCAGTTGGTGACGGCCGAGCAGGGCGTCGAGGATCTGAAGGCACTGCACGACCAGTCCTTGCAGGCAGCCGCTCAGGCCAAGAAGGCCGTCGAGCAGAACGCGATGACCCTGCAGGCAAAGGTTGCCGAGCGCACCAAGCTGCTCAGCCAGCTCGAGCAGGCCAAGATGCAGGAGCGCGTGAGCGAGTCGCTTCGTTCCATGGACAGCACGCTGTCGGCTCCCGGCAACACACCCAGCCTCGATGCTGTGCGCGACAAGATCGAGCGCCGCTACGCTGACGCACTCGGCTCGGCCGAGCTCGCCCAGAACTCCGTCCAGGGCCGCATGATGGAGGTCCAGCAGGCCTCGGTTCAGATGGCAGGGCACAGCCGCCTCGAGCAGATTCGTGCGTCCATGAAGGGCGAGGCACTGCCTTCCGGCGGTGCAGCAGCCACTCCCGCGACTCCGTCCGTCGAGAAGCAGCCCCCGGCTGCCGGTCAGACCGGGCAGTAGCCGAATTCTCGATGTCGGCAGTGATGCTCTGATGTTTTCTTCGCGAGACGGTCGATCTGGGCGTGAGCCCCGGTCGGCCGTTCCCGTTTCCGTATCCGGCGCTTTCGGAGCGTTGGGACGTACCGCGGACACATTGCGCGAGGTCGGTCTGTCTGCGGCGGATGCCGCTCGTCGGTGGCAGGATCCGCGTGCCAAGTTCGAGCGCAAACGTGCCCGTGCGCGTCGGCGCGCGCAGCGATGGGGATTCATGTCCGGCGGTTCAGTGGTCGGCACTGCCGGCCTCGCGGTTGCGGCGGCTCCCGAGTGGTCGGTGGTCGTGGCGGGCGGGGGAGCGGCACTGTTCGCGGTTCCCGCCGTCATCGCGGTCGGCCGTTACCGTTCGATGAGCTCCGGCCCTCCGCCGTCGGCGCCGATTCGCAGACGATTGCCACCGTCGTCGTCTCGCGCGTTCATCCCGATGTCTCGCCTCATCGGTGCCGAGACGTCGCTGTTCGAGATTTTGAGTGTTCTCAGGCGCGCCGACACCATCGACCCCGGTGAGCTGGACGAAATCACCGTCACCGCCGATTCGGCACTCAGAGCGATGTTTGCAGTGTCTTCGGACGTGGTCGCGATGGAACGTGCGGTGGCTGCTACGCCCAAGGTGACTGAGCCTCTTGATCCCACCATCGACGGTGCAGTTCGTGAGTTGCAGTCGGGGTTGGATCAGTACGAGGATCTGGTGACCTCGGCCGCTGCTCTGACTGCGCCTCACAGCCCTTCGGCGCTGGTGGGATTCAACCGAGAACTCTCGGCGCTGCACGCGGCCGCCGAGCGACTTTCGGCGCTTGCCGACGCCATCGGCGAGGTGGACGACATCACCCGCAAGTACAACTGACAGTTCCCGGTCTGATCGGTGCTCGGTCTGATCAGTGCACAGTCTGATCGGCGCTCAGTCGTCGGCGCCGCGGGCTGCCAATGCTTCACCCATCGCATCTGCGGTCATCAGGGTGCCGACGATGACCGGCACTGCGAAGGAACGCAGCGAGAAGCCGAGCCCTCGTGCCTTGCGTGCCTCGGACACCTGTGTGATGACCTCGAACATCAGCGGAATGCACCGCATCGTCATTGCCAGGAGCAAGGCGATCCGTTCGGGATTGACGCCGAAGCGTCGCAAGGGTGTCAGGAATCTGGTGATCGCGTCGAGCATCTCGGAGATCCGCGTGGTCAGACCCATGATCGCCGCCAAGGCGATCGAGATGATCAGGACGCCGCACACGACGGCCGCTCGCTGCCACCCCGCGACCACCAGCTGGAACGCGCCGATGAACAGCAACATCCACAGTGCGGGTCGCAGCTGCCGGATCGCCGTCATCGGCGGGATGCGCGCAATGACGTACAGGGCGATGACGACGATCGCGGGAGCTGCGAGTTGCCACGGCTCACGTACGAAGATCGAGACGGCCAGGATCGCCACGATCAATGCGAGGAGCTTGATCCCCGTCGGCATCCGGTGCAGGAGCGATGTGCCCGGCCGGTAGACGCCGAGAGTGGTCACGAGACCAACGCCCGGTAATGGCCGATCGAGTCGGCGGGGGAGCCGTCGGCGACGACACGGCCTTGGTCGACAACCAACACCCGTTCGAATGATTCGAGGAGGTCGAGTTGGTGGGTCACGACGATCAGTTGTTGATCGAGTGACTCGAACACCGAGCTGATGAGTCGCGAGTTGCGAAGATCGAGGAGCGTGGTGGGCTCGTCGGCGACGAGTACGTTCGGCTCTGTCACCATGATGGCCGCGAGCGCGAGTAGCTGCTTCTGCCCACCGGAAAGCTGGTGAGTGGGATGGTCGGCGTGCCCGGCGAGACCGTAGCGCTGCAGGACCGAGCTGACCTTCGCGGCGCGCTCGGTTTTACCCAAACCGCTACGGCGGAGCGAGAATTCGATGTCCTCGGCCACCGTCGGCATCACGATCTGATGGTTGGGATCGGTGAAGACGAACCCGACCTGCTTGCGTACGTCGCGGCCCTTCTTCGCGGTATCCAGGCCGTTCACCTGGACGCGCCCTTCGGTTGGAACGACCAGGCCGTTGATCATGCGAGCGAGGGTCGACTTGCCGCTTCCGTTTGCACCCACGATCCCGATTCGCTGCTCGCTCAGTCGCAGATTTATCTGCTGCAGGACTGTTCGTTCACCGAAGCTGTGGCCGACGTTCTCGAAGACGATCTCACTCATCGGAGATTAATTCGCCACCACGGTCTTGGTGGACGAGATCACCGAATCACGCAGCAGTGCCGGATATGCGCGATGGACCTGGGACGCGACGAGCGCGGTGACCACTGCCTTTGCCGCGTCGAGAGGAATGAAGGCAGCGTTGGCCGACCAGGCGGCTACGAAGCTCATGTGTCCGCGGACCATCATTCCGACGATGCCGAAGGCGTAGAGGATGACAACCCCGCCGAGGAGGTTGATGCCGATGCCCGCGATGATCCGGTACTTGGGCAGCATCTTTGCAGTCAGCCACCCGATGACGAATGCCGTCGGGATCCAACCGATGAGGAATCCGGCCGTCGGGCTCGAAAGAGACACGAGTGCGGTGCGACCGCCGGCAAGGACCGGTAGTCCCACCAATCCCAGGGCGATGACCGTCAGGACGGCGAGAACACCCTTGCGCGGTCCGAGCAGAGCGCCGGCCATCATGACGCCCATGGACTGAAGTGTGATCGGTACACCGGAGATGCCGATGTTGATCGACCCGGGTAGGCCCAGCGCGATGATGAGTGCGGCGAAGACGGCTACATGCGCGAGATCGCGAGCGGGGAAACGGGTCGTAGACACTGCGGACGTGCTCCTTCGGCGTACGGGATGGAACTTCGCGAGTTTACGCCAGTCGCACGCTGCAGTGGGTTGGACACCTGACCTGCGTGAGGTGCGGTCTCGGGGTGAACCCTGATCTTTACCTGAACTTGCCGCTGAGCTGCTGCTTTGTCGCGCCAGACCTGTCAGGCTGGTTCTACGGACGACGCAGCACTTGTCCGATTCGACTGATTATTCAATGGCCCATTGGAGGCAAGCATGTTTTGGAAGATCGTTTTGGCCGTCGTACTGGTGTGGGTTGCACTCGCGGTGGTCGGCGCCCTGATCAAAGGGCTTTTCTGGGTTCTGGTGGTCGGCGCGGTCGGCTTCGGAATCTACTTCCTGGTGAAGGCGATGTCGGGAAGTGACGACAATTCGCCCGCTTCGCGATTCTGACAGGCAAGATCGGCCCTATGGAAAACTTCCCCGAGGACTGGCAGCGCGCGATTGTCATCGTTGCGCATCCCGACGACATCGAATACGGCGCAGCCGCGGCGGTGGCGCAGTGGACGGATCGCGGCAAGGACGTCCGATACGTGCTGGCCACGCGAGGTGAGGCCGGAATCGCTGGTCTGTCGCCCGCGGAGTCCGGCCCGGTCCGTGAGGAAGAAGAGCGCCGCTCGGCCGCGATCGTCGGTGTCAGTGAGGTGGAGTTCCTCGGACTACCCGACGGCCGTCTCGTGGAAGGCCTGGAGTTGCGCTCGACTCTTGCCGCTGCAATTCGTCGCCACCGTCCGGAGTTGGTGGTCACGATGAACTTCTCGCACACCTGGGGGCCCGGCTACCTCAACAGTGCGGATCACCGCGCGCTCGGGATCAGCGTCCTGGATGCAACTGCCGACGCAGCAAACGAATGGATCTTTCCGTCATTGACGGCTCAGGGGTTGGCGCCGTGGTCCGGCGTTCGGTGGGTCGCGGTGAACACGATGACTCCCACGCACTCCGTCGACGTGACGTCGACGGTCGATCGCGCCGTGGATTCGCTCGCGGAACACGCACGCTATCTGGCGGCATTGAGTTCTGTGCCGATCCGGGAACAGGCCCGCGCACAGATAGATATGGTCAGCGGACCGAAGCCTGGGTTTGATGCCGAGCGCGCAGTTGGTTTCGAGTTGTACTATTTCTGATGAGCTTTGAGCGAGAAAAGTCGCAAGTCCCGACGGGATTGCCGGTGACTTGTCCGGTATTGTGTTACACACGATGGTAATCCGTAACGCAGATGACCCAATTGCCCCTCGCAAGGCCGACGGTCAGCGCATCCCCAGCCGCGAGATCGACGACGTGATTCTCGACGCCGCAAGATCGTGTGTCCTCGATTTCGGAATGCAGCGAACCACACTTGCCGAGATCTCCCGTCGAGCCGGCGTCAGCCGACCTACGGTCTACCGGCGTTGGCCGGACACGCGGGCCGTGGTCGCGGACCTGCTCACGCGGGAGATCCGATCGGTGCTGCCCGAGGTGACCTTCACCGGGTCTGCGGGCACGTTGCTCGTGGAGGCGATCGGTGACGTCGTCGGCCAGATCCGCGACCATCCGCTCTTCGTGAAAATTCGGCAAGCCGATCAAGAGTTGCTGACCACGTACATCGTGGACCGACTCGGCGCGAGCCAGAAGTCGATTCTCGAGCTGATCACCTCCGTCGTCGCGGCCGGTCAACAGGACGGTTCGATTCGTGAGGGAAGCGTCACCGAGATCGCGGCGATGGTTCTACTGATGGCACAGTCCGTTGTCATCTCCGCACCGACTCTCGAGGCTGAGCTTTCTTCCGACGCGTCTGTCGAACAACTTCGATATGCGGTCGCTGCGTACCTGGCACCTGTCAAGAATTCGGGAGAATAGCTGTGAGCCCCCTAGGTTCAGCAGGCAGTGATTCAGCAAGCGGTGATTCAGCGCTCAATGCACAGCGGCGTACTCGTGAGCTCGAGCAGTTGGCGAACGGCGATTCGGTCGACGTCCTGGTTATCGGTGGCGGAATCACGGGCGTCGGTGTTGCTCTCGATGCCGTGACTCGTGGGCTGAGTGTTGCGCTGGTCGAAAAGCACGACCTCGCGTTCGGCACCAGCCGTTGGAGTTCGAAACTGGCGCACGGCGGCCTTCGGTACCTTGCTTCCGGCAATGTCGGCATCGCCCGTGAAAGTGCGGTCGAGCGCGGAATTCTCATGACGCGCACCGCGCCGCACCTGGTTCGCGCCATGCCTCAACTCGTACCGCTGTTGCCGGAGACGTCGTTCTTCGGAAAGGCCCTGGTGCGTACCGGTTTCCTGGCCGGTGACGCTCTGCGCATGTCGGCGCGAACCCCGGCGTCGGTACTACCCAGATCACGGACGGTCAGTGCTGCTCGCGCTCGCGAATTGGCCCCTGCGGTCAAGCAAGAGAATCTACGCGGCGCCTTGACTGCGTTCGACGGGCAGCTCATCGACGACGCCCGTCTTGTCGTCGGCATCGCGCGAACCGCGGCGTCCCACGGCGCGCGAATCCTGACCAGGGTCGGTGCGTACGACGTATCCGGAACATCGGCCACCTTGCGCGACGAGTTGACCGGGTCCGAGTTCTTGATGCGTGCCCGCGTCGTGATCAATGCGACCGGTGTATGGGCTGATCAGGTCGACTCCAGCATCACTCTTCGCCCCAGCCGCGGAACGCACCTGGTGCTCGACGCGGCGCGATTGGGGAACCCCACTGCAGCACTGACGGTGCCGATTCCCGGCGAGACCAACCGTTTCGTCTTCGCCCTGCCCGCGCAGCTCGGCCGGATCTACCTCGGGTTGACCGACGAAGCAGCGCCGGGACCGGTGCCCGACGTACCGACGGCGTCCGAGGACGAGATCGACTTCCTGCTCGACACCGTGAACACGGCGTTGGAAGTTCCGCTGACCCGTGGGGACGTCTTGGGGACCTTCGCGGGTCTGCGTCCGCTGCTGGACACCGGTGAAGGCTCGACTGCCGACCTCTCCCGCAATCACGCTGTTGTTCGTTCGGCTTCGGGCTTGGTCACGGTGGTGGGCGGCAAGCTCACGACGTACCGCAAGATGGCCGAAGACGCCGTCGACGCTGCGATCGAGGCCGGCTCGCTGAATGCCGGTGCGTGTCGGACACGCTCGTTGCCGCTGGTAGGTGCTGCATCGGCGGCGGATTTGAAAAAGATCAAGGCTCCCGCCTCCCTAGTGGCGCGATACGGCACCGAAGCGGAGTTCGTTGCCTCCGCGAGCAGTGATCGTCTTCGGCCGGTTGCGGACTTGGAGATATGCGGCGCCGAGTTCGATTTCGCCGTATCGCACGAAGGTGCCCTCGATGTCGACGACGTCCTTGATCGCAGGACCAGAATCGGATTGGTGGCTTCGGATCGCGAACGCGCACTGGGTGCGGCGGAACAGGCGTTTCACTCGGTGTGACACTCTGATCCGGTGCGTGTAGCCGTCGTTGCCGGGCCGGACCCGGGTCATGCTTTTCCCGCAATAGCGTTGTCGCTGGCGTTGATCCAGGCCGGCGACGACCCCATCCTCTACACCGGGACCCGGTGGGTGGAGGCAGCGCGAGCAGCGGGCGTGGAAGCGGAGCCTCTCAAGGGCTTGGCTCCGCGACCGGGAGACGACGATCTCGACGCAGGCGCTCGGATTCATTCGCGCGCCGCCTATATTTCCACCGAACTGCTTCCCGACCTGAAATCCGTCTCCCCGGATCTTGTCGTCTCCGACATCCTTACTGCCGGAGGTGGATTGGCCGCGGAACGGCTCGGCATCCCGTGGGTGGAGCTCTCGCCTCACCCGTTGTACTCACCCTCGCGCGGTCTGCCGCCGATCGGCAGTGGGCTCGCGCCCGGAGTCGGAATTCGCGGTCGACTCCGCGACACCCTGATGCGCGCAGCGACGGGACGTTCGATCAAGCAAGGGTTGGCCCAGCGCTCGCAAGCCCGTGTCGGTGTCGGACTGCCCGCTCTCGATCCCGGCCCTCATGCGCGGCTGATCGCAACGCTTCCGGCACTGGAAGTGCCTCGCCCCGACTGGCCGGAGCACGCACACGTCGTCGGACCGCTTCTCTGGGAGCCGACCGAGGTCATTCTGGATCCACCGCCAGGTGACGAACCGCTGGTCATGGTGGCGCCGTCCACGGCACACACCGGCGCAGTGGGAATGTTCGAGGGCACGGTCGAAGGACTCGACGGAGCCGGTGTCAGGCTGATCGCATCGATACTCGAGGGAGCAGAAGGCGAACAACCTGATTGGGTTCGTGCAGGTCTCGGACGTCAGGACGCGATGCTGCATGACGCGGCGGTATTGGTATGCGGCGGCGGGCACGGCATGTTGGCAAAGGCGCTGTTGGCCGGAGTACCGACCGTCGTCGTTCCTGGGGGAGGGGACCAGTGGGAGCTGGCCAATCGCGCTGCGCGGGCAGGCACGTCGGTGATCGTGCGGCCTGCGGATGCGCAGTCGATTCGCGATGCAGTACTACAGGTTCTTTCCGATGAGCGATTCACGGAAGCGGCGAGGGCGGCTGCCGCTACTGCGTCGCAGGTCGTCGATCCGGTGGTGGTGTGCCGACAGGTGGTCAATGGCGGTGTGTCGGCGTGAGCCGACTGTGCCTGAGTGCAGATACATCACCCTGTGGACTACGGTGGCGGCTGTGCGGTTGACCGAATTTCATGAAATGGTGCGCGAAGAGTTCGGGCAGGTACGAGGCGACTCGATGCTGATCGACCATGTACTCCAGAGTCTCGACGGAATGACTGCCGCGGAGGCCGTCGAAGCAGGCTGGGAGCCCCGTGAGGTGTGGCGCGCGCTCTGCGCGGAGTTCGACGTACCGCCCGCCCGCCGCTGAATTTTCGGCGTGTCGAACGTCTCCCGTCTTCTGTTCGAACACGTGTTCGTCTATGCTGGAGCTGTTCGGTGGTGACGCTCCTTTCGTAACTGCGAACTTTCGGTTATCGACAAGCACAGTGTCCGACAAGCACAGTGTTCGACGGGCACGAAACCAAGATCGAAAAGTCTGTCGGTGGCCGGATCTACTCTGATCGCAACACACCAACAGGGTCGGCTCAGGCAGGCGCTGAAGAGACGGAGTCTGCTCAGGCAGGCACTGAAGACTGATACAAGGATGGGGATCACGATGGCACCACAGGCACCTGATCGGGACAAGGCACTCGACCTCGCGTTGGCGCAGATCGACAAGAACTTCGGCAAGGGTTCGGTGATGCGCCTGGGTGAGGGTGTCCGCCAGCCCATCGCCGTCATTCCCACCGGTTCCATCGCGCTCGACGTCGCGCTGGGTATCGGCGGACTGCCGCGTGGCCGCGTCATCGAGATCTACGGCCCGGAATCCTCGGGTAAGACCACCGTGGCACTGCACGCAGTTGCCAACGCTCAGGCCAACGGCGGCATCGCGGCCTTCATCGACGCGGAGCACGCGCTTGATCCTGACTATGCAGCCAAGTTGGGTGTCGACACCGACGCGCTTCTGGTCTCGCAGCCCGATACGGGTGAGCAGGCTCTCGAGATCACCGACATGCTGATTCGTTCGGGCGCCCTCGACATCGTCGTGATCGACTCCGTGGCCGCTCTTGTTCCTCGCGCCGAGATCGAAGGCGAGATGGGTGACAGCCACGTCGGCCTGCAGGCTCGACTGATGAGCCAGGCGCTGCGCAAGATCACCGGTGCCATGAACAACTCGGGCACCACCGTCATCTTCATCAACCAGCTTCGCGAGAAGATCGGCGTGATGTTCGGTTCTCCCGAAACCACCACCGGTGGTAAGGCACTGAAGTTCTACGCTTCGGTTCGCCTCGACATCCGTCGCATCGAGACTCTCAAGGACGGTACCGACGCAGTCGGTAACCGCACTCGTGTCAAGGTCGTCAAGAACAAGGTCGCTCCGCCGTTCAAGCAGGCCGAGTTCGACATTCTCTACGGTCAGGGCATCAGTAAGGAAGGCTCGCTCATCGATATGGGTGTCGAGCACGGGTTCATCCGCAAGTCCGGCTCCTGGTACACCTACGAAGGTGACCAGTTGGGTCAGGGCAAGGAAAATGCTCGTAAGTTCTTGCTGGAGAACACCGATATCCGCGACGAGATCGAGAAGAAGATCAAGGAAAAGCTCGGTATCGGTGCTGACGTCACTGCAACCGACGAAGCTCCCGCCGACTTCTGAGTTCAGTCATGAGCTTCGACGACGGTAACAACGGCGAGAATGCTCGTGAAGAGTACGGCGCACCTCGGCGTCGATCCCGTCAACGATCCGAGAAGCCGTCGCAACGCGCAGAAGGTGGGACGGAGGCGCAGGCCAAAGATGCTTGCCTACGCCTCCTGACCGACCGGGCGCGCAGCCGTTCCGAACTGGAAACAAAGCTGAGCGGGCGCGGTTTCGAACCCGAGATCATCACGAGCGTTCTCGATCGGCTCCAGGAAATCGGCTTGATCGACGACGCAGACTTCGCGAATCAGTGGGTTCATTCGCGCCACACGTACTCAGGCAAGGGAAAGCGTGCGCTAGCAGTCGAATTGCGGCTCAAAGGCATCGACCAGGATGTGGCTTCCGAAGCGCTCTCACAGATCGATCCGGAAGACGAGCGCGAGCGAGCAGCGGAGCTGGTTCGGCGGAAGCTGAAGAACAAGCCCGTCGATGATCGTGACAAGGTCACGCGCCGACTGGTCTCGATGCTTGCTCGCAAGGGGTATTCAGCGGGGATGTCGTACGAGGTGGTCAAGGCCGAGATGGCTGCCGCCGAATCGTAGGTAACCAATACCGTAGGCAAACAATGCCGTAGGCAACTAATACCAGGAGCGGGGTGGGGGGCCCCCAAAGGGGGGACCCCCCCCCCCCCCGGGGCGGGGGACCCCACGGGGCGCACCTTTTGGGGTCCCCCCTATTCTTTGTAAACCAATACGTTGGCAAACCATGCCCTTCGCAACATAACCCCAGGAGCGGGGTGTGTCACCGAATTCGGTGACACACCCCGCTCCTCGTGTCAGTGGAACAGCAGGTCGATCAGCTCACGGCTTGGTCAAGTCCATGCCCGGAACCGAAACGGCTGCGTCGGCAGCCGGAGCTGCGATGGGGCCCTTGCCCTTTCGCTTTCCGGACCGCAGGCGCTTCTCCACCTTGGTTGCCAGGAAGGTCAGAGCCGAGTTGAGAGCGATCATGATCGCTGCGACCACGATGAGCGCCGGCAAGAAGTTTCCGTAGAAGGTGCCGAGCTGTTGGGCCTGACGCACCAACTCGACATACCCGATCAGGTAACCGAGGGCGGAGTCCTTCAGCGCCACGACCATCTGCGAGATCAGTGCCGGGAGCATGGCGGTAACCGCCTGGGGGAGCAGGATCGTCACCATGATCTGCGTCTTGCGCATGCCTAGTGCCTTGGCGGCCTCACTTTGCCCTCGTGGGAGTGAGTTGATTCCGGCACGGACGATCTCGGCGATCACTGACCCGTTGTACAGAGTCAGACCCACGACGACTGCCGCGAGTGCGAGGTACTTGGACTTGAAGACCTCGTATTCGGCGAACACCTGATACGAGAAGATCATCAGAATCAGAACCGGTACTGCTCGGAACAATTCGACGATGACGCCGCAGACCTTCCGAATGATGTTGTGCTCGGAGAGCCGGCCGATACCCAGGGCAGAACCGAGGATGAGCGCGAAGACGATGGACATCGCAGCCGCGATCAGCGTTCCCCGAATGCCCGGTATCAGATACGTTGTCCACGAGGTGGATTCGAGGAACGGATCCCACTTCGCTGCTGTCAGCTGGCCCTTTTCGTCGAGTGCGCGGTAGACGACGTAACCGATTGCGACCATGAGTGCAGCGACGACCAAGGACGCGAATCGGTAGAGATTTCGCGCTCTCGGACCGGGCGCGTCATAGAGAACTGTTGCGCGGTTGCTCATCGTGAAACCTCGAATCGCTTGCTCAGCTTGCCGAAGATCAAGCCCATGGGAAGTGTCAGGATCACGAAACCGACAGCGAAGATTCCACCGACGACGAAGATCGCCGCTTCGTTCTCGATCATCTTCTTCATCAGCGCTGACGCCTCGGAAACGCCGATCACCGCGGCGATGGTCGAGTTCTTGGTCAGTGCGATCAGCACGCTACCCAGCGGTGCTGTGACCGCGCGAAAAGCCTGAGGCAGGACGATCAGCCGAAGATTTTGTGCAAACGACAGACCGAGTGATCGGCCCGCTTCGGCCTGGCCGACCGGAACGGTATTGATTCCCGATCGAAGTGACTCACACACGAACGCGGCAGTGTAGACACTGAGGCCGAGTACGGCGAGTCGGAAGTTGTTGTCTGTCAAGAACGTCGGTGAGTCCGACTTGGCGAGGTTGACTCCGAGCGTCTGCGAAAGACCGAACAGGCAGAACAGCAGAATCAGTGTCAGGGGGGTGTTTCGGAACACGGTCACGTACGCGGTACCCAGGAATCGGGCGACCGGGACCGGTGACACGCGCATTGCCGCAATCAGGACACCGATGATGACGGCGCCGATCGCGGAGAAGAACGTCAGCTGGATCGTGGTCCAGAAGGCTTCCAGAATCTGGTCGCCGTACTTGCTCAGAAGGTTCACTTGCCGTCTCCCCAGATCACGGGATCTCCGTTGGTGGCGTCACGCGCTGCGGCTCCCGAAGTGGGGAGCCGCAGCGAGATTGACGGTGAAAAAAGCAGGTCAGTAACGATCAACGGTGGGCGGTGCCGGGATGGGGTAGCCCGAAGCGCCAACAGTGTTGTTGAAGGCTTCTTCCCATGCGCCGGTGGAGATCATCTTCTCGATGGCGTCGTTGATCTTGCCGCGACCCTCGGAATCGTCCTTGGCCAGGCCGACACCGTACTTTTCGGTCGTGAACGGTTCTCCGACGACCTTCAGCTCGCCCGGGTACTGGGCAGCGTAGCCGGCGAGGATGATGTCGTCGGTGGTGACAGCGTCGACAGCGCCGTTACGCAGCGCCTCGACACAAGCGGAGTAGGTGTCGAGCGGCTGGAGCTGGACGTCCTTGGCGTAGTTGTCCTGGATGTTCTGCGCCGGAGTGGAACCCGACACCGAGCAGAGCTTCTTTCCGCCGGTGAGCGAATCGGGGCCGGTGATGTCGGTGTTGTCGGAGCGAACGAGCAGCGACTGGCCCGCGATGAAGTACGGGCCGCCGAAGCTGACCTTCTCCTTGCGTGTATCGGTGATCGAGTAGGTGGCGACGATGTAGTCGACCTCGCCGTTCTGGATCAAAGTCTCACGCTGAGCCGAAGGTGATTCCTTGAAAGCGATGCCATCGGGCTTCACGCCGAGTTCGTTGGCGATGTACCGGGCCACCTCGACGTCGAAACCGGAGAAAGTGCCGTCCGGATTACGCTGCCCGAGGCCGGGCTGATCGAACTTGATGCCGACGGTGAGGGTGCCGTCGGAAGCGCTCTCGGTGATCGACTTGTTCTCCTCGCCGCCACCACAGGCGGTGGCAGCGAACGCGATAGCCATGATTCCGATTCCGAAACGGACGGAACGATTGATCTTCATGAAGATCCTCTCGGTTGTCGACATGCAAACGGTGCAGTCGAGATGAAAAGTGCAGTCGAGCGAGTTGTCTTGTGGACGAGAGCAGGACTGTGTCGGAGGGGGAACTGTGTCGGAGGGGGGACTGTGTCGGAGGGGGGACTGTGTCGGAGGGGACTGTGATCAGTGAGTGAGGATCTTTCCGAGGAAGTCCTTGGCCCGATCCGACTTGGGATGAGTGAAGAACTCTTCGGGTGTTGTGTCTTCGACGACCTGACCGTCAGCCATGAACAGCACACGATCGCCGGCCTTACGTGCGAATCCCATCTCGTGCGTGACCACGAGCATGGTCATGCCTTCCTTGGCGAGGGAAGTCATGACATCGAGGACCTCGTTGACCATCTCGGGGTCGAGAGCGGAGGTGGGCTCGTCGAAAAGCATCACCTTGGGCTGCATCGCAAGAGCGCGAGCGATCGCGACACGCTGCTGCTGGCCACCGGAAAGCTGCGCCGGGTACTTGTCAGCCTGATTGGCGATACCGACACGCTCGAGCAACGCCTGCGCCGTCTTCTTGGCGTCGTCCTTCTTTGCCTTGCGGACCTTCATCGGTGCGAGCATGACGTTCTCGAGAATCGTCTTGTGAGCGAACAGGTTGAAGGACTGAAAGACCATCCCGACGTCGGCACGAAGTGCGGCAAGTGCTTTGCCCTCTTCGGGGAGCGTCTTGCCGTCGACGGCGATGGTGCCCGAGTCGATGGGTTCGAGGCGATTGATGGTGCGGCACAGAGTCGACTTACCGGAGCCCGACGGACCAAGGACGATCACTACTTGGCCCTTGGGTACCTCGAGATTGACCTCTTGCAGGACGTGAAGTTCCCCGAAGTGTTTGTTCACCGAGGTCATCGAAATCATGGATGTGGAATCGCCGGAGGTGGTCGGCGTCGTCGCATCGTCGGCTTGGGTCATAAACGAGAACCTTAGGCGTAGTTTGCGTCGACGCCCGTGATTTCGCCATGGTTCTTGCCATATGTAATGGAAATTTTACTGTGACGACGTTTATGTCGCGTTTCGGCTGTTTATCAGGGCGTTATTACACGTCGTAGTGGACGTGAGCTAGGCTGAAGCGTGTCACTGATCGACGAAATGTCCCCTGCACTTCCGGAGCCGACTGCAGTTCCGGAGCCGACTGCGAAGTCTGTTCGCACCTACGAGGTGCGGACGTACGGCTGTCAGATGAACGTCCACGATTCCGAGCGACTGTCCGGTCTGCTCGAGGACGCCGGGT
Source organism: Rhodococcus sp. NPDC056516 (assembly GCF_042794655.1). Taxonomy (NCBI): domain Bacteria; kingdom Bacillati; phylum Actinomycetota; class Actinomycetes; order Mycobacteriales; family Nocardiaceae; genus Rhodococcus; species Rhodococcus sp. NPDC056516. Next base: position 543,213 of record NZ_JBHTTG010000002.1, on the reverse strand, counting down.
ACTCGAAGGCGGAGACCGGAACCGATCCTGACCTTGTCGTCTTCAATACGTGTGCGGTTCGTGAGAACGCGGACAACAAGTTGTACGGCAACCTCAGCCAGCTCGCCCCGAACAAGGAGGCGAACCCCGACATGCAGATCGCCGTCGGTGGGTGCCTGGCTCAGAAGGATCGTGACACCGTCGTCAAGAAGGCACCGTTCGTCGATGTCGTCTTCGGCACCCACAACATCGGCTCGCTGCCCGCACTGCTCGATCGTGCGCGTCACAACCAGCGTGCCGAAGTCGAAATCCTCGACGCACTGGAGGCCTTTCCGTCGACGTTGCCGGCCAAGCGTGAATCTGCCTATGCGGGATGGGTTTCCATCTCGGTGGGTTGTAACAACACGTGCACGTTCTGCATCGTTCCGGCCTTGCGTGGCAAGGAAGTGGATCGGCGTCCCGGAGACATTCTGGCCGAGGTTCAGGCGCTCGTCGACGAGGGTGTCTCCGAAGTGACTCTGCTCGGGCAGAACGTCAACGCCTACGGCGTGTCGTTCGCCGATCCGGAGCAACCGCGCGATCGCGGCGCCTTCGCCTCCCTCTTGAAGGCGTGCGGACACATCGACGGCCTCGAACGTGTGCGGTTCACGTCCCCGCACCCGGCGGAGTTCACCGACGACGTCATCGAAGCGATGGCAACCACCCCCAACGTCTGCCCGCAGCTGCATATGCCTCTTCAGTCCGGTTCGGACAAGGTTCTCAAGGCGATGAAGCGCTCGTATCGCAAGTCGAAGTACCTCGGGATCATCGAGAAGGTGCGCGCCGCAATGCCACACGCCGCCATCACCACGGACATCATCGTCGGGTTCCCGGGGGAGACGGAAGAGGATTTCGCGGAGACGCTGGACGTCGTACGCAAGGCGCGATTCTCGAACGCCTACACCTTCCAGTACTCCAAGCGCCCGGGTACGCCGGCGGCCGAGATGGCCGATCAACTTCCCAAAGAGGTTGTCCAGGAACGTTATATGCGATTGCTCGCGGTTCAGGAAGAAGTGAACATCGAGGAGAATCGCAAACTCGTCGGCACCGAGGTGGAACTCTTGGTGGCAGCCGGGGAGGGCCGCAAGAACGCAGCGACTCACCGCCTCAGCGGTCGTGCGCGAGACGGTCGCCTGGTGCATTTCCGACCTGAGGGAAACCTCGACGGCACAATCCGACCCGGCGACGTGGTGACGGTCGTCGTCACCCACGGAGCCCCCCATCACCTCGTGGCCGATGACGGGGTGCTCACGCACCGTCGGACCCGCGCCGGTGACTCGTTCGAAAAGGGCATCACACCCAAGACCCCGCCCATCGGCGTAGGTCTCGGACTACCGAAGATCGGTGCCCCAGCCCCACAACCCGTCCAGATGGGATGCAACGCATGACCTCGCAACACGAGAACAAGACACCTCAGCCGGGCGACGACGCCTTCGAGGGCTACCGCAAGGACCTCGACGACGCGGAACGCAAGGTCGCGGGAGAAATCGATCCGGGTGCGCGCGCCATGGTTGTCGCGGTTGCGGTGCTCGTGCTGGTCGGAACCCTTGCGCTGCCCCATGCGGGAGTTGCGAACGGCTGGGATGTGCTCGCGTACAACCAGGACGCGGAAAGTGAACGGATTGCACTGTTCTCACGCTTGTTCGTGTGGTTCGTTGTCATCTTCGGCATCGGATTCTCGATGCTCGCACTCGTGACGCGGCGCTGGAGTCTGGCGTGGGTCGCGCTGGCCGGTAGTGCCGTGGCGAGTGCGCTGGGAATGATGGCCGTCTGGTCACGTCAGACCATTCCCGCCGGATTCAACGTGGCAGGACCGTCGATCGGGCTGGTCATCGGATGGTTTGCCGTCGTGTTCTTGACGTTCCATTGGCTCAAGGTGGTCTGGACGCGAACCAACATTCAGCTCGCCGCCGAGGAGCAACGCCGGATCGCTGCGGCTGAAGCCGAGAAGCATCAGGAATGGAACGTCGGCTGACGCAGCAGACTGACTGTCCAACGCGCACTACAACGCCGGCTGACTCCTTTCGGAGTCAGCCGGCGTTGTAGTCGTACTCGTTTGTCGTCTGCTACTCGTTGACAGCGCTCTCGGCTGCTTCGGCCCACTCACGCCACTGCTTTGCCTGAGCGAGAGCCTTCTCCGCGTCCTTCGTTTTTCCGGCAGCCTGAGCCTTGGCGGCCTGCTCCTCGAACTGGCTCACCCGCTCCTTGAACTGCGCGACGCGGGCCAGCGCTTCCGGATCGGTACGACGCCACTCGGCGTCGACTGCGTCGCGCACCTTGGTTTCGATGGCCCGGAGCTTCGCTTCGAGTTCCTGCATTCGTTCGCGCGGCACCTTGCCGATCGCGTCCCACTTCTCCTGCAGGTCGCGAAGCGCTGCGCGAGCGTTCTCGAGTCCGTGTGCCGGATCGATGTTCGCGTTCGCAGCGAGCAACTCTTCCTTCGCGACTGCGTTCTGCTCGAATTCGGCGTCGCGCTCGGATGCGGCAGCGTTGCGGGCGGCGAAGAACACGTCCTGAGCGCCCTTGAAGCGCTTCCACAGGTTGTCGTCGGCCTCGCGCGGTGCACGGCCGGCAGCCTTCCACTCGCTGAGCAGATCGCGGAATTCTCCAGCGGTCTGTCCCCATTCGGTGGAGGTCGACAGCTTCTCGGCGCGCTCGACCAGTTCTTCCTTCGTAGAACGTGCGCTCGCACGATCGCGATCGAGTTCGGCGAAATGCGCTCCACGCCGTCGGTTGAAAGACTCGCGAGCCTTCGAGTACCGCTTCCACAGTGCGTCGTCGACCTTGCGGTCGATTCCGCGAATCGTCTTCCACTCGTCGAGAATCTCGCGCAGTCGATCACCCGCGGTCTTCCACTGGGTCGACTCCGAACCGATCTGTTCGGCCTCGACTGCGAGCGCCTCCTTGCGGGCGGTGCTCGCCGCGCGAGACTGTTCCTTCTCTTCCTTCGCGTGCGCCGCGGCCTCGTCGGATCCGGCGATGATCACGTCGAGTCGGCGGGCCAAAGCGTCGAGGTCACCGATCACGGCGGCGGTCGAGAGGGATTCGGACAGAGCGATGGCGGCAGCCTTGGTCTTCTTTGCGTCTCCGGCGCCCGACGTCAGTCGCGCCTCGAGCAGCGAGACCTCGGTCGCGAGATCGTCGTAGCGACGACCGAAATGGGCGAGGCCCTCGGTGGCGTCGCCGGCCTGCCACGAACCGATCTGACGTTCACCGTCAGCGGTCTTCACCCAGGCGGTGCCGTCTTCCTCGACGCGGCCGAATTTGCTCGGATCGCTGGTTGGTGCAGCGGTGACGGCATGCGAGGCCGCCGGACCGGGGCGAGGTGCTCCGGGGCGGGGCGCACCGGGGCGTGGTCCACCAGGTTTGGGTGCTCCGGGTTTGGGAGCAGCCGGGCTCGGGCTGGCCGAACTGCTGTCGGCGCCGGCGGTGGGTTCACTGTTCTCGGTCATCGGTCCTCGTCTCTGCCGCGCGTCACGGCTGCCTGATCGCATTCCTGGTTCCATTGAACCCGGTACTCACGTTCTCCGACTATTGAATCAGGTAAGAGGGTGTGAGGTCGCCACCTCGGGGTCGACTAGCGTGGCAACTGTGTTGACTTCCGCTGTTCTCGTCCCCTCTGCGCCGTTGCTCGTGCCGGAATTGTCCGGTGATTCGGCCGAGTCCGCCCAGGTGCGCGCTGCGGCATCGGCCGCCGTGCGCCGGCTGTCTCACGAGGCAGTTCAATGGGTAGGCGTCGGTGTCGACTCCGAGAAAGCAGCTGACGAACTCTGGCGAACTGGCGTCGGACGTGGACAGATCGGGACTTTCGCCGGATTCGGCGCCGATGTCCGGACGTCTCTGGACGCAGATGCGGCAGGCGAACCGGTGCCATCACTCGAACTCTGCGCCCTCGTGGCCGGCTGGCTGCGTGCCCAGGCGGACGTGGAGTCCACCGTCGACATGCACGTTGTCAGCCCGGAGGCGTCTGCGAGTGAGTGCCGTGAATTCGGGTATCAACTCCGCAAGCAACTCGACAGCGACGATCGACCGCAGGGACTTCTGATCGTGGCTGACGGTGCATCCACATTGACGGCAAAGGCTCCGGGAAGCTTCGACGAGCGTGCGGCGGGTGTGCAGTCGATCATCGACGATGCCCTGGCTGCCGGTGACCCGGAGGCACTTCTTGCTCTCGATCCGCAGCTTTGCCGCAGTGTCGGAGTTCAGGGGCGTGCGGCATGGCAGGTCCTGGCCGGTGTCTTCACGGACTCGCCCGGGTCAGCTCGTCCTCGTTCGACGGTGGATTACAGCGGTGCGCCGTTCGGTGTCGGCTACCACGTCGGGACGTGGCGGCCGTGAACGTCCCTGAAGAACTTCGCCCGATTGCAGTTGTCGGTCCGACGGCGTCGGGAAAGTCCGATCTCGCATTGGCGTTGGCCGAGGAATTCGGCGGCGAGATCATCAACATCGACGCGATGCAGCTCTATCGCGGTATGGATATCGGGACGGCGAAACTGACGCTCGCCGAGCGCCGTGGGATTCCTCATCACCTGCTCGACGTTCTCGACGTGACAGAGACCGCCACCGTCGCGCGTTATCAAAGCGACGCGATCGCGGTCGCCGAGAACCTGATCGCGGCAGGCAAGGTTCCGGTGATCGTCGGCGGCTCCATGATGTACGTCCAGTCTTTGCTCGACGAATGGTCTTTTCCGGCAACGGATCCCGACGTTCGTGCAAAGTGGGAAGCGGTGTTGGCCGAGGGTGGGGTCGATGCGGTGCACGCGGCCCTCGTTGCTGCCGATCCAGTTGCGGCGGCGTCGATACTGCCGACGGACGGTCGGCGGATGGTTCGGGCGCTCGAAGTCGTCGAACTGACAGGTCAGCCCTTCGCGGCCTCGGCGCCTCAGATCGGTGACCCTCGTTGGGGGACCCGCATTCTCGGCGTGGATCGTGACACCGAAGAACTCGACGCCCGGATTCGCTTGCGAACGGAGCTGATGTTCTCAGGCGGACTTGTCGACGAGGTTTCCGCACTTGTCGAGCAAGGATTGCGTGAGGGCGTCACAGCGCCGCGAGCGATCGGCTACGCGCAGGTGCTCGCATATTTCGACGGCGAATACGATCTGGCCGAGGCGCTCGAACGGACGTTCATCGGGACGCGGCGCTACGTTCGCCGCCAACGATCGTGGTTCCGTCGTGACACCCGCGTGCAGTGGCTCGACGGTGCCGATCCGGAGCTGGCCAACTCCGCCTTCGCGGCCCTCGCAGATCGCGGTCTGTAACACGGTCGAGCCGATCAGCTATCTTACAGTTAGCTGTTCGCGATCGATCCGTTTCGCGATCGACGGAGTGAAGGGCAACGAACATGGCGCAGACCGGGACACACGCGCGTCCGACACGTCGACGCGCAGGCCGGTTGCCGCTGGTTCTTCTGCTCGTCACATTTCTTGCTGTCGGCGGGGTGTTGATCTACTTTGCGGTGAGTGCGGCCGGGAAACCCATCAGCGCGCCTGTTCCCGAAGCGCCGTTCGACGTAGGAGCCCCAACCGATCCGGGGGCAACGTGGGCGCCCGCACCCACAGATCTACCGCCGAACACCTTGGCGATTCCTGACCTGGATGTGCGTGCCGACATCGTGACCAGTGGGTTCGGCGCGAACCGCGGAATGATCCTTCCTCATCCTGACAAGGTCTCGCACTTCACCAACGGTGTGCAGTTCGGATCTTCGGAGGGTACGAATCTTGTTGCCGGTCACGTCGACGACGGTGATCGCACACACGGCGCTTTGTGGGCGCTGCACCAGATCGAACCGGGAACACCGATCTACGTGAGCGACGACGCCGGAACGATGTTCACCTATCACGCAGCGAGCCTGAAACTGTACGAAAAGGTGGCTTTGCCTGCGGAGTTCTTCTCCGAAACTGGTGCGCCCAGGCTGGTCCTCGTGACCTGCGGGGGCGAGACGGTGCCCGACCCCTCGTTGCCTTCCGGATTCACGTACGAACAGAACGTGGTGGTCACCGCGTTACCCGCGTAGGTCGGTCGGTACGTCCGGATAGGATGGCGACCATGGATTTCAGTAAGGGCCACGGCACGCAGAACGACTTCGTCGTTCTCCCTGACCTCGACGTTCGGATCGATCTCGAACCGGCGCGGGTTTCCGCGTTGTGTGATCGTCAGCGTGGTCTCGGCGCCGACGGCATCCTCCGCGTTGCGCGGGCAGGCGCTCTGATGGACGCGGGCGTGCTCACCGCGCTTCCGGACGGCGTCGCTGCTGAAGACTGGTTCATGGATTACCGCAACGGCGACGGATCCACCGCGGAGATGTGCGGAAACGGCGTTCGCGTGTTTGCGCACTATCTCAAGGCCTCCGGCCTGGAGAGCAGGGACGAGTTCGTGGTCGGCAGCCGCGCGGGAGCGCGTCCGGTCGTAGTGCACAGCTACGACGCCACACGCGGCGACGTGACCGTGGCGATGGGCCCGATCAAGGACCTCGGCACCATTTCGGCAACAATCGACGGCCGCGTCTTCTCCGGCGTCGGCATCGACGTCGGCAATCCGCATTTGGCGTGTGTCGACGAGCATGTGACGGCCGAGGTTTTGAGTGCACTCGATTTAACTGTCTCTCCGGGCTTCGACCCCGGGTTCTTCCCGCACGGGGTCAACATCGAGATCGTGACACCGATCCACGACGGTGGGGTCCACATGCGCGTTCACGAGCGCGGTGTGGGTGAGACTCGTTCCTGCGGAACCGGAACGGTCGCGGCTGCGGCTGCGGCGCTGAAGTACGACGGCCGCGAGGAGGGTTCGGTCCTGGTGCGCGTCCTCGGCGGCGAAGTGCAGGTCACCGTCGAAAGCGGCGAAGGGTCCTTGCGAGGGCCCTCGGTTCTGGTGGCGAGCGGAACGATCAGCGACGCCTGGTGGCAATCGCTTGTGTGATAACGCCCGCGTGAAATACGCCTGCAGGAAATACGGATGCATCGTGTCAGGGTTTCGTGGGACCATGGATCTTGTATGACGAACACACAGGAAAACGAAGAGTCCACTGCTCGCGAGCAGTCCGAGTACGCGCAGGCCGAATACACGGCAGCGTCCGCATCGGACAACCCGTCGACCGGTGAGATGCAACTCGCAGATCGCGGCGCCCTACGCCGCGTGGCCGGTCTGTCGACCGAGCTCGAGGACGTCACCGAAGTCGAGTACCGCCAGCTTCGACTCGAAAGAGTTGTCCTGGTCGGCGTCTGGACGCAGGGAACAGCCGAGCAGGCTCAGGCGAGCATGACCGAGTTGGCCGCACTTGCCGAGACGGCCGGTTCCGAGGTCCTCGAAGGACTGGTCCAGCGGCGCGACAAACCCGACGCCGCCACGTACATCGGTTCCGGCAAAGCGCAGGAACTGCGCGAAGTCGTGTTGGCGACCGGTGCCGACACTGTCGTCTGCGACGGCGAACTGACGCCGGCCCAGCTCACCGCACTGGAGAAGATCGTCAAGGTCAAGGTCATCGACCGGACGGCTTTGATTCTTGATATCTTCGCCCAACACGCCACCTCCCGTGAAGGTAAGGCGCAGGTCGCGTTTGCTCAGATGGAGTACATGCTCCCGCGTCTGCGTGGTTGGGGCGAGTCGATGTCTCGTCAGGCCGGTGGCCGCGCCGGAAGCAACGGCGGCGTGGGTCTACGTGGTCCGGGTGAAACCAAGATCGAGACGGACCGTCGCCGTATCCGTGAGCGCATGGCAAAACTTCGCCGCGAGATCAAGGGCATGAAGGCCGCTCGCGACACCAAGCGCACACGTCGACTGCAGAGCGACATCCCGTCGATCGCCATCGTCGGATACACGAATGCGGGCAAGTCGAGTCTGCTCAACTCGCTCACCGGATCCGGTGTGCTCGTGGAGAACGCGTTGTTCGCCACGTTGGACCCGACAACCCGACGCGCTGCGCTCGACGACGGCCGTGAGTACGTACTCACCGATACGGTCGGTTTCGTGAGGCACCTTCCGACTCAGTTGGTCGAGGCATTTCGCTCGACCCTCGAGGAAGTGACCGACGCGGATCTGCTGCTACACGTCGTCGACGGCTCGGATCCGTTGCCGACCGAGCAGATCAAGGCTGTGCGGGAAGTTGTGACCGACGTTCTGCGTGAGACGGATTCGAAGGCTCCCCCGGAGTTGATCGTGGTCAACAAGATCGACGCGGCAGATCCGGTTACCTTGACGCAACTGCGTGGTCTGCTGCCGGGCGCTGTGTTCGTCTCGGCGCGGACCGGCGAGGGAATCGCCGAACTGCGAGCACATCTCAGCGAGGTTCTGGTTCGGCCGGAGGTCGAGGTCGACGTGCTGGTGCCGTATACGCGCGGTGATCTGATGGCTCGAATCCACTCGGACGGAACGATCTTGGAATCGACTCACGAAGAGGCGGGGACGCGGGTGCACGCACGCGTGCCGCAGATGTTGGCCTCGGCTTTGGTGGAGTACGCACCTAGTGCGTAGTTTCGGCGCAGTGGTCTCGGCGCTTGCTGTGACCACTGCGACTGTGCTGCTTCCCGGAGCGCTTGCACAGGCGTCGTCGTTCGAACCGAGCGAGTTCGCCCCGCTCTGTACACCTACTGATCCTGCGCTCCAGGAGTTGTCGGGGATGGTCGTCGTCGACGATCGGATCTACGCGATGGGCGACGGCGGCAGTGACGACTACGTGTTCGAGATGGATCTGAATTGTGTTGTCCAGAAACAGATTCCGGTCCCGATCGATCCCTACGACGTCGAAGATCTTGCGGTCAGTGGTCGGACGCTCGTTCTGTCGGACACCGGAGACAACCTCCGAACCCGCGAAACGGTGGCGTTCATCACGATGGACCTCGATTCCGGTGACGGTACGTTGCACCGCCTCACGTACCCGGACGGTGCGCACGACACCGAGTCGATTCTGCTCGACCCCAACGGCCATGTCTTTGTCGTGACCAAGGAATTGTTCGGCGAAAGCAGTGTCTACACACCGGTCGGGGATCAGAAACTGAGTGACTTGGCGCAGCCCGGCCCGACGCCGCTCGAGCGCGTCGGAGCGGTGTCCCTCGGACCGGAGAAGCCCGTGTCGGTGATGTTCACGGGGGGAGCGGTGTCGTCGGACGGTTCGGCGATCGCACTTCGGAGTTACTCCGACCTGTACCTGTACGAGGTCGTGGACGGCGGAATCGGCGCGACGCTCACCGGTACCGAACCCCTGCGGATCCCGCTCCCGACGGAGCCTCAGGGTGAGGCGGTGGCATTCAACAATGCGGGCGATGTTCTGATCGGTTCGGAATCTGCCGGTGGAGCGTTGCCGCCGGTGTACGTGATGCGCGCGCTCGTGGACGCGACGGAAGCGACGGCTGACTCGTCTGCCGGTTCGGTCGGTGTCGGGGTCGATCCGTGGACATTCGTGTGGGCTGGACTGGTCGCGGCAGGATGTGCGATCGGGGCCGTGGCGTTCGTGAGATTACGACGACGCCGCTGATTCCCGAAAATTCGACGAATTCGCAGACCGCCGGTAGATGTGGATACTGGAACGAATGCACGGGCATCAACTCCTGACGCGGCTCTCGCGTATGTCACTCGAGCACGGACACATCACCGCCGCGCTGCTCGTGGGTTCCGTCATCGTCGGCGTAGGTGCGCTGCTTCTGCTTCGGTGGTTGCCGCGTAGGGCCGCGTTAGCCGCGCTGGGTCTGTCGGTGGGCGGGTCGGCCATCGCTGCGATGTTGGTGTGGCTCAGCTTTCGGCCGTTGCCCGCGCAGCTACCGGCGTCGAGTTTTGTGTGGATAGCGCTGGCGATGTTCGGAGTCGTCGGCGCCGCACTTGTTCTCCTTCGGCGCCCGGGGCTTGCGCGTGGTCTTTCGGTGACGGCATTCGCCGGGCTGGCCGCGATCGTCGCGGTAGGTCAGGTCAACGCTGCGACCGGCACGTATCCCACACTCGGCTCACTGGTCGGGCACTGGCCGGTCGGCTCGGTCGAGAATGTTGCCTTCGATTCACTCCCCGGGTCCGAACCTCGGGTGCAGCGGGGACTGCCCACCGAAACTCATTGGCAGGTTCCGGTGCGGATGCCAAGCAACGGTGTCGTGACGGAGGCGGCGATTCCGGGAAACATCTCGGGATTCGACGCGAGGCCTGCGACGCTGTATCTCCCGCCGGCCTACCTTGCCGATCCGCGTGCCGAGTTGCCCGTCCTGGTGTTGGTGGCAGGTGAGCCCGGCAGCCCCAGCGACTGGCTCGACAGTGGCCGGCTCGCGACCACCGTCGACGCCTATGCGTCGAGGCATTCCGGGCTTGCTCCCGTGGTGGTGGTCCCTGACGCGTTGGGGGACTACGACGCCAACCCCGGTTGCATGGATTCTGCGCTCGGCAACGTCGCGACGTATCTGGACCAGGACGTCCCGAACTGGATCGAATCGAACCTTCAAGTGAATCCGGATGCAGCTCAATGGGCAATCGGCGGGTTTTCCTACGGCGGAACCTGCGCGATCGAGATGGCCGTGAACTTCCCGGACCGATATCCCTCGTTCCTGGACTTCTCCGGCCAGGACGAACCGTCGACCGGTGATCACGAGGACACCGTGGCGGCCATGTTCGACGGTGACGAAGACGCGTTCGACGCGGTCAATGCCCGAGACCTGATGGCGCAGAATCGGTATCCGCAGTTGTCGGGTGTATTTGTCGCGGGTGAAGACGACGACATCTACCGTCCCCAGCAGGAGAGAATGTTCGAGGCTGCGCGCGCCGCCGACATGAACGTGGAGTACTACACCCTCCCCGGTGGACACTCGGGTGATGTGTGGGGCACTGCTCTGGAACTCGAAATGGACTGGCTGGGCCGGACACTCGCACTGACTCCGTGAGAGTGTCCGGCCCACTACACAGCACCGGCGGAAATCGGGTCAAGCGTCGAGATCAGCGGCTACCAGTTCGGCGACCTTGGCGAGCGCGTCGGCGTCGTCGGATTCGATCGTGACTTCGGTGTCCTTGGCGGCTCCGAGCGTCATGATCATCAGTGCCGAACCTGCATCCACGGGTTCGCCGTCGGCGACGGCGAGGGTGACCGTGGCGCCGGAGGCTCCGACTGCTTCGGCGATGAGGGCGGCGGGACGGGCGTGAAGGCCGACTGCGGAACCGACGGCAACTGTCTTGCTGGGCATGGGATCTCCTCGTTGTAGAGCTGTCGTTGCGGACGTTTTGGGGTGTTCGGGCGAATCTGGTGACTACAGTGTTGCCTGCTGTCGATCATGCCGCAGCGGGCACGATTTCGGGGTCGAGTTCGGCATCGGAGGGCCCCTTGCGGAAGAACTCCTTGGCTCCGACGACAGCGAGCGCAGCTACCACCGTTCCCGCGGCGAGTGAGACGAGGAACCAGCCGATGCCGCCGACTGCGAAGAAGACGAAGATCCCGCCGTGTGGAGCGCTGAGAGTGACGTCGAAAGCCATGATCAGTGCGCCGGTGACTGCGCCGCCCGCCATCATAGAGGGGATCACGCGAAGCGGGTCGGCAGCGGCGAACGGAATCGCGCCCTCGGAGATGAATGCTGAACCGAGCAACCAGGCAGCCTTACCGTTCTCACGTTCGGCTTCGCTGAAGAGCTTGGGACGCAACACTGTCGAGGCAAGTGCCATGGCGAGCGGCGGAACCATACCGGCGGCCATGACTGCCGCCATGATGCGCAAGGTGGCGGGGTCGTTGACATTGAGTCCGGCGACGGCGAACGCGTAAGCCGCCTTGTTGACCGGTCCGCCGAGGTCGAAGCACATCATCAGGCCGAGAATGATGCCGAGGAAGATGGCCGAGCTGCCGGACAATCCATTGAGCCAGTCGGTGAGACCGGAGGTGATCGCGGCGAGCGGACGACCGAGGACGATGAACATCAGCGCTCCCACGACCAGCGTCGCGAAGAGCGGAATGATCACCACTGGCATCAGACCTCGCAGCCACTGCGGGACGGCGATCCGGCCGATGTAGAGCGCGACGACACCGGCGATGAGACCACCGACCAGGCCGCCGATGAAACCGGCACCGACGAACACGGCGACCGCGCCGGCCGTGAAGCCGGGAGCGATGCCAGGCCGGTCGGCGATGGCAAAGGCGATGTAGCCGGCCAACGCGGGGACCAGGAAGCTGAATGCCAACGAACCGATCTGGAACAGCACTGCGCCGAGATAGGTGGCCAGGCCACCGTCGGGAAGGTTGGTGATCGAGTTGTTGAGAACGATGTCCTTGGCAGGACCGGAGATCTCGTATCCACCGAGCAGGAAGCCGAGTGCGATCAGCAGACCGCCGGCCGCGACGAACGGGATCATGTAGCTGACACCGGTCAGGAGGACCTGACGGAGGTGGGTGCCGAACCCTACGGAACCGGCGTCGGAATCCGCAGCCGCGGCGGCAGTGCCGTCCACGGTGGCGGCGGCGGGATTCTCGGAGGCGCGCAATGCTTCTGCAAGCATCTTGTCCGGCTCGTTGATCGCCCGTTTCACACCGGAAGCGACGACGGGTTTGCCGGCGAATCGTTCGCGGCCCTTCACCCCGACGTCGGTGGCGAAGATGACAGCGGCGGCTCCGGCGATGACGGACGGGTCCAGCGGGGTGCTTCCGCTCGAGCCCTGCGTTTCGACGTGAACCTTGACGCCGGCGCGTTCACCCGCGGCGACGAGTGAGTCCGCCGCCATGTACGTGTGAGCGATTCCGGTCGGGCAGGCGGTGACCGCGACGATGTGACGCTCCGCGGTCGCTGGTGCCGGGGTCTCGTCGGTGGCGTGTTTCCCGGTGGAAACAGGTGACTGGGGCGTCACTGCTGCGGTCTTCGGGGCGGAATCCTTCGGTGTGGGGTCCTTCGGTGCGGGACTGAGGACCTCGTCGACCAAGCGCACGATCTCGTCCGGCGTCGCTGCTTCACGAAGTGACGTGACGAACGCAGGCCGAACGAGTGCTCGGGCCAAGGAGGAGAGCAGCTTCATGTGCTCGGCTCCGGCGCCTTCAGGTGCCGCGATCAGGAAGACCAGATCGGCGGGGCCGTCGGGTGCACCGAAATCGACCTTCGGATCGAGTCGAGCAAACCCCAGGGACGCGGCCGAGACGGCCTCGGCGCGGCAGTGAGGAATTGCGATTCCGCCGGGCAGTCCGGTCGCGGACTGCGCTTCGCGAGCGAGTGCTGCATCGACCAGTCCCGCGGCGTCGCTCGCCCGACCCGCAGCAGTCAATCGCGCTGCAAGAGAACGAATGACATCTTCCTTGGTCGAGCCCAGGTCGGTGTCGAGTGAGATCAGTTCGGGACTGATGATCTCCGGGCCGGAACTGCCGGCTGCGGTGGTATCGGACATGTCAGGTTCCTTAGGGCGTCAGGCGAGTTCGGTGGGGACGGGGAGGGGAGAGGAGGTATCAGCTGCAGATACCGAAACCGCTGCCAGATCGATCTGTTCGGGCGTGGGAAGGGTTGTGCCGGGAAGGGAGGCAGCGGCGCTTCCGTAGGCGACCGCGTGACGTAGCCGCTCGGATTCCGAGCCGCCTCCCGCTTCGGCGAGGATGTAGCCGGCCAGCGACGAATCGCCTGCGCCGACGGTACTGACTGCGACAATCGGAGGAGCGGTGGCGATCCACGCGCCGTCGGCCGTGACGAGGACCGCACCGGCTGCGCCGAGCGTGGCGAGCACACTGCCGACGCCGCGATCGACCAATCGCTGTGCCGCCGTGATTGCAGGCCCGGTATCGCCGTTCTCTGCAGCACGTTCGAGGACGTGGCCGTCGACGCCGGTGAGTTGCGCGAGTTCCTCGCCGTTGGGTTTGAGCAGGTCAGGTGCCGAGCCGGGGAACCCGTCGGCGAGTGCCGTCAGCGGGGCGTCCGAGGTGTCGACCGCTACCTTGCACGGGTGATCGCGCAGCGCAGCGACAAGTTCGCCGTACCAACCGAGCGGAACGCCGGGGGGCAGCGATCCGGACAGTGCGAACCACAGCGCGGTATCGGCGCGAGCGATCAACTCCTGAGCCAAAGCGTCGAGCGTCGAACCGGACAGTGTTGCGCCGGGCTCGTTGATCTTCGTCGTGGTCCCGTCTGGTTCCGCGATGGTGATGTTGGTGCGGGCCAGACCCGTTGTGGCGACGCCGATGTGGGGAATCCCACCGGCGGCGAGCGCCGAGAGTAAGGGATCGCCGCCGTTCCCCGGTAGGACCGCGAGGACGTCGAGGTCGGCTGCGGCGAGAACACGCGCGACGTTGACCCCCTTGCCGCCTGGGTCACTGCGAGTGGAGTGCGCGCGTAGGACGGAGCCTCGTTCGAGCCGTTGCTCGAGTTGCACGGTCCGATCGATACTCGGGTTGGCTGTCAGTGTGACGATCATGCGATCACCACCTCGATTCCGTGGTCGTGGAACTCGGATGTGTCTGTGGGACTGATGTCTTCGTCGGTGATGAGGACGTCGATGCTGTCGAGTGGGGCGAAGCTGATCAAGTGTTCGCGGCCGACTTTGGTGGAGTCGGCCACGACTACAACATGATTGGCGGCTTTGACCATCGCTCGTTTGACCGCAGCCTCCTCGCTGTCCGGGGTGGAGAGTCCGTGCCCGACGCTGATCGCGTTGGTTCCGATGAAGGCGACGTCGACCCGCAACGTGCTCAGCAGTCGTAGGGCGTCCTCGCCGACCGCGGCTTGCGTCACCCCGCGTACTCGTCCGCCGAGCAGGATCAGGGAAATCGAGTTCATCGACGCCAGTCGTGCGCCGATCGGGACGGAATTGGTGACGGCTGTGAAGTCGTTCTCGGTCGGTAGTTCGGGGATCATGCGGCCCGTGGTCGTGCCCGCGTCGAAGATCACGCTGCCGCCGGTGGGGGGAAGGTAGGTGACCGCACAGCGGGCGATCCGGTCCTTCTGTTGCGCGCGGGTCTGATCGCGTTCCGCCATACCCGGTTCGGTCACGTGGAGGGATCCGGTCGGAACGGCGCCGCCGTGCACGCGCCTTATCTGTCCGATCCGTTCGAGGAAGGCCAGATCGCGACGCACGGTCTCGGTGGTTACACCGAAGGTCTCCGACAGAGCCGCCACGGACATGCGTCCGCGCTGCGACACCATGGTGCCGATCGCTTGTTGGCGTTCTTCCGCGTACACGTTCACTCCGATTCCGAAATGTGATCCGACGGTGCGGTGTGGATCACAACGAATGTTGCTTTATGTTGTTTTACGCCCGAGTGTGTTGACATGTCAAGAGTTGGGAGTAATCTTCGTCACAACGAAGGTGTGGGCTTTACGCGCTCGAGGTGCTCCGGTGTGACACCGGGCCCATCGCTCAAGGAGGACAGATGACCGAACAGCTCAATCGCATCACCGTGCACGGCACTCCCGTCGTGCCCGGAATTGCCTACGGCCCGGCTATCTGGCCGTCCAGCCGACCAGAACTCGTCACCGATGCGCCGGCCCTCGACGAGGCGGATCGAGAGGCCGCCGCCGATGCCTTCGCCGCAGCGGCGAAGGCTGTCGAGAACCGCCTTCTCGGACGGGCAGCCGAAGCCACGGGCGCAGCCGCAGAGGTCTTGCAGGCCAACGCGGCCATGGCAGCCGATCGCGGCTGGATCGGAGCGGCCAAGAAGTCGATCGCGGGCGGAGTTCCTCCGGTCCAGGCGGCGATCGCGGCGACGGAGCAATTCGTGGTGTTGTTCACCAAGGTCGGCGGTGTGATGGCCGAGCGCGTCACCGACCTCGAGGACATTCGCGACCGCGTGATCGCAGAACTCTCCGGATTGCCCGAACCCGGAGTTCCGATGCCCGAGACGCCGTCGGTGCTGTGCGCGGACGACCTTGCTCCCGCCGATACCGCCGGCCTCGATGCAACCAAGATCATCGGACTCGTGACCATCTACGGCGGCCCGACCAGCCACACGGCGATCATCGCGCGGCAGTTGGGCATCCCGTGCATCGTGGCCGCGAAGGAATTGGAATCCGTACCGGCAGGAACACCGATTCTGATCGACGGAACCACCGGCGACGTGATCGCGGAGCCGGATCCCGAGCAGGCGCGCGAACTGGTCGAGCAATCCCGAATCGATCGCGAACGCGTCAGCACGTGGACCGGACCCGGCCGGACGTCGGACGGCCGGCCGGTAGACGTCCTCGCCAATGTCCAAGACGGCGCCGGCGCTCGGGCCGCGGCGTTGACCGCAGCGGGAGGCATCGGGCTCTTCCGGACCGAACTCTGTTTCCTCGGCCGTGAGACCGAACCGACCGTTGACGAGCAGGCGGCAATCTACGCCGAGGTTCTCGAGGCCTTCGCGGGCAAGAAGGTCATTATTCGCACGTTGGACGCGGGTTCGGACAAGCCACTCAAATTCGCCAACCACCAAGAGGAAGCGAATCCGGCACTCGGCGTTCGTGGGGTCCGAATCGCCTGGCAGGACATGGGGATTCTCGACCGCCAACTCGACGCGATCGCCGCAGCAGCGGCGTCGACGAACTCTTCGCCGTGGGTCATGGCGCCGATGATCGCCACCCCGGCTGAAGCACAACGCTTTGCCGACGCGGTGCGAGCGCGCGATCTTGTTCCCGGAGTGATGGTGGAGATCCCGGCGGCGGCGCTGCTGGCCGACCAGATCCTCGAACACGTCGAGTTCCTCTCGATCGGCACCAACGACCTTGCTCAGTACACGATGGCCGCTGATCGGATGTCTTCCGAACTCGCCGACCTGACCGACCCGTGGCAGCCCGCCGTGCTCGCCCTGGTGGCGCGTACGGCCCAGGCTGGTCAGGCGGCAGGCAAGCGCGTCGGGGTCTGCGGTGAGGCGGCTGCCGATCCGCTGTTGGCATGCGTACTTGCCGGTCTCGGTGTTTCGTCACTGTCGTGTGCTGCGGCGTCGGTTGCCGGGGTGGGAGCGAAGGTCGGGTCCGTCACCATGGCGCAATGTGAGGCGGCTGCGGCGGCGGTGCTGGCAACCGGTGATCCGGTGGCGGCACGCAAAGCGGCGGCTGACGCAATCAGCTGAAGCGGTTTCGTCGGTCTCGGTCGGCGAGCGAGTGCCTGACCTCTAGTATTTCGACCTGTGATCGAACGAGAAACAATGACCGGGGCCGGCGGAATCGGCTGGACTGTCCATGGAGACGGCAAGCGGATCGCCGACGGCGCCGTCGTGGCGCCGGATGAACGACTGAGTTGGCCGCGCACCATCGGGATCGGGATGCAGCACGTCATCGCGATGTTCGGAGCGACACTGCTCGTTCCGACCATCACGGGTTTCCCCGTCACCACGACGCTGTTGTTCTCGGGTATCGGCACCGCGCTGTTCCTGCTCATCACCCGGGGCCGGATCCCCAGCTACCTCGGTTCGTCCTTCGCGTTCATCGCCCCTCTGACAGCGTCGGCAGGATCGGGGCCGGCGGCACAGCTCGGCGCCGTCATGGCTGTCGGCATCGTGTTGATGTTGATCGGCGTCGCCGTACGTCTGATCGGCGGTCGGGTCATCGACGCGGTCATGCCGCCGGTGGTGACGGGTGCCGTCGTCGCGCTGATCGGTCTCAACCTCGCTCCGACCGCGGCCGGTTCCTTCGAGTCGCAGCCGTTGATCGCCACGGTGACGCTCTTTGCGATCCTGCTCGTCACGGTCGTGGGGCCCGGTCTGCTCGGCCGGTTGGGCATTCTCGTCGGCGTAGTGATCGGCTGGGTCTTCGCCGCGGTCGTCGGCGGACTCGACAGTGAACGAGTGTCGGCTCTGCGTGATGCGGACTGGTTCGGGCTGCCGAGTCTGCACGGTCCGTCGTTCGACTGGTCGGTGATCGTGCTCGCGCTGCCCGTGGTGATCGTTCTGGTCGCCGAAAACGTCGGACACGTCAAGGCGGTGTCCGCCATGACAGGTAAGTCGCTCGACGACCTGGCCGGCAACGCACTCTTTGCAGACGGCCTCGCCACTACCTTGGCAGGTGCCGGTGGTGGTTCCGGAACCACCACGTATGCCGAGAACATCGGCGTGATGGCAGCGACGCGCGTGTATTCGACCGCTGCGTACTGGGTAGCCGCCGCCACCGCTGTGATCCTGGCATTCTCGCCCAAGTTCGGTGCGCTGGTCTTCACGGTTCCGAACGGGGTCATCGGCGGCGCGACGATGGTGCTCTACGGCCTCATCGGCATTCTCGGTGTGCGTATCTGGATGGACGCGAAGGTCGACTTCACCGATCCGGTCAACCTGACGGTCGCCGCGGCAGCGCTGGTCGCCGGCATCGGGAACTTGACGTTGACCATCGGTTCGGTCGAGTTGGGCGGCATCGCCTGGGGGTCGATCGGCATCCTTGTCGCGTACCCGATCATGCGGTATCTGGCCAAATTCCGTACTTCGAGTAACAGATAACCGCTACAGTCACGAATCGTGATCGTTCGGGTCATCGACGGGTATCGCAACAGGTTCTACCGTCGGAGGCAGTGACGTGGGCCCGCGAACTTCGGCGTGCCCGGTCTCAGCGTAAACATCCCGACCGGGTACATCATCCCCACCGGGTACATCACTGAAGTGCCGTTTATCGAATTGCAAGGAGTCGGCGTGGAGCGCACCCTGTTCGAACCGGAACATGATCTCTTCCGGGAGTCGTACCAGAAGTTCTTGGCACAGCACGTTGCACCGAACCACGAGAAGTGGGAAGTACAGAACATCGTCGATCGTGATGTCTGGGTCGAGGCCGGAAAGCAGGGCTTCCTGGGAACCGCGGTACCCGAGGAATTCGGCGGCGGCGGCGTCAAGGACTTCCGCTACAACGCGATCATCACCGAGGAAACCACCAAGGGTGGCTTCAGTGGTATCGGCTTCACACTGCACAACGACGTGGTGGCGCCATACCTCCTCGACCTGAGCAATGACGAGCAGAAGCAGCGTTGGCTGCCCGGATTCGCGTCGGGCGAGCTGATTTCCGCGATCGCGATGACCGAACCGGGTACCGGTAGCGACCTGCAGGGCATCAAGACCAAAGCGGTTCGCGACGGGGACCACTGGGTTCTCAACGGCTCGAAGACCTTCATCACCAACGGCATCAACGCCGACATCATCATCGTCGTCGCCTGTACCGACCCGGACAAGGGAGCGCAGGGCTTCAGCCTGCTCGTCGTCGAGCGGGACATGCCGGGCTTCGAGCGTGGACGCAACCTCGACAAGATCGGTATGAAGGCTCAGGACACTGCCGAACTCAGCTTCACCGACGTCCGCGTTCCCGCCGCCAACTTGCTGGGCGAAGAGGGAATGGGCTTCTTCTACTTGATGAAGAACCTTCCCCAGGAACGACTCTCGATCGCAGTTGTTGCCGCTGCCGCAATGGAATCGGTTCTCGAGAGCACGATCCAGTACTGCCGCGACCGCAAGGCATTCGGCAAGTCGATCGGCAGCTTCCAGAACACCCGATTCGTACTGGCCGAACTGGCAACGGAGACCACCGCGGTGCGCATCCTGGTGGACAAGTTCATCGAGCAGCTCAACGCCGAGAAGTTGACCGTGCAGGAAGCTGCGATGGCGAAGTGGTGGACCACCGAAGCTCAGGTCAAGCTGATCGACCGCTGTCTCCAGCTGCACGGAGGCTACGGCTACATGAAGGAATACCCGGTTGCCAAGGCGTACATGGACTCTCGTGTGCAGACCATCTACGGTGGCACCACCGAGATCATGAAGGAGATCATCGGGCGGTCGCTGAATCTCTGATTCGGGTGAAGCGCCGCTGATCTCTGTGAAGCGCTGATCGACAAAAAGACTGTGGGCCCCGGCATCAGCCGGGGCCCACAGTCTGGTGATCGTGTGGTGCTTGTGTTCGTGTGGTGCGAGCGAACTCAGATCTTCCGCATGACGGTGACAACCTTGCCCAGGATGACAGCGTTGTTGCCGGGAATCGGTTCGAAGAGTTCGTTGTGCGGCATCAGCCACACCTCCTTCTTCGTGCGCTTGAACGTCTTGACGGTGGCTTCACCGTCGATCATGGCGGCCACGATGTCACCGTTCTCTGCGACGTTCTGCTGGCGGACGACAACCCAGTCGCCATCGCAGATTGCTGCATCGATCATCGACTCGCCGACAACCTTGAGCATGAAAAGCGAACCCTGGCCGACGAGCTCACGGGGGAGTGGGAACACGTCCTCCACGGCTTCCTCGGCGAGGATCGGTCCGCCGGCGGCGATGCGGCCCAGGATGGGGACGAACGCCGGCTCGGGTAGTGGGTCGGCGCTGTTGTACTCGCCGGAATGCTTCGACACCGACGCAATGGCGGTATCGGCAGCAACCTCGTCGAGACCCCGAACATCGACGGCGCGAGGCCGATTGGGATCGCGCCGAAGGAAGCCCTTGCGCTCCAACGTCCGCAGCTGATGTGCGACCGACGAGGTGGAGGTGAGCCCCACTGCATCACCGATCTCGCGAATGCTGGGCGGGTAACCGCGCTCGGTCACGGAATCGCGGATCACTTCGAGAACGCGCCGCTGGCGCTCGGTGAGGGTCTCGCTCGACGGAGACGGAACTGCAGAAGCTCCTGCCTCCGCGGCACTGCTGGAGCGATCGTCCTTCATGGCCTGTTGCCTCCGTGTCTAGAGAAAGTGCGTGTCTGAAGAAAGGGCGTGTCTGAAGAAATGGCATGTCTGTAAAAGCGTCTGGCGTAAATCGTGTGGTGCATATCGCGCGGAAACTTGTCGGTGCCCCCTGCCAACATTCGAGCTGTCGACAAACACGGAGGCTTTCGCAATTCCCGCTGTGTGGTCTGACACGAATCTAGCCGGATTTGCTCGCGTTTTCAAACATCTGTTCGATTCGTGTCGTTCGAAGTAGAGACATTGTCGGCCAAGCGTGGTAGAAATTCGAACATGCGTTCCATCGAACGCATGATCGAACACATCGATCGGTGTCGACCAGCGGAGGTCACGATGGGTAACGCAGCAGTTAAAGGCAACAGGGTTTTCGACGATGGGATCGGTTTCGACGGCACGTCGGCGTTGAAGTATCACCCGTCGTTCTACGGGCCCGATGCTGATGACGTGGCTTTCGAAAGGCGCGGCACCGCCGAAATGCGGGGTGTGCCCAGGCATGTCGAAGACGAACCGCGGGTGGCCGTTGTTCGTCGTTTCCCCGTCACAGGCGGAACGTCAGGTTCGCGTTCGTTGCGTGAATCTCCTCGCCGATGGGACAGCGAGCAAGATTCGTCACGCCCGTACGGAGGCAGTTTCGCGCACCGAAACAGGGTCGGTGTCTCGCGGGTCGAACACGAAGTGCAGGCCGAGGACGTCAGTTGGAAGACGATGTTCCTGGGCGCCGTGTTCACTGCGATGGCCGTTTTGGCGCTGGTCGGGATCGGCGCTTTGTCCAGTGGTGATGTTGCTGCGACAAACGGAGCGACCGATGTGGTTCGCGTCGCTGCGGGTGAATCCCTCAGTGATATTGCTGCCAAGGTTGCGCCTGGCCAGGCTGTCGGCTCTGTGATCGAGCAGATCATGGATCTCAACGCGATGTCGAGTTCCGGACTGGCCGTGGGGCAGACGCTGATCGTGCCGGCCTCGGGTCGCTGACCGTACCCCTAAGCAGGCGGGGGCGTACCGAGCGTGAGAGCAGTCCGTTCACAGCGAGTAAGCTGTCCAGTTGACAGTCCCACCACCTCGGGTGGTCGCGTTGAGTACGTGGATCTGCTCTGTAAATCGTCGGAGGATTTGCAGTCGGTAGCGAATCTGAGTTGCGGCCATTTCGGCGACAACGAAGGAACCCCGATGCATTGCCCGTTCTGCCGGCACCCTGATTCCCGAGTGGTCGATTCGCGCGAGGCCGACGAGGGCCAGGCGATCAGGCGGCGCCGTTCGTGCCCCGAGTGTGGACGTCGATTCACCACGGTCGAGACGGCAGTGCTCTCGGTCGTGAAGCGTAGCGGCGTGACGGAGCCGTTCAGTCGGGAAAAGGTTGTCAAAGGTGTGCGGCGCGCATGCCAGGGTCGCCAAGTGGACAACGATTCGCTGAATTTGCTGGCGCAGCAGGTGGAGGACGCCGTGCGTGCTTCCGGTTCTGCCGAAATTCCCAGCAACGAGGTAGGCCTCGCGATTCTCGATCCGCTTCGAAATCTCGACGAGGTTGCGTACCTACGGTTTGCATCGGTGTACAAATCCTTCAGCTCTGCCGCGGATTTCGAACGTGAGATCACGGACATGCGCGAGCATGCCGAGACCCGTGCCGCCGACAAGGCTCCCGGCGTCGAGACCGTTTCCGTCGATTGAGGTCTTCGCCTTAGGTAACGCTGAGAGCACAAAGCGGCATTAGGTAACGCTGAGAACACAAAGCGAACAAACGAACAAATCGGGCATGTTATTCGCTTAGTGTCTACCGGGTACGTTCGTCCGCATCTCGGATCTTCACGGAGGCGTTATGAACTTAGTTGCAGTCCTCGGAGTCGTGAACAGCCTGGTGACCCTCGGGTTCGCCAATACTGTTGCCACCTTTGGTGGTTTCCTCACCAACGTCAACATTCAGACAATCTACTGATCGCGCAATCTCACCGATCACGCTGAGCATCATCGCTTGATCGCTTCGATAGCTTTCAGGACTCGCTTTTCGGAAATCGGTGTGGGTGTACCGAGGGACTGCGCAAACAGGCTCACGCGCAGTTCCTCGATCATCCAGCTGATCGCGTCGACATCTCGAGCAGTGCGACGCTCTTCGGGCAACGAACCCAACAACCGGTCGTACGCTGCGTACACCCGGTCGAGGACATCCATCGCCTGCTGATCTCGTTGTGCGCTTGCAGGCAGAGCTTCGAGTCGGAATTTTGCTGCGGCAAGATATCGCGGCAAATCGCGTAGGCGTGCTGAGCCCAATTCCGCGACGAATCCCGGAAACAGCAGTGAGGTCAACTGTTCTCGGACGTCGTCGGCTGCCTCGCCGCGGGAGCGGTCGAGGACGACGCTCAGTTGGTGTGCTTGTTCGAGGATCGGGACAATCATGCGCAGGATCGCGGAGACGCGTCCGGCCAGTTCGGAGCGTGCGATCTTCACCAGGGCTTCGAACGCCTCAGGTGTGCGGACCGGTCCACCGTGGGCCGCAATCACTTCGTTGGCAGCTGCCACTCGGCAATCGTCGACGAGGGCCTCCAATCCGCCGTCTGGATTCTGGCCGAGCGCCAGACGCTGAGTGTTCGACAAGCCGGCGGTCACTGCCTTGAGTTGGGTGGGAACGGCCGCCAGAAGGAGCGCTCGCGTTCCCTCCCTCATCGCCTGCGCCTGCGCAGCCGGCGTACTCAGGACACGGACGGCTACTCCGCCGTTTTCCGGCACCAGCGCTGGGTAGCCCGTCACCTGCTGTCCACCGATGGAACGGGTGATGGTCGGCTCCAATGCGCCGAGTGTCTCGGACGTCCAGACGGCAGCGGCCGCCCGTTCGGTTCCGGTGGCCGCCTTGGCCACTTCCTTCTGCACGCGCGGTGCGAGTGTGCGTCGTAGCTGCGCCAGATCCTTGCCCTTCGCGAGGACCTTGCCTGATTCGTCCTCGACGACAAACGTCATCTTGAGGTGATCGGGCAGCGCGGCCGGATCGAAGTCCTTGGCGTCGATCTGAATTCCGCCTAAATGCGAGAGTTCGCGGGCCATTGCGGTCATCAACGGCTCGGATCGAGGTTTGACTGCTGCCAACGCTGCGGCGGCGTAGTCGGGTGCCGGCACGACGGCGCGTCGAATGTTCTTGGGCAGCGTCTTGATCAGAGCAGTAACCAGATCGACGCGCATACCGGGGACCAACCAGTCGAAGCCGACCGGCTGAAGCTGCGCAAGTAGGCCGACCGGGATGTGTGCGCTGACGCCGTCGTCGTCCTTGCCCGGCTCGAATTGGTAAGTCAGCGGGAACTGCATGTCGCCCTGGCGCCAGGCGTCCGGGTACTCCCCACCCAGTACGGCAGCCGCGTCGGAGTTGACCACGGTTTCCGGGGTGAAGGTCAGCAGACTCGGATTCTTGCGCCGCTCGGACTTCCACCACTGGTCGAAATGCTTGGCGGATACGGCTTCCTGGCCGATGCGTTCGTCGTAGAACTCGTAGAGAGTCTCGTCGTCGACGAGGATGTCGCGGCGGCGCGCACGGTTCTCGAGCTCCTCGACGTTGTCGAGGAGTGCGCGGTTCTCGTGGAAGAACTTGTGGTTCGTCTGCCACTCGCCCTGCACGAGCGCATGGCGGATGAAGAGATCGCGTGAGGCCTCGGGATCGATTCGCGAGTACGTCACTGCGCGGCCGGTCACCAGCGGAACGCCGTAGAGAGTGACCCGCTCGTATGCCATCGCGGAGCCGCGCTTGGAGGACCAGTGCGGTTCGGAATAGGTGCGTTTCACCAGGTGCGGGGCGAGCTTTTCGGCCCATTCCGGTTCGATACGCGCGGACATGCGCGCCCACAGCCTCGACGTTTCCACGAGTTCGGCGGCCATGACCCAGCGTGGTGGCTTCTTGAACAATCCGGATCCGGGGAAGATCGCGAAGTGGCTGCCCCTCGCGCCGAGATAGTCCCGCTTCTCACCTTCGCGCAACCCGATGTGCGAGAGCAATCCGGCGAGCAGTGACTGATGGATTGCGTTCTCGCTTGCGGGGGTGTCGCCCACGGTCCAGCCGAGACCGCGGGTGATCTGCCGCAGCTGCCCGTGCAGATCCTGCCATTCGCGGATACGGAGCCAGTGCAGGAACTCGTTCCGGCACATCTTGCGAAACTGGTTGGAGGACAGATCGTTACGCTGTTCACGTAAGTAGTCCCACAGTTTCAGGTAGGCCAGGAAGTCGGAGTTCTCGACGTTGAAGCGGGCGTGCTTTTCATCGGCGGCCTGCTGGAACTCGGCGGGCCGCTCGCGAACGTCCTGGATGGACAACGCCGCGACGATGACAAGGGTTTCGTGAAGGCACCCGTTGTTCTTGGCTTCCACCAGCATTCGTGCCATTCGCGGATCTACCGGAATCTGGGCCAATTCGCGGCCGACCGGCGTCAGTTCGGGGTGGCTGGCCTCGGAACCTCGCGCAATGGCGCCGAGTTCTTCGAGGAGTCCGATTCCGTCCTTGACGGCGCGCTGGTCCGGCGGCTCGACGAAGGGGAAGGCAGCGATGTCGCCCAGACCGAGGGCCGTCATCTGCAAGATGACCGATGCGAGATTGGTCCGCAGGATCTCCGGCTCGGTGAACGCCGGCCGTGACTCGAAGTCCTCCTCGGAGTAGAGGCGGATGCAGATTCCTTCGGCGACGCGGCCGCAACGTCCGGAACGCTGACGAGCTGACGCCTGCGAAATGGGCTCGATCGGCAATCGTTGAACCTTGGTGCGCACCGAATATCGAGAGATGCGCGCGGTTCCCGGATCGACGACGTAGCGAATGCCGGGCACGGTCAGTGAGGTCTCTGCCACGTTGGTGGCAAGGACGACGCGTCGGCCGGTGTGCGGCGAGAACACCTTGTGTTGCTCGGCAGCAGACAACCGCGCGTACAGCGGGACGATTTCGGTGTTGCGAAGACGCCGGTCACGCAAAGCGTCTGCGGTGTCGCGAATTTCGCGTTCGCCGGAAAGGAAGACCAAGATGTCGCCTTCGCCCTCCGAGCTCAGTTCGTCGACAGCCTCACAGACCGCGTCGACGGGATCGCGGTCGAAGGTGATGTCGCCGGATTCGACGGTCAGTGGCCGGTAACGCATCTCGACGGGGAAGGTTCGCCCGGAGACCTCGACGATCGGCGCAGGCTTACCGTCGACGGCGAAGTGCTTGGCGAAGCGTTCGGGATCGATGGTCGCCGACGTGATGATGACTTTGAGATCGGGTCGGCGGGGGAGCAGCTGCGCCAGGTAACCGAGGATGAAGTCGATGTTGAGGCTGCGTTCGTGCGCTTCGTCGATGATCAGCGTGTCGTAGCGTCGGAGCATGCGGTCGCGCTGAATCTCGGCGAGCAGAATGCCGTCGGTCATGAGCTTGACATAGGTGCGGTCAGACACCTGGTCGGTGAATCGCACCGTGTATCCGACGGCGTCGCCCAGTTCGGTGTCGAGTTCTTCGGCGATACGTTCGGCCACGGTGCGTGCGGCCAACCGGCGAGGCTGCGTGTGTCCGATCAAGCCGCGGACGCCGCGTCCGAGTTCGAGACAGATCTTGGGGATCTGAGTTGTCTTACCGGAGCCGGTCTCGCCGGCGACGATGACAACTTGATTCTCCGAGATCGCGGTGGCTATATCGTCTTTGCGCTGACTGACGGGCAGTGCTTCGGGGTACGAGATCGCGGGGACGTTCGCGGCGCGGTTCGTCAATCGAGTGCGTGCGGCATTTATTTCTTCGGCCAGCGCCACCAGAGCGTCGGGTGTGCGGGCACGGTCGAGTTTGCGACGGAGTCGACTCTCGTCGCGGAGTGAGACCTGCGCCAGTGCGCTCTTCAGGTCACTCCGCTTGGGGGAGAGCGGGGCCGGTGGTGTTGTAGACATGCTGATGACAGCCTATCGAACGCATTGACAACTACCGCTCGCAGATCGTGCTGATGTGCAAATATCGACCAGTGACGACAAATACCGCAAATGAGTCATCTGTGCCTGTCTTGTCGACGCCGATCGCCGTGCGAGTCCTGAGACTGTTGTTCGCGGTGTTCGGACTCGCCGCGTTGCTGTGGATCCCGATCCGCGACGCGGCTGATCTCTCTCTGTCGAACTATCTGAGCTACTTCACCATCGAGAGCAACATTCTTGCGGTGATCGTGTTGCTGGTCGGTGCAATTCGAGATCCACAATCGCAGGCGTGGCAGTCGATCCGAGGGGCGGTGACGCTGTACATGGTGATCACCGGGATCATCTACGCCGTCCTCCTGGCAGATATCGACGTCAATTTGAACGATGCCTGGATCAACTCGGCACTGCATCGGATTCTTCCGCTGGTCATGCTGCTCGACTGGGTGTTCTTCGCCTCGAGGCACAGGATCTCCGAAGCACGTTCACTGCAGTGGTTGCTGTTCCCGGTCGTGTACGGCGTGTACACGTTGATCCGAGGCTCGATCGTCGACTGGTATCCCTACCCGTTCATGGATCCGCGCCACCAGGGCTATCTGGCCCTGTTCATCGGGTTTGTCGTGCTGGCCATCGCGATGGCCCTGATGGCGTTGGCAGTCAATGCCGTCGGACGGTTGGGCGCCGGGCTACGGGGCCGGAACGCCCCGCAGTCCTAGCCCGTTTCCGGTGGAGATCACCTGATCGAGTCGGTCGATGTTCGGGTGCTTGCCCGGGTTCGCCCGCGCGTCCTCGGTGTGTTCGGCGAAGATCGTCAGTCCTGCTGTCGCAGCTTCGGGTGTCAGTGCGCCGTAGACCGCAGCGAGATGGTTGTACACCTTGACCGAGCCGGACTTTCCGGGCTTGTTCTCCACGGTGTCGATGACGTTTCCGTCGGCGTCGAGTACCTCGATGGCGGCCAGATGATCGATGGCGGGCAGTGCTGCAAGATTGTCGGCAAAAGTCATGGTCGACAGATTACGTGTGCGCCCGTGAAAGCCGGTGCCGGGCGAGCGCCGTCGTGCGCGGATTTCCGGTGTCGATATAGTCGCAGCACATCGTTTGCACACCAGCATCGTTTGTATTCGAAGGGGACAATGATGGCTTCGGCATTGTGGCACGGGTTCGCGGACATGGGCGCTGTGGAGAAGAACGGCGCGTTTGTCGTCTCACGCGGTGAGGGCGCGTACATCTGGGATTCCGAGGGCACTCGGTATCTGGATGCGACGGCGGGCCTGTGGTTCACCAATGTCGGGCACGGGCGCACCGAGATCGCGGATGCGGTGGCGGCTCAGTTGTCGAAGATCGCTCATTTCTCCAACTTCGGTGATTTTGTTCCCGAGACCACGCAGGTGTTGGCCGAGCGTCTGGCGGCCATCGCGCCGGTTGCCGGGAGCAAGATCTTCTTCACCTCGGGTGGTTCGGATTCGGTGGACACTGCGGCGAAGCTGGCTCGCCGGTACTGGCATGAGGTGGGGCAGCCGGAGAAGACGATTATTGTCGGACGTCAGAAGGCGTATCACGGAATGCATGTTGCGGGAACGGCTTTGGCTGGTATTCCGGTGAACCGTGAGGGTTACGGCGAGCTGATGGCGGATGCGGCGACCGTCGGCTGGGACGATGCGAAGAGCCTGCTCGAGTTGATCGAGAAGATCGGTGCGAACAAGATCGCTGCGTTCTTCGCGGAGCCGATCATCGGTGCGGGTGGGGTGTATCTTCCGCCGGAGGGGTATCTGGCCGAGGTGCGCGACATCTGCCGTGAGCACGACATCCTCTTTGTCGTCGACGAGGTCGTGACCGGTTTCGGCCGGATCGGTGGTGAGTGGTTCGCGTCCACCCGTTTCGATTTGCAGCCTGACATGATGACCACGGCAAAGGGTTTGACGTCGGGTTACGTGCCGATGGGTGCGGTGTTCATCGCGCCGCGGGTGGCGGAGCCGTTCTATGCCGGTTCGTGGTGGCGCCATGGGTACACCTACGGCGGGCATGCCGGTGCTGCTGCGGCGGCGATGGCGAACCTCGACATTCTCGAGCGTGAGAATCTGCTCGCGGAGTCGAAGCGTTTGGAGGCGTCGTTGCATACGCATCTGCAGTCGCTGGCCGAGCATCCGCGGGTGGCGGAGGTTCGTAGTGGGCTCGGTGCGGTCGCGGCTGTGCAGTTGGCTGATCCGGCGGAGGCGTTGCCGTTTGTGAAGACGCTTCGTGAGCATGGTATTTCGGGTCGCGCTGCGGGGCAGGGTGCGATGCAGATTTCGCCGACGTTTGTGATGACCGATGATCAGGTCGCCGAGATGGCCGCGGGGATTCTCGCAGCCCTCGGCTGATGTCAGCTGCGGCGCCGAAAGAGTTTCTCGATTCGGCGCCGCACTGCGTTGGGCGCAGGTTCCAGTTCCAGAACCTCTTGCTCCGACTGCTTGGCGTATGCCTGGGTGTAGCGCTCGTGTAGCACCGAGCGAATCTCGTCCGGAGAGTAGGCCCGACGCTGGCGTTCGCCGCGCGCAACGAGGACCCCGGTTGCGGCAATGCCCATGGCACCGGCGAGGCCGACCAGTTTCCATACGTGCGAGGCGCGCAGAGGAGTCGTGAGTTTCATCCCTCTACGCTAGAGGCATGGACCGACGATTGCTTTCGCAGGTGAGTCTCGACGAGGCCGCCGCCGCGACCCGCACGGGTGACATCTGGATCTTCCGCGGAGAGTCGACGGCCGATCGAGCCATCCAGACGCTGACCAACAGCCCGGTCAATCACGTGGGAATGTCGGTGGTGATCGACGACCTCCCGCCGCTGATGTGGCATGCGGAACTCGGTCATTCGCTGCAGGACATGTGGACCGGACGCTTCCAGCGTGGTGTCCAACTGCACGATCTGAGATCGGCGGTTCAGGTGTGGGGCGCCAAGTACGGGCAGCGCGGATGGTTGCGCCAGCTCGACCACGAGATCACCCGTGAGCAGGAAGACGCTCTGCTCAAGACGATCGCGCGACTGGACGGCACGCCGTTCCCGTCCACGGCCAAGCTCGCCTCACGCTGGTTCGGAGGCCGGATTCCGAAGCTGCGCAAGAAGTCCGACGTCTCCGCGGTGGCCGTCGAAAGCGCTTACTGCGCCGAAGTTGTTGCCAAAACCTATGAGGCGATGGGTCTGCTTGTCGGTAATCGTCGTATCAACTGGTTCGATCCGGGCAAGTTCTGGAGCGGCGATCAACTGCCGCTTGCACCCGGAGTTGCCCTCGGCGACGAGATCTCGGTGTCGCTCAGCGCAGGCGATCTCGAAGCCGGACGTAATCCGGCCGGGTACTCACAAGGTTCGTGACGGCTCGGCAACCACACGTCCGCCGACTTCGAGCCACCCTTCCGGGGAGAACGTGGTGTGCAGTACCGATCCGCGTCCCTGGGTGATGAGGAGCGATTTCCTCAGTCGGTCCGTGATGCGCAACGCTGCCGATCCGGTTGCCTCGTCCTCGGCGATTCCCATCACGGGTGCGAACATACGTGCGCGGATCGCAGCTTCGAGCTTGTCCTGCCAGGCCCACAGATACGAATGATCCGCCTCGTAGTCAGACGGATCGGCGCCGATGACCTCGTCGACCGTGTCCATCGGGTAGATCGCGAATTCCGGTGCCCATTCGGCACGGGCGCGTACCCACGTGAGAGCGCCGGATTGGCGGACGTCGACCCTGCCGGCTGGAACGTCGAGGGCGCTCACGCGACGGCCCTGCTCGCTCAGCCACCACGTCGCACCGACGGTGGGGTGCCCGGCGAAGGGGAGTTCTGCTGCCGGAGTGAAGATCTGAGCCCGGGCACGCGAGGCGCCGTCTTCCGGGACGTCGATGAAGATGGTCTCGCTGTAGTCGAGTTCCTTCGCAACGGCTTGTCGATCCGATTCTGCAACCGTGGATGCGTCGACGATTCCCAGCGGATTGCCGTGCTTGCCGTTTTCGTCCGCGAAGACCCGGACCACACTCACCTCGATACCCATCGGTCCACCCTAGCGCGCGAAAAGCCCTCCCCACCGTCACGGTGGGGAGGGCTCGTCGAACTGCAGTCAGGTACGAGGATCAGACCTGTGCGGCAGAGAGGATTTCGTTGGCTTCGACAGCCTGTGCGACGCCCGCGACGATGGAACCGGCGCGGATTGCTTCGAAGATGACCTCGCGGTCGACACCTTCCTGGCGGAGGGTGTTCTCGTGAGCTTCGAGGCAGTGGTTGCAGCCGTTGATCGCGGACACTGCAAGCGACCACAATTCGAAGTCGGCCTTGTCGACGCCCGGGTTGCCGATGATGTTCATCCGCAGGCCGGCACGAAGATCGTCGTACTTACCGTCGAGGTAGCCCTTGGTGCGGTAGAAGACGTTGTTCATGCCCATGATCGACGCTGCGCCGAGAGCGGCGTTGTACGCCTCTGCCGACAGGTTGTCGGCAGCCTCGGATGCAATCTCCTTGAGCGTGGACGCAGACTTGGTGGCTGCGGCCGTTGCGAGGAGTGTTCCCCACAACTGCTGCTCGTTCAGGACCGTCGTGCGCGCAATGGAACTCAGGTTGAGCTTGAGGTCCTTCGCGTACTCGGGAAGCGAGTTCTTGAGGTTCTCGACGCTCATACTCAGACGCTCGCAGTCAGGAGCTCGCCGGCGTTGATGGTCGGGTCGCCCTTCTTCCAGTTGCATGCGCACAGCTCGTCGCTCTGGAGAGCGTCGAGGACGCGGAGAACCTCGTCGACGTTACGGCCGACGGAACCGGCTGTGACGGAGACGAACTGGATCTCGTTGTTGGGGTCGACGATGAACGTCGCGCGGTCTGCAACGCCGTCAGCGTTGAGGACGCCGGTGGCCTCGGCAAGCTCGCGCTTGAGGTCCGAGAGCATCGGGAAGGGGAGGGTCTTGAGCTCCTCGTGCTGTGCGCGCCACTGGAAGTGCACGAACTCGTTGTCGACGGAAGCGCCGAGGACCTGAGCGTCACGGTCTGCGAACTCTTCGTTGAGCTTGCCGAATGCAGCAATCTCGGTGGGGCACACGAAGGTGAAGTCCTTGGGCCAGAAGAAGACGATGCGCCACTTGCCTGCGTAGTCGTCACTGGTGACGGTGGTGAAGTAGTCATCGGGCTGCTGGGCATCGACCTTGGACAGGTCGCCGCCGATGACAGCCGTGAGGTTGTAAGCGGGGAACTGGTCGCCGATTGTGAGCAGAGCCATGTGTCTCATTCTCCTACGTGTCTCGTGAACAGGAATTTCTTCGCACACGATCTGGCTGTTCGGATTGTGACGGCCGAACGTGCTGGATCGAGAGGGTTTGTCACCGTCAGCGGGTCGGACGGTTTCGACTGAAATGTCGAGGTTGTGACCGGCGCTTTTTGGTATGAGTCCATTCTGCATCAAACCGTTCAAAAGGTAAAGGTGATGGGTGGCACTACACTGATAGGCATGTCTGATCAGACTTATCAACCTTCCTTGTCACAGCTGCGTGCCTTTGTGTCGGTGGCGGAGTATCGGCACTTCGGTACTGCCGCAGCACGTTCCGGTGTGAGCCAACCCACACTGTCGCAGGCGCTGGCGGCTCTCGAGGCGGGGTTGGGAGTCAAACTGATCGAGCGCAGTACCCGACGCGTGCTCGTGACCGCGGACGGCCAGCGCCTACTCGGTCAGGCCAAGCAGATTCTCGAAGCTGCCGATGGATTTGTCGCGAGCGCCGCCGGCTCCGGCGACTCTCTGACCGGTCCGCTACGCATCGGGCTGATCCCCACCGTTGCGCCCTACATCCTTCCGGGGTTGCTGCCCGAGCTACGCGAGAAGTTGCCGTCGTTGGCGCCGCAAATAGTCGAGGATCAAACGGCGCGCTTGCTTGATGCACTGCGATCGGGAGCGCTCGATGTCGCTGTGTTGGCGTTACCCGCCGGAACACCCGGCCTGGTGGAAGTTCCTGTGTACGAAGAGGATTTTGTGATGGTCGTGCCGAACGATCATTCCTTGGCCGGACGCGTCGATCTCACGGCGGACGTGCTCGACGCGCTGCCGTTGCTCTTGCTCGACGACGGCCACTGCCTGCGTGATCAGACGTTGGATCTGTGCCGTTCCGTGGACGCTCATCCTCTTGCCGGTGACACGCGGGCGACCTCCCTCGCAACGGTCGTGCAGTGTGTGGCCGGGGGACTCGGGGTGACTTTGGTCCCGGAATCTGCTGTTGCAGTGGAGGTTCGACGCGGGGATTTGTCGACGGCGCGCTTCGCGTCGCCGGCTCCAGGTCGCACGATCGGCGTCGTGTTCCGCTCTTCGAGTGGTCGAGCAGAGGGATTCCGCCAGCTGGCTGAGCTGGTGAAATCTGTTGCGCCGGGTAAGAAGTGCCTCGATCGCACCGCGATTGTCGCCGGGGCAGATTCTGTTTGATCCAGTCGGATCGACATTTTCCAGGTTGGGCTCCGGAGACGCCGCAGGATCAATACAGTCTCGACCGGAACCAGTGATCGAGGCTGATCATGTCTATCTGGTGCATGTCGAGACCCAGCTGGGCAGCTGCGTTCACTGCGTCGGCGCGGGGGATAGAGTTCTGAGGCAGAGTCCAGTTGGTCTCCCGCGCATGGTGCTCGAGAACGTCGATGACTGTCCGTGGGGCAGGTTCGTTGACGTGAAGTGTTGAGCCGTAGCGAAATTGCTGTTCTGTCGACAGTGCGTGGATAGATCGCGCGAGTAGGTCTACGTCGACTACTGACAGGACCGCATTACCGTCGTCGATGATCGAGTCGAGTCGAGAGACAATTCGCGTCAGAGTCGGCAGAAACCATCTGTCACCGGTTCCGTACACAAGATGGGGCCGGATGACCAGGCCTCCGGCGTCGCGTACGAACTTCTCGGCGAGAGCGCGCGTGCGACTGGCAGGTGAGTGTGGTTTGAGAGGTGCGCCGTCGACCGGCAAGTCTCGAAAGGGGCCTGGCCCGTAGACGGCCGCGGTGCTGACGTAGAGCAGCCGTTCGACGCCGACGGCGGCGGAGACCGACGCAACCTTCCGTATGCCGTGTTGGTTGACGTGAACGCACTGTTGTTCGTCGTCGCCCACGTACGACACGCAACAGATGACGGTAGACGCCTGACTCATTGCACCTCGTAGAGAAGCGCTGTCGTTGATATCGCCGATCGCGGCGGCAATACCGTAGCGGCTGAGTTGTTCGGCTGCGTTGTCCGTGCGAACGAAACCGATTGCAACGTTTCCGTCCCGGGAAATTAGCTGGTTCATCACCGCCGAGCCGATGAAACCAGTGGCCCCGAGTACCAAAGTCGTCACGGTGTGTCCGTGTCGAGAGCGTTGCTGCCGGGCCTTTCGACGTATCGTTGAGATACATTCCGTTGGCAACGAGAGCTGGGTTGATCATGCAGGAGCGTGCGGTCCTCACGCGCCAGGCCGTAATTTTGGGTGCTGCGAAGAGCTTCGAGA
The DNA here is from genome assembly GCF_042794655.1 of Rhodococcus sp. NPDC056516. Taxonomy (NCBI): domain Bacteria; kingdom Bacillati; phylum Actinomycetota; class Actinomycetes; order Mycobacteriales; family Nocardiaceae; genus Rhodococcus; species Rhodococcus sp. NPDC056516. The sequence continues at coordinate 509,345 of NZ_JBHTTG010000002.1, read as the reverse complement.
AGTTCGGGTACTCCGCCAGTCTGGGCACGATCTTGCAGCATGGGGGTGTGTCCAAAGGCGCGATGTATTTTCATTTCGCGTCGAAGGAGGAGCTTGCGCACGCGGTCATCGCTGCCCAGCACGGTATGGCGATGGAGGGTACCCGGCGGGTTGCTGCGCATTCCGACATCGCGGTCGAAACCTTGGTGCTCGTCTCGCAGGAGATGGCTCGGCAGCTTGTGACCGAGCCCATCGCGCGAGGTGGCATGCGTTTGACGATGGAGATCGGCAGTATTCAGGGTCCCATCGAACAGCCGTACCTCGACTGGATCGAGGCTATCAAGCAGGTGGCAACCCAAGCGGCCGAAGCCGGCGATATCGTCCCGGGCACCGACATCGACGCGTTGGCTCGGTTTGTCGTGGGATCGTTCACCGGAGTGCAGATTCTCTCGGAAATGCTGACGGGCCGAACCGACCTGTACGAGCGGTTGAGTCAGATGTGGAACTTGGTGTTGCCAACTATCGTCCGCGAGGACAAGTTGGCGCATGTCATGCAGCTGGCGTCGCTTGCACCGCGAGAGTGGGAAGCTCCGAGCGTGTGACGTGGACGACGCGACGAGAAGAACCGCGACGAAAAGAACGTGTTCACCCTCTCTCATCATTGGTTCGCAACTGTAAGTTCAAGTTCCGCGGTGGTTTCCCGTTCTTGAGTGAACCGAACGCGGTGCACATGGCCTGAGGTGTCAAGGGGGGTCGTTGACACCTCGCACGGCGTTTCCCATTCGGTGAACCTTGGAAAGACCGCCGAGAGTGAGGCGATACTTGTTGCTGGGTTGCCGATGCGGTATCGCACGGCTTGTCGAGCGGCCTCGAAAAGGATCATTCCTGGGATGTGGTCGACGGGGTGGTCGAAAAGGGAGTGGTTGCGCGGATCTGGAGCGCAGAACATCGTGTCCCGAGCAGGATCAGTGCTGATGAGCACATCTCCATCGGTTAAGCGTCCGACTCGGTCCGACCCGACCACCGCGGTTCCGGTGGGAAGGATGCGTTGGCTTTGGCGGTGATCTTCGCGTCCCCGCCGAATGCGGCGGTATCCCTCGGGGGTGACTCCTCGCGCGACAGCGTTGCACTTGGCGACATGCCGAGCGCCTTCTCGGAGGATTCCGGATACATCGACGCCCGAGACCGCTCCGTCGCGGTGGGTGAGGTTGTCCACTGTCATCGAGAAACTCAACGGCTCCGCTACGGGTTGCACGTCGAGTGCATCCAACATCTCGAAGCGGAATGTTTCCATGAGGAACTTGTAGTGCAGTGGAATGTCGTATCGGGTGTGGCAGAGAAGCACCACTGCCTGTCGAAATGCTTCTGCCACCCCGAGCGGATCGTGTTGCTCGCTCGATGCGTCGAATATCCGGTGCGAGACCGGGAGTTGAACAGCAACCTGGTACCCCGAGTTCGATTCGGGCCGGTAGTCCGTCAAGAAAACCTCGGCAACAGCATGTCTGTGGACGAGATGGCGCGGCACTGTGCGTGTGTATTCCATTGATTGAATGCACCTTTCGATGTTCACTCGAGGCTTCGGTGTCGTGGTGGACCTAATGTTCGACGTTCGGGGACGTCGTCGAATCGTCAAAATTGACGATCTTTGCGAAGGTCGAACTCGATCGGGGTGAGCGTCCGTCTCAATGAGCGCCCGTCTCGATGAGTGGCTGGGGCACTTCCTGCTAGAAGCGTCCGATCCGAAGTTCCAGTGGTGGTCTGCGTGCGTCGTGACCGGAGCGGTGGAGCATCCCGCAGGCCTCTATCTGGGAGTGCGCCCCCAGCTTCTGCAAGATGCTTCGGATGTGGGCGCGAACCGTGGTCGGGGCAATGTGGGCGGTTCGGGCAATCGAGTCGACATTCGAACCGCCGTGGAGGAGTCCCACGATTTCGAACTCGCGATCGGTGAGACTGCCGATTCGTGCGGTTTCTTCGGTGCGCAACCGGATGCGTTGTACGAGAGCGGACTTGTCGTGTGCAGTCTGAGTGGAATTGGTGTCGAGAGCGGCCTGCAGCTCATCGAGCAGCGATGCGAACGGTAGTCGAGAGTTGAGCGCGGTGTGGGCGCCCGCCGCGAGCCCCCGAACCATGGAGTGGCCGCCACTGAGATCGCCGACCAGGATCGATCCCTCGAGTGCGGCGAGCTCCTTCACCTGCCAATCGACGCCCCCGAATGGTAGGAGAACAAGCGCTCTACCGTGATCGCTGGTGTGGTGCTCTAGCAGACTCATGTCTGCGGTGTGTGGCCCGTAATCAGTCCTGGCGCTGATTCCGGCAGCGATTGCACTGGCGAACCCTCGATCGCTGTGAGTGGTGTACACGGTGACTGTGTTGGTGTGCGTCATAGCGACTACACCACCGGTGGAAGTACAGTCCGCTCCGCTCTCGTCACGGCGCAACCAAAACTGTTGGTTTCAGCGTGGTTTCGTCGGCGGGCTACCCCTGCGCGACGCCGGTAACAGCGATATCGGACGTGCCCGTCCGCCCAGAGAAACTTGCGCGTTCGACGGAGTGCAGGCCTGGGCCTTGGGCGGATTTCACGAGTCGTTGCACCACAGGGCTTCTGAGTCGCGGCGAATTGATTCCGCGGCGTCCCGGAATTTGGAATCGAGGAGTTGTTACTTTGCGGCGATCACTGCTCCGGGATTGAGTATTCCCAGCGGGTCGAGGGCATCCTTGACCTTGCGATTGAGGGCCATGACGTCTTCACCCAACTGGGACGGCAGCCAGTCGCGCTTGAGCCGGCCGACCCCGTGTTCGCCGGTGATCGTGCCACCGAGGGCAATGGCGAGATCCATCACCCGTCCGAAAGCGATCTGTGCGCGTTCGGTCATATCCGGGTCAGCGGGGTCGAACACGATGAGCGGGTGTGTGTTTCCGTCCCCGGCATGCGCGACTGTGCAGATCAGGACGTCGAGGTCGTCGGCGATGGCTTCGACGCCGGTCACCAACTGGGGGAGTGCGCGCATGGGAACGCCCACATCTTCGAGAAGCAGACTCCCCATCGCGAGCACTGCGGGGAACACAGCTCGCCGAGCCGCCGCAAACGCGTCACCTTCGGCTTGGTCGTCGGTCGCGAATACCTCGGTGGCTCCGTTGTTTTCGCATGCCTGAACGATGGTCTCGATTTCCAGCACGCCTGCCGCGCCGGGTGCGTCGGACTGCGCGAGCAGCAATGCGTGAGCCTTGCGGTTCAGACCCATGCGCACCGAATCCTCGACGGCATTGATGCTGGCATGATCCATTAACTCGAGCATCGCCGGACGCATGTTGCTGGTGATCGCCAAGACTGCGTCGGCAGCTTCTTGCACCGAGTCGAACGAGGCCACGACGGTCGATGCGGGCGGCTGTGCCGGAATCAGACGCAACGTGATTTCCGTGATGATGCCGAGAGTGCCCTCACTGCCCACGAACAGTTTGGTGAGTGAGAGTCCGGCAACGTCTTTGAGAAGTGGGCCACCGAGGCTGACCGCTGTCCCGTCTGCCAGGACGACCCGAAGCCCGAGAACGTAGTCGGTGGTAACTCCGTACTTGACGCAGCAGAGCCCGCCGGCGTTGGTAGCTGCATTGCCCCCGATGGAACAGATTTCGAAGGATGACGGGTCGGGTGGGTACCAGAGTCCGTGCTCTGCGGCGGCTTTCTTGACCTCGGCGTTCATCAAGCCGGGCTGAGTAACCGCCACCCGGGCGACCGGGTCGATCGTGATCTTTCGCATTCGCTCGGTGCTGACCACGATGCAACCGTCGACGGCGCTGGATCCACCGGACAGGCCCGAGCCTGCGCCTCTGGGAACCACCGGAACGCGGTGGGCGGTTGCCCATCGCATCACGGTTTGGATGTCTTCGGTGCACGTTGCGCGAACCACGGCAGCGGGGTGGCCCGCGGCCGGGTCGGCGGCCCAGTCCTGGCGGTAGCCCGCGGTCACGTCCGGATCCAGCAGGACGGCTCCCTCGGGGAGCGCTGCTACAAGTTCGTCCATGGCGTGGGAATTTTCAACCGTCATCACTCCATCATGCGTCCCGCAGCGCCGCTGAGGTCCTGACTTGGTCAGATTTGGGCGCGGCACCGTTGCCCTGGCCCCTACCGGGCCGCACCTTCCGGCCAGCCGGGGTAGTTGGGGAGGACGAGGGGTGAGGTGAAGTCGGTGCTCATCCGGAGTCGATTCCCGTCGTGACGCGATTTGAACCAGTCAGAGCAAGTCTCCTGTTGCACACGGTCGCTGGTGGAGCTGGTGAATTTGTCGACGATCCAGCCGCCGAAGACGTCCCCTTCCGGTGCATTCCGGGTCCCTTCGAATCGAGGGTAGGGGGTAGCCGTAGAAGCGGTGTTGTGCATCCAGATCTCGTAACTACTGCTCGGGAGTCGCGACGAATCCGGTTTGCGGCCGTCGTAATCGGTATCGTAGGCGTCGGAGCAGGCGTAAGCGACGACGGTCGAATCGCCAGGGTATCCGGCGGGAATTGTTTGAATACTCAAGATCCGGTTGATGCTGGTACCTCGGTAGACGCGTGGTGGTGTGTCTGCGGGTTCTCCGTAGCGGCGATCGCTCGAGACCGTTCCACGAGTGTTCGCAGTGATTCTCGAGAACCCGTGGTAGGCGTCGCTGCGATCGCCACTACTGTCAACGATGTAGTCGGATTCTATGAATGCTCGGATTATGGTGGCCTCTTCGCTGAAGAGGTCGATGCCGGGGTCTGCGAGCCATTGGTTGTGATAGTCGGTCATGTAGCTCGGTAGTACATAGACGTTTGACGCGGCGGGCGTGGTTGTGGCGCTGATGTTTTCGGTTGAGTTGGGTGCCGCGCAACCCGCGATACATGATCCCATGCTGAATGCCAGTGCAAGAGCGGTTGCGGCGCGGTGGTTTCGCCTTGTAAACGCAGGAAATCTATCCGACATCGTCGAGTCCGTCTCTCATGTTGGTCATGAACGTATCGCGATTGAATCCCCGAAATGTCAAATAGTCCTGCAGCGTACTGTCGAATTTGCCGTTTAGACCCAGGGTCTCCAGATCGACTGGTCTGAGGGATTCGCTCGGATCGCCATTGACTCGAAAACCGTTCAGTTGCTCGAAGTCTTCTCTTCCGTAGGCGTTGTCGAGTGCCTGAACCAATCGGTAATCGAGAAGGGTCGTCGAAGCCGAACTCTGGTCTGTGAAGTTGAGTTGTGCCGGAGGAACTTCGACCGGGGAGCCCAGGACGTGATCTTTGAGTTCGACTCCCAGCATGCTGAATGCAACGCTGGTGGGTGGTCCGAAGCCTGGGATCATGGCGGCACCGCCGGAAATCAGCCAACCGAGTTCGTCGTATGTTTTCCCACGTCTGCTGATGATGTCCTGTTGCGCCGCCGCAGCGTCACCGGTTCGGTTGAGGGCTTCTTCCTCGAGAGCACCGTCCATCAGTGCCTGGACGCGTCCCGCATATATTGCATATTGCGAAGAACCCGCGGCGATGTCTCCGCTCATACTGGTTTCGACGAAGGTCCCTTGGAGTTGGCCCGCGGCTCCGAGCATGTTCGCATTGAAACTTGCGGCTGCGTGGGGGTCGCTGTCGATGATCGCGATCACCGATTTTGCATTGGCGAATCTGTCGTCGTAGGCATCGAGATTTTCGAAACCGAGGGTACCGGTTTGATCGGGTTCCAATCCGACGAGATTCCCGATGTACGGGGTCACCGCGGAACCGATGGATTGCGTCAACGCGGGATTCACTTCTCCGACGGATCTGTTGTCCAGGCCGGCGATGTCGAGGTAGGCACCTTTGTTGTCGGCGAGATTGTGGGCGAGTGCAAGGGCAGAGGCGCCGGCCCGTTCGGCAACAGCTGGGTTGGAGTTGGTGGCGTCGGGTCCGATCCAATCGGTGAGGCCGCTGACGGCTCGTCCGTCATCGTTCCATTCGCGGGTGAACAGATTCACCACGTCGTCCTGATGAGCGGGGGTGGTGAGGAAGTCGGCGTTCGAAGGTATGTCCCGAGTGGCAACGTCGAGGGCTTTGGTGAGGCTGGAGTCGAGCTCATCGTTGCTGACGGGCTGGTCGTCGTCGCCGAAGACCAATCGCATCGGGGCGCTCGATGAAGTTTGCGATTGGAGAGGGGCGAGATCTGCGCTGCGATCGAGCAGTGCAGAACTCAAAGCGCTGCCGGATTGTGTCGCCGGGTCTGCATTTCGAAGTATGTCCGTGAGGGCATTCGAATCGTCGAAATGGTTGACGTTCACGGTGGTGGAGTACCCGCCGGGTTGGAGTTGCGAGCTGTACGCGGGGTCGCTGAAGATTTTGCGGACGTCTGGCGGAAGGTTGTCGAGGCTGCCCCCGTTGCCGATGTTGCCGTTGCCGTCGGTGACGTTCGGATTGGAGACGATGAACATGCCCGAGGCGAGAGCGCTGGTGATTCGCGCGTCGGCGGGGACATTCGCATCGGGGAAGTTGACCGTGCGGAATCCTTCGGCTCCTGCACCGATATCCTTCAGCTCGTCGAGGTCGGTATCGGCGTAGAACTCACGTAGGTAGGCGAGTTGTTCTGGGTCCACGACCACGGGCCCGCCGGCAGCAAGTTGCGCTTGTTGTTCCGGACTGAAAGTCGTCGCGGCGATCAACCGTTGCTTGGCCGCCTCGCTCTCGGGTGTTGCGCCTGGGGACTGCGCGAGAATGTCGGAGTCGTGGGCTCCCTGACCATCGAACCGAACGTGATGTGAAGGAGTGGTCGACGCTGCATCGGGGATCCCGAAATCGGCCTTGCGGTCGATGAGCGAGGTGCCTGCGGCGGTGATCTCCGTGAGGATTCTGGCGGCGCTCGCGTCGGTCTCGTCGACGTCCGTGAGTGCCGTGCCGATGCGCCACGAGTGATATTCGAGGCGGGCTTCTACCTTGCGCGGATCCGTGCTCGCCAGAGTTGCGGGCGTCGCGGTGATGGAACCGTCGTCAGAGACGGTGAAACCGTCGGCGCTCGCGTCGTCGACGCGGCTGACCAGTGTTTCGCGGGCGTACCGGAGGTTTGCCGATTGCGCTGCGACACAGCGCCCGGCGTCTCCGACTATCGCGACGGCGTCTTGCCCGAAGGCATGCTGCTGCGTTGCCGAATCCCACGCTGCGGTCGCCGCGCTGCCGCTCCAATTGCTGGTTGCGGTGTCCATGATTCGGTGCGCGATGTCGACGTTGCTGTCGAATACGTCATGCCCGCGGCCCAGGGAGCCGGCATAGTTGTCGAGGGCGTCCAGATTCCAGGATCGGATCTGCGAGATCGACAGTGTCATCGCACGTCTCCCGAATCCTCGATCCGTGCGCCGTTGGCGATGTCGACCCGGGCGAACTCTCGTGCGGAGTTTTCCAGTTTCGTGCGGGTAGCAGTGATCCCCGCTCCGATTGCGCGGCCGAGTTCGTCGACGGTGACGACGTTGTCGGCTATGGCTGCAGCGAACGCCGACCCGGCGGCTCCGGCCGATGCGGCGGTAGCGGCCTCCGAAGCCGAGAATCCACCGAGTTCCTCGGCAGGTGCCGTCAGCCCCTCCGCAGCACTTGCCAATTCGGCTGGATCAGCTGAAAAAGTATCCACACCCATGAACGAATCCCCCCGAATTCATCTGCGAGATCACAGTGAATCGAGGATAGAGCATGCCAGATGACCCGACCTCGAAGGGTGCGTCATCGTCCTCGCGGTCGAGGGGGTTGTGTGAAAGCCCTAACGGCCCTTCTGCTTTCCGGAGAACCGGCCACCCGAACTCTTGGTCCCGCCGGACTTGCCGCTGCCCGATTTGCCACCGGCCTTGGCTTTTCCGGAACCGGCGTTGCGGCCGGAAATGTTCTTTGCGGTGCCGGCGCCCTTTGCTTTCTGACCGTTCTTCGCAGCTTCTGCGCGACGCTCGCGGGCCGCGATCTTTGCTTTGACAGAGCCCTTGATCTTTTCGGCCGGCTCACCGTTCCGGCCGCGGGAACTCTGTGCCGTGCGCCCCCGCACGATGCCGATCAGTTCCTCCACCAGATCTGTGGTCTTGGACTCCAACCATGCCAAAGCCACAGGAGCTTCGGGTGCACCGTCCACCGGACGGAAGGTCAGGTCCTTGCGATGGTGGAACCGCGCCAGCGAATGGGGAACAACGACTACGCCGACGCCCGCGGCTACCAATTCGATGGCATCGGCGATACTCGCGGGTCTTTCGGCGGCGGCCTTGCCTGGACGTGTCGGCCAGTCGAGTCTGTCGTCGAGCGGATCGAGCACTATTTCGTCTGCCAAGTCGTCGACGGAGATTTGTTCGACAGCGGTGAATACGTGATCTTTCGGTACCACCACCACTGGGGTTTCCGCGTACAGGGAGATCGCGCTGATACCGGTCCGGTCGATCGGCAAGCGAACCAAACCTGCATCTGCTTCACCTGCGCGAAGCGCCGCTTCGAGTTCGAGAACGGGGAACTGAACAAGCTCCAGACGCACCTCGGGGAGTCGCTCGTGCCACACCCGGACCCACTTGGTGGGCGTCACCCCCGGGGCGTACGCGAGTCGAAAAATTGCCTGACTATCCGCGTCTGTCACCAGGCAAGGCTACCGCCTTGGTAAAAGCACCCGTATCGGCTGGTTACTCTTGTTGCATGACGTCGAACAAAACTCCCCAGACGATGAAGCCGACGACGGCTGCCAAGAAGCTGGGTGTGTACCTGGAAGCAACACCTGCGCAGTTCCAGGAAGGCGACGTGACTCGTGACGAGCTGACCGCTCTGCAGACCGATCCGCCGGAGTGGCTGCTGGAGCTGCGACGCACCGGACCACACCCGCGCCCGGTCATCGCCGCCAAGCTGGGCATTTCGATCGCCGGCCTCGCTCGCGGTGGCGTCGAAGAAGCACTCACCACGGATCAGATCGCCGCTCTCCTCGAAGAGAAGCCCGAGTGGCTCGAGAAGGAACGCGCTGTTCAGGCCGACGTGCGGGCCGAGAACGTTCGGATCAAGGAAAAGCACGCAGCCCGTCGCAACCAGCCGCGAAAAGCAAAGAGGGGCTGACGCCCCTGTGCGCCTTTTTGGTAGCGCCGACTACCGAAAAGGCGCACAGGCGCTAGCCTTCTACGACGCTGAGCTCGTCGAACACAATTTCGCCCGCAGCATCAGATTCGGGGATGTCGACAACGGCGAGCAGCGCCCAGCCGTGATCACCTTCCGGATCCTCGAGCACCTGCCGCACCCGCCAGAACTCGCCTTCTTCAGTGACCTGGAAGAGCGCGGGCCCGCGCGCTGACGGCCCGGTTCCGATAGTTGCGTACTCCTCGAAGTACGGAAGTAGTTGCTCTTCCCACTCGGCGGCGTCGATACCGTCTTCGAGGTTTTCGAGCTCGTTCCACTGCCGACGCGACGCGAGGTCGATGCGTCGGAACATCGCATTGCGCACCATGACGCGGAATGCGCGTGGGTTCGCCGAGATGGGACGGGGAATGTCGGCGCCGAACGCAACCTCTTCCGTGTCTGCCTCGGCTCCGGGGTCGGTGAGTGACTCCCATTCGTCGAGCAGGCTCGAGTCGACCTGGCGGATCAGCTCGCCCAACCACTCGATGATGTCTTCGAGTTCCTCGGTGCGCGCTTCCGTCGGGACGGTCTGTCGCAGCGCGCGGTAGGCGTCGGCGAGGTAGCGCAGGACGAGACCCTCGGACCGGGTGAGTCCGTAATGGCTGATCAACTCCGCGAACGTCATGGCGCGTTCGATCATGTCGCGAACCACGGACTTGGGCGAGAGGGCGAACTCGGTGATCCACGGATGGCCACCGCGGTACATCTCGAAAGCCGGGAACAGCAAGTCCGACAACGGTTTCGGCCAGGTCACCTCTTCGAGGAGTTCCATGCGCTCCTCGTACTCGATGCCGTCGGCCTTCATCTGTGCCACCGCTTCGCCGCGGGCGAAATGCTGCTGCGCCATCAGAACCTGACGCGGATCGTCGAGCGTCGACTCGATGATCGAGACGACATCGAGTGCGTAACTGTCGGATTCGACGTCGAGAAGCTCGAATGCCGCCAAAGCGAATGGTGAGAGCGGCTGGTTGAGCGCGAAGTCGCGCTGCAAGTCCATGGTCAACCGAGCCATCCGGCCGTACTCGTCGGGTTCGTCGAGGCGTTCCACGATGCCGGCACTGAGCAATCCGCGATACAGCGAGATCGCTTTGAGGATGTGCTTGCGTTGCGCCGGACGCGATTCGTGGTTGTCCTCCAACAGATGTCGCATCGCGTCGAAGCAGTTGCCCGGTCGGGCAATGACATTGAGCAACATCGAGTTGCTGACCGAGAATCGCGACACCAACGGCTCCGGCGATGCCGCGACCAATCGGTCGAACGTCGCCTCGCTCCAGGACACAAACCCCTCGGGAGCCTTCTTGCGTTGAATCTTCTTGATCTTCTTCGGATCGTCGCCGGCCTTGGCGACGGCCCGTAGATTCTCCACCTCGTGTTCGGGTGCCTGGACGACGACGGTGCCCATGGTGTCGTAGCCCGCGCGACCCGCACGGCCGGCGATCTGATGGAATTCGCGGGCTTTCAGATGGCGGGTGCGGACGCCGTCGTATTTGGCCAGGCCGGTGAGCAGGACCGTGCGGATCGGGACGTTGATGCCGACGCCGAGGGTGTCGGTACCGCAGATGACCTTGAGCAGTCCGTCCTGCGCGAGGACTTCGATGAGCCGTCGATACTTGGGCAACATGCCGGCATGGTGAACGCCGATGCCGTGCCGGACCAGGCGGGAGAGTGTCTTTCCGAAACCGGTGGTGAAGCGGAAACCACCCAGCGCCTCGGCGATCGCTTCCTTCTCTTCCTTGGAACAGAAGTTGACGCTCGTCAGTGCCTGGGCGCGTTCGAGCGCGGCGGCCTGCGTGAAATGCACGATGTAGACGGGGGACTGGTTGGTGGTGACCAGATCTTCGATGGTTTCGCCGACCGGTGTGGTCGCGTACGAGAACATCAGGGGCACGGGGCGTTCCGTACCGGAGACGACCGTGGTGGGCTTGCCGGTACGGCGCGTCAGATCCTCGGAGAAGAAGTCGACCTCGCCGAGAGTTGCCGACATCAACAGGAACTGCGCGTGCGGCAACTCGATGAGCGGAACCTGCCACGCCCAACCGCGATCGGGTTCGGAGTAGAAGTGGAACTCGTCCATCACGACCTGGCCGATATCGGAGTTCGGGCCCTCGCGCAGTGCAAGATTCGCGACGATCTCGGCCGTCGCACAAATGATCGGCGCCGACGAGTTCACGGCGGCGTCGCCGGTCATCATGCCGACGTTCTCGGCACCGAAGACCTCACAGAGCGCAAAGAACTTCTCGCTCACCAGCGCCTTGATCGGCGCCGTGTAATACGTACGCTTGCCGAGCGACATCGCGTAGAAATGCGCGCCGATCGCCACCATCGACTTGCCGGACCCGGTCGGCGTCGCGAGGATCACGTTTGCACCCGAGACCAACTCCATGACGGCCTCTTCCTGGGCAGGATAGAGCGTCAAACCTCGTTCGAGGGTCCACGAGGAGAAAGCGTCGAAAACGGAATCAGGATCCGCGTTGTCGGGGAGAAGTTCCGTCAGCAGCACTCGTACAGGCTAGCCGCAACCGCGGATCAGGTTGCGCTTCGCTCGTCCGAGCCCATGGCGTCGAGCACTGCCATGCGGGTGGACGACGTTCCGGTGATGGTGTTCTCGCCGACACCGGAGATCAGCATGTGACGCCAGCGGGCCTCGTCGAAAACGAGCGGCGCTGTGCTGGAAAGGAAATCTTCGACGATCTGCAGGAAACGCATCGGATCGTCGCGGAACGGGAAGTGTCCCGAGCCACGGAAGATTTCGAGACGTGAGTTCGGCATCGCCGCGTGCGCGAGGTGAGCGTGGGAGACGGGAATGACGGAGTCGTCGTCGCCCCAGATCAGTTGAACCGGCAGATTCTCGGTCAGGTAACAGCGGTCGAGCATCGTGACGACCTGTCCGCGCCAGTCCACGACTGCCCGCAGAGTACGAAGATAGGCCTCGTAGGCAGTGGGGTCGGGGAGATCAGCGAGCACTCGAATCAGGTCCGGAGTGTCGTGCAGCATGGTGCCGGGGCGCAGATTCGAACCGTGGACGACACCGGCAAGGTTTCCGGCCATCCGGACGAGCGGCATAGCACCGGGAATCCGAAGCAGTTTGACGACCTCGTTGACCACCGGAACCGACATGAGCCGCAGCAGCGGGTGAACATCCTTGGTGACACCACCGGCCGACACCAACACGAGGCGATCGACCATGTGCGGGAACTGGTACGAGAACTGCATCGCTACGCCGCCACCGAGCGAATGCCCGATGACGGTGACGTGCTCGATACCGAGCGTCGACAGAAGATCACGCATCCCGTTGGCGTACGCGGCTACCGAATAGTCGGCGCGCGGCTTGTCGGAGCGGCCGTGACCCAACAGGTCAGGCGCGATTACGGTGTACTTCTTGGCGAGGTGGGGAATGATCTCGGTCCACGTCGAGGAGTTGTCGCCGATTCCGTGCAGGAGCAGTACTGCCGGGCCCTCTCCGGCTATCCGAAATGCGCGTCGGTAACCGTGAATGGTCCGGAACATCATCCGCGGTTCCTCGTCGGGGACCGGTCGGAGCTGACGGTTCCGTGGTCTGCTCATGTCGCCTCCTGGCTCAGCGTGAAACCACGTTGACTGTCTGCTCCAGTTGTTGAGCCGTCAACGAAAATCCCACAGAGTTCGAGGCTATCCGACGGATGTGTCCTGAACAACAGCCCAGGTAACGGAGGGGTTGCGGAATGCGCACAATGTCGAATTATGCGCTCCACCCGTCACGTTTTGGTCAGTTGTCGCCCCGATCGGCGTCTCCAGCTGAGCCGAAATCGTCGTTTCCGGCCTGTTCGGCCAGGAACTTTTCGAACTCTGCGCCGATCTCGTCGCCGCTGGGCAGGTCGGCTTCGCCGGCCAGAAGTGACGACTGTTGTTCCTGAGCGGCGACAAAAGTGTCGTATTGCCGCTCCAAAGCGTGGACTACAGTCTGAACTTCTTCGTTCCCGGCTATGTGCTCGTTAACCTGTTCCCGAACGCGTGCCGCGGCCTCACCCAAAGCCGCCAGGGGAAGTTCCAGATCCGAAACCTCGGAAACGTTTTCGAGCAAAGTCTCTGCTGCGCCCGGGTAGTCGGTCTGCGCGAGGTAGTGGGGCACGTGAACCGAAAAGCCCATCGCCTCGTGGCCGTGCTGAGACATACGAAGCTCGAGCAGGGACGACGCACTACCTGGAACCTGCAGTTCACCGGACCAGCGCTGATGGTCCTGGATGAGGTCCTTGTTGGTCGAATGTGCTGTCACGCCCAGCGGCCGGGTGTGGGGAATCGCCATCGGAATGGCATTGAGGCCAATGGTTCGACGTACGCCGAGCTGTTCGGACAGCAAGCGAACGGCCGTGGTGAAGCGCTCCCACTTGAGGTCCGGTTCCATGCCGGCGAGCAGCAGAAACGGCGTGCCGGTCGTATCGCGCAATGCGTACAGATTGAGGGCCGGTGCGTCGTAGTCGGAGAAATGATCGGCCTTGAAAGTCATCGTCGGTCGACGCGAGCGGTAGTCGATCAGCTCGTCGACAGCAAACGACGCGACAAGTTCGGTTTCCAGGCTTTCCCGCAGATGAGTTGTTGCCAATTTCACGGCATGGCCTGCGTCGGAGTAACCCTCGAGTCCGTGAATCAGGATCGGTCCCTGGCCGTCGGCAGCCGCCAGTTGGGGCGCCGGGAATTCCAGCTCGTACATCCTCGACTGTTCGTCCATCGCAGTCCCCTTCGCTCTTCGGTCTTGATCTCAAGTGTCCACTATCGGCGCACGCTCGACAGCATCGGAGTCAGGTGCCCGACAGCACTGGATCAGACGTTCATCGGTAAGAACACCGAGTCGGTGACCGATCATTCCCGATCCGACGAGACGGGCGTTCGCCGAGAGCGAAGCTGAGCCGTATCTTTCGACACTTGGCCTGGGCGTTCGGCAGATGTCCGGTGCGCGGCTTCGGGCATGGCAGAGTGGAACACAAGGTCGGCGCGGCCGATTTGTCCGAAATGGACCGGTCGATTGTCCGGATCGGTCGAGGTCGAGTGCGGAGGCTTACATGCGAGTGTGTCCACGATCGTTCAGGCGAGTGGCAGCATGTTCGTTTGCGGCCGTGGCCGCCGCCGCACTGCTCGCGGGCTGCTCCGGATCGGTTCAAGGTGCACCCGTCCCGGACTCCGCGCCCGCAACAGCCGGTGCGACCGACAGCGGCTCCGAGGGGCCGAGTACGACGGCCGCGCCCAAGACATCGGCCCCCAAATCTTCTACTCCGAAAACAGCGGCATCGCTGTCGGAATTGCTTCTCACTCCGGCGGAATTTCCCACACCGTTCGATGCCGTCGTGCTGCCGCCGCAGGCCGTTCCGATGGCAGCGCCGGATCTTGTCGGCGTCCCGCGCGGTGCCACCGTCGATCCATCCGAATGTGAGCCACCGGAACAGGACTACGGCCCGAACGGGACCGTGATGGCGGTCGGGACCGACAACGCGACGAGGGCGACCATTTCGGTCGAACTCACGAAGGTCGACGCACCACTGGGCGAGTTGGAAGCGCAAACTCGGCAGTGCCCGTCCATGACAGTTACAGCGAATGGTGTCACCACAACTGTGACTACGGAAATTCTTCCGCCCTCGCCGATCGATGCCGACAAGACGATGTCACTTCGCCGCACAGTCGTTTCCCCCAAGGCCGCAGCCGGCGATCAGACGATGCTGACCTTGGTCGCGCAGGTCGGCGACGTACGGGTGGCGACAACACTGATGACGTTCGGTTCTGCGACACCGTCGACGGCACCGTTGGATCAAGCGTTCACGGCAGCGGTACAGAAGGTCAAAGCAGGTAAGTGATTTCGCAGCACACAGGTCCGACAAGGAGCGGAACTGTTCGGTGCGGCGCGGTACTCGGTCCCCAACAAAAGCGGTAATCCACAGATAACTTCGAGGCAGCTGTTTTCCCTGGTCGAGCAGAGCGCCGGGTCGGGGTGATCAGCGACGGTCTGTGCATGACAACATCACCTCTTCCGGGAGAATTCGAATTCTCCGACGACGATCTTGCCGCCCTTCTCGGACGCGTCGAACGCGTCTCCGATCCAGGGGAATTGATCGCGGCAATACCCGCACTCCTGGGATTTCATCCGTCCAACTCTGTTGTTGCGCTGTCGCTGATGGGCAGCTCCGCATCGACGCTCGGCCCGGTGATGCGACACGACTACTTTCCCAGCGCCGGGGGGAAGCCTGCGCGGCAGATGAGTGCGGCGCTGCGGCAGTTCGCCGCCGTGTGCGACGGGGAGGGCGCGCGCGCAGTCGTCCTCGTGGTGATCACCGATTGCTCGATCGGTGAAACTCTTCTCGACGAAACCATCGAGCTGGCCGAGGTATTCGAAGACATGCTCGCCGGAACCTGTGTCGAGCTGGCCGACGTATTATGCACGGCCGCAATAGAATCCGGTCGACCATGGGCGAGCGTCATGCGTTCGATTCACCGTGGCACCGTGCCTGACCCGGCATCCTCGCCGGTCGCGGCGGCGCAGGTGTTGGGAGGGAGGGTCATTCGCAGTTCGCGTGAGGAACTGGTCCACTGGGTACACGGTGCCGGCCGCAATCACGAGACGATTGCGCGACTGATCGCCGGCGGAAGAGAATCGAGTGCGTACGGCGGGGGATCAGGCGGTGATGCCGCAGTCCAGCGCCGGGTCGACCTGGTGTTGGAACATGTCCGCCGTGCGGAGGCAGGCTCTTACCCGGACCCGCAGGAATGCGCAGATCTGGTGGTCGCATTGACGGATGTTCACGTGCGTGACGTGGTGCTGGGATTGGCGATCACGTCAGTTGCGGCAGCCGCCGAGCAATTGTGGCTCGTACTCACTCATGAAGTGCCTTCTCCCGAACGAGCCTGGCCGGCAACACTTCTCGGGTTCTTCGCATACGTGCGCGGAGACGGTCCTCTGGCAGGTGTTGCACTGTCGGCCGCACTTTCGGCCGATTCGGAACACACCTTGGCCGGATTGCTGGATTTATCCCTTCAATCCGGCGTGCGCCCCGACGGGATCCGAGACCTCGCGGCCGTCGGATTGTCCATCGGGGAATCGCTCGGAATCGGCGGCTTACCGCCGGCACTGCCGAGTGGAGTCTAGCGAGCTGCGTGCGAACGGTCGCCCAGATCCTGGAGGAACTGCCATGCATCGGCGACGATGACATCGAGATCGGTACGCGTGGGCGTCCAACCCAACTCGGCAATCGCCTTGTCGCTCGACGCGATCAGTACGGCCGGATCACCCAGGCGTCGTGACGCGTCTTCGACGTTGATCGGCAGGCCGGTGACCCGCGCACAGGCAGCGATCACCTCGCGCACGCTGAAGCCCGCACCGCTTCCGAGGTTGTAGATGCGGTGCTCGCCGGGAATCGAGGATTCGAGAGCCAGGAGATGCGCTTCGGCAAGGTCCAGCACGTGGATGTAGTCGCGTACTGCGGTTCCGTCCGGCGTGGGCCAGTCGGTTCCGAAGACCGAGATCTTGTCTCGCTGCTCGAGCGCGACCTGCAGGACGAGCGGAATCAGGTGGGTTTCGATCACTCGGTTCTCGCCGGCGGACTTGTATGCGCCCGCGACGTTGAAGTAGCGCAAGCTGGTCGCGCCGAGGCCGTGAGCGATCGAGTACGAGGTGATCGCATGATCGATCGCGAGCTTTGTCGCGCCGTACGGATTGGTAGGGCGGGTCGGAGCGGTCTCCACGATCGGGGACTGCTCCGGTTCGCCGTACGTTGCGGCGGTGGAGGAGAACACGAGGCGGGGAGTACCTGAGATACGGATCGCCTCGAGCAACTCGATGGTCGTGACGACGTTTCCGCGCCAGTACTTTTCGGGGTGCAGCACCGATTCGCCGACCAGCGACTGCGCCGCGAAGTGAAGTACGCCGTCGAAAACCGGTGAACCCGCACTACCGAGGATCTCGGCAGCCAGAGCCCCCACGTCCCCTTCGATGAACTCGGCACCGGCAGGCACCGCGTCGACATTTCCGGTGGAGAGGTCGTCGATGACGACGACTTCGTGCCCACGCTCGAGCAACACAGTGCTGCACACACTGCCGACGTAACCGGCGCCGCCGGTGACCAGGAGTTTCATCTACTACTTCCTCAGACCTGCTTGACCTGAACGGCGTGAGCCATTTCCTCGGACAGGTCGAATCCGCTGTGACCCGGCACGATGATGGTCACCGAGCCCGGACGGGTTTCGACCGTCACCCTGGCGTCGGGAACGACGCCGGCGTCACGCAGCTGCGCGATCACTTCGGGATCGGACTGCACGTGCTCGGCGAGTCGCCGAACGACCACAGCTGTCTGTGCGCCGTGCGGAATATCGGTCAGGCGCACCAATGTTTCGGTGGTGGCAACCGGGCCGTCGAGTCCCAACTGGTCCAACCCCGGAATCGGGTTGCCGTAGGGCGACGTCGTGGGGTTGTTCAGAACGACGACGAGCCGACGCTCGACCTCCTCGCTCATCACGTGCTCCCAACGGCATGCCTCGGCATGTACGTCTTCCCATTTGAGACCGATGACGTCCACCAGCAGGCGCTCTGCCAGCCGGTGCTTACGCATGACAGAGATCGCGAGATCGCGACCCTTGTCGGTGAGTTCCAGATGTCGATCGCCGGCGACCATCAGCAAGCCGTCGCGCTCCATACGCGCAACTGTCTGGCTGACGGTGGGTCCGCTCTGTTCGAGCCGTTCGGCGATCCGCGCCCGGAGTGGGACTACGCCCTCTTCTTCCAAGTCGTAGATCGTCCGGAGATACATCTCCGTGGTGTCGACTAGATCCTTCACACTCAACCCCTTCGTCAGTTGATCATTCTACCGTTCAGTTCGTGGTTCCGGTGCCGCCTCCACTGCGGCGAGTCCAGCGCATGCCCGAAATGGATTCGTGTCACTCGATCTCGGTCTCCTTAGCGGGCCACGAGTGTGGTGTGCGGCACGAAACGAGAAGGAAGTAGCGTGATCCCATGACCGCGTCGATCAGATCTGACGGGGACCCCGCGGCGTCTCGAGCGAATCGAGTCGTGGTGTGGAGTCCGGAGTACCTGAGCTATCGGTGGAGCGCCGATCACCCGATGAATCCCACCCGTCTGGATCTCACGATGGCGCTCTCGCGAAGCCTCGGACTTCTCGAGGGCATCGAGTTTCTCGAACCGAGCGCCGCGTCCGATGCCGACCTCCTCCGAATCCACACACCGGCATATCTTGCAGCGGTCAAAGACGCGGGTAACTCTGCGAACAACGGTGTGAGCGGCCAGGATGTTCCCCACGGGTTGGGTACCGAGGACAACCCCGTGTTCCCGCACATGCACGAAGCGAGTGCGATCCTTGCCGGCGGATCGTTGGCCGCAGCGCAGGAAATCGCTTCGGGACGTACGCGCCGCGCGGTCAGCATCGGCGGCGGCATGCACCATGCGATGGCCGATTGGGCTTCGGGATTCTGCGTCTACAACGATGCGGCTGTGGCGATTTCGTGGCTGCTCGACAACGGTTACGACCGCATCGCCTACATCGACGTCGACGCTCACCACGGAGACGGTGTGCAACATGCGTTCCTCGGGGACCCCCGAGTACTCACGGTCTCGCTGCACCAGCATCCGGCAACGTTGTGGCCCAACACCGGGTGGTCGAGCGAAGTCGGCGACGGCGCGGCCGAAGGTACAGCGGTGAACATCCCGGTCCTGCCCGGGACCGTCGACGCGTTGTGGCTGCGCGCTTTTCACGCCGTCGTCCCGGGTGCCATTGCAGCCTTCCGCCCGCAGATCATCATCAGCCAGTGCGGGGTGGATTCGCATCGCGAGGACCCGCTCGCGGACCTCGCCCTCACCGTCGACGGTCAGCGTGCCGCGTTCCTGGCGATGCGCGACCTCGCCGACCGCTACTCCGAGGGACGGTGGCTGGCGGTCGGCGGCGGGGGATACGGACTGGTTCGTGTCGTGCCGAGAGCCTGGACCCACCTGATCGCGGCCGCGCTCGATCGCGAGATCGACGTCGACACAGCTGTCCCCGAAGACTGGAAGGACTCGACGAAACTTCGTGCGCCGAGCGTCGACCTCCCGCCGACCATGGGTGACGGCGGCAATGTCGCTTACACGCCGTGGGACGGCCCGGGTGGTACACCGGAGACAGGCGTCGCCTCGGTGGACCGTGCGCTCACCCGCATCGACTCGGCGATCATCGCGACGCGCCGCGCTTCGTTCCCGCTACTCGGACTCGACCCGGAGGATCCCCGTGACTGAACAGTCCGATACCGAAGCAGCCGGAGCCGGAACGAGCGGTGAGGTTCCCGCGACCGATCCCGCCCACACCTATCCGCATTCGTGGGTAGTCGACGTCCTCGCCTCCGACGGAGGTGCTGTGGCGCTGCGACCCATCGTTCCCGAGGATGCGGACAAGCTCGTCGAATTCCACGGCAAACTCTCCGAGCGCACGCGTTACCTGCGGTACTTCGGCCCGTACCCCACGATGTCGGCGCGCGACGTCAAGAATTTCACGACCGTCGACCACCACAATCGCGTCGCGTTCGTGATGATGCTCGGCGACGAGATCATCGCGGTGGGACGATACGAGCGACTCCTCGACGTAGGGGACGGCAAGTCTGCCGAGGTCGCCTTTGTCGTCGCCGACGCACACCAGGGGCGCGGCCTCGGACCGATCCTGCTCGAATACCTGGCTGCAGCAGCGGCCGAGAACGGTCTGACGATGTTCGTCGCCGAAGTCCTCTCCGAGAACCGCAACATGGTGACGGTCTTCCGTGAGGCCGGGTACCAGGTGAGTCGCTCGTTCGACGGCGGCGTACTGCGACTCGAATTTGCGATCGACCCGACGGAAGCGCTTGTTTCGGTACGTAATTCGCGGGAGCGGGCAGCCGAAGCACGCAGCATGGGTAACGTACTCAGCCCACGATCGGTGGC
Source organism: Rhodococcus sp. NPDC056516 (assembly GCF_042794655.1). Lineage (NCBI taxonomy): Bacteria > Bacillati > Actinomycetota > Actinomycetes > Mycobacteriales > Nocardiaceae > Rhodococcus > Rhodococcus sp. NPDC056516. Next base: position 489,367 of record NZ_JBHTTG010000002.1, on the reverse strand, counting down.
CGTGATCGGCGCATCGGCGGACCCTGCCAAGGTGGGCAACGCGGTGTTGACCAACCTGCTGCGCGGCGGATTCACCGGACCTGTTTACCCCGTCAATGCCGAGCATCGGTCGGTGCACGGGGTGCGGGCGTACCCGACGGTTCGCGACATCCCCGACGACGTCGACCTGGCTGTCGTGGCGGTTCCTGCGGAATCGATCAATTCGGTACTCGACGACTGCCTCGACAAGGGCGTCAAAGCGCTGGTGGTCGTCTCGTCCGGCTTCAGTGAGAGTGGTCCGGACGGGCGCTCGTCCGAACGCAAACTCGTTCACGCGGCCCGCGCCCACGGAATGCGGCTCATCGGCCCGAATGCGCTGGGCGTCGCGAACAACGACCCGGCGATTTCGTTGAATGCGACGCTCGCGCCGGTTTTGCCGGTGGCAGGCAACGTGGGCTTCTTCTGTCAGTCCGGCGCGCTCGGCATCGCCATTCTCGACGAAGCCGCGCGCAGCCGAATCGGATTGTCCGCCTTCGTTTCCGCCGGTAACCGTGCGGATGTCTCGGGCAACGACCTTCTGCAGTACTGGGATTCCGACCAGTCCACCGAAGTGGTACTTCTCTACCTGGAGAGCTTCGGCAACCCCCGAAAGTTCTCCCGCATCGCCCGTCGAGTTGCGCGGAAGAAGCCGATCGTCGCGGTCAAGAGCGGTCGGCACGCGGTTCCGCCAGTGCTTGCGGCCACCGGAGTCGAGATCGACGATTCGATCGTCCGCGCCCTCTTCGAACAGGCCGGCGTCATCCAGGTCGGCTCCATCTCACAGTTGTTCGACTGTGCGCTGCTCTTCGGATATCAGCCGTTGCCGGCCGGTCCACGGCTTGCCGTCATCGGCAACTCGACCGCGCTCGGTGTCCTTGCTGCGGACGCCGCCCGCAGTGAAGGTTTGCAAGTCAGCGACCCCGTCGACCTCGGCGCACAGGCGAGCCCGGAACTGTTCGCCACGGCCGTGCGCGACGCGTTGGCGTCGTTCGACGTCGATGCCGTCATCGCCGTCTTCGTTCCCCCCGTTGCCATACCGGTCGAGCCGTTCGCGAAAGCGCTCAAAGACGCGGTGGCCGGGTCGGACAAGCCGATTCTCACGACGTTCCTCGCGGCCGAGGGTGTGCCGGACGTCCTGGCGGTTCGTGACGAAGTCGGTAACCCGACCCGCGGTTCGGTGCCTTCCTACCCGGGGCCGGAGCGTGCCGCACTGGCGTTGGCGAGGGCTTGGCGTTACGCGGAGTGGCGCAGCAAGCCTGCGTCGAAGGTTGTTCGCCCTGTGGGAATCGACTCCGAACGAGCCCAGAAGATGGTGGCCGATTGGCTCGAAAACTCGCCTGGGCGTTGGCTTTCGGACGTGGAAGCGGCGGCTCTCCTCGAGTGCTACGGCGTCGCCGTCGTCGAATTCCGTTCGGTCCTGAGCGAAGACGAAGCTGTAGAGGCAGCGGATGCGGTCGGCTATCCGGTCGCGGTCAAGGCAACCGGCGAAATGTGGCGTCACCGACCGGATCTGGGCGGCGTCAGGCTGGATCTGAGTGGACCGGAATCGGTGCGCCTCGCATACCGCGACCTTGCGGCCGCGTCCGGTGAACCGCTGCTGCACGTGCAGAAAATGGCGACCAAGGGCATCGGATGTGTGGTCGGTGTCCAGGACGACCCGTCCTTCGGCTCGCTGATCTCGTTCGGGCTCGCCGGTGTGATCTCGGACCTCCTCGGCGACCGTGCCTATCGCGTGCTGCCACTCACCGAGGACGCGGCAACCGAATTGATCGACGCACCCAAGGCGGCACCGCTTCTGTCCGGATATCGCAACGCCGTTCCGGTCAACAAGGGTGCGTTGGTGGATCTGGTTCAGCGCATCTCGGCGCTGGCCGACGACCTTCCCGAAGTCCGCGAACTGGCCTGCGAGCCGGTACTCGCTTCGGCCACGGGAGCAGAGATCACCGATTCACGCGTCCGAATCGGACCTGAACCGAGCGCAATCGACCTTGGGCCCAGGCGGTTGCGGTAGATACAGCGGTTGGGGTGGATACAGCGAACAACACCGGCCACCGCACATTTCCCGAGGGGGAGGGAAATAGCGGTGGCCGGTGCTCTGTGCGGTGCGTCAGCGCGAGTGGTGTGGCGCGCCGACGCACGTGCTGTGTTCGATCAGCTGGCGTATGACCGCAGTTTCTCGGCGCGATCACCGACACGGAGCTTGCCCATGACCTCACGCTCGATCTGACGAACCCGCTCGCGCGAGAGACCGAAGAGCTTACCGATCTGATCGAGGGTGCGGGGCTGGCCGTCGTCGAGACCGTAGCGGAGCCGGATGACCTGCTGTTCACGCTCGTCGAGAGTCCCGAGCACGCTGCGCACATCGCTGTGCAGCAGACCGGCGATGACGGCGTTCTCAGCCGAGGTCGCCTCGGAATCTTCGATGAAATCGCCCAAGGGCGCTTCTTCGTCGTTGCCGACAGGCATGTCGAGGCTTACCGGGTCGCGGCTGTGGTCGAGCAGATCGGCGATCTTGTGCGCCGGGATGCCCGACTCTTCGGCCAACTCGTCGTCCGTCGCTTCGCGCCCGAGCTGCTGGTGCAGTTCGCGCTTGATGCGGGCGAGCTTGTTGACCTGCTCCACGAGGTGGACTGGGAGCCGGATGGTGCGGCTCTGATCAGCCATTCCGCGGGTGATCGCCTGACGGATCCACCAGGTGGCGTACGTCGAGAACTTGAAGCCCTTGGCGTAGTCGAACTTCTCCATGGCACGGATGAGTCCGAGGTTGCCTTCTTGAATGAGATCGAGGAGCGGCATACCGCGACCGGTGTAGCGCTTGGCCAGCGAGACGACGAGTCGCAGGTTCGCTTCCAGGAGGTGGCTACGCGCCGACTGTCCCTCGCGAACGATCGTTGCGAGATCCCTCTTCTTGGCGACTGTCAGGCGCTTTCCCGTGGCAAGAACGTGGCTGGCGTACAGCCCCGCTTCGATTCGCTTCGCCAGTTCGACCTCGTCTGCGGCTGTCAGCAGTGCGGTACGACCGATCCCGTTCAGGTAGACGCGGACCAGGTCTGCGGCCGGGCTCTGGGCGTCCAGATCTGCGGCGCTCGGACGAATGCGAGTAGTGGTGCTGGGGCTTGTCATGACTTGCCTCCCTATCGGCGGTCTCTCACACAGTTCAACGTGTGAGAGTTCCGGGAAAGTTCCCGTGCCGATTTCCGCTAAATCGTCGTGACCTGCAGTTATTTCCCGGTCGTCCTGAGAAGTTGCTGAGAACACAAAAATCTGCAACCCGCCGGGAACTCAATTCGTGACGGGAAGCACCAACCCGTGACGGACCAGCGAGACCAGCAGTGTGACGACGGCCTCACGTAGCTGGTCAGGGTCTTCGCCGTTCGCAGCGGCGAGAAGTTCCACCAGTTCGTCGACCACCAATCCGTCCGCTCGGAGCCCGGCGAGCAGCGCAGCACCGAGCTCGTCGATCTCGTGCTGCCAGTGCGGTCCGTTGCCACGGTGAACGCGCGTGACCACTTGCTGCCATCCCTCGTCACCGGGGAGGTAGACGCGTTCGAGAGCCGTGTCCGGATCGAGGACGAATCGTTCCTCGAGGACGTCGTGTTCACGCAACCAGGCAAGACGATCGAAGTACGCCGACGACTCGGCCCCGAGTGGGTCCGAGAAGCCGTGCATGAGGTCCTCGGCCATCAGATCGGTGGGGAAGTCGGTGCGGCGGAGGAAGACGAACCCGAATCCGACGCCTTCGACGTCGGCTTCTTCGAAGTGGTCAAGCCAGGCGTTCGCCCTGGACGCCGTTTCCGGGTCCCGTGGATCCTGCCCGCCGTCCTTGAGCCACGTTCCGACGTACAGAGCCGGATCCGCCACGTCGCGCTGCACGACCCAGGCATCGACTCCGTGCGCCGGCAGCCACGACGCGATCCGCGAACGCCAGTCCTGCCCTTCGATGTGCACCCACGACGCCAACAGTGCTGCCGTGCCGCCGGGGTTCAGGTAGTCGATCGAGCGCGAGATCATCAATTCGCTCGCACCGTCGAGATCGAGGCCGGAATCGCGGTACGTGTGATGGACGCGTGCCTCGCCGACGACAAACGGGGGATTGGCGACCACCTGGTCGAAGGTTCGACCCTCGACCGGTTCGAACCAGGACCCTTGAAGCAGTTCGACGTCGAGTCCGTTGAGCGCCATGGTCGCGGCCGTCAGATCGACCGCGCGTTGATTGATGTCGGTTGCGGTGACCGAATCGGCATACGTGTTCGCGTGCAGGGCTTGGATGCCGCATCCCGTGCCGAGGTCGAGCACGCTGCCGACCCTCGCGGTAGGCGTGGCCTGCAACAAGGACAGCGATGCATGGCCGACACCGAGCACGTGATCGGCTGTGGCCTTCTTCGGGCGGATTCCGCCGTCGAGATCCGAGATCACCCAACGATCGCCGTCGCCGACGTCGATGGGGCGAAGATCGACCGCGGCCCGCACCAGCGGGTTCTCACTGTCGAAGTTCTCACCTTCGAGCAGACCGGCATCGACGCACTGCGCCATTGTCAACGGAGCCAGCGCCGCAGCGACATCGGCCGCGGGGCAGTCATCGGCGAGAAGGAACAGTCTGATGAGAACGCCCAGATCCCCGTGGTCGAGGCTGGCGCGGCGGACAGGTACCGGCTCACTACGGCCGAGAGCGGCGTGAACTTCGGGCCCCAATGCGTCGAGCATGGTTCCGGTGTCGAATCGATTGCGAAGCAGAGCCTCACGCAGCGCAGGGGTGATGGACAGGAGCGTTTCGCTTCTCACCCGGTCATTCTCGCAGGCGGAACTTGTCAGCCTTCGATGGTGTGGTGCGTCGCGGATTCGATCTCGCCTGCGGTCTTCTTTCGCCCGTCGTATCGACTCGGCTCGTCCTTGGTGCGCGGTGGTCGGTCGTTGGCGATCAGGACGGCGATCCAGGGAAGCGGAATGGATGCACCGATGATGAGCATCGAGATCCAGGCGTTGGCCCAGATGCCGTACGCGATCGCCGCGAGGATCAACGCCGGGAACCGGAAGGACATGATGATCATGTACTTGCGCACTCGGGCTTTGTGCTGTTCTTCGACGGACTTCTGCGCTTCGGTGATCAGTACGGGATTGTCGGGAGTCCCGGCCTCGTCGGACCTGCCGAACGCGCCATTTCGTGCCATGACTCCACTGTTCCACTCTCGGCCGACAATTGCACACGACCCGTAGGTCGCACCGCTGTGACGGAGACGGCATTATTGGAGGGGTGAGCACTCAAACCAAGGAACGTCCCGACGTCTCCACCGACGAAACGACCGACGACGACACCCCGAAGTTCTTCCACTACGTGAAGAAGAACAAGATCGCCGAGAGCGCAGTCATGGGCACCCATGTCGTCGCGCTGTGCGGCGAGGTGTTTCCCGTGACGAAGTCCGCCAAGCCCGGATCACCGGTGTGCCCGGACTGCAAGAAGATTTACGAAGGACTCCGTAAGGGCGACTGACCTCGGGTCACGCGAGCGGCAGTACTTCCAGAGCTCGGCGGATCGACAGCCTCGACGCTGTCGGTCGCCGGGCTCTTCGCGTCTGTCTCCGGCTTGCCGACAGGATCTTGGTCGTTGCAGGAGTTCCGGCGCGACTCCGTTTGGTTGCTCGCCGTTTGTCTGCTGCGCGGCCGTCCGTACGAGGGAACCGCGGCTGGATCCGCTTTGTCGCCCGAGATGCGGATCGGGCTGGTGGCCAGGTGCCAGGTCAGGTTGGTGACCGGGCCCGTGGCGTCGTCGGTGTTCTGAGAAGCGAGCCACTCTCGCATCTGCTCCATCCGGGTGGCACGAGCCGGCCAGAATTCCTGCACCGTCGCGTTGAACTCGGCGCCGAGCACGACGGCAAAACCGAGGAAGAAGGTGAAGAGCAGAAATGCGATCGGCGTTGCCAGCGCGCCGTACGTGTAGCCGGTGCTGGTGACAAATCCCAGGTACCAGCGTAATCCGGTGCTGGCGGCCATGAAGAACACACCGGCGACCAGAGCGCCGGCGAGGAGTCGATGCCACGGCAGCGACTTCGGCAGAGCGACCTTGTAGAGCGTCGTGAGGCCGATGATCACCAGTAGGCCGACCGCGGGGTAGTAGAAGGTGTCGACCAGATTCGATCCCACTTCGTACCAGGAGGCGGGCAGTGCTCGCCCGACGAGCGTCGGTCCGAGAGCCACCAACGGTAGGATGAACACCGCCATCACCAGGAACATCACGTAGAGCAGCAGGGCGAAGATGCGCTGCCAGATGGGATTGCGTGCGTCTTGCTGACCGTGTGCTTCCACGATCGAGTCGACGAACGTACTGATCGCCGACGATCCCGCCCACAGGGAGAGCAGGAAGCCGACCGAGATGATTTCCGGCCGTCCGCGCTGCAAAACGTCCGTGACGGTCGGACGGATGATCTGGTCGACGACGCTTTCGCTGAAGATCGTTCCGCTGAACGTGACGATCTTGGATTCGATGATCTCGACGGTGTTGGGTCCGAACCATCCACCGATGTAGCCGATCATCCCGAGAAGGCCGAGCAGCAGGGGAGCGAGTGACAGCGTTTGCCAGAACGCGGCCGTAGCCGCCTTTCCGAAGATGGAATCGTCCCAGGCCTTGCTCAGCGTGCGACCGATCAACTGCCCGGTGCGGCGTAGCGGATGCCATCTGCGGTGGTGCAGATCACTTCCGCTCGACTTCTCGCCTCGCGCTTCACTCATGATGTCTCCAGCATCCCTGACGACACACCCGGTTGCCCAACCATGGCGCCGACGTGTCGCACATTTCTGAGACAATTCGCGTGCAGGTCGGCAGGATGCGAGGGCAGTGAAAGCTCGCCGGCCGGAGTGAGAACGGCCATGAGTACGCGCTTCGAGTGCGGCTTTCGTCGGTGGCGGCGGCTAGGCTCGTCGCCGGACATTGATGAAAATTCGAGGAGCGCGAGACAACAGTGCGATTCCAGTGGAGGCGCGGCCTATGACGTCTGAGACCGTGGCAGCCGAACTCGGCAATTCGACCGAACCCGCCGGAGCCCAATCCGCGGGAACCCAGCCTGGCGCCCCTACCGGTTCCCTTCGTGCATGGCAGCGCCGTGCACTGACCAAATACCTTTCCAGCAGTCCCCGTGACTTCCTGGCGGTCGCAACGCCAGGAGCAGGCAAGACGACCTTCGCTCTGCGAGTAGCTTCGGAATTGCTCCGCGACCGGACGGTCGACCAGATCACCGTCGTTGCTCCGACCGAGCACCTCAAGCACCAGTGGGCCGAGTCCGCTCAGCGCTCCGGCCTGGCATTGGACTCGCGGTTCTCCAACTCGACCGGCCAGACCTCGAGTGACTATCACGGAGTCGTGCTGACCTACGCTCAGGTTGCTTCGCACCCGTCGAAGCACCGTGTGCGCACAGAAGGCCGCAAGACGCTGGTCATCCTCGACGAGATCCACCACGGCGGCGACGCGAAAAGCTGGGGCGACGCCATTCGTGAGGCTTTCGGCGACGCGACCAGGCGGCTCGCGCTGACCGGAACGCCGTTCCGCAGTGACGACAGCGCCATTCCTTTCGTCGAGTACGAGCCGGACAAGGAAGGTCTGCTCCGCTCGAAAGCCGATCACTCCTACGGATATTCGGATGCGCTCAAGGACGGCGTGGTGCGACCCGTCGTGTTTCTCGCCTACTCGGGCGAAGCGCGGTGGCGCAACAACGCGGGTGAGGAATTCACCGCCAGGCTCGGCGAGCCGCTGAGCGCCGAGCAGACGACTCGGGCCTGGCGGACGGCCTTGGACCCTGCCGGGGACTGGATTCCTGCCGTGCTGCACGCAGCAGACACCCGTTTGGCGCAGCTGCGCAGTACCGGTATGCCCGATGCGGGTGGACTTGTCATCGCGACCGACCAGACAGTGGCCCGCGAGTATGCGAAGGCGCTCGCCGCGATCACCGGCGAACAGCCGGCCGTCGTGCTGTCCGACGACCCCACCGCTTCCAAGCGAATCGCCGAATTCGGTGCAAGCGACCAGAAATGGATGGTCGCGGTCCGGATGGTGTCCGAGGGCGTCGACGTTCCCCGTCTGGCTGTCGGTGTGTACGCGACAAGCGCGTCGACCCCGCTGTACTTCGCTCAGGCGATCGGGCGCTTCGTGCGTTCGCGTCGCAAGGGCGAGACTGCCAGCGTCTTCCTGCCTTCGGTACCGGTGCTCCTCGACCTTGCCGCACAGCTCGAGGCTCAGCGGGATCACGTACTCGGGAAGCCTCATCGTGAGAAGGACGGCCTCGAAGACGACCTGCTCGCCGATGCGAACAAGCAGAAGGACGAACTGGGCGAGGAGGAGAAGGCGTTCACGTCCCTGGGTGCCGACGCCGAGCTCGACCAGGTGATCTACGACGGATCATCCTTCGGCACCGCGACATTCGCCGGAAGTGACGAGGAAGCCGACTATCTCGGACTCCCCGGCCTACTCGACGCCGATCAGATGCGGGCGCTGCTGCGTCAACGTCAGCAGACGCAGGTCGAGGCCAACTCGGCCAAGGCCTCCGCCCCGCAACCCACTGCGGCAGTGGTATCCGATCGAGCGGCGACGGCAGATCAACTCGGTGCGCTCCGCAAGGAGTTGAACGGGTTGGTAGCGATGAACGTTCACCGCACCGGTAAGCCCCACGGCATCATTCACGCGGAACTGCGCCGGGTGTGCGGCGGCCCGCCGACGGCCATCGCGACCGTCGATCAGCTGACCGAGCGCATCGCGATCCTACGCAGCTGGTAGCAGCTGATACCGGCCCCGGAACGGCAGAACGGGCGATCACAGTGATTGTGATCGCCCGTTCTGGCGTTCATGGCGCGCCTCGTGAAGAGGCCACCCCCGGCTGACAGGTCAGATTGCGGGTTCGCTTTCGGAGACGACGGCATTCATCTCGCGAAGTCGATCCGCGTGTTCGGTTGCGTGGTGTCCGCAGAAGAGAAGCTCGCCGCCGGTGGGAAGCACGGCGCGTACGCGTGCTCCGGCACCGCACCGGTCGCACCGGTCGGCAGCGGTCAACTGTGGGCTGGTCAGTGTTCCGGGCATGACTCCTCCGTACTGGCTTTGCGGCATTCGGGCCGCGTGCCTGGGGCCTGGTCCGCCGCGTCGGAATGGCGCGGTAGATCCACTCTTACAGACGTTTGGGGTTTACGGGTTGTTCCCGAACCCGTTTCTTAGTGTTGTGTCTCACTGGAAATGCGCTGGGCAGGCATTCTTCGGTGAAGATTGTTCGCTGACAGCTGATTCGAATCGTCGACGTCAGCCCGATATTCTGGGCTGATGAACCCGGGATGCGAACCACGTATCGACGCGAGCGTCGAGTTGCTCCACATGTGCACGCGCGAGGAATGGGCGCGGGCACAACAGCTCGGTGAACGCATCCCCGACGGATTCGAGGCCGAGGGATTTGTTCACATGTCGACTCCGGCGCAGGTTCATCTCCCGGCGAATCGGATCTTCGCCGGCCGCGACGATATTGTCCTTCTCGCGATCGATCCGGCCTTGCTCGTTGGTCAGGTGAAGTACGAACCCGGTGTTCCCTCGGACCCGGAATCGATGCGTTTCCCGCATCTGTACGCCCCGATTCCGGTCGCTGCCGTCACCGCTGTCGTCGAGTATTTTCCGGACGAGAACGGCGTATTTTCACCGGTTCGGTAGGTCGCCGGTACGCCCACTGCGAACGGCGCCAAGCGGATTACGGCCCTCACGCGATGCAGGTCGCCGATCGGCGCTACCGTTGGTATATGAACGTAGAAGTCACCCCACTACCGGGGATCGGGACGCGCAAGGATTTTGTTCTGTCTTCCGGTCGTCGCGTGGGTGTCGTCACCCATCGGGACGGTCATACCGATCTCATCGTGTCCAAGGCAGATGACCCTGACGCGTGTGCTGCCTCGCTGCCTCTGACCACCGAGGAAGCGGCAGCGCTCAGCAATCTCCTGGGTGCCCCACAGCTCGTTGCCCAGCTCGAAGAAGAGCACCGCGACCTTCCGGGAATTCGAACCAAACAGCTCTACATCAAGGACGGCTCGCGCTACGACGGCCAGACCCTCGGGGACACCGGCATGCGCACGCGTACCGGCGTCTCCATCGTCGCTGTCATGCGCGCAGGCCAGGTTAGCCCGTCCCCGAACCCCGACTTCACCTTCACCGGGGGAGATCTACTCGTAGCAGTCGGAACGCCGGACGGTTTGGCCGCAGCGGCAAAAATCTTGGCCAACGGCTGACTGGCGCGTGGACACAACCACCCTTGCACTGATCGAACTCGGCGCGGTCTTCTTCGCGCTCGGACTGCTCGGACGGCTGGCTGCTCGCGTCGGGATGTCGCCGATCCCGTTCTACCTGATCGGCGGACTGTGCTTCGGGCAGGGCGGTTTCATCCAGCTCGGGGACATCGGCGAGTTCTCTCATCTGGCCAGTGAGATCGGGATCGTCCTGCTCTTGTTGCTGTTGGGGCTCGAATACACCGCGGCCGAACTCGTGACCGGTCTCAAACGCTCGCGAGTAGCGGGCATCGTCGACATCGTTCTCAACGCAACTCCCGGCGCGGTCGTCGGCTTGATTCTCGGCTGGGGCATTGTGGGGGCGACGGTCATGGCCGGCGTCACCTACATCTCGTCTTCGGGCATCATCGCCAAGGTGCTCAGCGACCTGGGGCGCCTCGGTAACCGCGAAACGCCGGTCGTCCTGTCGATTCTGGTGTTCGAAGATCTGGCAATGGCGCTGTACTTGCCGATTCTGACCGCAATGCTCGCGGGCGTCAGCTTCCTGGGTGGACTCGAAGCGGTCGGCATCTCGTTGTTGGTCATCACCGTGGTTCTGGTTGTGGCACTGCGATACGGACGGTACGTTTCGGCGCTCCTCGACAGCCCGGACAGTGAGACGCTGCTGCTCAAACTGCTCGGTGCCGCGCTGTTGGTTGCCGGTATCAGCTCGGCGATGCAGGTGTCGGCCGCTGTGGGTGCGTTCCTCCTCGGAATCGCGATCTCCGGTTCGACCGCACACAACGCCAGTCGCGTGCTCGAGCCACTGCGGGATCTGTTCGCCGCGATGTTCTTCGTGGTCTTCGGTCTCAACACCGATCCCAGTTCCATTCCGCCGGTTCTCGGGTGGGCCGCGATCCTTGCCGTCGTCACCGCGATCACGAAGCTGATCACCGGGGCATGGGCAGCCAGACGTCAGGGTGTCGCGCGAATGGGCCAGGCGCGCGCCGGTGCTGCTCTGATCGCCCGCGGTGAGTTCTCCATCATCATCGCCGGGCTCGCAGTGTCCGCCGGGGCTGTCGACGCCGAATTGGCGGCATTGGCAACGGCTTACGTACTCCTGATGGCAGTGATCGGTCCGGTGGCGGCAAGAGTTATCGAACCGGTTGCCTCGTTGTACATCAAGGTTCGTACGAAGTCCTGATTGCGGTCCTATTCTGTCCGGATGTCGAACAGAATCTCCCGCCCGGCCGCGACACTCCTGTGTGCGGCGATCCTCGCGTGTGCTCCGGTCCCGGCGCTCGCCGGTGGAATTTCCGCACTCGAACAGGCCGGACCCGCAGCTGCGCAGGCTACCGCGGACCGATCACTGCACCTCGAGGGAGCGTCGAACGCGCGGGACATCGGCGGCTACGTCACCGAGGACGGGCACACGGTTCGGTGGGGGAAAGTGTTTCGCTCGAACGCCCTCGACAAGCTGACACCGTCGGATCTGTCGTCGTTGAGCGAACGCGGAGTGGAATCGGTGGACGACTTCCGCACCGTCGTCGAACGTACGCTCTCGCAGGACCGCATTCCGGAGGGGGCACGAAGCAACTGGTTCGACGTCATCGGAACCAATCCGGCCAACCTCCCGGCTCTGGTGGACATGCCCACGATGTACGCGTTGATGGTGACCGATCCGGGGGCGAGCCGCGCATTCCACGACGCTCTCGCGAACGTCGCGAACACCGACGGTGCAGTCCTCTACCACTGCTCGGCGGGCAAGGACCGGACCGGCTGGATGACCGCGGTACTCCTGACACTCCTCGGTGTGAGCCGCACGGACGTGAACGCCGACTACATGCTCAGCAACCAGTACCTCACCGGACCTCGAACGGGGAGCGCGTTCATCGACGGCGTCGAACAGTCTTGGCTGGACACCTCTTTCGCCACGGTGGATCGGGTGTACGGCAACTTCGACAACTACGTCCGGGACGGCTTGCAACTGAGTGAGGGCGATATCGCACAACTCAGGGGCACACTCTTGGCCTGAGGCGGGGCGCGCAAAAGAGCCGTTCTCCGGAAACCCGGAGAACGGCTCTTTTCTCTTGACCGGTGTGACTAGTCGAGGTAGTCGCGCAGAACCTGCGAACGCGACGGGTGGCGCAGCTTCGACATCGTCTTCGATTCGATCTGGCGGATACGCTCACGCGTGACGCCGTAGACCTGTCCGATTTCGTCTAAAGTCCTCGGCTGACCGTCGGTGAGGCCGAAGCGCAGGCGAACCACGCCTGCTTCACGCTCGGACAGCGTCTCGAGGACCGACTGCAGCTGATCCTGCAGCAAGGTGAACGAGACGGCGTCGACTGCGACAACAGCTTCGGAGTCTTCGATGAAGTCACCGAGCTGGCTGTCGCCCTCGTCGCCGATGGTCTGGTCGAGCGAGATGGGCTCACGCGCGTACTGCTGGATTTCCAGCACCTTCTCCGGCGTGATGTCCATTTCCTTGGCGAGTTCCTCGGGCGTGGGCTCGCGGCCCAGGTCCTGGAGCAGCTCACGCTGGATACGGCCGAGCTTGTTGATGACCTCGACCATGTGCACCGGGATACGGATGGTGCGGGCCTGGTCGGCCATGGCGCGGGTAATGGCCTGACGGATCCACCACGTGGCGTAGGTCGAGAACTTGTAGCCCTTGGTGTAGTCGAACTTCTCGACTGCACGGATCAGGCCCAAATTGCCTTCCTGGATGAGGTCGAGGAAGGCCATGCCGCGGCCCGTGTATCGCTTTGCGAGCGAGACGACGAGTCGGAGGTTGGCTTCGAGGAGGTGGTTCTTGGCGCGGTTTCCGTCGCGGCAGATCCAGCTCATGTCGCGTCGCTGAGCCGCAGGCAGCTTCTCACCCTTGTCGGCAAGATCCTGCATGATCTGGACGGCGTAGAGGCCGGCCTCGATGCGCTTGGCCAGTTCGACTTCCTCTTCGGCGTTGAGGAGTGCGACCTTGCCGATCTGCTTGAGGTAGGCGCGAACCGAGTCGGCGGACGCCGTCAGTTCGGCGTCCTTGCGTGCCTGACGGAGGGCCTCGGACTCTTCTTCGTCCCAGACGAAGTCGCCGGAAGCCTTGTCCTTCTCGGACGGTTCCGCAGCGGTTTCTTCGTCTTCGCCGACTGCTACGACCTCGACGACATCGGACTCGACCTCAGCGAGGTCGCCGTCCGTGATGTCGATGTCTTCCAACTCGACATCGCCGTCTTCGGCGTCAGGATCGCCGGCCTTCTTGGGGCTGGCCTTCTTTGCTGCTGCCTTCTTGGCGGGAGCTTTCTTGGCCGGAGCCTTCTTTGCTGCTGCCTTCTTGGCGGGGGCCTTTTTCGCCGGAGCCTTCTTGGCTGCCGGAGCGGTGACGGTGGCCGCCTCCACGGCTGGAGATTGTGGCTCTGACTCTGATGGAGAATCAGCAGTCTGACGTGTATCGGTGGCTGCCACGTACGCCCTTTCGTGACGGTGTCGTGCGGCGTCACGCCAGAGTGGTGATCCGGCGGAGAGGTCAATGGTTGTTGGCCGGCGCGCAGCCGGACTTCACCATTGTAACGACTCTCAGGAAACTCTTACGTCACGGCGGGCCGTAACAGGTAGATTTTCACCTTTTCACGTGCGGGTTTTCTCATCCGGGGACGGGCGCCGGCCTGGTCAGTCCGACCGACGCGAGCGCAGCTCCGGCAATTCCCGCAGTGTTGAGAAGGGTGGCAGGAACGACCTTCGTGCGGTTGGTCAGATGCGGAATCCACTTCTCGTGCTTGCGGCTGATTCCGCCGCCGGCGATGAAGAGGTCGGGCCAGAGCAGGTTCTCGAAGGTGGTCAGAACTCGCGAGACCTCGACGGCCCACTCCTTGTAGCTCCAGTCCTTCTTTTCCTTCACCGACGACGCCGCTCGGTGCTCGGCTTCCTTGCCGTCGACTTCGAGGTGACCGAACTCCGTGTTGGGCAACAGAACTCCGTTGTGCAGCACGGCCGATCCGATCCCGGTGCCGAAGGTCAACAAGATCACGACGCCGGAGGTATCCTTGCCCGCTCCGAACGAGTCCTCGGCGATTCCGGCAGCGTCGGCGTCGTTGAGGACGGTGACCTCGCGCCCACCCAGTGCCTTGCCGAAGAGCGCTGCCGCGTCTGTGTCGATCCACGACTTGTCGATGTTCGCAGCGCTGCGCGCGACGCCGGCGGTCACAACCGCGGGCAAGGTGATGCCGACCGGACCGGTCCACTTGGCCTGCTCGACGATTTCGGCGACAGTGCCCGCGATCGCGTCGGGCGTCGAAGGCTGCGGGGTCAGGATCTTGATGCGGTCACCGATCATTTCCCCGGTGCTCAGGTCGATCGTGCCGCCCTTGACGCCGCTGCCGCCGACATCGATCCCGAAACCTGTGGTTGTCATCGTCCTGCGCTCCTGAGTGTCGAATTCGAGGTCACGATCTACCGCTGCAAACACTAACCCGAACGGGCACCCGGGCGCGTGCTCTCGAACCTGTCCGACTCGAGGCGTTCGAGTGGTGCCCCTCGGTGCAGATGTGTTGCGATGGTCCGGTGCGCCCTTCAGAAAGAACGTTGCCCGACTTTTCCGCCGATTCGCTGGACCCCGCACAATTGCGGGCAGTTGCCGTAGCCGTCGCCGAACGCGCGGCCGAACACGTCCGCTTGCGTCGGCCCGAGGTATTCGGCCTGGTGGGTTCCGGTGCCGCCGAAGGTGGTTCGGTTGCTGCGAAGAGCACGCCCACCGATCCCGTCACGGTGGTCGATACCGAGACCGAACAGGTGATTCGCGACCTTTTGGCGCAATTGCGGCCTGCAGATTCGATCTTGGGTGAGGAAGGTGGGGGAGACACCGACGATGCCGCGGGAGTTCGATGGGTTGTCGACCCCATCGACGGCACCGTCAATTTTCTCTACGGAATCCCCGCGTTCGCAATCTCGGTGGCCGTACAGATCGACGGGGTCTCGGTAGCCGGCGCTGTCGTCGACGTGTCGTTGGAAACCACGTACGCCGCGCATCGTGGCGGCGGCGCAAGCATGACCACGGCCGACGGCGTCGTCAGCGACCTGCAGGCCAATGCGGTGACCGAACTGTCAATGGCGCTGTTGGCCACCGGCTTCGGATACGGAGCGGATCGCCGGAAGGTGCAGGGCACGTTGATCGGGCAGATCTTGCCGCAGGTCCGCGACATCCGACGTATCGGTTCGGCTGCGTTGGATCTGTGCATGGTTGCCACCGGCCGGGTGGACGCTCACTTCGAACACGGACTGAGTCCGTGGGACTGGGCAGCGGGCTCCCTGATCGCTTCCGAAGCGGGCGCCGTGATCAACGTCCCGTCGCCCAATTCCACTTCGGCTGACGGCGAGGTCGTCTACGCCGTCGCTCCGGCAATCGCGGATCAGTTCGCGCAGATGCTCAGCGTGAGTGGCGCGGATCAGCCGATTCCGAGCTGAGGTCGAACCAGGATTTGTCAGCAGCGCGCGGTGCGGGCTGCTTTGAGCAGTGCGATGTCCATCGGGGCGACTTCGGCGTTCGCGGGTTGCTCGGCCAGAGCGTGCAGGATCGCGGTGGCGTCGGTGTTGGGCGTCAGGGCGCCCTTGTTGTAGGTGCCCAGAGCCAAGTCGACGGTGTCGTCGCCGCGGCCGTCCTGGACCAGTTCGGCACAGGGGGCGACCAGCCACACGGAACTGGCGGCGGCGAGGCCGTTCGCTCCGAAGCGGATCTGACCCTGGCACTCCATGTTCTGGTCGACGTAGACAGGGTCGTTTCCGACCTGGACGTCCGGCGCGCTGGCGAAGCCGAACTCGCTCAGTTGCGCTGCCACCTGGGCGGCCTGCCCGTGCTCACCGTTGGCGTTGAACACGCGAACCTTGGTGGCGGCCAGGGGAGCGGGATCGACGTCGAGCAGCTTCGACCGGTCCACGACGGTTCCCAGCGGTAGCGGCGCCGCTGCCGAAGGATCGGAGGAAGGCTGCGGAAGATTGCACGCCACGGTGTCACTGACTTCGGCCTCGGCGCTCAGGATTCGGACCCACAAGACACTGCCGATCAATGCGAGTACCGCGAACACGGCGATCACCGGCCACGCGCGCCGACGGCGGAACGGACGTCCCTGGTCGTCGGTAGAGCTGCCTTCGGTGATCAGAGAAACCACGGTATCCCTCGACTTTCTTGACGAAACTTGTACTTCGCCATCGGGCCGAGCGGTGCCGGCATGACGTTCGGTGCCTACCTTAGAGGGCCAGTGTGACGAGACAGCCGAAGCGAGGCTCGACGCGTCGAGTCCTTGTCGATTGCGAAACGGCAGTTGGTCGATTACCGGCCTGTTTCTACCCGGATTCGGCCCGAAAACATCGCCGAAAGGTCACAGCTTGCTCTTGCCTTGGTGACAATTCGTAGTCATTTTTCGGAAATTTCCGATTCGGTTACTACTTTCGTGCTCGCGTCGGCTACTGTCTGGCGGCCCAGGTCGTTCAACTGGGCATCGGCAGGACGCCGAAATGACAACCAAATGAGGCGCAGATCACGTTCTCGGAAGGAACTTCCGGGCACTAATTCCAGTCCTGCAGCGTTATGCAGCGACAGGGAATGATCTGGATGCCACGGCGGTTTCCATGCGCATCAAGGATCTACCGGATTCTCGGCGCACACGGGACCGGGATACACGAAGAGGATGGGGTAGACGAGATGGCAACTGACTACGACGCACCGAGGCGTACAGAGTCCGACGAGGTTTCGGAGGACTCGCTCGAAGAGCTGAAGGCGCGACGCAACGAAGCGCAGTCAGCCGTCGTCGACATCGACGAGACGGACACGGCGGAGTCCTTCGAGCTGCCGGGTGCCGACCTTTCCGGCGAGGAACTCTCGGTTCGAGTGGTTCCGAAGCAGGCAGACGAGTTCACATGTTCGAGCTGCTTCCTGGTCCATCACCGCAGCCGCCTGGCCAGTGATGCCAACGGACAGCTCGTATGCATGGACTGCGCTGCCTGATCTCCCTTCCCGGTGGTCGACCCGTCATCTCGAGGGTCGACCAAGGGTCGGGGAGTACTGCTTTGCTGTGACCGCGCTGGTCAGCGATCCAGCGCAGCCAGCAGATCAGCGGGACGACGTGTGCTCACCAACCAGTACGGTGTGGGATCCTCCGGATCGTCGAGCACGATCAACACCATTGTCTTGACCCATGGGCGATGTTGGACGAACGCCGACGGATCGAGTTGGCGCCCCATCGCCGCGCTCTTCGCGGATGCCGGCACTGCTGCCGCCCGTGAAATCAGTTCGACCGGCAGGTGGGCTCTACCCACGTGCAGTTCTTTCACCCCTGCTGTCTCCACCACCTCGACGCGCATCCGGCTGAGCCAGAACGCGGCCCAGATCGGGATGGGGAGCAGTACGACGTACGCCAGGTACGAGAGAAGCCCTGGGCGGCCCATGTGGACCTCGGCCGCGAGGAGTCCGGCTACGGCCAGTCCGGCGATCCACCACCAGATCGGCACCCACAGGCGCTCGGAGTACAGCGTCGTGGACGGGGGCGTTGTGGTGGCGACGTCAGGTCGAGATGTTTCGGGCACCTGTCAAGGATAGTCCGTCGCTACGAGTAGTCTTGGCCCACGTGAGCGACCATCTCTCCATCGCCTTGAAGCGACTGGATCCAGACCTGCCCGTTCCACAGCGTGCACATCCCGGAGATGCGGGTGTGGATCTGTGCTCCACCAGCGACTTCACCATCGAACCCGGCCACCGAACACTGGTCGGAACGGGGATCGCGATCGCTTTGCCGGTGGGCACCGTCGGGTTGATCCATCCGCGTTCCGGACTCGCCGCCAAATCGGGACTGTCGATCGTGAATGCGCCCGGAACCGTGGACGCGGGATACCGGGGCGAGCTCAAGGTGTGCTTGATCAATCTCGATCCGGCCACAGCCATCGACATCCGCCGCGGTGACCGAATCGCTCAGCTCGTGGTTCAACGAGTCGAACTTCCGGTTTTCGAGGAAGTCGAATCGCTGGACGACACGACCAGAGGAACCGGAGGCTACGGTTCCAGCGGCGGTCACGCGATACTCGATACCGATGCGCCTGGCGCGGTAGTTGGAGAGGGAGTCTGAATCATGTTCGGACGCAAGAAGAAGACAGACGTCGACGAGGAAGCCACCAGCTTCTTCGGTGACGAGAACGACGAGTCGGTGGAGATCGACGAGGCCGAAGACGATCTCGAAGTCACCGGTGACGAATTCGGCGACGAGTCCGAGGGCCCCTACGACATCACGGAGATCGATTCCGACGATCCGACGGCAGGCCGCGACGGTCAGCGTCTTGATCTCGGATCCGTTCTGGTGCCGATGCCGACCGGCGGACAGTTGCAGGTCGAGATGGCGCCCAACGGTTCGCCGCAGGCCGTACATCTGGTCACCGAGCACGGCCGCATCACCGTTGCCGCCTACGCCGCCCCGAAATCGCCCGGTCAGTGGCGTGAGGTCGTTGCCGAGCTCGCGCAGTCGCTTCGCGACGACAATTCCGCGGTGAGCGTGGAGAACGGTCCGTGGGGCCGTGAACTGGCTGCCGTGACGGCCAACATGGACCTGCGGTTCATCGGCGTCGACGGTCCGCGGTGGATGGTGCGTTGCGTGGTCGCGGGTCCGAGTGGATCCACCGCCGCGAACGCCCCTTTGGTGGCAATCGCACGGGACATCTTGCGCGACACCGTCGTCAACCGAGGATCAGAGCCGCATCCGGTGCGGACACCGCTGCCCGTCGTGCTC
Source organism: Rhodococcus sp. NPDC056516 (assembly GCF_042794655.1). Taxonomy (NCBI): domain Bacteria; kingdom Bacillati; phylum Actinomycetota; class Actinomycetes; order Mycobacteriales; family Nocardiaceae; genus Rhodococcus; species Rhodococcus sp. NPDC056516. The sequence goes on along the minus strand of NZ_JBHTTG010000002.1, from coordinate 470,372 downwards.
CCGCAGGTACTTGCCGAGCAGTTGGCGGCCGCGCACGAGCAGCAGTTGGCGGCAGCGCAGCAGCAACAGGTCGCCGCCCAACAGCAGCAGTCAGCTCCTCCTGCTCCGCCGGCACCTCCGGCGCGGCCGACCCCGCCGCCGCGTAGCGGCGAATCCGGTTCTGCCATGCAGCAATTGGGTCAGTAACAGAGTTCTTCAGGGTTTCTGTCAAGCGCTCGCGGTGGTATCGGAATCGATCGCCGCGAGCGCTTTGATGCAGGTGGACCCGAGAACGGCGGGGTCGCGCCCGATCATGTCGAGCGTCGTCGTGGCGACTGCGCCGCGGGGGAGTGCATCCGCCCAGGCCTGCGCGACCGCCGCCGGATGAACCGGGTCGTCCACTGCCGAAGCGATGCCGACCGGAACGCTCACCGCCCGTAACGCGCTCTCGCTGAGCGAGTGGTACGACGCCGCCTCGTCGAGCGCGGCCGGGAGATCGGGCCACTGCGAGCGCCAGGAGCGCTCGAGTTCGGCTCCGAGCCACGCCGGACTCGACGCGAGCATCGCCGCGATCACCGCCTCCAGACCTTCGGAGCGCAGTTGCCCTGCGGTGAACTTCGCGCTCGCCGCTGCGGGTGCGTCGTCCGCCGACCCGATCCAGGCCGGAAGCGCTGCCAACACACTCACTGTTCGATCGAGGTTGGCGGCGGCCCACTGGAGCGCCACGGCTGCCCCGATCGAGACCCCTCCGACGATGATTCGGCCGTACCTGTCCGCGGCTCTGTCCATCGCGTCCAGATAGCCGTCCACGACACGCCGAGGGTCCGGTTCAATTGCGACGATGCGCACACCCAGAGCCGCTAGCGGCGCCCGGAATGCGAGGTCTGCGAAGTGGGCGTCAGAGCCTGTACCTGGGAGAACGACGGCCACGGTCGCCGATTCTGAGATCTGCATCTTTTGATCTTGCCCGGTGCCCCCGAGGCGCGGACTGACCGGTGTGGTTACACGCTCGTAATGGGTCTACAGTGGCGATCACACAGCCCTTCACGTGACGCGAAACCCTTGCGTCACACATGTTCGCAGGAGCGCGCAATGGCACCCGCCGCCGCAGGATATTTTCGTCGACTGACCCAGCGTCTGACCGAGGACGTCGACCAGTTGGACGCCCAGGAAATGGCCGAGTCCAACAAGGCTTCCGGAGGTCAGAAGGCCTGCGATTGTCGTCGCGGTGAAGAGGTCACGATGGTGGGCCGACTCCGTAGCGTCGACGCGTGTCCCAAGTCCGGAAATGCAAGCATCGAGGCCGAATTCTTCGACGGCACCGAGGTGATCAATCTCGTCTGGATCGGGCGTCGCCGGATCCCGGGAATCGAGACCGGTAAGACCCTGCTGATCCGCGGTCGTGTGGGCGAGCGGGACGGTCGCAAGGCGATCTTCAACCCTTACTACGAACTGCGCGGCGAATAGGCGCGTTTCCCGCATTTACCGTGCAACTCGGTGACTGTGGCACCCTCGACAGGTGACTGAAACAGAACAGCGATCGGTAATCGACCAACTCGGCGGGCTGAGTGGTCTGATCTATTCGTCTTTACCGATTCTGATTTTTGTCCCGGTCAACAGCATCTGGAACCTCACCGCGGCAATCTGGGCCGCGTTGGGCGTCGCAGTCGCGATCGCGGCCTGGCGACTCTTCCGCAAGGATTCCCTCCAACCCGCCATTTCCGGGTTTCTCGGAGTCGGAGTATCCGCGTTCATTGCCTACCGCACCGGCGACGCCAAAGGATATTTCCTCTTCGGTATCTACACGAGCCTCGCTTACGGCGCTGTCTTCCTGATTTCCATCCTCGTCCGCTGGCCTCTCGTCGGTATCATCTGGGGCTACCTCAACGGGCACGGCAATCTTTGGCGCAAGCATCGCTCTGCCGTCCGCCTCTACGACATCGCGACGGCAGCATGGGCTCTGGTCTTCGGTGCGCGCTATCTCGTTCAGTCACAGCTCTACGACACCGACCACACCGGATGGCTCGCAGTCGCCCGCATCGGCATGGGGTGGCCACTGACGGGTCTGGTCCTGCTGGTGACCATCTGGGCCGTGCGCAGGGCCGATCGGATCGTCGAGCCGGAACCGGTTGTGGGACCTGAAAGCAGCGAGCCCACCGCAACGGACACGGGGTCCGAAGAGGTGGGCTCGGTGAATCTGACGAAGCCGCGCGAAGACCGCGATCTCAGCTGATCAGGTCCTGGTACTCAGGGTGCTTGTCGAGGAACTTCACGACGTACGGGCACACCGGGTGAACCTTGAGGCCGCGTGCTCGTAGGTCGTCCAGAGCCTGGCGAACGAGAACCCCGGCCTGCCCGAAACCTTCGAAGGCAGGGTAGATCTCGGTGTGGTTGAACGAGACGACGTCACCGGAGGTGGTGTAGTCCTCGATCCCGGCAAGGTCGCCGTCGGCATGGATCTCGTAGCGGCTCTGGCCTGGATTGTCGGTGACTACGGTGTTTTCGGGTGCCTGTGCCATGAGTTTCCCTTTCGTGTCAGTTTGCTCGTGTCAGTTTTCTAAACGGAGTGCTACGCGCAACTGATCCTCGGCGTCGACGGCCGCGACGAACAGGAGTTCGTCACCACCTTCGATGGGATCGTCCATCTGCGGAACGATCACACGACCCCCACGCAAGATGGTGACCAACGCGCAGTCTCGCGGTAGTTCGAGCTTCTTGACGGCTTTTCCGGCAAGAGGTGTGTTGTCGGGCAACGTGATTTCGACGAGGTTGGCCTGTCCCTGCCGCAGTGTCATCAGTTTGACCAGGTCACCGACGGAGACGGCCTCTTCGACGAGCGAAGCGAGCATCCGCGGTGTCGAGACGGCGACGTCGACGCCCCACGACTCATCGAAGAGCCATTCGTTGCGGGGATCGTTGACGCGGGCGACAACTCGGCGAACTCCGAACTCGGTTTTCGCGAGCAGGCTGAGTACCAGGTTTGCCTTGTCGTCTCCGGTCGCGGCAATCACGACCTCGTACGACTCCATCGACGCGTCCTCGAGTCGGCTGAGTTCGCAGGCGTCCGCGTGTACCCACTTCGCCTCGGGTACCGACTCCGGTTCGATGTGATCGAGTTTGCGTTCGATCAGCATGACGTCATGTGAGCTTCGAATCAGCTCTCGCGCAATGGAGCGGCCTACGGCGCCGGCTCCGGCGATGGCGACCTTCATCGAGAACTTCCAATCACGGTGTAGTGCAACACAGTCGCAGGTTTGTTGTGAGGGACGGCGTTCGGATCAGTCATCTGCAGCCTTCCTCAGTCGTCGCTCGGCGGCGGGTTGCCGGCCAGTGCGATCGCCTCGGCGACGGTTCCCGACACGGCGGCGATGTAGACCTGATCGTCGGCCTGGATGACGGTCTTGCGGTCGGGGAGGATGCCGGTCCCGAAGCGGATGATGAAGGCGACTCTCGAACTGGTCGCGCCCTCGAGGAGTGCGATCGGCTTGCCCGCCCAATCCTCGTGCAGGGCAAGTTCGGTGATGGCAACAGTGCCCGAAGGATCGCGCCACTTCGCTGTCTGACTTTCCTTGGTCAGCGTGTGCAGGAAACGATCGGTCGACCACGGCACGGTGGCGACGGTGGGAATGCCGAGCCGCTCGTAGACGGCGGCACGCTTGGCATCGTAAATACGTGCGACGACGCGTTCGACGCCGAAAGTCTCGCGTGCGACGCGTGCTGCGATGATGTTGGAATTGTCTCCCGAGGACACCGCGGCAAAGGCGTCGGCGCGCTCGATGCCGGCCCGGACCAGCACGTCACGGTCGAACCCCATTCCCAGAACCTTGGTTCCCGGGAAGTCGAGATCGAGACGCAGAAACGCACTCTGATCGCGGTCGATGACGGCGACCTCGTGTCCGATCCTGGTCAGAGACGCGGCGAGGGACGAACCCACCCGACCGCACCCCATGATGACGACATACACGCCCTACTCCGTTCATGGACCCTCGTGGCGCGATTGCACGCCGAATCGAACGGTACAGCCCCTCACGGGAAGAGCAAGTACAACGGTCGCCTGCGTGCCGGTTGTCACGACAAAACGTGAAGTTGGGGCGCTGATGACTCCGAATCGGGTGCGACGGCTTACGCTTTGCACGTGTCTAAGCTCTCGACCGCTACCAAGCGGCTCCTGCTCGGTCGGCCGTTCCGAAGCGACAAACTCGGGCACACGCTGCTACCCAAGCGAATTGCACTACCGGTCTTCGCGTCCGACGCGATGTCGTCCGTCGCGTATGCCCCCGAAGAAATCTTCCTGGTCCTCTCTGTCGCCGGAATTTCCGCGTATGCGTACACGCCCTGGATCGGTTTGTCCGTGGCCATCGTCATGGCTGTGGTGGTGGCGAGTTACCGCCAGAACGTGCACGCTTACCCGTCCGGTGGCGGCGACTACGAGGTAGCAACGGTCAACTTGGGCCCGACCGCCGGTCTGACCGTCGGTAGCGCGCTGATGGTCGACTACGTGCTGACCGTCGCGGTGTCGATTTCGTCGGCGGCGTCGAACATCGGCTCGGCTCTGCCGTTCGTCGCGCAGCACAAGGTGTTGTTCGCGGTCGCGGCGATCGTGTTGCTGACGGCGGTCAACCTTCGCGGTATCCGTGAATCCGGCACCGCGTTCGCAATTCCGACGTACGCATTCATCGTCGGTATGTTCCTGATGCTCGGGTGGGGATTCTTCCGGATCTACGTCCTCGGTGAGGATGTGCACGCGGAATCGTCGTCGTTCACGCTGAACGCCGAGGATTCGCATCTGTACGGAATCGCCTTCGCGTTCCTGATCGCCCGCGCATTTTCCTCGGGCTGTGCGGCACTGACCGGCGTCGAGGCCATCAGCAACGGCGTACCGGCGTTCCAGAAGCCGAAGTCGCGCAACGCTGCCACTACCTTGCTGCTGCTCGGATCGATCGCCATCGTCTTGCTGATGGGCATCATCATCCTGGCTCAGAAGATCGGCATCGTCTACGCGCACAATCCGCAGGAACAGCTGGTCGGAGCGCCGGAGGGGTACCACCAGAAGACCCTGATCGCGCAGATCGCTGAAGCCGTGTTCAGTGGTTTCCCGATCGGATTCTTCTTCATGGCGATCGTCACGGCACTGATCTTGGTTCTGGCCGCGAACACCGCCTTCAACGGATTCCCGGTACTCGGGTCGATCCTGGCGCAGGACCGGTACCTACCGCGTCAGCTGCACACGCGCGGCGACCGACTGGCTTTCAGCAACGGAATCCTCTTCCTGTCCGGTGCTGCCATCGCCTTCGTGGTGGTGTTCGGCGCCGAGGTCACCAAGCTCATTCAGCTGTACATCGTCGGCGTCTTCGTCTCGTTCGTGCTCAGTCAGACGGGCATGATCAAGCACTGGACTCGGCATTTGAAGTCCGAGACCGACAAGGCACAGCGGGCCCGCATGCAGCGCTCGCGAGTGATCAATTCGATCGGTCTGGCCATGACCGCCACCGTCTTGATCATCGTTCTGATCACCAAGTTCGCCGCCGGCGCGTGGATCGCCATCGTCGCGATGGTCGCGATCTTCATCGTGATGAAGATGATCCGCAAGCACTACGACAGCGTGGCGGCCGAGCTCGAAGAGCACGAGTGGGACGGCGTGCTGCCCAGTCGCACGCACTCGATCGTGCTCGTCTCGAAGCTGCACATGCCGACCATGCGGGCTCTCGCCTACGCGCGAGCCACGCGACCGGACACTCTTGAAGCCATCACGGTCAACGTGGACGAGCCCGACACGCGTGCACTCGTGCGTGAGTGGGAGAAGAGCGACGTGACGGTTCCGCTCAAGGTGATCGAGTCGCCGTACCGCGAAATCACCAAGCCGGTTCTCGACTACGTCAAGCGTGTACGACGCGACGCTCCGCGTGACGTCGTCACCGTGTTCATCCCCGAGTACGTCGTCGGACACTGGTGGGAGCAGATCCTGCACAACCAAAGCGCACTTCGCCTCAAGAGTCGCCTGCTCTTCCAGCCAGGGGTGATGGTGACGAGCGTTCCGTGGCAGTTGAGTTCGTCGGCAAAGGCGAAGCCGCTCGACATCGAGAAGGCCGCAGGTGCGATACGTCGTGGGTACGACACCGGCGAGAAATGACCAGCGGCGAGAAGTGATCAGCGGCGAAAAATGATCGGCAACATCGAAATGGCAGGCGTAGTTCGTTGAGTGAGAATTGGACCGGGCAGAGCTTCGAGGTCGATCTGGGCAACCCCGGCCACGGCGGGTTCGTCGTTGCCCGGCACGAGGGGCGCGTCGTCTTCGTCCGTCACGGTTTGCCGGGGGAGCGGGTGCTCGTCCGGGTGACCGAGGACAAAGGTGGGTCCTTCTGCCGCGCCGACACGATCTCCGTTCTCGACGCATCTCCGCATCGCATCGATCCGACGTGCCCTATCTCCGGGCCGGGCGGGGCAGGTTGCTGCGACTACTCGCATGCGGACCTGAGCGTCCAACGTGAGATGAAGACCTCGGTCGTGCGGGAACAGCTTCTACGACTCGCTCGCGTCGAATCGGATGTCGAGGTGGAGGAGCTGCCCGGAACCGGAGACGGAACGGGCTGGCGCACGCGAGTTCGGCTGGCAGTGGACGGGCACGGCGTCGCGGGATATCACGCCTACCGCAGCAACCGGATTGTGACCGATCTGCGGTGCACCCAGATCGATCAGAGCGCATACGACGGCCTGGGCGGCCCGCAATGGCAGCCTGGCAGTGAGCTGCAAGTCGTTCTCGACGCTGCCGGTGAGCGGCACGTCGTGGAAATCGCCGCACCCGCGGTGTCCAAGACGGGTCGACGCACTCCGGGCCGTCGCGGCGCGATGGCACGCCGAGCGGCGAGCGGCGGTCCGCGAAAGACCCGCGTTGCCATCGGGTCGGAGTCGGTGATCGAGCGCGTCGACAATCGGGAATGGGCGTTGTCCGCGACCGGTTTCTGGCAGGCTCATCGCGGCGCTGCGGCCGCGTACTCACAGGTGGTCGGTGACTGGGCCGGAGCCGCTTCCGGCGACACGGCCTGGGATCTCTACGGCGGCGTCGGCGTCTTCGCAGCTGTGCTCGCCGACCTTGTCGGTCCTTCCGGGGTCGTGGAGTCCGTGGAATCGTCGGCGCGCGCGGTTGCTGACGGGCGGGCAGCGCTCGCGGATCTGGGTCAGGTCCGCTTCCACAGTGCCCGGGTCGAGAACGTTCTCGCGGATCTGGAGCGTTCGCCTGCCGTCATCGTGCTGGATCCGCCACGGGCGGGGGCGGGCCGTCCAGTCGTGGAAGCGCTCGCCGCAACGGGCGCCCAACGGATCGTCCATATCGGGTGCGACCCGGCGTCTTTCGGTCGCGATATCGGTCTCTACCTGGAGCAGGGCTTCGCAGTCGGTGGACTTCGGGCGTTCGACGCCTTCCCGCAGACTCACCACATGGAGTGCATCGCCCTGCTCGAACGCTGACGCGTCCCTAAATCTTTCCCTGAACCGGTGTGACGCTTCTCGCGTTCCCAACAGTTGCTTGCAGTACGCAACTAATCGTATAGTTTCGTTCTGCAAGTAGTTTTCCGTTTTCAAGTCACGGCTCATCGGGCCACTCGAATTCAGGGGTAGGCAATGTCGGTACAGCCGGAGACGGCCCAGGCGCTCGTCGACACGATCTTCATGTTCGGCAGATCGCTGCGAGCCGCGGTCACCACCGGCGCAGACAGTCTGCTGCCGCCCGCGCTGGTCAGCGTGTTGTTCATGCTGGCAGTGCGGGGGGAGTGCCGACAGAACGAATTGGCCGTCGATCTGTGTGTCAGTCAGTCGTCGCTGAGCCGGCAAATGTCGGATCTGGTCGACGCGGGGTATGTCGAGAGAAATCCCGATCCGGCTGACAAACGGGCGTTCCGCATCCGAGTATCGGAAGAGGGGCACGAAGTTTTACGGAAAACCACGCAACGGCGTGCGGCGCGTTTGCGCAACATGCTCGAAGACTGGAGCCAGGAAGAGGCCATGGCCGCAGTGACATCGCTGCAACGTCTCAACGAGACGTTCGGCGCAACGAATCGCCAGGCCTCACCGGCAGTTCCGCACACGGGCGTAGAAAGTATTGGGAGATAAGGCACATGGCAGCAACAGTAGGAGAAACCCGGGCAAGTACCGGAGGTGACGGATCGGCTCGCGAAGCGGGCGCGATGACTCACCGCGAAATTCTCGAAGCACTCACCGGACTCATCGCAGCGCTGTTCACCGCGTTGCTCAGCAGCACCATTGTTTCGACCGCGCTTCCCACCATCATCGGTGAACTGCACGGAACGCAGACGCAGTACGCCTGGATCATCACCACGGCACTGCTCGCCACTGCGGCATCGACGCCGATCTGGGGCAAGCTGGCCGACCTTTACAACAAGAAGGTCCTGGTCCAGACCGCGATCGTCATCTTCGTGATCGGCTCGGTCATCGCCGGCGCCGCACACAACGTTCCTTTGCTGCTCGGTGCTCGCGTCATCCAGGGCATTGGTATGGGCGGCCTGACCGCTCTCGTCGTAGCCATCATCGGCACGATCATCCCGCCGCGTGATCGCGGTCGTTACTCCGGATACATGGGTGCGGCCATGGCCGTCTCGATGTCCGGCGGACCGATCCTCGGCGGCGTCCTCGTGGACACTGCCGGCTGGCGCTGGTGCTTCTACGTGTGCGTTCCGTTGGCAGTCATCGCACTGTTCCTGCTTCAGCGCACCCTGCACGTCGAGACCGTGAAGAAGGACAACGTCTCCATCGACTGGATGGGCGCCACCCTGCTCACCGCCGGTGTCAGCGTCCTGCTGATCTGGGTTTCGTTTGCCGGCCAGGACGACTACTACGCCTGGTTCTCGAAAGAGTCGGCCTACTTCGTCGTCGGTGGTCTGGCCCTGCTCGGCCTGACGATGTTCGTCGAATCCAAGGTCAAGGACCCCATTCTGCCGATCAAGATCATCACCGAGCGCACCACTGCTCTCGCGATCATCGCCTCGATTGCCGTTGGTGTCGGCCTCTTCGGTGCAACGACCTTCCTGACGCAGTACTTCCAGACCGCCCGTGGATTCGATCCCACCGAAGCCGGATTGCTCACCATCCCGATGGTGGCAGGCATGCTCGTCGCGTCCGTCGGCTCGGGACAGCTGATCACCAAGTTCGGTCAGTGGAAGCCCTTCATTGTCGCCGGCGCTGTTCTCCTGCTGGTCGGTTTCGGTCTGCTGTCGACGATCGACCACGCCACCAGCCTCTGGACCATCGGAGTCTTCATCGCCATCGTCGGTCTGGGTACCGGTATGTTGATGCAGAACATCGTTCTTGCGGTGCAGAACACGGTCAGTGTCGAGAACATCGGCGCGGCCAGCAGTATCGTGGCGTTCTTCCGCACCTTCGGCGGCGCGATCGGTGTTTCGGTGCTCGGTTCGATTCTCGCGACCCGGGTCAAGACACTGACAGTCGATTCGGTCTCCACCTTGCCGCCCGAGCAGCAGGCGGTAGCCGGAAAGAGCCTGCAGGACGGACTCGACCTGAGCAACATGCCTGACTTCGTCTCGCAGATCGTCCGGTTCGCTTACGGCGACGCAACAGGACGGATCTTCCTGGTCGCAGCTGTCGTCGCGGTGGTCACGCTCGTATCGGTCATCTTCATCCCGAACCGTCCGCTGCGTACCACGATCGACATCGCGACTCCCGATGCAGAGCAGAAGTTCGAGGAAGAGCGCGAAGAGAAGAACGAGGAGAAGAACCTCACTCGCTGATCCTCACGCCCGGCTGATCTATCTTCAGGCCCCGTCTTCTGAAAGTTCGCTCACGCCATAGCCCATCGAACGCGGACCGAGATCGATTCCTCGATCTCTCCGCGTTCGACGGGTATCGGGGCCGAATCCGCTTTCATTGCCGCGACACGTCCGCGCGTCGGCACGACCTGGTCGAAGTCCTCGAGCACCTCGAGGACTTCGACCAGATCTTTGTCTGCCAGGTCTGCGAACTGCCTCGCCTTCGATTCGGCTGCCGTCCATGCCAACTCGCGTGCCTTTGTCGCCAGATCGCTGCGGTCGTCGAGATCGAACTCCAGTCCGTCGAGTCGGATGGCATCGCCGCCCACGGATACACACGCCGCGATGACGGCGGAGGGCGAGTTGGCCGCGTCCGGCTCCAGCTCGCGCAGTACGACGCGAAAAGTTGTCGATGCGGTGAAACCTGTTGTCTCCTGCCGACCTCCGTCACTCCAATGGATTTGTGGATGCACGCTCAGTCCGGCGGTGGTGAGGTCCGCTCCGTGTACACCGCGCGCGTGCAGGGTCTCGGTCAGAGCAGTGGACAGGCGGGCGACGGCATCGAATGCGTCGGAAACGGCTGTCTGCGTCACCGATACTCCGATCGTCAACCGAACGATGTCGGGAACAGCTGTTGCAGTGGCGGTTCCGGTCACCGTGACAGTGGACGACTCCGAGGTGAGGGCGGTGGTCGGCATGTGTACTTCCTATCCGATTCGTCCGGCGGAGATGACACTCCGCAACATCAGGTCCAATTGCTCGTAGGCTCCCGCTGCAAGACGTTCGAGAAGCGCAAGTTTCAACTCGGGCGCCTGCGCGGTCAGTTCTGCATATCGCTCCGGTGTCAGGACGGCCACGGTGACCGTCGAATCGGCGCGAATGTCGTTGAGGAACGGGGTGTCGAGGAACATCGTCATCTCGCCGAACGTCATTCCGGCGGAAAGCGTAGTGATGCGATGCTCGACCCCGTGTGCGTCGGTGAACATGGTGCTGACCTGGCCACTGAGAATCAGATAGAACCCCGAGGCCGCTTCACCTCGGCGGGCGATCTTCTCGCCGCGGGCATACGTTCGCGTCTCCAATTCCGCCGAGAATCCCTCGATCTGTGCCGCGGAGAGAGCATCGAGAACGGGATGATCCTCGATCGAGATCGTCGATGCCTGTCGATCTGCCTCACAGTGCACCGCAAGCAACGTGTCCTCGCACCACTGCATCGCGGAATCGAGGTCTGCAAAAACTCGACCACTTCTTCTGGCGGGGTCGACGCTCGAACTTCGTTGTCCCAGTAGTCCTTGCGGATCGACGACCGCCACTGCGCAGGCTTGTTCGGCCAGTTGCACTTGAAGTGCAGTGATCATGCGGACCGCGACGTCACTGGCGTCGTCGACGCGGCGCACGTCGATGACGACAACTTCGAGGCCCTCGTCCACCGAGCCGATTTCGCGCACCGCCGATTCGGCGCCGGTGAAGAGGAGATCCCCGTGCAGTTCGTAGACCCGGCTGCGTTTGCCGACGTCGTCGAGCACAGCTTGTTCGGTTGGGGTGCGTCGCACTCGCGACGGCGCTTCGATGACGCTGTACCTTGCCCGGATCGAGGAGCGTGACGCCCGCGTCACGTGGAGGAAGTGCAGTTCGAGTTCCTTCGACAGCGCCCGGGCGGCAGCAACTCCACGAACGCTGTTTCCGTGAACGTCGAGTCTGGGGGAGTACACCGCGATGCCGATCTGGCCAGGCAGAACGGCCAGGACCCCGCCGCCGACGCCGCTCTTGGCCGGCAATCCGACTTCTACCAGCCACTTGCCTGCGCCGTCGTACATCCCGCAGGTGGCCATGACGCTGAGGACCTGCTCGACGCCCGCGGGAGCCAGCGCACGCTCGCGCGTGACGGGATTCAGGCCGTTGTTCGCGAGCGTCGCGGCCATCAGACTCAGATCACGGCAGGTCACGTCGATCGAGCATTGACGGAAGTACAGGTCGACGGCCTCGTCGGGATTGCCGGTGATGACGTCGAAGGATCGCAGCATGTGGCCGATCGCGCGGTTGCGGTGACCGGTACGGGCTTCCGAGGTGTAGACCGACTCGTTGAAGCTCAGCTCCCGGCCCGCATATCGCGAGTACGCCGAGCGAATCCGCTCGAAGCGGACCTCGGCATTGACGCCGGCGACCAGGGATGCAGCCGTGATCGCGCCGGCATTGATCATGGGGTTTCGCGGACGTTCGGTGAGCGGGTCGAGGCTGATTTCGTTGAACGGCTCGCCGGACGGTTCCACATCGATTTTCGCGGCAACCGCCTCACTTCCCCGATCGGCGAGAGCCAACGCATAGGTGAAGGGTTTCGAGATCGACTGAATGGTGAACGGGACTCGTGAGTCACCGATCTCGTATACGTAACCGTCGACTGTCGCGATGCAGATCCCGAACGAATCGGGAGCGACCGCCGCGAGTTCGGGGATGTAGTCGGCCAACTCGCCGCCGTCGAGTGATCGGACTTCGTCGAATACGCGCGCTATCAGGTCGTCGACCACAGTTCCCATACGTCGACCTTAAGCTGACACGGCGGTCGTTTTGTGGAACGAGAGTCGCCGAGTCGATTGGGGCCGATCCCATTTGTCTGTGATTGCGATCACGAGCGATCCGCGGGATTTCGCTGTTACTCGAAGTCACACCGGAATCGGGCCGAGTCCGCGTGTCGGTTCGCCGGAACGCTCCGTAGACTGGCAGCACTGTCGCGAAGACAGCCGCGGCGCGCACCGGTGCAGCTGTGAAGCACGGAGGGAGCGATCTCGTTGGGTGTTCTTGCCCGCATTCAGGGTCCTGACGATCTACGTCAGTTGAGCCACGCCGAGATGACGGAGTTGGCCGACGAGATTCGTGAGTTCCTCGTGCTGAAGGTCGCTGCGTCTGGTGGTCACCTCGGGCCCAACTTGGGCGTCGTGGAGTTGACCCTCGCACTGCACCGAATTTTCGACTCGCCGCAGGACGCGATCATCTTCGACACGGGCCATCAGGCCTATGTACACAAGATCCTCACCGGTCGTCAGGATCAGTTCGACACTCTGCGTAAGCAGGGCGGACTGTCCGGGTATCCGTGCCGCGCCGAGAGCGAACACGACTGGGTCGAGTCCTCTCATGCTTCCGCCGCGTTGTCCTACGCCGACGGCCTCGCGAAGGCCTTCGCGCTGACGGGTCAGAATCGCCACGTTGTTGCCGTTGTCGGCGACGGCGCCCTGACCGGCGGAATGTGTTGGGAAGCGCTCAACAACATCGCAGCCGGCAAAGATCGTTCGGTGGTGATCGTGGTCAACGACAACGGTCGCTCGTACGCACCGACCATCGGCGGCCTTGCCGATCATCTCTCGGCGCTGCGCACCGCACCGAGTTACGAGCGCGCCCTCGACAGCGGCCGACGCATGGTCAAGAGACTGCCCTGGGTCGGGCGCACTGCTTACTCCGTCCTGCATGGGATGAAGGCCGGTCTCAAGGACGCGGTCAGTCCTCAGGTGATGTTCACCGATCTCGGTATCAAGTACCTCGGACCGGTCGACGGTCACGACGAAGCTGCCATGGAATCGGCGTTGCGCCGGGCGAAGGCCTATGGCGGACCAGTCATCGTTCACGCCGTCACCCGCAAGGGCAACGGTTACGCACACGCGGAAAACGACGTGGCCGATCAGATGCATGCCACCGGCGTCATCGATCCCGTCACCGGTCGCGGCACCAAGTCGTCAGCGCCGGACTGGACGTCGGTCTTCTCGGCCGCACTGATCGAGCAGGCTTCGCGTCGTGAGGACATCGTCGCCATCACCGCGGCCATGGCCGGCCCTACCGGGCTCGCGGCATTCGGTGAGAAGTTCCCCGACCGCATGTTCGACGTCGGTATCGCCGAGCAGCACGCGATGACCTCGGCCGCCGGCCTTGCATTGGGCGGACTGCACCCCGTGGTCGCTATCTACTCGACCTTCCTCAATCGAGCGTTCGACCAGTTGTTGATGGACGTCGCACTGCTCAAGCAACCGGTGACAATCGTGCTCGACCGCGCCGGCGTCACCGGAGTGGACGGCGCCAGCCACAACGGCGTCTGGGATCTTTCGCTGCTCGGAATCATCCCCGGGATTCGTGTCGCGGCACCGCGTGACGCCGACACACTGCGTGAAGAACTGGACGAGGCACTCCTCGTCGACGACGGACCAACTGTCGTACGCTTCCCGAAGGGCGCTGTACCGGAAGCTATTCCGGCGGTGAAGCGACTCGACGGAATGGTCGACGTTCTCAAGGTCAGCGAGGGCGAGCGCGGCGACGTGCTGCTCGTCGCGGTGGGTCCGTTTGCCTCCTTGGCGCTCGAGATCGCCGATCGACTCGACAAGCAGGGCATCTCGGTTGCCGTCGTTGATCCGCGTTGGGTTCTGCCGGTAGCGGATTCGCTGGTGAAGATGGCGGACAAGTACGCGCTCGTTGTCACCATCGAGGACGGCGGCCTACACGGCGGTATCGGTTCGACGGTCTCCGCTGCGATGCGCGCCGCCGGAGTTCACACCTCGTGCCGCGACATGGGCGTTCCCCAGCAGTTCCTCGATCACGCCAGTCGCGAGGCCATCCACAAGGAGCTTGGCCTGACGGCTCAGGACCTCTCCCGCAAGATCACCGGCTGGGTGGCAGGAATGGGTAGCGTCGGAGTCCACGTCCAGGAGGGCGCGTCTTCGGCCTCGGCTCAGGGTGAAGTCGCACAAGGCTGACAGGTCGTCTACCGACAAATGTCGAAAAGCGGTGGCCCTCGGATCAATCCGAGGGCCACCGCTTTTCGGTGTGAAGGTGTGAAACCGGGAGAGCGCTATTGCACGGATTCGAGTGTGCTGCCTCGCGTTTCCTTCACGAACCTCAGGACGACGAACAGCGACAGTAGTGCCATGACTGCGTATCCGGCGTAGGTGTACGACAGATTCCAATCGGCGAGTGCCGGGAACGTCCAGGACACCAGGAAGTTCGCGACCCAGTTGGTGGCGGTGGCGATTCCGACTGCAGCGGCGCGTACCCGGTTGGGGAACATTTCGGAGATCAGTACCCACACCACGGGACCCCAGGACAAAGCGAAGAAGAAGACGAACGCGTTGGCTCCGATGAGTGCGATCGTGGCGTTGGCGCCGGAAAGCGTCGCCACGGATTCACCGATCTCGTTCTTCGTCACTGTTGCCGAATGGAAACAGAACGCTGCGGTGCCCAACGAGATGGCCATACCGACAGAGCCGACCAGGAGCAGTGGCTTCCGCCCGACGCGATCGATGACGGCGATGGCGACAAACGTACCGACGATGTTCACCAAGGCGCTCACGACGCTGATGAGCAGCGAGCGATCGGCTCCGAAACCAACTGCCTGCCACAGGGTGCTCGAGTAGTAGAAGATCACGTTGATGCCGACCAACTGCTGCAGTGCGGCGAGTGCGATGCCGACCCAGACCAGATGGGATACGCCGAGCCGCTTTGAGAAGAGCTGACGCACCGTGGTTTTGGCTTGTTTCTCCGTCAGTGATTCGCGGATCTCGTTCATGCGCACGGTGACGGCGTCGTGATCTCCACCTTCGAGATCGGAGATGATCTTGCGCGCACGATCGTCCTTGCCCTGCGCCACCAGGAATCGTGGAGACTCCGGAATCGTGGTTGTCATGATCAAGTACAGGACTGCGGGAACGGCCTCGAGCATCAGCATCCACTGCCAGGCTTCGAGACCCGCGATCTGATTGCGATCGCCACCGGCCGCGGCTTGAAGTGCGTAGTTGACCAACTGCGATACAGCGATTCCGAGAACGATCGCCAACTGGTACATCGAACCGAGGCGACCGCGTATCGCAGCGGGGGAGATCTCCGCGATGTACGCCGGGGCGATGACGGACGCGAAGCCCACTGCCAGGCCGCCGACCACGCGCCAGAAGGTGAGGTCGTAGACGCTGAACGGAATTGCGGAACCGACGGCGCCGATGATGAACAGCACCGCGGCTATCTGCATGACGCGGATGCGGCCGAGGCGATCGGCGAGTGTGCCTGCGATCCAGGCGCCGAGTGCTGCGCCGAGCAGGGTCAGTGAGACCGTGAGCCCGGTGCCCGAGGCGCCGATGTCGTACTTGTCTCGGATCGCGCCGACGGCCCCGTTGATGACGGCGGTGTCGTATCCGAACAGAAAACCACCGAGCGCGGCGGCGCCGGCGAAGAGCACTGCATGTCCGACGTCGGCGCGAGTAGCGCCGGATCCACCGCCGGCGGCGGTTCCGCTGAATGCCATTCCTGCCCCCTCAAAAGGCCCTACGGTCGACACCCCGATGCGTCGATCCATCCGCGAGCACTCTGCACGCTACGCCCACCGGGGCAGATTTGGCGGGGACTCACGCGCCGTTATCCAGCTGAGTCCATTCCGTGGTCGGATCAACCGGTCGCAGAGATGAAGTATTGATTACAGTGTTCATGCAGACAATAAGATCGATGCAGGTGAGGGCGGTTTACTTGCCCGCGAGACGCTCGGCTTTTGTCGCGATGTCCTCGAGATCCTTGGCCATGAATTTCCGGGTCACCCGCGCGCCCAACCGACCGAATGCCGCTGTGAAGATCTTCGAGATGCGTGAGCGGGATTCGGATTCACCGGCGAAAAACATCTCGAGGATCGTGCCTGTGGCGTCAGGCTTCAGGGTGAACCCACTCGTGTAGTTCATGCCGTGGGAGTTGGCTTTGACGACCGTGCGGGTGGGAGCCTCGACCTCGGTGACCCACATGTCCTCGGTTGCTTCTTTGCCCATCATCTTCCGAGTTTCACGCCACTTGGTGCCGACGGCGTATCCCTCTCCGGCGAGACGTTCGATCCGGATCACGCCGGAGAGGGTGTCGGCAGCATTGTCGAGGTCCGTGAGGACCTGCCACACGGTGTCGACCGATGCTTTGACGTGTCTGGTCACGGAGATCGAAAGTTCAGCCATGCGGGTGAGCATAAAGACCGTGACCGACACTGCATCTTATCTAGGCTGTCGCGCGCTTTGCGGCTTCGCTCAACGTGGGTGTGATCTGGCCGAGGACCCACGGCGTGCTGAGGACGTTGACGTTGCTCAGTCCGCCGATGACGCGGGTGTCGCTGAGGAAGGCGGTAGATCCGCGCTTGACAGCGTCGAGTCCGCCGATTGCAGGGACGCCGGAAGGATCGCCGGAGCCGTCGGTGAAGCCGACGATCACATCGGCGTCGATGTCGGCGATGTTCTCGTAGGAGATCGTCTTGAAGAAGGTTCCGCCTGCGTTGTCCGCCGCGAGCTTTTCGACGCCGGGCGCATTGACGAATCCGAGTTCCGTCAGCACCTGGACACGCGGATCGGTGGGCAGGTAGACGTTGATGTTGCTCGAATCGGTGTCGAAGTTGACCACTGCCAGTGTCTTTCCGGCGAACTCCGGGTGGGCTGCGGCGGTATCGGCGAGAGTTGCATCGAGGCCGTCGACGAGCTTGTCGGCCTCTTCGCTCTTACCGACGGCCTTGCCGACGATTCGGGTCTGGTCCTGCCAGGTCGTCTGCCACGCTGCGCCGGGGTAGGCAGCCGTCGGTGCGATCTTGCTCAGCTGGTTGTAGACGGACTCCTCGAAGCCCTCGTACGGCGCCAGGATCGCGTCCGGTGTCAATGACGCAATGGTCTCGACCGGCGGTTCGCCGCTCGCCGGCATGTCGAAGAGTGTGGTCTTGTCCGCGTCGAAGTAGTCCTGCGCCCACGGCATGACTCCGTTGTCGTCCGCGCCGTAGGTGTACTTGGGCTGGCCGACCGGAGTGAGATCGAGTGCGTACAGGATGTCTTGTGCGTTCCAGCCGAGGGTGACGAGCCGTTCGGGCTTGGATTCGATCGTCGTCGTGCCGAAGGTGTTCTCGATACTGACGGGGAATCCGTCCGTACCTTGTGATGCTGTCGAGGTGTCCGAATCAGAGGAGCACGAGACGAGGGTGGTGACTGCAATCGCAGCCGCACCGAGGGCGGCGAGGCCCCGAACAGAAGTTTTCATGAAGGGCAGCCTAACCTACTACTATTTGGCGGCCAAACGAAACCATTCGTGCCGTTTATGCAGGTAGGACTCGGATGTGCACTGCGTTTCGTTGCCCGGCATTTCGGTGCGCGATACTTTCCTCGTGCGATCACAGCAGAAGATTCTCGGCGCCGCCCTCGGTCTGATCGAAGGTGGCGGATTCGAGGCTGTGAACATTGCCGCAGTTGCCACCGCGGCCGGTGTCTCGCGCCAGACGGTGTACTCGATTTTCGGCACACGTGAAGAGGTCGTCTCCCAGGCGATGGGCGGTCTCGCTGTCGAGGTTCTCGGGGAGATCACGGCACAGGTGGAGTCGGTCGACACGGCGTGCGACTACGTCGTCGAATTCATCGTTGCCGCGCGCACAGCGGTTCGCGCGCACCCGGTTCTGGCGACGCTGCTGCTTGCCGAGCGGGGAAACCCCGTCTTCGACCTCGAAATGATGAGTCGAGCAGTACCTTTCGCTCGCCAGATGCTCGCTCCCATGGTCGAACGTGGTCTCGCCACAGAGGCGGAGTTGGACGAGACGGTGGAAATCGCCGTGCGCCTGGGGCTTTCGGTTGTTGCTTTCGACAGTGACCTCGTCCATTCCGACGACTCCCTGCGGGCCTTTCTCGGGCGATGGCTTGGACCCGCGATGCGGTCGACCTCGTAGATCGTCGTTGCCGTCAATACCTTGACACTTCCTTGCGTGAGTGTCTAGTTTTGGCGTGCCCGGAATTCTCTGGCGACATTCTTCGAGGGAGCACCAGTCATGTCCGGAGTCAAACGTAGATCGTTCTTGGCCGGTACGGCCGCCGTGGGAGTTGCGATGATGGCGCCACGCACTGCCAAGGCCGCAACCGGGATTCCGCTGACACGTGAAGAGCACCGCGTCGTGGTAATCGGCTCAGGTTTCGGGGGCGGGGTGACGGCTCTTCGCTTGGCCGAGGCCGGAGTTCCGGTCACCCTGCTGGAGAGAGGGATTCGGTGGCAGACGGGGCCGAATGCCGAAACTTTTCCGCATCCCGCACGTCCGGACAAGCGCATCCTCTGGCATCAGTCCAACCCGACTCTGTTCGGTAGGCCGGCGATCTTCGAGCCCTACGCAGGTTTGCTGGAGACAGTGACCGGTGAGAACATGACAGCGATCTGCGCTGCCGGCGTGGGCGGCGGATCGCTTGTGTACCAAGGGATGACGCTGCAGCCGGAAGCAGCGGTATTCAACGCGCATTTCCCGGAAGAACTCGACTATGCACGAATGGACCGCGTCCACTACCCGCGGGTGGCACGGATGCTACAACTGGAAACTGCACCCGAAGAACTGATCTCCAGTCCGAACTACGAGGCGGCACGCGTCTTCGCGCGCAACGCAACGCGTTCCGGTCTTCCGGTGTCGAAAATTCCGATGCCGATCGACTGGAACTTCGCGTTGGCCGAACTTCGGGGTGAGATGAAGCCGTCGTACACCAACGGTGACGGCGCACTCGGGGTCAACAACGGTGGCAAGCATTCGGTGGACGTCACCTACATTGCCGCTGCCGAAGCGACCGGATTGGTGAACGTGGAGACCTTGCACCAGGTCACCGACGTCGAACGGGCAGCTGACGGGCGGTGGCGCGTGTACGTGAACCGGACCGATATTGCCGGCACGGTTCTCGAGAACAAGATCTTGACGACGGATGCGCTCGTGATGGCTGCCGGCAGCATGAACACCACCAAACTCCTGGTCCGCGCCGCGGCAACGGGGCGAATCACGGATCTGCCGGACGAACTCGGCGCGGGGTGGGGGACCAATGCCGACCGGATCTACATCTGGTCGGATCTCGCCGAGAACTTCGGTGCCACCCAGGGCGGGCCTGTTGTCTACGGCAGCCGAAACTGGGAAGACCCGCACAACGCGTTCACCGTCATACAGGCGTCGTTCCCGCCCGTGGCGTTCGACGCTCACAGCACGGTGATGGTCGGATTCGGTGTGAGCCGCGACCGAGGTCGGTTCGTGTACGACTCAGCGCGGGGTGAGGCGGTGCTCCATTGGCCGAAGGACGGGGATTCGGCGATCCAGCAAGGCCACATCGGGCCGGCGGCCCACCGGATCGCGGCAGGCGGTCTACTCACCGACACGAACGCGATACTGCCGTCCACGTGGCATCCCCTCGGCGGTGCCTGCATGAACTCGGTGTGCGACCTCGACGGGCGGGTTCTCGGCCAGCGGGGGTTGTACGTGCTCGACGGTGCTCTGCTGCCGGGCAACTCCGCCGCGTGCAATCCATCGATGACCATCGCCGCAGTGGCGGAGCGCGCGCTCGAGAACATCGTGAAAGACGATGTGGGAACACTCTTCTGAGCCGCCGCAAACGTCACGGACGGCGTACCCGAGGGCACGCCGTCCGTGACGGGTCTATCGACTTTCTCAGACGCTGGCAACACCGGGCGCGAGGAAGCGCTTGCCGTTGACGGCCTCGGAGGTACCGGTGCGGTCCAGGTACGGCGTGATGCCGCCGTTCCAGAATCCGAATCCGCCGCCGAGCAGCAGGCAGAGGTCGATGTCCTCGGCTGCCGCTACGACGCCCTCGTCGAGCATGATCTGAATTTCCTCGGCGAACGCGCGACGTGTGCGCTCGAGGACCTCTTCCGAAGTGGACGCCTTGTCACCCTGCGGCCACAGTGCGGCGACCTCGGGGTCGACGGCCTGACCGTTCTCGCCCCAGGTCCACACGCCGGGCTTGCGGGCCTCGACGAGTGCTTCGAGTCCGGGTGAGCTCTTGAACCGGTCCGGGTAGGACTCCTGCAGGGTCTCGCCGGTGTGCAGTGCCACGGCGGGTCCGACGAGGGCCAGCAGCGTGAACGGCGACATGGGCATACCGAGTTCGGCGATCGCATTGTCTGCGACGTCGAAGGGGGTGCCTTCGTCGACAGCGGACATGACCTCACCCAAGGTGCGGGTGACGAGGCGGTTGAAGACGAATCCGGCCTTGTCGCCGCACAGGACGGCGGACTTCTTCAGCGACTTCGCGGTGGCGAAAGCCGTTGCGAGAGTTGCGTCGTCGGTCTTTTCGCCCTTGATGATCTCGAGGAGGGGAAGCACGGCCACCGGGTTGAAGAAGTGGAAGCCCACCACACGCTCGGGATGCTCGAGCCCGGACGCCATCTCCGTGATGGAGAGCGAGGAGGTGTTGGTCGCGAGGATGGTTTCGGGAGCGATGAACTGCTCGAGTTCCGCAAAGACCTTCTTCTTGACGTCCATGTTCTCGAAGACGGCTTCGATGACGAAGTCGGTCTTGGCGAACGCGGCCTTGTCGAGGGAGCCGGAAACGAGTGCCTTGAGGCGGTTCGCGGCGTCGGGGGACAGGCGTCCCTTGCCCTGGAGCTTCTCGATCTCGGTGTGGACGTAGCCGACACCCTTGTCGATGCGCTCCTGGTCGATGTCGGTCAGGATGACCGGCACCTTGAGCTGGCGGACGAAGAGCAGCGCGAGCTGGCTGGCCATGAGGCCGGCACCGACGATGCCGACGCCGCTGACCTTACGAGCGAGTGAGCGATCGGGTGCTCCGGCGGGACGCTTGGCGCGCTTGTTCACCAGATCGAAGGCGTACAGACCAGCACGGAGCTCGTCCGTCAGCAGGAGATCGGCAAGAGCCTCGTCCTCGGCCGCGAAGCCCTTGTCGAGCGAAGCGGCATCGGTGATGTCGGTGCTGCGAGCCAGTTCGAGTAGCTCGACGGCCTTGACGGCGCCGGGTGCATTGCCCTTGGTCTTGCCGTCGACGATCGCCTTCGCGCGGGCGATCGCGTCGTCCCAGCCCTGGCCACGATCGATCTCGGGGCGAGCGGGGGTGACGGTGCCGGCGAGGACCTGCGATGCCCAGGCGAGGGACTGCTCGATGAAGTCGGCGGAGTCGAGAACGACGTCGACGACGCCGAGTTCGAGTGCCTTCTTGGGGGAGAGCACCTTGTTCTGGTTCAGCGAGTTCTCGATCACCACGGTGACGGCGTTGGACGGGCCGACCAGGTTGGGGAGCAGCTGCGTTCCGCCCCAACCGGGGACAAGACCGAGGAATGCTTCCGGAAGGCCCAGCGCGCCCGCGTTGGCGGCAACCGTGCGGTAGTGGCTGTGCAGGCCTACTTCGAGGCCGCCGCCCAGGGCGACGCCGTTGATGAAGGCGAACGTGGGAACGGAGGACTCACGGAGGCGTCGGAACACCTTGTGGCCCAAGCGGCCCAGCTCGAGTCCCTGCTCACGCGAGGTGATCGCGGGAACACCCTTGAGGTCCGCGCCGGCGGCGAAGATGAAGGGCTTGCCGGTGACCGCGACGGCTACCGGGTTGGCGGCAAAGGCTTCGTCGAGGGCAGCGTCGAATGCTGCGAGTCCGCCGGGACCGAAGGACGACGGCTTGGTGTGGTCGAAGCCGTTGTCGAGGGTGATCAGTGCAAACGGGCCCTCGATACCGGGAACCGAGATGATCTTGGTGTAGGCGTTCGTGACGACCTCGTCGGCGAATGCTGTTGCAATATCAGACATTTAGTTGACTCCTGCCTGGTAGTCAGCGTGGTTCGGGTTCTCCCAGATGACGGTGCCGCCCATGCCGAGGCCGATGCACATGGTGGTCAAGCCGTAGCGCACGTCGGGGCGTGTCGCGAACTGGCGGGAGAGCTGCGTCATCAGGCGAACGCCCGAGGAAGCGAGGGGGTGGCCACACGCGATGGCGCCGCCCCACTGGTTGACGCGCGGGTCGTCGTCGGCGATTCCGTAGTGCTCGAGGAACGCGAGAACCTGAACGGCGAAGGCTTCGTTGATCTCGAAGAGTCCGATGTCCTCGATCTTCAGGCCGGTACGGGCCAGGAGCTTCTCCGTGGCGGGAACCGGGCCGATGCCCATGACGGCGGGGTCGACGCCCTGGTAAGCAAAGCCGACCATGCGCATGCCGACGGGCAGGCCGAGTTCGGCTGCGGTGTCCTCGCCGGCGAGGAGTGCGGCGGTGGCGCCGTCGTTGAGTCCGGCGGCGTTACCGGCGGTGATGCGTCCGGCCGGGCGGAACGGCGTCTTGAGCTTCGCGAGGTCTTCGACGGTGGTTCCGGGACGCGGCGGCTCGTCCTCGGTGGCGAGGCCCCAACCGGCTGAGCTGCGGGTCGCGACGGGAACCAGGGTATCGGCGATGAAGCCGGCCTTCTTGGCGGCGTCGTACTTGTTCTGGCTGTTCACGGCGTATGCGTCCGTGCGGTCCTTCGTGATGGTCGGGAACCGGTCGTGCAGGTTCTCGGCGGTGTTACCCATCACGAGTGCGCTCGGGTCGACCAGGCGGTCGGCGAGGAAGCGCGGGTTGGGGTCTGCGCCCTCACCCATCGGGTGGTGGCCCATGTGCTCGACGCCACCGGCGATCACGACGTCGTACTGGCCGAAGCCGATGCCCGACGCCGTGGTGGTGACGGCGGTCATCGCGCCGGCACACATGCGGTCGATGGCGAATCCGGGAACGGTTTCGGGGAGACCGGCGAGGATCGCAGCGGTGCGGCCGATGGTCAGGCCCTGGTCACCGGTCTGCGTCGTGGCTGCGACGGCCACTTCGTCGATCCGCGCGGGATCGAGCTGCGGGTTACGACGAAGCAGCTCACGAATCGCCTTGACGACGAGATCGTCTGCGCGCGTGTCGGCGTACATGCCTTTCGGGCCGGCCTTGCCGAACGGGGTGCGAATGCCGTCGACGAAGACGACGTTGCGTTGGTTGTTTGTGGATGGAGCCACGCGAATTCCTCCTGATGGAGCTGCCCACCGCACCGAAGGGCGGTGAGACGTTGGTTCGGCGATCACGGCCAGGCGTCCGGCCTCGTATCGAGCGTACTACTGCCCATTACTGACCGGTAACTTAACGTGCTGAATTGCTCCAACTTCACACCGGGGTCAGGTCAGGATTTCGGCTCTTCCACTTCGGGCTCGGCCGGGACCACGGAGTTCAGTGCCTCGGCGAGGACGGGAACCGTCAAAGTGCGTTGCCAGCCACGTGCGCCACCGGAAGTGAGCTTGGTCTCGATTGCACTCTCGACTTCGGCGATGTCCGAGTCGGGTTCCAATTTCCAGTCCCAGCACAGGCGCCTGACCAGATCGGGTTGGAGCAGGTTTTCCACCGGTACCGAAACCTCTTTGCTCAGGTCCGACAGTGCTGCGCGCGCCGCCGTCAACCGGTCGGCAGCGGCTGGATCTTGTCGAGCCCAGCGACCGGCGGCGGGGGGCCCGACGATCGGCGGAGTCTTCGGCGGAAGCTCACTGTCGGGGAGCCTGCGCGCGGCTTCGAGTGCATCCATCCAAATACGCGAATAACGGCGTTGACGTGGTCCGCCGAAGACGGGAAGGGAGCGGAGCGCGTCCAACGACTGAGGATCTTTGAGAGCGGCATCGATGATCGCGGAGTCGGGAAGTACCCGGCTCGGAGACACGTCGCGTTTGCGTGCGAGATCCTCACGGGCCTGCCACAGCGCCCGCACTGCCGCCAACTGACGGGTGGTCTTGAGTGAGGTGATGTGCGACGTACGACGCCAACGGTCAGGCTTGGGTTTGGGCGGGCCGGCCAGCCGGATGTACTCGAACTCTTCCTTCGCCCACTCGAGCTTTCCCTGCGATTCGAGTTCGGCTTCCATCGCGTCGCGCAGCTCGAGAAGCACTTCGACGTCGAGGGCGGCGTAGTTCAACCACGCGTCCGGCAGTGGACGCGTGGACCAGTCGGCAGCGCCGTGACCCTTGCGAAGTTCCACCCGCAGGGTTCGTTCGACTATTGCGGCCAGTCCGACTCGTTCGAAGCCCGCCAGTCGTCCCGCCAATTCGGTGTCGAAGAGTTCCGCCGGTATCAGGCCCAATTCTGCGAGGCCGGGGAGATCTTGATCCGCAGAGTGAAGCACCCATTGCAACGGGTTGATCGCCTCGGCCAACGGCTGTAGATCCTGCGCCGTCGGAATCGGATCGAGCAGGAACGATCCCGCGCCTTCGCGTCGGAGCTGGATCAGGTACGCCCGTGCCGAATAGCGGAATCCAGATGCCCGCTCGGCGTCCACCGCGAGCGGGCCGTGGCCGGAGGCCAACGCGGCCGCGGCGGCTGCGACGCCGGCGGCAGTGGTGATGACTTCCGGAACTCCGTCACGAGGTACGAGCAGCGGAACTACGTCGGAGGTGGGCTCGGTCGCATCATCGGTGACTTCGGACATGGTCACTGACTCTACGTCGCAGTGGGGACAGTGGTTGTCACCTCAGCCTCGAACAGTTCGTCGAGAGCTGCCCCGAAACCTTGCGCGAGCTCATTCAATTCGGGTGCCAGATCAGAGCAACTGACGATGCCGACGTCGAGTTTTCCGTCGAGCGACATCACCGTCACGTTGAGGCCCGCCCCGTGAAAGATCGGACCGAGGGGGAACATTCCTTTGATTTGCGCGCCCAAAAAGTAGAGCGGGACCGGCGGCCCTGGCACGTTGGAGACCACCAGGTTGGACACGACGGGGTGACGTTCGGCGAGCTTGAGTGACGAGTACACGCGCATAGCGGCGCCGAACACCGCCGGCGATGCGAACTGCGACCAGTCTTGAAGCATGTTCGCCCCGAGTGCTTCGTTGTGGTTCTTCGAGGTGGCGTTGTAATCGCTGATCGCGTGCAGACGTTCGACCGGATCGGCGATCTGGGTGCCGAGTTGCGTGAACATGCCCGAGATCTGGTTCGTGCCCGGACGATCGGATTTGCCGTGGACCGACACCGGCACCATGGCGACGAGGGAATCCTCCGGCAGTTCGTCCCGTTCTTCCAGGTACTTACGCAATGCTCCGGCGCAGAGCGCGAGAACCACGTCGTTGACCTTCACGCCGTGACGGTCTTTGACGGCTTTGACCTTCGCGAGATCGAGTTGGCTGAACGCGACGTTGCGGTGACCGGTGATGGCGCCGTTGAACGAGGTCCGCGGCGCGGTGAACGGCGCAGGCATGGCTTCACCCTTCCGTGCGCGCGTCACCCACTTGGGGAGCATGGCGATTCCGCCGGGAACAAGTCGGGCAATTCGTGCGGGCCGTGCGATCACGGCCATGAGCCCGCCGAGTGCGATGTCAAGCGTTCCCGCGTCGCCTGCACCCTGAGCGTCGGGGTCCACCAGGGCCGGTGAATCCGGTTCGAGGCTGCACAACTGAGCCAGGATGTTTGCGCCGGTTATGCCGTCGGCGGCGCTGTGATGGATCTTCGACATGACCGCGATCTGTCCGTCGGCGAGTCCCTCGATGACCCACATCTCCCACAGTGGACGCGACCGATCCAATGGCTGGCTGGCGATGTGCCCGGCAAGTTCCGCCAGTTCCGCGTGGGTGCCCGGCGCGGGTACCGCGGTCCGATGGCAATGCCGCTCGATGTCGAAATCGTGATCGTCGACCCACACCGGGTAGTCGAGATTGAGGCGCGAATCCTTGAGTTTGCGCCGGAAGGTCGGCATGGTGGCCATCCGCGAGTCCAACTCGCGAAGCAGCTTCCGGTAGTCGTAACCGCCCGGGATGGTCGTGGGGTCGAGCAGGACAAGTCCACAAACGTGCAATAGCTGGGTCGGTGTTTCCAAGTAGAGGAAGGTCGCGTCGAGTCCGCTGAGACGTTGCATGACTCATTTTAGAACAGGTTCTAGTATTTTTCCGGGGGAATGCTCAAACGAGTAGCAGAGTCAGTCGTTCTGCCGCGACAGCGTGGTTATCCCGGCGGGAGGAAGTCCCGCCGCATAGGCGAGAACTTCACAGAAAGCCTCGACGTGGTGGGCCAGTTCGGACGAAGTTGCAGTCCAGGACGCTCGGAGTTCGAGCTGATGGGCTCGGGGCGGCCCAGCAATGTCGCCGTAGCGCACCGAAGTTGTGGCCGTGACCGTACCGCCCAGGGCGACAAAAGGTTCCGGCCCCGCCTCCAACGCGTCGACCAGCCAACTCCAGGCTACTTCGGGAAGCAGTGGATCCGCGGCGACGGCTTCGTCGAGATCGGCCTGGATATAGGCGACCAACCGCATGGTGCCGTTCCACGCCTCGTCGCCGTCCGGATCGAACAGCAGGATGAGGCGGCCGAAAGCGTCACCTTCGGATTGCTCTGCCACGACGTCGGAGTCCGGATGCAGTACCTCCGCCCCCACGGCGTGGCTGTACGGAGCGAGACGCTGCGGCGGACGGATGGGACCGACCTCTATCTCGGGCCGAACCCGCGCAGCGGTCATCGCCTCCACGGCGGCACGGAACTCGGCCGGGTCGGCTGTCGATCCGGATGTCGTCACAGGTCAGGACGTTAGTCGGGGATGCGGGCGGGTAGGTGGAGGCGCGCCGACCGAGTGTGGCTCGGGTGTGGGGGCGCTCACGAACCGCTCGGGTGTCCGATCCGGAGTGTGGGACATGGCAGCATTGAGTCGATCGAAGACACACGTTGGCGGAGAGCGCGAGGACTGATGAGCGGGTTGGACAACATGAATTCAGGCACCACCGGGTCGGCGGAATACAGCGCTCGGCGAGTTTTGCCCGACGCACCGTTGCTTGCCGCGGCGACCGGACGCACCCCGAGTCGACGGCCGGTGTGGTTCATGCGCCAGGCCGGGCGTTCGCTGCCGGAGTACCGCGAGATCCGCGCGGGGATCGGCATGTTGGAATCATGTTTCGATCCGGCGCTGGTCTGTGAGATCACGATGCAGCCGGTGCGCCGTCACGACGTGGACGCGGCAATCCTGTTCTCGGACATCGTTGTTCCGCTCAAAGCCGCCGGAATCGATCTCGACATCGTTGCCGGTGTCGGACCAGTGGTTGCCAATCCGGTTCGCTCCGTCGCCGACGTCGCAGCACTCCCGCGATTGGTCCCCGAAGAGGTAGGAGCAATCGCGCAGGCCGTTCGGCTTCTCACCGCCGAGTTGGGCTCGACGCCGCTGATCGGTTTTGCCGGAGCGCCGTTCACGTTGGCGTCGTATCTGGTCGAGGGCGGTCCGAGCCGTAACCACGAGAAGACCAAAGCGCTCATGCACTCCGACCCGAAGACTTGGCACGCGTTGCTCGGAAGCTTGGCCGACACCACGATCTGCTTCCTGCAAGCGCAGCTCAAGGCAGGTGTCGACGCAGTCCAGTTGTTCGACTCGTGGGCCGGCGCACTCTCGCTGGCCGACTACCGGGAATTTGTTCTCCCGCATTCCGAGCGCGTATTCGCCGAGGTTGCCGCTGCCGGCGTTCCGCGCATCCACTTCGGAGTCGGAACCGGTGAACTCCTCGGCGCGATGGGGGAGGCCGGCGCCGACGTCGTGGGTGTCGACTGGCGGATCCCGCTCGACGTCGCGGCAGGTCGTGTCGGTCCGGGCAAGGCACTGCAGGGCAATCTCGATCCCGCGGTCCTGTTCGCGGGCCCCGAGGTGATCGATCGCGAAGTACGACGGATCGCCGCCGAAGGGGATCGCGCGATTGAAGCCGGTGCCATCGGCCACATCTTCAACCTCGGCCACGGAGTTCTTCCCGACACCGATCCCACGGCGATCACCGCGGCGGTGGAGCTGGTGCACTCGCTGTGACGACCACTGGGCCGTCGGTCGCGGTGATCGGAGGCGGAATCTCCGGTCTGGTTGCCGCGTACCGGCTTCGGCGCAGTCTGGGTTCCGATGCCGACATCACGGTCGTCGACGACTCACCGCGACTGGGCGGGAAGCTGCGAACAGTTGATCTGGGCGGCGGACCGATCGACATCGGTGCCGAGGCGTTCATCGCCCGTCGGCCCGAGGTTCCCGCGCTTCTCGCCGAGCTGGGATTGACCGATCAGATCGTCTATCCCGCGGGGTTGAGCCCGTTGATCTGGTCTCAGGGATCACTGAATCGGTTGCCCACCGGAACCCTGATGGGAATTCCGGCGTCGGCGGAGTCGGTGCGAGATATTGTCGACGAGCAGACCCTGGCGCGCATAGCGGCCGAGCCGGCCATCCCGTTCGAGTGGACTCGCGGTTCCGATTGCAGTGTTGCCGAACTGGTTTCGCAGCGATTCGGTGATCAGGTGGTCAGTCGATCGGTGGATCCGCTTCTGGGCGGGGTGTACTCGGGGCTGGCGGAGACCATCGGCGTCCGCGCAGCATTGCCGACGCTCGCTGCGGCGCTCGATGCCGGGGCTCAAAGCCTCACGGATGCAGTCGCGGCTGCGTTGCCGACCCCTGCACCCGGACCGGTGTTCGGAGCGCTCAGGGACGGTTACGGCGTCCTGCTCGATGCGCTACGGGAGGCCGCCGACGCGACTTTCGTCCGCGGCGAGGCCTCGGGGTTACGCCGGGACGGGACGGGTTGGCACGTCAATCCGCTCGGCAGCGTCGACGCGGTGATTCTGGCGGTCCCGGCGCCGCGTGCAGCGACGCTGTTGGCCGGAGTTGATCCGAAGATCGCGAGGATCACTGCGCGGATCGAACTGGCGTCGTCCGCGGTGGTGGCGCTCCGGCTGTCCGGGCAGGTCGATCTTCCGCAGAATTCGGGGATTCTTGTTGCCACCGACGCCGACCTGACCGCCAAGGCGTTCACGTTGTCGAGTCGGAAATGGACGCACCTCGCTGATCGCGGCGAGCATCTCGTTCGGGTGTCGTTCGGCCGATTCGGTGCATCGGAGATCGTCAACCGGCCGGATGGGGAACTGATCGAACTCGCGCGGGCCGATCTCGAGGTCGTGACCGCAATCACCGAGGAGCCGAGAGCAAGCTTCGTCCAGCGGTGGCACGGAGGCCTTCCGCAGTACGCCCCAGGTCACACGGAAATCGTGGCTGAAATCGAGTCCGAGATGACGCAGTTCGACGGTCTCGAAGTGGCTGGGTCGTGGCTGCACGGTGTCGGGGTTCCGGCGTGTGTCGCAGTCGGCACGACGGCGGCTACACGGATTTTCGAGCGAGTGGCACGATAGACCCATGGCACGCCTTGATTTCGACAAACTGAACTCTGAAATCCGTTACCTCATGTTCTCCGTGTTCCAGGTGGAACCCGGTGTGCTGGGCGATGATCGGGAAGCTGCGGTCAAGGACGCCCGGTTGTTCTTCGAGGGTCTCGAAGACAAGGGCGTCGTGGTTCGCGGCATCTACGACGTCGCCGGCTTGCGCGCCGACGCGGACTTCATGATCTGGACCCACGCGGCCAGCATCGAGGAGCTGCAGGCCGCGTACGCGGATTTCCGTCGCACCACGGTCCTCGGACAGGCGAGTGCTCCGATCTGGAGCAACTCGGCGGTGCACCGCCCCGCGGAGTTCAACAAGAGCCACGTGCCCTCCTTCATCGCGGGTGAGGATCCGGGCGACTACATATGCGTCTACCCGTTCGTCCGCTCGTACGAGTGGTACCTGCTCCCCGACGAGGAGCGTCGCAAGATGCTCGCCGATCACGGTATGGCTGCTCGTTCGTACAAGGACGTTCGCGCCAACACGGTCCCGGCCTTCGCGCTGGGGGACTACGAGTGGATTCTTGCGTTCGAAGCGCCGGAGCTCATCCGTATCGTCGATCTGATGCGCGATCTGCGTGCCACCGAAGCTCGCTTGCACGTTCGCGAAGAGGTGCCGTTCTTCACGGGGCCGCGCGTGGACATCGAGAAGCTGGTCCTTTCCCTTCCCTGACCTACTTCGAAGGTAGTTTCTGTGACAACTGCACCGAACCGGCGTCGTCAACACATGTCCCATTGGGGAATGTTCACCGCCGAGTCGGTCGCCGGCGAGGTGACCGCAGTGCATCCGTACGAAGGTGATTCGAACCCTTCGCCGATGCTCGGTAACCTCGCCGGTTCGGTGCGCAGTCGAGCTCGCGTTGCCGGCCCGGCGGTGCGCCGAGGTTGGCTCGAGAACGGACCGGGTCCCAGCGACCAACGTGGAGCGGACGAATTCGTCTCGGTCTCCTGGGACGAGCTGACAGGACTGCTCTCGCGTGAACTGCGCCGCGTGGTCGACACACATGGAAACAACGCGATCTTCGGTGGCTCATACGGTTGGGCCAGCGCTGGTCGATTCCATCACGCGCAGAGCCAAGTTCACCGATTTCTGAATCAGCTGGGTGGATACACCAAGTCGGTCCACAGCTACTCGCTCGGTGCCACCGGCGTCATCATGCCGCGTGTGGTCGGAACGCACTGGAAGTTGTTCGCGCGCTCCACGTCGTGGGACGTCATCGCGGAGCATTCCGATCTCCTCGTCTCGTTCGGGGGAGTGCCGATCAAGAACACCGGAGTCAATGCCGGTGGTACGAGCGATCATCCGACGCTCGGGGCGCTCAACGCGTTTCGGGCCCGCGGCGGAAAGATCGTCTCGTTCAGTCCGCTGCGTGACGACGTCGATGGCGACTGCGAGTGGATCGCACCCGTTCCGGGCACCGACGTGGCAATCATGCTTGCCCTGGCGTTTGTCCTGGCGTCGGAGAACCTGCACGATCGCGAATTCCTGGGCCGCTTCTGTGTCGGCTACGAACGCTTCGAGGACTACCTGCTCGGACGGACGGACGGAGTCCCGAAGGATCCCCGCTGGGCGCAGGAGATCTCCGGAGTTTCTGCCGAGTTCATCACCGACCTGGCTCGGAGAATGGCGTCCGGCCGGACGCTGGTGACCGTCACGTGGTCGTTGCAACGCATCAAACACGGTGAGCAGGCGCCGTGGATGGGCGTGACACTCGCAGCGATGCTCGGCCAGTTCGGTCTTCCGGGTGGCGGTTTCGGGCACGGCTACGGTTCGATGAACGAACCCGGTCTAGCCCCGGTCCCGTACCCGTTGCCGACATTTTCCCAAGGTCTGAATCCGGTGTCGGATTTCATACCGGTAGCCGCGATTTCCGATCTGCTGCTCTCGCCCGGGGAGGAGTTCGACTACGACGGCCGACGCCTGACCTATCCCGACATCCGGTTGGTCTACTGGGCCGGTGGCAATCCCTTCCATCACCATCAAGATCTCCCGCGGCTGCGACGCGCGTTTGCACGGCCGGACACGATCGTCGTTCACGATCCGTACTGGACGCCGATGGCTCGCAGCGCCGACATCGTTGTCCCGTCGACCACCTCGCTCGAACGAAATGACCTGAGCTGCACTCGGAACGACCCGCTTCTGGTTGCGATGCAGCAGGTCGTTCCACCTTTCGAGAACTCGCGTGACGACTACGACACGTTTGCCGATCTGGCTTCTGCGCTCGGATTCGGGGAACAGTTCACCGAGGGGCGATCCTCACAGGAGTGGATCGAGCACCTCTACGATCAATGGCGGCCGTTCGTCGATGCAGACGGCGGCAACACACCGGCGTTCGAGGATTTCTGGGCAGACGGGCACTACCGGATGCGAACCGAAGACAACCTCGTGCTCTTCGGCGACTTCCGCGAGGATCCCGAGAAGTATCCGCTCTCGACTCCCAGTGGGAAGATCGAGATCTTCTCCGAGACCATCGAGTCCTTCGGCTACGACGACTGCTCCGGGCATCCGCGCTGGTACGAGCCCGACGAATGGTTGGGTGGCCCGCGTGCCTCGCAGTTTCCGCTTCACCTGATCGCCAACCAGCCCAAGTCGCGGCTGCACAGCCAACTCGATCACGGCGCTGCGAGCCAGGCGTCGAAGATTCAGGGACGCGAGCCAATTCGTATGCACCCCGATGCAGCGGCCGCGCGCGGCGTGTCGGCCGGAGACGTGGTGCGCGTGTTCAACGACCGTGGGGCGTGCCTTGCTGGTGTGATCGTCGATTCGGATTTGCGGAGCGATGTCGTCCAGCTGTCCACCGGTGCGTGGTACGACCCGCTCGATCCTGCCGATCCCGACGCCATGTGTGTGCACGGAAATCCCAACGTTCTGACGCCGGACATCGGTACGTCGTCACTCTCGCACGGCTGCACCGGCCAGCACGTTCTGGTACAGATCGAGAAATTCGACGGGGACCTGCCGCCGGTCAAGGCATTCGATCCGCCGGTGCTTCGTTCGCGCTGACGGAACCGATCGGCCACCTCTCGCGTCGAACCTCGTGAGCGCCTGAATCAGGTGTCACGATCTATCGAAGGTGGGGGCCATCGTGAGTGCAGCGGATGTTGGTTCGATGCGAGGGCAAGTCGAAGTTCTTCGGGCCCAGATCGATTCGATGCAGGACGTTCTGTTGGAGCGAACGCGATCGCTGGCGGACTTGCAGGAGAGGATCGCTCGATCCGCGGCGAGCGCGCGTTCGAGTGACGGCTGCGTGGAAATCGTCGTGGACGCTTCGGGGGCAATTGTGGGAGTTACCCTCGCGGGGAGTTCTTACGGCAAGCATTCGCCGGCAGCACTGGGGAATCTGATCCTGGCTACGGCCACCTCTGCGGCAGAAGACATGCGCCGACAGGTTGCCGAGATGACGAAGCCGTTCACGGAGGCGGCCGGAATCGACTTGCCGGACCTGGTCCCGGGTGTGCTCGGATTGCGCGAGATTTTCGAGCCTCGTCCGAGCTCCACACCGGTCACCGGCGACGAACACTGGGACCGCACCGTTCTGAGGAGCTCCGGCAATGTCTGAACTGGGTGTGGACGTGGCCGCGATGAAGAGTGCTGCACCAGCCTTCGCGGTGGTCGCTGCCGATCTCGACGAGGCTCGGAGCGCTCTCGACGCAGTGGTCGCCGCCGAAGAGGGTTGCTGGGGAGGCGACGAGTTCGGAACCACTTTCTCGGGCGCATATCTTCCCGGTTCGGCGTCAGCGGTTGGTGGGATGTCGCTGGTCGCGGGCGCGATGCGCGAATTGACCGCCACGCTGATCGAGATTGCCGATCGTTTCGAATCGATCGACTCCTCGCTCGCCGACGACATGGCGGGTGGGCTCTGATGGGACTCGAGATTCCGGGCTGGTTACAGGCGGTTGCGTCGGTCGCGGTAGGCAGCGACTGGCCGCAAGGAGACGAAACGGCACTGTGGCGATTGGGTGATGCCTGGTCAGGTGCGGCCGATCAAATCGAGGCTTCGGCCGCTGCCGGTGGTTACGGATTGCAGGCCGTACTGGCATCGATCGACGGTCAAGCCGGCGACTCGTTGTCTCGGTATTGGTCGGAGGCCGGCGGAGTTGCGGAGGTCTTCGAGCGGTTGTCCTCTGCTGCAGCCGAACTGGGTCAATCGTGCACCGATACAGGCACGGACATCGAGTACACCAAACTGTCGATCCTCGCGGCGCTGAGCGCACTGGCGCTCGAAATTGCCGCCATGGTGGCGGCCGCTGTCCCGACGTTGGGTGTCAGTACCGCCGGGGTCGTGGCGGCTGAGATGGCAACAACCCTCGCTGTCCGAATGTTGTTGCAGCAATTATTGATACGAGTGATCGAGGCTGCGGCAGTGGAAGCTGCGGCAGCCGTCTTCTCCGGTCTCGCCATTCAACTGGGCCAGATGTCGATGGATCACCGCCAGTCGATCGACGGTGGCAAGGTCGTGACCGAAGGGCGCGACGGTTTCATCAAGGGGCTCGCGAACGCAGGATTGAAGACGGCGCCGGATCGTGTCGGGCCGGACCCGAACTCGCTTCCGACTGGTTCGAGGTTGCAGGAGATCGCGCGAGGCGCCTTCGACGACGCGGTCTCGGGAGCGTCCGCTGCGATCGTGACGAAGGAGGTCACGGGCGGCGACGCCTCACTGACGGACATCACTTCCGGCGCGATCGGTGGCGGGATCGGTTCCGTCAAAGACGGTCTTGTCGCTCGCAACGAGGACCTGAATGCGACCGGTCTGAGCCCGACTGCGCTGAACTGGGACTTCTGAGTCGAAGTCTCGAACCGTGGGCTACTCCCGTACCACGGGGGTAGCCCACGGACTGCTTACTCAGCAGGCTTGAGAACCAGCGAGATCGAGTTGATGCAGTACCGCTGATCGGTCGGCGTCGGGTATCCCTCACCCTCGAAGACGTGGCCCAGGTGGCTGTGGCACTTCTTGCAGATCACCTCGACGCGTCGCATCCCGAGGCTCACGTCTTCCTTCAGGATGACGGCGTCGGAGTTTGCGGGATCGAAGAACGACGGCCACCCGCAATGTGATTCGAACTTCTCCGTGCTGCGGAAAAGTTCGGCGCCGCACGCGCGGCAGGAGTACACACCTTCGGTGGTGGTGTCGGTGTATTCGCCCACGCCGGGCCGTTCGGTGCCGGCTTGCCGCAGAACCGCGAACTCCTCCGGCGTCAATTTTTCGCGCCACTCGCTCTCGGTGTACGTGACCTCAGGTGTGCTGTCGATGCCATCGTGTGAAGAACTCATGCCTCCACGCTAATGCTTTGTCGCCGTTTCGGCTTCGCCGGCAGGTGAGACGGCTGCGAGCGGGGGATCGAGGAGGTAGGCGGGATCGATTCCGCGATCCAAGCGACCTTCGCGACGCGCGACCAGATACCGGTATCCGAGGACACAGAAGATCACGATCAGCAGGAGGCTCCAGCCGAGGGTGCTCTTGGTGTATTCGGCGGCCCGACCGAACGTCGGCCAGCGGTTCGACCACCAACTGTCGAAAGTCATGAAGCCGTAGACGGCGAGCCAGGCCGGCCAGTTCCGCATGACCGAGTTCTTGAGCACCACGGACATCAGGAGCGGGAGCAGCATCATCGAGTAGTACATCTGGCCGAGCGAGGGCAGCAGGAACGATGCGGTCATGATCACACCGGTTGCGGTGGTGAGGAAGAAGAGTTCGTCGTTGCGGTAGTAGCGGTACAGAAGCCACAGAGAGACGGCGACCATGGCGGCCAACACGACGCGCAGCAGCAGGATCAACCATTCGGGCAGACCGAAGTAGGCGCCGTTTCCGACAATCGAACTGTTGAAGTAGTCACGCGATTCGAGAAGGTACGGCACGGTGCGGCGGACGAAGTCCATCGGATCCGACGCCAGTGGCCACGCCACGACGGTGAGAATGAACGGGATGCCCAGGGCGGTGACGAACACCTTCCACTGGCCGCGAACGAGTGGCAGCAGGAGCAGCGGCGCGAGAGTGGGTTTCACTGCGATGGTGAGCCCGATCGCGGCGCCGGCCCACAGATCCTTCTTGCGCATCAGCAGCAGGAGGAAGGCAATTTCGCCGAGCAGTACGAGCCCGTTGATGTTGGTGAACACCAATGTGTTGGTGACCGTCTCCGACATGAAAGCGCCGAGCACGAGAATCGGCGCGGCAATGGAACTGATCGTCAGGTCGAACAGGCGCAACAGCAGGTAGAGGGCCACGAGGATGGCGACGGCATTGACACCGATGAACAGCCACCGCGAACGCTCGGGATCGAGGATGGCCAGGGGCGCCATCAACAACGAACCCGACGGTGGGTACAGGTAATGGGGGTCTACCGAGTTGAAATCTGCGGTGTAGACGTCACGCCCGTTCCAGAACGCCAGCGCGGCGTTGTAGACCGGTCGGAAGTCATCGGTGATGGCGCCGTTGACTGCTGTGACGATGACACGATTGAGCACGGTCATCACGGCGATCGGCCACAAAACGAAGTTGACGACTTGTTGGGTTGTCCGCCCGGTACGCGGCTCGAGCTGTCGAAGGAACACTTCGGCACGGTACACCGGAGCAGGGTGTGATCGGGGGATGCACCCCTTTTCGGTCGTGGTGGACAAGCGCCCGAGTCAGGCCGGGCACACGCTTCCGTTGCTGGGCAGGGAGGCGTCGCTGAGGTAGAGGCGCATCGCCTGTTGAGCGCACGTCGACTGCGCCGCGGGATGACCCGCACCCTGCCAGTCCAGGGTTGCGAAGCGCGACCCTGCGTTAGTCACGACGCCGGTGACGGTCGAGAGTCCGGAGTTCCCGACGGCCGGGTCACCCTGACCGCTCAGCACGAGGACTGGGGGCTTCAACTGATTTGGCAGGGGAGAGTTGGCGGTCGACGGCCAGCTGGCGCATGCGAGCAATCCGAGCGCGGCTTCTCGACCGAATACCGGATAGTTGGTGCCCCACGTGTCCGCCAGTTCGCGGACACGCCCGATCCCCGGCCACTGCATACCGTCGGTGCACCGTCCGATGAACTGGCCGTCGCCGTCCACCTCGTTCTCCGCCCGGGCGGCGCGCTCCCGAATCGGTGAAGCGTTTCCGGTACCGAGCGCGGTCAGAGCATCGGCGAGTGAGCGGGTTTCTTGCTCACGATTGGTTCCGGCTGTCCACAGGCTTGCCGAAATCGCGTTAGACACTGCTGCGGCGGACAGTGGTTGGAATTCATCGGCCCGAGCGCGTTCCATCAAGTCGGTGACCGCTTTTTTCGGATCTGGTCCGAGCGAGCACCCCAGCGCGACACATCGCTGGGCGAATGCCGCCAATGCCGCTTCCTCGCCCTGCACGCGGCTTTCGGCCTCGGTCGCAGCGTCAGTGGCCGCAGGAGCGGGAGAATCGAGGATCAATCTCGCGAGGTTGTTCGGGTGGGCTGCCGCATAGCTCAGCGCTATGTCCGAGCCGGACCCTGCTGACCACAGAGCGATGGTCTCGACGCCCCACCGTGTGCGCAAGGCGTCGATGTCCTCGGCTGCGGAGTCGGCGCCGAACTTCAGTTCTTGGGGGTCGAGGTAGTCCGTGCAGGCAATGGTGGCGTCGTGACCGAGGGCCGCGACCGCATCGGCGGCGTCACCGGTGGTGTCCGAGTCGAATTGGCCCAGATCGTGGAGTCCGCGCCGAATTTCCGGCGTCATGCAGTCGATTGCGGTGGACCTGTCGATTCCGCGGCGATCGAGGGCAACCACGGGATGTTCGGCGAGAACCGTGTTCAAGCCGGATGCGGCGAGCATGGCGAGCGAGTTTCCCGACGAACGATCGGTGCCGGATGTGAACACGATCGGGTATGCGTCGGCAGGCGTCGACGACGTACGAGCGCGGGTCAACCCGGCCGTGAAGTTGCCGTCGATGGCGCCGGTCACGTCGATGGGGGCACTGAATTCTGCGCATTCGAGGATGACTCCGGCGCTCGACGCTGCGAGAGCCTGGTCGGCGAGTGACGTGCCGGTGCAGTCTCGCCACGGTAGGTCGTCGGTCGGGACGCCAGGGACAGCCGGCGGCGCATCGGGCGACGGGCCGTCGCTCTGGGCAGGGCTGCCGTCGGTGCGGCCTTCGACCGCGACGGCGGGCCGAAGCGACGGTCCGGCGCCGCACGCACAACACGTCGCGAGGACGACGGCCATCAAAGCAACTCTGCGCATGCCGACCAGAGTGCCAGGTTCACCGACGTGGCTGCTGACGAACCCATCGAGTGAGGATCGTGCCGTCCGAATCGCCGAGGATGTGCGCGGGACGCATGGCTGTGGGCATTGCGTTGGGGGAGAGTGAGATTCGGCCGACTTTGCTCCCCACCAGTTGAGGTGACGTGGTGATGCAGAGCTCGTCGACGGCATTGTCCTCGATCAACTGCCCGAAAAGTGACGGTCCGCCCTCGCACAGCACACGACGGAGCTTGCGAACCGACAAAGCCCTGTCGATGTCGCCGCTGGTGACGTTCGGCGAGTCCGTCACCTCCACCTGCGCTCCGGCAGATCTCAGCGCCGAAATTGACGCGGAGTCCGCGTCGCGACCGACGACAAGCATCGGTGGAACTTCGGTATCGCGAAGGAGTCGGCTTCCGGGGTCGATCGACGCGTGCGCCGAGACGACCAGGATCGGTGGCACCGGAGCAAGGCCGCCGGCCGTGCGTCGGGCCCGGGCTGCGTCCGAGATCTGCACACCCCCGTAGTTCTCGGCTCGCGCTGTGCCTGCGCCGACCACGACGACGTCACAGAGTTCGCGCAAGATCCCGAAAACCGACTTGTCTGCAGGTGTGCCAAGTCCACCGCTCACCCCGTCGACGGAGACGCACCCGTCGATGCTGGAAACGAAGTTCACGCGCATCCAGGGTTGCGAGAGATTCTCCGGATAGGCATACAGGCTGCGGAGCTCGTCTTCGTGGCCTGGTGTGAAGTAGGTCGCAATATCCATACGGTGCACATGAGAGATCACATCACGTAGATACCCTTGACGGATGCATGAACGTCTTGTCGATCGCAGCCCGGTGGTACCCGCCGATCAACTGGTAGCTCAAATGGTGCCTCCCGCAATGTTCGACGAGGTGAGTTTTGCGTCCTACATTCCTGATCCGAAGGAACCGAGCCAGGCAGCTGCTGTCGCCAAGGCCGAGGAATTCTCCAAGCGCGTCACCAAGATCCGTAGTGGTGGACGCCGTGGACTGTTCGGCAAGAAGACCCAGGCGACCGGCGCCGGCCTGTACCTCGACGGTGGATTCGGTGTCGGTAAGACGCACTTGCTGGCATCGATCTTCCACAGCGTTCCGTCGCCGAAGGCGTTCGGAACCTTCGTCGAGCTGACACACGTCGTCGGCGCTCTCGGCTTCAACAAGGCTGTCGAAGCGCTCGCCGACCACAGCGTTCTCTGCATCGACGAATTCGAGCTCGACGATCCGGGCGACACCATGCTCGTCTCCCGCCTCCTCTCGGAGCTTTCCGCGCGCGGCGTGTCCATCGTCGCGACGTCGAACACGCTTCCCGGCCAGCTCGGTGAGGGTCGCTTCGCCGCTCAGGACTTCCTGCGCGAGATCAAGAAGCTCGGCTCGATCTTCGAGACGATTCGCGTCGACGGCCCCGACTACCGTCACCGTGACCTCCCGCCCGCGCCGGAGCCCATCTCGTCGGAGGAATTGGTTTCTCGGGCCGACGCCATCGACGGCGCCACGCTCGACAACTTCGACGAGCTGTGCAAGCACCTCAGCACCCTGCATCCGTCGCGGTACAACAAGCTGGTCGAGGGTGTGAAGGCCGTCTTCATAGACGGCGTCCACCCCGCAACAGATCAGTCGGTTGCACTGCGCATCGTGGTTCTCGCCGACCGCCTGTACGACGCGAGTATCCCGGTCACCGTCTCCGGCGCACGCCTCGACGAGATCTTCACTCCCGAGATGCTCGCCGGCGGGTACAAGAAGAAGTACCTGCGCGCGACCTCGCGTCTGCTCGCACTTTCTCGTTTCGAGGTCGCGGCCGGCTGATCGGCACGCCCGTCAGCTGACGGGGCGCTCCATCACGAAATCGTGGTGCAGTTGTGCGCCCACGAGGAATGTCTTCGTGCCGACCTGGGTGAAACCGTGCTTGGTGTAGAACTTCTGGGCACGCAGATTTTCCTGATTGACACCCAGCCAGATCCCGGCACTTCCGCTGCGTCGTGCATGGTCGACAACCGCGTCCATCAAGGATGCTGCCGCGCCGGTTCCGTGGTTTCCCGGAAGCACGTACAACTTGCTCAGTTCCGTCGTCGGGCGAAGTGTCACAGCAGCTTTGACGTCCGGATCGGCGGGCTCGTCGTCGACGAGCATCGCGTAGCCGACGATCGAGCCGTCGCGAATGACCTTGAGAACGGTTCGTGTCGGGTCCGTCAGATACTCGGAGAACTTGTCGACCGAGAGAACGTTGTCGATGAAGGCACTGATGTCGTCGTCGGATGCGTCCGGCGGACAAGCCAGCGGAAACGTCACCGCTGCCACGTCGGCGATTGCTTCGGAATCCCAGATTCCGGCCCGGTCAACGGTGATCGTCACTTCAGTTTCTACCTCTCGCGCACATGATTCGGTTGATCAAGTACACCACCTTCGTCGAGCGTGATGCTCAAGCGGCGTTCTCGGCGACCGGCGTCGTGGCTCGTTTCGGTGCGAACGCGGGAGCAAGGACTATCAAGATCGCGCAGAACGCCAGCGGAATCAGGAACCCGATTCGAAGGTCACTGAACGCAGCGACTGCGCCGACGATGCCACCACCGACCACGGTGCCGACGTAGTTGAAGAGGTTGATGCGTGCGATCACCGCGTCGACCTGATCCGGGGGAGCCATCCGGCCGGCGGCGCTGAAGCAGATCGGAGCGATCACCGGTACCCCGAGTCCGACGATGAGGAAACCGGCGATGGCAACGGCGGGAGATTGCGCGAGCACAACGACTGTCATACCGACTACGCCGATCAGAGAGCCGATCCGCACGACGGTGGTCTCACCGAACTTCCCGACCCAGTAGTCGCCGGTCAGTCGTGCGATCAGTGCGGCGATTTGGTACGCCGCCACGGACAGGGCAGCGGTCCCGGCGTCGGCGAGCAGTTCGTCCTTGACGTAGAGAGTCGACCAGTTTCCGACGCTGAAGTCGACCGCGTAGAACAAAGCCATCGCGACGCCGAGGAGGACAAAGGCGCGGGTAGGGACGGTGAACTTCGCGGTGCTCGTGATGTTTGCATCGGCAACCGGAGACTCGGACCGATCCAGCAGTTGCGGGCCGAAGGCCAGAAGCATCAGTCCGACAACAACTCCCGCGATCACCTGCGTCACGCGGATCGAAATGTCGAGACTTGCGGTTGCCGAGATGAAGAGAGCGCCGACAATCGCTCCGACGCTCCAGGAAGCATGGAACGAGGAGAGGATGA
The DNA here is from genome assembly GCF_042794655.1 of Rhodococcus sp. NPDC056516. NCBI lineage: Bacteria > Bacillati > Actinomycetota > Actinomycetes > Mycobacteriales > Nocardiaceae > Rhodococcus > Rhodococcus sp. NPDC056516. Next base: position 429,272 of record NZ_JBHTTG010000002.1, on the reverse strand, counting down.
ACCGGCCCTTGGCGTGTTGGATCGAGACCGCCTGCATGTTGGCGGCCGCGTCGACCATGCCGAGTCCGATGCCGTAGATCGCCAGGAAGACGAAGAACATCGCCGCGTTGGGCGCAATACCCGTTGCCCCACCGAAGACTGCGATGACGGCGAGTCCGGTTCGCAGAGTCATCTTGCTCGACGTCCGTACCGCCAGCATCTCGGCGAGCACGCTGCCGAGGCCGGCGATGACGGACACAGTGACAACCGCAACCACCACCAGCGTCTCGCTCAGCTCGAACAAGTCCTTGTACTGCGGAAGCTGCGTCAGAATGGCGGCGAGCAGAAATCCTTGAAGTCCGAAGGCCACCGAAGTGGCGATCCGGGCCCTCGTCAGGGTGCGGGTGTTATCCGTCATCAAGCAGGGCCTTTGTCTCGTTCGTTCGGTTAGGCCGAACGGTACTGGATCTTGATACTGGTCGAGTGTCCAACAAAGCTGCGTGTTTTGCACGGTTCTTTGATTAACTGACCGACATGACTCGGCAGCCGACAACAGAATTTCCGTCTTCCTTCGTCTGGGGAACCGCTACTGCGGCCTATCAAATCGAAGGAGCTGTGGCCGAAGACGGTCGCGGACCGTCGATCTGGGACGAGTTCTGTGACCGTCCCGGTGTAGTCGTCGGGGGCGACACCGGGACGGTCGCTGCCGATCATTATCACCGCTGGGAATCGGACATCGAACTGATGACACAGCTCGGGCTCGACGCCTATCGGCTCTCGCTGTCCTGGTCGCGAATTCTCCCCACCGGCTCGGGGACCGTGAATGCGAAAGGGCTCGACTTCTACGACCGATTGATCGATCGACTGTGTTCGGTCGGAATTACCCCCGCTGTCACGCTCTTTCACTGGGATCTGCCCCTCGCCTTGCAGGAGCAGGGCGGTTGGATGAACCGCGACACCTCGTATCGACTGGGGGAGTACGCGCAGGTCGTCGGTGAGCGACTGTCGGATCGCGTCGGAATGTGGATGCCGCTCAACGAACCGGTAGTGCACACGCTCTACGGCCATGCCCTGGGAGTTCATGCCCCGGGATTGGCCTTGGGGTTCGAGGCATTCCAGGCCGCGCATCACCAGCTGCTCGGGCACGGCCTCGCTGTCGAAGCGCTTCGGTCAACCGGGTGCACGAACATCGGAATCGCCTCCAATCATGCTCCGGTGCGGGCAGCTTCGGATTCCCCGGAAGACGTGATGGCTGCCGACATCTACGACCACGTCGTCAATTGGATGTTCGCCGACCCGGTATTGGTCGGAAAGTACCCCGCAGACGAATTTGCGCAGCTGCTCAGGGGCCCTGTCGACGAGGACTTGAAAATCATCGGGGCGCCGCTCGACTGGTACGGGATCAATTACTACGAGCCGACGATGATTGCCGCCCCAGTGGAAGGCCAGGGGACCGAGGGCGTGCTCGAGGTCGACCTACCGCCAGGCCTGCCCTTTGCTCCTGTCGCGATAACTGGTTATCCCACAACCGATTTCGGGTGGCCGATCGTTCCGGAAGGACTGGGCGAGATCTTGCGGACGTTCCACGCGCGCTTCGGTGATGCACTGCCGCCGATCTACATCACGGAAAGCGGATGTTCTTTCCACGACTCGCCGGATGCCGCGGGGATCGTCGAGGACGAAGCACGAATCGATTATCACGACGTGCACCTTCGCGCCCTCCGGTCGGCCATCGACGACGGCGTGGACGTCCGCGGTTATTTTGTGTGGTCGCTTCTCGACAACTTCGAATGGGCCGCGGGATGCAAGGAGCGATTCGGTCTGGTGCACGTCGATTTCGACACTCAGAAGCGCACACCGAAGACCTCTTTCGAGTGGTACCGCGCGTTGATCGCCGACCACAAGGCGGCTCAGGTCTGACCTGTGCGTAAGCGGTCTGGGTTGCTGTGCGGAAGCGGTCTGGGTTGCTTTATGGGACCAGGCCGCCTAGCCTCTTCTCTCATGAAGCGAATTCTCGTAGTAAGCCGCCGTAGCGGGGTCTGAATCGGACCGACCCCTCGCTGCGGGTCGTCTTGCTACCAGTTGGTCCTCCACTTCATTCCAGGAAGACCACGATCATGACTTACAACTTCGCCTTCGCTTCTGATTCTTCTTCTACGGCTGCTGATCCTTTCGCGGCGCGCCACGGAAAATCTCTGCCTGCCGGCCTGCGAGCCGAATGCTCTGCGATGTCCTGGACCGAGTTCGAGTCCACGTACGCGGCAATGAGCGGCCCGATCCGTCTGGGCGCGTGGTCATCCGAAAAGATTGCACCGGGTCGGTGGACCTTCGAAGCGACGCTCGGTCTGGGGGAGCGCATCCAGAAAGCGTCCGCCACCTCGACCGGCGCGATCTCGGCTATGACCTCGATGCTGCACGACGCGGGAATCTCGCTCGAGATCCTGTCTTTCCACCAGCACCAGATCGGTCACCGCACCGCGACGTTCATCTTCACCGAGTGCGACGGACGTCGGAGCTGGGCGATGGGTATTGCGGAGTCGTCCACGGAGTCCTCGTTGCGCGCGATGACCTCGGCAGCGAACCGCTTCTCTCACTGATCAGCTCCATCACCTTGATCAGCTACATCAACCGCAGTACTGACGTGGATTCCCGAGGGGGCTTGCGTCAGTACTGCGGTTGATGTGTTCGGCGCTCAAACGCAAAAAGCCGGAACCCTGAGGTTCCGGCTTCTTGCATTCTCAAATGGTGCGCGATACTGGGATTGAACCAGTGACCTCTTCCGTGTCAGGGAAGCGCTCTCCCGCTGAGCTAATCGCGCGGGTTCTGGAGAAAAATGGAGCGGACGACGGGATTCGAACCCGCGACCCCAACCTTGGCAAGGTTGTGCGCTACCAGCTGCGCCACGTCCGCATGAGCAATGAACTCCGTTACCGGAACTCAGTACTTTTCTAACTTATCAGACCTGCAAGCAGGCCTTGACCATCAGGCCCGAAGGCCTGACGTGGTGCGCGATACTGGGATTGAACCAGTGACCTCTTCCGTGTCAGGGAAGCGCTCTCCCGCTGAGCTAATCGCGCGAGGTGGAGACGGGAATCGAACCCGTGTGCACGGCTTTGCAGGCCGTTGCCTCACCACTCGGCCACTCCACCGTAAAAGGTTGAGTCACACCTCTCGAGCGGACGACGGGATTCGAACCCGCGACCCCAACCTTGGCAAGGTTGTGCGCTACCAGCTGCGCCACGTCCGCATCGCACCGTGTTGCTTGGGGAGCTGCTCGCTCTCCTCGGTGCGTTGGAAACATTAGCCGACCGTGTCGGATACACACAAATCACCAGCTCAGTGGCGTGTTCGGAGTCGAATCGGCCCGTCGCGCGCGTTGCAACTGTCCGTCTCGGCGATGAATACGGTCTGGAATCAGCTCGAATTCGTAGATTTCGGGGTCGCCTGGAGCAAAACGAATGCCAACCTGGTGATTCGTATTCATCGCGCAGCCGTGTTAATGTTCCAACTCGTTCGAGCGCATGCGTTCGGATGACTTACGGTCCCGTGGCTCAGTGGGAGAGCGTCCGCTTCACACGCGGAAGGTCGCTGGTTCGATCCCAGCCGGGACCACAGAAAACATTGAAGGCGTTCCCGATCATCGGGGACGCCTTCAGGCGTTCGAGAGCACAGTCGTTCGAGAGCACAGTCGTTCGAGAGCACAGTTATTTCGACATGCAGACCGTCGTCGCAGGTCGCCGGTCGACGATTTCGGTAGCCTGGTCGAAGAGACATTTCGCGACGGAAAAGGTGACCGACTTGAGTACCGAAAAGGTCGATTCTCCCGTCGACGATTCAGACCTGTCCGTCTTCCAAGACGCAGAGTCCCGCTGGGAGCGGTGGCGCGCTGGAATCGCCGCGCGGCCCACCCTCAATCTTGCGTACCGCATCGGCGTCGGAGTCGTAGGCGTGATCGTGCTCGCCGCAGGTGTCATAGCTATTCCGTACCCCGGCCCCGGATGGCTCATCGTGTTCGCCGGCCTGGGGATCCTGGCGTCGGAGTTCGCCTGGGCTCATCGACTCCTTCATTTTGCGAAGGCTCGATACGACAGGTTCATGGAATGGTTCGGCAAGCAGTCGCTGTTCGTCAAAGGGTTGGGCGTTCTGTTCACCACAGTGTTCGTCCTGGCGACTTTGTGGGTGCTCGGCACCTTCGGCCTGATCGGGACATGGGTAGGGCTGGACTACTCGTGGCTCGAGTCGCCACTGTGAGCTGAACGAGGTCGGTTTCCTTCACTCGGTTGTCTCGACATGTCGGTAGGGCCGATAACATGATCGTGCGCGTGCTTGCAGTGGGTACGACGCCTGCCTTAACTTGTCGCAATACCTTAGGAGCACATCGCCGTGACCAGTCCCGCGCCAGAGCACTCAGCCGCCCCACTTCGGGTGCCCGCGGGGACGACCGCCGGGACTGCAGTGCGCGAAGCCGGATACCCCACGAAGGGGCCCGACGTGATCGTCGTCGTGCGGGACGGCGAGGGAACGCTCAAGGATCTGTCGTGGACTCCTGATGCCGATGTCGACGTCGAGCCGGTCGCGGCATCTACCGAAGACGGTCGCAGCGTCATCCGACACTCCGCGGCCCACGTCCTCGCTCAGGCGGTCCAGAAGGAATTCCCTGATGCGAAGCTGGGCATCGGGCCGCCGATCAAAGACGGCTTCTACTACGACTTCGCGGTGGATCGTCCGTTCACTCCGGAAGATCTGACCAAGCTCGAAAAGCGCATGAAGCAGATCATCAAGGGATCGCAGCGCTTCTCGCGTCGAGTCGTCGATTCGATCGAGGACGCCCGGGTCGAGTTGGCCGACGAGCCGTTCAAGCTCGAACTCATCGACGACAAGTCCGGAATCGACGATCCCGAGATCATGGAGGTGGGTGGCAACGAGCTGACCATCTACGACAATCTCGATCCTCGTACCGGCGACAAGATCTGGTCCGATCTGTGCCGCGGTCCGCATATTCCGACCACCAAGCACATCCCGGCGTTCAAGCTGACGCGTAGCTCCGCCGCGTACTGGCGCGGAAATCAGGACAACGCCGATCTTCAGCGTGTCTACGGCACCGCGTGGGAGTCCGCCGAGGCTCAGGACGAGTACCTCGAGTTGCTCGCCGAGGCCGAGCGTCGCGATCACCGCAAGCTCGGTACCGAACTGGACCTCTTCAGCTTCCCCGACGAACTCGGCTCCGGTCTGCCGGTCTTCCATCCCAAGGGCGGCATCATCCGCACCGAGATGGAGAATTACTCCCGCAGCCGCCACATCGAGGCCGGCTACGAGTTCGTCAATACCCCGCACATCACCAAGGGCCATCTGTACGAGGTCTCCGGTCACCTCGACTGGTACCGCGACGGCATGTTCCCGGCGATGCACGTCGACGAGGAACTCAACGAGGACGGCACCGTGCGTAAGCCGGGCCAGGACTACTACCTCAAACCGATGAACTGCCCGATGCACAACCTGATCTTCCGTGCTCGCGGACGTTCGTACCGTGAATTGCCCTTGCGGCTCTTCGAGTTCGGCTCGGTCTACCGCTACGAGAAGTCCGGCGTCATCCACGGTTTGACCCGTGTGCGCGGCATGACTCAGGACGACGCTCACATCTACTGCACCCGTGAGCAGATGCGCGACGAGCTGACCACCACGCTGCAGTTCGTGCTGAACCTGCTCAAAGATTACGGCCTCGACGACTTCTACCTCGAGCTGTCGACCAAGAACCCCGACAAGTTCGTCGGTAGCGACGACGTCTGGGAAGAGGCGACCGCAACGCTCGCCGAGGTCGGCGAAGCTTCCGGCCTGACTCTGGTGCCGGACCCGGGCGGAGCCGCGTTCTACGGTCCCAAGATCTCCGTTCAGGTCAAGGACGCACTCGGCCGTACCTGGCAGATGTCGACCATTCAGCTCGACTTCAACCTGCCCGAGCGGTTCGAGCTCGAGTACACCGGCAACGACGGCGTCAAGACTCGTCCGGTCATGATCCACCGCGCTCTGTTCGGCTCGATCGAACGGTTCTTCGGCGTTCTGACCGAGCACTACGCCGGCGCTTTCCCGGCGTGGCTGGCGCCGGTGCAGGTCGTCGGAATCCCGGTGGCGGAGGCATTCGCCGATCACCTGTTCGACGTCACGAAGAAGCTCAAGGCTGCCGGTGTGCGCGCCGAGGTCGACTTCAGTGACGACCGCATGCAGAAGAAGATCCGCAACCACACCACGCAGAAGGTCCCGTTCATGCTCCTGGCGGGCGAGCGTGACGTGGAAGCCGGCGCAGTCAGTTTCCGCTTCCGCGACGGAACCCAGATCAACGGAATTCCCGTCGACGACGCCGTCCGGATCATCACCGAGTGGATCAGCCGTCGCGAGAATGCCTCGCCGACAGCCGAACTGGTGCAGCCAAGCGTGGCGCAGTGAGCGCCCCCGGTGACGAGGGACCAGGTTCGCTGATCGACCACGGCGTCGGCGACCCTGACCATTTGCAGCGCATTTGGTCGCCGCATCGGATGTCGTACATCACCGAGGCGCCCAACACCCCGGGTACGACGGGTGAGCCGTTTATCGACATCCCGAAGATGTCGGACGAAGAAGGGCTCATCGTTGCCCGCGGTGAGCATGTCTACGCGGTTCTGAACCTGTACCCGTACAACCCCGGGCATCTCATGGTGGTTCCGTATCGCAAGGTCGCGGCTCTCGAAGATCTGACGCCGGAGGAGAGCGCCGAGCTGATGGCGTTCACCCAGCGTGCGCTGCGGGTGATCAAGAGTGTGTCGAATCCTCACGGATTCAATGTCGGCCTGAATCTCGGTGCCGCTGCGGGCGGTTCGTTGTCCGAGCACCTTCACCAACACGTAGTGCCTCGCTGGGGTGGCGACGCCAACTTCATCACCGTGCTCGGTGGGGTGAAGGTGATGCCGCAACTGCTGCGGGAGACCAGGGGACTACTCGCCGGTGCCTGGCAACAATAGATCGATGCGTCCGGCTTCATGGCAGGATGCTGTGCTGCGACGAGTTCCAATCCGGAACTCACGACGGGGAGGTTTCCTGCGGTGTTGAGCTTCTTCGGACGCGAATCGGTGTCCAAGGTGACGGCACCTATGGGGAAGGCGCTGGTCAAGACCGGCCTGACGCCAGACGCGGTGACGGTGATCGGCACGGTGGCGAGTGTCGCCGGGGCGGTGACGCTGTTTCCGTCCGGACACCTGTTCTGGGGAACCATGTTCATTTGGTTCTTCGTCATGTTCGACATGCTCGACGGCGCCATGGCCCGCGCCCGCGGTGGTGGAACGCGTTACGGGGCCGTCCTGGACGCCACCTGTGATCGCGTGGCCGACGGTGCGATTTTTGCCGGCCTTGCGTGGTGGGCGGTCTACCACGAGAACAGCAAGTGGCTTCTCGTGGCGACGCTCATCTGCCTCGTCACCTCGCAGGTCATCTCGTACGCGAAGGCACGCGCCGAGGCGAGCGGGCTGACTGCCGACGGTGGTTGGATCGAGCGTCCGGACCGGCTGATCATCGTGTTGGTCGGATCGGGCCTTACAGGCATGGGTCTACCGTGGGCAATCCACATCGCGATGTGGGTACTTGCCGCCGGAAGTATCGTCACTGTCTTCCAGCGAGTGCTCGCGGTCCGCAATTCACCTGGCGCTCGGGAACTTCTGCCGATCGCCCCGGCCGCATCAACGGTCGAAGGTGAGTCGAACACCGACGGCGAGGCAGAGCAATGAGTTTTGCCGAGCGTGCAACCGATCTGGGATACGCCGCGGGTTGGCGTCTGGTCCGAAGCCTGCCGGAATCGGTGGCGGTCAAGCTGTTCGACGCCGGAGCGGATTTCGCGGTCCGCAAAGGCGGACCCGAACAACTCAGGAAGAACCTCGCGAGAGTTCTGGCGACGACACCGGAGGAAGTCCCGGATCAGCTGATCAAGGATTCGATGCGCTCGTATGCCCGGTACTGGCGTGAGGCGTTCCGTCTACCGTCGATGGACCTGGTCGCCACCGGTAAAGCATTGCATGCGCTGGTCGAGGGCCAGGAACATCTGGAAAAAGCGATGGCGGCAGGTCATGGCGCAGTGCTGGCGCTGCCCCACAGTGGCAACTGGGACATGGCCGGCGTGTGGTGCGTTCAGCAGTGGGGTGGATTGACCTCGGTGGCCGAGCGGCTCAAACCCGAATCCCTGTACGAACGGTTCGTCGAATATCGCGAGAGTCTCGGCTTCGAGATCTTCCCGCTCAGCGGCGGAGAGCATCCTCCGTTCGTCGAACTCTCCAAGCATCTGCGTGAGAACAAGATCGTGTGCCTGTTGGGGGAGCGCGATCTGGCGAAGAAGGGTGTGCCCGTCACGTTCTTCGGAGAACCCACTCGCATGCCCGCAGGCCCGGCGAAGCTCGCGATCGACACCGGAGCGCCGCTTCTACCGGTCCACTGCTGGTTCACTCCCGACGGGTGGGGTTTCAAGATCGACCCGCCGATCGACGTTTCCGGCGGCGTCGGCCGCGCCACGCAGGCACTGGCCGACCGATTCGCGGTCAACATCGCAGCGCACCCCGCTGACTGGCACATGCTTCAGCCGCTGTGGCGCTCGGATCTCTCCGAATCGCGGCTCGCCCGCATGGAGGGTGAATGAAAATCGGCATGATCTGCCCGTACTCCTTCGACGTCCCCGGCGGGGTGCAGGCGCACGTGGTGGATCTGGCCGAGGTGCTGATCGAACGCGGCCACAAGGTGAGCGTGCTTGCGCCGTCGTCCGACGACGACGAGTTACCGAATTTTGTGGTCTCCGCTGGTAAAGCCGTCGCGATTCCATACAACGGTTCTGTTGCACGGTTGTCCTTCGGCCCGACGGCGAATGCCCGCCTCCGCAAGTTCATCGCGGAAGGCGACTTCGACGTTCTGCACATCCACGAACCCAATGCGCCGAGTCTGTCCATGCTCGCGTTGCGTATCGCGGAGGGCCCGATCGTCGCCACCTTCCACACGTCGACCACGAAGTCGTTGGTGCTGAGCACATTTCAGGGTGTCCTGGCCCCGTATCTCGAGAAGATCAGTGGGCGGATCGCAGTCTCGGAGTTGGCGCGTCGTTGGCAGGTCGAGTCCCTCGGATCCGACGCGGTCGAAATACCCAACGGCGTCGACGTCGCAGCGTTTGCCGAGGCCGACATGTTGCCCGGCTATCCGCGCGAGGGTGGAACCATTCTGTTCCTCGGGCGCTACGACGAACCGCGTAAGGGGATGGCCGTCCTCCTCGGTGCACTACCGGAGTTGGTCGAGCGTCATCCTGATCTCGAAGTGATCGTGGTCGGGCGCGGCGACGAGGAAAAACTCCGCAAAGAAGCGGGCAAGTACTTCAAGCATCTCCGACTGCTCGGGCAGGTCAGCGACGAGGAGAAAGCGTCGGCGCTTCGTAGTGCGGACGTCTACTGCGCGCCCAACCTCGGCGGCGAGAGCTTCGGGATCGTGCTTGTCGAGGCCATGGCGGCCGGTACCGCCGTCGTCGCGAGTGAGTTGGACGCCTTCCGCCGTGTTCTTCGCGACGGCCAGGCCGGCTTGCTGGTCCCCATCGGGAACTCCGATGCCCTGGCCGAGGCAATCGATTCCGTTCTCGGCGATCCGGACCGACGCCGTGCTCTGGTCAACACCGCTACAAGTGTTGTCGCCGAATACGACTGGCCGGTCGTTGCCGAGCAGATCCTGCGTGTTTACGAGACCGTCACGGTCGGCGGCACCGGCGTTCGTGTGGTGGGATCATGACCTTTTCCGCTCTGACGATCTTCATTCTCGGACTTGTCGCCGCCGTCGTCTTGGTCGTCGGGCTGTGGGCCTATGGGACGGCGAATCGACTCGATCGGCTGCATGTGCGTTCGGATCAGTCCTGGTTGGCGCTCGATGCAGCACTGTCCCGCCGTGCAGCGGTGGTCCGCGCGGCGGCCGTGGACATGAGCGCCGACGACGCTCGCAGATTCGTCACCTTGGCGGACGCCGCTGAACGGGCAGACCGGCAAGACCGGGAACTCGCGGAGAACCGGTTGTCCAACGCTCTAGCCGCCTACGGCACGACGTCGCTGCGACCTCAACTGGTAGCCGAGCTGGCCGACGCCGAAGCGAGGGTGCTGATCGCCAGGCGGTTCCACAACGACGCTGTGCGAGACACCCTTGCACTCCGTACGCGTCGTCTTGTTCGCTGGCTTCACCTCGGTGGAACTGCGCCGCTGCCTCAGTATTTCGAGATCTCCGAGCGCACCACCGCGGCCGCGGTGCCCGAGGGCATCACCGTCGATACGTCGCGGACCTCCGCCCGTGTGGTGATGCTGGACGAGGACGATCGGGTGCTGCTGCTGCGCGGGCACGATCCTCAGATCCCGAACACGTACTTCTGGTTCACCGTCGGCGGCGGGCTCGAACGCGGTGAACATCTGCGGGCCGCTGCCGTTCGTGAGATCGAGGAGGAGACCGGATTCGTCGTGGCTCCGGAGAATCTGCGAGGTCCGCTCTGGCGTCGTGTGGCGATTTTCCCGTTCGACGGTGAGCTGATCCGTTCGGAAGAGCTGTTCTTCGCGACGCGGACTCACGGCTTCGAGCCGGTCTTCCAAGGCCATACGGAATTGGAGCAGCGCGCGATTACGGGCCATCGCTGGTGCAGTGCCGACGAGATCCGCCGACTGGCCAAGTCCGGTGAGCCCGTCTACCCGTTGGATCTGGCAAACCTCCTGGTGGAAGCGGCGACGATTGCGGACGGTACCGAGGATCCGGAAGTGCGCTCTATCCGCTGATCCATTCGGCAGATCAGGTGCCGCGGCCATTTAAGGCCAGCAATGGCAAATTGGATACGGAATCGAAGGCCGGTTCGTCCTAGAGTTCTGGCCAGAGGCCTCCGTGCGAATGAACTCGTGTGTTCGCCGTGCCTCGTTTCTTTTGTCACGCCACTACTGCAGGAGTTTGCTGTGAGCACCCCCGACTCTGCCCCCACCACCGCCATCGGCACCGCACGCGTCAAGCGCGGCATGGCTGAAATGCTCAAGGGCGGTGTGATCATGGACGTTGTCACCGCTGAGCAGGCCAAGATCGCCGAAGACGCAGGCGCCGTCGCCGTCATGGCACTCGAGCGGGTCCCCGCGGACATTCGCGCACAGGGCGGCGTCTCGCGCATGAGCGACCCTGACATGATCGACAGCATCATCTCCACCGTCAGCATCCCCGTCATGGCAAAGGCACGCATCGGTCACTTCGTCGAAGCGCAGATCCTGCAGAGCCTCGGCGTCGACTACATCGACGAGTCCGAGGTCCTGACCCCGGCCGACTACGCCAACCACATCGACAAGTGGAAGTTCACCGCTCCCTTCGTCTGTGGCGCCACCAACCTCGGCGAAGCGCTGCGTCGCATCAACGAAGGTGCCGCCATGATCCGCTCGAAGGGTGAAGCCGGCACCGGGGACGTCTCCAACGCCACCACCCACATGCGCACCATCCGTGGCGAGATCCGCCGGTTGACCTCGCTGAGCGAAGACGAACTGTACGTCGCTGCCAAGGAACTGCAAGCCCCGTACGAGCTGGTCGTCGAGGTCGCCAAGGCCGGCAAGCTGCCGGTCACCATGTTCACCGCTGGCGGCATCGCCACCCCGGCAGACGCTGCGATGATGATGCAGCTCGGCGCCGAGGGCGTGTTCGTCGGATCGGGTATCTTCAAGTCCGGCAACCCGAAGCAGCGCGCCGAGGCCATCGTCAAGGCCACCACGTTCTACGACGACCCGGACGTGCTCGCCAAGGTCTCGCGCGGACTCGGCGAGGCAATGGTCGGCATCAACGTCGACGACCTGCCGGTTGGGCACCGCCTCGCAGAGCGTGGCTGGTGACACCAGGTTCGACGGGCTCGGGATAGTTGTGTGAGACGGCGGTGGTTGCAGATGCAGCTACCGCCGTTTTCTTTCCTCGGTTCCCGTTGCGATCTAGTCACGTAACGGGAAGGCGATCTGCAAGCGGGTTGCTATTGTTTCCTGATGACTAGCATTCGACAGGCATGGTGGTGGCTGCTTCCGCAGTCCGTCTAATCATGTTCACGGGCTGTACGTAGCCCGTGAATGCCTTGCTCGGCATATGGATTCGTGCAGCCCCCAAAACAGGAGCTGTATCGTCGATTCTTTCGAGAGCACTCTTCGACGAAGCGCAGAACTCAATGTCGATATCGCTTCCAACCCGGAGCGATACCGCCTCATTTCGGGTGAACGACCAACCGGATCGTTGCATCTCGGACACTACTTCGGCACGATCATCGAGCGTGTCCGTCTGCAAGCACTGGGGATCGAAACATTTGTCATTCTTGCCGACTATCAAGTGATCGCGGATCGCGACGCGATTAGGCGAGTGCGCGAGAATGTCTATAGCGCAGTAATCGATTATCTCGCCGCTGGCCTCGACCCCCATTGCTCGACGATATTCACGCACTCCGCAGTTCCAGAGTTGAATCAATTGATGCTGCCGTTCCTGAGCCTGATCACCGAGGCAGAACTGCATCGAAATCCCACTGTGAAAGCCGAACACGACGCTTCGGGAAGAGCGCTCAGTGGTTTGCTTCTGACGTATCCGGTACATCAAGCCGCGGACGTGTTGTTCTGCAAGGGCAACTTGGTGCCTGTGGGCAAGGACAACCTCCCGCATGTGGAGTTGACGAGAGTTATTGCGCGCCGTTTCAACGATCGTTATGGTCGCGTATTCCCGGAGCCACAAGCCTTGCTGACTTCTGCTCCGGAAGTACCAGGTATCGATGGAAGGAAAATGTCGAAGAGTTACGGCAACGCGATCTCACTGTCGATGACGGCCGACCAGACAGTGAAGATGATCCGGAAGGCGCCGACCGACTCTGAACGGACGATCACTTTCGACCGCGCCAACCGTCCGGGGATATCTGCACTACTGACCACAGCGGCGCTGTGCCTGGGCAGGGACGAAGAGTCCCTTGCAGCTGAAGTTGGGAATGGTGGTGCTCGAGCGCTCAAGGAGCTCACCGCTACCGCGGTCAACGAATATTTCGCCGGCCACCGAATCCGTCGAAACGAGATCGCGGCCGATCCTGGGTTTGTTCACGGTGTCGTGAGAGCTGGTAATACCCGTGCCAGCGAGTTCGCGCGCCGAACCCTCGACGAGGTCCGGCGCGCGATGGGAACTACGTACTGATTGTTGGTCTTCAGACTTCGGAGACCTCGAACACGAATTCCACCTCGACGGCACTGTTCCGGGGGAGTTCTGCGACGCCGATCGCGGAGCGAGCGTGTTGTCCTGCGGTACCGAAGATCTCGGCCAGCAGGTCGGACGCACCGTTGATCACCTGGGGTTGCTGGGAGAATCCGGATCCGGAAGCAACAAATCCAACGACCTTGACGACGCGAACGATGCGGTCGAGCCCGACCAAGGCGTCGACGGCCGCGAGTCCGTTGAGAGTGCACAGCCGCGCCGCCTGAGCGGCGTCTTCGACGGAGACACCTTCACCCAACTTGCCGATGCACGTCGTGGTGCCGTCGACGAGCGGCAATTGCCCCGATGTGTAGACGTATGCCCCCGTGTGAACGGCGGGGAGGTAGGAGCCTGCCGGGGTAGCGACCGGCGGGAGCGTCAGGTCGAGTGCGGCAAGTCGTGCGGTCCAGGTACTGGCGTCGTTCATCGAGTTCCTCAATGGATTCTTTTGTCTGGGAATGATGTTCGAGTCTGTCATCGGGAGTCTCGGCAAGTCCAAGTCGTATTTGCGCCCACCTCATCACTTTTGGTGATATTCGCCGTCGTCGGAATCTAAATGGTGTTCGAATTGGCCACCTAAACTGTGTCGTATGTCGTCAATTCGTAACATCTCACTGGGGATACCGCTCCGTTCCGGTCACGTACTGGTGCTCGACGGCACGGACTCTGTCACGGGTGAGAACTTCCATCGATTGATCGGTGGCGGTATCGAGTTCGGTGAGACGGCCGAGGCAGCGCTGCGACGCGAGTTCGCGGAGGAACTCGGCGTCAGGTTGGGAAGTGTCGAGTTGCTCGAGGTCGTCGACAACATCTTCGAGTTCGAGGGGCTACTTGGGCATGAGATTGTTCACGTCTTTGCAGTCGACTCAGCTGACATCGATGCGTTTTCGCTCGACGTGCACCTCCGTGTCCTGGACGAAGGTAGTCCAGTCCACTGGGTGTTGGCAGGTGGGTCCGACCGCCCTATCTATCCGGCCGAAGTCGCCCGCATTATCAACGCTCTGGTTCAGTAGTGGAATCCGTTGCCGGAACAAGAGTGGCCGCAAAGGCCGCTCCGCAACAATTTTCGGTCAATCGGGATTCTTCGGACTGATTTCTGGAAACTGTAGATGTTCGAACATAGTTTCGAATATTGTGGAGCAATGTTCGATGACGGAGTAGGAAGTTCGAGTGCCGCAGCGCAGCTGTTCGGTGCTGAATCCGACTGCGCCCTCATCGATCTCATCGCCGAACTGCATGCGCGTGAGTCGATGCTCGTGGAACGGAAACTCGCTGCCGTTGCCGAGTTTTTCGAGCGTCGCAGCGCTGAACACTCCGATGCCGGCGCGTGGTCGTCCACCGCGCACGAACTAGCTGAGGCCGAGCTCGGCGCCGCGTTGACCATGGGCCGTGCCGCGGCGGGAAAGTTGATCGGCCTCGGCTTTTCTCTGAAGACTCGACTCCATCGCACGCGTGCCGCTATGGCACGCGGAGAACTGGATTTGTATCGAGTCGGATTGATCGACTCCGCTACAGCCAATGTCGATGACGATTTGATAGACGAGGTGGAACGCCAACTCCTCGAGAAGATTTCAGCACCACCGATACATGGCGGTACCGGGTTGACCGGCCGCCGATTGACGGCGGCCATCGACCGAATCGTCGCCGTGGTGGATCCGGAGGGGATGCGGGAGCGTCGACGCCGCGCCCTGGCTGACCGATTCGTAGGCGTGAGCGCCGCAGAAGACGGAATGGCGCGGATCTTGGGGAGTATTCCGGCGGAGGACGCACGGGCTTTCGACGGTCGGTTGCGGGAGTTGGCGATGTCGGTGTGCCGACACGATTCCCGTAAATACGAGCAGCGACGAGCCGACGCCTTGGGAGCGTTGGTAGCTGGGTCGACAATTCTGCCGTGCGACTGTGGCCGGGCCGACTGCCCACAAGTCCGCAGCGGGATTGTTGTGGTGCGTCGGCCGTTAGTGCACGTGGTCATGGTGGAATCCGCGCTCCAGGGCGGTGACTCGCCAGGTACAGACGAACCCGCTCACCTCGACGGATACGGAGTGATCAGTGCAGAGCATGCGCGTGACATCGCCGCGGGTGCGTTGATTCGGAAGGTGAAGGTACCAGCCGATGCGGCGCTCGAGTCTGCCGATGAGGGCGAGCCAGTACCTTCGCCTGTAGTTCCGTCGCCTGTAGTTCCTTCGGCGATGGTGTACCGCCCGGGCGCTGTCCTAGACACGTGGGTGAGGGTGATATCGGGTAGCTGTCAGTGGTTGCACTGCGATGTCGCGGCATGGAATTCCGATCTCGATCACACCGAACCTTTCGATCATCGCGATCCAGCACGCGGTGGAAAGACCGTGGCCTCGAACTTGAGTGCCTATTGTCGAAATCATCACCGCCTCAAGCATTCCGGTCAGTGGGTGCACAGCTCGAATCCGGACCGGAGCGTCACCCTGACGTCGATTACCGGACATTGTTACCGAACTCGGCCGTCAGGTCTGCTGGCAGGAATGCTCGAGCCCGTACTGCCCGAGGGTGGTCGGCGTCGACGTACACGTTTGGAGAACAAGGCGGCCCGCGTGCGGGGTGAACGCCGGCGCCAGCGGATACGGATGCACCTGCGGGTGAAGAAGAAGGTCCAGAGGAGGACCGTCGATCGAGGAGACGATCCATCGCCGTTCTGAATAGATGCGCCCCGTCGCTCAGTGTTTTCGGGTGCCCAGTTTTCGGATGCCCACTTTGGTGGCCGGGGCTGCATCAGGCATTGTGTGAAGGTCGGTAGACGTCGGTACACGGGAAGATGTGGGGCATCGATGGCGAGGATCGAAGAAATTCTGGAGTTGGAACGCCTCGAGCGTGACATCTTCCGAGGAATCATCGCGGAAACCACCCTGACCCGTACTTTCGGCGGCCAGGTCGCCGGCCAGGCATTGGTGTCGGCAGTACGAACGGTCGATCCGGCCTATTCAGTTCATTCGTTGCACGGATACTTCCTGCGTCCGGGAAATCCGATGGAACCGACCGTCTTCCTGGTGGATCGTGTTCGCGACGGACGATCGTTCGCGACTCGCCTGGTCACCGGAATCCAAGACGGACAAGCCATTTTCACGATGTCTGCATCCTTCCACGTCCAGGACGAAGGCATCGAGCACCAGGACGAGATGCCGCCCGTCCCTGACCCTGAAACGCTGGCCATCGCCCAGGATTCGGAGGACCCCGAGACCGCATGGTTGGCTCGCGAGTGGTCCGACTGGGACCTGCGAATGGTGCCGAAGGCAGACATCAACAAACGTCCGGGCGCTGCCGCACAGCAGCAAGTGTGGTTCCGTTCCCGCGAGGCGCTCCCGGACGACCCGGTATTTCACGTCTGCACGCTCGCATACATGAGCGACATGACGTTGCTCGGCTCTTCTCGCGGCCCCCACATGGATGTCGCCATGCAAAGCGCGTCGCTCGATCACGCGATGTGGTTCCTGCGGCCGTTCCGGGCCGACGAGTGGCTGTTGTACGACCAGACGTCGCCTTCGGCGGGCTTCGGCCGGGCACTGACGCAGGGGCGCATCTTCGACAGCCGAGGAAACATGGTTGCCGCGGTCGTCCAGGAAGGCCTGACCAGGCTCTATCGCCCGAAGTGAGATCAACCGCAGTGAAGTCAACCGCCGTGAAATCAAACGCGGCGAGACCGCACCGCAGGCCGGGGCGGATGGTCGTATCTGACCTCGAAATCGACCTCCTCGGACACTTCTGATCGGTGTTCGAGGAGTGCCTCGACGGTCCACCGATCCGCCTCCGGTGTGTGCCTCCGCATGGCCGCTTCGCTCATGTCCAGGCGGACGGTGATGTCGAACTCCAGTCCGCGCCCAAGCAACATCGGGCCGGCGATCACGATGACCGCGCGCTCGTGGACAGGGATACGGGTCGAGCGAGCCGAGCGATCAGTGGTTTCGTCCCAGAGTTTCGGCAACAGCGTTCGTTTGGCGCGGGCCGCGGTGATCACTTCACGATCGAGTGCCGGGTAGTCGAACCAGATGGTGCGGTAACTCAGCGCATCCTCGTGACCGAACTCGTATCGCAGCGACGCCGGCCGCACGTAGTCGTGCAGTGACACAACGGCACTCGGCCTGCTGTGCGACTCGGTTGCAACCCCGACCAGTTCCGCGAGCCGCGACGGTTGCGCACAATCAGGTCCGTCGATCGCTACTACCGCCACCGATGGAAACGATCCACTCAGCGTTGCGATCTGCTCGGCCAGATCGAGGGGAGTGGACGGGATGAATGTACTCACGCCCACCATGGTGCCGTGCCCGCTCGCCAAGGCGATATTGTGAACCGTCATCGCGCCTAGTGCGGCGGTCTGTGTAGGCGGTCAATGTTTCCGGAGGACTCATGGTTGGTATCGAGGAGATCCTCGCGCTCGAACACCTGGAGAAGGACATCTTCCGCGGTGCGGTCCATCCCACTGCACTTCAACGGACGTTCGGCGGGCAGGTTGCCGGGCAGTCGTTGGTTTCTGCCGTGAGCACCGTCGACGAGAGCTACCACGTGCATTCGTTGCACGGATACTTCCTGCGCCCGGGAAACCCGAAGATTCCGACGGTCTACCTGGTGGATCGCATTCGCGACGGTCGTTCGTTCTGCACGCGTCGGGTCAATGCGGTCCAGGACGGTAAGACGATCTTCACGATGTCGGCCTCGTTCCACGTCGACGACGAAGGCATCGAGCACCAGGATCGGATGCCCTCGGTTCCGGCTCCGGAGGACTTGCCGGACGCGCAGACCGTTCCCAAGTTGGCGGAATCGCAGTTTTACCAGGAATGGAAAAACTGGGACATCCGAATTGTGCCGGCCGAGCAGAGTGTGTCAGCGCCGGATCTCGCCGCGCAACAACGCGTGTGGATGCGCTACCGCGAGGCTCTGCCGGATCGTCCGCTGCTGCACATCTGCACGCTTGCGTACCTCAGTGACATGACCCTGCTCGGAACTTCGAAAGTCCCGCACCGCGGCGTGAAGACGCAGACTGCTTCGCTCGATCACGCGATGTGGTTCCTGCGTCCGTTCCGGGCCGACGAGTGGTTGCTCTACGACCAGACGTCGCCGTCGGCAGGTTTTGGTCGCGCGCTCACTCAGGGGCGTATCTACGATCGCGATGGCAACATGGTGGCAGCGGTGGTTCAGGAGGGTTTGACGCGTCTCGAACGCGAACCCGACAGCAGTGCGAACGAGAACAGCCGTGAGAACGAGAACAGCCGTGAGAACAAGACAGGAACTGTGTGATGACGCGTCCGTTGATCGGTGTACTCGCCCTGCAAGGTGATGTTCGCGAACACCTTGCCGCACTCGATGATTCGGGAGCGGACGCAGTCGGTATCCGGCGACCCGAGGAACTCGACAAGGTCGACGGAATCGTGATCCCGGGTGGCGAATCCACCACCATGAGCCGGCTTCTGCAGGTTTTCGAGCTGCTGGAACCGCTTCGTGATCGACTCCGCGGCGGGCTGCCGGCTTACGGATCGTGTGCCGGCATGATTCTGCTCGCCAGCGAGGTACTCGACACCCGGCCGGACGCCGAACATCTCGGCGCCATCGACATGACGGTGCGCCGCAACGCTTTCGGTCGTCAGGTCGATTCCTTCGAGTCCGACCTGGAGTTCGAGGGAATCGTCGGTGATCCCATCCGCGCAGTCTTCATCCGCGCACCGTGGGTCGAGCGGGTCGGTCCGGGTGTTGAGGTGCTCGCGCAGGTTCCCGCCGCGGCGGGGGAGGCCGCGGGCCGGATCGTCGCGGTTCGGCAGGGCTCGGTGATCGCCACTTCGTTCCATCCCGAGGTCACCGGGGACCGTCGAGTCCACGAGATGTTCGTCGATCTGGTGCGCGGCTAGGGCGCTAGTTCACTTCGGCTGAACTACAGCTCCAGTTCGCGGGCAAGGATCGCCGCCTGGACGCGTGAGGTGAGGTGCAGCTTCGACAGAACTCGCGACACATGCGACTTCACCGTCGGAGCACCGACACCGAGTTCACGCGACAGTTCGGCGTTGGACAGACCCATACCCAGTAGAACGAGCACTTCGCGTTCGCGATCGGTGAGCTCGCTCAGTCCGAGCGGCTCGGCAGGCTTGGGAGTGCGCTGAACGAACTCGCCGATCAGTGCGCGTGCGGCTCGGGGAGCGAGCACCGCATCGCCGCCCGCGACATTGCGGATGGCGCTGGTCAGCTCGTCCGCTGTCGCGGTCTTGAGCAGGAAGCCCGATGCACCAGCGCGCAGAGCTGCGAAGACGTATTCGTCGAGGTCGAAGGTGGTCAACACGAGAACTCGGCTGCGGGTCGTACCGATGATCTGACGGGTCGCTTCGATGCCGTCGGTGCCCGGCATCCGGATGTCCATCAGTACGACGTCGGGTTGATGCGTGCGAGTGACGGTGATCGCCGACGCGCCGTCTCCCGCTTCTGCAACGACATCGATGTCGTCATGCTGCCGCAGGATCATCGACAGGCCGGAGCGGATCGCGGCGTGGTCGTCGACCAGGGCGACGGTGATCACCGATCCGTGCCGTTCGGTGTGTGGACCGGTAGCTGCGCACATACCGTCCATTCTCCGTCGACCGGAAGTGCGTCGAGTGAACCGCCCAACAGCTCGGCACGATGACGCATGTTTGCAAGCCCGCGCGTTCGTGCCCGCGGACTGGATATGTCGGGACCGATGGGGTTTCGGATCTCGATCTGTAATGCATTGTGCTGGAGGGAGATCGACATCGAGATCGGCGCGCCCGGCGCATGCTTGAGTGCGTTGGTCAACGCTTCCTGGGTGATTCGATACGCCGTGTGATCGACCACGCTCGGCAGCTCGGCGGCGTCGACGTCGATCGCTACATCCACTGCGCTGCCGGTGGCACGGGCCGCGTTCAGTAGAACGGGCAACTCGGTAAGCCGCGGGGGAGAGGAACGCGGGTCAGGCGTCTCGCCGTCCCCGGCGTGAAGCAGTTCGATCATCGACCGCATCTCGGAAAGCCCCGCGAGGCTGCTCGATCTGATCGCCCCTACCATTTCCCGCAAGCCATCGTCTGGTTCACCCCGTTCAGTGGAGAGAGTAGCGGTGGAGAGTGCAGCTTCGGAGTGGATGGCGATGGCAGAGAGGTGGCTTGCGATCACGTCGTGCAGATCCCGCGCCATGGTTGCGCGTTCGTGAGCGACCGCGGCTTCGCGGTCCAGAGCGGCGAGTGCTTCGTGGACTCTGGAACGCTCGCGTTCTGCCTCGGTCAGTTCGACTTGTCGACGGATGACCAGTGCCCACCACACCGGCATACCGAAGAACAGAGCGGTCACGACGCCCGCCCCAGCCGCAGCGCGGACGTCCCTGGTGGACAGGTAAACGAGTGCGGTGAGCGCGGCAACCGTCACCGCGGTCAGAGAACACACCACTCGGCCCAGCCGCGCCGTCCCGTACAGAACTGCGGCGTAGGTGAGATCCGAGAGGACCAACCACATCGGCAGAGTGGGGCCAAGGGCGGCATCGACCGCGACGATGACGGCCCCCGCCGCCAAGGCCGTTGCCGGGCGCATCCGCCGAAACGAGTCGATCGCACACAGCATGGCCAGCATCCCGATCCGAACCCCGACGGGAACGTCGGCGACACCTCCGACATCGGTCCACATTTTGTACAGGCCGACGAGGTAGAGAACTACCCCGATCGCGAACAGGCCGATGGCGATGAGCGGATCGTTCCACTTGCCGACGCTCCGACTTCTGGTCACCACAGACTTATCAGAGCACATCGAAGCCTCTGACTTGTCATACCAAATGATGAGGTCGGCGTTGTTCCGACGGCTGATGCGCGGATCCGAGCGAGACGACACGCTCGAGGTATGAAAATTCGTTTCGAGATGATGATCGGCATTCTCCTCGTCGTCGGGGGCGGTTGTCTCTGGCTGTTCGCGCGTGACGCCGAGTTCTTCTGGTTTCGCGGCGGGCCACTCGGGGTGATTTTGGCGATCATCGGTGCTTTCGACATCGTGAACGCAGTCCGGACGAGGGGCACGGTGACACCCGAGCGTCGACACGACTGACGTGGAACTAGTCCTTCTGACGACCCTGGGCGGCCTCGCCCTGTTGGACAGTACAAGCATCGGAACGTTGGTCGTCCCCGTGTGGATGTTGTTGAAACCGGGACGGCCGCAGGTTCGCAGTCTGCTGACCTACCTAGTAGTGATCACGACGTTCTATTTTGTTGTCGGGGTAACCGTCTGGACGACGGCCCGCGTGGGCATGCCGGTTGTCGCCCCGCTTCTCGACACTCCGGTAGCTCGCGGGGCGCAGCTGATTCTCGGTATCGCGTTGTTCGCGTCGAGTTTTCGATTCGACTCCGAAAAGCGGCGCACATCCGGTCAGGCCGATCGAACGCACGCCTGGCGGGAGCGGGTACTCGATTCGAGTCGTTCGGCGAGAAGCGTCGTACTTCTGGCCATTGCAGCCGGAACCGCCGAATTGGTGACGATGCTGCCCTATTTGGCGGCGATCGCGATGATCACAGCGGCTGGGCTGTCCTCAGTCATGTCGGCGTCGATACTTGCCGGTTACTGCCTGATCATGGCGGCACCGGCAGTCATTCTTCTGTGCGGTCGGCTCGTGGCCGGGAACCGCCTGGACAAGCCGCTGCGCCAGGTGGACTCGTTGATGTCTCGCTACGGCGACAGTGCGATCGGATGGGTGTTCGGCATTGCCGGCTTCTACCTCGCCGGCAATGCCGCTGCTGTGTTGTTCGTGAATCAACCAGCCTGAACCAGCGAATTGATCAGCTTCACACCGTCTTCGGGGTGATCGACGGTCACGGCGAACAGTCGTCCGTTCTCGAGAGTGACCACTATCGCCTCACCCGAGCGGAGAGTGACGGCCGTTCCGCGCGGTGTGATCCGGTAACCCCATCCACCCCATTCGGCCGGACGTATCGAATCGACCGATGCGGACTTCACCTTCGAGATGGGGATTTTCTTCCATCGAACGCCCCAGGAACTGATGCCGAGACCGTGGCGGTCCACGCGCACGGTGACCGAAGCGAAAGCCGTGATCGCGAGGGTCGACACACCCAGAACCACGGCAACCCACCAATCCGAATACGCGGCAGTGGCGATCACGAGCACTACGAGGCCGGCGGTGAGGATCCACGGCCAGATGCTGCGGACCTGCCCGACCCACACTGCACGTTCGGAGGCCGCGAGCGGCGTGTCCAGCGTCGGGGTCGGAAGTGGTGTCTCAGGGTCGCGTTGCTGCTCAGGCAGTGCATACGCCAGAACTCCGACGAGCACGGCCGCGATCGGCGCAAGAATCCACCAACCGATACGTGCGTCTTCCGGTGCTCCGGCGTCGATCGTGAGGGCGACGCTCAGAATCCAGATCGTTGCCAACGTCGCACTCGAGATCGAGGTGACGGCCAGAAACAGGGGCGCGTTGGTGCTCGAACGGGCCGCGACAACACACGCGAAAACGACTGCCACCAGTGAAAGCGCCAGCGCGATGGTGAAGAACGTCGTTGTGGTGCTGAACCCGTCCGGGTTCGATCCGGACCAATGGCTCGCGACGGTCTCGGGTAGGCGGTCGCCCCACGCGAAGCGCGCGAGAACCAGGATCAGGGTCGGGATCAGAGTCAGTGAGGCTGCTGTCCAGAGTCGGATCTTGCTGGTCGTCATTGTGTGCTGGTCTCCTTGATGAGGTCGAGCATGTGCGCGGTGTCGAGTCCCAGATTTCGGGCCTGCCGAACGAACTCGCGTGCAGATTCGTTGAGAGCCGTTCTTCCCGAGTCGAATTCGGCGCGAATGACGGCGCCACGTCCGCGTCGGAGGTCGATCAGGCCTTCGTCGCGGAGTGTTGCGTACGCACGAAGGACCGTATGGAGATTGACGTCGATCGACTCGGCGAGAGCGCGAGCGGACGGCAGTCGATCGCCCGGGCCGATTTCGCCGCGGATGACCGAGCCACGAACCCCGGCGGCAATCTGTTCCGCGAGTGGAGTTGTGGAGGCGTGATCTATTCGCACCAACATGTTTGCATTCTATGCAAACAATGCTGTGTTTGGTCAATTCGTGTCGGGGGATGCAGCGAGTTGTGACGTGGGACGGGTAACATCGGCAGAGCTGAAAGACGCGCATTCGGCGTGCGCAACGCAGCAGGAAAGGGGCTTGAATCGCATGAGCGGCCACTCAAAATGGGCCACCACCAAGCACAAGAAGGCTGTGATCGACGCACGTCGTGGCAAATCCTTCGCGAAGCTGATCAAGAACATCGAGGTGGCGGCACGAACCGGCGGTGGCGATCCCACGGGCAACCCCACCTTGTTCGACGCCATCCAGAAGGCGAAGAAGACGTCAGTTCCCAATGACAACATCGAGCGTGCGCGCAAGCGCGGCGCCGGTGAAGAAGCGGGCGGCGCAGACTGGCAGACCATCATGTACGAGGGCTACGGACCCAACGGCGTCGCCGTTCTGATCGAGTGCCTCACCGACAACCGCAACCGCGCAGCCGGTGAAGTTCGCACCGCGATGACCCGCAACGGTGGCAACCTCGCTGACCCGGGTTCGGTCTCCTACCTGTTCGCTCGCAAGGGCGTCGTCACGCTGGAGAAGAACGGCCAGTCGGAGGACGACGTCCTGATGGCTGTGCTCGACGCCGGCGCCGAAGAGGTCACCGATCTCGGTGAAACCTTCGAAATCGTCAGTGAGCCACAGGATCTGGTTGCCGTACGTTCGGCACTGCAGGAAGCCGGCATCGACTACGACTCCGCCGAAGCCGATTTCCGCGCTTCCGTCGAGGTTCCGCTGGATGTCGACGGCGCTCGCAAGATCTTCAAGCTCGTCGACGCACTCGAAGACTCGGACGACGTGCAGAACGTCTACACCAACATCGATCTGTCCGACGAGGTTCTCGCGGCC
This sequence comes from Rhodococcus sp. NPDC056516, assembly GCF_042794655.1. NCBI lineage: Bacteria > Bacillati > Actinomycetota > Actinomycetes > Mycobacteriales > Nocardiaceae > Rhodococcus > Rhodococcus sp. NPDC056516. The sequence goes on along the minus strand of NZ_JBHTTG010000002.1, from coordinate 405,143 downwards.
CTCGAAGACTGATTGCCTTTCAACTCAGCCCGGCCCTGACGTCCTCGTCACGGCCGGGTTGCGTGTTGATGCGGGGCAGTAGTCCCGCGCACCGCTAAGCTATCGAACAGCTGTTCGGTATGGAGAGGTGTGACAAAGTGCGCGTGCTCGGAGTGGACCCAGGCTTGACTCGCTGCGGGTTGGGTGTGGTCGACGGGAGCAACGGCAGGAAAGTGCGCCCCATTGCCGTCGACGTGGTGCGGACCCCGGCAGAGATGGATCTCGGATCTCGGCTCCTACGGATTTCCGATGCGGCTGAACTGTGGATCGAGCAGTACAAGCCGGAGGTTGTCGCGATCGAGCGTGTGTTCGCGCAGCACAACGTCAGTACCGCGATGGGGACGGCGCAAGCAGGTGGAGTTGTGGCGCTCGCTGCCGCCAGACGCGGAATCCCGGTGTGTTTCCACACGCCCAGCGAGGTGAAGGCCGCCGTCACCGGTAGCGGTAACGCAGACAAGGCGCAGGTCACCGCGATGGTGACTCGAATCCTGAATCTGAAGACGGCGCCGAAACCGGCCGACGCCGCCGACGCTCTGGCGCTGGCGATCTGTCACTGCTGGCGAGCGCCCATGATCGAGCGAATGGCCCGCGCCGAGGCGATGGCCGCCGAACAAATGCGTAAGTATCAGGCAAAATTGGCCGAGATGAAGAAGGCAGGTTCACGATGATCGCGTCGGTACGCGGCGAGGTACTCGATATTGCGCTCGACCATGCGGTCATCGAAGCGTCGGGTGTCGGCTATCGGGTCAACGCCACCCCTGTGACGCTCGGTGCGCTCCATCGCGGAAGCGAAGCGCGCCTGTTCACGACGATGATCGTTCGCGAAGACTCGATGACGCTCTACGGATTTTCCGACACCGAGTCGAAGGACCTGTTCAGCCTCTTGCAGACGGTCTCGGGAGTCGGGCCGCGCCTGGCGATGGCAACTCTCGCAGTTCTCGAACCCGACGCATTGCGGCGTGCACTGTCGGAAGGCAACCTGACGGCGTTGACGAGGGTCCCCGGCATCGGCAAACGTGGTGCCGAGCGCATGGTCGTCGAATTGCGCGACAAGGTCGACGCGGTTGCGACGACGGCCGGCGCGGCCTCCGGTGTCGTCGCCGGTAGTTCGATCCGCGATCAGATCGTCGAAGCTCTCGAAGGTTTGGGTTTCCCGATCAAGCAGGCCGAGCAGGCCACGGATTCGGTTCTGGCGGAATCGCCCGAGGCCACTACGTCGGTAGCACTGCGTTCGGCCCTGTCGCTGCTCGGTAAGACTCGATGAACTTCGATCCGATCGACGATTTCGACGACGAATCGCAGGTCTCTGCCGAATTGGTGGCGGGAGACGGCGACGTCGAAGCAAGTTTGCGCCCCAAGAGTCTCGACGACTTCATCGGGCAGCCCCGGGTCCGCGAGCAATTGCAGCTCGTGCTCACCGGAGCAAAACTTCGTGGCAGCACGCCTGACCACATCCTGATGTCCGGTCCGCCCGGACTCGGTAAGACGTCGATGGCGATGATCATCGCGGGGGAGTTGGGCTCCTCCCTGCGGCTGACGTCCGGGCCGGCGCTCGAACGCGCCGGTGACTTGGCGGCGATGCTGAGCAATCTCGTCGAGGGCGACGTGTTGTTCATCGACGAGATTCACCGAATCGCTCGTCCGGCCGAGGAGATGTTGTATCTGGCGATGGAGGACTTCCGCGTCGACGTCGTCGTCGGTAAGGGGCCCGGCGCCACGTCGATACCTCTGGAGGTCGCACCATTCACGTTGGTCGGTGCGACAACCCGATCCGGTGCGCTAACCGGCCCGTTGCGCGACCGCTTCGGATTCACCGCGCACATGGACTTCTACGAACCCGAAGAGCTGCAACAGATTCTGATGCGCTCGGCGGGAATTCTGGGAGTCAATCTCGAAGTTGACGCCGGCGCCGAAATCGCGAGACGCTCGCGGGGGACGCCGCGTATCGCGAACCGATTGCTGCGACGGGTTCGTGACTTCGCGGAGGTTCGCGCCGACGGAATCGTCACCATGGACGTCGCTCAGGCCGCCTTGGCTGTCTACGACGTGGACCAGTTGGGCTTGGACCGACTCGACCGATCCGTCCTGAGTGCGCTGGTGCGTTCATTCGGCGGCGGGCCCGTCGGTGTGTCGACGCTGGCCGTCGCTGTGGGCGAGGAACCGTCGACGGTGGAAGAAGTGTGCGAGCCCTTCCTGGTCCGTGCCGGGATGATCGCCCGGACGCCGCGAGGTCGTGTGGCCACCGCCGCTGCCTGGACTCAACTGGGAATGACGCCGCCGCCGGATGCCGCCGCGGGCGGGATCGAGGTTCGCGTCAACGAACCGCAGGCCACGTTGTTCGATCCGAACGGAGCGTGAATTTCGATAGGAAAGGCCTCATTGGTCGGCCGATCTGTCAGGAATCCTCAGCAACTAATGGCACACTGGTGTATTGCGTAGGTCCATCCGGGGCCATCGCGGTGTAAAACGTGCAACACAACCGAGGTTGATCAACACATGTCGAGTTTGCTTTTCCCCCTCTTGATCCTCGCACTGCTCGTGCCCATGTTCCTGGGCATGCGTAAGCAGAAGAAGGCCTTGGCCGCGACTTCCGAGATGCAGGACTCGCTGCAGGTCGGCGATCGGGTGCAGACCACAGCCGGGCTCTACGCCACGATCGCTTCTCTAGGCGACGACACCGTTGACCTCGAGATCGCCGACGGTGTCATCACCACCTGGTCGCGTCTGGTCATCCGTGAGCGCGTCGTCGAGACGACCGAGACCGACGAGTACGACGACGACTCGATTTCCGAGATCGAAGAGTCTGCTACCGACACCGAAATCCGGCTCACCAAGGAGTCCTGACTTCGTCGACCTGGCACGTGTTCTAGAGTTGTGAACTCGGACACACGTCCAGATCGGTTTGTCCGTTCTTTCACCAGCAGCTCAGTTCAACCCGTTGATCAATCGTTGCAGTTCGAACGCCGCAGCTCGGGTGGTCGTAGACCACCCGAGCCGTGCACTTACTGAAGCTCTGCACCTACTGAGGAGACTTAAAGATCGTGGCACCTTCCACCGGAACGGTGCATCCGGTCCGCTACCTGGCCCTATTCGGGGTCTTGGTGGTGGCACTGTATGCCCTGGTGTTCTTCACTGGAGACAAGTCGGCCACGCCGAAACTCGGCATCGATCTGCAGGGTGGAACGCGCGTCACGTTGACCGCTCGTACCCCGGACGGTAGCGCTCCGAGTCAGGACAGTCTCAAGCAGGCGCAGGAGATCATCGAGACCCGCGTCAACGGTCTCGGCGTTTCCGGCTCCGAGGTCGTCGTCGACGGTGACAACCTCGTCATCACCGTTCCCGGAGACGACAGCGCACAGGCTCGCTCGCTCGGTCAGACCGCCCGCCTCTACATCCGGCCGGTGACCGGTTCGATCGACGTCGCCACCCGTGACGCGAGTCGGACGGCAACACCGGAGACACCAGCGGCCGAAACACCGGCCACCGGTGCTCCGGCTCCCGAAGCACCCACTGACGGGACCCAGACTCCCCAGAACCGTCCGTTCCTGGCTCAGGACCCGACAACTCCGGAGGCAACCCCTGCGCCGGAGACGACGACTCCGGCCCCCACCGGGGACGCGCCGAGCGACGGCACCGACGAAGGCGACGCAGCAGCAGCGGAAATCGCCGCAGCGCGCGCCCTCCGACAGAGCAGCGATCCGACCGTCCAGCAGCAAGCAGTGGCAAACCTCGACTGCTCCGTCGCAGACCCACTTCGTGGAAACGACGACCCGACCCTGCCGTTGGTCGCGTGCTCGCAAGACGGACTGAACATCTATCTCCTCGGTCCCTCGATCATCGACGGCCAGGAAATCGCCGACGCGTCGTCGGTCTTCAACTCGCAGCAGTCGCGCCACGAGATCAGCCTCTCGTTCAAGACAAGCGGCAGCAACACCTGGGCCGAGTTCACCTCAGCCAACATCGGCAAGCAGGCAGCGTTCACGCTCGACTCGAAGGTCGTCAGCGCTCCCACGATTCAAGGCGCAACGCCCGCGGGCAGCGCCACCTCGATCACCGGCAGCTTCACCGCGGACAGCGCGAAGGAATTGGCCAACACGCTGAAGTACGGTTCGCTTCCGCTCTCGTTCGCGGCTTCGGAAGCCGAGACGGTCTCGGCCACGCTCGGCCTGGCCTCGCTTCAGGCGGCACTGATCGCCGGCGCGGTGGGTCTCGTGCTCGTTCTGCTCTACTGCCTCGTCTACTACCGCATGCTCGGCGTCCTGACGGCGTTGTCGCTGATTCTCTCGGGAGTCATGGTTTACGCAATCATGGTTCTGCTCGGTAGATACATCGGCTTCACACTCGACCTGGCCGGTATGGCTGGTCTGATCATCGGTATCGGTATGACCGCCGACTCGTTCGTCGTGTTCTTCGAACGCATCAAGGACGAAATGCGTGAGGGCCGTAGCTTCCGCTCGGCGGTGCCACGCGGTTGGGCGCGAGCGCGTCGGACCATTCTTTCCGGCAACGCGGTGAGCTTCATCGCCGCTGCAGTTCTGTACGTGTTGGCGGTCGGCCAGGTGCGAGGCTTCGCGTTCACCTTGGGCCTGACAACCATCCTCGACGTGATTGTCGTGTTCCTCGTGACGTGGCCGCTGGTCAGCATGGCGTCCCGTTCGGCGTTCTGGTCGAAGCCCAGCGTCAACGGGCTCGGCGCAGTGCAAGAGGTTGCCCGCGAACGTAAGGTTGCCGCCGCTGCGTCGGCTAAGGAGACACGAGCATGAGCGAGTCCAACAACTCCCCGGTGGGGTCCGACAACAGTTCCTCGGCCGAGTCCACAGACGCCGCCGCCCGATCGGAGATCACCGACTCCGGCGTCGATCAGGGCGCGATGCCCAAGCACAGCTGGCTCTCACGGTTGTACACCGGAACGGGTGCGTTCGAGGTCGTCGGCAAGCGTCGCTTCTACTACGGACTGACCGGCGCTCTGGTCGCCATTGCGCTGCTGAGCATCATCCTGCGCGGGTTCACCTTCGGTATCGACTTCGAAGGCGGATCACGCATTCAGTTCCCGGCCGAGGGCGGAGTCGAGACGTCGGCGGTGGAAACCGTCTACTCCGACACACTCGGGTTCGAACCGGTCAGCGTGCAGACAGTCGGCTCGGGTGCCAGCGCCACCGTGCAGATCCGGTCGGAGACCTTGAATGCGACGCAGATCAACGATCTTCAGTCGGCGCTCTTCGACGAGTTCCAGCCCAAGGACAAGAACGGGAACCCGTCGGCGCAAGCCATCAGTTTCGCGGACGTGAGTGAAACCTGGGGCGGCCAGATCACCAAGAAGGCGCTGATCGCGCTGATTGTGTTCCTGGTGATCGTGAGTATCTACATCGCCATTCGCTTCGAGCGAGACATGGCGGTAGCCGCGATCGTCGCGTTGTTCTTCGACATCATCGTCACCGCCGGCGTCTACTCGCTCGTCGGTTTCGAGGTGACGCCCGCGACGGTGATCGGTTTGCTCACCATTCTCGGCTTCTCGCTGTACGACACGGTGGTCGTGTTCGACAAGGTCGAAGAGAACACCCGCGGTGTTCTGCACCTGACGCGCCGGACGTACGGCGAGCAGGCCAACCTCGCGGTGAATCAGACCTTGATGCGTTCGATCAACACGACCGTCATCAGTGTGCTTCCCGTGATCGCACTGATGGTGGTCGCGGTCTGGATGCTCGGCGTCGGCACACTCAAGGACCTTGCACTCGTTCAGCTCGTCGGCATCATCGTGGGTGCGTACTCCTCGATCTTCTTCGCGACGCCGCTACTGGTGTCGATGAAGGAACGCTGGGGACCCGTCGCCGCGCACACTCGTAAGGTGCTCTCCCGCCGGGCTACGCTGGCCGAGAAGGGTACGCAGGCGGTTGCCGTCGGTGCACCAGTTGCACGTCGTGCGCCGGTTGCTCCGCAGCCGGGTGCGCGGCCGACCGGAAAGCGAAACAAGAAGGGGCACTGAACATGCTCCCAAGAACACGCACACTGGTTCGATCGATGACGTTCGTTGCAGCCACCGCGGTGGCTTCGGGTTCGTTGGCGGCCTGCTCGGAAAGCGCCGAGCAGGTTCCGTCCATCGGATACGCCATCGACAACTCCATCACCACGTACAACGCCAATACGACAGCTGGGTCGGTGTCCGGAGCGATGGCCGCGTTCGGACGGGTGCTTCCCGGTTTCACGTTCACCGGTCCGGCGGGGGCGCCCGTGTCGGACACCGACATCGGAACGGCGTCGGAGTTGCCCGGTGACGTGCTCACCGTCTCGTACAAGCTCAATCCGGCTTCCGTGTACTCCGACGGGATTCCGATGTCCTGTGACGATCTGGTCCTCACGTGGGCGGCGTCAAGTGGCAAGTTCACCGAAGACGCCGAAGGTTCCGTGAAGCCCATGTTCGACACGGCAAACAATCTCGGTTACGCGGACATCGACCGGATCGACTGCCAGAGCGGATCGAAGGACGCGACGGTGTTCTTCAAACCCGGGCGATCGTTCACCGATTGGCGGTCGTTGTTCGGTGCGACTGCGTTGATGCCTTCACACGTCGTGACGCAGCGCACGGGTGTGAGCGACGTGGTGAGCGCGGTGAATGCCGGTGACACCGAAGCATTGTCGAAGATCGCGGACTTCTGGAACATCGGGTGGAACCTGACTCCAGGTCAGGTGGACACCTCGGTACTGCCTTCCGCCGGACCGTATCGAATCGACTCGTACAGTGCCGACGACGGTCTGGTGCTGGTCGCGAACGAGCGGTGGTGGGGTAACCAGCCGGCGACCGATCGCATCGTCGTCTGGCCACGTGGTGTGAATCTGAACGAGGATCTCGACAAGAACTCGATCGAGGTCGTCGACGTCGCTTCAGGGTCGGCGGGCGAGCTCGGTACTCCGTCCGGTTTCGACGTCCAGCAGATTCCGTCGCGGTCGATCGAGCAGTTCGTTCTCGCGACGTCTGGTTCTCTGGGCGAGGAAGCCGCTCGTCGAGCGTTCGCGCATTGTGTTCCGCGGACAGCGTTGTTCGAGAAGTTCGGTCAGACGGAGAATGCGCCGCAGGCCGGTTTGGGCTCCGGCGTGGTCGATTCGCGACTGATGGCGCCGGATTCACTGGTCTACAGTGACGCCGCTGCGGTCGACGGTGATCGGTACGCCAATTCCGACGTCGAGGCTGCGAAGACCTCGTTGTCGGAAGCGGGCCTCGACCAGTTGACCGTCCGAGTCGGGTACCTGGCGCCGGACCCGGTGCGGGCGCAGATCGTCTCCGAAGTAAAAGCAGCGTGCGCTCCGGCGGGAATCACGATCGAGGACGCGAGTAGCGACAGCTTCGATCCTGCGAGTCTGCAGTCCGGGGGCGTCGACGCTGTGCTTTCCGGCATGGCCGGCAAAGTCGGGGCGGGCGGAACAGCGAGCATGATCGACGCGCGCGGAGCGTTGCGATCGGGCAACGGCGCAAACCTCGGTAATTACGGAAACGCCAGGATCGATCAGATCATCGATCAGCTGAACGTGGATGCGAGCACGAGTGCGCAATTGGGACTCTCGGTGGAGGCGGAGAACATCCTCTGGACTCAGGTGCCTACGATTCCACTGTTCAATCAACTACGAACTGTCGCTGTAGCTCCAGGCATGTCGGCAGTCTTGGTCAATCCGACTCGGGCCGCTACCGGCTGGAACATGGACAGATGGGTACTACGCAGATGACCGTCTCGAATGGCGTTGCCTTGCACACGCCAGAAGAATTGATCGCCATCCACCGGGCCGCCGGAGACGCCGTTGTTCGGCTGACCCGCTGGGCAGACAATTTCCCGGGCCCTGGAGTGCGGTTCGCCGATCTGACTCCGGTGTTCGCCGACGCCGAGGGGTTCGGCGCCGTGCTCGACGCCCTAGTAGCCTGTGCCCCGGACGCCGACACGATCGCAGCCGTGGATGCCCGCGGGTTCCTGCTCGGTGCCGGCGCAGCCGCGAAGATGGGTGCTGGGGTGGTGGCCGTGCGTAAGGTCGGCAAACTGCCGCCGCCGGTGCTCTCTCGCTCGTACAGCCTCGAGTACGGATCGTCGACTCTCGAGATCCCGGCGAACGGCTTCGATCTCACCGGGCGGAACGTTCTGGTGATCGACGACGTTCTGGCTACCGGAGGGACACTCGAGGCGGCTGTACAGTTGGTTGAGTTGGGTGGAGCGAACGTCGTCGGCGTCGCAGTGGTGCTCGAGATCGAGGAATTGCGCGGTCGAGATCGCTTCTTGAAGTACCCACTGACATCCCTGGTGAAGGTCTGAGTATTAAAGTTGTCTCCTGGGGGTCGAGTTAGACCTCCAGGGCAATTACCCGATGCAGGGCGGTTGCCTCATCGAACTCGGTGGTAGGAGGTGGCGACATGACGTCGAATCTTGATCGATCACAGAACTCGGGTGCAGTGTCGCAGGAGACGGATGCAGTTTCGTCTCCGGAGACGACACCATCGAAGTCCGCGGCGCCCGACGACTCGGGATCTGCGCAAACTACCGGCAATCGGGGTGGGCAGAACCTGGCCGTGCCCGCCTCCGCCTCCCGTAGGGTGCGTGCTCGGCTTGCTCGGCGCATCACCGGTCAGCGCAACGCCACCATCCGCCCAGTGCTCGAGCCGTTGGTCAGCCTCCACCGTGAGCTGTATCCGAAGGCCGACCTCGCGCTGCTCCAGCGTGCGTACGACGTCGCCGAGGACAGACATTCGAGTCAGCGGCGCAAGTCCGGCGATCCGTACATCACGCATCCGTTGGCCGTCGCAAGCATTCTGGCCGAGTTGGGAATGGACACCACCACCCTCGTCGCAGCACTTCTGCACGACACCGTCGAGGACACCGGTTACTCACTAGAGGAGTTGACCAAGGACTTCGGTGACGAGGTCGCTCACCTCGTCGACGGCGTCACCAAACTCGACAAGGTCGTTCTCGGCACGGCCGCCGAGGGCGAAACCATCCGCAAGATGATCATCGCGATGGCGCGGGACCCGCGCGTGCTCGTGATCAAGGTTGCGGATCGTCTGCACAACATGCGCACGATGCGATTCCTGCCGCCCGAAAAGCAGGCGCGCAAGGCGAGAGAGACTCTCGAAGTCATTGCGCCACTTGCACATCGACTCGGTATGGCTACCGTCAAGTGGGAACTCGAGGACCTCTCGTTCGCGATCCTTCACCCGAAGAAGTACGACGAGATCGTTCGACTGGTCGCAGATCGCGCGCCCTCTCGTGACACCTATCTGGCCAAGGTTCGCGCCGAGATCAACTCGACTCTGTCAGCCTCACGGATCAACGCCATCGTCGAGGGCCGGCCCAAGCATTACTGGTCGATCTATCAGAAGATGATCGTCAAGGGTCGCGACTTCGACGACATCCACGATCTGGTCGGCGTCCGCATTCTGTGCGAAGAAGTGCGTGACTGTTACGCCGCGGTCGGCGTTGTCCACTCGCTGTGGCAGCCGATGGCCGGTCGCTTCAAGGACTACATCGCACAGCCGCGCTACGGCGTCTACCAGTCGCTGCACACCACCGTCGTGGGACCGGAAGGCAAGCCACTGGAGGTCCAGATCCGGACCCAGGACATGCACCGGACCGCCGAGTTCGGTATCGCCGCGCACTGGCGGTACAAGGAGACCAAGGGCAAGCACGCGGGCGACATCGCCGAGGTCGACGACATGGCGTGGATGCGTCAGTTACTCGACTGGCAACGAGAAGCGGCCGATCCGGGGGAGTTCCTCGAATCGTTGCGTTACGACCTCGCGGTCAAGGAGATCTTCGTCTTCACGCCGAAGGGTGACGTCATCACGTTGCCTGCCGGATCGACTCCCGTCGATTTTGCATACGCCGTGCACACCGAGGTCGGGCACCGATGCATCGGTGCCAGGGTCAACGGCCGATTGGTCGCGCTGGAGCGAACTCTCGAAAACGGCGAAGTGGTGGAGGTCTTCACGTCGAAGGCCGCAACCGCCGGGCCGAGTCGCGATTGGCAGACGTTTGTCGTCTCCCCGCGCGCCAAGGCGAAGATCCGACAGTGGTTCGCGAAGGAACGGCGCGAGGAGGCGCTCGAGTCCGGTAAGGATCAGATCGCGAAGGAAGTCCGCCGCGTGGGACTTCCGTTGCAGCGGTTGATGAATGCCGAATCGATGAGCACGATCGCGCACGAGCTTCGTTATCCCGATGTCTCCGCGTTGTACACGGCCGTAGGCGAGAGTCAGGTGTCGGCGCACCACGTCGTGCAGCGCCTGGTTGCTCATCTGGGCGGCGTCGGCGCGGTCGAGGAGGAACTGGCCGAGCGTTCGACGCCGTCGACCATGCCGATGCGCACACGCAGCACGGGCGACTCCGGAATTCTGGTTCCGGGGGCTCCCGGCACGGTGGCAAAACTTGCGAAGTGTTGCACGCCGGTTCCAGGCGATTCGATTCTGGGCTTCGTCACACGCGGCGGAGCAGTCAGCGTGCACCGTACCGACTGCACCAACGCTAACTCGCTCCACGATCAGTCGGAGCGAATCATCGACGTCGAATGGGCACCGTCAGCGACCTCGGTATTCCTGGTCGCGATCCAGATCGAAGCGCTCGATCGTCATCGGTTGCTCTCCGACGTCACCAAGGCGTTGGCCGACGAGAAGGTGAACATCCTGTCTGCCTCGGTCACCACCTCCGGCGACCGGGTGGCGATCAGCAAGTTCACCTTCGAGATGGGCGACCCGAAGCACTTGGGTCATGTGCTCAACGTGGTTCGCAACGTGGAAGGCGTCTACGACGTCTACCGCGTGACTTCGGCCTCGTAAACTGCTGTGCGCCTTTATTAACCGCGGGCGGTTAACAAAGGCGCACAGGGGGTCAGGCGACTACTGCAGTCTCGATGGTGATCGGGGTGTTGGGTGCACCGCCGCCGGTTGCGCCCATGCCACCGTCGTCGCCGTCGGCCGCGATCTTTTCGATCGTCGCCAGGCCGGCGTCGTCGATCTTTCCGAAGACCGTGTAGTTGGGCGGCAAGACCGAATCCTCGTAGACGAGGAAGAACTGACTGCCGTTGCTACCCGGGGCACCCGAGTTGGCCATCGCCAGCGTGCCGCGGGGGTAGACGGCAGGCAAGGAGAGTGCCGGATCGTTGGCCGGGTAGGCAGTGGTCGGGTACTCGTTGTCGAAGCCGTAGCCGGGTCCGCCCGTGCCCTTGCCCGAGGGGTCGCCGCACTGAAGGATCTGTAGACCGGGTGTGGTGACGAGTCGATGGCACGGGGTGTCGTCGAAGTACTTCTGCTCGGCCAAGCTCACGATGCTGTTGACCGTGCAGGGGGCTTCCGCCCGGTTCAGTTCCATCCCGATTGGGCCGGCCGTAGTCGTGAGCGCGACGGTTACGGTTCCCTCGGTGGATACGCCCGTGGAGCTCGGCGGATTGACGGTTTTTGCTGCACCTGCTGCGCTCGGATACGAGCAGTCGACGGTCGCCGAGGAAGGAGTCGGGACAGGCGGGAGTGCGTCGAACTGTGACATGTCGAGTGGTGGCATAGCGGCCGTTGTCGTTTTCGCCTTGGAGGTGCTGGACGGCGAGTCCGAGCTACCGGAATCGCTGGAACAACCAGCCAGAAGCAGCGCCGCGGCGCTTGCAGCGGCAATAACTACAGGAAAGCGCATCACAAGATTACGTCGCATCAGTCGAGCCTTACTGTCTTGATGTCGGTGGTCAGATTCGGCTTGCCGTCACCCTCAGGCGTCGATCCGCCGGCCGCGACCTTGTCCAAAGTGGCGAGACCGGTCTCGTCGATCGTGCCGAAAACCGTGTACTGCGGCGGGAGTTGCGAGTCGCCGTAGACGAGGAAGAACTGGCTGCCGTTGCTACCGGGTGCCCCGGTGTTTGCCATCGCAACCGTGCCGCGCGCGTAGGTGACTGCTTGTTGCGCTGCCGGGTCGGTGGTGGCGTACGCCGTGGTGGGGAATTCGTTGTCGAATCCGTAGCCCGGGCCGCCGGAGCCGCTGCCGGAGGGATCACCGCACTGCAGAACCTGGAGCGAGGGGCTCGTCGTCATGCGGTGGCAGGTGGTGTCGTTGAAGTAGTCCTGCTGCGCAAGGCTCACGAAGCTGTTGACCGTGCACGGAGACTTCGTTCCGTCGAGCGTGAGCCCGATATTCCCCTGTGACGTCTCGACGCTGATGCTCGGTGTCGCGTCCGGGACGGTGGTGGGGATGCCGTCGGTACGAGGCGGGTTGTTGGCCTTGGACGCAGTAGCACCGTCCGCCGGGTACGAGCAGGAAACCGTGTCGGCAAGTGGCGTCGACAGACCGGCGGGCATCGCACCCGCAGTTTGCGGCGTGAGGCTCGAGTCGTCGGCTGCAGTGTTGGTGGTGTTCGCGTCGTCGTCGCTGCGGTTGCTGAACCAGATGAGGCCGCCGACGACACCGACTACGACAACCACGCCGAGTGCAGTTCCGGCTATCGTCATCTGCTTGCGCTTGCGGGCACGTTCTGCGCGACGTTCGAGCTGACGCTCGAGCTTGCGTTTCGCCGCCTCGCGGCGTTGCTCGTTACTCGGCACTGCTGTAGTCCTCCGTATCGCGGGTGGATCGTGGTCGGCCGGCCGAGCGACACCCTGGGGTCGGCTTCGGCAAGCGGCTCTACTCGTCGTCAGAGTCTCCCATTGCAACCTGAGAACTTACTGGCGGGGCAGCAGCTTAGGCTGTAACCGACACCGTGTTGTTCGTTTCCGCCCTTCGAAGAGGAGTTGCCCCCGTGCTCGTCACTGGTTTTCCGGCCGGGATGTTCCAAACCAACTGCTACATACTCGCCCAGGACGACGCGTGCGAATGCGTAGTCGTCGACCCGGGGCAGGATGCGGCCGAACCGCTCTTCGAATATCTCGACTCGAAGGACATGACGGTCAACGCGGTACTCCTGACACACGGTCATCTCGATCACGTGTGGTCGGCCCGCGAGGTCTGTGAGCGGTATTCCGTACCCGCGTACATCCATCCCGAGGATCGCTACATGCTCAGCGATCCGGCACGGGGGATCGGCCCGACGATGAAGGAATTCATTCAGGGCATGACGTTCGTGGAGCCGGACGAGGTGATCGAACTGGCCGACGGCGACAAGATCACCGAGGCCGGAATGACGTTCGTCGTCGACCACACACCCGGGCACACGCAGGGATCCGTGGTGTTCCGAACCCAGGCGAACACCGAGTCCGGACCCGTGGACTTGGCGTTCACCGGTGACACCCTGTTCCAGGGTTCCATCGGGCGCAGCGACCTGCCCGGCGGAAATCACGAGCAGTTGCTCGCCTCGATCGCCCGCAAGCTACTGGTACTCGGTGACGAGACAGTGGTCCTGCCCGGGCACGGCGGCAACAGTTCGATCGGCGCCGAGCGAAGCTCGAACCCGTTTCTCGTTGGACTCAGCGCACAAGAATAAGGAAAAGTACCTCTCGTGAGTAAAGCCAGCACCTTCTCTGCACCCAAGGGCATTCCGGACTACGTTCCGCCGCAGTCAGCCGAATTCGTCGCCGTTCGTGACGGTTTGACGCGCGCCGCCAGGTTGGCCGGGTACGGCCACATCGAATTGCCGATCTTCGAAGACACCGGCTTGTTCGCGCGCGGCGTCGGCGAGTCCACCGACGTCGTCAGCAAAGAGATGTACACGTTCGCCGACCGTGGCGATCGTTCGGTGACGTTGCGTCCCGAGGGAACCGCAGGCGTCATGCGTGCCGTCATCGAGCACAGCCTCGATCGTGGACAATTGCCGGTCAAGGTCAGCTACGCGGGCCCGTTCTTCCGCTACGAGCGCCCGCAGGCCGGTCGCTACCGTCAGTTGCAGCAGGTCGGCGTCGAGGCCATCGGGATCGACGACCCCGCACTCGACGCTGAGGTCATCGCGATCGCCGACGCCGGATTCCGGTCGTTGGGGCTCGACGGCTTCCGCCTCGAAATCACCTCTCTCGGCGACGACACCTGCCGACCGCAGTACCGCGAACTGCTGCAGGAGTTTCTCTTTGCACTTCCGCTCGACGAGGACACGCGTCGACGCGCGGAGATCAACCCGCTCCGGGTGCTCGACGACAAGCGCCCGGATGTACGTGAGATGACTGCGGGCGCACCGCTCATGCTCGATCACCTGTCGGAGAGCTGCAAGGCCCACTTCGACGAGGTGCTCGCGCACTTGGATGCCTTGGGCGTTCCCTATGTCGTCAACCCGCGCATGGTTCGCGGCCTCGATTACTACACCAAGACAACCTTCGAATTCGTGCACGACGGACTGGGCGCGCAGTCCGGAATCGGCGGCGGTGGTCGTTACGACGGTCTGATGGAACAACTGGGCGGACAGCCGCTCTCGGGGATCGGGTTCGGAATCGGCGTCGACCGCACGGTTCTCGCTCTCGAAGCCGAGGGAAAGTCGGTTGCACCACCGGCACGTGTCGATGTCTTCTGTGTGCCGATGGGCGCCGAGGCGAAGGCGGCACTGGTGAAGATCGCACATCAGTTGCGTGCCAACGGAATTCGTGTCGACCTGGCGTACGGAAATCGTGGCGTGAAGGGCTCGATGAAAGCAGCTGATCGTTCGGGTGCCGCAATCGCATTGGTTCTCGGCGAGCGTGAGCTCGAAGAGGGCGTTGTCGTTGTCAAACAGTTGGCAACAGGTGAGCAGGAGACGGTGGCGCTCGACCAGGTTGTCGACAAGCTCGGGGATCTCGTTGAGCACTGAGGCCGAACCGGTTTCACTCGATCTGGTTCCCGTGGCGTTGATCGCGCCGCGGCTGAAGAAGTTCGCCGTTGTTGTCGTGGTGTTCGGCGTGGTCGTCGGGTTGATCGTCGGTGTGTTCTCGACGGCGACCGTTGGAGTGATCGTCGGTGCCGTCATCGCGGTGCCGACGTCACTGGCGATCCTGATGACGCTGCGCCGACACATCACGTTGTACGGCAACAGGGTTCGTGCGCAAGCTGGTTTTCGAACCAACGACGTCGACGTGGCCGAGGTACTCACGGCGGCGTTGACGGTGCGATCCGGCCGGATCAGCGAGGTCAGCCTGACACT
The DNA here is from genome assembly GCF_042794655.1 of Rhodococcus sp. NPDC056516. Taxonomy (NCBI): domain Bacteria; kingdom Bacillati; phylum Actinomycetota; class Actinomycetes; order Mycobacteriales; family Nocardiaceae; genus Rhodococcus; species Rhodococcus sp. NPDC056516. Next base: position 390,065 of record NZ_JBHTTG010000002.1, on the reverse strand, counting down.
CGGCGACGGACGGTCCACCGTGCGGATACCGCTCGCGCTGTACACGGCAGGAGGCGGGCGCGAGTTGGAGATCCTTGCACTCCGCAAGCTCGCCGACGCCCTCGCTGCCAGCGAGTTGGTACCGGCTGCCGCGTTGTCCTCGGTGCTGATCGAACAGTTGCGTGCCGAAGCCCGCGGCGCCGGACTGGCCGAGCGTCCGCTGTATCGCGCCGTCGAACTCGTGACGGCGGAGGGACGAGTGCCGAGAACCACACTGACAGACCACGAAGTGGCCGGATTACTCGACTAGCGTGGAAACCGTTCTTACAGCGTTGTAGAACGGACAGTCGTGAAAACGGCAGGTGAGGAGTCGGCAATGAGTATTGCGCCCGTAACCGTCACGGTGACCGGAGCGTCGGGTCAGATCGCATACGGCATGCTTTTCCGCATAGCTGCGGGGGAGATGCTCGGCGCGGACGTCCCGATCAAACTTCGACTGCTCGAGATTCCCGCCGCTGTGTCCGCTGCCGAAGGCGTTGCGATGGAACTCGAGGACGGCGCATTTCCCTTGCTGAGCTCCATCGACATCACCGACGATCCCGACGTCGCCTTCTCCGGCGCGAACATCGGCATGCTGGTCGGTGCGCGTCCGCGGAGCAAGGGGATGGAGCGCGCCGACTTGCTGAGCGCGAACGGCGCGATTTTCACAGCGCACGGGAAGGCGATCAACAACAACGCAGCCTCGGACGTCAAGGTGCTGGTCGTGGGAAACCCGGCCAATACCAACGCACTTATCGCGATGAACAACGCACCGGATGTGCCGGACACTCGGTTCAGTGCACTGACGCGTCTCGACCACAACCGAGCGATCGCGCAGGTGGTGAAGAAGACCGGCGTTCGTGCGTCGTCGGTCCGCAAAGTATCCGTCTGGGGAAACCATTCGGCGACGCAGTACCCGGATCTGTCCCATGCGACCGTCGCGGGTAAGCCTGCGCTCGCGGTGATCGACGATCGCGACTGGGTGGAGAACGATTTCATCCCTACGGTTCAGGTGCGAGGCACAGCCATCATCGCTGCGCGTGGATCGTCCTCTGCGGCAAGCGCAGCCAGTGCGTCGATCGACCACGTCCGCGACTGGGTGATCGGTACTGCCGAGGATGACTGGGTATCGATGGCCGTGTGTTCGGACGGTTCCTACGGAGTGCCCGAAGGATTGATCTCGTCCTTCCCGGTGACCTGTGCCGGTGGTGAATTCGCCATAGTTCAGGACCTCTCGATCGACGACTTCTCACGCGAACGGATTGAGCTGTCCGTCAGCGAATTGGAGCAGGAGCGCGCGGCGGTGCGGGAGTTGGGCTTCGTCTGAGGTTTGTCTTGATCAGAGATCTCGGAACAGGTACTGATCGGGATCCTCGGCGCCGAGCACGGGCGGCGACACCATCGGTAAATCGTCGACCATCGAATTTTCGTCGCCGGCATTGACGAGATACCCCGGAGTGGTGCGTGACGACTCGTCGTCTCGCGATCCGCGAGGTCCGCCGCCCATCATTCCGCTGGGCGTCATATTTCCGCCTCCGACCGCCGAAGATATTGCACCCAGGCCGGGCGTTGCTACCGGAACCGGTTGAACTGCAGCAACTCCCGCTGCGCCTCTCATCGTTCCACCGCTCGCGCCGTTCCCGCCCACCCACGCTCCGCCGGAGCTCGCGGTCGCACCGGGTGACGGCGACCCACCGGCTGCGAGTGAAGCCGACGAATTGCCTGCGCCCCAGAGCTTCTCGACGCCGGCCGGAAGTCCGGCGCCTGCCTGCGCTGCCGAGGTCCGAGTTGCATCAGTGCCGGGGTGAGTGGAGTACCGTGCGTCGCCAGCGTTGATCGATGCCGGTGACTGTGACATGGATGCGGTCGATGCCGACAGAGGCTGGGTGATCCGGCGGGCGGCGTCGGCGAATGCCTCCGGAGCGGCAAGGTTGGCGAGCGCCTCACTGATCGGTGGAGTCGGAACCGGGATCGACCCGGCAAGGGCGTTCATGGCAGCGGTGTGCCCGAGCATTTCGCCGCGAGTCTGCGTCACCGCCGCGACCGCTGCCTGCATGTGTTCAGCCGCGGAGGCAATCAACATCGCCTGCCCGGGTGGTGTCCACGCGATCGGTGCAGCAGCCGCAACCGTGGCGGCGAAGGACTGGGCGATCGCCGCGAGATGTGCATTGCCTCGCTGCACCGATTCCGCGGCGGCAGCAGTGGTTTTCGATATCGCAGTTCCGCGTTCGCTCAATTCTGCGCCGCTGTTCTGTGCGGATCGCGACAGTTCGGTCGCGGCGTCACTGCCGGTGCTGTTCCATGTCTGCCCCACCTCGGCGACCGCGCTTTCGGACAGTCCCATGGCTTGGTCGATCAGCGTGGACGCCTGGTTGAAGATGCCGGCGGGATCGATGCCGGCAAAAGCGCCTGTGCCGAGACTCTTCCCGAGTTCGATCAGGGGCGCGAACAGATCTTCGATTCCGGGGAGCGCCGGAACCGGTATGCCGGCGAGCATCGAGTCGACCGCGTTGTTCGGCAGTGCCGGGGCCTGTGGACTGACGAGGAAGCTCGGCATCGACGGCAGGGTCGGAAGTGACGCGAGCAGGTCCGAGAGATCCCCGAGCGCAGACAAGGCCATTGCCGGGTCCGGCGCACCACCTTGAAGGAGGTCGAGGACCGTCGTCGAGTCGACTTCGGTATTGACGCGATCGGTATTGACGCGATCGGTGTTCACGCTGTCACACTCGTCGATCCAGCCGCGCCGGTCAGATCTGACGCGATTGCATGATCTGTCGTGTCGTAGGCCTGCGCGGCTGCACCGGCAGTTGCGGCATTACCGGCGTAGAACGTAGCGAGTGCTGCAACGTCTTTGGTGTGCGCGGCCTGAGCGCGCGCGAATGCTTCGAGAAATTCGATCCCGACGGGGCCAACGGCCGGTGCGACTGCCGCGATGTTGGCGCCAAGATCGACGACGGCGGCCTGCGCGATGTGTCCTGCAGCTTCGGCCGACGTCGAGCCGTACTTACGGATGTCGTCAGTGACGACAGTCAATTCGCTCATCATTACCCCCCAGTTGGTAAGCGTCGTGAGAACTGTATCGGACCACAGTCCGCCCTTGCAGGGAGAGAACGCGAGTTCGCCATCGCATCCAGACAACTTGGACGAAGTGGCGGAGATTACATTCGGATCCGGTGTTGGTATTGCGGGTGCGATCGATTTGGCACACTCGAACCATGCGAACCGCTGCGGACGTCATCCTCCGACTCACGTCCGATCCAGCTCGCTGTGGACTGGTGATGGATTTCGACGGTGTGCTTGCACCCATCGTCGATGATCCGTCGGCGAGTGCACTCCTGCCCGGCGCCGAGGACGTGCTCGCGACTCTGACGAAACACCTCGGTGTAGTCGGCCTGCTTTCGGGGCGGCCGGTGTCGTTTCTGCGAGAACGGCTGAGTCTGGATTCGGTTGTACTCATGGGTTCCTACGGTGTCGAGACCTGGACGGACAACGGAATCGAGGTGCTTCCGGCCGTCGCGGCGTTCAGTGATGCCGTCGCTGAAGCAGAAGCCGACCTGCGCCGCTTGTTCGATTCTCAGGCAGTTCCCGGCATCCATGTCGAGGGCAAAGGCCTTGCGGTGGCCGTGCATTGGCGTCGGGCTGCAGATCGAGCGGCCGCGCAGCGCCTGGTGGAAGCAGCGACAACTGAAATCGCGAGCCGGACCGGGTTGCATCGTGAGCCCGGCAAGCTGGTCGAAGAATTGCGCCCACCGGTCAAGGAGGACAAGGGGACAGGTCTTCTTCGTGCGATCGAGGCCGCGGGAGTCGACGTCGTTGCGTACGCAGGTGACGACCGCGGCGATCTACCAGCCTTTGCGGCGGCCATCGCATCCGGGGGAGAAGCGCTGGTGGTCAAGGGCGATGACATTGCACCAGAAGTTGCCGCCGTCGACGGCGTCCAGTTCGACGGCCCGCAGGCATTCCTAGGTTGGATGAAAGATCTTGCCGCGCAACTCGAACGCTGATGCGTGATGTCAGTCGGCCAGGAACTCGACCAGGTCTTCTTTCGAGGTGCCGCGTCCACGGGGCAGAGTGACGCGAACCCGCTCGTGCCCTGTTCCTTGGCGTGATCGACAAGCGCTGTGGGTTCTGTCAACGCGAAACTGGCCGCACCGGAAGGGCTCCGGTGCGGCCAGTTTCGGTCTTGGTCAGTTCGTGACTTGGTCAGTTCGTGACTTGGTCAGTTCGTGACTCGGTCAGGCGTCGCGCTTGTTGACAACGGCGATGCTGATTCCGAATATCACCAGCACAAATGCTGCGAAGTAGAACAGGCTTCCCCAAGGGCCCCAATGGAAATTGGTGCTCGAACCCGAAGAGAGGAAGTGGTCGGCATTGGCGAACGGGAGGAACGGTGTGACGTTTCTGCCGAAGGATCCGAACATGCCGAACAGGCTCTCGATGAGCAGCGGCCACAGCAGCAGTAGTGCAATGGCGCCGGCGGACTGACGAAGGAGTGCTCCGACGGCAATAGCAAGGGCGACGCAGAGGAACGCGAAGATCGGTACGCCGTAAACGGCGCGCCAGGCATCGGCGTTGTCGAGTGCCAGATTGGTGGAACCTTCAGATCCTGCAGCAGCTTTGGTGATGAATACCGCGCCGAGCATGAGAACGAAGGACAGTACCGCGCCGAAAGCCCCGATCAGGCCGGCTTTGGCGATCAGAACCGAAGCCCGACTCGGGATAGCCTGGAAGGTAGTACGGATGATGCCGAAGCGGTACTCGCTGGTGATCGCGAGCGCCGCCATGATCATCAGGACCATGACGCCGAATCCGGATACTCCTAGTCCCGCGTCGTTGAACGTGGGGAGGAATTTCTCGAAATCAGGAGTTCCTGATGCAGCTTCATCGTTGTACGCCTGAATGCTCGAACTCGACGAACGCCCGATCATCCAGGCGACGCCCAACCCTAGGATGATGATTGTGATCGTGCACCACAGCGGCGACTTGGTCGTGGTGATCTTGATACGTTCAGCACTGAGAACAGCCATTACAGTGCACCTCCCATAGCGTGCTGTGTGTTTGCGTGGTGTGCATTTGCTTGGTGTGCACCGGCGCCCGGATCGATACCGGATGCGTGGTACTGGACATCGTCTCCGGTCAACTTCATGAACGCATCCTCGAGCGACCCCTGCTGAGAAGCCAACTCGTACAACATGATTCCCTGCGAACCAGCCAGACCGCCGATCACATCGGTGGTCGAATCCACCACCACCAACACCGGTTCCGGGCCTGAATGGTCCTCGCGGACAGTCAGTCCCTGAGCAGTCAATGCGGCATGGAGAGCGTCCAATTGTGGGCTGCGCACGCGCACCGTCGACTCCGACGAACGATCCACGAACTCCGCGACCGTCGAATCCGAAATCAACCGACCCCGACCGATCACCACCAACTGCTCCGCCGTCAACGCCATCTCCGACAGAAGGTGACTCGACACCAGCACCGTGCGGCCCTCCGCCGCCAACCGCTGCATGAACTTACGAATCCAGACAATGCCCTCCGGATCGAGACCGTTGACCGGCTCGTCGAACAACAACACCTTCGGATCACCCAACAACGCACCCGCCAAACCCAGACGCTGCGACATACCGAGCGAGAACCCGCCGGCCTTCTTGCCCGCAACCTCGGACAACCCGACCAACCCGAGCACCTCGTCGACGCGGGACTTCGGGATCCCGTTCGAGGCAGCCATCCACTGCAGATGCGCCCGCGCACTGCGATTGGGGTGCACCCACTTCGCATCCAACAACGCGCCCACCGTCCGCAACGGAGTCTTGAGCTCGCGGTACGGCTTGCCCTCGATCAACGCCGCACCCGACGTCGGCTGATCCAAACCCAGGATCATCCGCATCGTCGTCGACTTACCCGCACCGTTCGGGCCCAGAAAGCCCGTCACGATGCCCGGCTTGACCGTGAACGACAAATCGTCCACCGCTTTCGTCGGTCCGTAAACCTTGGTCAATCCCCTCAGTTCAATCATGTGCAGAACTGTGCCCTACCGGCAATGACCAGCGCATCGGTCCGGAGGATGACATGAACCCTGAGATGTGGAGACGGCAGTTCAGGGAAAACCCTGTCCTCGACCGGATCTCGGAACTGCCGCTATATGAGGGTAGTGCGCGTCGAAGTCGCCGTCGAACAATTGCCAGTAGAAGTCGTTCATCTCCGCAGCGGCAGGTGCGTGCCGGGTCAAGATCGCGGCCACCTCCGGTGCCACATCACCGGGGATATGACCTGTGGCGCACCGGCGTACGTACTCGTTGCGGGCGACTGGTCCGCCGCTGGTCGGCCTCGGTACCCCGCAGACCGCGGTCACCAACCAGTTGACCAGAAGCATGGCGGCGTAGTCGGCGTCGTGAGTGGCATGACTCCGGGCGAAGTCGCGCTCGGCAGTCGACAGGTCGAAGTGTGGGGATGTGGCCAGTCCGAAGTCGCTGAGATAGATCCGCTCCATGTCGGTGCGCATATTGCCGAAATGTCCGTCCATGTGGAGCAACTGTCGATCGCGCAAGAACGCCACGATCTCCGAGAACTGTCGCTCGACTTCGGCAGCCTTGCCGGTCGGGTTGTCTTGCAGCCAATCCGATATCGGGTGTGCGATGTACTCGCAGAACAGAACGAGGCTGCATGGTGCAGCGGCGAGCGCCTCGAGGCGTGTTCGTACTGCCGGGCTGCCGCCCTGAGAGGCAAGCACCGCGTCGATGTCCGCGTGTTCGGATGCAACAGGTGAGCGGCCGGGCAGCACCCGCCAGTGGTAAAGCATCGGGAACGACTGTGTTTCGCCGGCCAGAACGACATCGGTGACGACGACGTTCGCGGCCAGCTCTCGCCAAGCGTTGAAGCTTGGGCCTCCAATGCCGTACTGGCAGAACATGGGTAGGTCGAAGAGGTTGGACGTGGAGCCCACGTCGGCGAGTTCGCGTTCGCTCAATGGAATTCGTTTGGTGAATACCGGAACGCCGTTGAGCCTGTTTTCGCCGACACTGACGAGTCCTGCGGAGCCGCCCACTCCGACACTCGTGACTCGAGCGGTGTCTACCAGTTGGGCCAGTTCGGCATCGTTCTGAGAAGCGAGGAATGCCGATAGTTTTCGATACCGGTCAGCCCTGACATCTGTCATTCCACGACTGTGCCACAGGTTCGTGCGGCTTCGATTTCGCGAAGCCGCTTGTCGAAGTCTCCGATTCTGGCGGTGTCCTCGTAATAGTCTTCCTGCTCGATGATCTTCCCCCACTTGGTTCGGACGAGAAGCACTGTCCGATTTTGGTAGATGACGGAGCCGTCGGGGCCGAGCGCTCGGTCATTGAAACGCGCGAGCAGCGTCATGCGCCAAAGTGAACCACCGAAATACGCTTCGGTGACTTCGCCTTGAAGCCCGGCGGCGACGAATTCCTGGAGAAATTTCTCAATTTGGTCCCTTCCGGCGTGCACGCCGGCCCACCGATGATCGCCGTCGGCGAATCTCAGTACTGCGTCACGGTGATATGAGCCCAGCAGCGGACGGTAGTTTCCGGAGTTGAGCGCCCGGACGTCGCGCCTGAACTTGAAAAGCAAAGCTTTGCGCAGTAGCGATCGCGAGACGATCGCCGTTCCGAGTCCGGCCGCGAACCATCGCTTCATCTTCGAAGCTTGTCGTGGACTCGAATGCCCTGTCAACGATGTGCCGGGGTCTGCTGGTATCTGACAGAGAATTGGATATTGACAGTGACTGTCACAATAGGTGAGACTCGCATTATCGAGAATGGCCGGATCTCGGCCGAGGCGGGAGGACGTTGCTGATGTCACTACGGGAGAGACAGCGGTTGCGGGTGCGAGCAGACATTCAACGTGCGGCATTCGAACTGTTCGCACGTGACGGTTTCGAAGACGTGACCACTGAGCAGATTGCGTCGGCGGCGGGGGTGTCGGCGAGCACGTACTTTCGGCACGTTCGTAACAAGGAGGATTTGCTGTTGGATCCGGTCAGGCAAGGCGGTGCCGGAATCGTGACGCTCCTCGAGGAGCGCCCGGCATCCGAGTCGGCTGATCTTGCGATTTCACGGGCAATCCTCGAGCGTTCCAATGCTTTCGAGTCCTCGGAGATCGATCAGTGGCGATCGGCGTTCCGTACCGCGCCGCACCTGATGGATCGAGTCGCGCTGATCGCGCCCGAACATCGTGATCGGCTGGTCGAGTTGGTGGCACAGCGAATGAAACTCGATCCGGAAATCGACAGCCGCCCAGGACTTCTCGTTCATCTGATGTTGGCTGCGGCGGAGTTCGGCTATCGGCAATGGATACGTCACCCCCACAAGCGCGGGGCATCGCTTCCCGTGTGCGTCGAGGGGGCGCTCGACGCCGTTCGGGGATCCCGGTGGCACACGCAGGACGAAGATGACACGAAAGGTCGTGATCAGTGATGGACGAGGACACTCAGGGCGCCGTGCCGCCCGTAGTAAATGTGCCCGAAGTGGATGTCGTTGTTGTCGGATCGGGGGCTGCCGGCATGTCCGCAGCCATCACCGCAGCCCGCAACGGACTCTCGACGATCCTCGTGGAGAAGTCCGAATACTGGGGCGGTTCGTCGTCCCGGTCCGGGGGCGGCGTGTGGATTCCGGGAAATTCGATACTTCGCCGCGAGGCGCCGGCAGACGATATCGACTCTGCGCGAACATATCTGAAGAGCATTGTCGGCGAGGACGCGGACACCGATCGCATTGATACCTATATCGATCGAGGCCCCGAAGCCCTCGATTTCCTGATCCGACATTCCGCTCTGGAGCTCGAATGGGTGAAGGGTTACTCCGACTACTTTCCCGAGGCGCCCGGCGGACTTGCAAGCGGGCGATCGTGCGAACCGCGCCCGTTCGACGCCCGAGCACTGGGCGACGATCTCGCGACACTTCATCCGCCGTACATGAAGGTGCCGCTCAACATGGTTGTCCAACAATCTGACTACCGGTGGCTGAGCACGGGGATTCGGCATTGGCGCGGGCCGGTGCGAATGCTTCGGGTGGGAATGCGATCCCTGGCCGCGAAGGCCAGGAAGAAGAAGCTGATCGGGCTCGGACCAGCACTCATGGCGGAACTGATGCTCGGAGTTCGGGAAGCCGGAGTGCCGGTGAAACTCGGAACGAAGCTTGTGGATTTGGTTACCGACAGCGGACGTGTGGTGGGCGTGCGACTCGAGTCCGGCGGAGTACAGACAATGCTGCGCGCCCGATGCGGCGTCATCCTCGCGTGCGGCGGTTTCGACAACAACGACGACATGCGCAGCGAGTATCAGCGTCGACCGAGTAGTGCACAGTGGACTCTCGGAGCGCCGACCAACACCGGGGACGGTATCCGAGCAGCTCTGGGCGTCGGCGCAGCAATTTCGTACATGGACGACGCGTGGTGGGCGCCGTCGATTCCACTGCCCAAGGGCCCGTGGTTCGCCTTGGCGGAGCGCTCGTTGCCGCGCAGTCTGATGGTCAACGCCGGCGGGAATCGGTTCATGAACGAGTCGCTTCCCTACGTCGAAGCGGCGCATGCAATGTTCGGCGGGAAACATGGCCGAGGTGAAGGGCCTGCCGAGAACATCCCGGCCTGGCTGATATTCGATCAGACTTACCGTGACCGTTACCTGTTCGCGGGAGTTCCGGCGCGTGGGTCGATACCTCGGTCGTGGATCGCATCGGGCGCGATTGTGCGAGCCGGATCGATTGCCGAACTTGCTGCCGAGATCGGAGTACCGAGCGATGCGTTGTCGGCGACGATCACGCGATTCAACAGTTATGCGCGCGACGGAGTCGATCGTGACTTCGGCCGGGGGACAAGCAAATACGACCACTATTACGGTGACCGCACCAACAAGCCCAATCCCAGCCTCGGAGAACTCACCAAGGGGCCGTTCTACGCCGCGAAGATGGTTCCCGGCGATCTGGGAACCAAGGGCGGTATCAACACGGACGCTCGCGCGCGGGCGCTGCGCGCGGACGGTTCGGTCATCGACGGGCTCTACGCCGCCGGAAACACCAGTTCGCCGGTGATGGGTCATACCTATGCGGGGCCAGGCGCAACTATCGGTCCCGCAATGGTTTTCGGCTATCTGGCGGCGCTCGACGCGGCCGCACGATCCCATGACGGTCGTGAGCTAGCGACCGAAGGCAGAAATAATGGTTTGGCAGATCGCCGTGGGTAGGGTTCTCTTGACAGCGTGACCCACCTCAACATCGCCGACGTCGACTACTTTCTCCCTGATGGTCGACAACTGCTCAGCGGCGTCAGCTTCCGGGTCGGCAACGGTGCCAAGACTGCACTGATCGGCCCGAATGGGACCGGCAAGACGACATTGCTTCGGATCATTGCCGGAGACGCAGTCGCTGACGAGGGCGCAGTCACCAGATCCGGAACACTGGGTGTGATGCGGCAATTCGTCGGTCAGGTTCGTGACGAGTCAACCGTGCGTGATCTCCTGTTGTCCGTCTCTCCGGTGCCGATCCGCGACGCGGCACTGGCGCTCGACACCGCGGAGAACGCGATGATCGAGCGAGACGAAGAGTCAACTCAGATGAAATACTCACACGCGCTGGCCGATTGGGCCGACGTCGGCGGGTACGAGACAGAAGACTTCTGGGACAAGGTCACTACCTCTGCTCTCGGCGTTCCCTATGACCGTGCGAAGTGGCGAGCGGCCAACTCGCTCAGTGGTGGCGAGCAGAAGCGATTGGTTCTCGAAGCGCTGTTTGCCGGGCCCGACGACGCACTTCTTCTGGATGAGCCGGACAACTACCTCGACGTTCCGGGGAAGAGGTGGCTGGAAAAAACGATCTCGGAATCGCCGAAAGTGGTCCTGTTCGTCAGCCACGATCGCGAACTGATCGCCAATGCGGCCACCCACATCGTGACTCTCGAACCCGGAATCAGCGGCGCGACATCGTGGACCCACGGCGCTGGGCTGGCCAGCTACCACCAGGCCCGCGAGGATCGCAACGCGCGCTTCGAAGAACTGCGCCGGCGCTGGGACGAAGAACACGCGAAACTGCGTGCCCTGGTACTGCGATTGCGTGAAAAGGCCAAGTTCAACGACGGCATCGCTGCTCGGTACCACGCTTCGCAAACCCGGTTGGCGAAATTCGAGGAGGCAGGACCGCCCGAGGCAATTCCCCTACAGCAGAAGGTGACAGTGCGACTGGCGGGTGGGCGAACTGCCAAGCGTGCCTTGGTCTGTCAGAGTCTCGAGCTGACGGGTCTGATGAAGCCCTTCGACACCGAGATCTGGTACGGAGACCGGGTTGCCGTGCTGGGCTCCAACGGGTCCGGGAAGTCGCATTTCCTCCGTCTCTTGGCGGGCGGTGGGACCGACCCCGCGACCGAGCATCTTCCCGTCGAGGCGCTCGACATCGCGCCGGTTGAGCATGGCGGAACCGCGACGCTGGGTGCCCGGGTACGTCCCGGATTGTTTGCACAGACACATTCCAGGCCCGATCTGACCGGAAACACGCTGCTCGAGATCCTGCACATGGGCGACGAACACCGCAACGGAATGGGGCGTGAAGCGGCGAGCCGGGCTCTAGATCGTTATGGATTGTCCCAAGCAGCGGAGCAGAAGTACGACGACCTGTCCGGTGGTCAGCAGGCACGACTGCAGATTCTGCTTCTCGAGCTCTCCGGCGCAACGATGCTGTTGCTCGATGAGCCGACCGACAACCTCGACCTTCATTCGGCGGATGCGCTCGAGCAGGGGATCGCCCAGTTTGCCGGAACCGTCATCTCGGTCACCCACGATCGTTGGTTCGCGCGCGGGTTCGACAGGTTCCTGGTCTTCGGATCGGATGGAAACGTGTACGAGAGTGAGTCGCCGGTCTGGGACGAGGCCAGGGTCGAACGAGCACGCTGACACAGTGAGCAGCCGCTCCCTACCTGGGGAGAGGCGGCAGCTCGTTGATCACCGCGCGAAGAAGGCTCAGATCGCTGCGGTGCGGTCGGGTCGGGGGACAGCGCGAAATATCGAGCAGCGCCGGGAAGTGCCACACAACGCGCCCTGGATCTACGCGTTCGACCGCCGAGTACCACTCGGTGAGCGGCTCGGCGAGCGCCGCGTGAAGCTCGAAATGCCGTCGTCGGCGGCTGGGGTCTCCTTCGCGCTGCAGTAGAAGCTGCCCCGGTGACGGTATCGAGATGACGGTCAGATCCACAAAACCGAGTTTCAGCTGCGCAAAAGCGCTTTCGACCGCCAGGAGTTCGTGCTCGAATCGCTCCCGAGGTGCCGCGCCCACCGCAGCGAGACACCAGCTGTAGTGCAGTTTCAGCGGGTCGCTGTCGCAGAGCGCGAGACCGGTTCTCGATTCGAGGTCTTCCGCTTGCGACCATCGCTTCGAATTGACCGTTGTCCAGTAACTTGCCTGAACGTCGAGATCCGTGCCGTTCGGCTCGAACCCCGTGGGCTGATACTCAGCGACGAATTCTTCCGCTGCGGATTCGCCACCGAGTTGGGTTCGGCACCAGGTGGTCTTGCCGGCGGCGCTGGGTCCTTCCACTGCGATGATCACCAGTTCATTCTCCATAATGATTGGGGCGGTTGGTTTTTCCCGTTGCCAGGACTCTCTTAACATTCCCAGGGGCATCGTTGGCGGTCCGACACGGCCTGTTTCGGTGCGGTGGGTCACAAAATCGCCGTGACGGTTGCCACATAACGGACGGATAACGATCGGTATGGTTGAAGCTCGAATCAATTAGTTGACCTGTGGTTATTGCGCGATTCTTCGCAGATTCTGGTACGGCAGTGCCGGAAAATTGTCCCGTGACCAATCCGTGACCATCGCCTACGGTCGTTGACAGCCCGAAACTACCGGGCAAACACCGACCCGCAACTGCGTGCTCCTGCCCCGCGGGTCCGGTACTCCCGAAACCTTCGCGGGGCAGGAGTGAGACAGGCGAGTCGATCGACGAGACGTGAAAGCGTCCGGGCCGATCTCGTCCGTGGTGGCGGAGAGGATTTACCCAATGACCAGCATTACCTTCAAGCGCGCCCTCGGCGCAGTTGCAACCGCAGGCGTAGTCGTCGCGATCCCGCTCGCCATGAGCACCGGCACCGCGTCGGCAGCCGGCCACGACTGGTCCGGAGTCGCCAACTGCGAGTCCTCCGGCAACTGGGCCGCCAACACCGGCAACGGCTTCTACGGCGGACTTCAGTTCACACAGAGCACCTGGAACGCATTCGGCGGATCCGGCAACGCTGCCAACGCCAGCCAGTCCGAGCAGATCCGTGTCGCCGAGAACGTTCTCGCAGGCCAGGGCGTCGGCGCATGGCCCGTCTGCGGTCAGTACCTGACCACCGGCACCACTGCGGGCAACTACGAGGCCGCAGCAGCTCCCATCACCGCTGAGGCTTCCGTCGAGTCGGCTCCGGCGGCAAGCACCGGAAGCGGCAACTACGTGGTCAAGGCAGGCGACACCCTGTCGAAGATCGCTGCTGCACACGGCATCTCGCTCGAGAACCTCGCCAGCCAGGTCCCGAACATCAACCTCATCTTCCCGGGACAGTCCCTCTCGGTCTAGTCTCGTGGCCGTTTAGGTCCTCATTGCGTCGAAATTGTCCGGAGCTGATTCAGCCCCGGACAATTTCGGCGTTTCTGCGTTCGAGATGAGTTCCGCCGCCGCCGTATGGAGAGGAGCAAGATCCTGGCGCCACCCCAGAATGTGCAATGCCGACCCGGCGATGACGGCGGCGTCGGGGATCGGCGTTCCTTCGAGCGCGTCGGCTCGCGCGCTGATCACGCTTTCGACCAGGCGAAACGGAAGCTCGGCCAGAGTCGATACCGGGTCGCCAATCGCGGCGAGCACTGCCTGGGCGAGTGTCCGGTATTGCTCGCGAAGCCGATCGCGATCGGCTCGGAAAGACATGAACCGGTCGCTTCTCAGTTCCGGCAAGAGGTAGAGGACGCCGAGGTTCCACCGTCCGGTGATCAGTTGCGCCGCGTCGATGTACGAAAGCGCGTACAGCTTCACCTCGGGTGAGGCGTCGAGCGGCCTGAGATTCTCTGCGAAGTCGAGCGCCGGAGTCACCGTGTCGGCGAGTAGCGCAACCAGGATGTCGTCTTTGGTGGCGAAATGGTTGTACAGAGACGCCTGACGCATCCCTACTGCTTCGGCGATGTGGCGCGTCGACGTCGCCGCGAAGCCTCGGGTGGTGAACAGTTCCGCGGCAGCATCCAAGATCTCCGCGCGGGCGGTCCCACCCGGGCGTCGGCGAGCGGTCAGGCGGGGTCGTCCGGGGCCGGCGTTGGTCACGCCTTCCATAGTGGCAGGCTGAGGCCTTACATGCGGGGTGGACGTCCCTGTGAGCATTTGGTCACGTGCTCGAAACGTACTCAACGAGCCTGTTACAGAATCGGGCGAATCGTATACGCGGGCGTCACCTGCGGCGAGTGGATTTCGCGAAAACTATCAATCGACAGTTATTCGCCTCTGAATCGCTTCGCCGAAGGAGTACGCCGTTGAGTGCAACCACCCCGGCTGCGCAGCCCACAACCGCATCCGCGCTCGCATCTTCACCCCACGACGACGGCGACCTCGCGGAGTTCGGCTACGAGCAGCAGCTGCATCGATCGCTGGGAAAGTTCGCGTCGTTTGCCGCGGGCTTCTCCTTCGTCTCCATTCTGACCACGATCTTCCAATTGTTCGGTCTCGGTTTCGGTTTCGCGGGACCGGCGTTCTTCTGGACCTGGCCGGTCGTCTTCATCGGACAGTTCATGGTCGCGCTCAACTTCGCGGAACTTGCTGCCAGGTATCCGATTTCGGGTGCCATCTACCAGTGGTCGCGGCGAATGGGTGGTGAGGTCGTCGGCTGGTTCGCCGGGTGGTTCATGATCCTCGCGCAGATCGTCACCGCATCGGCTGCCGCCATCGCCTTGCAAGTTGTGCTCCCCAATGTGTGGAGTGGGTTCCAGATCATCGGCGAGGACAGCGCGCTCATCTCCTCGAGCGGTGCCGCCAATGCGGTGCTACTCGGTTCGGTACTTCTGGTCCTCACCACCTTCATCAACTGCATCGGCGTCAACTGGATGTCGCGTATCAACAACATCGGTGTGACCTGCGAAATTGTCGGTGTCATCGCAGTGGTCGGGATGTTCTTCACCCACGCTCAGCGCGGACCGGACGTCGTCTTCGACACCGGCAGTGCCGGCGGTCAGCCCGGATACGCCTGGGCGTGGATCATGTCCGGACTGATGGCCGCTTACGTCATGGTCGGATTCGGTTCGGCAGGGGAATTGGCCGAGGAGACCCGCAATCCTCGACGCGTTGCACCCCGCACGATCCGTCTTGCACTCTCTGCGTCCGCACTCGGTGGCGGCTTGATGATCCTCGGCGCGTTGATGGCGGCGCCTTCGCTCACCGACGGTCGCCTGGCCACGGAAGGTTTGCCGTACGTACTGACGTCCATCCTGAGTTCGCCGTGGGGCACCGTTCTGCTGATCGACGTCTCGATCGCAGTGTTCGTATGCACCTTGGCAATTCAGACCGCTGCATCACGGCTCATGTTCTCCATGGCCCGCGACGGGCGTCTGCCGGCCTCGCCGATCCTGGCAAAGGTGAACCCCCGCACCGGAACACCTATCGCACCGTCCATCCTCATCGGCCTGATCTGTATTGCCGTTCTGGCCGTCAACGTGGGCAACTCGGCAATTTTCGCGACCCTGTCCAGCGTGTGCATCATCTTGATCTACTTGGCCTACCTCATGGTGACCGTGCCGCTGTTGGTTCAGCGGCTCAAGGGATGGCCGCGTACCGCTGTCGGCCCCAAGTTCGATGCCGAAGGTGAAAAGCTGTTCTCCCTCGGTATCTGGGGAGTGCCTGTCAATATCGCGGCGGTGGTGTACGGCGCACTGATGGTGATCAACCTGTCCTGGCCGAGGGCCGAGATCTTCAATCCCACCGGCGAATATCCCATCCTGCAGTGGGCTGCCCCCATCACGATTGCGCTGGTCGTCGGGCTTGGAGTCGCCTGCTTCCCGCGCGGCCGCGCCACGCCGAATCCCGTCACGATCGGAGCCTGACCATGACTACCCAGACCACCGCCGGAGCCCGCGAGCATGCCCGGTCCCAAGCCGGAACGATCACCGATTCCATGCCCGTCTTGCCGGCAACCCGCTGGCCGAACCCACCCGAGGACGTCGCCTCGGAGCGTCTGACCTGGGCTGAAACGGTACCGGGCGGGCGGTACACGACGAAGATTCTCGCCCGTGGAACGCGATTGCGACTTCGCGACGTCGTTGGCAGCGCCTGCGCCAATGTCTTGCTCTACCGCGCCGACGCTCCCTGGGAGCGACTCAACGTCGCCGATACCGTCAAGGTGCCGTGGCAGGCGTATCTCGGCGTCGGGCACCCATTGCTCTCCGATCAGGGGCGAGTACTCGCGACCGTCGTCGCAGATACCTCGGGTCACCACGACGCGTTCTGTGGAACGACATCGCGCGCCACCAACGAGGCGAAATACGGTCAGGGTTCGTTGCACAGTGCCTCACCCGCCGGACGCGAACTTTTCACCGTGGCCGCCGCGAAGAACGGACTCGGGCCGCAGGACATAGCGCCTCCGTTGTCGTTCTTCCACGGTGTGCGCGTCGAAGCCGACGGCGCTCTCACCAGCACCGGATCCGCCGGAGCAGGTGCAACGGTTGACCTTCTGATCCACCTGCCCGTCATCGTGATGATCGCCAACACCGCGCACCCACTCGACCCGGCGTCGGAGTTTCCCACCACGTCCCTCGAAGTGCTCGCGTGGAATGCGGCCGACGAACTCGACAGCCTTGTCGATCGCGGGCCGGAATATCAACGCGCAGTGCTCAATACCGAAGACGCTTGGACAGCTTCGAACCTGGAGGAGATCGCATGACCACCACCTTGGATGTCCCCGCCCTCGTTCCCGGAACGGTGATCCTCGACGAGATCGCTGACGCGTTCGGGCCGTGGTCAGCGCTCGTTCGTGCCGGTGACGTCCTGACCATCGTCGATCTGCACGGAAATCAAGCCGTCGACACACTCGTCTACGCCGGTGATGATCACAGCGTTCGGTATTCGGCAGCAGCGACTGTCGCCGCCCAGCGGAATCTGTTCCTGACCACAGGCTCCGTGCTCCGCAGTGACGACGGAACTCCGCTCATGACACTTGTTGCGGACGAAGTCGGAAACCACGACACGGTCGGCGGCGCGTGCTCTCAGGAATCGAACACGTTGCGATACGGCCACCACACCAAGCATCAGCACGCGTGCGTCGAGAACTTCCTCGTAGAGGGCGCCAAATGGGGGCTCGGTAAACGGGACCTGGTGTCCAACATCAACTTCTTCATGAACGTCCCGGTCGACCCCGACGGCACGCTCGGCATCGTCGACGGACTGTCGGCGCCGGGAAAGCGGCTCGCGTTGCGTGCCGAACGCGACGCGCTTGTCCTCGTGTCCAACTGTCCGCAGATCAACAACCCGTGCAACGGCTTCGATCCGACGGCCGTCCGCATGATCGTCACACGGCCGGGAGCAGACGAATGAACGCAAAGCTGACCATCGTGCGTCCCGGAATGTTGACGACGGTTCAGGACTATCCCGGACGGGTTGGATATTGGCAGATCGGAGTCCCTCCATCGGGCCCGATGGACGACCTGTCGTTTCGGTTGGGAAACACCGCACTCGGAAATCCTGAAGGCGCTCCGGGAATCGAATGCGCAATGGCCGGACCTGCGATGACCTTTGACGAAGACACCACGGTGTGCGTCACAGGAGCCCCGGTGTCGGTGACCGTCGACGGCATCGCACACGGTCAGTGGCGACCAGTTTTCGTTCCCGCTGGAGCGGTGCTCGACGTCGGAACGGTCAGCGGTCCGGGACTGCGCATCTACGTACTCGTACAGGGCGGCATCGAGACCGACGACTATCTCGGCAGCGCCTCGACCTTCACCCTGGGCAGGTTCGGTGGACACGAAGGCCGGACCCTGCGTGCAGGAGACGTTCTCAAACTCGGACAGGCGACCGGCGCAGCGGGAGCGGTTCCCGCCGAGCATGTTCCGGCGATACACACGTGCTGGGAACTCGCGGTGACCGAGGGCCCGCACGGGGCGCCGGAGTTCTTCACCCGCTCCGACATCGACACTCTGTACGCGACCGAGTACGAGGTCCACTTCAACTCCGACCGCACCGGAGTCCGGTTGGTCGGGCCGAAACCTGACTGGGCCCGAACCACCGGAGGCGAAGCGGGCCTTCACCCGTCGAACATTCACGACAACGCCTACTCGATCGGTGCACTCGACTTCACCGGCGACACGCCCATTCTCCTCGGGCCCGACGGACCGAGCCTCGGCGGCTTCGTCTGTCCGATCACGGTCGTTTCCGCCGATCGATGGAAGCTCGGACAGTTGGCTCCCGGCAACAAGATTCGCTTCGTACCGGTCCGTGCCGAACGGGCGGCCTCGCGCCGTGACCTGGGAGTATCGCGTCGAGCCTCCAGTTCGGTTGTGCATTCCACCGGCGGTGACGGCGACGACGGCGTCATCGCCCGCCGCGACGGCGACACCCCGGTGACGTATCGCCGCTCGGGTGACGACAACGTGTTGGTCGAATACGGCGACATGAATCTCGACCTGGCCCTGCGTGCGCGTGCACACGCGCTGCATCAGCGACTCGAACTCGAGAAACCGGCCGGACTACTCGATCTCACACCGGGAATCCGCAGTCTGCAGGTCCGCGTCGACCCGGATGTCCTACCCGTCCACACACTGATGGGAATGCTCGCCGAGGCAGAGGACACCTTGCCCGCAGCCAACGAACTCGTGGTGCCCAGTCGCACTGTGCGGATGCCACTTTCGTGGGACGACCCGGCAACGCGCGAAGCGATCCAGCGGTACATGCACGGCGTTCGCGCCGACGCGCCGTGGTGCCCGTGGAACATCGAGTTCATCCGCCGGATGAACGGTCTCGAATCCGTGAACGACGTGTTCGACACCGTCTTCGGCGCCGAGTACATGGTGCTCGGCCTCGGCGACGTCTACCTCGGAGCGCCGGTCGCGACACCGCTCGATCCGCGCCATCGCCTGGTCACGACCAAGTACAACCCTGCCCGCACCTGGACCCCGGAAAACGCTGTCGGGATCGGTGGGGCTTACCTCTGCATCTACGGCATGGAAGGCCCAGGTGGGTACCAGTTCGTCGGACGTACGACGCAGGTGTGGAATCACCGCCACCCTGCGAAGTCGGGTCCGTTCGAGGAGGGCACTCCCTGGCTACTGCGATTCTTCGACCGGATCTCCTGGTATCCCGTCGAGCCGGAAGAGTTGATGGATCTGCGTGCGGACACCGCCGCCGGCCGCGGCGGGGGAGTCGAGATCGAGGACGGAAGTTTCTCCCTGGCCGAGCATCAGGAGTTCCTCGCGTCGAACTCGCGCTCCATCGAGGAGTTCCGCGCGATGCAGTCCGTCGCGTTCGGGGCCGAGCGTCAGCGCTGGTCGGATGCGGGGGAGTTCTCGCTACCCGGTTGATGGCCGACTGATCACCGTTTTCTCCGAGTGAGCACCGCTTCCAGCGTGACGGAGGCGGTGCTCACTCAGTAGTAAAGGTGTTCAGTCCCCACGCGAACTAGCGGCAGGTGATCGCATCAGCGAGACAGCGCGCGATTGAACAGATCGATGAACGGGCGCGGCGACGGCGTTCCGGTGGGCCGGAAAGGTGCAGAATCCCTCGACGCCGATACCCATTCGGTTCTGCTCACCGGCGACAAGTCGAGCTGATACCGGGTGTCGGCGGCGAGTCGATGCAGGAAGAGGGTTCCGGTTCGGCCGTTTCCTTCCCGAAACGGGTGGGCATGATTGAGCGTCGAGTACACCGACGCGAGCGCGAACGACGTAGCGCCGCGATCGAGCGTGGCCCAGTCGACGGCGGCGATGATCTCTTCCACCTCGGACAGGTAGTTCCGGATCGCGGAAACCGGAGCGAAGGTGGCCGCGCCCTTCTTGATGTCGACGGTTCTGATGTGGCCGGCCCACTGGTACAGGTCTTGGAAAACATGCTGGTGAAGGAGGAGAAGTTCGACAGTGTCGCCTGTGTGCGGTACCAGTTCGTCTCCGAGATGTGCCTCGCCCAGACGCAGTGCGGTCGCCGCAAATTCCAGCGACTGCAGTGCCGCGGGATCTCGTACGTCGAAGTTGTTCTTGAGTACCGATGTACCGCGATAGACGTACGGCGCTGATCGTCGCCAGCGGATCCGTGGGGGAATCGTTGACGAGAGGCCGACGGCCCGCGCCAACTCCTGCTCGAAATACTCACGCCGAGAAAGCATCCCGATCAGGACGGCTTCGAGTTCCGCGATCTGCTCATCGTTCGGATCCCAGCCTTCGAGTCGCTCCGCGGCCAGAACCTGTTCGAGCGCACTGCGATTCACGGGTCGATGTCGGGTAGCGCCGACGCGGACGCGGCATACTCGAGGCGTCGCTGCACACCTGCGACCTCGCGCACCGCGTTGCTCAGCAAGCTGCGTGAGAGTGGTGTGAGTTCGGAAATCACGACCTCGTCGGTTGGCGGCCTACCCGCGGAGAACTGATCGGTCTGGTGGCGGACGCGAATCTGCTGCAAGACTTCGAAAGACTCGATCAGCACCTGGGCGTCGTCGTCGAGTAGAAAACCGCTCCCCGCTGCAGCCTTGAGTCGTTCGAGTGTCGAACTCGTGCGGGCGCCCACGGAAATCCCCGCCCATCGAGCGATGTTCACGATCGGTTGGACTGCGCTGGCTTTGAGGTCGACGGTTCCGGTCCGACGCGTCATCACGTCCTTGAATGAATGAAGTTTTGCCTTGTCGCCGACCGCTTCGCGAAGTAGTACACGCATCACGGCCGGATGCAGTCGCAGTTGATCCAACGCTGCGGGGCGAGGGTCCAGCGATGGGTCGCCCGCGACGACGCGGGCATCCGCCAGCATCGACAACATGACCAGCGCTTGGTCCTGGTACGGATTGGAGACCCATTTCCGCAGTGCAATGCGCCATTGTGGCAGTGTTCGCGCGAACCTGGCCTGGGTGGCGACGGCGTTCTTGGTGTCTCGCGGGAACCCGCAGAGATCGAGGATGTCGTGGATGCGCTTCGCGGCGTCGGCACCCTCGTGATGGGATTCGCCGCCCCACACCAGCGCGCTGTCGATATCCGAAGACGGGAGCGCTTCACGCCGCGCGACGCTGCCGAGCGAAAGCCACGCGAAATCCGGTCGTTCGTCGCCGCCGACAACCAACTCTATGGCTCGCCTGACTGTGACGTCGATCAGCACGGCGAGCGTGGCGCCGATGTCGAGCGGAGAGACCCGCGACGCCACCAACTCCGTCACCAGAACCGGTACGGCACGGGCCGTTTCGACGAGGTGCGCGTCGTCTTGCGCCGTGGCGAGTGCTGCTCGCAGTTCGAAACCTTGATTGGTGGCCGAAGTCAGGAGGTCACTGAGTTCGAGCACACCCATCAACGTGCCTGCCTCGGTCACGACCGGGAGGTGGCGCAATCCGTACTCGAGCATGTCGGTCACGGCGTCGGCGCCCAGTCGATCAGGGTCGACTGTCACCGCAGACGGCGTCATCACCGTCGAAACCGGCTGACTGCTGTCGACGCCACCGACTACCACGCGAGCTCGCAAGTCACCTTCGGTGAAGATTCCGAAACCGGTTGTAGCCGTAGGGATCACAACAGCACGGCGGCCCGCGTCGGTCATCAACTTCGCGGCCTCACGGATGGTGGCCTGTTCGCTGCAGACAATTGCGGGTCCGCGCAACAGGTCTCGTACCCGGCGCATGGCGGGACTCTGCATGCCTTGCCCCGCCGAGTGCCCCGTCATGGGGTCATTGTCTCAGGTGTGTCCGTTTCAGGTCGGCAGAGGGTGAGAAGTCACAGACCGCCGAGCCGTGCGAGTACGTCGAGAGCCGAATCCGTGGTGCGCCAGAGTGCGTCGATCTCCTGCTCGGCGCCAGGACGGGTCTGCGGATTCTGGAGGGCGAAACCGTTGGCAAGCGTGATGGTGTTGTATCCGCTGTCGGCTGCGCGGAGCAGCAGTTCCGAGGGCTGCGAGTTTCCGGCCAATCGGTCGAGTCCTTCGCCGACGAAGTAGAACCGCCAGAGCGGCCCGAGGTCTGCGTCGTACTCGGCCTTGGTGAGGGTCACGATCGAACCACCCTTGACGGCAATGGAATCGACGATCTTGTAGAAATCGGGAACATCCTCCGCAGTGGTTCCGGATGTAGCGACGGCATGAGCGAGGTCGACGGTGAGATGCGCGTTGTATCCGGCCATGGCGACCCGCGCGGGACTGGCGTCGCACTGACGCGTCAGTGTGAAATAGTTGCTCCACGCCGGATCGATGGGGGTACCCGTGAATTCCGCGTGGACGTTCACCAGGTACCTGCGTAGCAATTCATAGCTGACCGAATGGGCCCAGTCGTCATTGTCGAAAGCTGCGGGATCTCGCTGCAGGGGCATTACCGCCTCGTGCTCGACAGCGTCGAGGCCGATGGAGAACAGGCCTCGCCAATCGTGGTGTGAGACGAGGATCGACGTGATCTGCCGATGACGTTCGACAGCCGTCTCGAGGCGAGGTAGCCCGCTGCCGTTCAGCGTCGTGACGTCGCTGAGTTCGGCAATCCGATCCACCTCGGCATTGCTCAGCGGGCTGCCGCAGGCCGTCGAAAAACTCTCGCCCGGTTCTGCAAGCGCAGAGCCGGGCGAGAGGAAAGTGACGGTGATGCCGAGCGCGAGCGTCAACGGATACAGCCGCATCGGTTTCATCGGCTCAGACTAGGCGCCCACTGTCACAAACGTCCGGATTGACGATCAGCTGAGGACCGCGTCGGCCTCGATCTCGATGAGCAGAGCGGGGTCGATCAGCGAGCTGACCTCGAGGATGGTCGTGGCGGGACGAATCTCGCCGAACACTTCACCGTGGGCGAGAGCGGCCTGCTCCCACTGCGTCATGTCGCGAAGGTACATGCGAGTGCGGATGACGTCGTCGAGCGAGGCGCCGGCCTCGGCAAGTGCTGCCTTGATCGTTTCGAGCGCCGCGCGTGTCTGATCGGTGAGGGTCTCACCAGGAGCCGTGGTGCCGGAGACTGCGATCTGGTTGCCGATGCGCACGGCGCGGGAGTAACCGATCTTGGGTTCCCATTCGGAACCGGACGAAATTTTGATTCTGTTCGACATGCACCGAATTCTGCCAACAACTTCGCGGCCGTGGTGAGGCACGGTCGGGTATTTGCTCCGTCTTGACATACCTTAGAACAAGTGTTCGACTTGGGGCATGAGGTGGTCGGGTCAGGCATTGGATGCAGATGACGGAGCGCTACCCGGACTCGAACGGGCCGGGTTGGTTCGCTCCGTGCAGACTCCGGAGTTCGAGGGAATCACGTTTCACGAGGTGCTCTGCAAGAGCGCGCTCAACAAGATGCCCGAAGAGTCGACGTTGCCGTTCAGCTTCACCGTCAACGCTTTTCGTGGCTGCTCACACGCATGCCGATATTGTTTCGCGAGACCGAGCCACGAGTATCTCGACCTCGACGCCGGCGCGGATTTCGACTCCCAGGTGGTCGTGAAGACGAACATCGCCGCGGTGCTCCGCAAGGAGTTGGCGCGAAAGTCCTGGAAACGGGAGGCGGTGGCACTGGGCACCAACACCGATCCCTATCAGCGAGCCGAGGGGCGATACCGCTTGATGCCCGGCATCATTCGCGCGCTGACCGAATCGGGAACTCCCTTCTCGATCCTGACGAAGGGAACTCTGCTCCGGCGGGATCTGCCACTGTTGAAGATGGCGTCGGAGCAGGTCGACGTCGGAATCGGAGTGTCGTTGGCGATCAACGACGCCGTACTTCAGAAGCAGATCGAACCTGGCACACCGTCGCCGCGTGCGCGCCTCGAGATGATCCGCGCTGTCGCCGACGCTGGATTCGCGTGCAATGTGATGGTGGCGCCGGTCATTCCGTTCCTCACCGATTCCACCAGTCACCTCGACGGACTGTTCGAGGCACTGTCAGAGGCGGGTGCGACAAGTGTGACGGTCTTCCCGATGCACCTGCGCGGCAGTACTCGGGGCTGGTTCATGAACTGGCTTGCTCAGGAACACCCGGCACTCGTCCGCCGCTACCGCGAACTGTACGGGCGGGGCGCGTACGTCACTCCCGAATACAAGCGTTGGCTCGCAAGCCGCGTCGAGCCACTGGTCGAGCGTCATGGGTTGGGTGGTCGTTCGGAGCATCGAGACGTCGATGCATCTGGCAAGCAATCGCGCGAAGCGCCGCGTGAACTGGTAGGTGCGGGGGCAGCTCTTACCTTGTTCTGAGTGCTGCGCGGTTCTGACTGCTGCGCGGTTCTGACTGCTGCGGGCGCGTAAATCGGAGGCGCTCCGGACGTCTGCCGGGCTACATTCGCCTGGTGCTACTCACACTGACGACCACCCCGACCTCGCAGACTCCTGATGCGACTGCGTTGAGCTACCTGCTGCACAAACATCCCGACCGAGTGCAAGCTTTCGACTTGGCGATCGGCACCGCCACGGTTCTGTACCCGGAAGCCTCGGCCGAAAAGACAACTGTGGCAGTGATTGTGGACGTCGACCCCATCGAACTTGTACAGAGTAGGTATCGACGCGGCAAGAGTGGCGACAACTTTTCGCTGGGGGAGTACGTCAACGACCGACCGTACGCGGCGTCGTCGATCCTCTCGGTTGCTTTGTCGAAGCTGTTCCGTACCGCGTTGACAGGAACGTGCAAGTCGCATCCGGAACTCGTCGAGGCAGAACTCGCGTTGACGGTCTCGATTCCGGTGGTTCCGTGCGGCGGCGATGCCGACTTGCCGCGTCGTCTGTTCGGGCCGCTGGGGTGGGACGTGACAGCGACTCCGGTGCAACTTGATCCGCACCTGCCGAATTGGGGAGACTCCGACTTCGTGTCGCTGACACTGACCGGGGAACACACCGTGCAGAGCGCCCTTCGGCACCTCTATGTGCTGTTGCCGGTACTCGACGACGTGAAGCACTACTGGGTGGGATCGGACGAGGCGGACAAGTTGATCCGCGTCGCCGGGGAGTGGTTGGCTTCGCATCCGGATTCCGCGCTGATCATGTCCCGCTACCTGGCGCGTCGACGTGACCTGGTCGAATCGGTAGTCGACCGATTGATTCCCGAACAAGCGGAGGTGCAGATCGAACTGCCGCGCCCGGATCCGCCGCTGGCACGGCTTCGTGTCGAAGCAGTTCTGGCGACGCTACAGCGACTGCATGCTCGAACAATCGTCGACATCGGTTGTGGCGAAGGGAAACTGATCGAGGCGCTGATGCCCCACGCACAATTCGACAAACTTGTCGGCGTCGATGTGAGCGCGCGTGAACTGACGCGTGCGCAGCGGAGATTGAAGTTCACCGAAATGTCCGACGTCCAACGTGAACGTGTGTCTTTGATGCAGTCGTCCGCGACTTACCGCGACGGACGGTTGAAAGGCTTTGACGCAGCCGTGCTGATGGAGGTGGTCGAGCACGTCGACGCGGCGCGCCTGCCGGCTTTGGTCAGATCGGTCTTCGTGGACGCAGCGCCGCAATATGTGCTGCTGACTACCCCGAATGCCGACTACAACGTGCTGTATCCGGCGTTGGCAGAGGGAGAGTTCAGGCACCCGGATCACAGGTTCGAGTTCTCCCGAACCCAATTCGACGACTGGGCAACCGAAACAGCCCGAGCCCATGGCTATTCCGTGGAGTTCGAATTTGTCGGAACAATCGATCCGGCCCACGGCGGGCCGACGCAATTGGCGATCTTTACGAAGGAGGCACGAACGTCATGACGGTGTACGAAATTCCAGACCTCGCTCTTGTTGTACTCATCGGCGTCAGTGGCTCGGGGAAGTCGACCTTTGCCGCGCGTCACTTCGGTGAGTACGAAACTCTTTCGAGTGACACCTTCAGAGGATGGGTCAGTGACGATCCGAATTCGCAGGAATCGACGTCCGACGCTTTCGACGTGCTGGAGTTCGTCGCAGCCAAGCGTCTGCGACGCGGACGTCTGACGGTGATCGACGCGACCAATGTCCAGCCCGCCGCGCGCAAGCGGCTCGTTTCGTTGGCTCGCGATCACGACGTACTACCGGTTGCAGTTGTGCTCGACGTCCCGGAATCGGTCTGTGCTGCACGCAACGACGCTCGCGCCGATCGGACGTTCGGGCGCGATGTCGTTCGCCGCCAGCACCAGCAGTTGACTCGTTCGCTTCGCGGGTTGGGCAAGGAAGGTTTCCGTTCGGTTCACATCCTCAGAGGTGAGGACGCGGTTTCCGAAGCCGAGTTCTCGCGTCACCCGCTCCGCAGCGATCTGCGTGTCGAGCGTGGCCCGTTCGATGTCATCGGCGACATCCACGGATGTCGCAGTGAACTCGAGACGCTGCTCGCGAAACTCGGCTACACCGTCGACTACGGGTCCGATGGCGGCGCTGTCGATGCCGTGCCGCCGGAAGGGCGCACTGCCGTCTTCCTCGGAGACTACGTCGATCGGGGACCGGATTCGGTCGGTGTGCTGCGTCTGGTCATGGGAATGGTCGCGGCGGGACATGCGATAGCGGTTCCGGGTAACCACGAGAACAAACTCGTCAAAGCGCTGCGGGGCAAGAAGGTCACGGCGAGTCACGGACTGGCCGAGACGCTCGAGCAGCTCGCCACCGAGACGGCGGAGTTCCGCGACAGCGTCGTCGACTTCTGTGACGGGCTGGTGGCGCACCTCGTCCTGGACGACGGCAAACTCGTCGTCGCGCACGCCGGTCTCAAGGAGGACTACCACAACAGGGCATCCGGCCGAGTGCGCAGCTTTGCGCTCTACGGTGAAACAACCGGTGAGACGGACGAATTCGGCTTGCCGGTTCGATACCCGTGGGCGCAGGACTACCGAGGATCTGCGATGGTCCTCTACGGCCACACTCCGGTCCACGCGGTGGAATGGATCAACAACACAGCATGCCTCGACACCGGCTGTGTGTTCGGTGGATCTCTGACCGCACTTCGATACCCGGAGCGCGAGATCGTGTCGGTTCCGGCCGAGCAGGTTTGGTACGAACCGATCGTGCCGCTGGCTCCGCCGACTCGCGATCCAACCGTGCTCGATCTTGCCGACGTCCTCGAGACGACCGGCGTCGACACTGAACTCCGCGGTCGGGTGTCCGTTCGCACCGACAACGCCGCCGGCGCCTTGGAAGTCATGAGCCGCTTCGCGGTCGCGCCGCAATGGCTGCGGTACCTACCGCCGACCATGGCGCCGTGCGCGAGCGCCCAGTCAGACGACTATCTGGAACACCCGTCGACCGCGTTCGACGCATACCGGGCTGCCGGAATCGGAACAGTCATCTGCGAAGAGAAGCACATGGGTTCGCGGGCAGTGGCGCTCGTGTGCCGTGATCGATCGGTTGCTCAGTCCCGATTCGACGCACCGGATGCGCTCACCGGCATGGTGCACACCCGCACCGGCCGCCAGTTCTTCGACGACGAGCTGACTCAGAAGTTGGTCGACGACATCGCCGCCGCAGTCACATCCGCTGGGTTGTGGGAAGAGTTGGGCACCGACTGGCTGCTCCTCGACTGCGAACTGTTGCCATGGAACGTCAAAGCAGAAGGTCTGCTGCGCTCGCAGTACGCGTCGGTCGCGGCGGCGGGGCGAACTGATCTCGCCGCCCGCGAGGCAGTGTTGGCGCAGGCCGGTTCGCGGGGTCTGGACGTGGCGGAAATGTTCGAGCAGACATCGGTCCGAGCCGGGAGTATCGAGCGCTTCGGTGAGGCGTACCGGCGGTACGTGTGGCCGACGAACGGGCTGGACGGAGTCACCATCGCTCCGTTTCAGGTGTTGGCGACCGAGGGCCGGTCGTACGGGGAACGGGATCACGAATGGCACCTCGCAATTGCGGACCGCCTGGCCGACGCAGAGCCGAATCGATTTACCACCACACGTCGACTGGTGGTCGATCTCGGTTCCGAAGACTCGGTGTCCGAAGCGAAAAAGTGGTGGGAGTCGCTCACCGGCGAGGGCGGTGAGGGGATGGTCGTCAAACCGCTGGCGAATCAGATTCACGGACCTCGCGGGTACAACGCGAAGGTTCAGCCGGGGATCAAGGTTCGCGGTCGTGAGTACCTGCGTTTGATCTACGGCGCCGACTACCTCGAACCGTCGACGCTTGCTCGGCTCCGCAATCGCAACCTCGGGCACAAGCAGTCGATGGCGCTACGCGAGTACGCGCTCGGCATGGAGGCGGTGACTCGGCTGGTCGACCGCGAACCGTTGTGGCGCGCACACCAGGCGGTGTTCGCGGTGTTGGCTCTCGAATCGGAGCCGGTCGACCCGCGATTGTGACGGCGGGTTTGAAAGGTGCGGATTGATACCGTCGGGTATGGGTGTGATTGCTCGCTTGGACGGTTTCAACCGGCGCCATCCGTGGAGTCACAACGATCACTACGGACGGTGGGTTCTGCGCAATCTGGGCGGAACCAGGTCCGGTCGCGCCCTGGACGTGGGGTGCGGGACGGGCAATCTGATCGACCTCCTGCGTACGCGGTTCGACGTGGTGGTCGGCGTCGAACCCGACCCCACGGCCTCGGCTGCCGTGCTCGCCAGGTTTGTGGACGACGAGAACGTGATCATCGAAGCGCTGCGGTTCGACGACTTCGCGTCCGAGGTGAAGTACGACGCGATCACCGTCGTCGCGGCGCTGCACCATCTTCCGCTCGAAGAATCGATGAAACGCCTGAGCGGCCTGCTCGAACCAGGCGGTCGGCTCGTCGTAGTCGGGTGTTATCGATCGACGACAGTGACCGACGGACTCCTGTCGGTGTTGGCGGCCGTCTGCAATCCCGTCGTCGGCGTGCTCGAGCATCGACAGGTTGCGGTGGAGCCGCTGAAGTCGATGACCGCTCCTACTGCGGAAGCTGGTGAGTCGATGGCTGACGTCCGGCGCGCCGCCGCCCTGCATCTGCCAGGTAGCCGGATCAAGCGGCGACTGTTCTGGCGCTACACCCTGATCTACGACGCGAGGCTGGCTGCCGCGTCGGTGGGGGAGTGAGTGGACCGCTGCGGTTCGCGGGGAAATGCGCGTCGGCCGAACCCGACTATCACCAACGAACCGATCATCAAAGCGACCCCGATTCCCGCCAGATGCGAGATCCCACCACCGTCGACGACAGCGGCGCCGAGCAACGCGCCGGTCGCAATCGCGATCTGGAACACGACCACGTAAACGGCGGAGGCACGGTCGGTCCCGATCGGGACGGCGCGCAGAACCGAGGACTGTAGGCAGATCGGAACGGTGGTGAACGCCGCGCCCCACAAGATCGTGGCGATAACTGCGAACGCTCCCATCGACGGCGCCAAGAGCCAGAAGATGGCCAGCGCGCCTGCCACCGTCGCGATCGAGATGAGCGTGAAGAGGCGCGGTCGCCGGTCGTAGTACTTGCCGGCGACCCACACCCCGACTGCGCCGGCGGCGCCGTACACCAGAAGCATCGCGGTACGGATCCCACCGGACGAGCCAAGGCTCTGCTCCACCAGAAGTGTGAAGAACGTGTACGACGCGAACTGCCCCAGCGCAGCAAACAGCGTCGCCGCACAAATGACGGCGAGTGCCCGTCTCATCTCAGGTGTCGGCTTCGGCTTGTCTCGCTTGCTCCGATGGAGTTGATCGACCGGCATTTCGGGCAACGCACGATGCAGTGAGAAAGCGATGATCACTGCCACCACACCGATTGCCGCCGACGCGGTCCGCCAACCCCAGGACTGGCCGATCGCCGAAGACAGGGGACCTCCGAGAACAAAAGCGAGAGACGTGCCGGCGTACACCATCGCGATGGCCTTGCCCTGCTGTCCGCGCGGAACCAGAGTCGCTGCGACCGGCGCAACCACTGCCCAGAACACGCCGTGCGTCGCAGCGCAGAGCAACCGCCCGATCACCAGCATCGGATAGTTGACGGCCAACGCAGCGACCAGTTGCGACACCGCGAGGGTGGCCACGGTCAAAACGACAACGCGTCGGCGCGGCCAGGATTTGACCGCAGAGATCAACGGAAGCGTCAAGGCCGCGACACCGTATGCATAGAAGGTCAGCAGAAGGCCGACACGCCCTTCGGTGACGTCGAGATCTGACGATATTTCGCTGAGGAGTCCGATGGGGAGCATTTCAGCCGTCACGTAGGCGAAGGCTGCCCCGGCCAGTGTCATCAGCCGTAGCGTGGTTGCCTTCGGCAGTCGAGCGGTCATGGTGTGTAACGATACATGTATCGATACACACCTGCGTAATGGATATTCCGTACTCGCTATGCTGATGCGCATGGCCACACGTGCACAGCGTTCGAGTCGACCGACGATGGCCGACGTCGCCAAGGCCGCAGGCGTGTCGGTGATGTCGGTGTCGTACTCCTTCGCGCAACCCGAGCGCGTGTCGGAATCAACGCGGGCCAAGGTGTTCGCGGCGGCGGAAGAGCTCGAGTACTCGGGCCCCAACCGAGCGGCGCAGTCGTTGCGGAGTGGCAAGTTCAACAACATCGCGGTCGTCTTCAGCGAGAAGCTGACGTACGCCTTCGAAGACGCAGTAGCCCGGCGATTCCTGTCGGGCGTCGCCGACGCCTGCCTGGACGCGAATGCCGGATTGATGATGCTGCCGAACTCGGGGAAACCCGGAGACGTCGACAGAGTTCGCGACGCAGCGGTAGACGGTTTTGTCGTCTGGACGACAGTATTCGACGACCCGATCCTCGACGCGATTGTCGGCACCGGAAAACCTGCGTGCATTCAAGGGGGGCCGGCGCACGAGGGTTTGGATCTCGTCGGGATGGACGATGTTGCCGGCGCGACCGCTATTGCGGCGATCGGGTTGTCGGGGGCGCAGCGGCCCGCGGTGATCAGCCTTCCGTGGGATCGTGAGCGTCGCTCCGAGATCCGGATGGATGTGGATCCGGGTGAGGCGTTCTTCCCGGTTTCCCGCCATCGGCTGCAGGGCTATGAACGCGCAGTTCGAGACGCCGGGCTCGACTGGTCGTCGGTACGAGTTGGGGTTGTCACCGTCAACGAGCGGAGCGAGGGAGCGCGAATGGCTCGCTTGCTGCTCGATGTTCCGGCGAGCCGTAGGCCCGATGTAGTGCTGGCGATGAGTGACGAACTGGCTCTGGGGGTGCTGGACGCGATCCGTGAACTCGGCTTAGCGTTGCCTGACGACGCCGCGGTCGTCGGGTGGGACGACACCGCAGCCGCGTCGGACGCAGGGCTGACTACGGTTCGCCAGTCATTGTTCGATCAAGGACGTAACGCAGCTCGCGTGGTTCTCGGGCTCGACGATGCGGTGGAGCCGGTCGAGTGGTCGGTGCGTCGGAGAACCTCGACGCGATGATTACCCCGGTCATCGTCGACGGTCTGCGTTTTCGGTGGTTTGTCCCTCCAGAATTGGGGGAAACCGTCCGTTGGGGGCTCTCGTGGAATGCCGACAACCCGCGCCGGTGGGCGGTCGCCGAAGTCGCGGGTGCAATGCACCTACTTGCCGGAACTCCTCGTGACGACCCAAACGCGCGTCAGGCCTGGATAGATTTCGGCGCAGATGCCGCCACGACCGGAGTAGTTCGGCGCCTACGGCTCATGTCGATCGAGTCCGACATGCTTCCCGACCCGAAGATTCCGCACGGCGCAGATTGGGGTTGGGCCACGACGCAGTTCGTGCCGGGCTCCGAGCGCTTCTACGAGTTGGCCCGTGCACCTGGTGCGTTGCGCTCGTATCAGCTGACCGATCGTGACTGGGGGCCGCGGCGCGAGGAGTTCTTGCTGGTCGACCTCGAGACGGCTGCTTGATCGCTGGACCTGACACCGTTTTCATTCAGTGCACACAGGCTCCAGCTGACTGGAAACAGTGTCTGCTCGATGAAACCGGTGCCAAGTGCTGCGGCTAGCGCTCTCTGTCGGCCACGTTCAGTGCGTATCTGCCGGGTGGCGCCCCGACGTGCTTGACGAAGTGTCGCGACAAGTGGGCTTGATCGTGGAATCCGACGTCGACGGCCACATCCGCTAATTCGCGCCCCGCCAGGATTGCGCGTCGTGCCAGATCGATCCGGCGTCCCGTGACGTACTTGTGAGGCGGAAGGCCATAGTGCGTCGCGAAGTTCTTGATCAGATAGGTGGGGTTCCGCTGCAGAATGCACGACGCTTCTCGCATGGTGATTCCCGTTGTGAGTCGCGCATCGAGTAGCTCCCGAAGTTGATCGGCAACGCGTTCGTCGACGGTGGGAGTGTGACGGACTCGACCTGTGTGTGGTGTGAGGATTTGGTTCAATTTTTCACCGAGGAACCCCAGGCGACTTTCGGCCTCGAGTGAGTCGCCGTGCGGGCCGAGTGCAGAGTGCAGCTGATCGATACGGTGGCGCAGCAGCGGGTCGCGAATCTCGGGACAGTCGACTGCTCGACCTACCAGATCCTCGCCGAGAACTGACGTTTCGAGATAGAGGATTCGTTGCCGAAATCCGGCCTCGGTGACCGGGACTCCGTCGCGCGCGATGCCTGGCGGCAACAGTGTCACGATCTCCGGGGCCGCTCCGTGTGCTCGGTGGTCTAGGTCGTATGCAATCGTTCCGCGGTCGACGAGCATCAGCGACCACTGATCGTGCGTGTGCTTCGGATAGGCGTGGCCGACAAAATCGGCATGAAAGACCTCGGTGATTCCCTCGAGGCCCGGTGCCCACGCGGTGATCTGTGCGCCGTGTGGATCCATGTCAGAAACGTACAAGACGCATCGGCCTCGGGTGACGAAGAGTGGTGCGGGTTCGTCGTCGCAACGATGGCGAGCCAGAGGGAGGAACACCATGGACAGTTCGGCAACAGCGATATCGCTCCGCGAGAAGTTCGGTCAGTTCACCGAGCACTGGTCACCCAAGAAGATTGCTTCACTCAATGACTACGAGATCAAGATCGTCAAGATAAAAGGAGAATTCGTCTGGCACACCCACACCGACACCGACGAAATGTTCCTGGTGACAAAGGGGCAGATCCGAATCCAACTGCGCGACGGAGATGTTTCGCTGGGGCCCGGTGAATTGTTCGTTGTACCTCGCGGAGTCGAACATTGTCCCATCGCCGAAGAGGAAGCGGAGGTGATGTTGATCGAACCCGTGGGCGTGGTGAATACCGGGAACGTCGGAGGATCACGAACCGCGGTGCTCGAGGACTGGACGTAGCTAGCGGCTCTTCCAATCCAGGGGATTGGTTCGGAGCGGGAGTGCCATGCCCGATCTCCAGAGCGTCGCCGCGCGAGAGAGCGGGCGGAGCTTGACCTCGCGCCGCATCGACTGTGCGAACTCGTCGGTGAACCCGGTTCGCGGGTATTCCGCGATTGCTGCATCAACAGCTGCTTTCGGTACTTCTGGTGCACGTCGACCGGCAACGTCGAAATGTGCTGCGGCGTGCAGCAGATAGGCGTCGGCGCCCGCATCGCGATCGACAGTCAGATCCATGTGCAGACGGATCGCTTCACCGATTCGCTGTGTCGACCTCTCCGAAGCGCCCACTCGGGTCGCGAGTTCTTCCGCGTCTGCGGCGCTGATGTAGGTGAAACACCCGTGCTCGGTCGATCCCTCCGCGCCCAAGCCGACATCGTGAAGCGCACACGCGGTGAAGAGATCTTCTGGGTCGTACTCGATCGCATCGATCTGCGCGAAGACGTCCGCCCAGATCCAGCATTGCAAACTGTGGTTCAGGACCGCGGGGGAGAGTGCGCCTTTGGCGTGATCGAGCGCTTCGCTGCACAGCTTGGCGTCGGGGAGTGCGCGTTTGCGCAGCTCGAGTGTCCGAGTGGGGTAGCGGCCGAGCCGGAGTCGGAGCATCGACGGAGTACTCATGGCCTACGCAGCAGCCGCGCGGGCCATGAGTTGCAACTGCTCGAGGGTGGTCAGCTCACCGGGGCGCATCGAATTCCTGTCTGAGGTAGGGGACAGCTGGATACGAATCTAGTTGCCAGATCCGGTCCTTCGCGTAGGTCCAATATCTGTCGCCGACGGAAACGGAGGATTACCCGAATATTGTGCATCCGTTTGCTCCATCCAACGGTCAAACCAATTCGGAAATCTCGCCGCCCACATCGATAAAGTTTCATCACGCAAAGACGGCAGGGGGTTGGCTCAGAGGACGCCGAACCCGACGATTCCCGGAACTTCCGAGGGCACTATGCGATGAAGCATGACTTTGTTGTTCTCGTTTCCGCCGACGGTGGTCAGTGTGCCGGCGTCGTTGATCAGAACGACGTTGACGTGTTGCCCGAAGGGGCTCGAGTCGCCGTACAGGATCGTGTCGCCGACCTTCGGTTGGTAGCCCTGTCCGTGGGGGACAAACGCGTCGACCGACTCGTAGTACTCCTGCAGCGTGTACACCCCGGGGATGCGCCACGAGCCGGAGTTGGGGTTCGAAAAGGGCGTCCCGATCTGGTTCATCGACCAGCTCACGAAATCGGCACACCACGATTCTTCGACACCCTCGGCGTATTTGGTGCCAGGACTGCCCGATGCCCATTCCTGTTCGAGGACGCTCAGCAGCGCACTCTGCTGAGCGGTCAGCGTGCTGTGGTCCACCGTGGGGAACGAGCCGAGGTTCTCGCCGGCGAGGGCGTCGTCGCCGCGGGCGAACCACCAAAGCACGCCGGCAACAACGACAACCACTGCAACGCCGAATACGCCCAGAACAGCGAGAGTGCGTCTGGGCGTATTCGGTGCGTGCGACATCACGCCACGATAGTCAATTACTCGAGCGGGGGTGCCGATCGATCGATCGTCGTCGCGAGCGGCTTCTCCTTGACGAAGAGCAACAAGACGACCGCTGCGATGACCAAGGGGACGAGGTACAGGAAGATCGGCGCAAGCGCATCGTTGTATGCGCCGACGATGATCTCGCGAACCTGGCTCGGCAACTTCCAGAGAATTCCCGGTGTCAACGAGTTTTCGTCACCGCCGACTGCGCCTCCGTTTGCCGGCAGTCGCTCGGACAGCAGATTGGTCAGGCGCGAGGCGAACAGGCTGCCCACGATCGCGCTGCCCAACGAAGCACCGATCTGACGGAAGAAGTTGTTCGACGCAGTGGCAGTTCCCACTTCAGCGGCGGGAAAGGTGTTCTGCACTATCAGGATCAGGATCTGCATGACCAGTCCGAGCCCGATGCCCATGAGTGCGATGTAGCAACCGAAGACCAGCAGCGAAGTCGAGGGCGTCAGACGTGACAGCAGGACCAGCGCAACTGCGACGATCGACGTTCCGACGATGGGGAAGATCTTGTAGCGGCCGGTCTTGCTGACCAGCTGGCCGGAACCGATGGAGGCGACGAGCAGGCCCGCCATCATGGGAATCATCATCAATCCTGCTTCGGTGGCGTTCTTGCCGGTCACCATCTGGATGTAGGTCGGCAGATAGGCGAGCGCACCGAACATGGCGATTCCGATGATCAGGCCGGCGACTGTGGTCAACACGAAGTTGCGCTGAGCGAACAGATGCATCGGAATTACCGGTTCGTCGGCACGCTTCTCGACGAAGACAAAGGCCACTGCCGTCACGACGCAGCCGATGATCAACCCGATGATGACGGCCGATCCCCAGGCGTATGTGTTTCCGCCCCAAGTCGTGAACAGGATCAGACACGTCGCTGACGTCGCGACGAGAACCATGCCCAGATAATCGATGCGAGGCTTGCCGAGGTTCGGCTTCCGCAGGTGCAGAAATGCCATCGCGCTCGCGATGGCGAGTAGGCCTAGGGGGATGTTGATCCAGAAGGCCCAACGCCAACCGATGCCTTCGGTGAACCAGCCGCCGAGTAGGGGACCGGCAACCGAAGCCAGCGCGAACACACCGCCCATCGCGCCCATGTATCGGCCGCGTTGCCGGGCCGGAACGACGTCGGCGATGATTGCCTGGGACAGCAGGATCAAACCGCCGCCGCCGAGGCCTTGTACTGCGCGGCCAGCGATAAGTGTGGTCATGTCGTGGGACAGACCGCCGATCACCGAACCGACGATGAAGATACTGATGGCGCCGATGAAGAGGCCCTTGCGGCCGATCAGGTCACCGAGTTTTCCGTACACCGGCATCATGACGGTCGAGGCGAGGATGTACGCCGTCGTCACCCAAACCATGTGGTTGACGCCGTTCAATTCGCCGACGATTGTGGGCAACGCAGTGCTGAAGATCATCTGATCGAGCGATGCCAGCAGCATGGTGATCATCAACCCGACAAAAACGAGGATGATCGACCGTTTGTCTGGCGCGGCCTCGGTGTCGGTGTGCGCGCCGTCGGGGTCGACGGTCGCAGCTTCTCGAGTGGACATGAAGTTCCTTAGTTGAGTGACGGCTGGCGAATTCAGTTCGCGGATCGGAGAATTCGAGCCATCAGGAGTAGTGCAGGATCCAGCAGTTCGGTTCTGGGGCCGGCCCGTTCGCTGCCCTGCCATTTTCGGAAGACGTAGCGCATCGCTGCACCCGCTGTGATGACCGTTGCGGTGGCTTCGTCTGCGGCGGCGGTGTCTGCCGGAAGTTGCCGATACTCGGGGCGCCCGCGCAGCTCGCGCGTCAAGAGTCTGGTGAGTGTGTCTTCCAGGTCGTGGAACGTGGCCAGGTGCTGTTGCAAGAGTGTGGGATGCCGTTCGAACAATTCGCGTCGGTGCGCGAGCAGATCGGGCCGTTCGTCGACGATCTGCATCGCCGCTTCGAATACCGCGAGCGCGCCTCGGAGTGGATCATCGGGGTGCTCGTTGATCAGGGTGATCATGGTCGTCTCGCTCGGCACGACGAGCATGAGCCCACCGATCGCGGCGTCCTTGGTCGGAAAATAATTGAAGAACGTGCGCGTCGACAGGTTGCAGGCTTCGCAGATCTTCTCGACGGTCACTTCGTCGTAGCCCAGCTCGAGGACGAGTTCGACCGCCGTGTGCTCGATCAACTGCCTCGTGGCAATTCGCTTTCGTTCACGCAATCCGAGTGTTTCGGTTCCCATTTCATCCATAATTGCACAGAGTGCAAAGTTTCATCGAGTGCAATATTTGTCTCAAGAACGGTTCATGAAGTGCAAAAATGGGAATCGCGCGCCGGCTGGATAGGATGACCCGCGTGGAAGACACCCTGCCCCCATGCCCCGAATGCGCCGGCGAATACACCTACGAAATGGGTGCGCTGATGGTGTGCCCGTCCTGCGCACACGAGTGGGCACCGGCCGATGGTGCAGGTGAGGCTCCGGGAGTGGTGAAGGACTCTGTAGGAAACGTCCTTGCGGACGGCGACACCGTGACGGTCGTCAAGACACTCAAGGTGAAGGGTAGCCCCACCGGTATCAAGTCGGGCACCAAAGTGCGCAACATCCGCCTCGTTCAGGGCGTCGGCGACCACGACATCGATTGCAAAGTCGACGGCATCGGACCGATGCAATTGAAGTCGAGCGTCGTCAAGAAGGTATGACCGGATAGCAATAGATGTCGGCTCGAAATCCTGTTCAATTTCGACGATTCGATCGCCACAATCGAGGAGATTCTCGACTGCCGAACGAATGGACCGAACTGTGTCGAACTCGATTTGCCTGCACCCCGCACTCGAAGACCCCGTACTGGATGCTGACGAGCAGTGGAACCGCATCGTCGATGCGATGACGCGCCGGGGTTTCCTCGGCGCCGGGCTCGGCGCGGCGGCCGCGACGCTCCTGGGAGCGTGCAGCAGTGACGAAAACGGCTCGGAGTCTTCAGGTCTCGTCACCGTGCAGGACGAGACGGGCAGCGTCGAGATTCCGTCGGATCCTCAGCGGATGGTCATCGCCCACGTCAGCGCCATGGCGACGGTGCTCGACCTCGGAGTGCCGCCGGAGAAGATCGTCGGCGGCTTCTTCGGCCTCGAAGGTGTGGGCAGCGACGCGGTGTTGCGCATGATGCCGGAGGCCGCGAACATCCCGAACCTCGGCACGGCCGGAACCTGGAACAAGGAAGCAATCATCGGCGCGTCGCCCGATCTGATCGTCATGCTCCTGACCGCCGGAAATGCTTATGCAGCAAAGTCCTACGACGAACTCTCGGCCACCGGTGTTCCGGTGTTCGCCGGCTTCAACGGGTTCCTCACGTGGGACGAGATGAAGAAGTTGGTCACCTCGATGGGCGTCGCGGTCCGACGCGAAGACGCTGCCGCGGAATTGAACGCGCGAACGGAAGACCGACTCCTGGCAATCAAGGATCGACTCTCGGCACTCGGCTCGCTGCCGTCGGTGACCCTCCTCCGCACCGGCGAGAACGGTGTTGTCTACAACCAGGTCGACGCTCTTCTCGACGCCCTCGGATTCCCCGGTGATCGAGCCACGTCGGAGGAGTTCACGCGCACACTTTCCGCGGAGCAACTCGATCAGGTCACCAGCGACGTGATCATCGTCGGTGCTTTCCAGGACCAGCGGGACGTCCGCGCCCAGTTGGCGATGAACCCGCTGTGGGAGCGGCTTCCCGCTGTCCGCTCCGGGAACGTCCACTACGTCGACGACAGCCTGTGGGGCTCGGGCTATTCTCCTCGCGCGACACAGCTGCGGCTCGACGACATCGAGCGGATCTTCAGCTGACACCGTCGTGTCCTCTCGACTTATCGGTGAGTTACCTCGAGAATCATGACCATGTACAAAATCAGGTTCTTCGAGCTTGTCACCGAATGGTTCGAAGTACTTGGTGTCGTCGCCATGGTTCTCGGGTTCGTCTTCGCATTTGTGATCGCGGGACGCGCGTGGTCTCGAACGCGCGACGGTAGTTCAGCGTTTCGGACTCTGCGCGAATCCATGGGCGCGGTCATCCTTCTCGGGCTCGAGATCCTTGTTGCAGCCGATCTGGTCAAGACTGTGACGTCTTCGCCGTCGCTGACCGATGCCGCAGTTCTGGGCATGATCGTGCTGATTCGAACGGTGCTCAGCCTGTCGATTCAGATCGAGATCGACGGGGTACTTCCGTGGCGCAAGGCGTTGGTGTCCAGTCCGGAACTCCTGGTACGCGCGGCGCGCGGATCAGGAGGCCGAGCGATGCCCGACGCGTCGAGTTCGTAGCGATAGCCGTTGCGAGTGAAAGGTCGGGCAGATGACAGCAGTGCGCACCGAACATCTCTCTGTAGACGAGCGGCGGGCCCGCGGCCGCCAGGCGCGTAGAGACACCCCGCTGGCGGCGCTCGCGGATCTTGCGGACAGCGACCGCGACCCGATTTCGCTACTGGAAGTGCAGGCGAAATCCCGGGTCCAGGACCTGGTACCCATTCGTTACGGGCGGATGTCGGCGTCGCGATTCTCGTTCTTTCGGGGTGCTGCGCTGGTGACGGCCGACGATTTGTCACGCAGCCCGGATTCGGGCCTTGCCAGCCAACTCTGCGGTGACGCACATCTGAGCAATTTCGGGATCTACGCAACGCCGGAGCGGAAGTTGGCGTTCGACATCAACGATTTCGACGAAACCTACCCGGGTCCGTTCGAATGGGACGTCAAGCGACTGGCCGCAAGCTTGGCGATCGCCGCGAAGGACATCGGATTTTCGGGCAAGGAGCGAAAGAAGATCGTTCGCGGATGCGCGGCCGAGTATCGGGAAACCATGATCACCCAGGCCGGATTGGGAAATCTTGCAGTCTGGTACTCGCACATCGCACCCGAGGACGGGCTCGAGGCCCTCCAGATCGACCTGAAGAAGCGCATGCTCGCTCGTACACAAGCGACGCTGGACAAGGCTCGCCGCCGCGACAGTGTGCAGGCGGCAGGCAAGTTCACCGAAATCGTCGACGGCCGGCGGCAATTCATCAGTGATCCGCCCTTGATCGTGCCCGCAAACGAGTTGTTCGTCGGGACCGATCTCACGCAGATCGAGGACCTGTTGCGCCAACGCGTCCGGTCGTATCGCGACACACTGCAGTGGGATCGACGCGTTCTCCTCGACGCCTTCGAGATGACGCACATCGCCAGGAAAGTCGTGGGCGTGGGAAGCGTCGGAACACGCGCGTGGATGATCCTCATGAAAGGCGTCGACGACGACGATCCGTTGATTTTGCAGGTCAAAGAGGCGCAGCCTTCGGTGCTGTCCGGCTACGTCGACGGCCCGACCTTCAAGAACGAAGGGGAACGCGTCGTCAACGGGCAACGATTGATGCAAGCGACGAGCGACATTTTTCTCGGCTGGGAACGAGGGCCGGGGCTCGACGAGGGCGAGCACGATTTCTACATTCGCCAACTGCGTGACGGTAAAGGGTCGGCAGTCATCGAGGAGATGGTGCCGGAGGGTTTGGAACTCTACGGGCGCCTGTGCGCCAGGGTCCTCGCCTACGCGCATGCTCGCTCGTCCGACCGGATAGCGATCGCCGAATATCTCGGTGACGGAACCGAATTCGATTTCGCGATCGGGGAGTTCGCGGCTGCCTACGCCAAACGCAACGCTCGAGATCACGCCGCTCTGCTGACCGCGATCGACAACGGTCGTGTGTCAGCAGAGCGGGGAGTGTGACGACTCAGGCGAACACGCCGGTGAGCCAGGCCTGCCACGCTGCCGTCGCTGCGTCACCATCCGCATCCGCGGCGAAGAGGTGATGGGCCGCGTCGACGTTGCCGCCGAAAGCGTTTCGGCCGTAGAACCGAAGCAAGGCGTTCTCGGTGCGCAAGCCGATGAACCAGTCGTTGACGTAATCGACGACTGCTTCGATGGTCCCGATTCCGGGCACATTCACCGTCACCGTGTCGCCGACGGCGGTGTCTCGGGTGATTCCAAGTGCGCCGCGAAGTGTATTCATGGCCTCCGGCGCGCTGGAGGCCTCCGGACCCTCGGCCGAGACGTACGTGGTGGAACTACCGGCAAAGTACTGCACGTACTGGCCGAGACTGTGAAGGTAGAAGTCGGTGTGCTTGCTCGCTCCGTCGTACTGGTTGTCCCAGTCCTCGGCAAACACTCCAGCGTGGACGTAGCGGACAACGGCGGTGCTCTCGTCGCGTGCTTCGACAACGTATTCGAGGTTGTTGAACCAGCCGTCGGGGCCTTGCATGTGGATGGCAAGTTCGCTGGGCGGCTCCCAGGCCGCGATGATCGGGCTGTCCGGGCGGCTGCCGTCGGCGGGGATCTCGAGAGGGGAGGGGAACATCCAGCCGGCCGTTTCGGCCGAGATGGCGGCCCAGATCTGCTCGGGAGTTCCGGGTACGACCACCTCGCGGCGGATTTCGAATTTCTCGGACATTGTTACTTCTCCGTTTCGGGCGCGTCGATTGCCTGGGGTGTGTTGACAGGGGGTGTGGTGAGGCTGGGATGCAGGGCGACAACGAGGCGGTGTTTGCGTCCCCCCTCGGAATTGCCGCCGTGATACTTGGCGACGAGTGAGTTGATCGATTCGCCGAGTTCACCGGCGAATGCAGCGCGGTCGGATGCAGTCGCAAAGGTGATGTCGCTGTCGATGGCAAAGGACGCCAACGGTTTTTCGGCCGCAGTCGCCCCTGCGATCAGCTCGCCGACTTCTCGGACGATCCGTGCCGCAAGAGTGACGAGCCAGCGCGCCGAGAGCTGATCCGGGAACCGGCTCGGGTCCGGGGCGAGCGCAGACATGGCGGCGGGGGAGATGACGTACGACGCGGCGCTGGCCTGCATGATGCGCTCGGTCATGTTGCCCCGCTTGCGTTCCTCGACGAGTTCGACAAGTCCGTGCTCTTCGAGAGTGCGTAAGTGGTAGTTCACCTTCTGGCGTGTCAGTCCCACCCGAGGCGCCAGCGAGGATGCCGATCCCGGCACCGCCAATTCGGCCAGAATCCGTTGCCGTATCGGGTCGAGCGATGCCTCCGCGGCAGCGGGGCGATCGATGACTGCTACTTCCAACATGAGAAAACCATCCCACCGACAATAAATTCTGTCAAGACAGAAAAAATTGTCAGCGGGATGGTTCGGGGTTCTCTACCGCTTCAGGTCGGGTGGATTGTTCAGATCCCTCGCCGAGTAGGTGTCACACGAGGAGACCTGGCCTGTTTGATATCCAGTTGCGAACCACGCCTGACGTTGCGCGGACGAGCCGTGTGTCCAGCCTTCGGGGTTGACCCGATCGGTCGTGGACTTCTGGATACGGTCGTCACCCACCGACGAAGCCGCCGACAGTGCGTCGCGAATGTCGTTCTTCGACAGGGGCTTCAGGAAAGGTTGGCCGGTTGCCTCGTCGGGAATCGTGTCCGCGAAATGCGCCCAGACGCCGGCGTAGCAATCTGCCTGGAGTTCCGTGCGGACCGCGCCGGACTCCTCACCCTGCGGGTCGGCTTGCGCACGGCCGATGTCGCCGAGCTGATTCTGGATGTGATGACCGAACTCGTGCGCGACCACGTACTCCTGTGCGAGCGGCCCTGCGCTGGAACCGAAACGGTCGACGAGCAGTTGGAAGAAACTCGTGTCGAAGTACGCCGTCTGGTCGGCCGGGCAGTAGAACGGACCGACATCACTCGACGCCTGTCCGCACCCGGTGTTGACCGAACCGCTGAACAAGATGACCTCGGGTCGGACGTATGCGGTTCCGGTCTGCTTGACCAATTGCTGTTCCCAGACATCGTCGAGGCTTCCGACGGTCAGAGTTACTCGGCAGTTCACGTCTGCGTTTGCCTGAGCGCCGGTGCACTCGTCTACCGAGGACAGTCCTGTCGACGAATTCGAAGTCTCCGTCGACGTACCCAGAAGTGAGCCGGGATCGCCACCGAACAGCAGCGCCAGGATCAGGACGATGATGCCGCCCGCGCCACCGCCGATCGCGATTTTGCCGCCCCGGCCACCCCCGCCCCCGCCGCCTTGAACCTGAACGCGTCCCGCTTCACCGCGAGCCCCCTCGTTGAAGGTCATCTATGTCCGCTTTCTGCTGTCGGGAACCAGTGCTTGCCGTCACTTCTGGAGATAGCTTCGCATGCGATGCGGGTCCGCGTTTCCGCTCTGCGCAGTTCGCTCCGTAGGATCGCAGGCAAAGTAGTCGGTCGTCGGTTATTGGAAGTAGTTCGAAAGGAATCCCGTGCTGCGCACACATCTCGCCGGTTCATTGCGACCCGAGCAGGCAGAGCAGACCGTAACGCTCACCGGTTGGGTAGCCAGGCGTCGTGATCACGGCGGAGTGATCTTCATCGATCTCCGTGACGCATCCGGAGTTGCGCAGGTAGTTTTCCGGGCAGGTGACGTGGCCGAGCAGGCGCACCGTCTGCGCGCGGAATACTGCGTCCGCGTGACCGGAACGGTCGAGGTTCGCCCCGACGGCAACCAGAACTTCGAGATCCCCACGGGAGCAATCGAGGTCAACGCCACAGAACTCGAGGTTCTCAACGAAAGCGCACCGCTGCCGTTCCAGCTCGACGATCAGGTCGGCGAAGAAGCACGCCTGAAGTATCGTTACCTCGATTTGCGTCGTGAGGGCCCCGGCTCCGCAATTCGCTTGCGCTCCAAGGTAAGTGCTGCAGCGCGCGGCGTTCTCTCGCACCACGAGTTCGTCGAGGTCGAAACGCCGACGCTCACGCGTTCGACGCCAGAGGGCGCCCGTGACTTCCTCGTTCCGTCACGCCTTCAGCCCGGTAGCTTCTACGCACTGCCGCAGAGCCCGCAGCTGTTCAAGCAGCTCCTCATGGTCGGCGGCATCGAGCGCTATTACCAGATCGCGCGTTGCTACCGCGACGAGGATTTCCGCGCCGATCGTCAGCCGGAGTTCACCCAGCTCGACATCGAGATGGCATTCGTCAACCAGGACGACATCATCCTGCTCGCCGAGGAAATCCTCACGGCGCTGTGGAAGCTGGTCGGCCACGAGATCAAGACGCCGATCGACCGCATGACCTACAACGAGGCAATGCGTCGTTACGGCAGCGACAAGCCCGACCTCCGTTTCGGTATCGAACTGGTCGAGTGCGCCGAGTTCTTCAAGGACACGACGTTCCGCGTGTTCCAGGCCGAGTACGTCGGCGCCGTCGTGATGCCCGGTGGTGCAAGCCAGCCGCGCAAGCAGCTCGATGCTTGGCAGGAATGGGCCAAGCAGCGCGGCTCCAAGGGTCTGGCGTATGTGTTGGTCGGCGAAGACGGCACCCTCGGCGGCCCCGTCGCCAAGAACCTGACCGA
Source organism: Rhodococcus sp. NPDC056516 (assembly GCF_042794655.1). Classification (NCBI taxonomy): domain Bacteria; kingdom Bacillati; phylum Actinomycetota; class Actinomycetes; order Mycobacteriales; family Nocardiaceae; genus Rhodococcus; species Rhodococcus sp. NPDC056516. The sequence goes on along the minus strand of NZ_JBHTTG010000002.1, from coordinate 345,939 downwards.
CGCCGAACGTGAGGGCCTTGCGGCTCATGTCGGAGCTCAGCCTGGTGACTGCATCTTCTTCGGAGCCGGTGCGACGAAGTCGACGCGCGCGCTCCTCGGCGCAGCCCGTGGTGAGATCGCACGTAAGAAGGACCTCATCGATCCCGACGCGTGGGCTTTCGTGTGGATCGTCGACGCTCCGATGTTCGAGCCGACTGCCGACGCCACTGCTTCCGGTGACGTTGCGCTGGGCCACTCCGCCTGGACGGCCGTGCACCACGCGTTCACCTCGCCGAAGCCGGAGTTCTTCGACACCTTCGACACCGATCCGGATTCCGCTCTCGCCTACGCATACGACATCGTCTGCAACGGCAACGAGATCGGCGGCGGCAGTATTCGTATCCACCGCAAGGACATTCAGGAACGAGTGTTCAAGGTGATGGGTATCTCCGAGGAAGAGGCGCAGGAGCAGTTCGGCTTCCTCCTCGACGCCTTCGCCTTCGGCGCGCCTCCGCACGGCGGAATTGCATTCGGCTGGGACCGCATCACGGCGCTCCTCGCCGGCATGGATTCCATCCGTGAGGTCATCGCGTTCCCGAAGTCCGGCGGCGGCGTCGACCCGCTGACGGATGCGCCGGCACCGATCTCGGCTCAGCAGCGCAAGGAGTCGGGTATCGACGCGAAGCCGGAGAAGAAGTCAGAGGACAAGAAGTCCGAAGGCGACACCGGCGAAGCCAAGTAGAGCCGACACCGGATCGCCATGCTGCATTTGCGGGTGATCTGCCCGACCGAGCGCACCGAGCAAGTTCTCGGTGCGCTCGCGTCGCAGCGGGGAGCGACACACATCGTCGTATTACGTGATGTCGCAGTTCATCCTGCCGGTGACATGGTGGAGGCCGACGTCGCCCGTGAAGCGGCCAACGACGTCGTCGATGCCCTGAACGAACTCGGCGTCGCCGAGGACGGCGGAATGACGCTCGTACCGGTCGAGACGGTGTTGTCGGCGGCGGCGCGCAAAGCCGAGCGTGACGTGCCTGGTGATCCAGCGGATTCCGTCGTGTGGGAGGAATTGCTGTCCCGCACTCGGGAAGAATCAACTCTCAACGGATTGTTCGTCGCGTTCCTGACGATCGCGTGCCTTCTTGCCGCAATCGGCGTTGTCACCGACTCACAGATCACGATCGTGGGCGCAATGGTCGTCGGCCCCGAGTTCGGGCCGCTGGCGGCCCTTGCGGTGGCACTGGTGCGGCGCGACCGACGGTTGCGCCGACGCTCGATTCTTGCGCTCGCCGTCGGATTCCCCATCGCGATGGGCGTGACTCTTGCTGCCACGTTCGTGGTGAAGTTCTTCGGATGGATGGACGTCGTCAGTCTCGAATCACTCCACGAGGTCGATTTCGTCTACGAGGTCGGGCCAATTTCCTTTGTCGTCGCCCTCCTCGCCGGCGCGGCCGGAATGCTGGCGCTCGTCTCCTCGAAGTCCGCCGCCTTGGTCGGGGTGTTCATCTCGGTCACCACAGTTCCCGCCGCTGGTTTCGCCGTGGTTGCGGCAGCGAACGGGGAGTGGCGGATCGCCGGATTGTCGTCTCTGCAACTGGCGGTCAACCTGCTCGGGATAGTCATCGCCTGTGTACTCGTTCTCTGGGTCAGAACGCGGGCCGACGAGGAATTCGAAGCAGCGTTGAAGGGCATTTCTCGATTCGTCGACGAGGACGACGACGCGGACAAATCGGCGTGAGGTTGTATTTGCGGAGTTCTGCTCACGAGTAGAAAAATTCTCGTGAGAACTGTGTGCCGATGTGGCGATTAGGGACTTTTGTCATCACCGCACGTGGGAGCCTATTTCTGTCGTTGTGAGCCCTCGGATTTACGAGCCTGCGCGGATGAGCTGGGCATGATCGGAGTCACTAACGGGTAAGTTGGTCGGTGATGACCGCATTACTGGCAGACCCCGTTTCCGAAGTCGTCGCAGCTGCTGAGCAGTTGCTGACACGCCGCACAGGGGCACCCGTAACCCTGGTGGATCCAGTTGATCTCGGGGGGAGTGGCCGCACCGTCGTGCTGCGCGTCCGTGTCGCCGAGAATCCGTTCTCGTTGCCTCGCACACTGGTGATCAAGCAGGTCCGCGACAACTTCCAGGGAGCTACCAAGACGGCGATTGCTCTCCCAGCTGCGTCTGAGGGTGACTTCGACGTCGAAACTGCCTTCCTCCGTGAAGCGGTGTCGTATCAGTTCGCCAACGCGCTTGCCAAGGATGCTCGCCCCGGCGCGGAACTGTTGGCGTCCGACCTCGACGCTCGTCTTTTGATCCTGAGTGATCTCGGCGACGCCACCGCCATCAGCGTCCGTCTCGAAGACTCCGACCCGGACACCGTCACGCACACGTTGATGGCCATGGCGCAGGCCATGGGCCGCATGCACGCCGCGACAGTAGGCCGTGAGGACGACTTCACCGCGCTGCTGCGTCGCGCCGAGGTCGCCCATTGCTCCGACGAAGTAGCGGATCAGGTGGGACGCGCCGTGGCCGGCGTTCCCACCATGCTGGTGGAAAGTCTCGGCATCGATGTGAGTTCGGACATTCTCGAGCAGGTGCTCCACGCACAAACGCTGTTCAGTGGCGGCCGGTTCCGTGCATTCAGTCCGTCGGACCTGTGCCCGGACAACATCATCGTCAACGACGACGGCGTGCAGTTCCTGGACTACGAGTGGGGCGGCTACCGCGACGCCCTCCTCGACATCACGTACGCGCTGGTGTCGTTCCCCGGTTGCCTGTGCAACATCGACCTGACCGAAGAGCGGGCGTCTGCGATGGTGGATGCCTGGCGGGCCGAGGTCGTCGGGATGTGGCCCGCCCTGGCCGACGAGGCCGAGTTGGGACGCAGGATCGTCGAAGCCCAACTCATCTGGGTCTGGCTCAGCACCTACCTGTACCTGCCCGAAGACCATTCACGTATCGCTGCGGTCCGAGAGCACTATCTCTCGATCCCGCGCGCCGACGCACTGGTGGGACGCTGGGCCAGGCTCGCACGTTCGGCGCAGCTCGCCGGCAACGACGCCGTCGAGGCACACGCCCGTGAGGTCGTGGCGGCGTTGCGCACCGAGTTCAGTTGAGTCTCTGACCACATGCAGAAGGGCGCCCGTGCACGCAGCACGAGCGCCCTTTCTTTGTCGAGGTCCGCTCAGTTGTCGGAGACCAGATCGCTCTCGGACAGGTCCGTCGCTGCGAGCGCCGTCGCCAGATCAGGATGCCGGAACGTCGACGTGACCTGATCGGCCACGACTCGGAACGCCGAGGCCACAGTTGCGGACTTGTCCGGTTCGGCCGCCCACGTTGCAGTCTGTTCGACGACGACCACGCCGTGGTGGACGTACATCTTTCCGGGGACGAGTGTGATGCCGGCGTTGGTGGCCCACTCGCGCAGGGCAGCGAGTCCCTGGCTCGCGCCCTTGGGGCCGCCGACCTCGATGTCGTCACTCGACAACTGCAGCAGTGTGTCGATGTCTTGGGAGTTGAGTGCATCGTGCCACGCGAGGACGGTGGCGATCTCGGAGGTGCTCATGGCGACAACGCTATCCAATGCTGATTCCCGGCGGGGTGAGGGCTGGCGGAACAGCGGATTGTGTCAGGCGTCGGTGGTCTCTAGTAGCGTCGATTCGTGAGCGATTGGCAAGCGGAAGACAGTGTGGTGGTGAAAGACAGCGTGGTGGCGGAAGACGGCCTCTTCGAGGCAACGCCGGAAGAGTCCGAGATCGACGAACCAGATGTCGTGTCGGTAGCCGAGCGCGCTTTGTCCTCGGTGCCGCCCGGTGCTCCTCTGGCTGTCCGCATGCGCCCGCTCACTCTTGGTGAGGTTGTCGGGCAACAGCACTTACTCGGGCCCGGCGCGCCACTGCGCAGAATGGTCGAGGGATCCGGCGCCGCATCGGTGCTTCTGTACGGACCTCCCGGCACCGGCAAGACCACGCTTGCATCGTTGATCTCGGGTGCAACCGGCCGCCGGTTCGAGGCCTTGTCTGCTCTGTCCGCGGGTGTCAAGGAAGTCCGCGGTGTCATCGAACTCGCGCGCCGTCGCCTGCTGAACGGCGAACAGACCGTTTTGTTCATCGACGAGGTTCATCGTTTCTCCAAAACCCAGCAGGACGCCTTGCTCGCCGCAGTCGAGAACCGGATCGTTCTCTTGGTCGGCGCGACCACCGAGAACCCGTCGTTCTCCGTCGTCTCCGCGCTGTTGTCGCGCTCGTTGGTCCTGCAACTGCAATCGCTCACCGCTGCCGATGTCCAGGAACTGCTCGAGCGTGCGGTCGCGGACGAGCGAGGGTTCGGGGGAGCGATCACGATCGACGACGACGCGATGGAACACCTCGTCCGTCTGGCTTCCGGCGATGCACGCCGAGCCCTGACGGCACTCGAGGCCGCTGCCGGGGCCGCACTGGACACTGCAGGTGACGCGCCGGGTCCGGTGGTGCTCGACCTCGCGACCGTCGAGGCCAGCGTCGACAAGGCTGCGGTTCGGTACGATCGTGCCGGAGATCAGCACTACGACGTCATCAGCGCATTCATCAAGAGCATTCGCGGCTCCGACGTCGACGCCGCGCTGCACTACCTCGCACGGATGCTGACCGCGGGCGAAGACCCTCGATTCATCGCACGGCGTCTGGTCGTTCACGCCAGCGAAGACATCGGCATGGCCGATCCGACAGCTCTGCAGACTGCTACCGCCGCCGCGCAGGCAGTGCAGCTGATCGGCATGCCCGAGGCGCGTCTTGCTCTGGCACAAGCCACCATTCATCTGGCGACGGCCCCCAAATCGGGTGCGGTCATCGCCGCTCTCGGCGCTGCAATGGCCGACGTGGCCGCCGGAAAATCCGGACTCGTACCGCCGCATCTGCGTGACGGGCACTACAAGGGCGCCGAGCAATTGGGCAACGCAGTCGGTTACAAGTACCCGCACGACACACGTGATGGTGTTCTGCGGCAACAGTATCCGCCGGACGATCTGGTGGGTGTCGACTACTACCAGCCCACCGCGCACGGCAACGAGCGAGAGATCGCCGATCGGGTGAGCAAACTCCGCCGAATAGTTCGTGGCTGACGCCTGCCAGGTTCCACCGGTCGACGCGTTAGTCTGGACACCCATAGCTCGACGCTCTTGAAGGTAAGGACCGGTTAGTGCAAACCCACGAGATCCGCAGGCGATTCCTCGACCACTTCGTCAAGGCCGGCCACACCGAGGTGCCCAGCGCCTCGCTGATTCTCGACGACCCGAACCTTCTGTTCGTCAACGCGGGCATGGTTCCGTTCGTGCCGTTCTTCCTCGGGCAGCAGACGCCGTCCTACTCGCGCGCGACGTCCGTGCAGAAGTGCGTCCGCACCCTGGACATCGAAGAGGTCGGCATCACCACCCGCCACAACACCTTCTTCCAGATGGCGGGCAACTTCTCCTTCGGTGACTACTTCAAGAAGGAAGCCATCTCCCACGCCTGGCAGTTGCTGACAGGTTCGGTCGAGGACGGCGGATACGGCATCGATCCCACCCGCCTGTGGGCCACCGTCTACCTTGACGACGACGAAGCATTTGCGATCTGGCGCGACGAGGTCGGACTGCCCGAAGAGCGCATCCAGCGCCGCGGCATGAAGGACAACTACTGGTCCATGGGCATCCCAGGACCCTGTGGTCCCTGCTCGGAGATCTTCTACGATCGCGGCTCCGAATACGGCGTAGAAGGCGGCCCGGAAGCCGACGAGGACCGCTACATCGAGATCTGGAATCTCGTGTTCATGCAGAACGAGCGCGGCGAGGGCACCAACAAAGGCGACTACCCGATCCTCGGACCGTTGCCGAAGAAGAACATCGACACCGGCATGGGCGTCGAGCGCGTCGCGTTCCTCCTGCAGGGTGTCGAAAACGTCTACGAGACAGATCTTCTCCGCCCCGTCATCGACAAGGCCGCCGAACTGACCGGCAGTGTCTACGGGACCGACCACACTTCAGACGTCCGTTTCCGCGTCATCGCCGACCATGCACGCACCGCCGCGATGTTGATCGCCGACGGTGTGAACCCCGGCAACTACGGCCGCGGGTACGTCCTGCGTCGGTTGCTGCGTCGTATCGTGCGCTCGGCCAAACTGCTCGGCAGCGAGCAGCCCACCATGCGCGAGTTCATGATCGTCGTCCGCGACACGATGGCGCCGTCGTACCCGGTTCTGGAAACCGACTTCACGCGCATCGAGAACGTTGCCGTCGGTGAGGAGACCGCGTTCCTCAAGACGCTGGCCTCGGGATCGGCACTCTTCGAAAATGCTGCCGAGTCGGTCAAGTCGTCCGGAAAGTCGGTCATCGCCGGCGATCAGGCGTTTGCACTGCACGACACCTACGGCTTCCCGATCGACCTCACGCTCGAGATGGCGTCCGAGGCCGGTCTCACCGTCGACGAAGACGGTTTCCGCTCGCTCATGGCTGAGCAGCGCAAGCGCGCCAAGGACGACGCGCAGGCTCGTAAGCACGCTCACGCCGACCTCACGGTCTACAAGGAACTGCTCGATCGAGGCGCCACCGAGTTCACCGGTTTCGACGAACTCGTCTCCGAGGCTCACGTTCTCGCGTTGATCGTCGACGGCGTCCGCGTGCCGGTGGCGAAGGCCGGCCAGGACGTCGAGGTCATCCTCGACCGAAGCCCGCTCTACGCAGAGTCCGGCGGACAGATCGCCGACATCGGTTCGCTCACCGCTCCGGGCCTCGAGGCCAAGGTCAACGACGTGCAGAAGATCGCCAAGAAGGTCTGGACGCACAAGGTGACTGTCAAGAAGGGCGAGATCACCGAGGGTGACGTCGTACTCGCGCACGTCGACGCCGAGTGGCGCAAGGGCGCAACCCAGGGGCACTCCGGCACCCACATGGTGCACGCTGCGCTGCGTCAGGTGCTCGGCCCCAACGCGGTGCAGGCCGGCTCGCTCAACAAGCCGGGTTACCTCCGCTTCGACTTCTCCTGGCAGGGCGCGTTGTCCGAGTCCCAGAAGCAGGACATCGAAGCCCTCACCAACGAAGCCGTGGCGTCGAACTACGCGGTCAACACCTTTGTCACTGATCTCGACAAGGCCAAGTCGATGGGTGCGATGGCACTCTTCGGCGAGAACTACGGAGACGAGGTTCGCGTCGTCGAAATCGGCGGCCCGTTCTCGATGGAACTGTGCGGCGGTACTCACGTCGGAAGCTCCGCTCAGATCGGTCAGGTCACGCTGCTCGGTGAGCAGTCGGTCGGCTCCGGAATCCGACGCGTCGAGGCGTACGTCGGTTTGGATTCGTACCGCTACCTCGCCAAGGAGCGCGCGCTTCTGGCCGGACTGTCCTCCTCACTGAAGGTTCCTTCGGAAGAGGTGCCTGCTCGCGTCGAGGCACTCGTCGAGCGACTCAAGGTGGCCGAGAAGGAACTCGAGCAGACCAAGGCCAAGGCTGTGCTGGCGTCGGCAGGCGAGTACGTCGCCAAGGCCAAGCGCATCGGCAGCGTCCTGGTGATCGCCGAACCGGCTCCTGCCGGAGTCGGTGGAAACGATCTGCGCAGCCTCGTCACGGACATCAAGGGTCGCCTCGGCTCCGAACCTGCCGTCGTAGCTCTCCTCGGTGACGTCGACGGCAAGGTTCCGTTCGTGGTCGCCTCGAGCAAGGCAGCTCAAGGTCTCGGTGTGAAGGCCGGCGAACTGGTCGCGTCGTTCGGACCCAAGATCGGCGGCCGCGGCGGCGGAAAGCCCGACATGGCCCAGGGCTCGGGTTCGGACTCCGCAGGAATCCCGGCGGCGCTCGATGCGATCCGGGACAGAGTCGGAGAGCTGGCGGGCGGCAGCTGACGGTGGTGGCTACGCAGCAGGGTCCCGATCGCCCCGGCATCGACGACCCTGGTCGCGGGCGGCGCATCGCCATCGACGTCGGCAGTGTTCGCATCGGCGTCGCGTCCAGCGACCCCGACGGCATCCTCGCAACACCGGTGGAAACGGTTCCACGCTCGAAGGAGCGTGGGCCCGACGCGCCGGATATCCGGCGCATTATCGACATCGTGTCCGAATACGAGGCCGTTGAGGTTATCGTCGGACTGCCACAGACGCTGCGCGGTGAGCAAGGTAAAGCCGCCGGTATCGCGACTGCATTCGCCAAACGACTGCAGCGGGCCGTCGAACCGATCCCGGTGAGACTGTCCGACGAACGACTGACGACTGTCACGGCTGCGCGCAATCTCCGCGAAAGTGGAGTCAAGGCACGCGGTCAGCGGCCGATGATCGATCAGGCTGCGGCGGTGGAAATCCTGCAAGGCTGGCTGGACGAGCGGAGTAGAGCTGTGAAACCAGGGGAGTCGTCGAAGGACGCTGCACTGGAGGGCGATCTGTGAACGCGCGGTGGGATGAGGGCGGCGGAAGCCGGCCCACCAGTTCGTTCGACTTCGACAACGACGAGACAATGGTCATGCGTGCGCTGCCGCAGAACATCGATCCGCCGCACATGTCGCGAGCGGAGGCACGCAAGCAACGCGAAGCGCGCAACAAGCGCGCCAAGCGAGGCAAGAAGGTCGGTGTTCTCGCCCTACTGGTGTTGGTGATCGCAGTTCTCGGCGCCGGTGCATACGGCGCTCTCTGGTACATGGATCGCAACAAGGCCGCAGAGGACTTCGCCGGCCCCGGCGGCGCACCCGTGGTCATCCAGATCAACAGTGGAGAAACCGCATCGGAGATCGGTGCGACGCTCGAGGCGAAGAACGTCGTCGCGAGTTCCGCTGCTTTCTACAACGCCGCGATCGCCAATCCGTCGGAGATTCAGAAGGTGCAACCCGGCTTCTACCAGGTGCCGGTGCAGAGTAGCGCCGCGAGCGCACTCGACACCTTGGTTGCCCCGGACTCCCGAGTGGGCAGTGTTGTGATCGCCGAGGGACGTCAGCTGCACGACAGTTCGGACGCGCAGACGGGCTCACTCAAGAAGGGCATCTACAACCTCATTTCCGAGGCGAGTTGTGTAGGCCCGGCTTCCGCTCAGAAGTGTGTCTCGACAGATGAATTGAACACTGCGGGAGCATCTTCCGATCTGGCGTCGCTCGGCGTCCCGGACTGGGCCATGTCTTCGGTCAAGAGCGTTCCGGACAAGGATCGTCAGCTGGAAGGTTTGATCGCCGCCAGCAGTTGGGATTTCGACCCGACTGCGACGCCCACCGAGATCTTGCGTGCGTTGGTCGAGGGCAGTGCCGCCAAGTACGAGGCCACCGGGATTCTGACAGCCGGAAGTGGCGTCGGAATGACGCCGTACCAGTTGTTGGTGGCAGCGTCGTTGGTCGAGCGTGAGGCATTGCCTGGCGACATGGCCAAGGTCGCGCGAGTGATCGTCAACCGACTCGCCGTCGATCAGCCGTTGCAGTTCGACTCCACGGTCAACTACTCACTCGACACCACCGAGGTCGCCACCACGGATGCCGACCGTGAGCGCGTCACTCCCTGGAACACGTACGCGATGCCCGGCCTGCCCGCGACGCCCATCGCTTCGCCGAGCATCGACGCTCTCAAGGCCGTGGAATCCCCGGCAGACGGCGACTGGTTGTACTTCGTCACGATCAACAAGGAAGGCCAGACGCTCTTCACCAAGAGTTACGAAGAGCATCTCGCCAACATCGAACTGGCACAGCAAAGTGGGATTCTCGACAGTGGACGGTAGTACCGCGGCAACACTCGAGACGCCGCGTAAGGCAGCTGTTCTCGGAAGTCCGATCGCTCACTCGAAGTCGCCGTTGCTGCACCTTGCGGCGTACGAGGCTTTGGGCCTGAGCGATTGGACCTACGAGAGGATCGAGTGCACCGGCGAGCAGTTGCCTGCCCTCGTGGATTCACTCGGCCCCGAATGGGTCGGACTCTCGGTGACGATGCCCGGCAAGATCGCAGCACTCGAGTACGCCACCGAACGCACACCGCGGGCGGTGACCATCGGCTCGGCCAACACCTTGGTTCGCATCGACGGCGGTTGGCGTGCCGACTGCACGGACGTCGACGGAGTCAGTGGTGCCCTGATCGCCGGCGGTGTCGGCGATCTGAGCGGGAGTTCGGCGGTAGTTGTCGGTGCGGGAGGCACCGCGCGGCCGGCACTGGTCGCGCTGGCCGACATGGGAGTTCGGGCAGTCACCGTGGTCGCGCGTGATCCGGGACGCGCATCCGGTGCCATCGAATGTGGTGGCGCTGTCGGGTTGGACATTGATCTGGTTTCGTTCGACGACGCACGGCTCGGTGGGATCTGCGCCGAATCCTCGGTCTTGGTCAGTACGGTTCCCGCAGATGCTGCAACTCCCTTTGCCCAGCAATTGGGGAAGGCAGGATTTGTCCTCGACGCGATCTACAACCCCTGGCCGACGCCACTCGCTTCGGCGGTCGAGGCGGCTGGTGGCACGGTGATCGGAGGCCTCGAGATGTTGCTCAATCAGGCCTTCGGACAGGTCGAGCAGTTCACGGGCAAGCCCGCTCCGCGAGAGGCCATGGCGGCCGCTATCGCCTAGCTCTGTTCACAGGGCCCGGGTAGTCCACAAGACGATTCGTAGTCTGCCGCTGGTGAACGCCAGACCCCATGCTCGACACCATGTGGACGTTGGTGGTCTTGGCAGGCGGTGGGGTCGTCGCAGGTGCCGGTGCACGGGCGATCGCTGACAGTTGGTTGAGGCGACACGGTTATCGACCAGTGGCGACTCTTTGTTGTGCGTCCCAGTGCGCCGTCGCATCAGGCTGGGTTGTCGTCGGCGCGATGAATACTTCCGTGGTGCAGCTAATTTCAGGTCTCGCTGTGGTGTGGTGGTGCGTTGCGATCTCGACTGTCGACCTGGCTGTGCACCGGCTGCCCAACAGTTTCACCTTGCCGGGCTATGCCGTCGTGATGGTCTACGCGACGGTGTCGGGAACGGTGTGGGCAGCCGCGGTGGGATCGGCACTGCTCGCCGGAATCCATCTCCTGGCGCACGTGATGTCGCCTGGATCCATGGGTCTAGGCGATGTGAAGCTTTCTCTTCCGTTGGGTGCGCTGACCGGATTGGTGGGAGCGGACGCCTGGCTGTGGTCGTTGATCTCCGCGTCGGTACTCACCGCAGCCCTGGGTATCGTGCTCGAACTTCGTCGAAGACTCGAACGTCGAAATTCCGGCCCGGTAGCCCACAATTCGCCCGTCGCGCACGGACCCTCGATGTGCCTGGCAGCATGCGGTTCGATTGCGTTTGCCTGGTGAGCGTGACGAGCGCAACGTTCACGGAGAAAGCTCGCGTCATTGAGGATTCAACGACGGATCGTGATCTGCAGGAAAGACGTAACCGTCGGCTTCATTTGTTCGGGCATCGTAAGCGCGCAGTCCCAGTATGCGGCGCGTCGGACTTGCCGAATGTCCCCACACTGTCGTTCACTGTGGTTTCGGAAATGGGACAAAACGAATCTCGTTTCGCACTCGATTATCGGGGGAACCTATGCGCACAAGGCTTTTCGTCGCTGCCGCAGCCTGTTTGGCGGCTGTGGCTGCAGGGGCAGGCGTCGCCGGCGCCGCGCCTGCACCATCGTCGGTGGCACTGGGCGGGGGCTCAGGAATCCTGCTGCCGGACGTGGATCACTCCAATCCCGACCGAGTTGCGGCGTGCACGTTGACCGCGGTCGGCTATGACAACGCCGGTTCGCTCGTGGCACTCACCGCCGGACACTGCGGAGTTGTCGGCGACCGAGTGTTCGCCGAATACCTGCCCGAAGCCGGCCCTATCGGCCGATTCACCTACTCGAGTCCGGTCTCGGACATCGCCGTCATCGATCTCGACGACGCAAAGGTTGCTCCGCTACGTACCGTCGGCGGCACGACGATCAACGGTATCGGCGCCCCGCCGGCACCGGGCACGATCGTGTGCAAGGAAGGCCGTTCGACCGGTAACACGTGCGGTATCACCTGGGGCTACGACTCCGTCTACGGAGAGATCGTCGAGCACACGTGCTCGATTCCCGGTGACTCCGGTGGACCACTCGTCGTCGGCGATCGCCTGGTGGGGTTGATCAGCAACGGTTTCGAACCGTACTGCTTCGAGCCGCTCCCGCCGCCGTTCCACGCTCCCGACAACTCGGCCGACATCAACATCGGATTGGCTGACATCAACGCCAACGGTGGAGGATTCCGCCTTCTCTAGACCCACAGGTACTGCTGAGATGGCCCACACGCATCGTGCGTGTGGGCCATCTGTGTTCACCTGGAGGACCACTGTGACAACTGAGGTCTGCGACGTGGAAAGATGGTCGGCGTGCTGCGTTGGATAACTGCCGGAGAATCCCATGGTCCCGCCCTCGTCGCGATGCTCGAGGGCATGGTCGCGGGGGTCGAAGTGACCTCTGAGGCCATCTCGTCCGAACTTGCCCGTCGTCGACTCGGTTACGGCCGTGGTGCGCGGATGAAGTTCGAGGCCGACAAGGTCACCATCATCGGCGGTGTCCGCCACGGATTTACGCTCGGTGGCCCCGTGGCCATCGAAATCGGCAACACCGAGTGGCCCAAGTGGGAAACCATCATGTCCGCCGACCCGGTCGACCCGGACCTGCTGGCCGATCAGGCTCGCAATGCCCCGCTGACGCGCCCGCGTCCCGGTCACGCCGATTACAGCGGCATGCTCAAGTACGGCTTCAACGACGCGCGTCCCGTCCTCGAGCGCGCCAGCGCTCGCGAGACCGCAGCTCGGGTAGCCGCCGGAACCGTTGCACGGTCGTTCCTGCGTCAGGTATTCGGTGCCGAGGTCGTCTCACACGTCATTTCCATCGGTGCTTCCGAGCCTTACGTCGGTCCCGTGCCGGAGGGCAAGGATCTGGACGCGATCGACGCGAGCCCGGTCCGCGCATTCGACAAGGCCGCCGAAGAGTCGATGATCGCCGAAATCGAATCGGCCAAGAAGGACGGCGACACCCTCGGCGGCGTCGTCGAGGTCGTCATCCACGGCCTGCCGGTCGGACTCGGCACTTTCGTCAGTGGCGCCGAGCGCCTTGATTCGCGACTTGCCGCTGCCCTCATGGGAATTCAGGCCATCAAGGGTGTCGAGGTCGGTGACGGTTTCGAAACCGCGCGTCGTCGTGGCAGCGAGGCTCACGACGAAATCCGTCCGGGCCCGGACGGCATCGTGCGCTCCACCAACCGCGCAGGCGGTATCGAAGGCGGCATGACCAACGGTGAGGCTCTGCGAGTTCGCGCCGCGATGAAGCCGATCTCGACGGTTCCGCGCGCTCTGGCGACGGTCGACATGGAGAGCGGCGAAGAGGCCGTGGCCATCCACCAGCGCAGTGACGTGTGCGCGGTTCCGGCCGCCGGCGTCGTCGCCGAGTCGATGGTTGCACTTGTCGTCGCTCAGGCCGCACTCGAAAAGTTCGGTGGTGATTCCATTGCTGAAACCACTGCCAACTACCGTCGTTACGCCGAGGGCATCGCAGCCCGACCGCCTCGATAGGACTCACGTATCGATGAAGCCGAAGGCTGTACTCATCGGTCCGCCCGGCGCCGGCAAATCGACCATCGGTCGACGCCTTGCGCAGGCCCTCGAACTCGAATTGGTCGATACAGACGCCGAGATCGAACGGACCACGGGTAGGACCATCCCGGAGATCTTCACCCACGACGGAGAGCCTCGGTTTCGTGAGATCGAGGAAGCGGTGGTCCGCGACGCGTTGCAGGCGACTGACGGAATCGTCTCGCTCGGCGGTGGCGCGATCCTCTCCGATCGCACCCGCGAGTTGCTTCAGGGACACACGGTCATCTACCTGGAGATCAGTGTCGCCGAAGGGCTTCGCCGAACGGGGGCGAACAATCATCGTCCGCTGCTGGCCGGCGGAGATCCCAAGGTCAAGTACCAGGAGCTGATGAGGCGCCGTCGTCCGCTGTACCGGCGTTCGGCCACGATTCGGATTCGGACCGACGGCCGCAGTCCGGCGCGTGTCGTCGGGCAATTGGTGTCGAAACTTCAAGACAAATGAACAACCGGAGCGGAGTAGTGGAGCAGTGACCGAACCCGTACGTGTAGAGGTGAAGACCGCAAGTCCCTACCCGGTCGTGATCGGCCGCGGCCTGCTCGGCGATCTTGTTGCCGAGTTCGACGGCGCGCGCACTGTCGCGATCTTCCATCAGCCGCCGCTCGCAGAGACCGCGGAGGCAGTACGGGCTGCGTTGGCGGAGAAGGGAATCGACGCTCACCGTATCGAAATTCCCGACGCCGAGGACGGTAAGGATCTTGCCGTCGCCGGCTTCTGCTGGGACGTGCTCGGCCGGATCGGTCTGACTCGCAGCGACGCGATCATGAGCTTGGGTGGGGGAGCGGCGACCGACCTCACCGGCTTCGTGGCAGCCACCTGGATGCGCGGCGTCAAGGTTGTTCACGTGCCGACCACGTTGCTCGCGATGGTCGACGCAGCGGTGGGCGGCAAAACCGGTATCAACACCGAAGCGGGCAAGAACCTCGTCGGTTCGTTCCACGAACCCGGAGCGGTGTTCATCGATCTCGCGACGCTCGAGACTGTGCCGCACAACGAGATCGTTGCCGGCATGGCCGAGGTCATCAAGACCGGATTCATCGCCGACCCGGTGATCTTGGACCTGATCGAAGCCGATCCCAAGGCGGCTCTCGATCCGTCGGGAACTGTTCTGCCCGAGCTGATTCGGCGCTCCGTCGAGGTCAAGGCCAAGGTCGTGGCCGCGGATCTGCGCGAGTCGGACCTGCGCGAAATCCTGAACTACGGCCACACACTCGGCCACGCGATCGAACGTCGTGAGCGGTACAAGTGGCGCCACGGTGCCGCTGTCTCCGTCGGCCTGGTCTTCGCAGCCGAACTCGGACGGCTCGCCGGTCGACTCGACGACGCCACCGCGGATCGTCACAAGTCGATCCTCGACCTCGTCGGCCTGCCGACGTCGTACGACGGTGACGCGTTCGGTGACCTGCTGAAGGGCATGCAGACCGACAAGAAGAACCGTGCCGGGCTGCTTCGTTTCGTGGTCCTCGACGGACTGGCCAAGCCGGGCCGTCTCGAAGGGCCGGATCCGAGCTTGTTGGTCGCGGCGTACTCCGCGATTGCCCGCGATCCGAGGCCGGCCGGCGGAACGGTCCTGTTGTGAGGATCAATGTCGTCAACGGACCCAATCTGGGGCGTCTGGGTAAGCGTCAGCCCGAGGTCTACGGGGCGACCACACACGATGATCTGATCGAATTGTGTGTCGCGGCGGGCACGGATCTCGGCGTCGAGGTGACCGTTCGTCAGAGCGATCACGAAGGTGATCTGCTCGGTTGGATCCACGACGCAGCCGACGCGGGGGAGCCGGTGATTCTCAACGCCGGTGGCTTGACGCACACGTCGGTGGTCCTGCGCGATGCGTGTGCCGAACTGACCGCCGGACTGGTCGAGGTGCACATTTCGAATGTTCATGCGCGGGAAGAGTTTCGGCACCATTCCTACCTGAGCCCGATCGCAACCGGTGTGATCGTCGGACTCGGCGTCGCCGCGTATCCGCTGGCGATCAGGTTCCTCGCCGAGCGGGGCTGACCGAAGCGAAGTCGAAAGTACAGCCACACGAGTGCGGCCCCGAGGAAAATTTCCTCGGGGCCGCATTCGGTTGTGTAGACGGTGGCGTTACTGCTCGCGCTTGCCCAGATCGATCGCCGGGAATACTGCGGTATCGGCGTCGGATTCCTCGACGGACATGGCGGCTCCGCTGTATGCGTGCTGCTCGGTGGGGGAGTCGTAGCCCTCGCTGACAGGCACTGGTTCGCGATGACGCTCGTGGGTCGGGGTCTGCGGAGCTGTTCCGTTCTTGCGCTGTTCACGGCTGACGAAGAAGCGTCCGACGGTGATGGCGACCATGGCGGGGACGAAGATGAGAAGGATCGTGAACGCCGCACCAGAGGTCACCTCGAAGAACAAGCCCTGCTGGGTCAGTTCGAGGGAGGGGACCAGGCTGAGTGCCCAGCTGGCAGCGCCGGCGACGAATCCGCCGACGAGTGCAGCCTTGAGCCACAGCATGGTCAGATCGGCGCCGTCTTCGGGTTCGGGGAAGTCTCGGCGGTCACGAATGCCGTCGATACCACCCCAGATCGCGGCGAAGACGATGACGATCAACAGGGACAGCCAGCGCAGGGTGGACCCCTGAAGTGGCCACTGTGCGATTGCTGCACCGAGCAACGCACGAAACACAACATGTATCAGGGCCATGCCGAGGCCACGTACCAACCACGCATTCATGGGTACAGCCTAACTAGAACCCATTACACCTTGTGGCCTAACCCACACTTATTGCTGTAACCGTGAGTTTCGAGTTGATCGGCAGGTCTGCGCGGGCGGTAGGTTCGAGGGATGCCGGTCGACTTCAGAACACGCCGTGAATCCCTCAGACGCCTCCTCGCGGAGCGCGAACTCGACGCGATTCTCGTCACAGATCTCCTCAACATCAGATACCTCACCGGATTCACCGGTTCGAATGCAGCGCTCGTCGTCAGTGCGTCCGATTCAGCGTCCGACGAACGCGCGACGGTGATCTGCACCGACGGTCGTTACGTGACGCAGGTGGCGGAGCAGGTGCCGGACCTTCGTGCCGAAATTGCCCGTTCGAGTGCTGCGCACTTGATCGAGACGTCCACGGTGCCCGTTCTCGCGTTCGAGTCACATGTGGCGACATTCGCCGAACATCGGGCATGGACCGAGGCAGCGCCGAAGATCAGGTTCGAACCGGTGAGCGGACTTGTCGAACAATTGCGCATGGTCAAGGACGAGCACGAGGTGGAGTTGTTGCGCGCGGCGTGCACCGCAGCCGATGTCGCGTTGGCGCAGTTGATCGCTCGCGGTGGCCTGCGACCTGGCCGAACGGAACGAGAGGTCGGCCGCGAGCTGGAAAACCTGATGCTCGACAACGGCGCAGACGGTATTTCCTTCGAGACGATCGTGGCGGCCGGTGCCAACTCGGCAATTCCCCATCACCGGCCGACCGGCGCGATTCTTGAGTCGGGAGACTTCGTCAAACTCGACTTCGGAGCTCAGGTCGGCGGGTATCACTCGGACATGACCCGGACCTACGTGCTCGAGTCCGTTTCCGATTGGCAACGGGAGATTTACGAGCTCGTCGCGCGTTCGCAAGCTGCCGGTTGCGACGCCCTCGCTCCGGGTGTCGAATGTGCGGCAGTCGATGCCGCTGCCCGTGCGGTGATCGACGATGCAGGCTACGGCGAGTTGTTCCTGCACGGCCTCGGCCACGGTGTGGGCCTCGAAATCCACGAAGCACCGGGGATCGGCAAGCTCGGCACCGGTACACTTCTTTCCGGCGCGGCGGTGACCGTCGAGCCGGGCGTGTACTTCTCCGGGCGCGGAGGTGTACGGATCGAGGACACGCTCGTTGTTCGTGAGCAGGGGCCAGAGCTGCTCACACTGACCGCAAAAGACCTTACCGTCGTCTGAGACGGTTTCCCGACCCCTAGGAGACGCGAAGCAAGTGGCTTCCACCAGTGATTTCAAGAATGGTCTGGTTCTGCAGATCGAAGGCCAGCTGTGGACGATCATCGAGTTCCAGCACGTCAAGCCCGGCAAGGGCCCTGCCTTCGTGCGCACCAAGCTCAAGAACGTGCTCTCGGGCAAGGTAGTGGACAAGACGTTCAACGCCGGTGTGAAGGTCGAGACCGCCACGGTCGACCGTCGTGACATGACCTACCTGTACCACGACGGCAGCGACTACATCTTCATGGACGGCGACACCTACGACCAGGTGTCGATCAGCGAAGCCACCGTCGGCGACCAGTCGCGTTTCCTGCTCGAGAACATGGCAGTCCAGGTCGCTACCCACGAAGACGTTCCCCTCTTCGTCGAGCTTCCGGTCACCGTCGAGCTCGTCGTCAAGCACACCGATCCCGGCCTGCAGGGCGACCGCTCCACCGGCGGCACCAAGCCTGCCACCCTCGAGACCGGTGCCGAGATCAACGTCCCGCTCTTCATCAACACCGGTGACAAGCTCAAGGTCGATTCCCGTGACGGCAACTACCTCGGGCGTGTGAATTCCTGAGTGTCCGGCACACATAAGAAACTCGGTGCACGCCACAAGGCGCGCAAGCGTGCTGTCGACTTCCTCTTCGAAGCCGAAGCACGTGACCTCGATCCGGTCGCACTCGCATCGGAGCGTTCAGACCTGGCCGTCAAGGACGATGCGGTAGCGCCCGTCGCGGCCTACACCGTCACGTTGGTCTCCGGAGTTGCGGAGAACCTGGATCGCATCGATCAGGTCATCTCCTCGCATCTGCAGGATTGGACGCTCGAGCGTCTGCCCGCCGTGGACCGCGCGATTCTGCGTATCGCCGTGTGGGAGCTCTTCCACGCGACGGACGTTCCGCCGGTTGTCGCCGTGGACGAGGCTGTCGAACTCGCGAAGCAGCTTTCGACGGACGACTCTCCGGGATTCGTCAACGGAATCCTCGGGCAGGTCGTTCTCGTTGCGCCGCAGGTCCGATCGGCTGCAGCTGCGACATCTCAGCGCGCGCAGGAATCGGATTCGGGTACCGAGTAGCAAGTTTTGTTCCACCACCCGCCGTGCGAGTTGTGTGTCTGCACACAACCGGTTCGAGTGACTGCTCGCACGGCGGGATCAGGTCTGTCGGCTGATAGGGTGGGGACCGTCAGACATCCTTTAACGATCCGTCCAGTGAGGCGGAGAAGGAGGTCGCTGCATGAGCGTGCCCGAAGGGTCTCGCCCATCCGATCTTGCAGGTCCAGATAACGCGAAGGCACCCGGTGCTGAGGCAAGTAGCGAGACCCGCGAATTGTTGTCCGCCCAGGATGTGGGCCGGACCATCGCGCGGATCGCTCACGAGATCATCGAGAAAACCGCACTCGACGGACCAGAGGGAACAGCCCCGCGTGTAGTCCTGATCGGTATCCCGACGCGCGGCACTACTCTCGCCACGCGACTGCGGGCCAAGATCGAAGAATTTTCCGGTGTGCGTCTTCCCATCGGATCTCTCGACATCACGCTCTACCGTGATGATCTCCGGAACAAGCCGCACCGCCCGCTCGAGCGAACGTCCGTCCCTGAAGGCGGCGTCGACAATGCGCTGGTCGTTCTCGTGGACGACGTCCTCTTCTCCGGTCGCACCGTGCGTTCCGCCCTCGATGCGCTGCGCGATCTCGGCCGTCCCCGTGCGGTGCAACTCGCCGTGTTGGTCGATCGCGGTCACCGTGAACTGCCGCTGCGCGCCGACTACGTCGGCAAGAACGTCCCGACTGCGAGGTCCGAGGACGTCAAGGTTCTCCTCCAGGAGCACGACGGCAGGGAAGCGGTAGTCATCTCCGGAGGTAAGAGCGCGTGAAGCACCTTCTTTCCATCGCGGACCTCAATCGTGAATCCGCGGTAGAACTTCTCGACGAGGCAGAACGGTTCGAGCAGGCGCTTCTGGGACGCGAGGTACGCAAACTCCCGACGCTGCGCGGACGCACGGTCATGACGGTGTTCTTCGAGAACTCGACGCGCACCCGGGTGTCTTTCGAGGTGGCGGGCAAGTGGATGAGTGCCGACGTCATCAACGTCAGCGCGTCAAGTTCCTCGGTGTCCAAGGGTGAATCCCTGCGCGATACGGCGATGACCTTGCGCGCGGCCGGTGCCGACGCACTCATCGTGCGCCACCCGGCGTCGGGCGCCGCCCATCAGATCGCCAAGTGGACCGGAGCGGCCGACGACGGTGGCCCGGCAGTCATCAACGCAGGTGACGGCACCCATGAGCATCCCACCCAGGCGCTTCTCGACGCTCTGACCCTCCGCCAGCGTCTCGGCGACATCGAGGGCAAGCGGATCGCCATCGTCGGCGACATTCTGCACAGCCGCGTCGCGCGCTCCAATGCGCTGCTGCTCTCGATGCTCGGCGCCGAGGTCGTTCTTGTCGCCCCTCCGACACTGCTCCCGGTCGGTGCGCACACGTGGCCGGTCACGGTCTCGCATTCACTCGACGCCGAACTGCCCGGCCTCGACGCGGTGCTGATGCTCCGTGTTCAGGCCGAGCGCATGAACGGCGGCTTCTTCCCGTCGCAGCGCGAGTACTCGATCAACTACGGCCTGTCCGAGAAGCGATTGGCGATGCTGGCCGATCATGCGGTGGTCTTGCACCCCGGACCGATGCTGCGCGGCATGGAGATCGCATCCGCCGTCGCCGATTCCTCGAAAACTGCTGTACTGCAACAGGTTACCAACGGTGTGCACATGCGCATGGCTGTCTTGTTCCGACTTCTGGTCGGTTCAGAGGACGGTGCGCTGTGACGAGAAACGAGAACGGAGAATCACCCGTGAGTGTCCTGCTCCGCGGAGTCCTGATCTACGGAGAAGGGGAGCCCACCGACGTACTCGTCGGCGAGGGCACCATCCTCGAGATCGGCGTGAACCTCGATCCGGCCACGGCGTCCGAGGTGATCGACGCCGGCGGGCAGATCCTGCTTCCCGGCTTCGTGGACCTGCACACACATCTGCGTGAGCCCGGTCGCGAGGATACCGAGACCATCGAAACCGGCAGCTCGGCAGCCGCTCTGGGTGGATACACCGCGGTCTTCGCGATGGCCAACACGAGTCCTGTCGCCGATTCGGTGGTCATCACCGATCATGTGTGGCGACGTGGGCAGGAAGTCGGCCTCGTCGACGTCCACCCCGTCGGCGCAGTCACAGCGGGCCTCGAAGGCAAGCAACTCGCCGAGATGGCGACCATGGCGGCCGGCGTCGGCAAGGTCAAGATGTTCTCCGACGACGGTCACTGCGTCTACGACCCACTGATCATGCGTCGCGCGCTCGAATACTCCAGCTCGCTGGGCGTTCTGATCGCGCAGCACGCCGAAGAGCCGCGCCTGACGGTCGGTGCGGTTGCGCACGAGGGTCCCACCGCTGCACGTCTCGGCCTGGCCGGGTGGCCGCGAGCAGCCGAAGAATCGATCGTCGCACGCGACGCACTGCTCGCGCGTGACGCCGGTGCCCGCGTTCACATCTGCCACGCATCCACCGCCGGAACCGTCGAACTCGTGAAGTGGGCTCGCAGCCAAGGGATTTCGATCACCGCCGAGGTCACGCCGCATCACCTGCTCCTCGACGATTCACGTCTCGAGACGTACGACGCGATCAACAAGGTCAACCCTCCTTTGCGTGAGGCCAGCGATGTTGCTGCCCTGCGCAAGGGACTGGCCGAGGGCATCATCGACTGCGTCGCGACCGACCATGCTCCGCACGCCGAGCAGGACAAGTGCTGCGAATTCGCAGCTGCTCGCCCCGGGATGCTCGGCCTCGAGACAGCGCTCTCGATCATCGTGCAGACGATGGTCCAGCCTGGTCTGCTGGACTGGCGCGGTGTTGCCAGGGTCATGAGTGAGCGCCCCGCGGCAATTGTGGGCCTCGATGATCAGGGCCGCCCGATCGAGGTGGGGGAGCCCGCCAACCTGACACTGGTCGATCCTTCGGCCGAGTGGACGGTCCACGGCCCCGACCTGGCGAGTGTCGCGCATAACACTCCGTACGAGTCGATGACATTGCCCGCTCGGGTCACGACCACACTGTTACGTGGCCGCATCACCGCACACGACGGGAATGTGCGGCTGCGGAGTAGCGAGGAGTAGCGCGTCATGGACAGAGCACTGTGGATCATCGGTCTGGCGATCTTCTGGGTCGCGATGATCGGCCTGATGTACGTCGGCTGGCGCGGACGCGCTCGACGCCAGAAAGACAAGATCGGCGAACTGCCGACGGTACCGGCAACTCTGGGTGAACTGCTCGTCCTGCCGACCACCGGCCTGTACGTCGGCAGCACCATTGCGCCCAGCTGGCAGGACCGCATCGCCGTCGGCGACCTCGGTTTCCGCGCCACCTGCGAGATCAGCCGCTACAGCGGCGGAATTCTCGTCGAGCGTGACGGTGCGTCGGCCATCTGGATTCCGGAAAAGTCGATCCGCGCGATCCGCACGGAGAACGGTCTTGCCGGCAAGGTCATGAGCAAGGACGGCGTCCTGGTGATTCGCTGGGAATTGCCGAGTGGAACCGAGATCGACACGGGCGTGCGCGGTGACGACAAGACGGTTTATCCGGACTGGGTCAAGCCGGTAACTGCTTCGAACAAGACTGCTTCGAACAAGACGAATGACAATGAAGACGCAAGCTCTGGCGACATCGAGCAGAACGGAAAGAACGCATGAGCGGCTTTGACAACAGCCCCGCAGTACTGGTCCTCGAAGACGGACGGGTGTTCCGCGGAACCACCTTCGGTGCGGTTGGACAGACCCTGGGCGAAGCGGTGTTCAGCACCGGCATGACCGGCTACCAGGAAACGCTCACCGATCCCAGCTACCACCGCCAGATCGTGGTCTCCACCGCGCCGCAGATCGGCAACACCGGCTGGAACGACGAAGACGACGAGTCGGTCGGACCGACCGGCGAGCGTGCCGGCGCCAAGATCTGGGTTGCCGGCTACGTGGTCCGCGATCCTTCTCGGGTTACTTCGAGCTGGCGCGCGACAGGTTCGCTGCAGGCCAAGCTGGAAGAGCAGGGAATTGTCGGAATCGCCGGGATCGACACCCGCGCCCTCGTTCGCCACCTGCGCACCCGCGGCTCGATGAAGGCCGGTGTCTTCTCGGGTGAGGCAATTGCCGCCGATGACGAGTTGGTCCGACGGGTTCAGGATCAGCCGACCATGCTCGGCGCCGATCTTGCCGGTGAGGTCAGTACCACCAGTGGCTACGTCGTCGAGCCGAAGGGCGGGGAGGCGCTGTACACGGTTGCCGCCATCGACCTCGGTATCAAGACCAACACCCCGCGCATGTTCGCCGAGCGAGGCATCCGCGTGCACGTGCTGCCGTCGAACGCGAGCCTCGAGCAGATCCTCGACGTGAAGGCAGACGGAGTGTTCCTCTCCAACGGTCCCGGCGACCCGGCCACTGCCGATGGCGCCGTCCACCTCACCAAAGAGGTCATCGGGCAGGGCTTGCCGCTGTTCGGTATCTGCTTCGGCAACCAGATCCTGGGCCGCGCCCTCGGCCTGAGCACGTACAAGATGAAGTTCGGCCACCGCGGCATCAACATCCCGGTGATCGAGCATCAGACGGGTCGCATCGCGATCACCGCGCAGAACCACGGCTTCGCGCTCGAAGGCGAAGCCGGTCAGGAATTCGACACACCGTTCGGTCGCGCCGTGGTCAGCCACACCTGCGCAAACGACGGAGCCGTCGAAGGTGTTCGCCTGCTGGACGATTCTGCCTTCTCGGTGCAGTACCACCCGGAAGCCGCAGCCGGACCGCACGACGCTGCGTATCTCTTCGACCGCTTCACCAGCCTGCTCTCCGCACGGAAAGAAACCGGAGTCAAGAACTAATGCCACGCCGTACAGATCTCAAGCACATCCTGGTAATCGGCTCCGGTCCGATCGTCATCGGTCAGGCCTGCGAGTTCGACTACTCGGGCACCCAGGCCTGCCGCGTCCTCCAGGAGGAGGGCCTGCGCGTCAGCCTGGTCAACTCCAACCCCGCCACCATCATGACGGACCCCGAGTTCGCCGACGCCACGTACGTCGAGCCGATCACGGCCGAGTTCCTCGAGAAGGTCATCGCCAAGGAAGCCTTGCAGGGCAACAAGATCGACGCCGTCCTCGCGACGCTCGGTGGTCAGACTGCTCTCAACGCCGCAGTGGCGCTGCACGAGCAGGGAATCCTCGAGAAGTACGACGTCGAACTCATCGGCGCCGATTTCGACGCCATCCAGCGCGGCGAGGATCGCCAGAAGTTCAAGGACATCGTTGCCAAGGTCGGCGGCGAATCCGCCAAGTCGGCTGTCTGCTACACGATGGACGAAGTACACGCCACGGTTGCCGAACTCGGTTACCCGGTTGTCGTGCGCCCGTCCTTCACCATGGGTGGCCTCGGTTCCGGCATGGCATACGACGTCGACGATCTCAACCGGATCGCCGGTGGCGGTCTGGCTGCCTCGCCGACAGCGAACGTCCTGATCGAGGAATCCATCCTCGGTTGGAAGGAATACGAACTCGAACTCATGCGTGACAGTCGCGACAACGTCGTGATCGTCTGCTCCATCGAGAACGTCGACCCCGTCGGTGTCCACACCGGCGACAGCGTCACGGTCGCTCCGGCGATGACGCTGACCGACCGCGAGTACCAGGCGATGCGCGACCTCTCCATCGACATCCTGCGTGAGGTGGGCGTCGACACCGGCGGCTGCAACATCCAGTTCGCGATGGACCCGGCCGACGGCCGCCTGGTTGTCATCGAGATGAACCCGCGCGTGTCCCGCTCGTCGGCTCTGGCGTCCAAGGCGACCGGCTACCCGATCGCGAAGATGGCCGCCAAGCTGGCCATCGGCTACACGCTCGACGAGATCGTCAACGACATCACCAAGGAAACCCCGGCCTGCTTCGAGCCGACACTCGACTACGTCGTCGTCAAGGCTCCGCGGTTCGCTTTCGAGAAGTTCCCGGGTGCCGACGGAACGCTGACCACCACGATGAAGTCGGTGGGCGAGGCCATGAGCATCGGCCGCAACTTCACCGAGGCATTCGGCAAGGTCATGCGCTCGCTCGAGACCAAGCGTGCGGGGTATTGGACCGGGGCCGACGTCGAGGCGGAGGGCCTGGACGCACTGCTCGCCGATCTGAGCGTTCCGCAGGACGGCCGCATGTACGGCATCGAGAAGGCATTCGCGCTCGGCGCAACTGTCGAGCAGCTCTTCGACGCCACCAAGATCGATCCGTGGTTCCTCGACCAGTTCCAGCAGATTCACGAGCTCGGTGAAAAGCTGCGCGCTGCAGAGTCTTTCGACGAGGCTTCCCTGCGTCAGGCCAAGTACCACGGCATCTCGGACCGCCAGATCGCGGCTCTGCGCCCCGAACTCGGTGGTGACACGCACGCAGGTGAGGACGCCGTTCGCGCTCTGCGTGATCAGCTTGGCGTGCGCCCCGTCTACAAGACCGTCGACACCTGCGCCGCAGAGTTCGAGGCCAAGACGCCGTACCACTACTCGACCTACGAGCTCGACCCCAACGCCGAGTCCGAAGTTGCTCCGCAGACCGAACGACCCAAGGTTCTGATCCTCGGATCCGGCCCCAACCGCATCGGTCAGGGCATCGAGTTCGACTACTCGTGTGTCCACGCGGCGCAGACGCTGTCCGAAGCCGGGTACGAGACCGTCATGGTCAACTGCAACCCCGAGACCGTCTCGACGGACTACGACACCGCTGATCGCCTGTACTTCGAGCCGCTCACGTTCGAGGACGTCTTCGAGGTCTACCGCGCGGAGGCGCAGTCGGGCACCGTTGCCGGCGTCATCGTTCAGCTCGGCGGCCAGACCCCGCTCGGATTGGCGAAGCGTCTCGAAGCTGCCGGTGTCCCCATCGTGGGAACCAGCCCCGCAGCCATCGACCTGGCCGAGGACCGCGGCGAATTCGGCCGCGTGCTGACCGAAGCCGGTCTGCCCGCACCGAAGTTCGGCACCGCCACCACGTTCGACGGCGCCCGCGAGATCGCAGCCGGAATCGGCTACCCGGTGCTGGTGCGTCCGTCGTACGTGCTCGGTGGACGCGGCATGGAGATCGTGTACGACGAGGCTTCCCTCGCCGACTACATCTCGCGTGCCACGGAGATCTCCGACGACCGCCCGGTCTTGGTCGACCGCTTCCTCGAAGACGCAGTCGAGATCGACGTCGACGCTCTGTGCGACGGCACCGAGGTGTATCTCGGCGGCGTCATGGAGCACATCGAGGAAGCCGGCATTCACTCCGGTGACTCGGCGTGTGCGCTCCCGCCCATCACCCTGGGCCGGGCGGATCTCGAAAACGTCCGCCGTTCCACCGAGGCTCTCGCGAAGGGCATCGGCGTCAAGGGCCTGCTCAACGTCCAGTACGCCCTCAAGGACGACATCCTCTACGTGCTGGAAGCGAACCCCCGCGCCAGCCGCACGGTTCCGTTCGTGTCCAAGGCGACCGCCGTGCAGCTGGCCAAGGCATGTGCCCGCGTGATGCTCGGCGAATCCATCGCCGATCTGCGCGCAAGCGGCATCCTGCCGGCGACCGGCGACGGTGGAAACACCCCGGCCGGTGCACCGATCGCGGTCAAGGAAGCTGTGTTGCCGTTCAACCGCTTCCGCCGCGCCGACGGTACCGGCGTGGATACCTTGCTCAGCCCGGAGATGAAGTCCACCGGTGAGGTCATGGGAATCGACTTCGACTTCGGTACGGCTTTTGCCAAGTCGCAGACCGCTGCCTACGGATCGTTGCCCACCACGGGCGCGGTGTTCGTCTCGGTCGCCAACAAGGACAAGCGTTCGCTGATCTTCCCGGTCAAGCGCCTGGCCGATCTCGGATTCACCATCCTCGCTACCGAAGGAACCGCGGATGTTTTGCGGCGCAACGGTATCGAGTGCAAGCAGGTCTACAAGCAGTCGGGTGAAGATGTTCCCGCCGGTGCCGAGACCATCGTCGACCAGATCCGCAGCGGTGAGGTCGCCATGGTTATCAACACGCCGTACGGCAACAACGGCCCGCGCGTCGACGGCTACGAGATCCGAAGCGCAGCAGTCGCGTCGAACATCCCGTGCATCACGACGGTTCAGGGCGCCTCGGCGGCTGTGCAGGGCATCGAAGCGGCCATCCGCGGCGACATCGGAGTTCACTCCCTGCAGGAACTGCACGCAGGTCTTCGTCAGCCGGCACAGCAGTCGTGAGTCACAGTTGGGGGCATCGTCTCCGGTCCGCGATCGCGGACCGGGGGCGGCTGTGCGTCGGTATCGACCCGCATCCCGCGCTTCTCGACGCGTGGGGACTGCCACGCACGGCTGAAGGCCTCGAGACTTTCGCCGAGATCTGCGTCGAGGCGTTCACCGGTGAGGTGGGGCTCGTCAAACCTCAGGTTGCGTTCTTCGAGGCGTACGGCAGCGCCGGATTCGCCGTCTTGGAGCGGACCATTTCGGTCCTTCGCGATGCGGGAACGCTTGTCGTCGCGGACGCCAAGCGTGGTGACATCGGGTCGACCATGGACGCGTACGCGCAAGCCTGGTTGGGCGATTCGCCGTTGACCTCCGACTCGGTCACCGTCTCGCCGTACCTGGGGTTCGGGGCGCTGGCTCCCACACTCGAACTGGCAAGACAGAACGCACGCGGGATCTTCGTGCTGGCACGAACGTCCAATCCCGAAGGTGGCGTACTTCAACAGTCGTCGGCCGACGGTGTGAGTGTGGCTCAGTCGATCGTCAACGCTGCGGTCGACGCGAACGCAGACGGCCGCGACACCGTCGGACTCGTGGTCGGTGCCACTCGGGACCACGGACTTGACCTGTCCGACTTCAACGGCCCGATTCTCGCTCCGGGGCTCGGCGCGCAGGGCGCGACGGCAGCGGATCTGGCAGACATCTTCGCGGGATCGACGGAACTCCTGCTGCCGAACACTTCCCGTGGAGTGCTCCAGCACGGCCCTTCGGTATCGGCACTTCGGGAGGCAGCAATGCGTGACCGGGACGAGATCGAAGCCGCATTGGCGAACTGATCCGTGAGTGACCTCGAGGCTCGTTCGAGCGGTGGAACCCGGTGGTACCGTCCGTCGGTGAATCGTTGGTGGCGGATCGGACTTCTCATCGCGGCGTGTGCGCTGCTGGCCACCGGGTTCCAATCCGTCACCGGCGTGCACGGCGACGATCTCGCCGTGTACCGGACGGCGGGCCAAGCCGTCCTCGACGGCTCGAACCTGTACGACGAGTCGTTCAACGCGAGATTGCCGTTCACGTATCCGCCTTTCGCTGCGCTCGTCGCCGTTCCGGTCGCCTTGGGTTCCTGGGGTGCGGTCCAGTGGGGATGGAGTTTTGTCAGCCTCCTGATGCTGGCCGCGATCATCGTGCTCAGCTATCGCGAAGTCCCGTTCACACGTCGGCGGCCCGTCGTCGTCTACGTGGGTTTCCTGGTCCTGTGGACGGTGGCATCGCCGATCTCCGATCACCTCGGGTACGGGCAGGTCGGATTGTTCCTGACGCTCCTGTGCCTGGTCGACGTGCTGGCTCGGCCACGGTGGATTCCCGAAGGTGTGCTGGTGGGGATCGCCGGGGCGGTCAAACTGGTGCCACTCGTCTACATCGGCTACTACGTGATCACCGGGCGTTGGAAAGCAGTTGCGGGCGGCCTCGCAGGCTTCCTGGGCGCCACGGCGCTCGGCTTTGCCGTTCTCCCGCGCCAGACGATCGACTACTTCGGTGACATCGCCTCACTCTCGGGGCGCGTCGCGGTCGGTGACCCGTCCGTGTTCGGCAACCAGTCCGTGCGTGGGATGGCCTTGCGGCTACTTCCCGAGGGCCTGGTGGGTCCAGCATGGCTCTTCGCCTGTGCAGTGTTGGGTGTCCTCGGAATCGTCGCAACGCGGCGTGCTCAGCGCCTGCGGGGTGACCTTGCCGGTTTCACGGTGGTGGCTCTGCTGGCGGCGATCGTGACGCCCATTGCCTGGACCCACCATTTCGTGTGGTTGGTGCCTGCGGTGGGCGTGCTCCTGGTGCCGATCAAGTCGGGCATGGGGGAGGACACTCGATCGGTGCCCGTGTGGTCCTGGATCGCGATCGCCCTCACCGCTGCCGTCGTGCTGTTTCGACTTCCTCGCGTCGGCGCGGACATGGATGTCCCGGTCTTCGGCTTCGTTCTGGAGAATTCATTGCTCTGGGCGAGTCTCGCGGTGGTTCTCGCTCTGGCTGCCCCCGGCGTGAGCCGCACCGAACCCGAGACGGTCGACGCCGACGATCCGAAATCGTCGCTGCAGACCTGAAAACAGGCCGCGACACGCGCATAGGCGCCGAAAATGCTCGAAAATTTTGAATGTGTCAGCGACCACGTTCATTCCGGCAGGTAACGATTTCGCACACATACACGGGGCCGTCGTGCCGCAATTGTCGAAATACTTTGTGTTACAGTCTATTTCGGTACTGTATGCACGTTCATGTTGCGCCGAATCCGTCTCGATCTCACCGAAAATGGCGACGATCCGTGACATCGATTCGTCGCGCATAACCCACCGCGATCCGCATCGGACCGCGGGGGGTGGGTTAGCAATTCGCGCCAGGCGTGAGTACGGTCGCTATCGCTGCTGGTTATCAGCGGAATAGACAAAATTTGCACACGACGAGACGGAGGAACCGTGGCCCTTCCCCAGTTGACTGATGAGCAGCGCGCTGCTGCTTTGGAGAAGGCAGCTGCTGCCCGCAAGGCCAGGGCTGAGCTCAAGGAGCGCCTGAAGCGTGGCGGCACCGACCTCAAGCAGGTCCTCAAGGACGCCGAAGACAACGAAATCTTGGGCAAGATGAAGGTTTCGGCACTGCTCGAGGCACTGCCCAAGGTGGGCAAGGTCAAGGCTCAGGAGATCATGACCGAGCTGGAGATTGCACCGACCCGTCGCCTTCGTGGCCTCGGTGATCGGCAGCGCAAGGCTCTGCTCACCAAGTTCGACTTCGAGGCCTGAGCCGACAAGTGATTGCTGACGCAACAGTGTCTGATGATTGCTGACGCAACAGTGTCAGAGAGCAAGACCGCAGTGCGGAGGGGTCGGCTGGTTGTACTGGCCGGCCCTTCGGCTGTCGGTAAGTCCAGCGTCGTTCGCGAGCTGAGAACTCGGTTGCCCGAACTTGTCTTCAGTGTTTCGGCGACCACTCGCGATCCCCGCCCGGGTGAAGTGGACGGCAAGGACTACCGATTTACCTCCCGCGAAGAATTTCAACGGATGATCGACTCCGGTGAACTTCTCGAATGGGCGGAAATCCACGGCGGCCTGCAGCGCTCCGGCACTCCCGCAGTTCCGATCGAAGAAGCACTCGAAGCTGGAAAGCCCGTTCTCGTCGAGGTCGATCTCGCCGGAGCACGAGCTGTCCGGAAAGCGATGCCCGAAGCTTTGTTGGTGTTCATGGCACCACCGAGTTGGGACGTTCTGGTGCAACGGCTGACCGGACGGGGCACCGAAACGGAAGACGTCGTGGCGCGCCGACTCGAGACGGCTCGAGTGGAATTGGCCGCACAGGACGAGTTCGACACGGTCATCGTGAACGAGGATGTAAGCCGTGCTTGCGATGAGTTGGTATCCTTGTTGGTCGGGAACTGATTCCGCAACCTTCGGAAACCGATTTCCGCCCCGTTTCTCAGATATCCGGAACGATAAATCTAGTTCTTCAACGAAGATCTAATTCAGGAGACACAAGAGTGAGCAGCACTTCAGCCGCGTCCGCAGCAGGTCAGGGCGCTCTGCCTGCCTACGACACCCCGCTCGGCATCACCAACCCGCCGATCGACGAGTTGCTCGAACGCACCTCTTCCAAGTACGCCCTGGTCATCTACTCGGCCAAGCGTGCGCGCCAGATCAACGACTACTACAACCAGCTCGGTGACGGCATCCTCGAATACGTCGGACCCCTGGTCGAGCCCGGTCTGCAGGAAAAGCCGCTGTCCATCGCGTTGCGTGAAATCCACGCTGATCTCCTCGAGCACACCGAAGGCGAGTGAGCACCACGTCTGCCGCACCCGAACCTCGTTCGGGTGTCGGGGGAGTGTCCGACGCACCCACATCGATACGTAAGCGCATCGTCGTCGGTGTCGGTGGGGGTATCGCTGCGTACAAAGCGTGCTCGATCATCCGCAGCTTCACCGAGAGTGGTCATCACGTCCGCGTGATTCCGACCGAATCCGCTCTGGAGTTCGTCGGCCGCGCCACGTTCGAAGCACTCTCCGGCAACCCGGTTCACACCGGCGTCTTCAACGACGTCCCGCAGGTTCCGCATGTCCGTCTCGGACAGGAAGCCGACCTCGTCGTCATCGCGCCGGCTACAGCTGATCTGATGGCGCGAGCCGTCATGGGCCGCGCAGACGACCTGTTGACGGCCACTTTGCTGACCGCTCGCTGTCCGGTTGTCTTCGCCCCCGCAATGCATACCGAGATGTGGGAACACCCCGCAACGGTGTCCAATGTCGCGACACTGCGCTCGCGCGGCGTCCACGTGATCGAACCTGCCTCCGGGCGTTTGACCGGTAAAGACACCGGAGCCGGTCGACTTCCCGAACCCGACGAGATCGTCGGGTTGGCATCGCTGCTCCTCGAGCGCTCGGACGCGTTGCCGCGCGACCTGGAAGGTCGCCGCATTCTGGTCACCGCCGGCGGTACTCGCGAGCCGCTCGATCCCGTGCGCTTTCTCGGTAATCGCAGCTCGGGCAAACAGGGCTACGCACTCGCCCGTCTTGCCGCGCAACGCGGCGCGCACGTGACACTGATCGCCGGGTACACGGCCGATCTCGCCGACCCTGCTGCCGTCGACGTCGTGCACATCAAGACGGCCGAAGATCTCCGACTGGCAGTGGAGAAGCACGCGCCCGGACACGACGGAGTCGTCATGGCTGCGGCTGTCGCGGACTTCCGCCCCACCACCGTCGAAGGCAGCAAGATCAAGAAGGGCGCAAACGAACCCGACTCGATCAGCCTCACTCGGAATGCCGACATACTTGCCGGCCTCGTCGAAGCGCGTCGTGACGGCGATCTGGATGCTCGAACGGTCATCGTCGGATTCGCCGCAGAGACCGGTGACGCTCACGGTGACGTCCTCAGTTACGCCCGTTCCAAGCTTGCCCGCAAAGGCTGCGACCTCCTCGTCGTCAATGCTGTCGGCGAGGGCAAGGCATTCGAGGTCGATCACAACGACGGTTGGCTGCTCGGTTCGGACGGTTCGGAGTCCGCTCTCGAGCACGGATCCAAGGCCCTGATGGCCAGCCGAGTGCTCGACGCCCTGGTCAAGCTCTTCCCCGAGTAGCGACACGCGCCCGGTGGTGAGAGTTACCCCACGATAATCGGGTGAGTGCAAGGGTGTTGCGCAGGCGGTCCAACCGTTATCGTCGGCTCAGCCCCCAGCTAACAAAGCATGACAAAACGGTCACCGAACGGTGATTCGGATACTTCAATAAGCTGTAGTCAAGAACTCAGTCGTCGAGAGGGAGATCTGTGAGCAAGTCCGGCAGTCGGCTATTCACCAGCGAGTCCGTCACCGAGGGGCACCCGGACAAGATCTGTGACGCGATCAGCGACTCGATCCTCGACGCGCTGCTCACCCAGGACCCGCGCGCTCGCGTGGCCGTCGAGACGCTGGTCACCACCGGCCAGGTTCACGTAGCCGGCGAGGTCACCACCACTGCGTACGCGGACATTCCGAAGATCGTGCGCGACACGGTCCTCGAGATCGGCTACGACAGCTCCGCAAAGGGCTTCGACGGAAATTCGTGCGGCGTGAACGTCGCGATCGGCGCCCAGTCGCCCGAGATCGCGCAGGGTGTCGATCACTCGCACGAGGCTCGCGTCGACGGAATCAGTGACGACGAGATCGACCGTCAGGGTGCAGGCGACCAGGGCCTGATGTTCGGCTACGCCACCACCGACACCCCGGAACTGATGCCGCTGCCCATCGCGCTGGCGCATCGTCTTTCTCGCCGGCTGACCGAGGTCCGCAAGTCCGGCGTGCTGCCGTACCTGCGCCCGGACGGCAAGACCCAGGTCACCATCGAGTACGACGGCGACAAGGCCGTTCGTCTCGACACCGTGGTCATCTCCACCCAGCATGCAGCGGACATCGATCTCGACAACCTGCTGACGCCGGACCTTCGCGAGAAGGTACTCCACTCGGTGCTGACCGACGTGAACCTCACCGACCTGGACACCTCCGACGTTCGTCTGTTGGTCAACCCGACGGGCAAGTTCGTCCTCGGTGGTCCGATGGGTGACGCCGGTTTGACCGGTCGCAAGATCATCGTCGACACGTACGGCGGAATGGCTCGTCACGGCGGCGGCGCGTTCTCCGGCAAGGACCCGTCAAAGGTCGACCGCAGCGCTGCCTACGCCATGCGCTGGGTGGCCAAGAACGCTGTAGCCGCAGGTCTGGCCGACCGCATCGAGGTTCAGGTCGCCTACGCCATCGGCAAGGCAGCTCCGGTCGGGCTCTTCGTCGAAACCTTCGGCACCGAGAAGACCGATCCGGCACGGATCCAGAAGGCGATCACCGAGATCTTCGACCTGCGTCCGGGAGCGATCATTCGCGACCTCGACCTGCTGCGCCCGATCTACGCGCAGACGGCGGCATACGGTCACTTCGGTCGCACCGATATCGAGCTTCCGTGGGAGAGCACCGATCGTGCCGACAAGCTGCGTAGCGCAGCTGGTCTCTGATCACTGACGTACAGACGGGGCGCGGGTGGGCGCGGAAAGAGTAGCGGCAGAAGTCGATCCGGTCGCCCGGGTGCTGCCGATGCTCCCGCTCGCTCACCTCGACCGTGAATTCGACTACCTCGTTCCTCGTGAACTCGAAGCGGATGCGCAGCCCGGAGTCCGGGTGCGTATCCGCTTCGCTGGTCGGTTGGTGGACGGCTTCATCGTCTCGCGCGAGGCAACCAGTGACCACCAGGGGAAGTTCGGCTGGCTCGAACGCGTCATCTCGTCCGAGCGGGTCCTGACGGCCGAAATCGCGCAGGTAGTCGACCGCGTGGCCGAACGCTACGCCGGAACCCGTGCCGATGTTCTCCGCTTGGCGGTACCGCCGCGCCACGCGAAGGTCGAAGCCGAAGTGTGGGAGCCTGCCGAGCCGCCGTCCGCTCCGGAACCGATCGAAAATGGTTGGCATCTCTACAGATTCGGTGACGCATTCCTGACCGCGATTCGCGAATCGAAAAGTCCGCGCGCAGTCTGGCAGGCGTTGCCCGGCGAAAACTGGCCCTTGCGTCTGGCCGAACTCGCCGGCGCTGTAGCGGCAAGCGGGAAATCCGCGATTCTGGTTGTGCCCGACCAACGCGACCTGGACCGCGTCGTCGCCGCATGCACCGAACTCTCCGGAGCTGATGCAGTGGTGGGTCTGTCCGCGGGACTGGGACCGGCCATGCGATACCGAAAGTGGCTCGCTGCACTGCGCGGGACCGCCCGGATCGTCGTCGGCACGCGGAGCGCTGTTTTCGCGCCGACCCCCGAGACCGGTCTGGTTGTCGTCTGGGACGACGGAGATGACAATCTCTCCGAGCCGCGGTCGCCGTATCCGCATGC
Organism: Rhodococcus sp. NPDC056516; assembly: GCF_042794655.1. Classification (NCBI taxonomy): domain Bacteria; kingdom Bacillati; phylum Actinomycetota; class Actinomycetes; order Mycobacteriales; family Nocardiaceae; genus Rhodococcus; species Rhodococcus sp. NPDC056516. The sequence goes on along the minus strand of NZ_JBHTTG010000002.1, from coordinate 311,885 downwards.
CCGTGAAGTTGCCGTCCTGCGTGGCTACGTCGCCGGGTGCGCAGTTGTGATCGGCGGGTTCTCACGAACGGCAGAAGCGCAGGTACTCGTCGATTCGGGGTGGGCGCACGATCTGGTCGCCACGCGGGACATCGTTCGGGCCCACGCACCCAAGATCACGGCGCTGGCCGACAGCGATCAAGCCTTGGCCCGCGATCCAGGAGCAAGAGCGGCTCGTTTGCCCGCCATTGCATTCGCGGCTGCCCGGCGCGCCCTGGGCGAGGGCAACGGAGTCCTGGTGCAGGTACCGCGCAGGGGGTACGTACCGACCTTGGCCTGCGGAAAGTGCCGTGCCCCGGCACGGTGCCGTCGGTGCAACGGCCCACTGGCGCTTCCCGCTGCGGCTGGCCCGGACGGCGCCGGGACGCCGGCGTGCCGCTGGTGCGGGGTTGCCGATGCCGCCTACCGTTGTCATGCGTGCGGCGCGAAAGCACTGCGCGCAGTGGTGGTCGGCGCCGGCCGCACTGCAGAAGAGCTCGGGCGCGCGTTTCCCGGAGTGAAAGTCGTGCTGTCCGGGGGCGGTGACGTTGTCAAGGAACTGCCGCACGGGCCCGCGTTGGTGGTTTCGACGGTCGGTGCGGAGCCGGTGATGACGGGCGGCTACGGCGCCGCGCTTCTGCTCGACGGTTGGGCGTTGCTCGGTCGGCCGGACCTTCGCGCCGCCGAGGAAACGCTCAGACGCTGGATGTCGGCTGCTGCCATGGTGATTCCGCTGTCCGAAGGCGGGGAAGTTGTGGTTGTCGCGGACTCGGGTATCCCGACGGTGCAGGCATTGGTCCGGTGGGATCCGGTGGGGCACGCACAGTCTCAATTCGAGGAGCGAGACGAGGTCGGCTTTCCTCCGGCTGTGCACATGGCTGCGATCGACGGTGGATCCGCCGCAATCGCGGAGCTGGTGGAGTCGGCTGAGCTACCGGCGAGTGCTGTGCTGCTCGGCCCGGTGGAATTGCCTGCGGGGGAGCGGCTTCCGTATTCCGGCGAGGACGAGAGTGGTGTCGCGCCGGAGCGAATGCTGGTTCGCGTCCCACGTGGGGACGGTCGCGGCCTTGCGGATGCTCTGGCACATGCGCGTGCCGCGCGCAGTGCGCGGAAGTCTTCGGGTCCGGTCCGCATTCAGATCGACCCACGCCGCATCGGCTGATTTTCGAGTTCTCCAAGGCATGCTTGTGTGCAGCAAGAATCTTGCGCAACCCGATATGGCGATATATCGTCGAACTATCAACGATAGTGATGGAGGTTCGACGATGGATGCAAGTTCCCCGAACGAGGGGATGTTCGGCCGGCGCGGTTTCTTCGGCGGTTTCGGCCGTGAGCAACGGCCACCATTTGTGATGTGGGTGCCGACGGACGACGGCGCGTCGGGTGATGGTCCCGGCGATCGAGACGGTGGACGTCGCGGTCGACCGCACGAGCGTCCGGGCTTCGGCGACATGCCGCGCAGAGGCCACCGACGAGGGCGATTCGGTCCGGACGGCGGACCCGGCCCCGGCTTCGGTCCGGGCGCACAGTTCGGTCGCGGGCGAGGACGTGGTGGCCGCGGTCGTCGCGGAGACGTGCGCGCCGCGATTCTGCTCTTGATCGCCGAAGAACCGATGCACGGCTACGAATTGATTCAACAGATCGTCGAGCGCAGCGGCGGCGTCTGGAAGCCGAGTCCGGGCTCCATCTATCCCGCCCTGTCCCAGCTCGAGGACGAAGGTCTGGTGATCATCGACAAGGTCGCCGGTCGCAAGACCGCGAAGCTGACCGAAGAAGGGGTCGCGTACGTCGAGGAGCATCGCGCCGATCTCGGGGCGCCGTGGGATGACGTTCGTCTCAGCGTAGGGGAGCCGGAGCAGGACCTTCGAGAACTGATCGGCCAGCTGATGGGCGCGGCCGGTCAAGTGGCTGCTGTAGGCACACCCGCGCAGGTCAAGGCCGCAGCCGACGTGCTTGTCGAGGCGCGCAAGTCGCTCTACCGAGTGCTTGCCGGTGATGACGCCGATGAAGGCGGCAATTGAGACGTCGGATACCTACTGTTCGGTAGGGTATGCGCCTCGAAGTTTCTGGTGTTACGGTCAGCTCCCTCGTAGGATCAGAGCAGGAGCAGGAACAATGGCTGGCGTCAAACGGTCTGTGGGACTGACATTTTCGGTAGCAGTGGCGCTGCTGATCGGAGCACCGCCCGCGATATCGGCTGCCGCACCGGCGCTCCCGTCCGCGAGTGCCGACGCGATGGACGTTCCCCTCGGCATCGGCCCAGGCCAGGTGTCCCGTTCCGTGGCCACCGCATTCGCGCATGCGCATCCCGGATCTGCCCCAGCCGGGTCGAACGATTTCGGATGTGCGCCCTCCGCAGCGCATCCCCGGCCGGTTGTGCTCGCCCACGGGACCGACACCGAGGCGTACGCGGATTGGGCGGCGCTGTCACCCGCACTCGCCGAGGACGGCTATTGCGTATTCGCCCTCAACTACGGCGGTGCGATCAAAGAAGAACGCGGGGACGTCGCACACGAGACGTACGGCGTCGGCGACATCGTCGGTAGTGCCGCCGCGTTCGGCTCCTTCGTCGATCAGGTACTGACTGCGACAGGCGCGGACCAGGTCGACGTGATCGGCTACTCCCAAGGCGCGACGGTGACGCGGTACTACGTCAACAAGATGGGCGGGAACCAGTACGTCGACCATTGGGTCGGGTTGGCATCGCCGACGTACGGCGGCGTGATGTTCGGGTTGGTTCCGATCGTCCGCGCGATCCCTGGCGGAGAAGACTTCGTCGAAGAAGTCTTCTCCCGAGCTGTCCGCGAGCAGATGCAGGGTTCCGATACGTTGAACGCCCTCAACGACGGCGGCGACACCGTGCCCGGTGTGCGCTACACGACAATCGGGTCGACTGTCGACGAGATGATCCAGCCGTCCTCGAACATCGCCCTGCGCGACGCCGGTGCGGAGAACATCGTCCTCCAGGAACTGTGCCCGTCCAACCTGACCGGTCATTTCCGCATGCCGTACGACCCCTACGTGATCGACGTCATCCGGACGGTCCTCGACCCCGATGCCGAGCGGCACGCTTCGTGCAGCGCGGTGCCGCTCGGCACGGATATTCCGCAAGTGGTCATCGACGCCAATTCGTGAGCGTCGAGTTCACGTGGGTCGGAATCTCTACTCGGCGAGCTTGGCAGTGGCCTGTGCCCAGAGGAAGAACTTGTTGGTTCCGAGATCGCGGACGGTCTTGATGTTGAACGCTGCCTTCAAATGCTCTGCATCCGAATCGCTTACACCGTTGAGTGCCGCGACCGGGGCATCCGCCAATTCTTCGACGGACTTTCCTGCGTAGGCCTTGTCGAACTTACTGTCGATGCCTGCCATCTAAGTTCCTCCGTGTGATCGGTGTATCCCGTATCAGCCTTCGCCGAGTGGCGACGACAGAGACAGTCAATACCGACAACCGGTGAATCTGCAGGGTTCTGATCAAAGAAATTCTCGAGAAAGTGGTTCGGTGTGGCGCGAGGTAGGTCGCAGCTCGTGCAGTCCTTAGACTGAGAGTTCCATCCACCGACACATCCGGGAGCATTTTCGTGAGTTGCAGTCCACCGCGTTCGACAGGCCGATCGGCTGATCTGAGTCCGAAGAGCCCACCGAAACGGGAGAGCTGACATGCGCGTCGTGTTCGCCGGGACGCCGGAACCCGCTGTTCCCTCCTTGCGTCGGCTGATCGAGTCGGCCAACCACGAAGTCGTCGCTGTCGTCACGCGTCCGGACGCCGTTGCCGGTCGAGGCCGAAAAGTCACCCGATCGCCGATCGGATTGCTCGCCGACGAGCACGACATCCCGGTGCTGACCCCGACCAAGGCGTCCGATCCCGATTTCGCGGCCGAACTCGCACGGCTCGAACCGGACTGCGCACCCGTCGTCGCCTACGGAAACTTGTTGCCGCAGAACGTACTCGACATCCCGAAATTCGGTTGGGTCAATCTGCATTTCTCCCTGCTCCCCGCCTGGCGCGGTGCCGCGCCTGTGCAGGCCGCGATCAGTGCCGGTGACGAGGTGACCGGAGCCAGCGCGTTTCGTTTGGAAGCCGGCATGGATACCGGCCCGGTGTACGGAGTGATGACCGAGCGCATTCGTGACACCGACACCGCAGGCGACCTGCTCGGGCGTCTGGCGGAAAACGGCGCCGCTCTGCTCGAATCGGTTCTCGACGGGCTCGAAGCCGGCGAGATCAACGCCGTTCCACAGTCTGCCGACGGCGTCTCGTACGCCCCCAAGGTGACGGTGGACGCTGCCCGTGTGAAGTGGGAATTGCCCGCGCGCACCATCGACCGTCACATCCGGGCCGTCACCCCCGCGCCCGGCGCGTGGACGATGATCGGTGACCTACGGGTCAAGGTCGGGCCGGTCACCGTCACGGACGAGACCCTCGCAATCGGTGAGATCTCGGTACGCAAGGATGGTCTGTACATCGGTACCGCGACCACCGCGGTACGACTCGGGCAGATTCAGCCCCCGGGCAAGAAATTGATGTCGGCAGGGGACTGGGCACGCGGTGCCCGACTCGACGCGGAGGTACGAGCACAGTGACCGAATCACGACGACCGGCACGACGGACACAGGGTCCCGGAGCCAAGAACGCGGCCGGTGGAAAGAACACCAAGCCGAAGCAGGCCAAGCGCCCGGATCCGGCCACCGCCGGGCTCGATCAGCCGCGCCTGGCCGCGCGCGACGTACTGCGCGCGGTTCGTGAACGTGACGCGTACGCCAACCTGGTACTGCCCGGACTGCTTCGCGATCGCAAGCTCGACGCGCGCGACGCTGCGCTGGCAACCGAACTCGCGTACGGCGCCGCACGCGCGCAGGGGCTGTTGGACGCGGTCATCGCGCAGGCAGCGGGTCGACCGATCGAGGAGATCGACGGAACCCTGCTCGACGTTCTCCGTCTGGGCTCGTATCAACTGTTGCGGACCCGCGTTGCCCCGCACGCCGCTGTTGCCACCTCGGTCGACCTCGTTCGTGCCGAAAACGGTCAGGGCCGAGCAGGATTCGTCAACGCAGTCCTGCGTCGTGTCTCCGAGCGCACTCAGGACGAGTGGGTCGAGTTGCTGGCCCCGAAGGACCCGATCGGCCGACTCGCCTTCGAGCACGCTCATCCGCTGTGGATCGCGCAGGTGTTTTCGGATTCGCTCGGCGCCGCAGCCGGAGAGCTCGAAGACGTCCTGATCGCCGACGACGCCCGCCCCGCCGTGCACCTCGTCGCCCGCCCCGGTGAGATCTCCGCCGAGGAGCTCGCGTTGGTGACCGGCGGCGAGATCGGGCCGTACTCGCCGTACGCCGTCCATCTCGACGGCGGTGACCCCGGACAGCTCGAGGCGGTTCGCCAAGGCTTGGCGGGCGTGCAGGACGAGGGCAGTCAGCTGGTTGCCCGCGCCCTCAGCATTGCTCCTCTCGAAGGTGACGACGCCGGCCGCTGGCTCGACCTCTGCGCAGGTCCAGGAGGCAAGGCGGCGCTTCTCGGCGCTCTTGCCGGTATCGAAGGCGGACGGCTCGACGCCGTCGAGCCCGTCGAACACCGTGCCGAACTGATCCGCAAGACCACTCGCGAGCTTCCCGTGGACGTGCACGTGGCGGACGGCCGCGAATCCGGACTCGAACCCGGATACGACCGCATCCTCGTCGACGCTCCCTGCACCGGCTTGGGCGCCCTGCGCCGGCGCCCGGAAGCTCGTTGGCGTCGCCAGCCGTCCGATGTCGCGCCGCTCGTGAAGTTGCAGCGCGAATTGCTCGCCGCTGCAATCGAACTGGTACGCCCCGGCGGAGTGGTGCTGTACTCGACGTGTTCGCCGCACCTGTCGGAAACGCTGGCAGTCGTCGCCGACGCAGTGAGGCGTCACGGCGTCGTGGAACTCGACACCAAGGAATTGGTACCCGGTGTTCCGGACGTCGGAGACGGGACTTCTGTTCAGTTGTGGCCGCACCGGCACGGCACGGACGCGATGTTCATGGCCGCTTTGCGCAAGCCGCTGGCCTGATCGGATGACTTCTGGGCATCGGTAGTCGTATGGTGCCTACATGGTTACGTGGGAACAGGTTGTAGTACTGGGTTCGGCTCTTCCCTCCGTGGAGGAGTCGACCTCGTACAACACCCCGGCGCTCAAGGTGGCAGGCAAGACTTTTGCGCGACTCCGCACCGAAGCGGAGGGCGCTTTGGTCTTGATGTGCGGTCTGGACGAGAAGGAAGCGCTACTCGCCAGTGGTGAGGCGCCTTTCTTCACGACAGATCACTATCACGGGCACGGCTCCATCCTCGTGCACCTCGAACTGATCGACGAGGTGCAATTGGCGGAGATGCTCGAAGATGCGTGGCGAATCAAGGCACCCGCCAAGGTGCGCAAGCTTCGCAGTGTCGTGAAGAACTGATCGGATTGCGCCTGTCCAACGGTGTGGCCGTTCTCTGATGACGGGCATGCACGGTCGGCAATGAAGCACAGCTAAACTCGGCGTCGTGGCTTCCCCGATGATTGCACCGTCCATTCTGTCCGCAGATTTTGCTCGACTCGCCGATGAAGCGACTGCCGTGTCCGGCTCCGACTGGCTTCACGTCGACGTGATGGACGCGCATTTTGTTCCCAATCTCACGCTCGGTCTGCCCGTCGTCGAGAGTCTGCTGAAGGCGACGGATATTCCGCTCGACTGCCACCTCATGATCGAGAACCCGGAGCGCTGGGCACCGCCGTACGCCGAGGCCGGCGCGTACAACGTCACGTTCCACGCCGAGGCCACCGACGATCCGCGTTCGGTTGCCCGCGACATTCGTGCGGCGGGCGCCAAGGCCGGGCTGAGCGTCAAGCCGGGAACCCCGATCGACGACTACCTCGAAATCCTCAAGGATTTCGACACCCTTCTGATCATGAGCGTCGAACCCGGCTTCGGTGGCCAGTCCTTCATGCCGCAGGTGCTCGACAAGGCACGCGCAATTCGCAAGCTCGTCGATTCGGGTGAGCTGACGCTGCTCGTTGAAATCGACGGCGGCATCAACGCTTCCACGATCGAGCAGGCAGCGGAAGCCGGTATCGACTGCTTCGTCGCCGGTTCGGCGGTGTACGGAGCCAGCGATCCCGGTGAGGCGGTGCGCAAGCTCCGTGCGCAGGCCGCCTCGGCGTCGCCGCACCTGACGCTGTCGGTCTGAGCCGCTCGATGGCAAAGGGTGGACAGGCGTCGACGGCTGATCTCGACGCCGCGATGCAGATCGCGCTGGCCGCAGCTGATTCCGCGCGCGGATTCACCAGCCCCAACCCGCCCGTCGGCGCGGTCATCCTGGCGGCCGACGGCACCATTGCGGGCGTCGGTATGACGCAACCGCCCGGCGGACCGCACGCGGAGGTCGTGGCTCTCGACGAGGCCGGCGATGCAGCGCGTGGCGGTACGGCGGTGGTGACTCTGGAACCGTGCAATCACCAGGGACGAACCGGACCCTGCTCACAGGCGTTGATCGACGCCGGAGTCTCGGCGGTTGTCTACGCAGTCGGTGATCCCAATCCGGAAGCCTCCGGCGGCGCAGCGACGCTCATGCGAGCCGGCATCAGCGTGACGGCCGGCCTGCGAGCACCCGAGGTGGAAGCTGGTCCACTGCGATCCTGGCTGCACAAACAGCGGACCGGGCGCCCGCACATCACGTGGAAATACGCGGCCAGTCTCGACGGACGCAGCGCCGCCGAGGACGGAACGAGTCAGTGGATCACCGGTCCGCAGGCGAGAGCGCGCGTGCATGCGCAGCGGGCACAGATCGACGCAATTGTGGTCGGCACCGGCACCGTGTTCGCCGACGATCCGTGGCTGACGGCGCGTCAGCCCACGGGTGAGCTCGCGGGGCACCAGCCCGTGCGCGTCGTCGTCGGAAAACGTGAAATACCTTCGACTGCAAGCGTTCTCGATGACACCGCACCGACTCTGGTACTCAACACCGACAACATCGACGAAGTAATCGAGGCGTTGGGGGAGTACACAGATGTACTGCTCGAAGGTGGGCCACGTCTGGCCGGAGCATTCCTCGCCGCCGGATATGTCGACGTCATCGAGGCGTACATCGCGCCGATACTTCTCGGCGCGGGCGCTTCGGCGCTCGTCGATGCCGGCGTGCACACCATTACCGACGCCCACCGATTCCGTTTGGAGTCCGCGGTAACGATCGGCCCCGATATTTTGTTGAGTCTGGTTCCGGAGAGTTCTGCTCCGGGGAACGAGGAGTAGGGCGCGTGTTCACAGGAATTGTGGAAGAACTCGGCGAAATTGTCGCCAAGGAAGAACTGGTCGATGCTGCACGGTTCACGGTGCGCGGGCCACTGGTCACCTCCGACGCCGGTCACGGTGATTCGATCGCGGTCAACGGGGTGTGCCTGACGGTCGTCGACGTGCTTGCCGACGGTTCGTTCACCGCAGACGTCATGCAGGAGACGCTGAACCGCTCGAGCCTGGCGAAGTTGGACGTCGGTTCTCGCGTCAACCTCGAGCGCGCCGCGGCGCTGAACAGCCGACTCGGTGGCCACCTGGTTCAAGGGCACGTCGACGGAACGGGCCATGTCATCTCCCGCTCGCCCTCCGAGAACTGGGAGGTAGTGCGGATCGCATTGCCGGACTCCATTTCCCGTTACGTCGTGGAGAAGGGTTCGATCACCGTCGACGGTGTCTCGCTGACGGTCTCCGCGCTGGGCGGTGACCGTGGGTTCGAGTACTTCGAGATCTCACTGATCCCCACGACGTTGGAGTTGACGACGCTCGGCACCGCGGTGGTCGGTACTCCGGTGAACCTCGAGGTGGACGTGATCGCGAAGTACGTCGAGCGGCTTCACTCTGCCGGTCGGTAGGACCAGGCTGATCGGACCCGTCCGATTGGTCGTAGGGTTGTGAGTGCATCCGTCGGATGCACTCGTTGTATTCGATGATGTGAAAAGTCAAGACTTTGGAGTGCGAGCACGTGACCAGGTTCGACAGTATCGAGCGCGCAGTAGCAGATATCGCTGCAGGTAAAGCTGTTGTCGTTGTGGACGACGAGGATCGTGAGAACGAAGGCGATCTTATCTTCGCCGCAGAGAAGGCCACCCCGGAACTGGTGGCGTTCATGGTTCGCTACACCTCCGGCTACCTGTGCGTGCCGCTCGACGGTGACGATTGCGATCGGCTGGGCCTGCCCCCGATGTACGCCACCAACCAGGACAAGCACGGCACGGCCTACACCGTGACCGTCGACGCCCGTGAGGGAATCGGTACCGGCATCTCGGCATCGGACCGCGCTGCGACGATGCGTCTGCTCGCCAACCCCGAAACCGGCGCCAACGACTTCACTCGTCCCGGCCATGTCGTGCCGCTTCGCGCGAAGGAAGGCGGAGTACTGCGTCGTCCGGGCCACACGGAAGCCGCAGTCGACCTCGCCCGCATGGCGGACCTGCGTCCCGCCGGCGTCATCTGCGAAATCGTCAGCCAGAAGGACGAGGGCGCGATGGCTCAGACCGACGAGTTGCGAGTCTTCGCCGACGAACACAACCTCGCTCTGATCTCGATCGCCGACCTCATCGCGTGGCGTCGCAAGCACGAGAAGCACGTGCTGCGTATCGCCGAAGCCCGCATCCCCACCCGTCACGGTGAGTTCACCGCTGTCGGCTACACGAGTATCTACGACGAGGTCGAGCACGTCGCGCTGGTGCGCGGCGACATCGCGGGCCCGGACGGTGACGGTAGCGACGTACTCGTCCGCGTTCACTCCGAGTGCCTCACCGGCGACGTCTTCGGTTCGCTGCGGTGCGACTGCGGCCCGCAACTCGATGCTGCACTGGACATGGTCGCTCAGGAGGGCCGGGGCGTTGTCCTGTACATGCGCGGACACGAGGGTCGTGGCATCGGTCTGATGCACAAGCTGCAGGCCTACCAGCTCCAGGACGCCGGTTCCGACACCGTCGACGCCAATCTCGAACTCGGACTACCGGCCGACGCCCGCGACTACGGCATCGGTGCGCAGATCCTCGTCGATCTGGGCATCTCGTCGATGCGCCTGCTGACCAACAACCCGGCCAAGCGTGTCGGTCTGGACGGCTACGGCCTGCAGATCACCGACCGCGTTCCGATGCCACTGCGCGCGAATGCCGAAAACCTCACCTACCTGCGCACCAAGCGTGACCGGATGGGCCACGATCTGATCGGACTCGACGAGTACGAGGCGAACCAGAACTCCGCACAGCCCGGAACCGCACTGTGAGCGGCGAAGGTCAGCCGCAGCTCGCGATCGCCGAGGCCAAGGATCTGAAGCTGGCGATCGTTGCCGGGCAGTGGCACGCGACGATTTCCGAGGCCCTGATCGCCGGCGCACAGCGCGTCGCCGAGCAGGCACAGATCAAGGACGTGACACTGGTCCGTGTCGCCGGTGCGATCGAACTGCCGGTCGTTGCGCAGGCGTTGGCTCGCACCCACGACGCCGTTGTTGCACTCGGCGTCGTCATCCGCGGTGGTACTCCGCACTTCGAGTACGTGTGCGACGCGGTCACCGCCGGCCTCACACGCGTCTCGCTCGACGAAAGTACTCCCGTGGGGAACGGTGTCCTGACCACCGACACCGAGCAGCAGGCTCTTGACCGTTCGGGTCTGCCGGGTAGCGTCGAGGACAAGGGCGCACAGGCCTGCGCCGCCGCACTGGACACCGCAGTGACCCTGCGTCATCTCCGAGCACCATGGACCGAGGATTCGTTTCGATGAGCACACCCGGCGACAACGAGAACTGGGAACTGATCGCCTCACCGCGTAAGTCGACGCGGTACGCGATCGGCGTCGCTGTCCTTCTGGTGATCGTTCACGTCACACTTGCGCTCCTGCTCCGTCAGGGGTCCACCGGCGTGTACTTCCGCGCCGCGGACCAAATTGCGATGGCAGGCATCGGCACCGTTCTTGCTCTCGGTGTACTGATGTTGACCCGGCCTCGGGTCAAGGTGGGTAAGCAGGGAATCGCCGTACGAAACATCCTGGGCGAGAAGATCGTCGACTGGGATCTGTTCGAGGGGCTCTCGTTCCCCGACGGCGCCGCCTGGGCACGCATCGAATTGCCCGACGACGAGTACATGGCAGTGATGGCGATCCAGTCCAACGACCGCGAGTACGCCGTCGACACGGTCGGTAAGTTCCGCGAACTCGCCGACCGCTACGCACCGGTCGCGCACAAGAGCAACTGACGTCTTCCGGCCGGTTCGGTGCCCGCATCCTGCGCGTTTCCGAGTCGGTCGGTGGCGGCGACTAACCTGAAACCGTGCCGGATCCCTCGACTTACCGCCCCGCTACCGGAACCATTCCGGCCGCGCCGGGCGTCTACAAATTTCGTGATCCGCATGGTCGGGTCATTTACGTCGGAAAGGCGAAAAGCCTCCGTTCACGTTTGAACTCGTACTTCGCGGACGTCACGACGCTTCATCCCCGTACGCGGCAGATGGTGACCACTGCCGGCAGCGTCGAGTGGACCGTCGTCAGTACCGAAGTCGAAGCGCTTCAGCTCGAGTACAACTGGATCAAGGAATTCGATCCGCGGTTCAACGTGCGGTACCGCGACGACAAGACATATCCGGTTCTCGCTGTGACGCTCAACGAAGAGTTCCCGCGGTTGTTCGTCTACCGCGGTCCGCGGCGCAAGGGCGTCCGGTACTTCGGTCCCTACTCCCATGCCTGGGCGATCCGCGAAACTCTCGATCTGCTGCTACGAGTCTTTCCCGCACGAACGTGCTCGTCCGGAGTCTTCAAACGGCACAACCAGATCGGCCGTCCGTGTCTGCTCGGCTACATCGACAAGTGCTCGGCGCCCTGCGTCGGCCGCGTCAGTGCCATCGAGCATCGACAGATCGTCGAAGATTTCTGTGACTTCCTCGCCGGCCGCACCGACAAGCTGGTCAAAGACCTCGAGAAGCGCATGCAGCAGGCTTCCGAGGATCTCGACTTCGAGACCGCAGCTCGTCTGCGCGACGACATCGGAGCCTTGCGTAAGGCACTCGAGAAGCAGGCAGTGGTGCTCGGTGACGGCACCGACGCCGATCTCGTCGCTTTTGCCACCGATGATCTCGAGGCCGCTGTCCAGGTGTTCCACGTGCGCGGCGGACGAGTGCGCGGTCAGCGTGGATGGGTCGTGGAGAAGGCAGGCGACGCCATCGACTGGGCTGCGCTCGACGCCGAGTCGGACCTGCCGATTCTGGTCGAACAGTTCCTCACGCAGTTCTACGGCGAGCAGGCGGCCCTCGACCCGGGAGCGGGCTCCGGGGCCGGGATCAGTGCCGTACCCAAGGAAGTTCTGGTGCCGGTTCTGCCGGCAAACGCGACCGAGATCCAGGCGTGGTTGAGCGAGCTTCGGGGATCGCAAGTGCAACTGCGGGTTCCGCAACGCGGCGACAAGAAGGACCTCGCCGAAACAGTCCAGCGAAACGCGAAAGAGGCTCTGGCGCAGCACAAGCTGAAGCGCGCCGGGGATTTCACTTCACGATCAGCGGCGCTGCAGGGCATTCAAGAAGCGCTGGACCTGGATTCGGCTCCGCTACGAATCGAATGTATCGACATCAGTCACGTCCAGGGAACCGACGTCGTGGCGTCACTGGTCGTGTTCGAGGACGGGCTCCCGCGCAAGTCGGACTACCGGCACTACGCGATCAAGGAAGCTGCCGGCGACGGTCATTCCGACGACGTGGCGAGTATCGCCGAGATCACCCGCAGGCGGTTCCTGCGCCACAACCGCGACCTGGGCGTTCTGGCGGCCTCGGCGTCGACCATGGACGCGGACGGCGGGGATCTCGCTCCCGAAGCGGCGATCGACCCGGCCACCGGTCGGCCTCGGCGCTTCGCGTATCCACCCAATCTGTTCGTCGTGGACGGCGGCGCCCCTCAGGTCACGGCGGCAGCTGCTGTCCTCGACGAGTTGGGGGTCACCGACGTCGCGGTGGTCGGGTTGGCCAAGCGCCTCGAAGAGGTATGGGTGCCGGGCGAGGAAGATCCGGTGATCCTTCCCCGAACGAGTGAGTCGCTGTACCTACTGCAGCGCATCCGCGACGAAGCTCACCGCTTCGCGATCACCTTCCATCGCAGCAAGCGCTCGAGGCGCATGACGGCTTCGGCGTTGGACTCGGTCAAGGGGCTCGGTGAAACCCGTCGTACCGCTCTGGTGGCTCACTTCGGTTCCGTGGCGAAGCTGAAAACGGCAACGGTCGAGGAGATCATGCAGGTCCCTGGTATCGGTGAGACCACCGCCACAGCAGTTCTGGCCGCACTGGGAACGGATTCGGCTGCGGCCGATGCGGGTGCTGAAGCTCGAGCGCTGCCCGCCGCGGTAGGGGATGATGAGCTGGACACGGAATCCGAATCATCTGTTACGTCTGCTGACGCGCCCAGCGCTGAATCCGGTAGCGGTGACGAGGGCTCCGAGTCGCGAGAATTGTCCATGCCGACGACGGGGCCGAGTGCACAGTGACTACCGACAGCGCCAAAGACAGTCGAACGATGGATTTCCTGCTGGTGACGGGATTGTCCGGAGCAGGTTTGAGTACCGCGGCCAAGGTGCTCGAAGACCTCGGCTGGTATGTCGCGGACAATTTGCCACCTGAGCTGATTTCCCGGATGGTCGGTCTGAGCTTGACCTCCGATCCGCCGGTCGATCGTCTCGCCGTCGTGATCGACGTGCGAAGTCGACTCTTCACCGGAGACCTCGGTTGGGTGCTCACCGAACTCGAGGCGGAACCGATCCACACCCGGGTGCTCTACCTCGAAGCATCGGACGACGTGTTGATCCGGCGGTTCGAACAGGTGCGCCGCAGCCATCCCTTGCAGAACGACGGCATCGACGGCACGTTGTCCGAGGGGATCGCAGCCGAGCGTCGGCAGTTGGCCGTGGTGAAGGCGGCCGCCGATCTGGTCATCGACACGTCGGCGTTGAAGGCTCATCAGCTGCGTCAGAAGATCGAAACCGCGTTCGGGAACGATGCAAACCGCACGATGAAGGTGACGGTTCAGTCGTTCGGATTCAAGTACGGCCTGCCGATGGATGCCGATCTCGTCTGTGACGTTCGATTCCTGCCCAATCCCCACTGGATCCCCGAACTTCGTCCGCACACCGGTCAAGATGCCGACGTCCGCGACTACGTGTTGTCCCGAGAGGGCGCCGAAGACTATCTCGACACCTACCGTCATCTGGTGGATTTGACGATCGCTGGATATCGACGAGAAGGAAAGCGCTACATGACAATTGCGGTCGGGTGCACCGGCGGTAAGCACCGCAGCGTGGCCATGTCCGAAGCTCTCGCGAGGCGTCTGGGTTCCGAGGAAGACATCTCGGTCAGCATCGTGCACCGGGATCTGGGGCGCGAATGAGTGAACCGACACAGCGCTCGCCGGAAGCACTCGAGGGGCCGGCCATCGTCGCTCTGGGCGGCGGGCACGGATTGTTCGCCACCCTCCAAGCCGTCAGACGCCTGACTGTCGACGTCACCGCGGTGGTCACGGTCGCCGACGACGGTGGTTCCTCGGGCCGGCTGCGCGCCGAGCTCGGCGTCATCCCGCCCGGCGACCTACGGATGGCGCTGGCGGCTCTGGCGTCCGACGAACCCGAGATAGTCGACTGGACGCGGACCATCCAGCATCGCTTCGGCGGGGTCGGCGCGCTCGCCGGGCACTCGGTGGGCAATCTCATCCTGGCCGGCCTCACCGAGGTGCTCGGTGATCCAGTGGTCGCGCTCGACGAGATGGCGCGACTGCTGCGAATCCGCGGCCGTGTGTTGCCGATGTCGCCGATCGCGCTCGAGATCGAAGCCGACGTTCAAGGACTCGAAGAGGACCCCCGCGTCAGCCGCTGCATTCGTGGACAGGTTGCCGTCGCGACGACGCCGGGCAAGGTCCGGCGCGTGAGACTGCTCCCGTCCAATCCTCCCGCGTGCCCCGACGCCGTGACCGCGATCGATCGTGCCGATCTCGTGGTCCTCGGACCCGGATCGTGGTTCTCGAGCGTGATCCCGCACGTCCTGGTACCCGAACTCGTCGAATCACTCTCGTCGACGAAGGCTCGAAAAGTGCTGGTGCTCAATCTCGCCCCCGAGCCGGGGGAGACAGCCGGATTCTCCGCAGAGCGTCACCTGCACGTACTCTCCCAACACGTGCCCGATTTCCGGGTCGACTACGTAGTGGTCGACTCGGCGTCGGTACCGGCCGGGCGCGAACGTGAACATCTGCAGCGTGCGGCGGATCAATTTTCGGCCGAAGTGAGGTACGCGGAAGTCGCGGACACCTCACCGGGCGCAGCGCATGTACACGATCCGGCAAAACTGGCCGACGTGTTGGCCGAACTGTCGAGCAGTGCGGCAGTGAGGGATTCGACACAGCGTTCCCGGCAAGACCAGCCTTCCCGGCAAGAACAGTATTCCGAAGAACAGAGGGAGAACGCTTCGTGGCAATGACAGCGGAGGTCAAGGACGAACTGAGCCGGTTAGTGGTGACTCAGGTCAGCTGCCGCAAGGCAGAGGTCTCCGCGTTGCTGCGCTTTGCCGGTGGACTCCACATAGTCGGCGGCCGGGTGGTCGTCGAAGCGGAGGTCGATCTGGGCTCCACGGCGCGACGTCTGCGCCGGGAGATCTTCGACCTGTTCACTTACAGCGCCGACGTTCACGTACTCAGTGCAGGCGGACTTCGTAAGTCCGCTCGCTACATCGTGCGTGTGGCGAAGGAAGGTGAGGCGCTCGCCCGCCAGACGGGACTACTCGATCTTCGCGGACGCCCGGTTCGCGGCCTGCCTGCGCAGGTGGTCGGCGGAAGTGTCGGCGACGCCGAAGCAGCTTGGCGCGGAGCGTTCCTCGCGCACGGTTCCCTGACCGAACCCGGCCGTTCGTCGGCGCTCGAAGTGAGCTGCCCGGGCCCGGAAGCCGCACTGGCATTGGTCGGAGCTGCGCGGCGTCTCGGGATCTCGGCAAAGGCACGTGAGGTTCGCGGAACGGATCGTGTGGTGATCCGCGACGGCGAGGCCATCGGCGATCTCCTGACGCGCATGGGAGCCCAGGACACGCGTCTGGTGTGGGAGGAGCGACGGATGCGACGCGAGGTCCGCGCCACCGCCAATCGCCTCGCCAATTTCGACGACGCGAACCTGCGACGCTCGGCTCGCGCTGCCGTTGCCGCTGCTGCACGCGTCGAGCGTGCGTTGGAGATCCTCGGCGAGGACGTGCCCGATCACCTCGCCGCGGCGGGCGCACTGCGCGTCGAGCATCGACAGGCGTCCCTCGAGGAACTGGGCCAGTTGGCGGACCCGCCGATGACCAAGGACGCCGTTGCCGGACGTATCCGTCGCCTGCTGTCCATGGCTGATCGCAAGGCAAAGGAAACGGGCATACCCGACACCGAATCGGCAGTGAATGCGGAGCTACTCGAAGAGGGGTGACCTGCCCTCCGTCAGGGTGGGCTGCGCACGTTCGGGCCACGCGCATTAGGGTATGAGTCACATCGACCGATGAACCCCACGTCCGCGTCGTGCACACACGGATTCGGAGTATGCGTGGGTCAAGTTGCACACCAGAATCATGGTCAAAGGAGCGAATTGTGACTGTCCGGGTTGGCGTAAACGGTTTCGGCCGTATCGGACGTAACTTCTTCAGGGCGGTGGATGCGCAGAAGGCGCTCGGAACCACCGATATCGAGATCGTGGCAGTCAACGACCTGACTGACAATGCGACGCTCGCTCACCTGCTGAAGTACGACTCCATCCTCGGCCGTTTGCCGTACGACGTGTCGCTCGACGGTGACGACACGATCGTTGTCGGCGATCAGCGCATCAAGGCCCTCGCACACCGCGGCCCGTTGAACGAACTTCCCTGGGGCGAGTTGGGCGTCGACGTCGTCGTCGAGTCCACCGGCATCTTCACCGACGCCGCAAAGGCCAAGGGACACCTCGAAGCCGGCGCCAAGAAGGTCATCATCTCGGCTCCGGCCAAGGGTGAAGACATCACCATCGTCATGGGCGTCAACGACGACAAGTACGACGGCAGCCAGAACATCATCTCCAACGCGTCGTGCACCACCAACTGCCTCGGCCCCATCGCCAAGGTTCTCGACGACGAGTTCGGCATCGTCAAGGGTCTGATGACCACGATCCACGCGTACACCCAGGATCAGAACCTGCAGGACGCTCCGCACGCAGACCTCCGTCGCGCCCGCGCAGCCGCCCTCAACATCGTTCCCACCGGCACCGGTGCAGCCAAGGCAATCGGCCTGGTCCTCCCGCAGCTGCTCGGCAAGCTCGACGGCTACGCACTGCGCGTGCCGATCCCCACGGGCTCGGTCACCGACCTCACCGCGAACCTGAAGAAGTCGGCCACCGCCGACGAGATCAACGCCGCGATGAAGGCTGCTGCCGAAGGACCCCTCAAGGGCATCCTGAAGTACACCGACGCACCGATCGTCTCCTCGGACATCGTCACCGACCCGCACTCGTCGATCTTCGACTCGGGTCTGACGAAGGTCATCGACGACCAGGTCAAGATCGTTTCCTGGTACGACAACGAGTGGGGCTACTCCAACCGCCTCGCCGACCTCATCGGCCTCGTCGCCAAGTCTCTCTGAGCGGAGTTTCGATAACAGTGGCAGTTCAGACGCTGAAGGATCTGCTGGACGCTGGGGTCGAGGGGCGCACCGTACTGGTGCGTTCCGACCTCAACGTCCCGTTGGATGGCGGAGAAATCACGGACCCGGGCCGCATCGTCGCGTCCGCTCCCACCCTGCGGGCACTTGCCGAGGGTGGAGCGAAGGTCATCGTGACCGCGCACCTCGGGCGCCCCGACGGTCAGCCCGATCCCAAGTTCTCCCTCGCACCGGTTGCCGCGAAGTTGGCCGAAATCCTCGGTCGCAACGTGCAACTCGCCGGTGACGTCGTGGGACAGGACGCGCTGGCTCGTTCCGAAGGACTCACCGACGGTGACGTCCTGATGCTCGAGAACATCCGTTTCGACCCTCGCGAGACCAGCAAGGACGAAGCCGAGCGGGTCAAGCTCGCCAAGGCTCTCGTCGAGCTGGTCGGTGACGACGGCGCATTCGTCTCCGACGGATTCGGTGTTGTTCACCGCAAGCAGGCGTCGGTCTTCGACGTCGCGAAGCTGCTCCCGCACTACGCGGGTTACCTCGTCGGCGCCGAGGTCGAGGTGCTCGCCAAGCTCACACAGGACGCAGCGCGTCCGTACGCGGTGGTGCTCGGCGGCTCCAAGGTCTCGGACAAGCTGGCCGTCATCGAGGCACTGGCACCGAAGGTCGACACTCTGGTGATCGGCGGCGGAATGTTCTACACGTTCCTCGCGGCTCAGGGTGTGTCCGTGGGCAATTCGCTGTGCGAAGAGTCCATGATCGGGACCTGCAAGGATCTCCTCGACCGGTACGCCGACGTCATCCACATCCCTCAGGATGTTGTTGTCGCGGACTCCTTCTCGGCCGATGCCGAGTCGAAGATCGTTCCGTTCGACGAGATTCCCGACGGTTGGATGGGTCTGGACATCGGACCGGAGTCGGTCAAGCGCTTTGCCGCGATCCTGACCGGCGCCAAGACCGTGTTCTGGAACGGCCCGATGGGCGTGTTCGAGTTCCCGAAGTTCGAGGCAGGCACCCGCGGTGTCGCCGAGGCAATCGTGGAGGCGACCGAGAAGGGTGCCTTCAGCGTCGTCGGCGGCGGCGACTCCGCAGCAGCCGTTCGTCAGCTCGGTATCCCGGACGAGGGCTTCTCGCACATTTCCACCGGTGGTGGCGCTTCCCTCGAGTACCTCGAGGGTAAAGAGCTGCCCGGCATCGCAGTACTGGAAGGCTGATCCGACATGGCACGTAAGCCGTTGATCGCCGGCAACTGGAAGATGAATCTGAACCACCTCGAGGCTATCGCCCTGGTGCAGAAGATCGCTTTCTCCTTGCCTGCGAAGTACTTCGACAAAGTGGACGTCACGGTTATCCCGCCGTTCACCGACATCCGAAGCGTCCAGACGCTGATCGAGGGCGACAAGCTCCTCCTCACCTACGGCGCGCAGGATGTCTCGGCTCATGACTCGGGTGCGTTCACGGGCGAGATCAGCGGCTCCATGCTGGCCAAGCTCGGATGCACCTTCGTCGTGGTCGGTCACTCGGAGCGTCGCACCCTTCACGGTGAGACCAACGAGACCGTCCTCGCGAAGACGAAGGCTGCTCTCAAGAACGGCCTTACGCCGATCGTGTGCATCGGCGAAGGCCTCGAGATCCGCGAAGCGGGCGAGCACGTCGCCTACAACGTCGACCAACTCAAGGGTTCGTTGGCGGGCCTGAGCGCGGAGGAGATCTCCAAGATCGTCATCGCGTACGAGCCTGTCTGGGCCATCGGCACCGGCCGTGTCGCTTCTGCCGCAGATGCACAGGAAGTGTGCGCTGCGGTGCGAGCAACAGTCGCCGAACTTGCCGACGCCGAGGTCGCAGCCGGCGTTCGCGTCCTGTACGGCGGTAGCGTCAGCTCCAAGAACGTCGGAGAGATCGTCGGCCAGACCGACGTCGACGGTGCTCTTGTCGGCGGCGCGTCACTCAAGGCTGACGAGTTCGCGACACTGTCTGCGATCGCTGCAGGCGGTCCACTCCCGTGATCGGGTCGTGAGCTGAAACTGCATGACGCTGAAACTGCGGGTGTGTGACCGAGTAGGTCACACACCCGCAGTTTTTTGATTCGCCGGATCAGCTCACGAGTTTGGTTTCCAAAGCGCCGACGAGTTCGGGAGCAAGCTCCAACCCGGCGGTCAGATAGTTCTCGACGGTCCCGTAGTGGTGCTCCACCTCTTCGAAGGCGGCGCCCAGGTAACTCGCGTCGACGGAAAGCAGCAATCGGATGACCTCGCCCTTGTCTGCATCTGTGGCAGCGGCGATCTTCGCGACTGTTGCATCGATGTACTCGGCCGAGTACGTGTTCGTGAGCAGGTAGTCCGCCGTGATCGTTTCGTGCGGCACACCGGCGAGTGTCTGCAGTAGTGCTGCCGCCCAACCTGTTCGGTCCTTGCCCGCCGTGCAGTGGAAGAGCTGCGGCCCCTCGGTGGTCGCCAGGGCGGCGAACAACTGCGAGAATCCGTTCCGAGTGACGGGATCCGCGACAAAACTACGATTGATGTTCTGCATGAAAGCTGTTGCAGCGTCAGCTGTTCGGAGAGCCATTGCTTCGGCGTGGATGTTGCCGGACAGGATGGGAATGTGGGCGTACATCGCCGGAGCTGGCACGATGTCGGGAGTTTCGTTCGCTTCGGTTTCGGATCGAACGTCGTAGACGGCTGTCAGCCCCAGCGATTCCACGATTGCGAGATCCTCGGGCGAGGGTGTCAGAACGTTTGCGCGGTAGAAGACTCCTCGGCTCATCGCCTGTCCACTGGTCGTGACGTACCCGTGGCCGGCCACATCGCGGAAGTTGTGAATCGAAGCCAGACGTGGAGTGTCGGGCAGGGCAGTGTCGGGCAGGGCAGTGTCGGGCAGGGCAGTGTCGGAAAGCATGGAACGGGCCTTTCGGAGGTAGAGTCGCATCAACTGAAAAACTACTGAATCGGTATCTCGACGGTGTGATCGATGCCACTGACCAAGAGTCGTGCCTGGCCGGGTGCAGAGGTGTGTGCAAGGCGGGTATGTGGTCAGGCTATCTGTGCGCGCCTGTATGGTGTTACCGGTTGTAGTTGTCCCTATTGGATTGGTGGACGTAGACAGACATGAAACTGTTCCTGGATATCCTGCTGGTCATCACCAGCTTGCTCCTCATCGCCTTGGTGCTCCTGCATCGCGGTAAGGGCGGCGGTTTGTCGAGTCTGTTCGGTGGCGGTGTCCAGTCCAGCCTGTCCGGATCGACTGTTGTCGAGAAGAACCTCGACCGGTTGACGGTCTTCACCGCGTTGATCTGGCTCATTTCGATCGTCGGCATCGGCCTGGAGATCAAGTTCGCCTGATTGTCGGCTCGTACAGTCGTTAATACCTCACCCACGAATTTCAGACACGGAACCCCGCCTATCGAGCGGGGTTCTTTGTTTCGGTCGATAATTGTGTGATGACTGAAACCGCGTCGCATCGAGAAACACCGCGAGAGGCCACCGAGCCGCTGCGCGAAGACATCCGGCTTCTCGGCGGAATACTCGGACAAATAGTGCGAGAGCAAGCCGGCGACAATGTGTTCGATCTGGTCGAGCGAGCCCGTGTCGAGTCGTTCCGAGTCCGTCGTTCGGAGATCGATCGCGCCGAACTGGTGTCGCTGTTCGCCGAAATCAGTACGGACGACGCCATTCCCGTCATCCGGGCGTTCAGTCACTTCGCACTGCTCGCCAACCTGGCCGAGGACATCCATCGCGAGCGTCGACGGGCCATCCACGTCAACGCGGGGGAACCGCCCCGCGACAGCACTCTCGCGGCCACGTACACCAAACTTGATGCAGCCGATATCGATTCGGCCACCGTCGAAGAAGCGCTTCGGGGTGCCCTGGTCTCACCCGTCATCACCGCTCACCCGACGGAGACTCGACGCCGTACGGTGTTCGAGACGCAGAGTCGGATCACTGAGTTGATGCGATACCGCGAGCGCACGGCGCTGAGCGTCGCAGAAACCGCTGATGTCGATCTGCAATTGCGCCGTCAGATCCTGACCCTGTGGCAGACGGCTCTGATCCGGCTCAGCCGCCTCCGCATCCAGGATGAAATCGAGGTAGGCCTGCGCTACTACGACGCAGCGTTGTTCGAGGTGATTCCGAAGATCAACGCCGAGGTTCGCAAAGCTCTGCGCACTCGTTGGCCGGACGCCGGGCTCCTGCCGGAACCGATCCTGAGGCCGGGTTCGTGGATCGGCGGTGACCGAGACGGCAATCCGTACGTGACCGGCGAAATCGTCCAGCGCGCCACGTCGCGCGCTGCGGCGACTGCTCTCGAGCATCACCTCGAGGAACTCGAACATCTCGAGCGTGAACTGTCGATGTCGGCGCGGCTGGTTTCCGTCACGCCCGAACTCGATCTGCTGGCGTCCACTTCCGGCGACGATTCGGCATTCCGGGCCGACGAGCCGTACCGTCGCGCGATTCGTGGTATCCGTGGGCGATTGAGCGCCACCGCATTGTCGGTGCTGGGGGAGTTGCCCGCTCACGGTTCCGATGACGGTCTCGAGGCGTACACCGATCCGGCACAACTACAGCGGGATCTCGGAATCATCGACACCTCGCTGCGTCGTTTCGGCGATGAGACCATTGCCGACGATCGACTCGATCGGCTCCGAGAAGCGGTGGAGGTGTTCGGCTTTCACCTGTCCGGCCTGGACATGCGGCAGAACTCCGAGGTTCACGAAAGCGTCGTCGCAGAACTTCTGGCGTGGGCCGGCGTTCACCCGGACTACGCGTCCTTGCCGGAGGCCGAGCGAGTGGAATTGTTGTCGGCCGAGCTGACCACGAGGCGACCGCTGACTTCACCGGACGCCGAGTTCAGTGAATTGACCACCAAGGAACTGGCCATCATGGCAGCCGGCGCGAAGGCAGTGCGGGTTCTCGGAGCGGGTGCGGTACCCAACTACATCATCAGCATGTGTACCTCGGTCAGTGACATGCTCGAGGCCGCAGTGCTGCTCAAAGAGGTCGGGGTGCTCGATCCCGGCGTCGGCAGCGAACCCTCCTGCCCGATCGGCATCGTTCCGTTGTTCGAGACGATCGAGGATCTGCAGGGCGGCGCCGACACACTGCTGGCGACGCTCGACATCCCGATCTACCGTGCGATCGTCCGATCCCGCGGTGACAGTCAGGAAGTGATGCTCGGGTACTCCGATTCCAACAAGGACGGTGGCTATTTAGCTGCCAACTGGGCGCTGTACCGTGCCGAGCTCGACCTTGTCGATGCCGCGCGTAAGAGCGGAATCAGATTGCGACTCTTCCACGGCCGCGGTGGAACGGTCGGACGTGGCGGCGGACCGAGCTACGAAGCGATTCTGGCTCAGCCTCCCGGTGCAGTCGCTGGTTCTTTGCGAATCACCGAGCAGGGTGAGGTGATTGCCGCCAAGTACGCCGAACCGCGCCTCGCGCATCGCAACCTCGAAACACTGATTGCAGCGACTATCGAGTCGACGTTGCTCGACGTCGAAGGTCTCGGCAGCGATGCAGACGCGGCCTATGCAGTATTGGACGAGCTTGCCGCCCTCGCCCGCACCGCGTACAGCGAACTGGTGCACGACACACCAGGATTCGTGCAGTACTTCGAAGCGTCCACACCGGTCGCCGAGATCGGGGCACTCAACATCGGTTCTCGCCCTGCCTCTCGCAAGCAGACCAAGGCGATCTCCGACCTGCGTGCAATTCCCTGGGTGCTCTCGTGGAGTCAGTCTCGCGTGATGCTTCCGGGTTGGTACGGCACCGGTGCCGCGTTCGAACGATGGATCGACGGAGACGACAGTCGGCTTGCCACGTTGACGGCCCTGTACGAGAAGTGGCCGTTCTTCCGAACCGTGCTCTCGAACATGGCCATGGTGATGTCGAAGTCGGACCTCGGTTTGGCGGCTCGCTACGCGGACCTCGTCCCCGACGCAGAACTACGCGATCGAGTCTTCGGAATGATCACCGACGAGCACGAACGCACAATTCGCATGTACAAGGCAATCACGGGAAACGAGAACCTCTTTGCCGACAACTCGGGCCTCGAGCGTTCGGTCCACAACCGGTTCCCGTACCTCGAACCTCTCAACCATCTACAGGTCGAGCTGATCCGTCGATACCGGTCCGGCGACGAGAGCGACCAGGTGCGTCGGGGCATCCAGCTGACGATGAACGGCCTGGCGACTGCACTTCGCAACAGTGGCTAGGTGTAACAGTGGCTAGGTGTGACAGCGGATAGGCCGGCAGGTTTACCACGGTGTGCGTGCGGCGACTCTAGGGCTGTCGCACGCACATCTCCCGCTGCGCGCAGGACCGAACGGGGACCGCAGTGGATCTGAAATTGGACGGGCGAACCGCCGTGGTGACCGGCGCGGGAAAGGGTATCGGACTGGCTGTCACGCGGGCGTTGGTCGCCGAGGGCGTCCATGTTGTCGCCGGCTCTCGGACGCTCTCACCTGAACTCGAATCGCTGCAGTCCGGAGGCGCCGTCACGTTTGTTGCGGTCGATTTGGCGAGTGCCGAAGGCTCAACTCGACTGCTCGAGGTCGCAGCAGGACGGGGCGGCATCGACATCCTGGTCAACAACGTCGGTGCTGTCACTCCGAGAACCAGTGGTTTCGCAAGTATCACGGACGACGAGTGGGCGTCGTCGTTCAATCTGACGTTCTTGTCGGCTGTGCGCACGGTTCGCGCCGCGTTACCGGAGTTGATCCGCCGAGGCGGCGGGAGCATCGTGACGATCAGTTCGGTCAACGCCTTCCTGCCCGACCCCACGGTGATCGACTACAGCGCCGCCAAAGCAGCGCTGACCAACTTCTCGAAGTCGTTGTCGAAAGAGCTGGGCGGGAAAGGGATCCGCGTCAACACCGTCAGTCCTGGGCCGGTGCAAACGGAGTTGTGGCTAGGCAAGCACGGTGTGGCATCGACGTTGGCGAAGGCGAGTGGATCAGCCGCCGACGACATCGTCGAAAGCGCCGCGGCCGGCGCCGAGACTGGGCGGTTCACCTTCCCCGAAGAGGTTGCCGACCTGGTGTTGTTCCTCGCCAGCGATCGTGCGGGGAACGTGACAGGCGCGGATTTCGTGATCGACGGCGGGTTGATCAAGACCTTGTGATCATTGCTGCCTGAAACCTGATCATGTGCGCGACGGTCGACGACGTGATGCACAGGATCACTGCGGACGCGATGACCACCCACAGTCCCCACCCGATGGACGGCCAGGTGACCTCGGGACTACGTCCCACGATGGCCGCGGCGTTTCCGACGGCAACGATCAAGACAGCGATCCCCACCAGCGGTCCGGTGCAGTGATTTTTCATCTCGGGGGTGACGTCGCGGACCATGATCGCGATCAGTGCAGTGACCGCGCACATCGCGAGGACGAGAGTGATCGCCCCGCATTCGTCGATACCACTGTGGTCGAGGGCGGAAGACGACGTCCACGGGCCGAGGCTGCCGGCGACGATTCCGGCGCACGCCCACAACGATCCGACGAGATTCGGTCCGAAACGGTCGGGCATGAGGGAGGGAATTGCGCGGGTCGTCGGCGGCTGAAAGCCGAAGGCGCGTTGGTGATCCGGCTGATTGGGTGTGAACGTCACGGGACGGACCACCTTTCCTCCGCGGCGTCGAGGCGCCCAATCCAATGCTTTTCCGGAGTCTAAGGGCCGCCCAGTTCACTTTTGCCGAATCGACCGAAATTGATCGAACCGGCAGTACCAGTCAGTGAACGAAGTCCAGCGCTTCCTTGATCCACGCATTGAATTCGACGTTCGAACTCGTTCCGGTTCGGTCGACGACGATCCATCCCTTGCTCATCGGCTTACCCCGCATCTCGGGCCAACTTGCACCCTTGTGCGTCAGAAGCTCGTCGACACGATCGGGGGCACAACGAACCATGATGTTGCCGTGTGAGTTCGCGCTGGCGGCCAGCTTCCCGTTGACCATGAAACTCAGGCCACCGAACATCTTTACTTCCTCGACGTCGTCCTCGCCCGAGAGCGCGTCGCGGATACGCTCAGCTAGCGCTTTGTCGTATGCCATGGAGGCCTCCTGGGGGGTGGAGTTCCAGGTTAGATCAGGTGGCGCAGGTACGTCTGTGGGTCGTGAAGGAACCGTCGCCAGTTCGAGACGAGATCGAGGTCTTCCCATCCTGCGGTTCTGATTCCCCATTCGCCGATCTCGAGCAGGTTGGCGTTCGGGAGCGCCGCGATGATCGGCGAGTGCGACGCGATCACTGCCTGTGCGCCGGAGTCCACCAGCTCACCGAGCAACGCGGCGAGCGTCAACGTTCCTTGGAAGGAGAGGGCGGCATCGGGTTCGTCGATGAGATAGAACCCGCCGTCGGAGGTCCTCGACGACAAGATCTCGAGCAGCGCTTCTCCATGGGAAAGCTGATGATACTGCGGTTCAGGGTGCCGGAGATTGGGGTTGTCCTCCAGGTACGTGTACAACCCGTGCAAGGTTTCGTCCCGAAGGTAGTACGCCCATTTCGACGCGCCGGGGCTCCGCTCGACCAGAAGGCCGAGGCCGCCCGGTTCACTCGATCGGGTCTGATGCCGCGTATTGGTCGACCCGCCTTCGGCATTGAGCCCGAGAACGGCGGCAAGAATTTCGATGACGGTCGACTTCCCGGCTCCGTTTTCGCCGACCAAAATCGTGACACCCGGTGGAAGTTCGAGACCGTCCTCAACGATCTGCGCGACCGCAGGAACCGTCATCGGCCAACTGCCTACGTCAGCGCCCGACGATGGCCCGGCCTTGATGCGGCGGATGGGTTGTCTCTGCACGGCCATACGTTCTCACAAGGCTCCGACCGGAACTGAGGCTAGTGGCGCTGCGCGAGCAATTCGACGATCCGAGCCACGAGATCGAGGGGGATCGGTTTGTTCAGCGGGAACTTCACGGTTGATTTCGCGGATCGGTACGGGTCGACGGACTTCTCGAACTCTGCGTCACCCGCCGGCAGTGGGTACATCGAGATGTGGTGTTTCCAGCCTGCGAAATGAACCAGGTTCTTGCCGTTCACCGTCATGGTCGGCATCTGATAGCTGATGGTTTCATCGAGGCCTGGAACCGTGTTGTGAATCGTCTCGCGGATGCTTTCGAGGGCTGGTTGCACGTCGGCGGGAAACGACGCGATGTATCCGTCGATCGTCGCGAATTCGGCCATGCTCGGATCCTAATCGCAGTCGGATTCAGTTGGTCCGCCAAAAATCGGGTTGGCTCCCGTCGGCGTCGGTGAACCCGTAGTCGGTTCCGAGTTCGCCGGAACTGACAGATCGCTGATTCCATCGCTTGCGGTTCGGATCGGCGGCGAGGGCCGCGATCGCACGTCCGATGAATCTCGGTGACTCGGAGCGTGCGAAATCCGGTGGCGCAGTCGGACCATCCCGATTCGGCAACAGCGCGTCACGCCAATTCGATTCGCCGACACCAAAATTGTCGAGCATCATCTCCGATCGCAGGAACCCCGGAGTGATGGCGACGGCAGTACATCCGAACGGGGCCAATTCGTGGCCTTGCGAAAAGGCGAGCCGGTTCACCGATACTTTCGCCAAGTCGTAGAACACCGAGATGCGATAGTTCGACGCGTTGTATTCGGTAGTGCCGTCGGTTATTTCGACGACCAGTCCACCAGGTCGATCGATCATCAGCGGCAGGAGGTGATGCGACGTGGTGATGTGAGTGTCGATCGCCAGGCGCAAGATGTGAAAGCCCTTGTCCAGATCGTGTTCCCATACCGGTGTGTTCCACTCCGCCGGCCCACCCTTGAGCAATTCCGCGCCCCAGATGTCGTTGACCAAGATGTCGATGTGTCCGTAGTCGGCGCGCAAGCGTTCGGCGAGATCAGCCACTTGTTTGCTCTTGAGGTGATCGACGGCAATCGGCACTCCGACGCCGCCCAGTGCGGTGACAAGTTCCGCAGTCTCTTCGATGGTCTCGCCGCGCGGGTAGTCCGACTGAAGTATCCCGGCAGATGTGCTCCGACCAGTGCAGATGACAGTTGCACCCGCCTCACCCAAGGCTGCGGCGATTCCGCGTCCGGCGCCCCTCGTCGCCCCGGCGACAACAGCTACTCGCCCGCGGAGAGCGTCCGGATTCGGTGTCCACGACATTGTTCGATTGTTCCCGTCCGGTTTGCTTCGTTCAAGAGCGACGGCGATCTGCGGAACCGAACCTTGATCCGCGGCGTCCAAGGTAGTAATTGCTCGGGGGAGCGAAACAGGGGGAGAGATGAATCGTTGTGTCGGGCAGAGTGCCCGTTGGAGGAACGGGATCTCGGGATTGAGTTCCGTTCCGTCAAAAGGAAATTCGCATTTGATCCGGAGTCGGCGGGTAATCGAAACTCGCCGCTGTGAGAAAGTCGTCGACCTTCCACCAGGCCGGGAATCGCCCGAAGACGATTCCCGGCCGGTGTGAAAATCAGATCTGTGAAAATCAGATCACGGAAGCTGCGAGGCAGCGTCTGTATCGAGGAACCAACGCGTCGCAACCAAACCGGTGGCTCCGGCGGACGGCCAGTCCTCGGCCGAGGCACCACCAACGGCTTCGGCAACGGCCTCGGCCTTTGCTGCGCCGGATACGAGCAGCCAGACCTCTTTGGCACGCCGAACAGCGGGCAACGTCAGGGTGATCCGTACCGGTGGCGGCTTGGGGGAGTCCGTCACCGCGACAACGAAACGAGCTTCCTCGCGAACGGCGTCGGTGTGCGGGAACAACGAGTTGACGTGTCCTTCTCCACCCATGCCGAGCAGGTGCACGTCGAACGTCGGAACCTGATTGCCGTGTGCCTGAGCGCCCAGCAGTTGTTCGTACGCCGTCGCCGCACCGTGGGGATCACCGTCGTAGATACCGTCGGATGCGGCCATCGCATGTACTCGGTCGGGATCGACCGGGACGTGATCGAGGAGCGCCTCTCGCGCCTGCACTTCGTTCCGCTCGGGATCGCCGGACGGCAGGAACCGCTCGTCGCCCCAGTACAGGTCTATCTGAGACCAGTCGATGTCGCCGGGAGCATTCCGCAACTTCTCGAGAAGTGCGATCCCGGTTCCGCCACCGGTCAGAACGATGGATGCGAACCCGCGAGCCTTCTGGGCCTCGACGATGGTCGTGACCAGGCGTGCGGCAGCAGCATCGACGAGTTGGCCGGCGTCGGAAAACTTCTCTACGACAACATCACTCATAGGTCACCTTCTCCAATCCGGCCAGAGCTTCCTCGTAGATCTCGTCGGGATCGAGTCGACGCAATTCCTCGGCGAGGCAATCGCGTGTCTCTCGGCGACCCAGAGAAACCAGCGCGTCGGGCTGACCGGTACGGATCAACGTTGCAGTCGTGCCCTCCTGCGGGCGACTGATGGAAATGCTGCGGGTCTCGAGCTTCAGCTCGACGGTCAGCTCACCCGTACGCCGAATGACCGGACCGTCGATCTTGGCCGCCAGCCAACCGGCGAGAATATCCAGTGCCGGTTCGGTTTTGAGACCGGAGACCACTGCGGAGGTGATCTTCTCGTGCGGCGGTTGATCGAGAGCCGACGCAAGCAGCGCGCGCCAGTAGGTGACGCGACTCCAAGCGAGATCGGTGTCACCGGCGGTGTACGACGCGAGTCGCCCCTTGATGGTGGCCGTCGGATCAGGGGCACCGGTCGCATCGGTGATGCGCCGTATCGCGAGCCTCCCGACGGGGTCCTTCGCCGGAATCTCGGGTGCCTCGAGGGGCCACCACGCGACTACTGGGGTGTCGGGGAGCAGGAACGGGATGACGACGCTGCTCTCGTGATCCGCAAGCGGACCGTAGAGACGCAGGACCACGACCTCCGAGGCGCCGGCGTCGCCGCCGACACGGATCTGAGCATCGAGCCGAGGTTCACTCTGCTCGTCGCCACGCAGAAGCACGATGACGCGGCACGGGTGCTCGCGGCTGGCTTCGTTGGCAGCCTCGATGGCTTCTTCGGCGTTCCCGGTGTCCCTGGTGCAGACGACGAGCGTCAACACTCGCCCCAAGGTGACAGCGCCGCCGGTCTTACGTACCTCGACCAGTTTCTTGCTGACCTGGACCGTGGTGGTGGACGGCAAATCGAGAATCACTAGGGTCGCCTCCATTCGCGTCCGGTGCGTTGCATCATTTCGTCCGCAGACGGTGGTCCCCACGTTCCGGCCTCGTAGGGTTCCGGCTTACCGCCGGCAGCCCAGTGTTCGAGGACGGGATCGAGGATCTCCCAGGACAATTCAACTTCGGCATTCACCGGGAAGAGGGACGGCTCGCCGAGCAACACGTCGAGAATGAGCCGCTCGTACGCCTCCGGTGACGACTCGGTGAAAGCCTGACCGTACGAGAAGTCCATGTTGACGTCACGGACCTCCATGCTCGATCCGGGAACCTTCGAGCCGAACCGCATGGTGACGCCCTCGTCGGGCTGCACGCGGATGACCAGAGCGTTCTGGCCGAGGTCTTCGGTCATCGTCTTGTCGAACGGCAGGTGTGGTGCCCGTTTGAACACCACTGCGATCTCTGTGACGCGACGGCCGAGTCGTT
This sequence comes from Rhodococcus sp. NPDC056516, assembly GCF_042794655.1. Lineage (NCBI taxonomy): Bacteria > Bacillati > Actinomycetota > Actinomycetes > Mycobacteriales > Nocardiaceae > Rhodococcus > Rhodococcus sp. NPDC056516. Next base: position 281,711 of record NZ_JBHTTG010000002.1, on the reverse strand, counting down.
TGCCCGTGCGCAGGTAGAACGGCACACCCGCCCAGCGGCGGGTGTCGACCTCGAGGGTGATGGCGGCAAAGGTCTCCGTGATGGAGTCCGCTGCGAAGCCGTCTTCTTCGAGGAGCCCGACCACCGGCAGCCCACCCTGCCAGCCGCCCGCGTACTGGCCGCGGGCGGTGGTCTCGTCGAGGGGTTCTGCGAGGCGAGTTGCAGAGAGGACCTTGATCTTCTCCGCCTGCAGATTGAGCGGCTCGAAGCTGATGGGTTCTTCCATCGCCGTGAACGCGAGCAATTGCAGCAGGTGGTTCTGGATCACGTCACGGGCCGCGCCGATACCGTCGTAGTACCCGGCGCGTCCACCGAGGCCGATGTCCTCGGCCATCGTGATCTGAACGTGGTCGACGTAGTGCGCGTTCCAGATCGGATCGAACAGCTGGTTCGCGAAGCGCAGAGCCAGGATGTTCTGGACCGTTTCCTTACCGAGGTAGTGGTCGATACGGAAGACCGTGTCCTCGGGGAACACCTTGTTGACGACGGCGTTCAGTTCGCGAGCGCTCTCGAGGTCGTGACCGAACGGCTTCTCGATGACCACGCGTCGCCACTGACCGTCCTCGGCCTGCGCGAGACCGGAGGCGGACAGCTGTTCGAGAACCTGAGGGAATGCGTTTGGCGGAATCGCGAGGTAGAAGCCGTGATTGCCGCCGATGCCACGCTCGTTGTCGAGCGTGGACAACGTGTCGGACAGGTGCTGGAAGGCCTCGGCCTCGTCGAAACTGCCCTCCACGAACCGGATGCCTTCGGCGAGCCGCTCCCACACGTCCTGACGGAACTTGGTGCGAGCACCGTCCTTGACTGCTTCGAGGACGACGTTCGCGAAGTCCTCGTCCGTCCAGTCACGCCGGGCGAACCCGACCAGAGCGAATCCGGGCGGCAACAGTCCACGGTTGGCGAGGTCGTAGATGGCTGGCATGAGCTTGCGCCTGGCAAGGTCGCCGGTAACACCGAAAATCACCAGGGCGCAGGGCCCCGCAATGTGCGGAAGCCGTTTGTCGGTGCTGTCCCGAAGGGGATTCACCCAATCTGATGCCGCCGCGGAATCGCTCACAGGCTCAGCTCTTCTGGGTTGCTGCGCGGAGCTGCTCGGCAGTTGCGTCGAGCAACTCGTTCCAGGACACCTCGAACTTGTCGACGCCCTCGGTTTCGAGGACCGTGAACACGTCCGCAAGATCGATGCCGACAGCGGCGAGCTGATCGAAGACCGCCTGTGATTCCTGAGCGGTACCCGAGATGGTGTCGCCCGTTATCTCGCCGTGGTCGGCGAGAGCGTCCAGCGTCTTCTCCGGCATGGTGTTGACGGTGTTGGGTGCAACCAACTCGGTGACGTAGAGCGTGTCCGGGTAATCCGGGTTCTTCACGCCGGTCGACGCCCACAGCGGACGCTGAGCCTTGGCACCGTCTGCCAGGAGAGCCTGGAAGCGGGGCTGGACCTCGAAGATCTGCTGGTAGGCGTTGTACGCCAGGCGAGCGTTTGCGAGTGCAGCCTTGCCGCGAAGCTCGATAGCTTCCGGCGTGCCGATTGCCGTGAGGCGGTTGTCGATCTCGGAATCCACGCGGGAGACGAAGAACGAGGCGACCGACTCGATGGACGAGATGTCGCGGCCGGCAGCCTTGGCGGTGTCCAGACCTTCGAGGTATGCGCCCATGACTGCTTCGTAGCGCTCGACCGAGAAGATCAAGGTGACGTTGACGCTGATGCCCTCGCCGATCACCTTGGCGATGGCGGGAATGCCTGCCAGCGTCGCGGGGATCTTGATCAGGACGTTCGGGCGATCGACGATCTTGTGCAGCTCGATCGCCTGCGCGACGGTGGCGTCGGTGTCGTGTGCCAGGCGAGGATCGACCTCGATGGACACGCGGCCGTCGACTCCGTTCGACGCCTCGAACTGCGGAGCCAGGATGTCGCACGCAGCGCGGACGTCGTCGGTGGTCACCGCGGTGATGGTGGCGTCGACATCGGCGCCGCGCTGTGCGAGCTCACGAACCTGAGCATCGTAAGCCGAGCCCTTGGAAAGGGCTGCCTGGAAGATCGACGGGTTGGTCGTGACGCCCACGATCGACTTCGTGTCGATGAGGTTCTGCAGGTTGCCGGACTGGATGCGATCTCGCGAGAGGTCGTCGAGCCAAATGGAAACGCCTGCAGCGGAGAGCTTTTCGGTATTCACGTTCTGTGTCATCGAGATCATCCCTTCACAGCTGCGAGGGAGCGCTGCGCGGCTTCGACAGTCGCGTCGGCAGTGATGCCGAACTCCCGGTACAAGGTCTTGTAATCGGCGGAGGCGCCGTAGTGCTCGAGCGAGACGGCCTGACCGGCGTCGCCGAGGATGCGCCACCACGGCATTGCGATGCCGGCTTCGACGGACACGCGTGCGCGGACGGCGGGCGGAATGACCTCGTCGCGGTACGCCTGATCCTGCTCGAGGAACCAGTCGAGGCAGGGCACGGAAACGACGCGGGTTGCAACGCCCTGAGCTTCGAGGGTCTCACGAGCCTCGGTGGCCAGATGCAGTTCGGAACCGGTGGCCAGCAAGATGACCTCGGGCGAACCGTTGGCTGCGTCGACGAGAACGTACGCGCCGCGCTTGACGCCCTCGGCAGCCTTCTCCTTGGTGCCTTCGAGAACCGGGATGTCCTGGCGGGTGAGAGCCAGAGCGGTCGGTCCCGTCTTGTTCTCGAGTGCTGCCTGCCACGCGAACGAGGTCTCGTTGGCGTCACCCGGGCGGACGACGGCGAGATTCGGGATGGCGCGCAGTGCGGCCAGGTGCTCGACCGGCTGGTGCGTCGGGCCGTCTTCGCCGAGACCGATGGAGTCGTGGGTCCAGACGTAGGTGACGGCAGTCTTCATCAGTGCAGCCAGGCGAACGGCCGGACGCATGTAGTCGGAGAAGACCATGAAGGTTCCGCCGTACGGGCGGGTCGGGCCGTGCAGCGCGATGCCGTTGAGGATCGAGCCCATCGCATGCTCACGGATGCCGAAGTGGAGCGTGCGGCCGTAAGGCTGCGCATTCCAGTCGTTGGTGGAGATGGAGAACGGGCCGAACGAATCTGCGCCCTTGATGGTGGTGTTGTTGCTGCCCGCGAGGTCAGCGGAGCCGCCCCACAGTTCGGGCAGGATCGGTCCGAGCGCGTTGAGTGCCGAACCGGAGGCCTTGCGAGTCGCAACGCCCTTGGCGTCGGCCTCGTAGGTCGGGAGAGCGTCGGCCCAGCCGGCGGGGAATTCGCCGGCGAACAGGCGGTCGAAGAGTTCCTTGCGTTCGGTCTCACGTGCAGCCCACGCGTCGAACTCGACCTGCCATGCCTTGCGTGCGTCGGCGCCGCGCGAGACGACCTCACGGGCGTGAGCCAAAGCGTCGGCGTCGACGTCGAAGGACTTGCTCGGATCGAATCCGAGGGCTTCCTTGACCGCAGCGACCTCGTCGGCACCCAGGGCGGAACCGTGGACGTCGCCGGTGTTCATCTTCTTCGGAGCCGGGAAACCGATGATGGTGCGGAGAAGGATGATCGACGGGCGATCGACGACGGCCTTGGCCGCAGCGACTGCGTCGAGAATGCCGGAGACGTTTTCGCCGCCCTCGACGTGCTGAACGTGCCAGCCGTACGCCTCGTAGCGCTTTCCGACGTCTTCGCCGAGAGCGATGGTGGTGTCGTGCTCGATGGAGATCTTGTTGTCGTCGTAGAAGACGACGAGGTTGCCCAGTTCCTGGACACCGGCGAGGGACGACGCCTCGGAGGTGACGCCTTCTTCGATGTCACCGTCGGACGCGATCACGTAGATGTGATGGTCGAAGGGGGAGGAGCCGACCGGGGTCTCCGGATCGAACAGCCCGCGCTCACGGCGCGCAGCCATCGCCATACCAACTGCGGAGGCGAGGCCCTGGCCCAGCGGACCCGTGGTCATCTCGACGCCGACGGTGTGGCCGACCTCGGGGTGGCCGGGGGTCAAAGCGCCCCACGTGCGGAGAGCTTCGAGGTCCGCGAGCTCGAGACCGTAGCCCGACAGGTAGAGCTGGGTGTACAGCGTCAAGGACGAATGGCCACAGGAAAGAACGAAGCGGTCACGGCCGACCCATTCTGCATCCGAAGGATCGTGGCGCATGACGCGCTGGAAGAGGGTGTATGCCAACGGCGCCAAGCTCATTGCAGTTCCGGGATGGCCGTTGCCGACCTTCTGAACCGCGTCGGCGGCGAGCACGCGGGCGGTATCGACAGCCTTGGTGTCCAGGTCGGTCCAGTCCGAGGGGTGGACGGGTTGCGTGAGGACGTGGATCTCGTCTGTGATCGACACTGGCAGATGTCTCCTGACATGGTGTACGTGGATTGCGAGGGTGGGTGTCCCTCCACTGCGTAACCCAGCCTAATGGTCCTGGCTGTCCGGGTCGATTCGGTTCCTCCATGGCTGCGGTCTACCATCGTCCGTAGTAGAGAACAGTGTCAGCAGTGTGTCGTGAAGAGTTAGTGCGGTAACGCGTGGTGCAAGGAGAGAACGTGCGGACAGGGCAACAGCCGAGCGGACATGGCTTCGGCAGCCCAGGTGCCGCCCCGCGGGCGACCAATACCGATACGGTGTGGGGTCGCGCAACGGGCAAGGTTCTGGCTTATATCGCGCTCACGAAGCCGCGAGTAATCGAATTGCTGTTGGTGGCAACCATTCCGGCAATGCTGCTGGCCGATCGCGGAACAGTCGACATCGCTCTGATCCTCAGCACCCTCTTCGGTGGCTGGATGGGCGCAGCGAGTGCGAACTCCCTGAACTGCGTCGTCGACGCCGACATCGACAAGGTCATGAAGCGCACCGCCAAGCGTCCGCTGGCCCGCGAGGCGGTACCGACTCGCAACGCGCTCGTCTTCGGACTTCTCCTGGGTCTCGCGTCGTTCCTGTGGCTGTGGTGGCGAGCCAACCTCCTCGCCGGCATCCTCGTCGTGATTACGATCGCGTTTTACGTACTCATCTACACGATGGTTCTCAAGCGCCGTACCTGGCAGAACGTCATCTGGGGTGGCGCTGCCGGATGTATGCCCGTCCTCGTCGGCTGGGCCGCAGTCACCGGATCACTGAGCTGGCAGCCCGTGGTGCTGTTCCTGATCATCTTCTTCTGGACGCCGCCGCACACCTGGGCGCTCGCAATGCGCTACAAGGAAGACTACAAAGCTGCCGGTGTTCCGATGCTTCCCGTGATCGCCACCGAAGAGCACGTCACCAAGCAGATCCTGTTCTACAGCTGGGCGATGGTCGTCACGACGCTCGTCCTCGTGCCCGCGTCCGGCGTCATCTACGCCGCCATCACCATCGTCGCCGGCGCGTGGTTCCTGCTCATGGCCCATCAGCTGTACCGCAGCGTTCGTGGCGGTGCCCAGGTCAAGCCGCTGCGCCTGTTCCTGCAGTCCAACAACTATCTTGCGATCGTCTTCGTCGGCCTCGCTGTCGACTCGGTGCTCGGACTCCAGACGATCAGTGACATGCTCAGCTGATTCTGCTGTGCGCCTTTATTAACCGCGGGCGGTTAATAAAGGCGCACAGCAGTTCGCTAGGGGATCAGAACGATTGATCCCGTTGTTGCTCGACCTTCCAGGTCCCGGTGCGCTGTCGCTGCATCGGCGAGGGGGTATTCGGCCCCGACGCGAATATCGAGTTTCCCGGCCGCAATGGCGTCGAAGACATCGCTGGCACGCCAGTTCAGTTCCTCACGAGTGCGAATGTGATGCGCGAGCGTCGGACGCGTCAGGAACAGTGAGCCCGACGAATTGAGCCGCTGCGGATCCACCGGCGGAACCGGACCACTGGCCGCACCGAACAATGCGACGGTGCCGCGGATACGCACGGAAGCCAAGCTCGAATCAAAAGTTGTCGCGCCGACGCCGTCGTATGCCGCCGCGACTCCTTCGCCGCCGGTCAACTCCCGAACGCGCGCTGCGATGTCCTCGTCGTACCGCAGTACCTCCGAGGCGCCGGCGCCACGCGAGAGTTCTTCCTTCGCATCCGATGACACAGTCGTGACGACCTTGGCCCCGAGGCTGACGGCCATCTGCGTCAGGATCAACCCGACGCCGCCCGCGCCCGCGTGCACGAGCACGGTGTCTCCGCTCTGGATCGGATACGTCGACTTCGCGAGGTAATGCGCCGTCATCCCCTGCAGGAGCGCCGACGCTGCGGCTGATGCCGGGACACCGTCGGGCACTTTGACTGCGACTGCAGCGGGAACAGCCACCTTCTCGGCGTAGCTGCTCGTGGCCGCGGCCCACGCGACACGGTCGCCCACGGCGAATTCGGTGACATCGGAACCGATGGCTTCGACGACACCGCTGCCCTCGTCGCCGGGAATGTAGGGGAGCGGCCGCTTGTACTGGCCCATTCGGAAGTACGTGTCGATGAAATTGATGCCGATCGCTTCGGTCCGGACAAGTAGATCGCCTGGGCCCGGTGTCGGTTCGGGTTGTTCGGTCAGAGTCAGAACCTCTGGTCCGCCGGTCTCGGTCACGTAGATGGCTCGCATGGTTTCTGTTCTACACCCGCGGCGACCGAGCCTCAGTCCATGCCTGGTGTCGCTTCCGGGCTACCGACCAGTATTGTCGAGTCATGAGCACCGATACAGAGAAGTCGGACGCCACCCCGTCCGCGCCGGAACTGCCGAAGTCCACGGTGAATGCCATCACCAAGTTCGTCGCCGAGCACGGCGGAACCGCCAGCGCCGTCATACAGCCGGTCGGCGTTGCCGGCGTTCGCATCACTCTCGTGGGTGCCGACGGCATCCTCGGTGACCAGGTCGTCGAGGACCTCGCCACGGCCAATGCCGTCGTCGCATCCTTCGACAACGTCACCGTTGCCGAGTGGGAGCGTGAGCTGACGAGCATCGTCACCCCGCAGGAAGGCCACTTCAAGAAGATGGCCGGTTGGGTTGCCAATCAGACTCGGTTCCCGAAAGCTCGCAACGAATCCTGAAAATGACGTGTGGGGCGTAGGAACACCAAAAGGTGTTCCTACGCCCCACACGTGTCTTCAAGCGTCAGACAGCTGGTATCGGCGAGCCGGTCGGCGTGAACTGGCGGGTCTTGCCCGCGGCCCAAACTGCTGCCGTCGCAGCCGTGCACAGCCCGGCACCAGCGACGTGCATGATCACGAGAACTTCAGGCACATCGGTGAAGTACTGCACGACGCCGATGAGTGACTGCGCGAGGATAAGTCCCAGCAGGACCTTCAAGCGGAGCTTCACGGCCGCTGACGTTCCGACCGCGTAAAGGCCGAAGGTCAGTCCCACGACCAGCGCGAGGTATCCGACCAGCAGCTGCGAGTGCAGATGAACAAGCGTTACGATCTCGACCTCCAGGCGAGGCACCGTGCGTTCCAGTCCCTTGTCGCCCGCGTGTGGGCCTGCACCCGTTACGAGGGTGCCGGCGACGAGCACGCCGGCAAGCGCAACTCCGGACAGAGCGGTCAGCCAGCGCAGCGGCTTCGGCATCACGATCAGCGTTGTTGCCTCGTCGGGTTCGGCGATCTTCGCGTACATCACCGTGGCAACCCAGACCATCAGCATCGACGCCACCAGGTGGATTGCCACCGTCCACCACAGCAGGCCGGTCAGGACGGTGATACCGCCGATCACTGCCTGAACCACGGTGCCGAGAGGCATCATCCAGGCGTAAACAAGCACCTCTTTGCGACGGCGAGCGCGAGTCACCGCGAGCACGATTGCAGCCGCGACGATCACAACCAGGAACGTGAGCAGGCGGTTGCCGAACTCGACAGCCTGATGAATGACCGCGACCTGTCCGTGGCCGACCGGGACGAAGCTACCGGGGAAGCACTGCGGCCACGTCGGGCAACCGAGTCCCGAGTCCGTCACGCGCACCACCGCGCCGGTGACAGCGATGCCGCCCTGCGTCAGGATCACGATGAACGCGATGATCTTCTGCGTTTTCAGCGAGGGGAGAGGTAGTCGATCCACCAAGCGCAAAAATCCGGCATACACACGATTCACCACGCCAACGATCGTAGTTCCCCATCAACTACACAGTGTCGTTGGGGCCAGCTCGCTCCGCGCCTGCCCCGCGTCGTCGGGGCCAGCTCGCGTCAGTTTGCGCGAACCCGCACGATTCCCGAGATCGTTCCCTGGAAGTACTCGCCCGACTCGGTGATGAGCGCAGACATCTGAAGGGTGTCGTTGAGGATGGTCGACGGCAGGGGAGTCGAACCGATCTGCGACCCGTCCTTCGAGTCGATAACCGCGAACGAGTACCCGTCCAGCGGCGAGGTGTTCGCAGCGCCGTCCCGGGTGACGGTGTAGATCGCACCGTCAGCCGTCGAGAGGTGCGGGACCGCAGAGCTTCGAATCGTGTTGTCCCACACGACATGGCAGCCGACCGGGTCGATGTCGACGCGGGTCATGCCGCCGTTGAAGGGTGCCGTGGCGGGGACCGCCGGGCCGGCGCCTTCAGGAGTTGTGGGGTACGGGTACCCGTAAGTGCCTGCGACGTAGACCGAATGACCGATGCCGACGGGCGAGTTCTCGCTGCCGCTCGGTGAGCCGTCCTGGCTTGCAGCGGACAACACCGGTTGTGTGCACACCTCTGCGCCCGTGTCAGCGCGATAGACGTGCAAGCTCACCGTCGGATGGGCGTTGTCGACGATGGTCAAGAAATCGCTGCCCGTCGATGGGCCGAAGTACGTCGGAGTCGATCCGGTACCCCAGCTGAGCTGACCCGGATTGCGGGCCGGCCCGCGATCGTACGGCTGACGCCAATCGACGACGACCTCGTCGCCGCTTCGCTTCAGCTGGTAGAGCGCGTGGGTAGTGGCGACGGCAGTACCCGTCGGGGAAGTGGAGATGCTGTTCTGCACCTGTTCACCCTCGGGGAGAGCGATGCTGTGCGCGATTCGATCCGTGCCGACATACCCGACGGTGCCGTGCCCGGTGGCGAACCAGACATTGCCTTCCCAGTCCGGAGCAAGGCCGGTCACGTTGTCGTCGGCGGAAACCGCACCACTGAGATCGACGGTATCGGCGAGTTCCAACCGCCAACTGCCGTCCGGATTCTGAGCATGGGAAATGCGAACCAGCTGGCGGTTTCCGTCGACCGCGACGAGGCGGTTCTCGTTGTCCAGATAGGCGTAGACGCCGCCCAGGAGGCTTCCCTTTGCCAGCGGCAGTTGCGCTACCGACCGGCCCAACGGCGTGGCGTCGGCCTTCGGATCGATCAAGTGGATGGTCGGGATCTGGCCGATCATCGTCGTGCAGAGCGAGACGACCATGCCGTCGGAACCCTGCAGGACCGTCGGGCAGGCAGCCATCATCGGGAAGGCGGTCACTTCGTGGGGGCCGGTTCCGGGTCCGGGCAGCGGAGTGACGTCGGACGAGCCCGCGTCACCGTGCATGGTGGAGGTACCGACGGGACCGAGGTACGGATTTGCAGGTGCGAGTGGACCGGACACCGAAGGCGCCGCCGTTGCGGGACCGGCACACAACATCACTGTTGCGGCCACACTGCCGACGATCTGAGCTGTCCGTCGTGTACTCACGTGAACTTGAACCACCTTGCTGCGCAGACACCGGCCACCGCGGCCCAGATGAGAAGTACGAGAATCGAGAACCAGTCCATCGAGGTGTCGAGGGCCGCTTCGAGAGCGTGTGCGAGAGCACCGGACGGAACAATGCGCACCAGCGTGTGAACAGCGGTCGGAAGTTCGCCACTGGCGAAGACCACACTGCCGATGCCCACCATGATGAACCACAAGACGTTGGCGAGAGCGAGAACGATCTCCGCTCGCAAAGTGCCGCCGAGCAGCAGTCCCAGCGCTGCAAACGTGACAGTACCGATGGCAATGACCACTGCGCCGAGTACCAGTTCGGCGAACGACGGACGCCACCCCAACGCCAAACCGATAGCGCCGAGCAGCAATGCCTGCAGTGCCACGACGATGATGACGGCGGCGCTCTTGCCTGCGATGATTCCCCACCGCGGTAGCGGCGTTGCACCGAGTCGTTTGAGCGCGCCGTATCGGCGATCGAATCCGACGGCGATGGCCTGTCCGGTGAACGCCGTCGACATCACGGCAACCATCATGACACCAGGGAGCACGGTATCGACCCGAGAATCGCCCAAATCGCCGATCGGCAGTAGACACAGTCCGATGAGCAGGGTGATCGGGATGAACATGGTGAGCAGCAGTTGCTCACCGTTGCGGAGCAGAAGAGTCAGTTCCAGCTTGGTCTGCGCCGCCAGCATCTCGGCCGCCGAACTGGGGCGGGGATCCGGCGAGAAGGTGCCCGGCTCGAAGCGGTTCTCGGCGAGCCGGCGTTCCCTGGCTCCGTTGGCAGTCCCACTGTTCTGGCCGTTCGCTGCTGTTTCGTTCATGACCTTGATCTCCGTCATCCCCTCAGTTCCCGGCCCGTCAATTCGAGGAAGACGTCTTCCAGACTCCGTTGATCGACGCGGATGTCGTTGATCAGCACGTCCTGATCGGCACACCACGTCGCGACAGTCGCCACGGTTGCCGGATCGATTGCACCTTCGACGACGTAGGTGCCGGGATTGGATTCCTCGACGCGGAACCCGGCGAGTGAGCCGACCAGCGAGTCGAGGCTCAAACCGGGAACCGTCGTCAGACGGAGTTGGCCTTCGGCGCCCTTGCTGGTGACCTCGGCCGGCGTTCCCGACGCGACGATCTTGCCGTGGTCGATGATGACCAATTCGTCGGCGAGAGCTTCGGCCTCGTCCATGAGGTGCGTGGTGAGCAGGACGCTGACGCCGTCGCGGCGCAGAGCGTCGATGAGTTCCCACACGAGTAGACGTGCCTGAGCGTCGAGTCCAGCGGTGGGTTCGTCGAGAAATACCAATTCGGGACGGCCGACAAGCGCGCACGCCAGAGACAGTCTTTGCTGCTGGCCGCCGGAAAGGCGACGGTACGGCGTCTTGCGCGCATCGGTGAGGCCGAGTTTGGAAAGGAGCCAGGCGGGATCGAGTGGGTCGGCAGAGTATGCGGCGACGAGGTCGAGCATTTCTCCGGCCTTGGACCCGGGGTATGCGCCGCCGCCCTGCAGCATGACGCCGATTCGCGAGCGGACTTCTCCGGAGTCGGCGATGGGGTCGAGACCGAGCACTCGAACGGTGCCGGCATCGGGGGTGACAAACCCTTCGCACATCTCGACGGTTGTTGTCTTACCGGCTCCGTTGGGGCCGAGCAGGGCAACGACCTGGGCCGTCTCGACAGTGAGATCGATACCGTCGACGGCTCGAACACCGTCGAAGGACTTGACGACACCCTGGATCTGTACCGCCGGCGTCGACGATCTGGAGGCTCTCGAGGTCACGGGGAATCAGCGTAAGCCCCCGCCGAGTTGTCTTCGTCTACCGGTCCGCCTTTCGTGATCTCCGCTACTGGCTTGTCGCTACGCCAGGGGAGTGAATTGCGGGTGAAGACGATGAGCGTTCCGGCGGTGAGGATGGTCGCGATGACGGCCTGCACGATCATGAACGGAAGGTATTCGGCGCCGTTCGACATCAACATGACGCTGACGATCGAGGTGAAGACCACGGCGGGGATGCGGAAAATCGGCGCAGTAGCCCAGGCTGCGAGCGGAAGTATCGCCCACAGCAGGTACCAGGGCTGAACGACCGGGAACAGGAGAACGATGGCCCCGAGTGCGATGCCGAGTCCACCGACCGGGTGAATGCGGCCCATGTATACCGAGATCATCATCCGCGCGGTGATGAGAATGGCAACCAGATACGCGATCGGCCGCGTGATCGTGAGGATTGCCGTCGTGTGATCGCCGAGTCCGAGCAGTACACCTGCCAATCCAGTGCCGACGCCCAGGAGCGTCGGGATGGACATCCAACTCCGCACCGCCGTAGCGGTGTCGAGGGTGTTGATCCACCCCATACCGAGCCCACTGGCCACGCTGATGACAAACGTGACGACGGCGGCAACGATGCCCAGAAGAATCGCGGCTCCCGCCAAGGCTTTCCAGGTTCCACCCCAACGCCGGGCCAGAGCCATACCGACAAATCCGAGTGCCAGCAAGGACGGAATTTTGACAGTCGACGACAACGCGATCAAACCTGATCCCGCAATGAGATAGAACAGCGCTCGGCCACGGATGGGCCCGGACCCTTCGACTGCGCGGAGAGCGATCTCGATTCCGGCGAGCATCAACCCGAGCATGAGCGCTTCGTTGTGGATGCCGGCCACCAAGTGGAAGAGCAGCAGCGGGTTCGCGGCTCCGAGCCAGAGTGAACTGACGGCAGAGACGCCGCATCGCTTGGCCAGTCGAGGTATCGCCCACACGATGAGCGCGACGCCGGCCAAGGCGAGCAGGCGGTGCAAGAAGATTCCGGCCACGATGTTGTCGCCGGTCAGTGAGCTGATCCCGCGTCCCAGCCACAGGAAGAACGGCCCGTACGGAGCCGGCGTGTCCCGCCAGATGGTCGGAACAGTGCGGGTGAGGACGTGGTCGACGCCCAGTGCCGCCTTGGGGCCGATGGCGTACGGATCGAGTCCGCGAGCCGCGATTTCGCTTTGTGCCAGATACGAGTAGACGTCGCGGCTGAACATCGGCGGTGCGACGGAGAGCGGCAGGATCCACAGCAGAAGCGTGCGGTCCAACTGAGAACGGGTCATGCGCCGCGGTGCGCCGGATCGGCTGCGTATGTCCCCGACGGCGAATCGGCCCATCATCAGCCAGGCGAGAACGACGAGCACCGTTCCGGTCATCGTCATGGTGAGCGAGACCGTCGGCATACGTCCGGGAAGGCTGAGGACTCGAAGGCCGGCGGTCGGATTCTGCAGGACGGGTTGTGCGCCGGCGCCGAGCGCGCCCACTGCCATCAATACCGCGCCGGTTGCGCCGAATCTGCGGATACCTCGCAGTTGCGCGGTTTCCTTCGCGTTCAGGCCCGGGCGTTCGCTTTCGTCGCCGTGCAACACCGCGGCCATACTCTGCCGGGGAGCGGAACCGAAAGGCCGAACGCCGATCGTGGAAAGCGCGAGTGCCTTGGGCTTGTCCAGCAGGATCGCGCGCGCCGATCGCGCGGTCGTCGTCTTCTCGGGGGTCTGCGGCACACCAGGCAGCGTAGCGGCTCCATCCAGCTGGACAGACAAGCACAAACAACGTGCGCTGTCCGGATATTCCCGTATGTAATGCAGGTTGCCCTTAGTAGACCTGCGAAAAGAATTCGGTCACACTTGTGTTGTGAAAAGAAATGCGTCAGACCCTCGAAGCAAGGAAGTTGCAGGTCAGCCCACTGTAGCGACCTCGCCGAGTGCTGCCGCAAATCCGGTGACGGTGAGCGTCGAAGGCCAGACCCGGGCCGCAGTGGTCAAGCTGCTACTCGAAGAAGGCCCCATTACCGCCTCCGAAATCGGCACGCGCCTCGGTTTGAGTGCCGCAGGTGTCCGACGTCACTTGGACGCGTTGATCGAGTCCGGGGAAGCCCGAACCGCTTCGGCGGCGTCGCTGCGTCAGCGCGGACGAGGTCGTCCCGCCAAGCAGTTCCAGATCACCGCGACCGGCCGAGGCCGCCTCGGCCATACCTACGACGATCTGGCGGGAGCCGCGATGCGGCAACTTCGCGAAATCGGCGGGGACGCGGCAATCGAGGAGTTCGCCAAGCGTCGGGTTCAGGCGATCGTCGGAGACGTCGAACCGGCTGATCCGACAGATGTGGACAACGTCGAGGCGACAGCGGACGCAATCGCCGAAGCCTTCAACGCAGTGGGGTTCGCCGCGTCGACCCGGCCGGTAGGCAACGGCGTGCAGATCTGCCAACACCACTGCCCGGTTTCCCATGTGGCAGAAGAATTTCCGGAACTGTGCGAGGCAGAGCAGCAAGCATTCCGGGAATTGCTCGGGACGCATGTCCAGCGCCTGGCGACCATCGCCAACGGTGACTGCGCCTGCACGACACACGTGCCCCTCGTGTCCACCGGGAGTAGATGACCGGACCACAGTGTTTTACAGAGCGTTGTTCTGCAGGCCGTTGCCCAAGAGCAGCGTTCGAATAGAGATTTTTCAGCTAGTTCTTCAAAGTCAGAACTGCTCGACCGTAGCGACCAGCCCTCGCTGAGACCGAGCAGCCGTCAAGAAACAAGACTCCGGAAGGAGCTCGCATGACCGTCACATCAGACCAGGCGACTACCACTGCGGCAGCAGGCACCGAGCCGCTCACGCAGGAAGAGACCATCGCGTCCCTCGGTCATTACGGCTACGGCTGGTCCGATTCCGACGAAGCCGGAGCCAGCGCGCAGCGCGGACTCTCCGAGGCTGTCGTGCGGGACATCTCCGCGAAGAAGAGCGAGCCGGAGTGGATGCTCGACATCCGCCTCAAGGCTCTGCGCACCTTCGACAAGAAGCCGATGCCGAACTGGGGCTCCGACCTCGAAGGCATCCACTTCGACAACATCAAGTACTTCGTGCGCTCGAGCGAGAAGCAGGCCGAGTCCTGGGAAGACCTGCCCGAGGACATCAAGAACACGTACGACAAGCTCGGCATCCCCGAGGCGGAGAAGCAGCGCCTCGTTGCCGGTGTCGCAGCTCAGTACGAGTCCGAGGTCGTCTACCACTCGATCCGTGAGGACCTCGAGGAGCAGGGTGTCATCTTCCTCGACACCGACACCGGTCTCAAGCAGCACCCGGAGCTGTTCAAGGAGTACTTCGGATCGGTCATCCCGGCCGGCGACAACAAGTTCTCCGCGCTGAACACCGCTGTGTGGTCGGGCGGCTCGTTCATCTACGTTCCGCCGGGAGTCCACGTGGACATCCCGCTGCAGGCGTACTTCCGCATCAACACCGAGAACATGGGTCAGTTCGAGCGCACCCTGATCATCGTCGACGAAGATGCCTCCGTGCACTACGTCGAGGGTTGCACCGCGCCGATCTACAAGTCCGATTCACTGCACTCGGCCGTGGTCGAGATCATCGTGAAGAAGGGCGGCCATTGCCGCTACACGACCATCCAGAACTGGTCCAACAACGTCTACAACCTGGTGACCAAGCGCACCAAGGTCGAGGCCGGCGGATCCATGGAGTGGGTCGACGGCAACATCGGCTCCAAGGTCACCATGAAGTACCCGGCCGTCTGGCTGATGGGCGAGTACGCCCGCGGTGAGGTTCTCTCCGTTGCGTTCTCCGGCGAGGGCCAGCACCAGGACACCGGCGCCAAGATGCTCCACCTCGCGCCGCACACGTCTTCGACCATCATCAGCAAGTCTGTCGCCCGTGGCGGTGGACGTGCGTCGTACCGCGGTCTGGTGCAGGTCAACAAGGGTGCCCACGGCTCCAAGTCGACCGTCAAGTGTGACGCTCTGCTCGTCGACCAGATCAGCCGAAGCGACACCTACCCGTACGTCGACATCCGCGAGGACGACGTCACCATGGGTCACGAGGCCACGGTTTCCAAGGTCAGTGACGATCAGCTCTTCTACCTGATGAGCCGCGGACTGACCGAGGACGAAGCGATGGCCACCATCGTGCGTGGATTCGTCGAGCCCATCGCGAAGGAACTCCCGATGGAGTACGCGCTCGAGCTCAACCGCCTTATCGAACTTCAGATGGAAGGGGCTGTGGGTTAGTGACCACGCCAGAGACCGGAGTCATCGGAGCTGTTGCCGGGGAGAACCCGACCGCTCCTGTAAAGGGTGCAGCCACCGGCTCACCTATCACGAACAAGGGCGAGCAGTTCTCGTCGTTCGACGTCAACGCATTCGAGGTCCCGGGCGGACGCGACGAGATCTGGCGGTTCACCCCGCTGCGTCGTCTGCGTGGATTGCACGACGGCAGCGCAGTTGCCAACGCTCAGGTCACTGTCGAGGTGGACGGTGGCAGCGACATCGCCGTCGAGACCGTCGGCCGTGACGACGAGCGCCTGGGCAAGGCTGGTGTTCCTGCGGATCGCATTGCAGCGCAGGCATATTCGAGCTTCGAGACTGCGACGGTCATCTCGGTTGGCGCCGAGGTCGAGGTCGAGAAGCCCGTCGTGGTCACCATGACCGGCCCCGGAGTCGACAATGTCGCCTACGGACATACCCAGATTCGTCTGGCGCAGTTCGCCAAGGCGACGTTCGTCATCGACCAGCGCGGCAGCGGAACCTTCGCGGAGAACATCGAATTCGTTCTCGGTGACAGCTCGCAGTTGACCGTCGTGGCCATTCAGGACTGGGCGGACGACGCAGTTCACGTGACGTCACACCACGCTCGCCTGAACCGCGACGCAGTGCTCCGGTACACCTCGATCAGCCTGGGCGGCGACCTGGTTCGCCTTTCCGCCACCGTCAAGTACGACGGACCGGGCGGCGACGCGGAACTGCTGGGCCTGTACTTCGCCGACGCCGGCCAGCACCTGGAACAGCGTCTGCTGGTGGATCACAGCCAGCCCAACTGCAAGTCCAACGTGGTCTACAAGGGCGCGCTTCAGGGCGATCCCGGATCCGGCAAGCCCGACGCGCACACCGTGTGGATCGGCGACGTTCTCATCCGCGCCGCAGCGGAGGGCACCGACACGTTCGAACTCAACCGCAACCTGGTGCTCACCGACGGCGCCCGCGCCGACTCGGTTCCGAACCTCGAAATCGAGACCGGTGAGATCGTCGGAGCCGGCCACGCAAGTGCAACGGGACGTTTCGACGACGAGCAGCTGTTCTACCTGCGTGCTCGCGGTATCCCGGAGGATCAGGCGCGTCGTCTGGTCGTACGTGGGTTCTTCCACGAAATCATCAACAAGATCGCTGTTCCCGAGGTGCGCGATCGCCTCGAAGCCGCGGTCGAAGCCGAACTTGCAGCAGTCGGCTCGTGACCGCCCTGCCGGCGACCACCCCGTCGCTACGCTCGCCCCGCCTCATCTTGAAGGAATTTCATGTCTACCAGTGACAACACCACCACACCGGCCATCTCGGTCCTCGAGGTTCGTGACCTGCACGTCGAGGTTGCCAACTCCGACGCCAACGCCGAGCCCATCCAGATCCTCAAGGGCGTCGACCTGACGGTCCGCTCCGGCGAGACCCACGCGATCATGGGCCCCAACGGCTCCGGCAAGTCGACTCTGTCGTACGCCATCGCCGGTCACCCGAAGTACCAGGTCACCTCCGGTTCGATCACCCTCAACGGTGAAGACGTCCTCGCGATGAGCGTCGACGAGCGTGCGCGTGCCGGGCTGTTCCTGGCCATGCAGTACCCCGTCGAGGTTCCCGGCGTCTCCATGTCCAACTTCCTTCGCACCGCCGCTACGGCAGTGCGCGGCGAGGCTCCCAAGCTGCGCCACTGGGTCAAGGAAGTCAAGGAAGCCCTCAGCGAGCTCGAGATCGACCCCTCGTTCATCGAGCGCTCGGTCAACGAAGGCTTCTCCGGTGGTGAGAAGAAGCGCCACGAGATCCTGCAGCTGGGCATGCTCAAGCCGAAGATCGCGATCCTCGACGAGACCGACTCCGGCCTCGACGTCGATGCTCTGCGCACGGTCTCCGAAGGCGTCAACCGCTACAAGGAGCGCGAGAACGGTGGAGTTCTGCTGATCACGCACTACACGCGCATCCTGCGCTACATCAACCCCGACTTCGTCCACGTGTTCGTCGGTGGCCGCATCGTCGAGTCCGGCGGACCGGAACTGGCCGACGAGCTCGAGACCAACGGCTACGTTCGTTTCACCGCGGACACCGCAGCTACCCAGGGAGCGTAATCACGATGACCACCTCGGTGCGCGAGCTCGACGTCACAGCGGTTCGGGCCGACTTCCCGATCCTGGCGCGGACCGTGCGCGACGGAAAACCTCTGGTGTACTTGGATTCCGGCGCTACTTCGCAGCGTCCGGTCCAGGTTCTCGATGCCGAACGGGACTTCCTGACGACGTGTAACGCGGCAGTACACCGGGGTGCTCATCAGCTCGCAGAAGAGGCGACGGACGCGTACGAGAATGCTCGCGCCACCATCGCGTCCTTCGTGGGTGCGGATTCGGACGAGTTGGTGTTCACCAAGAACGCCACCGAGGCTCTCAATCTGGTGACCTACGTTCTCGGTGACGATCGCTTCGACCGCCATGTCGGTCCTGGCGACGAAATCGTCATCACCGAACTCGAACACCACGCCAACCTCGTTCCCTGGCAGGAACTTGCGCGCCGAACCGGTGCCACGCTCAAGTGGTACGGCGTCACCGACGACGGCCGGATCGATCTCGATTCGCTGGAGTTGACGGACGCGGTGAAGGTTGTTTCGTTCACCCACCAGTCCAACGTGACCGGCGCGATCGCACCGGTCGAGGAATTGGTGCGACGAGCACGCGCCGTCGGTGCACTCGTCGTGCTCGACGCGTGCCAGTCGGTGCCTCACATGGCGGTCGACTTCCACGAACTGGGAGTGGACTACGCGGCGTTCTCCGGTCACAAGATGCTAGGCCCTTCCGGGGTCGGAGTTCTCTACGGCCGTCGTGAACTGCTGGCAGCGATGCCTCCGTTCATCACCGGCGGATCGATGATCGAGACGGTCACCATGGAGGTCAGCACTTACGCGCCGCCGCCTCAGCGTTTCGAGGCAGGCGTACCGATGACCTCACAGGTGGTCGGGCTGGGCGCTGCCGTGGATTACCTGAACACCTTCGGGATGGACGCCGTCGCAGCGCACGAGCACGTGTTGGTGGAGGCTGCTCTCGAAAAGTTGTCGGCGATCGAAGGTCTGCGCATCATCGGACCGCAGACGTCCGAGAACCGCGGCGGAGCGATTTCCTTTGTCGTGGACGGTATTCACGCCCACGACCTCGGACAGATCCTCGACGACGAGGGCGTCGCGATTCGCGTCGGACACCATTGTGCGTGGCCGCTGCATCGTAAGTTCGGTGTCGCTGCGACGGCCCGTGCGTCGTTTGCGCTCTACAACACCACCGCGGAAATCGATGTTCTCGTTGCCGCGATCAAGCGTGCGCAGGAATTTTTCGGTGTCGCAGGGGAGTTGAACTGAATCATGCGCATGGAGCAGATGTATCAGGAAGTGATCCTCGATCACTACAAACATCCGCACGGCCGCGGACTCCGTGAGCCGTTCGGCGCCGAGGTGCACCACGTCAACCCGACGTGTGGCGACGAGGTGACGTTGCGCGTCCAGATCTCCGAGGACGGAACGGTCTCCGACGTCTCGTACGACGGGCAGGGTTGTTCGATCAGCCAGGCGTCGACGTCAGTGCTCAACGACCTCGTCATCGGGATGCAGGTAACCGACGCACTGAAGACGGTGACGGCGTTCAGCGAAATGGTGAGCAGTCGGGGCACCGTCGAGGGGGACGAGGACGTTCTCGGCGACGGCATCGCCTTCGTCGGCGTCTCGAAGTACCCGGCACGCGTCAAGTGCGCTTTGCTCGGATGGATGGCATTCAAGGATGCTGTAGTCCAGATTGTCGACGGCAGTGCTGTGACGACGGCGGACAGCAGTGAATTGGTCGACACGACTGAAGGACAGGGATCATGACCGAGACACAACCAGTGCAGGACGCCGAGGTCGGCGCTCCGGTGAATCCGAATCCCGATTCCACTGCGGAATTCGGTGGCGCACAGGGCAGTGGAACTGTCCCGTCGCCTGAGCGACTCGACGAACTCGAAGAAGCAATGCGCGACGTCGTCGACCCCGAACTGGGAATCAACGTCGTCGATCTCGGACTGGTCTACGGACTCTTCGAAGACGACGGCGTCGTCACGATCGACATGACTCTGACATCGGCGGCGTGCCCGTTGACCGACGTGATCGAGGACCAGGCACGCGGCGCACTGGTGCGTAGCGATCTGTGTACCGACATGAAGATCAACTGGGTGTGGTTGCCGCCGTGGGGACCGGACAAGATCACCGAGGACGGACGCGAGCAGCTGCGCGCACTCGGCTTCACTGTCTGACGAGGAATCTCAGCACGATCAACTGAATAGATTTCACCGGAGCGTCGGTGCCCGTTCGTCGGGTACCGGCGCTTCGGTTTGTTATATAGGGCCGTTTTAGCCATGATATTCAGGACAATAGTCCCAAATGGTTGTTTGATGAATATTTGCTGGAAGCTGACTCATCGGTAACATCGCAGCTGATTGTCACGATGTGATCTCCGGCGGGCGATTTGCCAGTTTCCACCGGAACCATCCAATGTATTCGTCTCATTTCGAAGTACCTCGATCAGTTCGAGGCGTCCAGCGGGCGCATATACCTGTTTGCATCATGATCAAGTTGTAAGAGGGAGATTCGTGTGGATGGCAGTCCCGACCGAGGAATCGTTTCCGCAGCTCGTCCGGACGACGAACTCACCTTCCCTCTTTCTGCCGCGCAACTTTCCCTGCTTGTCGCACAACAGCTTCGACCCGAGATACCGGTCAGCATCGCTCAGTACGTCGATGTGGACGGCCCGCTCGACATCGACCTGCTGACCGCTGCCAGTAAGCAGACCGGCCGCGAGATCGGTTCCGGGTACCTGCGCCTGGTCGAGGTCGACGGGGTTGCGCGTCAGTGGCTCGATGTCGACATGGACGATTCCCTCGACGTGGTCGACCTGCGCACCGAATCGGATCCGGAATCGGCGGCGCGCGAATGGATGCGGCGCGAGCACACCGCCGCCATCGATCCGTTCACCGATCGCCTGGTCAGGCTCGCGGTCCTGGTTCTTCGCGACGACCATTCCTACTGGTACAGCCGCATCCATCACGTAGCCCTCGACGGTTTCGGTGCGATGTCGATGATGAACCGCACGGCCGAGATCTACACCGCCGCCGTACGGGATCTGCCAGTTCCCCCAGTGGTAACTGCGCCTCTCGAGGCTTTGGTGAAGGCTGAATCCGACTATCTGGGCTCCACGCGGTGGGAGCGCGATCGCGACTACTGGACTACGAAGATGGCCGACAAGCCGAGCGGAACCTCGCTCGCGTCCTCGACCGCTCCGTCGCAGGCCTGGTCACGGCTGCGGTCGGCGACGGTGCCGGAAGAACTGCGACGCTCCCTCGAACGCCTTGCCGAAGCGCACGACGTGACGACGTCCTCGGTGGTGATCGGCGCTCTGGCCGCCTACCTCGCCCGGGCGATCGGAACTCGCGATGTCGTACTCAGCCTCCCGGTTTCGGGGCGGACGACAAAGGCTGCTCGCAGGTCCGGCGGAATGATGTCGAACGTCGTCCCGATACGCGCGAGCGTCGACCCCTACTTTGCAGTGGGGGACTTGCTTCGTGAGGTGAAGCTCGAACTCACCGGCGCACTGCGTCATCAGAAGTACCGCCACGAGGACCTGCGACGCGTCCTCAACGCCGGTGATCACAGCATCGCCGACGGCCGAGGCTTCCACGGACCGCTGATCAACCTCATGCTGTTCCACTCCGGAATCACTCTCGGCGACGCGCACGGCGAACTCCACGTGATCTCGACCGGGCCGATCGAAGACCTCTCGGTCAACGTCTATCAGACTTCCGCAGCCGAAGAGATCCAGATCGACTTCGCCGCGAATCCAGACCTCTACACCGACGAGGACATTTCGCGTCACCATCGACGGTTCCTCGAATTCCTCGAATTGTTCTGTGCCGCAGAATCGGGAACTCGATTGATGGACATCGACCCGGACGCCGCGGGGAAGTGGATCGCAGAAGTACAGCACGCCCGCAACGTCGAATACTGGTCGTCGACATTGTCGAACCCGGCCGAGGAACTGGGGTTGCCGGTCGTCGCCGGAACCGGTCGAACGTCCACGCCCCTCCAGATCGAGGCAGACCTCTGCCGCCGCCTCGAGACGATGGCGACGACGATGAACACGAGTCTGTTCGTGCTGTTCCAGTCTGCGATGACCGGACTGCTGCGCCGCGTCGGTTCGGCCGACGAGGTGTCGATCGGAGTCTCGGTTCGCGGATACGGCGCCTCGAATCCGGACGACTTCGTCTCGATGTTCGCCAACCAGCTGGTGCTTCGCTCGATGGTGTCGAACACCATGACGCTCACCGATCTGGTCGGCGCGGTGGACACCGTCGCGATCGACGCCTTCGAACACGCAGACATTCTTCTGTCTTCGGTGACCGCCGCCCTCGGCGACGGTCGATGGGTGGAGACGGGCCCGTTGTTCCGGGCGATGGTCTGCTTCGAGGAACCGCTCGATGCACACCCGAGATTTCCGGGACTCATGGTCGGTGCGCCGATCGGGTCCGACCTCGCGACAGCTCCGGAACTGTTTGTCTCCCTCGCGATTCCGACGGGTGAGCATGCCGACTTCGATCAGCCGATTTCCGGGGTTCTGGATTGGCTCGGCACGAAAGAGCAAGCCGACGACCTCGCCGACCGCTATCTACGAATCTTGACCGCAATGGTCAGTGCTCCGCAGTCGGTGCTCGGCGCTGTGGACTTGCTCCGCGCGGACGCGCGCCAGGCGCTTGTACCGCCCGTTCTGCCGACCACGCCGGTCCGAACGCTCTCCGACATCTTCGCCGACCGTGTTCGCGCGACCCCTGACGCGATCGCCGTCGTGGGCGACGAGCGAGTGTCGTACCTCGAACTCGATCGACGATCGAATCGGTTGGCGCGCAAGCTCGTCGATCACGGCGTGCACTCCGAGTCGCTGGTCGGAATCATGCTGCCGAAATCCGTCGACATGATCGTCGCGGCTGTCGCGGTGCTGAAGGCCGGCGGCGGATATCTCCCGCTCGATCGTGCGCACCCGGCCGAGCGCTTGGCGTATGTGGTCGAGGATGCGCAACCGGTGTGCATCATTTCCGATTCCACTAGCCCGAACTCCACCTTCCCGAACCCCACCTTCCTGAACTCTGATGTGACGGTCGTCGGAGTCGACTCCGACGAGTACTCCGGTGCGAGTCTGGAAGCCGATGAGCGCCCGCGTGCGCACGGAGCCGACAATCTGGCGTACGCGATCTACACCTCGGGGTCGACGGGTCGACCCAAAGGCGTCTCCGTCACCCATGCCACCGTGGTGCGATTGTTCGAGAACACGCACGTCGAATTCGGATTCGACGGCAGCGACGTGTGGACGATGTTCCACTCGTTCGCCTTCGACTTCTCGGTGTGGGAACTGTGGGGCGCGCTGCTCCACGGTGGAACTCTGGTGCTGGTCGATCACGAAGTCTCACGCGACCCCGATGCTTTCCGAGCGCTGGTTGCTGCGGAAGGCGTCACGGTGCTCAATCAGACGCCTTCGGCCTTCTACCAGTTCATCGAAGCGGACCTTCGGGCCGATTCGCAGACTCGGCTCCGGTTCGTGATCTTCGGTGGCGAAGCGTTGGACCTGCGTCGACTCGGACGCTGGTACGACAATCACCCGGGCTACGACAATCACGCGAAATCCGGGCCCGCGCTCGTCAACATGTACGGCATCACCGAGACGACGGTGCACGTCACCCATCTCGAACTCGACCGACCGAGTGCGAGTTCGGTTACCGGCAGCCGGATCGGTGACGCGATCGACGGACTTCGTGTGTACCTGCTCGACGAGCATCTCTCGCCGGTCCCGGTGGGAATCGCGGGGGAGATCTACGTCGCGGGCGGTCAACTCGCCCGCGGTTATCTGGGCCGACCCGATCTCACCTCTGGCAGGTTCGTCGCGGATCCGTTCAATGCCGGCGGACGACGGCTGTACCGCTCCGGCGACCGTGCACGCTGGATCGCGCCCGGACAACTCGAATACCTCGGGCGCGGAGACGCACAGGTCAAGATCCGCGGATTCCGGATCGAACTCGGCGAGATCGACT
Organism: Rhodococcus sp. NPDC056516; assembly: GCF_042794655.1. Taxonomy (NCBI): domain Bacteria; kingdom Bacillati; phylum Actinomycetota; class Actinomycetes; order Mycobacteriales; family Nocardiaceae; genus Rhodococcus; species Rhodococcus sp. NPDC056516. Next base: position 257,992 of record NZ_JBHTTG010000002.1, on the reverse strand, counting down.
CCGTCATCCTCAGCGCGCCGGGAATCGACGACGCCGTGACCGTCGTGGCTCCGACGCCGGCCGGTGGCGCTCTGGTGACGTACGTGACGGCTTCCGGCGCCGTGGACGTGGACGTCCTCCGCGCCCACGCGGCCGAAGTCCTCCCGACCTACATGGTTCCCGACGCCTTCATGGTCATCGATTCAATTCCGTTGACCACCAACGGAAAACTCGACCGGCGTGCGCTGCCGTCGCCGATCCTGGCCTCCACCAAGGCCTTCCGGCCTCCGACGACACCGATCGAGGGCAAGGTTGCCGCGGTTCTGGCTGACATCCTGGGTAGCGGACCGCTCGGACTCGACGACAATTTCTTCCATCTGGGCGGAAACTCGCTGGTAGCGACGACGGCGGTAGCGCGCTTGACCGAATCTACCGGGGTTCGGATGCCGCTGCGTGCTCTCTTCGATCACCCCACGGTGTCCGGGATCGCGGCGACCATCGAGCGTGCCGTGCGGACGCCGGACGCCGACGGTATTCAGGTAGTGGCCAGGCCGGCAGTACTACCGCTCGCTCCCGCGCAGCAGCGACTGTGGTTCCTCAACCGTGTCGCACCGGAATCAGGTGCCTACAACATTCCGCTGGCGGTGTCGCTGAGCGGCGATGTCGACGCCGACGCACTGGGCGCCGCGATCATGGACGTGGTGACCCGCCACGAGTCACTGCGCACCGTGTTTCCTCAGATCGGGGACAACGCGACGCAAAAGGTTCTGGGCCTCGGCGAGGGTATCGCGGGGCTCGAGTCGATCGAGGTGGAACGCGAAAGCCTCGAGAGGGTGATCTTCGAATTCTCTTCGGCCGGTTTCGATCTGGTTCGCGAACGCCCGGTGCGCTACCTGCTGATCACTGTCGCCGACGACAAGGAGGGCGGTGACGAGGAGGCCGTCCTCGTCGTAGTTCTGCATCACATGGTGGCCGACGGTTGGTCACTCGCGCCGCTGGCCGCCGACCTCACCGGCGCCTACGCGGCACGCGTCGGCGGCAACGGACCACAGTGGGCGCCCCTTCCCGTTCAATATGCCGACTATGCGCTCTGGCACCGGGAACACCTCGGTGACGCTACATCCGCCCAGTCTCTTGCCCACTCCCAAATTGCCTTCTGGAAGCAGCGCCTGGCGGGAGCGCCCGAGCAACTCCACCTGCCGACAGACCGTCTGCGCCCACTCGATCCGTCCATGCGCGGAGCCGGCGTCGACATCAGGATCGGCGCTTCCACCCACCAGAAGCTCGTTGCGCTCGCTGCGGATCACGACGCCACTACATTCATCGCGCTGCACGCGTGCTTCGCGCTCCTTCTGGCCCGCTACAGCGGCACTGACGACATCGTCGTCGGAACACCGGTGGCTGGACGAGGGGACAGGTCTCTCGATCTGCTGGTCGGCATGTTCGTGAACACCCTTGCCTTGCGGACCGTCGTCGATCGTGATGCACCGTTCGGGGAGTACCTCGCGCAGGTCAGAGCCGTCGATGTGGATGCCTTCGACAATGCGGACGTGCCGTTCGACGTCGTCGTGGACGCGCTCGAACTGGACCGCTCGTCGTCGCATCACCCGGTCTTTCAGGCGGCCATCACCTCGCGGATAACCACCACTCACACAGCTGAACTCGCAGGAGTGTCGATGACGGCGCGGGCGGTGGAGACGGGGCTGACCAAGTTCGATCTCGAACTCACCGTCACGGAGCGTCGCGAGGGCGGGTCCGCAGCGGGAATCGATGCCACGTTCACCTATTCCACCGATCTGTTCGACAAAACGACCGTCGAAGCGTTGGCGCGTAACTTTGTGACACTCGTGGAATCGGCAGTGTCGGAACCGTCTGCACCGGTTGGTGACCTTCGCGTACTCGGCGCCCGGGAGGGCGCCGTGATACTGCCGCGGCGCGGTGACCTCTCGCTCGGCGAATCGACCTTGGCGCAGATCCTGGGCGAGAGCGCGCTGGCGCATCCCGACGCGATCGCCCTCGAAGACTCCGAGCGGTCACTCACGTACGCAGAGTTGGAGCGCCGATCGAATCGGATTGCTCGATACCTCATGGACCTGGGCGTCGGCCCCGAAACGCCGGTCGCGCTGGCGGTCGCCCGATCGGTCGACTCGGTGCTCGCAGTCTGGGCGGTGACCAAAGCCGGCGGCGTTTTCGTCCCGGTCGATCCTCGCTATCCCGCAGATCGCGTTGCGCACATGCTCGAAGATTCGGGGGTGCGCATCGGAATTCGGTCCGCCGAGGTTGCGGCTGGTCCGGCGGTCGGCGGGAACGTCGCGGTCTGGATCGACCTCGGCGACGCGGACACCGTTGCAGAATGTGCCGCCTACTCCGATGCTGCGATCGACGAAGCGGACAGAACGGGATCGATCTCTGCGGCCTCGGCTGCGTACGTCATCTACACGTCCGGCTCGACCGGAGTGCCGAAGGGCACCGTCGTCACTCACGCGGGTTTGGTCAATCTTGCTCGCGAACAACAGGATCGGTACCGGATCACCGCTGATTCGCGGACTCTGCATTTTGCGTCGCCGAGCTTCGACGGCGCCGTGCTCGAACTTCTGCTCGCCGGTTCGACCGGCGCGACGATGGTGATCGCACCCGCCGACATCTACGGAGGGGAGGCGTTGAGCGAGTTCCTCCGAAGCCGCGAGGTCACTCATGCCTTCATCACTCCGGCTGCTCTGGCGACCGTCGATCCGGCGGGCGTGACGGCACTGGAATGCGTCGTCGTCGGCGGCGATGTGTGCACTCCGGAACTGGTCTCGAGCTGGGGTAACGGGCGCAGACTGCACAACGGATACGGTCCGACCGAAACCACCGTCATGGTCGCCATCAGTGATCCACTCTCACCGGGCGAGCCGATCACCATCGGCGGCCCCATCCGCGGGATCGACGCCGTGGTGCTCGACGCCCGGCTGCGACCGGTCCCCATCGGCGGCGTCGGCGAGCTGTACATCGGTGGGCCGGGCCTCGCGCGTGGCTACCACCTCCGGCCTGCACTGACGTCGGATCGTTTTGTCGCGCATCCGTACTCGACGCCCGGTGCCCGGATGTACCGAACCGGTGACCTGGTCCGCTGGACCAAGGACCTCACCCTTCGTTATGTCGGCCGTAGCGATCATCAGCTCAAGATCCGCGGGTTCCGCATCGAACTCGGCGAGATCGACGCTGCCCTGATGGATTCCCCTCTCGTGCACTTCGCGACGACAATTCCCGTCGAATCTGCTGCCGGCACCACCCTGGCCTCGTACGTGCTGCTGAACGGACACGCTGCTACCGAGTCGCTCTTTGCCACCCTCGCCGAGACGCTGCCGCGCTACATGATTCCGTCGTCGATCACCCCGATCGACGCGATTCCGCTGACCCCGGTCGGCAAACTCGATCGCAGAGCACTACCGACGCCGATTCCGCGCGAAATCCTCGGAACGGGTCGTGATCCGGAACCCGGGCTCGAACGAACCGTCGCCGACGTCTTCGCCTCGCTGCTCGACGTATCCGAGGTCCGGGCCGCCGACAGCTTCTTCGATCTCGGAGGCAACTCCCTCGTCGCGACGCAGGTGTCCGCACGGTTGAGCGCAGCGACGGGATTCGCCGTGGACGTGCGCTCGATCTTCGAAGCGCCGACCGTCGAAGCTCTCGCTGCGCGTCTGGCGGCGAACGCCGAAGAATCAGACCATCGACCTGCCCTGAGCGCCGGTGCTCGCCCGGACCGCCTGCCACTCTCCGCTGCACAACAGCGACTGTGGTTCGTCAATCGCTTCGATCCTCAGTCCTCGGTCTACAACATCCCGTTCGCGATCCGGATCACCGGACACATCCACGGCGATGCGCTCGAAGATGCACTTGCGGACGTCATCGCACGCCACGAGGTACTTCGAACGATCTACGTCGACAGCGCGGATGGCCCGAGCCAGGTCATCCGAGCGCTTTCCGACGTGCAGTTCTCGATCGAGCACTATGTCGGCTCCGAAGGAGTCGACGCGGCGACGACGGAGTTTGCGGCGCGGGGGTTCGACCTCGGTTCGGATCTACCGATTCGGGCACTGCTCGTGCGCGAGGACACGGACGATCACGTACTGGTCGTCGTCATCCACCACATCGCGTTCGACGGCTGGTCTCTGACTCCCTTTGCCACAGATTTCATCGCTGCTTACACCGCGCGCGTTGTCGGAGATGCACCAGTTTTTGCGCCGCTCGACGTGCAGTACGCCGATTACGCGCTGTGGCAGCAAGACTCGCTCGGACAGACCAATGATCCTGAGTCTCTGGTTGCCCGCGAGCTGACGTTCTGGACAGCTGCCATGGCCGGTGCCCCGGACGAGGTACTGCTACCCGTGGATCGCGCACGCGGATCTGTCACCACCAACGCTGTCGGATCGGTCCCGATCGTCATCGACGCGGCGACGGGGGAGCGACTCGGCGCCCTGGCGCGACGGAGTGGTACGACGCAATTCATGGTCGTACACGCGATCCTGGCGGTTGTTCTCGCCCGTCTCGGTGCAACCGACGACGTGGTGATCGGGACTCCGGTAGCGGGCCGCGGGCGACCCGAACTGGACTCCCTGATCGGGATGTTCGTCAATTCGGTACCGCTTCGCACTCCGGTCGATCATCGAGCGTCGTTCACCTCTCTGCTCGAGGTGGTCCGCGATCTCGACCTTGCCGCTTTCGCGCACGCCGAGCTGCCCTTCGAGGTGCTGGTCGACGCCCTCGATCTCGACCGGTCCACCACACGGCACCCCCTGTTCCAGGTCATGCTGTCGTACCACCAGAATCTGCTCTCGCCGCAGGTCACGGTCCACGACGCGCATCTAGAGGCGCAGCCACTCGAACCGTCCGTCGCGAAGTTCGACCTCGAGTTCACCCTGCTGGCCGGCGATTCCGAGAACACGGAGATCACCGGATCGCTCAGGTTTGCCGAGGCGCTCTTCGACACCGTCACCGCAGAATCGATCGCCTCCCGTGTGCAGTCTGTGGCCCGCGCCATCGCCGCCGAGCCGGACACGGCGATCGACGACATCGAATTCCTCAGCACCCTCGAGCGGGCGTCGCTGATGCCGGTTCGCGGTCCGGCGTGGACAGCCGCGCGTACCTTGGCCGAGATCTTGACGCGGACTGCTACCCGCTCAGGGGACTCGGTGGCCCTTCGATCCGGTGACACCACCGTGCTCTACCGCGACCTGTTCGCTCGTGCGTCTTCCCTTGCCCGGCGCTTGACCACCGAGGGGATCGGCGCCGAAGATATTGTGGCAATAGCCATTCCGCGTTCGATCGACTCGATCGTCGCGCTGTGGGGCGTTGCCTTGACCGGTGCCGCGTTTGTTCCGGTCGATCCGCGATATCCCGCCGATCGAATTCTGCACATGCTCACCGATTCGGGAGCCACCCGCGGAGTGACGACGGAAGCGGTGATCGAATCGCTGCCCCGCCCGGTTCCGTGGATGACGATGGGCGGCATCTACGGCGACGGTGTCGGGCAGCCGGTTCCGGCCGCACCGATCCGGATCGACAACCTCGCCTACATCATCTACACGTCCGGATCGACGGGAAAGCCCAAGGGCGTCAGCGTCACTCACCGTGGCCTGAGCGCATTGGCCGCCGAGCAGACGGCGCGCTACGGCATCTCGGCGCAGTCGCGGACACTGCACTTCTCCTCACCGAGTTTCGACGCATCCATCCTCGAACTGCTGCTCGCCGTGGGTGAGGGCGGGGCGATGGTGATCGCAACTCCCGACGTGTACGGCGGCGAGGACCTCGCGAAACTTGTCACCGATCAACAGGTGACCCACGCGTTCATCACGCCGGCTGCACTGGCCTCGGTCGATCCCACCGGGCTGGACGTCTTGCAGTCGATCGTTGTCGGCGGTGAGGCCTGCTCACCCGAACTGGTCCGCAAGTGGGCACCCGGTCGCCGGTTGTTCAACGGATACGGACCGACGGAAACCACCGTCATGGTGTGCATCAGCGATGCCCTGACGGCGGGGGAGACCGTGACCATCGGCGGACCCGTCCGCGGAGTGTCCGCGGTGGTTCTCGACGGTTCCGCTCGGCCGGTTCCCGTCGGGGTCGCCGGTGAGCTCTACATCGCCGGCCTGGGACTTGCCCGCGGCTACCTCGACCAACCCGCCTTGACGGCGACCCGATTCGTGGCAGCGCCGTTCGGTCCGGCCGGCACCCGCATGTACCGGACCGGAGACCTGGTTCGGTGGACGCCGCACGAGACGCTCGAATACGTCGGACGCTCTGATCATCAGGTGAAAGTGCGCGGATTCCGCATCGAACTGGGCGAGATCGACTCCGTGCTCAGCGCATACCCCGGCGTCGAGTTCGCGGTCACCGTGGGCGTGAACGCAGCTTCCGGGGAGACGATGTTGGCGTCGTACGTGGTACTCGGCACGGAATCCGTCGAGGTGGACGAGCTGTTGAGTCACGCGCGCCGCTCGCTCCCGGCCTTCATGGTGCCGTCGGCGATCACCCCGATCGAGCGCGTTCCGCTCACCCCCGTCGGGAAACTCGACCGAGCGGCGCTGCCTGCGCCGACACTGCGTTCGTCCGAACGAAGTGTCGAGCCGCTGATCACCGAGACCGAATTCCAGGTCGCCGGCGTCGTGGCAGAACTGCTGGGAATCGAACAGATCAGTGCGTCGGACAGCTTCTTCGAACTCGGTGGCAACTCCCTACTCGCCACCAGACTGGCTCAGCGCCTGGGGGAGTCGCTGGGTAGGCAGATCCCTGTCCGAATGCTGTTCGAGCACCCCGAAATTCGGGAACTTGCCGCCGCACTCGACATTTCCGCCGAGGTAAAGGCACTTCCTCCGATCGCCGTTGCCGATCGCCCGGACCGGATTCCGCTTTCCTACGCGCAAGCACGCATCTGGTTCCTCAATCAGATGGATCCCAGCTCGCCGGCCTACAACGTCCCTGCCGCGATTTCGCTCGACGGTGCGCTCGACGTGCCGGCTCTCGAAGCTGCTGTCCTGGACGTGATCGAAAGACACGAGATCCTGCGCACGGTGTTCCCCGACTCCGACACCGGTCCACACCAGGTGATCCAGGACGCGTTCACCTCGCTGGAATTCGGAAACGCCGACACCCGCGAACCGGCAGAGCTCGCCCGAGAATTTGCGTCGCGCGGATTCGACGTCACAACCCAAGCCCCCGTTCGGGCACTTCTGCTCGAGTCGACGCCGCAGCAACACACTCTGGTCATCGTGATCCACCACATCGCGGCGGACGGGTGGTCGATCGCCCCGTTGATGAAGGACGTTCTCACCGCCTACGTCGCGAGAAGTTCGGGACACGCCCCCGAGTTCATGCCCCTCGAGGTGCACTACGCGGACTTCGCCATCTGGCAGCGGGAAGCGCTGGGCGCGGTGAACGAATCCGAGAGCGTGCTCGGGGCACAGGCGTCGTACTGGCGGGAGACGTTGCGGGGAGCACCCGAGCTGATCGACCTTCCCAGCGATCGAACTCGCCCGCTCACCCAGTCGTTGAGCGGTGCCCACGCCGCGGTCTCGCTCCCGGCGCACACCCGGATCGCGGTCGAGGCGGTTGCCGCCGCGAATGCGGCGACGCCGTTCATGGTGTTGCACGCTGCATACGCGGTGCTGCTGGCCAGGCTCAGCCGGAGCACCGACATCGTGATCGGATCCCCGGTCGCCGGGCGCGGACACCGAGTTCTCGACGACCTGGTGGGGATGTTCGTGGGCACGGTAGGGCTGCGTACGACGATTGACCCCGGATCCACCTTCGTCGACGTCCTGCGTACAGTCCGGTCCGTCGATCTCGACGCGTTCGCCCACGCGGACATTCCGTTCGAGCAGGTCGTGGACGTCGTGGCGCCGACCCGGGCCACCGACCGTCATCCGGTGTTCCAGGCGATGATCTCGTTCCACGGCGCTCATCCGACGGCGTGGGATCTCCCGGGACTTACCGTTCGCGCCCACGAGATCACACCGGACATCGCCAAGTACGACCTGCAGTTCACCGTTGTCGAACAGACCGCGGAGGAGGGCGGCGGCTACGCGGCCTCCCTCACCTATGCACGGGACCTCTTCGACGCCGACACGGCGAACTCGTTTGCGGTGATGCTGGAAACGATCGTCGAGACACTGACCGCCCAGCCCTCCGTCGTCGTCGGTGACGTGGACCTCGTGGGACATGGTCGGCGCGCGCTGCACGGACGTCCGGCCGGCGATGCTCTGACCTTGCCGGAACTGCTGCTTCGCGGCGCCGCCGATCCGCATTCCCTGGCACTTGTCGACGTCGCCGCATCCACCACCCTCACCTACGGCGAACTCGACCGCCGCTCCGACGCGATGGCGTTTGCACTGATCGCTCGTGGAATTACTCCGGAAATGATTGTGGCACTGGCGCTTCCAAGGTCAGCCGACTACGTGATCGCGCTCTGGGCCGTGGCGAAGGCAGGCGGGGTGTTCCTTCCCGTCGATCCCGCGTATCCCGCCGAGCGGATCGAGCACATGCTCACCGACAGTGGGGCAGTCCTCGGTATCACCCGAGGCCGGTATCTGGCCGAACTCCCGGATGTCACGTCGTGGATCGAACTCGACGCAGCCGAATTCACCGCCGAAATCGAGGCCGTCCATTCCGAGACTCTGCCTGACGCGCCACTCGAGCTCGACAATCCGGCCTACCTGATCTACACCTCGGGCTCGACCGGAAAACCCAAGGGCGTGTTGGTCACTCACGCCGGACTGGCAGCGTTCGCCGACGAACAGCGTGAACGCTTCGGGGTCACCACACACTCCCGCGCTCTGAGCTTCGCCTCGACGAGCTTCGACGCTTCGGTTCTCGAGCTGTTGCTGGCGTTCGGCGCCGGCGCAACGATGGTGATAGCGCCGCCGACAATTATCGGCGGCGTCGAATTGCACGAATTGCTCGACGAGCAGGCAATCACCCATGCGTTTGTGACTCCGGCCGCGCTGGCAACTGTCGATCCCGCTGGACTCGACCATCTCGAAGCCGTAGTCGTCGGCGGCGATGCGTGCTCTGCCGACCTCGTATCTCGGTGGGCCCCGGGGCGTCGAATGTTCAACGCGTACGGCCCCACCGAGGCAACCGTCGCGGTCACCGTCAGCGATTCGCTGGCAGCGGGGGAGCCCGTGACTATCGGCGGTCCGATCCGCGGCGTGGACGCGATGATTCTCGATTCCCGCCTGCACTCGGTCCCTGGCCGGGTCGTCGGTGAGCTCTACGTCAGCGGCGACGGTCTCGCCCGCGGGTACCTCGGCAACCCCGCGCTGACGGCGACGCGGTTCGTCGCCGACCCGCACGGACCCGAAGGCGCTCGGATGTACCGCACCGGGGATCTCGTGCGTGAAGATCGCGCAGGGTCGCTTGTCTACCTCGGACGCGCGGACCACCAGGTCAAGGTGCGAGGGTTCCGGATCGAACTCGGCGAAATCGACGCGGTGCTGGCGTCGGAGGCGTCTGTGCATTCGGCCGTGAGCGTGGTCGTCGGTGAAGGTGGCGACGCTCGGATCGTCGCGTACGTCGTCCCGGCCAACGGGGACGTCGACGCCTCGGCGTTACGCCGCCACGCAGCCATATCCCTGCCTGCGCACATGATCCCGTCCGCTGTTGTCGCGATCGACGCAGTCCCGACCACACCGGCCGGCAAGCTGGATCGCACCGCTCTCCCTGCTCCCCTCTGGGAGTCGCCCAGTGGACGCGGCCCGGAAGGCCGCGACGAGATCGCGATCTGCGCTGCTTTCGCGGAGGTACTTGATCTTGCCGACGCCGACACCTTCGCCGATTCGAGTTTCTTCGAACTCGGCGGAAACTCACTCATGGCAACGCGTTTGGTCGCTGCCATCAAGGAACGCACCGGCCTGACCGTCCCCGTCGCGTGGATATTCTCCGACCCGACTCCGGAGGCATTGGCGCGCAGACTCTTCGAACTCGAGGAAAAAGTTGTGACAAGTGACGCGGATACCTCCGCCCTTGCAGTAGTCCTGCCACTGCGCCCGGAAGGCCGCGCCGAGCCACTGTTCTGCATCCATCCGGCCATCGGATTGGCCTGGTGCTACGGGGCGCTCGACCGCTACGTCGATTCGAGCAGGCCGCTGTACGGCCTGCAGTCACCGGTCCTGACGGACCCCGAATTCCGGGCGGAGCTGATCGAGGACTTCGCGGCGCGGTACGTCGAGGAAATTCGCGGCGTCCAGCCGCACGGTCCGTATCACCTGCTGGGGTGGTCGATCGGCGGATTGATCGCCCATGCGGCGGCGGTGCAGTTGCAAGCAGCCGGTGAGAGCGTCGCCGACCTGATTCTGCTCGACAGCTTCGTTCTCGAAGACCCGACTATGGCAGGTGCGCAGCCTTCTCTCGCCGAACTGATCGGCGGGTTGGGGATCTCGGTGCCGGACACCGACGAGCGCGATCTGACACCCGAGGACGCCGAAGAACTCTTGCGCGGAGCCATCGGCGATCATCCCTTGGTCTCGAGCGAGCGGATCGAGCGACTGTTCGAGGAGTACTCGGCCGGCGCCGAGCTGGCTCACCGCTACCGTCCGGGCAAGTTCGTGGGCGATCTGCTCTTCTTCTCGGCACAGACCGACACCTTCGACCCACTGCGGACTGCGTCGGCGTGGCGCCCATTCGTGTCCGGGGTGATCATCGACCGTCCGGTGCCCACGTCACACGCCGAGATGTTCACCGAAGCAGGGCTGGACGCTGTCGGACCCGTGATCAACCTGGCAGTCGGAACGGGCCGTCACGCCGCCCCGGACGTCGACGCGGAACTGGACGCTCTGATCGAGGTTCAGGACGTGCGCGGCTGACTCAGGCGCGCTTCTTCGCTCGCGTCTTGCTTCCACTCGTTTTGCCGGCAGAGGTTTTGCTTGCGTTCGACTTGGCTTCGTCCACACTGCGCTGGAGCGCGGCAACCAGGTCGACCACTTCGGCGTCGGTGCCTTCCTGATCGACCTCGGCGGCAGGGATGACCTTCTTGCCGCCGTTCTCGATCATCTCGTCGAGCAACTGCCGCAGTTGGAGTTGGTAATCGTCGGTGAACTCGGTCGGATCGAAGTCGCCCGCCATGCTCTCGACGAGCGTCTGCGCCATCTTCAGTTCCTTGACCTTCGGCTTCTCCACGTCGTCGAGCGAGGGGAACTCTGCGGAGCGAACTTCGTCAGGCCAGAGGAGCGTCTGGATCACGAGGACGCCGTCGCGGGCGCGCATCGCGGCCAGGCGCGTCTTCTGCCGCAGCGTGAAGTGCACGAGTGCTGTTCGATCGCTCTCGGTGAGCACAGTCGAGAGCAGGACGTACGCCTTCGGTGACGCCGAATCCGGTTCGAGGAAGTAGCTCTTCTCGAACAAGATCGGATCGATCTGATCGTTCGGCACGAATTCCAGCACCGGAATCTCATGCTTCTCGGCGGCTGGGAGCTTGTTGAAGTCCTCGTCGCTCAGGATGACCCGTGATCCGTCCTCCGAGTCGTACGCCTTGTCGATGTCCGCGAACTGGACCGTGTTGCCACATTCGGAACACACGCGGTTGTACTTGATGCGGCCACCGTCTTTTGCATGGACCTGGTGAAATCGGATGTCGTGGTCCTCGGTCGCCGAGTACACCTTGACCGGAACGTTGACCAGACCGAAGGCTATCGAGCCTTTCCAAATCGAGCGCATGTCTCCCATGATGGTCGTCGCCGGCCGTTTGCGCGAGGCAAACGCTCTCGGTTGATCCCGAACCGTTGCGTGTGGATGGGTCGGTTCGGGGCGTATCGAGCGGGTATCCGCTCCGAGAACCCGACTCGCACCCCTGGGGGGCACGCTCCGATGAGAATCCGAACCTACCGTCGACGCGTCACCGCTGCGCTGGCGATTTCACTGTTTCCACTGCTGTTCGCACCGTGGCCCGCAACAGCCGATCAAGCACGCACCGTCAGTGTCGCCGTTCATTCGGATGCGATGGACCGCGACATACCTCTCGAGGTGATCCTTCCCGCCGACACCAGCGCCCCACGCCCGACGCTGTATCTGCTCAACGGCGCCGGCGGTGGCGAGGACAGTGCAACGTGGGAAGGACGGACGGATGTCCTGGACTTCTTCGCCGACAAGAATGTCAACGTCGTGACGCCGTTGGAAGGAGCGTTCAGCTACTACACCGATTGGCAGAAAGACGATCCCGTACTCGGACGCAACAAGTGGCAGACATTTCTCACCCGCGAACTACCGCCCGTGATCGACGCGCAGTTCGGCACCAACGGGGTCAACTCCATCGCGGCGATCTCGATGACGGCGACCTCGGTTCTCAACCTCGCGATCTCAGCACCGGGGCTCTATCGCAGTGTCGGCGCCTACAGCGGATGCGCGGAGACCTCCACCCAGCCAGGGCAGGACTACGTGCGGCTGGTGGTCGGCGCGCGGGGAGGCGCTGACCCGACAAACATGTGGGGACCGTTCGACAGTCCCGGATGGCGCGAGAACGATCCCGTCGTGAACGCGGAGAAACTGCGAGGAACCGAACTGTACGTCTCCACCGGTTCCGGGCTGCCAGGTCCACACGAAAACCTTCAGGCACCCGATGTGAACGGAAGTCCCGGAGCGCTCCTGAATCAGATCATCGTCGGCGGCATCATCGAATCCGCGGTCAACGGGTGCACGCACGGACTGGCGGACCGACTGAACGCTCTGGGCATCCCCGCGACCTTCGACTTCAAGCCGACCGGAACACACTCGTGGGGTTACTGGCAGGACGATCTACACAATTCCTGGCCGATGATCGCCGGCTCGATGGGAACGCAGTAGTCGGTCCAGAGTGCTCACCTCAGAAACGGCGCGCGCATCAACGTCTTTCGGACGTGCCACGGTGACGATCGGAACAGTGTTGCCATCACCTTCGCCGTCGCGGACGCGTCCCGCCGATCGGACAGGTAGGACCGCTGAGCCTCGATCGGTAGATCGAAGAACGTGTCGAAAAATGTCGCTACCTCGCCGGAGCCGAGGGTGAGAAGTGCGTTCAGGCCAACGCGGCGAAGGGCAGACACCGCCCTGGCCGATCGCGGCCAGAGTGCTGCGTTGGGATCCCCACCGCCGGCGATTGCTTTCGCGACAGTGTCTGCCTCGGCGAGTGAGGAGGCAACGCTGTATCCCGTTCCAGGATGCATCAAACCGCCTCGCCCGCCGAACCGGAGGATGCCGTCCGGTGAGGACCCCCTCGGGCCTTCGACCGCAAAACGGACTCGCTCGACCGGCGCGTCGTCGGGGACTTCGCAGCCCCGATTGTGAAGTCGGGTGCGCAGACGTGCTTCGAGTTCGCGGAGCCCCAACGCCGGCCGGCCGACGAGGCAGGTCTCCTCGAGAAGAACTCGCTCGTCGTCGAGTGGGACCGCATAGAGGAACGACGGGGCGTCGGCGTCGGAAGTGCCGTTGTCTCTTCGCCAGTCCATGAACCAGGCTTCGCCATCGCCCAGAACCGGATCGGCCAGGGCGCGGTCGACGATCACTCCGAAGGCGGTCTGCTGGGCGGTTGTCACTGTCAGATCGGTGCCTCTGGCGTCGACGACGACGGATCCCGTCAGCTGCGATCCGTCCACGCACTCGACGGTGGTGGGGGACAGTGTTCGAGCGCGCAATGCTCTGAACTGCATGAAAGTACTAGAGAGAAATGATTGCAGCAATGCTGTATTCAATACACAGTATGCGCGATCAAGCGTTTTCTGTCCATCGGTCCACACGTTCGGACGTTGAATCCGGCTCGCGATCACCTCGTCCGGCAGCCACGACGGAAGCTCGTCCGCCCACGCCGAATAGGTCGGAGTCCACACCCGATGGGGATGCGGATCGACAACGACGACGGTGAGTTGCCGGGCGATGCAGCGGGTCGCGAGTGCCCGTCCGGCCGGGCCACCACCGACGATCACCACGTCGGCGGAGGAGTTTTCTGTGCTCACGACCGGCGCACTACATCGATCCCGTTGCGAGCAGACCGCCGTCGACCCGCACGGTTTCGCCGGTGATCCACGCCGCCGCGTCGGAGACGAGGAAGCCGACCAGGCCGGCAACGTCTTCGGGAGTGCCGAGTCGTTTCATCGGGTAGCCCGCCGACGCCTTGTCCTCGCCGGCAGCGACCAAGGCCGCCGCAAACTGCGTCTTGACGATCCCGGGAGCTACGGCATTGACACGAATCTTCGGTCCCAGTTGCCAGGCCAGTTCTTCCGTCAAACGGATGAGCGCAGCCTTCGATGCGCCGTACGCGGCGATCACGCCCGTCGATCGGATCCCGGCCACGCTGGCCAGATTCACCACCGCGCCACCGTGTTCTCCCATCCACGCCCGATGCGCTTGTTGGACGTAACCGAGGGCGGCAACCACGTTCACGTCGAAAATCTTGCGCACGGCGTCGAGGTCCGCCTCCATGAGCGAACCGAAGACGGGATTGATGCCGGTGTTGTTGACCAGAACGTCGAGCGAACCGAACTCGGAGACGGCGCGGTCGACGGCGCCGGAGCGGGCTTCGGCATCGGCAGCGTTGCCCGCGAATGCGACGACCTTTCCGCCGTGACCCAGAGCGGACAGTTCTGTTGAGGCGGCCTCGAGGGGCTCCGCCTTGCGGGCGGTGATCAGGACGTCTGCGCCGCGCGCGAGGAGTTCGGCGGCGACAGCTTTGCCGATCCCGCGACTTGCGCCGGTGACGATGGCGGCGCGGCCTTCGAGGTCGCGAGGACGAGTGCTGTTTTCGCTAGTCATGTCCCGAACGTTAGCGGACTCACACGCTGCTGGTCGGAACGACCGTCAGGTCACGGTAAAATCGATAGTTCTTGTGTCTGAAGTCAGGCATTGTTTACCCGTATTCGTCGTTTTTCCTGAGGAGTTTGCTTGATTACCGCCACTGACCTCGAAGTTCGTGCCGGTGTCCGCACCCTTCTCACGGCTCCCGGGCCCTCGCTGCGCATCCAGCCGGGCGATCGGATCGGACTCGTCGGACGTAACGGAGCCGGAAAGACGACCACACTGCGCATCCTGGCCGGTGAAGGTGAGGCATACGCGGGAAGCGTCGTACGCACCGGTGAACTCGGATACCTCCCTCAGGACCCCAAGGAGGGCGACCTGAGCATCCTCGCCAAGGACCGGGTTCTCTCCGCACGAGGTCTCGACACGATGCTCCGTGAGATGGAGAAGCAGCAGATCCTGATGGGAGAGGTGCTTGATCAGGAATCTCAGGATCGCGCCGTCAAGAAGTACGGCCAACTCGAGGATCGGTTCTCTGCCCTCGGCGGATACGAAGCCGAGAGTGAAGCCGCACGAATCACCAGCAGCCTCGGCCTCGAAGACCGTATTCTCGGGCAGCCGCTCAGCACGCTGTCCGGTGGTCAGCGTCGTCGCGTCGAATTGGCACGAATCCTCTTTGCCGCCTCGGACGGCAGCGGTGCCCGCTCGGACACGACGCTGCTCCTCGACGAGCCCACCAACCACCTCGACGCCGACTCCATCACCTGGCTGCGTGGATTCCTCCAGAACCACGAGGGTGGACTGGTGGTCATCAGCCACGACGTCGACCTGCTCAACGACGTCGTCAACCGCGTGTGGTTCCTCGATGCCGTCCGCGGTGAGGCCGACGTCTACAACATGAACTGGAAGAAGTACCTCGACGCACGCGCCACGGACGAGCAGCGTCGCCGTCGCGAGCGCGCTAATGCCGAGAAGAAGGCTGGCGCGCTGCGGATTCAGGCTGCGAAGATGGGCGCGAAGGCAACCAAGGCCGTCGCCGCGCAGAACATGGCCAAGCGAGCCGACAAGTTGATGGCGAACCTCGACGCAGAACGCGTCTCGGACAAGGTGGCGCGGATTCGTTTCCCCGAACCCGCAGCGTGTGGCAAGACTCCACTGATGGGCAAGAACCTCACCAAAGTGTACGGCTCGCTCGAGATCTTCACCGGTGTCGATCTCGCGATCGACCGTGGATCGCGTGTGGTCATCCTCGGACTCAACGGTGCGGGTAAGACCACGCTGCTCCGCATCCTCGCGGGCGCGGAGAAGGCGGACGCGGGCGAGCTGATCGCCGGTCACGGACTCAAGGTCGGATACTTCGCTCAGGAGCACGACACCCTCGACGACGACGCATCCGTGTGGGAGAACATCCGCCACGCCGCGCCGGACACAGGGGAGCAGGAACTGCGTTCGCTGCTCGGTGCCTTCATGTTCACCGGCCCGCAGCTCGAACAGCCGGCCGGAACGCTCTCGGGTGGTGAGAAGACGCGTCTGGCTCTGGCCGGTCTGGTGTCTTCGGCCGCCAACGTTCTGCTTCTCGACGAGCCCACCAACAACCTGGACCCGATCTCACGCGAGCAGGTGCTCGACGCGCTCCGCAGCTACACCGGCGCCGTCGTTCTGGTCACTCACGATCCGGGTGCTGCCGAGGCACTCAACCCCGAGCGCGTCATCCTCCTGCCCGACGGCAACGAGGACCACTGGTCGCAGGAGTACCTCGAGCTGATCCAGCTCGCCTGACCCCTGTGAGTGGTTAGGGAGTCCCCGCACTCCTCAACCACTCACGGGGGCGAAGCCCCTAATCCCTTCGCCGCACAGACTCCTCGACCAGGTCGAGAACAGCGGAAAGGTTGTCGACGCCGTGGCCGGAAGCGATTCTCGCGACCAGGCCGTCCATCACCAGATCCAGATACCCGATCAGGATTTCGGTGGGAACGTCGTCACGGAGTCGGCCGGCCGATTTCTGTCGGGCGAGGCGTGCACTGGTCGCTTCCGTCAATTCTGCGGAGCGCTGCGACCATTTCTCACGGAAATCGGCGTCGTTGCGTAGTCGACGCGCTATCTCCAGTCGCGTTCCCAGCCAATCGAATTGATCGGGCTGCGCGAGCATGTCCCGCATGACCTGGACGAGGCCCTCTTCGGCGACGACATCTGCCATCCGGCTCGCATCCTCGCTGGCAAGCGCGAGGAACAAGCCGTCCTTGTCCTTGAAGTGATGAAAGATCGCTCCCCGGGACAAACCGGTGACTTCTTCGAGACGGCGAACTGTGGCGCCGTCGTAGCCGTATTCCGCAAAGCAGCGGCGGGCGCCGTCAAGGATCTGACTGCGCCGTGCCGCGAGATGGTCTTCACTGACCTTGGGCACGGGCATCCCTCCTTTGTCGGGTTGCCTGTGAGCACTTTCGGCCGTAGGCGCTGAATGACGACTCAGTGCACAAAGCGCTCACGACCACCGATGAAACATGGTTCGCCTTTCGGCGAAAGTGGTCGTGAGCGCTTTGTGACCCGTCATGGGCCGAAAGTGCTCACAGGCACGTAGTGCCTACTAGCCCCGGATCATGTTGCGAAGCACGTACTGCAGGATGCCACCGTTGCGGTAGTAATCCGCTTCGCCGGGGGTATCGATGCGTACGACTGCGTCGAACACGACCTTCTCGCCGTTCTCGCGCGTCGCCGTGACCTTCATGGTCTTCGGGGTGACGCCCTCGTTGAGCTTCTCGACGCCTTCGATGTCGAAGGTCTCGGTGCCGTCGAGCTTGAGCGAAGCTGCGGACTCGCCGACCGGGAACTGCAGCGGGACAACGCCCATGCCGATGAGGTTGGAGCGGTGGATGCGCTCGAACGACTCGGTGATGACGGCCTTGACGCCGAGCAGGCTGGTGCCCTTGGCTGCCCAGTCACGCGAGGATCCGGAGCCGTACTCCTTGCCGCCCAGGACGACCAGCGGGATGCCGGCTGCCTGGTAGTTCTGCGACGCGTCGTAGATGAATGCCTGCGGTGCGCCTTCCTGCGTGAAGTCGCGGGTGTATCCACCGGAGACGTCGTCGAGGAGCTGGTTGCGCAGACGGATGTTCGCGAAAGTACCGCGAATCATGACCTCGTGGTTACCGCGACGCGAGCCGAGCGAGTTGTAATCCGCACGCTCGACGCCGTGAGAGTCGAGGTACTGCGCGGCGGGGGTACCGACCTTGATCGGACCTGCCGGGCTGATGTGGTCGGTGGTGACCGAGTCGCCGAGCAGCGCGAGGACGCGGGCGCCCTTGATGTCCTTGACCGGAGCCGGATCCATCGTCATGCCGTCGAAGTAGGGTGGCTTCCGCACGTAGGTGGAGTTCACGTCCCACTCGAAGGTGTCACCCTTCGGGGTTTCGAGGTTCTGCCAGCGGCTGTCGCCCGCAAAGATGGTTGCGTACGACTTGCGGAACATGTCCTGGTCGATCGAGGACTTGATGGTCTCTTCGATTTCCTGCGTGGACGGCCAGATGTCCTTGAGGTAGACGGGGTTTCCGTCGGTGTCGTTACCGAGCGAATCGGTCTCGAAGTCGAAGTCCATGGTTCCGGCGAGGCCGTAGGCAATAACGAGCGGCGGGGAAGCCAAGTAGTTCATCTTGACGTCGGGGGAGATACGTCCCTCGAAGTTACGGTTACCCGAGAGCACCGCGGTGACCGAGAGGTCGTTGTCGTTGATCGCCTTGGAGACTGCCTCGGGCAGCGGTCCGGTGTTACCGATGCACGTGGTGCAGCCGTAACCACCGAGGTAGTAGCCGAGCTTCTCGAGGTACGGCCACAGGCCGGCCTTCTCGTAGTAGTCGGTCACGACCTGCGAACCGGGAGCCATGTTGGTCTTGACCCACGGCTTGGTGGCAAGGCCTTTTTCGACGGCGTTGCGTGCGAGCAGTGCAGCGCCGAGCATGACCGACGGGTTGGACGTGTTGGTGCAGGACGTGATGCCGGCAACAACGACGGCGCCGTGGTCGAGAACGAATTCACCGGCGTCGGACTTGACGACAACCGGCTTGCTCGGACGGCCTTCTGCACCGTTGGCAGCGGAGAGAACGTCGACCGCTCCGTCGTCGGCAAACGACAGAACTGCGGGGTCGGAAGCCGGGAAGGATTCCTCGACTGCCTCGTCGAGCTGGGTGTGCTCGGTCGGGTGGTTCTCTTCCACGTAGTTGTGGATGTCCTTGCGGAACGCAGTCTTGGACTCCGACAACAGGATTCGGTCCTGCGGGCGCTTCGGGCCGGCGATCGAGGGAACAACGGTTCCCAGATCCAGCTCGATGTACTCCGAGAAGACGGGTTCCTTGTCGGGGTTGTGCCACAGGCCCTGTTCCTTGGCGTACGCCTCGACGAGAGCGAGCTGCTCGTCGCTGCGGCCGGTGAGGCGCAGGTATTCGATGGTCTCGGCGTCGATCGGGAAGATCGCTGCGGTGGAACCGAATTCGGGGCTCATGTTGCCCAGCGTTGCGCGGTTCGCGAGCGGAACCTCGGCGACACCGTTGCCGTAGAACTCGACGAACTTGCCGACGACGCCGTGCTTGCGGAGCATCTCGGTGGCGGTGAGCACGACGTCGGTTGCGGTGACGCCGGGCTTGATCTCACCGGAGAGCTTGAAGCCGACAACGCGGGGGATCAGCATGGAGACGGGCTGGCCGAGCATTGCTGCCTCGGCCTCGATGCCGCCGACGCCCCAGCCGAGCACGCCGAGGCCGTTGACCATCGTGGTGTGCGAGTCGGTGCCGACGCAGGTGTCGGGGTAGGCCTGTCCGTTACGGGACATGACGGTGGGAGCCAGGTATTCGATGTTGACCTGGTGAACGATTCCCATTCCCGGGGGGACGACCTTGAAGTCGTCGAATGCGCCCTGGCCCCAACGAAGGAACTGGTAACGCTCGCCGTTGCGCTCGTATTCGAGGTCGACGTTGCGCTCGAGTGCGTCGGCCTGGCCGAAGACGTCGAGGATGACCGAGTGGTCGATGACCATGTCGGCGGGGGAGAGCGGGTTGACCTTGTTCGGGTCGCCGCCGAGGGTGGTGACGGCCTCACGCATGGTGGCGAGGTCGACGATGCAAGGAACGCCGGTGAAGTCCTGCATGATCACGCGGGCAGGCGTGAACTGGATTTCGATGCTCGGCTCAGCTGAGGGATCCCAGCTCGCGATGGCGCGGATGTGATCCGCGGTGATGTTGGCACCGTCTTCGGTGCGGAGAAGGTTCTCGGCGAGAACCTTCAAGGAATAGGGCAATTTCTCGGTGCCGGGGACAGCCGAGAGGCGGAAGATCTCGTAAGAGTTCTCACCGACCTCGAGGGTTCCCTTGGCTCCGAATGAATCGATACTGGTGCTCACGTCTGCTCCACTCGTCTATGAGGGTCGCTACCGACGGGGCTGTGTCGGCAGCTGAAGCGAGGTACTTCGGCTGGTAGATCCTCCGTAGCTCACGCCAATCGCACAGTTCGCGTGAGAACTGTCCGAACATCGGAGCTGCGGTAGAACCTGTCCTGACCGGTGGTACCTCTCGGTCCAAGTCTAACAGTACGCTTGTCCTGTGAGAATTCAGGGCAAGTTGACCGAAACAATCTTCATGCAGACTGCGGGCCTGCGCAACGCAGGCTTGGCTGGGTGACCGCACCCACAGTTGCCACTCAGGCGGCACGCGCGGCGGTTGTGTGTGACGCCGGGTGGCAGTCGACCTGAAGTAGGCTGCATGCAGGCCCGTCGCGGGTCGGCCGCCGACAAACGACCTCGGACCAACTCCCCGCAACTCAGCGGTGGACGGAATCCGAACAGCACCCGGATGAGAGATGTCTGCTCCTACCAATCACGCTTTCGCGCCCGTGCACGTGAAGTCCCCGTCGCACACCGCAGTTCCGTCGGACGTCGATCTCGACGACGTATTCGCGGATCTCTCGACGGACGGCGTCTCCGCCCCCGAGTCCGATGTTGCCGGGCTGACCGCGGTGGTGACCGACGCTCGCGAACGTGGTGTCGACTTGAGCGTCGTCGTCGTCGATGCGAATCCGGGCCGGCCGTCCGATCTTCGGGACCTGGCCACGACGGTCGGCAAGACCGAAGGCGGCACGGTCCTTGTTCTGAGCCCGGACTGGATGGGCAGCTACAGCGACTCGATCTCTCGCGTCCAACTCGAAACTGCACAAGACCGGTCATTCGGCGAGAGCGCGAGTGTGACCGCGGACCGTTTCTCGCACGAGATCGTGGCGCCTGGTCCGCCGTGGACGTTGTACACGGTTCTTGTCATCGCCGTCGTGGCGGTAATTGCCGGAATTACCTTCGCGGTCAAGTGGCGGCGAGAGCCGGAAAATACGCAAACCAGACATATCGGTTCTGCTTCAGAGATTGCGACATCTTCCGACCACCGGGCCGATTCCGTCTGACCTTGGTCCTTTTGCGAGATTTTCAGTAACTCGTCGAAAACAGGTACTCACCGCTGTTTGCGGTGAGTACCTGCCCTTTTTGGTGCCTGCATGCCATTCGACCAGCTCAAATACCGTTTGTGTTATTTGTGGCTAAAGTTTCCAAAGAACGCTTGAGTGTCGTACGGTACAACTGGCACTTTTTGGGGAAGAAGTGTCGCAGACAGGCTGATGTTGTTCGACGCGTACTTGTCGGTTGCCTTGTTCTCGAGGTTCCGGCGGTGGCGTTCTTACGACACGTCCGGGTCAACCGTCAGCTCTCGGGCTGTGGGCGACCGGTGCTTGGTCTGCGCATTCCCTCCCCGCACGGATCGGCGACCCAGCGGGCCGTGGCGTTACACGCGAGGGAGAGTTATTTGTGAGGCAAGTAACACGTGGCGGCGAGTCCCGTCGTGGTCCTTCCCGTAAGTCGATGCGCCTGGCGCAGCTGGTCATCGGGTTCGGCGTCGTCGGATCCCTGATCGTCGGAACGCCGGCCATGTCCTCGGCCGTACCGCCGCCGCCTCCGAATCCGAGTGACTCGGACATCGCCGCGGCAGATTCGCAGGTCTCGTCGAGCGTCGGCACCGTCAGCGCGCTCATCAATCAAGTCGCATCGGCCAACGAACAGTTGTCGGCACTCGACAACGAAGTTGCGATCAAGCGTGAAGACGTCAACAAGACTCTCGTGGATCTGCAGAACGCCCGCGGCGCCGCAGACTCTGCAGCGCAGGCCGTCGGAGTCACCAAACAAGCTCTGAAGGACGCGTCGGCGCAGATCGAAGTCGCTCAGACGGACTTCGACAAGTACGCACGCTCGAGCTACGTCAAGGGCACGAACACCGCGTCGATCTCGTCGTTCCTCGACGCCAAGGGGCCGGGCGACGTTCTCGACCGTGCCCAGGTCCTCAAACTTCTCGCCAATACACAGAGCGCAGTGCTCGACGGTCTCCAGCGAGCACGTACCGAGCAGGCGAACAAGGACTCCGCGACCCGCCAGGCCAAGCAGCAGGCCGACGCCGCCGCCGAGGTCGCCGCGCAGCTGAAGGATCTGGCGGAGCAAGCGATTCAGATCGCGCGCAATGCCCTCGATCAGCAGGTAGCCAAGAAGGCATCGATCGAAGCCGAGCGCAACTCCGCTCAGGCTCAGCTCGACGCCGCCCGCAATGCCGTCGCCGGCTTGCAGGGGCAACGCCAGGCATACGCGACGTGGGACGAACAGCGCCGCGCCGAGGAAGCTCATCAGAAGGCTCTCGAAGCCGCCGCCAAGGAAGCAGCCGCTCAGGCCGCCGCCCGTGCCGCTGCCGACCAGGCAGCCAAGGATCGAGCTGCAGCACTGGCAGCAGCCCAGCGTCCGCACACCGCTGTCGAAGACCCGACTCCGACGGTCATCCCGGACGACGACGACACCTGGACGGACGAGGAAACCGGGACCGACGAAGAAACAGGCACGGACGAAGAGACCGGCACCGACGAGGAAACGGTCACCACGCCCAAGCCCACCACCCCCAAGCCCACCACGCCCAAGCCGACGACGCCGAAACCCACCACGCCGAAGCCTTCCGTTACCGGAAGCGCTGCAATCGAATCCGTCATCGACCGCGGGATGTCTCAGCTAGGCGTGCAGTACGCCTGGGGCGGCGGCGACGAGAACGGTCCGACGCGAGGCATCCGTGACGGCGGCGTCGCTGACAGTTACGGCGACTTCAACAAAGTCGGGTTCGACTGCTCCGGCTTGATGATCTACGCCTTTGCCGGCATCGGGATCTCGCTGCCGCACTACACCGGCTATCAGTACACCGCGGGCACGCAGGTTCCGTCCTCGGAGATGAAGCGCGGCGACATGATCTTCTACGGCCCCAACGCCAGCCAGCACGTGGCGCTCTACCTCGGTAACGGGCAGATGCTCGAAGCACCACAATCCGGTTCGAGTGTCATGGTCTCCCCGGTTCGCTGGGGCGGAATGACGCCGTACGCCGTCCGACTGGTGTCCTGACGGTCAGAGGAAATTGTCGCTGACGACCGCATTGTCAGGAGAAGTATCAAGTTCCCGACGTGGTGTTACGGCATCGAGCGCAACTACCTGGAATAGTTGACGGGGAACACGTTACTGTCGGTACTTTTCTAGGTGAAAGCGATGGATTCTTGGTGACCTCACGTGAAGATTCGGTCGGAACGGTCGACGTAAGCAAGGCGGGCGGAAGTGCGGACGGAGCAGCACCTTCCCTGACAGCCGACGTTCAGACCTTGGAACGAGCGATCTACGAGGTCAAGCGAGTCATCGTCGGGCAGGACCGGCTTGTCGAGCGCATTCTCGTCGGTCTCCTGGCCAAGGGGCACGTCCTCCTCGAGGGTGTCCCCGGCGTCGCCAAGACGCTGGCCGTCGAGACTTTCGCAAAGGTCGTCGGTGGTTCCTTCTCCCGCGTGCAGTTCACCCCGGACCTGGTGCCCACCGACCTCATCGGTACGCGTATCTACCGTCAGGGCCGCGAGGAGTTCGACACCGAACTCGGACCCGTCGTCGCGAACTTCGTCCTGGCCGACGAGATCAACCGCGCCCCGGCCAAGGTGCAGTCCGCGCTCCTCGAGGTGATGGCCGAACGCCACGTCTCGATCGGTGGCAAGCGGTACCACATGCCCGATCCGTTCCTGGTGATGGCGACGCAGAACCCCATCGAGAATGAGGGCGTCTATCCGCTCCCCGAGGCGCAGCGCGACCGCTTCCTGTTCAAGATCCTCGTCGATTACCCGACGGTGGAGGAAGAACGCGAAATCGTCTACCGGATGGGCGTCGCAGCTCCGGAGCCGCACCAGATCCTCGGTCCGGAGGAGTTGGTCAGGCTCCAACGCGTCGCCAGCAACGTCTTCGTCCACCACGCCCTGGTCGACTACGTGGTCCGAGTCATCGCCGCTACGCGCACGCCGCGTGAGGTCGGACTCGAGGACGTCGCAGGCTGGATCGCCTACGGTGCCTCACCCCGTGCGACGCTCGGCATCATCGCCGCGTCGCGGGCCCTCGCACTCGTCCGAGGCCGCGACTACGTCGTGCCGCAGGACGTCATCGAAGTGATCCCGGACGTGTTGCGTCACCGTCTCGTTCTCTCGTACGACGCCATGGCCGACGAGGTGACTCCCGACGCCGTCATCGCCCGGGTACTGCAGACCGTCGGACTGCCGCAGATCGCCGCGCGACCGGTCCCCACCGTTCCCGGACCGCCCCAACAGGGCGCACCGCAAGCACCGCAGTTCAACGCACAGGGTGCCGTCAATCCACAGGGCGCCGTCAACCCACAGGGCGCCGTCAACCCACAGGGCACAGCTAATCCGCAGGGCAACGGCGCGCCGATCGCGACCGCTGAGACGATGAGTCGCCCGCAGTGACCGAAGGCCGCGACGGTGGCCAGGCGACACCCGCCGGATCCACCGGTTCTCCGCCGTCGTTCCGATCCGGCGAGCTCAGTGATCCCAAGCTCACCGCTGCGCTGCGCACCCTCGAGCTGACGGTTCGTCGCCGCCTCGACGGTGTGCTGCACGGCGACCACCTCGGTCTGATTCCCGGCCCGGGTTCGGAACCGGGGGACGCTCGCGAGTATCAGCCAGGCGACGACGTGCGGCAGATGGACTGGTCCGTCACCGCCCGTACGACGCATCCGCACGTGCGTCAGTCGGTCGCAGATCGTGAGCTCGAGACGTGGCTCGTCATCGACCTGTCCGCAAGTCTCGATTTCGGGACGGCCGGATGCGAGAAGCGCGACCTGGTCGTCGCCGCGGCTGCAGCGATCACCCACTTGACCAGTTCGGGAGGTAATCGCGTCGGCGCCATCATCTCGACGGGCGCACAGACAACACGAATTCCGGCCCGTGGTGGGCGAATTCACGCACAGGCGATGCTTCGTAAGATCGCGACGACCCCGCACGCTCCGGACGGGGTACGAGGCGATCTGGTCGGGGCGATCGAAGCGCTCAGACGCCCACAGCGTCGACGCGGACTCGCGGTGGTCATCAGTGACTTCCTCGGGCCGATCGACTGGGAACGCTCGCTGCGCGCCATTTCGGGACGGCACGACGTGCTCGGCGTCGAAGTGGTCGATCCGCGTGACCTCGAACTGCCCGACGTCGGCGACGTGGTGCTCCACGATCCGGAGTCCGGTCGGACGAGAGAATTCACCACGACGCCGCAACTGCGAGCAGACTTCGCCAGAGTCGCCGCTGAGCACCGCGTCGAGGTCCGGCAAGCTCTACGTCGTTGCGGCGCACCACTGATGTCTCTGCACACCGACAGGGACTGGATCGCCGACGTCGTGAGATTCATCTCGGCACGCCGCCACAGTTATGGTGCCGGCGCCGGAACTGGGGGCGTTCGTTCGTGAGTCTTTCTCAATTCACCGCACCGTGGTGGCTGCTGTTCCTCGCTGTCATCGCCGCGTTGGTGGTCGGTTACGTTTTTGTCCAGAAGCAGCGTGAAAAGCACACACTTCGGTTCACGAACTTCGCGCTACTGGAGAAGGTCGCGCCTTCGCGGCCGGGGCGGTGGCGTCATATTCCGGCGATTCTGATGGTCGTCGCGTTGGTGTTCTTCACCGTTGCCCTCGCCGGTCCGACGGCAGACAAGAAGGTCCCGCGAAACCGCGCCACCGTGATCCTCGTGATCGACGTGTCGCTGTCGATGCAGGCCACCGATGTCGAGCCGACGCGATTGGCAGCAGCGCAGGAAGCAGCCAAGTCGTTTGCCGACGGTCTCACTCCTGGAATCAACCTCGGGTTGGTCGCATTTGCCGGAACCGCCTCGGTTCTGGTGTCGCCCACCACGAATCGTGACGCGACGAAGGTCGCCATCGACAACCTGAAGCTCAGTGAGCGGACGGCGACGGGCGAGGCGATCTTCACCTCCTTGCAGTCGATCGACACGCTGTCGGCGGTTCTCGGCGGAAGCGATCAGGCGCCCCCGGCGCGCATCGTGTTGCTGTCCGACGGTAAGCAGACCGTTCCCGAGAACCCGGACGATCCGCGGGGCGGATTCACCGCTGCCCGTCAGGCCAAGGACAAAGGCGTTCCGATCTCGACCATTTCCTTCGGAACGACATACGGACGCGTCGAGATCGAAGGGGACCGAATCCCCGTCCCGGTCGACGATGCGTCGTTGAAAGAGATCGCCAACCTGTCCGGGGGAAGTTTTTTCACGGCATCGAGCCTGGAAGAACTGCGCCAGGTGTACGACACGCTCGAAGAGCAGATCGGTTTCGAGACGACTCGAGGCGACGCGAGTCGACCATGGTTGATCCTCGGCGTCGTGTTCGCGACCGCAGGTCTGACGATCGCCCTGGTACGCAGGCAGCGTCTGCCTTGATCGAGAGCAGTTCCGAATTGTCCAAATACCGCTGGTACGCGGCCCGCAGAGAATTGATAGGTTGATCGCCATGTCTATCCCTCCCACGCCAGTGGTTTCCGAACGGACCGTCACCACACCGCGCTCGGTGCTCGTCACCGGCGGCAACCGCGGAATCGGCTTGGCCGTCGCTCAGCGACTCGCTGCAGACGGTCACAAGGTAGCCGTCACGCATCGCGGTTCCGGTGTCCCTGAAGGTTTGTTCGGCGTTGTCTGCGACGTCACCGACACCGAGTCGATCGACCGGGCGTTCAAAGAGGTCGAGGCACACCAGGGCCCGGTTGAGGTCATCGTCGCCAACGCCGGCGTCACCGACGACACACTGATCATGCGGATGAGCGAAGAGCAGTTCACGAGCGTCGTCGACGCGAATCTGACCGGAACCTTCCGCCTCTCCAAGCGTGCGACCCGTTCGATGCTGCGCGCGCGTTTCGGACGGTTCATCTTCCTCGGTTCGGTGGTGGGTCTGGCAGGACAGGCCGGCCAGGTCAACTACGCCGCGTCCAAGGCAGGCATCGTCGGTATCGCTCGTTCCCTGACCAGGGAACTCGGCTCGCGCTCGATCACCGCCAACGTGGTCGCTCCCGGATTCATCGAGACAGACATGACGGCCGCCTTGGGCGACGACGTCAAGGACAAGGCCACCGAGTTCATCCCGTTGCAGCGGACCGGAAAGCCGGAAGATGTTGCAGCAGTTGTCAGTTTCCTCGCCTCGGACGATTCGGCATATGTCTCGGGTGCGGTCATCCCCGTCGACGGCGGACTCGGCATGGGGCACTGACCCGCTTTTTCGAACACGCACACCTTTCTCGTACGTCTGAAATCAGGAGGACATCTCATGGGCGGTTTGCTCGAGGGTAAGACCATTCTTGTCACCGGCATCATCACCGATTCGTCGATCGCGTTCCACGTGGCCAAGGTCGCGCAGGAGCAGGGCGCGAAGGTTCTCATCACCGGGTTCGATCGTCTGCGCCTCATCGACCGCATCGCACAGCGCCTGCCGCAGCCCGTGCCGCCGGCAATCTCGCTCAACGTCCAGAGTTCCGAGGATCTCGCCTCCCTCGCCGAGCGTGTTCGCGAGCTGGCTCCCGAGGGTATCGACGGCGTCGTCCACTCGATCGGCTTTGCCCCCCGTTCCTGCCTGGGAAGCCCGTTCATGGACGCGCCGTGGGAGGACGTGGCGGTCGCACTCGAGGTGTCCGCATACTCGTACAGCGCGCTGGCCAAGGCGTTGCTGCCGGTGCTCAACGACAACGCGTCCATCGTCGGTATGGACTTCGATCCGGCACGCGCGATGCCGTTCTACAACTGGATGGGCGTCTCCAAGGCGACGCTCGAGGCCGTGAACCGCTATGTGGCCAAAGAGGTCGGCGTTCGTGGCATCCGCTCGAACCTGGTGTCCTCCGGTCCGATCAAGACCCTGGCCGCCAAGGCCATTGCCGGTGACAGCACCGGTCCGGGCGCGGAGTTGGACAAGCTCAACACCGCGTGGGACGGCGCTGCGCCCATCGGCTGGGACGTCGACGATCGCGAGCCCGTGGCCAAGACCGTCTGCACCGTCCTCTCGGATTGGTTGCCCGGCACGACCGCGTCGATCATCTACGTCGACGGCGGCTTCCACGCGATGGTCGGCTAGTAGCACTAGTTCTACTACGCAGGTGAGTACCCGGATGATCCCCGCCGAACGGCATCGCGCAAGATTGAACTCATGACCGCAAGTATGGACATGCAGTTCGATGCTCTTCTCGTTTTGTCGTTCGGCGGTCCCGAAAAACCCGAAGACGTACGACCCTTCCTCGAAAACGTCACGCGCGGTAGGGGAGTGCCGGCGGAGCGCCTCGACGCCGTCGTCGAGCACTACATGCATTTCGGTGGGGTTTCACCTATCAACGCGCTCAATCGGGACCTGATCGACCGGGTCGAGGGTGAACTGGCAGCAGCCGGCCTGGACTTGCCCGTGTACTTCGGCAACCGCAACTGGCACCCGATGGTCGAAGACACCGTTGCCAAGATGCGCGAGGACGGTGTCCGCAACGCCGCCGTGTTCGCCACGTCGGCGTGGGGCGGTTACTCCGGGTGTCGGCAGTACCACGAGGACATCGCCCGTGCCCGTGAGGCGGTCGGTGACGGCGCGCCGACGCTGACCAAACTTCGCCAGTACTACGACCATCCGCTGGTCGTCGGCGCATTCGCCGACGGGGTCCGAGCTGCCCGCGCCGAGTTGCCCGAAGCGACTCGCGATACCGCGCGCCTGGTGTTCACAGCGCATTCGGTACCGATTGCCGCAGACCGCAATGCGGGTCCGCCGACGGAGGGTGGAAACCTCTACAGCCGACAGGTCGCCGAGGCCGCGAAGCTTGTTGCCGAAGCCGTCGGCGTCGAAGATTTTGATCTGGTGTGGCAGTCGCGATCTGGCCCGCCGCAGGTTCCTTGGCTGGACCCTGACATTTGCGATCATCTGGATACGTTGTCCGCCAAGGACGTTCGTGCCGTGATCGTGTGCCCCGTCGGCTTCGTCTCCGATCACCTC
This sequence comes from Rhodococcus sp. NPDC056516, assembly GCF_042794655.1. NCBI lineage: Bacteria > Bacillati > Actinomycetota > Actinomycetes > Mycobacteriales > Nocardiaceae > Rhodococcus > Rhodococcus sp. NPDC056516. Next base: position 228,914 of record NZ_JBHTTG010000002.1, on the reverse strand, counting down.
GAAGTGGTGTGGGATCTGGATACCGAGGCCAAGGACAAGGCAGCCGAACTCGGGATGGATTTCGTTCGTGCAGCGACACCCGGCCGCGATCAGCGTTTTGCGCAACTGGTGCCCACGCTCGTTCAGGAACTGGCCGAGGCCGAGCAGCCACTGCGACTGGGGGTCGAGCCGCTGCTCGGCTCGACCACCAACGGACTCTCGTGCGCAGTGAACTGCTGCGCGGCCGTTCAGCGCCCCCGCTGACGCCCCGACGCTCAGGTGTTCGGCTGCTTGAGCTTTCCGCAGGGCCCCGGAACGGTGGACGTGCTGCGCGAGGTGAGGAGCGTCTCGACGATCTGTCGCTCTTGCGGGCTCAGTGACGGGTCAATGTAGTTGAGTTCGGGCGCGCCCAGTTCGCGGACTCGCCCGGCGAGGGTCGCGACAAACGAGACCCGTTCCTCGTCGTCGCCGTTGACGTCGTGGATCTGCAGAACCGACACCGGGAACTTGCGCAGCGTCACGGGCAGGAAGCGGGCGCTCAACACGTGGTCGACGTTGAATCCTGCCCACTGTCCCTGGTTGGCTTCCACGCATTCGGCGTCGGAGTGAATTGCGCTCTCGCCGATGTACTTACGGGCGGGCAGCATCTTCTTCGGTGCAAGTTCGGATGCGCCTTGCTGAAGGACGGGAAAGTCGCCGTCCGAGTACAACCACGGTTGGTTGGCCATCGAGATCAACCGGCCGGCGTCCAGATCCGGGAGATAGCGAGACTTGAGGAGAAACGCGACGCTGTCGACCGAGATACCCAACAGTTCGGCAGCCTTCTGCCGGCTCATCGCAAACGTCGGGGCATTCTTCGGGGCGATCTGGATCAAATTGACCATGCGAACTCCTGTGAGTGTTCAATTGTTGCGGGCTTGGTACAGCTGACATGACAATTCGCCGATTATCAACCTCTAGCTGATTTCCGACTTGTAGATGAGTCGGTTGTCACCATCCGAGTTCGCGCAACCGGGGATCCCCGATCCCGAAGTGGTGGCCGATCTCGTGGATCACGGTTCGGCGAACCTGCTCGATCACCTCGTCTTCGGTGCTGCAGATCGCACAGATGGCCCTGCGGTAGATCGTGATGCGGTCGGGGAGTACGCCCGCGTACGTGGTGGTTCTCTTGGTCAGCGGGATACCTTGATACAGCCCGAGTAGCCCTGGTCGTCCCCCTTCGAGTTGAACGGTCACCGCGACATTGGCCATCTCCGCTCCCAATTTGGGCGGCAGACTGTCGAGCGCCCGTTTGACCATGTCCTCGAACTGACTGTCGTCCACGTCGATCATCTGCCCATTGTGCGTGCGAGGGTGGGATCCGGGTGTGTCCATGTGGAAACAGTGCAGCTTACGGCTATGTTCATTGCGTGGCCGAAGACCTCTATCACCGTTACGAATTCACATTCATCGTTCAGATGCTGACAGTCTCGCAAGAGCAGGCGATCGAAGAGAGCTTGGGCGGAAGGGTCGAGGATCGACGTGGGTTGCAGTTGCTGACGCTCACCGCGGAGGGCATGCGCGCAGCGACGACGGCTATCACCGCGGTGGACCAGTTGGTGGCCGCGGGCGTGCGCCCACAGCGGACACATCCTGACCTGGTGTCACGCCAGGACATTGCCGACCGTGCGGGCGTGACCCGGCAAGCCGTCGGACAATGGGTGCGAGGGGTTCGGCAGGCCGCTACTCCTTTTCCGATTCCTTACAACTCGGTGGCCGGTGGTATCTGGTTCTGGGGCGATGTCCTGGATTGGTTGCGCCGTCAGGGGTACAGCCAGGACACCGGTCTGCGCTACCCGACGCTGGACGAACATATTCGAATCGACCGCCACATCGCGATCAACCACAAGCCCGGGCGTTGACCAGACGAACTGTTTGCTTGAAAATAGCCATTGAAACAAACCGACGGTAGGTATAAAGTCCCTAAATACCTCAATCAATCTATCGGTGCGTCGGCCCGGCTCTGGGGGGAGTCGGGTCTGCGCTGCGGATACTCGAGATGCGAGCAGGAATCCATGGTTTCAACCCCCGAAGTCACACCGCTGCCCACATCCGCTGCCCTCGCGACTTCTGTGGCCACTGCGGGTGTGGGAGCTACGGTGAAGCTACGCGAAGGTGGATCGGCCAAGGGTCGCTTGCGGGCGGCCACCGCGGCGCTGTTCCGGCGCTCGCGCCCACACGTCGCTTCCGCGCCGCCGTTGAGCGTGCTTCTCCTCGTCACCTCCGATAACGGTCTTTCCCAGCGGGCCGCCCTGGTTCTTCGGGAGGCAGGACACCAGGTCCGCACCTCCGTCGTAGCCGACGCAGAAGCGGCGCTGACCGCAACGGCGGCGGGGGATTTCGATATCGTCATCTGCCCATTCCTGAAAGCCTATGTACCGGAATCCATTTGGCAGCGGTGGACGACGATCATCATTCACCCCGGCCCACCCGGAGATCGCGGACCGTCGTCGCTGGACTGGGCAATTGCAGACGACGAACCGATCTGGGGAGTCACCGCATTGCAGGCCGCCGAGGAACTCGATGCAGGAGCGGTGTGGGCGTGGCGGACCTTCGAACTTCCGAGCGCGGCAACCAAATCCTCGGTGTACAACGGGGCAGTCACCGACGCGGCGATGGAGTGCATAGCGGTGGTCGTCGAGCATTTCCGTACTCCTGATTTCCAGCCGATCCCGTCCGAGCGCGTTGCCAGGCCCGTGGCATCGGCCCGATCGAGGCCGAGCATGAAACAGTCCGATCGCGTGTTCAGTTGGGCGGAGGACGCATCGAGCATCGTCCGCGCCGTCAACGCCGCCGACGGGTTTCCCGGCGTCGCCGTTCAACTCGGGCTCGACCGGGTCTACGTCTACGACGCTTTCCTCGACGCCCACGTCGATGCGGCACCTGGCACCATCGTCGAGTACTTCCACCAGGCAATACGTGTTGCTACCGGTGCCGGTTCGGTGTGGATCGGGCATGCGCGGCTCGTCGGCGCGGGCAATGTCAAACTTCCGTCGACCGCTGTCGTGCGGCCGGACGTGTTCGTTCCACAGGTCTGGGAGAGTCGCTATCCCGAGACCGACTATCACCGGGACGGCGATATCGGACATCTCTCGTTCCGCTTCTACAACGGCGCGATGAGTACCAAGCAATGCGCACGCCTGGCGGCCAGGCTGCGCTGGGCGATCGCGCAGGACACCAAGATCCTTGTCCTGACGGGCGACTACGACAGATTCAGCAACGGTATCCACCTCAACGTCATCGAGGCGGCGTCGGATCAAGCCGGAGAAGCGTGGGCCAATATCAAGGCCATCAACGAGATCGCGAAAGCGATAGTCACCTGTACGGAGCAGGTAGTGGTGGCGGCTTTCACCGGCAACGCCGGTGCCGGTGGGGTCATGCTCCCGCTCGGGGCCGACGTAGTCGTGGCCAGGGACGGTGTGGTTCTCAATCCTCACTACGCCACGATGGGCCTGTTCGGCTCGGAACTGCACACGTACACACTTCCGACCCGGGTCGGCGAGGAGCAGGCACGCAGCCTGCTGACCGAATGCAGTCCTATCGGTATTCGTCGCGCATTGGACATCGGACTGGTCGACGCGATCGGCCCCAGGCGGCCGGATCTGTTCGAGGCGTGGCTGGACAAGGTCGCCGTCGACTTACTCGAAGGAGATCGCCTGGAATCGATGCTGGAGCGCAAACGTCTTCGGCTGGAACGCGATCCGGTGCAGCCCTACGAGGAACGTGAACTCGAGGAGATGAAGATCGACATGTTCGGTGACCGCAACGGGTTTGCCGAGAAACGCCGGAACTTCGTGCTCAAGCTCTGATCGACACACTGTTGGCCGACGCAACACGGGCGATGCGGACGACGTCCCACAGTCGTCGCAGCAGGTCTTCACGCGTCTGCGCGGTGGACACGCTCGGTGCCTGGTTGGTCCCGGCCGACGCGGCGACGGCAAGAATTGCTGCCACGTTGTCGGCGGTGTCGATCACCTGCAGATGCCGCGGTGACAGCGTCGACGGCCAGCGATACCCGGCCTGCGCCTGCAGTGCTTCGGCGACCAGGGTGCGCGCGTCGCTTCCGGGCATACCCGTGGCAACAGTCGGAAGCCCGCCGAGGATCTCCGCTGCATCCCGAACAGCTTGACGCAGTTCGTATTCGGCTTCACGGAGCCCGATCGTTTCGGCGCTGCCCGCCACAGTCGGGATGGAGAAGACCGTCCACCGCAAGACGTCCGGGCCTTCCTTCGACGGCACGAGGCCGACTCCAGGTTTGCCGACGGCGCCGATTTGTATCCCCTCACCCGCTGTGATCGCAGCGCGAGCGAACTCGGTTCCGGTAGGCAGGCCTCGCACGTCGCCGGCCGTGGGAAGGACCAGGCGGACTTCGGCAGCCTCCGAGCGCGCGATTCTCAGCAGCGTGGAGATACCGGATGCCGTGAGACCCGGCCACTCGAGATCGTGGCGGACTGCGGTTTCCGCATCGGCGGCCCCGATCAGGTGCATCGGTGCCCACGCGGCAAGGGCGTCGATGACGTCGTCCGGCGCAGCGTCGCCGGCGAGCCATGACGCTGCCCACACGGTGAGGGTTGCGCTGGGAGAACTCATGACCGTGAAGTTTAGTTCGGCGTGGCGAGATGCGCGGCCCCGGCGTTGTGACCTAGCGTGATCCGGCGTGAGCGGTGGCAACGGATACGGTGACATTTTTGCGGGTCATACCCGTAAACAGAAGCGCGTGACGCCCGAAGTGGCGGCCGAACGTGATCTAGTCGTCGAGGATGCGGCGACGGGATTCTGCGGGGCGGTAGTCGGTTTCGAGCGCACGTACGACGGCGATTTCGTGCGCCTCGAGGACGGGCGTTCCCGGACGCGGTTGTTCGCGATGCGCGAGGCGGCTTTCCTCGTCGACGGCTCACCGGTCACCCTCGTCCGGCCTGCGCCCAAGGCCGCGTCCACCAAGCCCGCACGGTCGGCTTCGGGTTCGACGCGAGTCGAAGGCTTGCGTGCCCGCACGGCACTGCCCAGCCGGATCTGGGTGGAGGGCGTGCACGACGCCGCCCTCGTCGAGCGGGTATGGGGTCACGACCTTCGCGTCGAAGGTGTTGTCGTCGAACATCTCGAAGGACTCGACAATCTGGGGGAGCGTCTTGCCGAATTCGGTCCAGGCCCCGGCCGCCGCGTCGGGGTCCTGGTCGACCACCTGGTCACCGGTTCCAAGGAGACCCAACTGACTCAGGGCCTCGGCCCCAACGTGCTGGTGACCGGTCATCCGTACATCGACGTCTGGGAGGCAGTGCGCCCCACATCCGTCGGTATCGCAGCCTGGCCGAAGATCCCGCGCGGCGAGGATTGGAAGACGGGAATCTGCCGCGAACTCGGTTGGGGGACCCCTCAGGAGGGCTGGCGGCGGGTCTACAACTCGGTGGAGAGCTTCCGCGATCTGGAAGCTCCGTTGATCGGCGCCGTCGAACAACTTGTCGATTTCGTTACCGAGCCGAACTGACGTAGCGGCGGCCTGGGTCACACATTCTGGTTAGATGGTGTTGTGGCTGCACTAATTTGGCTGATCGGAGCACTTGTGCTCGCCGGGGCCGAGGCGTTGGTGGGGGATTTCTTCCTGCTGATGCTCGCCGGTGGGGCACTCGCTACTGCCGGTGTCAGTGCTGTCACCGACTTCCCGGTGTGGGTCGACGCCGTCATGTTCGGAGTTTTCTCCGCCGCTCTGGTCCTGGGCGTGCGACCGATCATGTTGCGTCGCTTCGGTAGTCCGCCGCCGACCCCGACCGGAATTCAAGCACTCGAAGGTAAGCACGCTCTGGTTCTGGAAGAAGTAGGCGAGCATTCCGGGCAGGTCAAGTTGGACGGCGAGGTGTGGACTGCCAGGCCGTACGACACCACCGAGGTGTACCCGCCGGGCACCAAGGTGACGGTGATGGAAATCAACGGCGCAACAGCAGTCGTCTGGAGGGGACCTTAATGGCAGCACTCATAGTGCTCGGTGTGTTGGTGTTATTCGTGATCTTGGTGGTCGCGAAGTCGGTGGCACTGGTACCGCAGGCAGAAGCCGCGGTCATCGAACGGCTCGGCAGATATTCGAAGACGGTGTCCGGTCAGCTGACGTTCTTGATCCCGTTCGCCGATCGCGTGCGCGCCAAGGTGGATCTTCGCGAGCGCGTCGTCTCCTTCCCGCCGCAACCGGTGATCACCCAGGACAACCTGACACTGTCCATCGACACCGTGGTGTACTTCCAGGTCACCAATCCCCAAGCTGCGGTGTACGAGATCAGCAACTACATCGCTGCCGTCGAGCAGTTGGCAACCACGACGCTGCGAAACGTCGTCGGCGGAATGACCCTCGAAGAGACGCTGACCTCGCGTGATTCCATCAACGGTCAGCTTCGCGGTGTCCTCGACGAGGCAACCGGTCGCTGGGGCCTGCGAGTGGCCCGCGTCGAGCTCAAGAGCATCGATCCGCCGCCCTCGATCCAGGAGTCGATGGAGAAGCAGATGAAGGCGGACCGTGAAAAGCGCGCCATGATTCTGACGGCTGAAGGTCACCGTGAGTCCGCCATCAAGACCGCCGAGGGTGCAAAGCAGAGTCAGATTCTTTCTGCCGAGGGCAACAAGCAGGCGTCGATCCTGAACGCCGAGGGCGAGCGACAGTCTCAGATCCTTCGCGCTCAAGGTGACCGCGCGGCCAAGTACCTGCAGGCCCAAGGCGAGGCCAAGGCCATCGAGAAGGTCTTCGCCGCCATCAAGTCCGGTAAGCCGACTCCGGAATTGCTTGCATACCAGTACCTTCAGACGTTGCCGCAGATGGCGCAGGGCGATGCAAACAAGGTCTGGCTCGTACCCAGCGACTTCGGTGATGCACTGAAGGGATTTGCGAAAACGCTTGGCGCGCAGGGACAGGACGGTGTTTTCCGTTACGAGCCGCCGGCCGCCGAAGAGAATCTTCCCAACCCTGAGGACGATTCAGCTGAGGTGGCAGAGTGGTTCGAGACAAAATCCGACCCGGCCATCGCAGAAGCGGTGCGCGCCGCTGAAGTTGCTGCGCGCACACCCGTCGAAGATCCGGCAGCTGCAGTCAGGCACCGCCGTGAAAGTGCGCCCGAGCAGCCTGGATTCACCGATCCCGCGCTACCGCAGCAGGGTGAAAACCCGTGGCCCGGTCAGCTACCGCTGCCGTCCGAGCGTGAAGAATTCCAGCAGAAGTACCCGTACCAGGGTCAGCCGCCGGAAGGCGGCCAGCGCCAGTAGTCACCTCTCGTAGTAGTAACTCGTAGTCGTCGGGACGGGCACTCATCACCTATGTGATGAGTGCCCGTCCCGTTCCACATACAGCGATCGCCCAGAGGACGCTGACGAAGGTTCCCATGATGAACTGCTCGGACGCGTGCGGTTCGCGAAGTTCCGGGTACCGTGCGAGTCCCTTGACTGCCAAGACGATCGCGATGCCTTCCGGCCAGGTAGCGAGAATCGACGCCGCCACCGCGAGTCGCTCGAGGATGCCGATCACACGTCCGCCCCGAAGAGGTCCGGCGTCCGGTGCCGGGCTTCCGTCTGGTTGGCGACGAGCGATCTTGAAGGTGGCAAGTACCAACGGTGCACCGGCCGTGGCGGCGGCAAGTACGCACAGGACAAGCGTCGCGCCAAGAGCGAAACCGGTGACCGGGGTCGTTCGGGTCGATGCCAGCGCGGCAACACCCAGCGCCGGAAGAGCCACCACGGACGACGCCCATTCGGGGACTTCCAGTCGACCACGACTGAGCGGTCCCAGTGCCGCTGCAACTGCTGGTGCCGCGGCGGCGATGGCGAGCGCGATCAACGCCAGAACGACCATGAATTCGAGCCCCCTGCTGTGTCGACGAGTTTGTACCGGTGCGAGCGTGAGCAGTCTAGGGCTGGAGTCTGACCAAAAGTCGTTCTGCGAGGCGGCGCCCGGCGAGTTCTGCGTGCCACCCGGCTGTCAAGAGTCTCTTCGACATGGCCTGCTTGGTGATTCCGAGCTGGGCCGCCGCGCTGACCTGAGTGAGTCCGCTGTCCATCAGAGCGATGGCTTCGCGTCCGTCCTTCGTCTGTCTCGTGACGATCGTTCCGAGCAAGGTGAACGCGGCATCGACATCTGCGGCGAGTTCGTCGCGTGAGCTATCCGCCGGCGCTTGTTCGACGGCAATTCTGGCCGGGGCTCGCTTGGCTCGCTCGACGGCGATCCGGGCAGCTTCGAACGCCGGTCCGCGTCCGGCTCGGGTCTGCCGTGGGAGAGGCTGCTCGACTGGGCCGATCCCGATCCCGACACTCCAGTGCTCGCGCCGAATCAGCTCCAGTGCGACGAGGACGAGCAGCGCCGGATCGTCGGTCACCGCTTGAATCTCGTCGCCTGCAGTGCGCTCGAACGGCCGCAGGAACCTGAGATCGGCCATGTCGTCGATGATGTCCCCGACGCGATCGACATCCCGTCGGCTACCTCGCTGATCCACTGTCAGTACGAACATTAGTCAATGCTAAATAGTTGACTTTCATTAGTCAATCGTTTTGGGTTGACTTCATTAAATCAATCTCTTGGGGTTGACCAACGTCGTGGGGTTGACCAGTGTCGTCGGGTTGACCATTGTCGGCGGTAGTTTCGCCCAGCGGGGGCTGGCGGCGAGCGTCGAACACCAGACCGGCGATGCCGATTGCGATGCAGACCCCCGACAGGATCAGGAGACGAGGATCGGCTTCGCCGGAGAGAGCATCACCCAGAACGACGATCCCCACGGTGCCGGGCAAAATGCCGACAACGGTGGCAAGGACGTAAGGCACGATCCGGATCGACGAAATGCCGCAGCAGTAGTTCACCACCGAGAAGGGGACGAACGCGATCAAGCGTAGAGAGCCGACGGCCAGCCAGCCCCGCTTCTCGATCCGCTCGTCCACCCGCCGGATCGTCGGACTCGAAATCCGTTGCCAGACGACGTCGCGGCCGATGGCGCGCACCAGGTAGAGGGCCAGAACAGCGCTCACCGTCGTCGCCGCCACGGTCAGGGCGATGCCGGTCACCGAACCGAAGAGAACGCCCGCGCTGAGGGTGAAGACGGTGCGCGGGAACGGCGCGACGGTGACTATCGAGTGAACCAGGAAGAACACGAGGGGAAACGCCGGGCCAACCGAGTCCGCCCACTCGCGCACCTGAGACACCGTGGGATGTGGAGCGAGGAGGGCTGCGAGGAACAAAGCGAGCACTACCAGGACTATTGCGATCAATCTTCGGTCCAGCAGGCGTCCCATCACAGGTCACAAGGCTACCTGTGAACGGTGAACCGAGACGCTCGCGCGCTGGGAACGGTGTGCCGAAGACCATCCCGAATGCTGGTAATTCACGTGCTCCAGGCGACAATGAAAGCTGAGCTGTGACGAAAACCACTACGCTTTCCAGGTGGTCCACACCTGCAGTCCCGGCCAGTGAAACGAACTCGCGAGTAACTCACATACATGCTGAACAATCGCTAGGTAAGGACCAGTTGCAGGTGTCCGAATCACTGAACACGCACGCCGGCGGACCGGTCGGGAAGTGGTCGTGAACCGCGTCGTGAACGGCACTGTGAAGAACCTGACGTGATCCTCACGATATCTGAGCTCAGACGCGGGTTAGCATCACAGAACTAACGAACAATTCCGATTATCGGTAAAGCGCTCACGCTAAAAATGAGAGGGAGCGGACACAGTGTCATTAGCTTCAGAAGCCGAGGCTGTCGAGCAGGCATACGCGGAGTGGCAGCGCTCCGTAGCCGGTGTGCTCGCCAAGTCCCGCAGAGTCGATGCGGCAGAACTGGGCCCCGAGCCTCAGAAACTGCTTGAAACCGTCACCTACGACGGAGTCACTGTCGCACCGCTTTACAGCCCCCGCGACGAACGCCCCGAGCAGACCCTGCCGGGCACGTTCCCGTACGTGCGGGGTGTCGATGCTCACCGTGACGTCAATGCAGGCTGGTTGGTCTCCGCTGCATTCGGAACCTCCTCCGCAGCCGAGACGAATCGCAGCGTCCTGGACGCCCTCGAAAACGGCGTCAGCGCACTCTGGTTGAAGGTGGGCGGGGACGGCGTTCCGGTCACCGACCTCGCCGCTGCGCTCGAGGGCGTGCTTCTCGATCTCGCGCCGCTGACGCTCGACGCAGGCGCGGAGGCCGGCGATGGCGTCCGCGCACTCTTCTCACTCCTCGACGCGCGTGCCGAAGCCGGTGACGGCGTCAGCGATCGCGCCGGTATCCGCATCCACCTCGGTGCTGCTCCGCTGACCAGTTCGTTTTCCGGCTCAGCCGACGTCGAACTTGCCGACGCCGTCGAGTTGGCCGCCCTCGCTGCAGCTCGCGCGGAAACCGTGCACGCGATCACCGTCGACGGCACGGCGTTCCACAACGCCGGTGCCGGGGATGCCGAAGAACTCGGAGCCGCGATTGCCGCAGGCCTCGAATACCTCCGCGCACTCACCGCCGAGAGCGGCCTGACCATCGGTGCTGCGTTGTCGCAGTTGGCTTTCCGCTACTCGGCAACCGACGATCAGTTCCAGACCATCGCGAAGTTCCGTGCCGCACGTCTCGTGTGGGCACGCATCGCCCAGGTCTGCGGAGCTTCCGATTTCGGTGGAGCACCCCAGCATGCGGTCACCTCCGCCGCGATGATGGCTCAGCGTGATCCCTGGGTGAACATGCTGCGCACCACCCTCGCCGCGTTCGGCGCCGGTGTCGGTGGAGCAGACGCAGTGACGGTTCTCCCGTTCGACGTCGCGCTTGCCGACGGCACCCTCGGCGTCAGCAAGTCGTTCTCCTCACGCATCGCCCGAAACACACAGCTGCTCCTGCTCGAAGAGTCGCACCTGGGCCGTGTTCTCGATCCTTCGGCCGGATCCTGGTACGTCGAAGACCTGACACAGCAGATCGCCGCCACCGCGTGGGAGTTCTTCCAGGAAATCGAAGCAGCCGGCGGATATCTTGCTGCACTCGAAGCGGGAATCGTCTCCGGTCGCATCGCTGCCACCAAGGCCAAGCGCGACTCCGACATCGCACACCGCAAGACCACTGTCACCGGTGTCAACGAGTTCCCGAACCTCGGTGAAACACCGCTGTCCGCCGAAGCCGTCGAGCCGGGCCAGGCCGTCGCCCGCTACGCAGCCGCTTTCGAAGCGCTTCGCGACCGTTCGGATGCGTTCCTCGCCGCCGGTGGCGCCCGCCCCACGGCACTTCTCGCGCCGTTGGGCTCGGTCGCAGAACACAACGTGCGCACCACGTTTGCGTCCAACCTGCTCGCTTCGGGTGGTATCGACGCAGTCAACCCCGGCCCGCTCGAGGTAGGCGCCGAGGCCATTTCCGCAGCCGTCAAGGCATCCGGCGCCACCGTCGCCGTGCTGTGCGGCACGGACAAGCGTTACGGCGAGAGTGCCGCAGCGGCCGTCGCCGAACTTCGCGCCGCCGGTATCACCAAGGTGCTGCTGGCCGGCCCGGAAAAGGCAGTCGCCGACGCGACCGGCGATTCTCGCCCGGACGGATTCCTCACCGCCCGCATCGACGCAGTGTCGGCTCTGACCGAACTGCTCGACTTCATCGAGACGGGAAGCTCCAAGTGACGACACGAGAGGTCAAGCACGTGATCGGCAGTTTCGCCGAGGTCCCACTCGAGGACCCGCAGTCTCCGGCACCCACACCGCCGTCGGTCGAGCAGGCCCAGGCGCTCATCGAAGAGGGCGCCAACGCCAACAACTACGCCGCCGAGCAGGTTGTCTGGTCCACGCCGGAAGGCATCGACGTCAAGCCGGTGTACACCGGTGCGGACCGCACGGCCGCTGCCGAATCCGGATACCCGCTCGACAGCTTCCCAGGTGCTGCTCCGTTCCTGCGTGGTCCGTACCCGACCATGTACGTGAACCAGCCGTGGACCATTCGTCAGTACGCCGGCTTCTCCACTGCCGCCGAGTCGAATGCGTTCTACCGACGTAACCTTGCGGCCGGTCAGAAGGGCCTCTCGGTCGCCTTCGACCTCGCTACACACCGCGGCTACGACTCCGACCACCCGCGTGTGGCCGGCGACGTCGGAATGGCCGGTGTCGCAATCGATTCCATCCTCGACATGCGTCAGCTCTTCGACGGGATCGACCTCTCGCAGGTGTCGGTTTCGATGACGATGAACGGTGCCGTGCTGCCGATCCTCGCGCTGTACGTCGCAGCGGCAGGCGAGCAGGGTGTCACTCCGGACAAGCTGGCCGGAACGATCCAGAACGACATCCTCAAAGAGTTCATGGTTCGTAACACCTACATCTATCCGCCCAAGCCCTCGATGCGGATCATCTCGGACATTTTCGCGTACTCCAGCGCGGAAATGCCGAAGTACAACTCCATCTCCATCTCGGGCTACCACATCCAGGAAGCCGGAGCGACGGCCGATCTGGAACTGGCATACACCCTCGCCGACGGCGTCGAGTACATCCGCGCCGGCCTCGACGCCGGTATGGACATCGACAAGTTCGCGCCTCGCCTGTCCTTCTTCTGGGCCATCGGCATGAACTTCTTCATGGAGGTCGCCAAGCTCCGCGCCGGACGCCTCCTGTGGGCCGAGCTGGTTGCCAAGTTCGACCCCAAGAGCGCCAAGTCCTTGTCGCTGCGTACCCACTCGCAGACCTCGGGCTGGTCGCTGACCGCTCAGGACGTCTTCAACAACGTTCCGCGTACCTGCGTCGAAGCCATGGCAGCCACGCAGGGACACACCCAGTCGCTGCACACCAACGCTCTCGACGAAGCCATCGCTCTGCCGACGGACTTCTCGGCGCGAATTGCCCGCAATACCCAGTTGCTGCTGCAGCAGGAGTCCGGCACCGTTCGCCCGATCGACCCGTGGGGCGGCTCGTACTACGTCGAATGGCTCACCAACGAGCTCGCCAACCGGGCACGTAAGCACATCGAAGAGGTCGAGGAAGCCGGCGGAATGGCTCAGGCCATCAACGAGGGCATCCCGAAGCTGCGCATCGAGGAAGCTGCCGCCCGCACCCAGGCACGCATCGACTCCGGTCGTCAGCCGTTGGTCGGCGTCAACAAATACGTTCCCGACGAGGTCGACACCATCGAAGTTCTCAAGGTCGAGAACTCCAAGGTGCGTAAGGAACAGCTCGAGAAGTTGGTTCGTCTTCGCGCAGAACGTGATCCGGTAGCCGTCGAGGCTGCGCTCGCCGACCTCACTCGCGCAGCAGCGTCCACCGAAGGCGGCATGGAGAACAACCTCCTCGCCCTCGCTGTTGTCGCCGCCCGCGCCATGGCCACCGTCGGCGAGATTTCCGACGCCCTCGAAAAGGTGTACGGACGCCACCAGGCGGAGATCCGCACCATCAGTGGTGTGTACCGCGACGAGGCAGGATCGGTGAGCAACATCAGCAAGGCGATGGAATTGGTCGAGAAGTTCGCCGAGGACGAGGGACGTCGTCCCCGCATCCTCGTTGCGAAGATGGGCCAGGACGGTCACGACCGTGGCCAGAAGGTCATCTCCACGGCATTTGCGGACATCGGATTCGACGTCGACGTCGGACCGCTGTTCCAGACCCCCGAAGAGGTCGCCAACCAGGCGGCCGACAACGACGTCCACGTAGTCGGTGTGTCGTCGTTGGCAGCCGGTCACCTCACCTTGGTGCCGGCGCTGCGGGAAGCTCTGGCTGCGGCCGGTCGTCCCGACATCATGATCGTGGTCGGCGGAGTCATCCCGCCCGGCGACTTCGACGAACTCTACGAAGCCGGCGCTGCTGCCATCTTCCCGCCCGGAACCGTCATCGCCGACGCCGCCAGCGGATTGTTGGAGAAGCTCTCCGCCCAACTGGGTCACGACAACAGCTGAGAAGGGGGTCACTGAAGATGGCACGTCAGCCCATCGACACGCCGTCGCCAGCGGCAAGGCCATCAGTTGATTCCCTCGCCGAGGCGGTGCGCGGAAATCAGCGTGCCGGCCTCGCTCGGGCGATCACCCTCGTCGAGTCCACTCGCGACGACCACCGGGCCCTTGCGCAGCAGCTTCTATTGAAGTTGCTGCCCGAGGCCGGGGGAGCGCACCGGATCGGCATCACCGGCGTTCCCGGCGTCGGCAAGTCGACCTTCATCGACGCGCTCGGAATGTATTTGCTGGGCAAGGGACATCGGGTTGCGGTGTTGGCGGTTGATCCGTCGTCCACCCGCACCGGCGGCTCGATTCTCGGCGACAAGACACGCATGGCTCGGCTCACCGTCGAACCGAATGCGTACATCCGGCCGTCACCGACGTCCGGCACGCTCGGTGGTGTTGCAAAGGCAACCCGCGAGACCATCGTGCTTCTCGAAGCTGCCGGTTTCGACGTCATCCTGGTGGAGACGGTGGGTGTCGGCCAGTCCGAGGTCACCGTCGCGAACATGGTGGACTGCTTCACGTTCTTGACCCTCGCTCGTACGGGCGATCAGCTGCAGGGGATCAAGAAGGGTGTACTCGAACTCGCGGATCTGGTCGCGGTCAACAAGGCCGACGGCAAGCACGAGCGCGAGGCGAAAGGCGCAGCCCGCGAACTGGCCGGAGCGTTGCGCCTGATCTACCCGCACGACGCCATCTGGAAGCCGCCCGTCATCACGATGAGCGGCCTCGAAGGTGTCGGACTGGACGAGTTCTGGGGAACTGTCACCAAGCACCGTGAGGTGCTCACCGAAGCGGGGCAGTTCGAGGAGAAGCGCCGACAGCAGCAGGTGGACTGGACCTGGACGATGGTCAACGATCAGTTGCTGCGCAGGCTCTCCAGCAACGAGCGGGTGCGTGCGATCCGGGCTGACGTCGAGCAGAGCGTGCGCGACGGTTCGCTGACAGCGGCGTTGGCTGCGGGGCGGATTCTCGACGCGTTCGACGGAAGCAACTAGTACGGAAGCAGGAAATCCCGGGTATCCAGCGCGGATACCCGGGATTTCTTCTGTGACGAGTTATCGTTCGCGTTTGGCTGCAGGCTCGGTGAGTTCGGTCTCGACCGCGAGTTCGACTCCCGTGAAGTTGCCTTCTGCTTCGGCCGGGGTGAGCGTGGACCGCTTCCACGCGTAGAACAGCAACGCTGCCCAGGCGGCGATGATGGTGAGGTATCCGGCCACCGTGACCGCTCCGGTGATGTCGAAGGATTTGAACAGCTTCTGCGCGTTGGTCAACACGATCACGCCGCCCACTGCCGTTCCGAGCAACGTCGCGGGCACGCGGCTGACCAACCACGCCGCAAACGGTGCTGCGATCACACCGCCGAGAGCGAGACCGGCAACAACGAGGAGGTTTCCCGCCGACTCACGACCCAATCCGACAAGAAATCCCAGCGACGCGGCTGACGCGACCAGAAACTCCGAAGCGCTGACCGAGCCGATCACCGTGCGCGGCGCGGTCTTGCCGCGGGAGAGCAGTGTGCTGGTGGTGATGGGGCCCCAACCGCCGCCGCCGGATGCGTCGATGAAACCACCGAACAGGCCGAGTGGGGACAGGAAACGTGCAGTGTGCGGAGTGGTACGAGCATCCGCGACGGCCGGTGGGCGGACCGAAAAGCGAAGTGCCACATAGATACCGATGGCCAGCAGGATCGTCGCCGTGATGGGGACTGCCGCTTCGGTCGACAGACCCGAGAGCACAGTTGCGCCGATGAATGCACCGACTGCGCCGGGCACACCGAGCTTGGCGACGAGCTTCCAGTCGATGTTCTTGAACTTCCAATGCGACACACCCGAAGCGAGGGTGGTGCCGACCTCGGCCAGGTGAACAGCGGCGCTGGCCTGAGCCGGACCGAGGCCACCGATCATCAACAGAGTGGTTGCGGTGACACCGAAGGCCATACCGAGGGCGCCGTCGACGAGCTGGGCGCCGACGCCGACAAGGGTGAACAAAAGAAGGTTGAACATGAGAAGACAGACTCCGAGCGAAGAAGCGACAAAGTCAGGGGTGCAGGCAGCGAGAAACCGCCGCTCAGCAACACGCCTGATCGAAGCATGCGCTACGACGAGTGGGCCAGAACGCCATCAATCCGAGCGCAAATGCCGGGGAGGCATCGTGGCTGGAAATCTGCACGTCAGGGTCCTTCGGTTCTCGTTCGTTGGTGTTCTGTCCATGCGAGCATAGCCGGTGCCGCGCTCGGTCAACCCACGGCGCGGGCGTAATTTCCCACTCGGTGGACAAGTCGATCGAAGAATTCCGCCGGATCGGTGCTGACCGCGATGTCCGCGTTGGGTTTGCGTTTCCAATGTCCGACCCAGTCCGCGACAGTGGTACCGATCAACAGCGGGCTCTCGGTTTCGACGTCGACCGTTGCCGGTTTCAGAGTCGCCAGGGTCGGGTCGAGCGCGACAGCAGCAGCAAACGGGTCGTGCATGTGAGCAAGAAATCCCTGGTCGTACTCGCGATGGAACTCCATGTAGAACCGGATCGCGTCGGACATGTGCCGGATCACGCTGTTGGACGCGGAACTGCGGACGTCGGGGCCGTCGTCAGGAGAGATGATCTCTTCCGGGGTGCTCCCGGCAGCTTCGGCGAGCCGACGCACATGTTCGGGGAACATCTCGATGGATTCGGTGACGTTGAGGCCGCAGATGATCGGACGTCGGTGCGCGGGCACTACGGAGAACGCGTCGAACACTTCCTTGGCGGCGTGCGGATCAACCGAGACGTTCCATTCCGCGGTCGGCGTCGTGTTGCCCGGATAATTGAACGACCCACCCATCACGACCAATCGTTTCAGCAGAGAAGGAAGATCGGGTTCGCGTCTGATCGCCAGGGCCAGATTGGTGAGCGGTCCCGTCACCAGCCCTGTGAGCTGTCCGGGGTACTCACGCACCAGATCCACCCAGAGGTCGGTGGCGGAACGAACCGAGAGCTCACAACCAGAGTCGGGGAGCACGGCATGCCCGATCCCCTGTGGACCGTGGGTCTCCTCGGTGGTGCGCAGCGGGATGACCAGGGGCTCGCGGGCACCGAGTGCAACCTCGATGTCCGGGGCCCCGCAGAGCGCAAGCCAGTTCAAGTTGTTGGCCGCGACCTGTTCCACGGGAACGTTGCCGGCGGTACTCGCGATCCCCAGAATCTCGGCCTCGGCGCTGGCGAGTAGATAGAGCAGTGCCAGCGAGTCGTCGATACCGGTGTCGACGTCGACAATGAGCTTGTGGACATCACTCATCGGTGGCCACCAGGATCGTCGGGGAATGCAGGACCGGGAAGTTCACCGAACGAGCGATGAAGCACTTCGTGTGTGCCGGGCCGTGAAGATCCTCGGCCGTCTCGACCATCGACGCGTCGGCGACCAACACCGTCGGATTCAACGTCACTTCGATGAACTGGCCGCCGCCATCGGATTCCTCGATCATGCTGCCGACCGGCTGATCGCTGTAGTCGAGAACGACGACCCCTGCGGCCGCTGCCAGGCCGAGGTACCAGAGCATGTGGCACTGGGCGAGCGAGGCAACGAGCAGTTCCTCGGGATTCCACCGCTGCGCGTCACCGCGGAACGAGGGATCGGAGCTGCCGAGAAGCTCCGGCTTCCCGACCGCGGATATTGCGTGATTGCGCGAATATGCCTGTGTGCTGGACGTTCCGGATCCCAGATCGCCCGTCCACTGAAGGTCGAGTGTGTAGGTATGTGACTTCACAGGTCCATCTTGCCCTGAATGTGCCGGTCCCTCAGTGTGCCCACTCCGCCCGATCCGATCCCCACGAATGTGCCGGTGAAGGGTAGTCCTCGAACTCTGCCAACGCGGGTCGTGCGGTGGTCACGTCGCCGTGGTTGACAACAGCATCGAAGCCGGGGGCCGTCGGCAGGCCGGGGTGGAGGGTCCGCCCAGGCGCGTCCAGAAGACGGGCGCAGGTACCTGCCAGCGACACGTCGACAGCGCGGCCACGGCCGTCGTGCGAGCGCATGGTCAACGCGTCGAGGATCCCTGCTGCAAGGAAGTACCCGCTTGCGTGGTCGAGTGCCTGTGCGGGAAGGGCGCCGGGTTTCTCTCCACCCTCGAGGAACGAGATACCGGACGCGGCCTGCACGATGCTGTCGAAGCCGCGCCGATCCGCCCACGGACCTTCCCAACCCCATGCGCTGACACGACCGTGAATCAGGTGCGCGGGAAGATCTCGCCCGATGAGCGCTTCGAGTGCACCCGGCCGGTATCCGGTGACCAGCACGTCGGCAGTTTCGAGGAGTTCGCGGAACGCTGTCGCACCCTCCGAGGATTTCAAGTCGAGAAGCGCCGAGCGCTTGCCCTGGCCACTGTCGAGATGCTGCCATCCGATTTCAGGGATCGCCGGGGGATCGATCCGTAGAACTTCGGCGCCGACCAGCGCGAGGGCGCGGGTCGCGACCGGGCCGGCGATGACGCGGGTCAGGTCGAGAACACGTGGGCGCGTGGGGAGTGCGCGGGGTTCCCCCATCTCGCGTGCTCGGATGGATACCAGAGGCGCAGACCTCGCGGCTGCACACTGCTCACTCAGGCGCCACTCGGTCTCGGTACGCACGCGAACCGCGATGGCACCGATCTCGGCGGCTTGCTGTTCGATCTCGATAGCAGAGAGTTCGGATATACGTTGCGCCACTGCTTCTTTGGGCGACCCAGGTTCGAGTTCCAGAATGGTGAGCAGTCGGTCGCGATGGTGCGGATAGTTGCCGTGCGTGCGGACCCAACCGTCACGGGCGGCGAAGAATCCCGAGTACTCGGAAAACCCGTTGATCGGTTCGCCTCCGGTGCGGAACAGGCGATCGCTCGAGAAGGACGCGGCGATACGCTCGGGATTCAGCGTCCAGTGCCCGGCCGCTCGATCAATCGCAGAGGCGAACGCCCCAACCGAACCCGCAGCGAGGTCGAACACCGGCAAGTGGGCCGCGAGAAAGCCCGCCGAGTCCGGGCATTCGATGTGCCCGCGCCGGTCCTCGGTATGCACTCCGACGTCGCGTTGGTATTCGTCGAGATAGAACCCGTACCCGTGATCCATACGACGCCTTTCGGGCAGTTCAGTGGTCGAGAAGCTCCCGACACTTCTTTGCCAGCGTATCGCGGAGCGGCGCAGCACGATCCGCCAAGTGCTGTTGCTGGCGCACGTATTCGGCGCGTCCGGCGGGGGTTTCGATGCGAATAGGGGAGTACCCGTACTCGGCGAGGTCGTAGGGGCTCGCGCGCATGTCGAGTTCGCGGGCCAGGAGCGCGTGTTCGAAGCACCGCATCACCAGATCCGAATCGACGAGCGGCAACAATTTGAAAGACCACTTGTACAGGTCCATCCCGGCGTGCAGGCAGCCCGGCTGCTCGTGGTCCGCCTGAGTCTCCCGGGCAAGGGGGAGCGAATTCTTGGGGGCCGCGTCCGGCGTGAAGAACCGGAACGCGTCGTAGTGCGTGCATTTGAGCGGCAAGGATTCGACGACCGCGTCTGTACCCGCGAATCCGAGCCGCAACGGCACGGATTGGTGCCGGATCGCATCCTCGCCGCCGCGATAGACCATCGCCCATTCGTGCAGGCCGAAGCAGCCGAGCACAGCGGGGCGCGCAGACGTCTGGTTCAACAGATTCCACACGAATTCGACAGTGTGACGACGCCGCTCGAGCACTAAATCGTCGACCGTCGCGGTACCCGAATCGACACGGTAGCCGGAGAAGGCTGCGTACTCACCGGCATTCTCGAGCGCGACTCCGTAGCCGGGGTGCCAGCGCCGCAGTTGAGCGGGCTTGAAGTTGTAGTACGTGAAGAGGAAGTCGTGCACCGGGTGCGAGATACCGGCGCTACGACGCGCTCGGTGCGGCTCGACGAGCTTCTCCACCTCCTCGAGGTGAAGTGCCCGCCGAGCCGTCCACTCGCTCTGCGCGAGTGCGAGTGAGTGCACCGAACGTGTCATCGATCAGCTGTTTCGTTGTCCGGGAACAGCATCCGTGCCGCGGTGTGTGCCGTCGCGAACAGTGCCGACGTACTCCTCGAGGAGATCCTCGAGCGCGACGATACCGATCACCACTCCGTCCACGTCGGTGACTGCACCGAGGTGCGAGCTGGCCCGACGAAGGCCGGCCAACGCTTCGGCCAGCGGCGTGCTGAGCGGAACGATGGGCAGCGGGCGGATATCCGACGTCGGAACGACGGTGTCCGGTCCGGCAGCTTCGTCCAGAACCTCGTCGAGCACGTCCTTGAGGTGCACGTACCCAGCCAGGGATCCGTCGCTCGCCCGCACCGGGTAACGCGAGTATCCGGTCTCGATGACCGCACGCTCGATCTCACCCAGTGTCGTTCCCGAGGGTGTGAGGGGAATGGTCCGAACCTTGTCGAGGGTGATCAGAACCTCGGACACCGTGCGATCGGTCGATTCGAGAGCCTGCTTCAACCGCCGGTGTTCTTCGGCGTCGATCAGACCTTCGGATCGCGATTCACCGATCATCGCGGACAACTCCACGGCAGAGACCGTGACGTCGAGTTCGTCCTTCGGTTCGACGCGCAGGAGCTTCAGCACGCCGTTTGCGCACAGGTTGTAGAACGCGATGATCGGGCGGGCGATCTTGATGAAGGCCAGATGCACGGGAACGAGCAGCATGGCCGTCTTCTCGGGGCCGGCCAACGCGATGTTCTTCGGAACCATCTCGCCGAGCAGGATGTGCAGTACGACGACGAGCGAGAGCGCGATCGCGAACGAGATCGGGTGCAGCAGCCCGTCAGGCAGGCCGACGGCTTCCATCGGCACCTCGAGGAGGTGCGCAATGGCAGGTTCGGCGACCTTACCCAGGAGGATCGAGCAGATCGTGATACCCAACTGAGCCGCCGCGAGCATGAGCGAGAGGTTCTCACCGGCCTTGATGACTGTGAGTGCCCGCTTTTTACCTTGCGCGACCAGTGCCTCGAGACGGTCACGGCGAGCGGAGATCAGCGCGAATTCCGCGCCGACAAAGAATGCGTTGCTCGCGAGCAACACGACGGTCAGGAGAACGCCGAAGAGGTTATTCATCGTCGGACTCCTTCTTGTCGTGGTCGGCGGATTCGGGTTCGACGTCCGCCGGGACCGGTGTGATGGTTACTCGGTCGATGCGACGGCCGTCCATGCTGGTCACTCGGGCGATCCACTTTCCGCGGGAATCCCCGGACGAGTCCACGTCGGGCAACTCCACTTCGTCACCTTCCTCGGGGATGCGCCCCAATTCGGTGAGCACCAATCCGCCGAGGGTGTCGTAGTCGCCTTCGGGCGCGGTGTATCCGGTAGCCGAAGTGACCTCGTCGATACGCAGGAGACCGGAGCACGACCATCCGTCGCCGACGCGTTGCACGTCCAGCTCGGGCTCGTCGTGTTCGTCGCGCACATCGCCGACGATTTCCTCGATGAGGTCTTCCATCGTGACGATGCCCGCAGTTCCGCCGTATTCGTCGACGACCAGAGCGACCTGCATGCCGTCCGAGCGGATCCGCTCCATGACGGTGTCACCGTCCAGGCTCGACGGCACGACCGGAACACGTTGAGCCAGACTGTCGACTCGCGTCGTGCGCCTGCGCTCGGCGGGAACCGTGAACGCGTGCTTGATGTGTACGACGCCGACCGTGTCGTCCAGATCGCCGCGAACGACCGGGAAGCGCGAGTAGCCGGTCCGCGACGCCGTCACGATCAGGTCTGCGACGGTGTCCGAGAGTTCCAGCGATTCGATCTTCACTCGCGGGGTCATCAGTTCTTCTGCCGTGCGGTCACCGAACTGCAGCGAACGGTCGACGAGCATCGCCGTGCCCTTGTCGATGGAACCGCGCTGCGCGGACGTCCGCACGAGGGATCCGAGTTCCTGCGGTGAACGCGCCGAGCGCAGTTCCTCCGCGGGTTCGATGCCCAGGCGTCGCACGATCCAGTTGGCAGTTCCGTTGAGACCGTTGATTGCCCACTTGAAGATCAGCGAGAAGCCGGCCTGCAGGCCCGCAGTTGCGCGGGCGGTGGGCATCGGCTTGGAGATTGCGAGGTTCTTGGGTACGAGCTCGCCGAAGATCATCGAGAACGACGTCGCGAGTACCAGCGCCAAGATCAAAGACGTTGTCGAGGCAGCGGATTCGCTGAGTCCGACGGCCTTCGCAACCGGTGTGATGAACCGCGCCAGAACGGGCTCGGCCAGGTAACCGGTGATCAGTGTCGTGATCGTGATGCCGAGTTGGGCACCGGAGAGCTGGAACGAGAGAGTCTTGTGCGCGTGTTGAACCTGGCGCGAGCGTCGGTCGCCGTCGCGAGCGGCTTCGTCGACGGTACTGCGCTCGAGCGCGGTCAGTGAGAATTCGGCCGCCACGAAGAGGGCAGTGCCTGCAGTCAGCGCGATGAAGCCGAAGAGGCTGAGAATGGTGAAAACGATGTCCATGTGTCATCGCCACCTGAGTTGTGCACGGGGGCCGCCGGGTTTGTCTCCCGGCTCGCTAGAGGAGCCCTCCGAACCGGCGGAATCAGACGATTCCTCGGATAAAACGACGGGTGTAGCGCCGGGTAAGTGTGTGGGTGCCTCGGGCACCGGGTTCCTCTCGTCAGAGCCGAGGATTTCTCGGCTGTAGCGGGCTCGGTCGGGTCGCCGAAGGGCACCCGACCGAGTTTTGTTTTCTGTTTACGGAACCAATGATACCGGCGGGTGCCCGGGAGTAGGGACCCGAGCACCCGCCGACTGTCACGGAACCCTGTTCACCAACCTGACGGAAGCGGCCGTCCTTCGGCGAATCCGGCAGCGGACTGAACACCGAGAACTGCCTTCTCGTGCAACTCTTCGAGGGAGCGCGCACCCGCGTACGTGCAGGTACTGCGCACGCCGGAACAGATCTGATCGATCAGGTCCTCGACACCCGGGCGCTCGGGGTCGAGGCGCATCCGCGAACTGGAGATGCCTTCCTCGAACAATCCCTTACGGGCGCGATCAAAAGCCGTTTCGGTGGCTGTGCGAGCGGCAACGGCGCGCTTGGACGCCATGCCGAAGCTCTCCTTGTACGCATTGCCCGCCTGATCGACCTTGAGGTCGCCGGGGGACTCGTACGTGCCGGCGAACCACGAGCCGATCATGACGTTCGACGCGCCCGCTGCGAGGGCGAGTGCGACGTCGCGGGGGTGGCGTACTCCGCCGTCGGCCCAGACGTGCTTGCCGAGCTCACGTGCCGCTGCGGCACATTCCGCGACGGCCGAGAACTGTGGGCGTCCGACGCCGGTCATCATGCGCGTCGTGCACATAGCGCCCGGCCCGACTCCGACCTTGACGATGTCCGCGCCGGCCGCGATCAGATCGCGGGTGCCCTGTGCCGACACCACGTTGCCTGCGACCAACGGGACGCCGAGGTCGAGGGCCTTGAGAGTGGTGAGCGCATCGATCATTCTCTGCTGGTGACCGTGCGCCGTGTCGACGACGATCACGTCGGCACCGGCGTCGACGAGTGCCTTTGCCTTCGCGCCCACGTCACCGTTGACACCCACCGCCGCAGCAACCCGGAGTGCGCCCCGATCGTCGACTGCGGGATCGTAGATTCCCGCACGAATCGCACCGGTACGGGTGAGGACTCCGGCAAGAGTGCCGTCTTCGTTGACGATGACCGCCAGCGGATCATGCTTGGCTTCGAGGAGTTCGAACACCTCGCGAGGTGTAGCGGTGACCGGGGCGGTGACGAAGTCGGTGATCGCGACGGTACGTAGGCGCGTGAACCGGTCGACGTCCGCACAGGCGGCCTCGGTGACGACACCGAGCGGCTTACCGTCCTCGACCACCACGACGGCGCCGTGAGCGCGCTTGGGCAGAAGCGCCAGCGCGTCGGACACGGCGTCGTCGGGGCTCAAGGTGACCGGCGTATCGGCGACGAGGTGGCGGCTCTTGACGAATGCCACGGTCTCGGCGACGGCTTCGGTGGGGACGTCCTGCGGAATGATGACCAGCCCGCCGCGGCGGGCAACTGTCTCGGCCATACGGCGGCCGGCCACTGCGGTCATATTGGCGACGACGACGGGAATGGTGGTTCCGGATCCGTCGGAAGAAGTGAGATCGACGTCGAACCGGGAGGTGACCTCTGTCCGGTTAGGGACGAGAAAAACGTCGTCGTAGGTCAGGTCGTATGGGGGGCGTTGCCCTTCGAGGAACTGCACGTTTCACGAGCTTACCGTCGATTCCGCCGCAGCGCCCTCGGTATCGCGTGCCTGTGAGCGGGAGAGGGCGATCGTGGTCATGATCATGACGGCGACAGCGCACCCGATAAGAGCAATTCCGGGGCCGTCGACGCGGAGGCGTTCGTCCAGAACCGTCATCCCCAGGAAGATGGCCGCAATCGGCTCGCCGATCGTGAGAGCGGGCAGCGACGCCGACAGCGGCCCGACTTGGAATGCACGTTGTTGCAGGTAGACGCCGATCGCGCCCGAGGCGATCAGAGCCCACGTCTGCCAGGCCGAAATCACCCCGACGACGCCGTGTCCGAGTAGGTCGGTGACGTACTTGGTGAAGGCGACCGCAACGCCGTAGAAGATGCCGGCCGCGGAGCCGAGAAGCAGTGCGCGCCAACCACCGTCGAGTTTGGACAAGCCGCCGATGGTCGCGACCACGGCGCCTGCGACCGTGATCGTCAGGGGCACAGCCCAATCGGACCACGGAGCATTGCTGTCACCCTCGGTGGGATCGCCGACCACGAGGAAGATCGCCAACGAAATCGCGAGCATGATCGCCAGTGACCACGCCGAACGGGTGATGCGAATACCCGAGAACTTGGCCGAGAGTGGCAGCGCGAACAGCAGTGAGGTCACGATCAGCGGCTGCACCACCAACACCGAACCCAATGACAGTGCAACGGCCTGCATGACGTAACCGCCGCCGTCGCCGATCAATCCGGCCCACCACCGAGGGCTCCGAATCAGCGACGCCACCAGCGCCTCGCCCTCGGGAACCGCCGACGCTGCCCGCTGCTGAGCGACGGACGCGCACGCGAAGAGCAGTGCGGCGACGAGTGCGCAGAGAACCGAGATCAGTGGAAGATCACCCATGTCCTCAGTGTGCGCGTTTGCCCGCCCGATTTCCGGCAGACGGCTTTCCTGCGCCCGGTGCACCCCGCCGAGGCGTCAGGCCCTTGGAGGCCAAACGTTCCGAACGGGTCGGGACCGGGGTGCCGTCGGCCCGGATCTTCTTCACACTCTTGGGATCGGTGACGCGCCGCGAGGAGGCGGCTCGCTTGTCGCCGTCCTTTTTCATGCGGCCACCGGCAGCCGTCCGACCTGCGGTGTCGTGTTCCTGGCGTCCACGCTTTGCGGTGTGCTTGACGGCGACGGTCGTATCGGGAGCCTCGACCGGGATGCCCGTCGGCTCCATTGCTCCGGTGATACGCGTGAGTTCCAGATCGTCGGGGCGGACCCGCACACCGTGAACCTTGATGCCTGCCTGTTTGGTCAGCTTCTCGACCGCGTCACGTTCTTCGTCGGTGACGATGGTGACGACGACGCCCGATTCCCCGGCGCGAGCGGTCCGGCCGGCGCGGTGCAGGTAGTCCTTGGCCTCGGCCGGGGGATCGACGTGAACAACGAGGGTCACGTCGTCGACATGGATTCCGCGGGCCGCGACATCAGTGGCGACCAGGACGGGGGTTGTTCCGTCGGAGAACGACGCGAGGGTCTTGGTCCGGTTGTTCTGTGTCTTACCGCCGTGCAGAGCGCCGGCAGAGACACCGATCAAATGCAGCTGCTGCGCAAGCCGATCCACGCCGTGCTTGGTCTTGACGAACATGATGGTCCGCCCCGCGCGCGAAGCGATATGTGCGACAACGGATCTCTTGTCGTCGCGGTCGACGAAGAGCAGGTGATGCTCCATCGTCGAGACGGTGGCAACCGGGGGAGCAGTCGAGTGCGACGCCGGATTGCGCAGGTAACCCGCGACCAGATCGTCGACCTTGCCGTCGAGGGTTGCCGAAAAGAGAAGACGCTGACCATCTTTCGGCGTCGTGTCGAGAATCTTCGCGACCTCGTCGATGAAGCCCATGTCTGCCATGTGGTCGGCTTCGTCGATAGTCGTGATCACGACGTCGTCGAGCACTACCGACCGCTGCTCGAGCAGGTCGAGTAGACGGCCGGGAGTCGCGATGAGCAGATCGACGCCCCTGGTCAAGATGTCGGCCTGGCGCTTGATGGGAACACCACCGACCGCGTTGGCCACCCGCAAACCGATCTCGGTGGCGGCGTCGTCGAGTGCTTTGTGAATCTGGATCGCCAGTTCGCGGGTGGGAGCGAGCACCAAGCCGCGAGGACGATTCCGCTTGCTCGCCCCACCCTTGAGGCGCACCAACATCGGAAGCCCGAAGGCCAAAGTCTTTCCGGAACCCGTCGCGCCGCGCCCGAGCACATCCCGGCCGGCAAGGACATCGGGGATGGTGGCCGACTGAATGGGGAAGGGGGCATCGATGCCGCTCCGGCGCAACGCGTGCACCATCACGGCGGGGATTCCGAGGTCGACGAACGAACGCCCTTCGGTCGAGGTGGGCGAGTCGATCGTCGATTCCTGCATTTGTCCAGGCTACCGGGTATCGGTAGACGCAGATAACCGCATCTACCGATACCCGCTGTGAATCAGGCCTCGATTTCGCTGCGGTCACCGCTCCACAGCGTGTGGAACTTGCCGGGCTTGTCGATGCGCTCGTAGGTGTGAGCGCCGAAGAAGTCGCGCTGACCCTGTGTCAGGGCGGCCGGCAGACGCTCTGCGCGCAGACCGTCGTAGTACGACAGCGAAGACGCGAACGCCGGTACCGGAATGCCGAGCATCGTCGCCGTGGCGACCACACGGCGCCAACTGTCGATGCCCGCCTCGATGGCCTCGCGGAAGTACGGCGCCAGAATCAAGCTCGGCAGGCTCGGATCCGCGTCGAACGCGTCCTTGATGCGGTTGAGGAACTGCGCACGGATGATGCAGCCACCGCGCCAGATCGTTGCCAAGTCGGCAGGCTTGAGGTTCCAGTCGTACTCGGCGCTACCGGCAGCGATCTGGTCGAAGCCCTGCGCGTACGCCACGATCTTCGACGCGTACAGCGCGGCCTGGATGTCAGCGGCGAACTGCTCGGCGTCAGCCGGCTTGTCGCCGAGCGAACCCGAAGCCAATCCCTGCGCCTGGGCTGCGGCGCGCTGATTGCGGCTACCGGACAGTGCGCGAGCAAACACGGCCTCGGCGATACCGGTGACCGGCACGCCCAGATCCAGAGCGGACTTGACCGTCCAGCGGCCCGTGCCCTTCTGCTCGGCAGCGTCGACGATGACGTCGACCAACGGCTTGCCGGTCTCGGCGTCGACCTGACGGAGCACCTCGGCGGTGATCTCGATCAGGTAGGACTCGAGCGTGCCCTTGTTCCACTCGGTGAAGACGTCGGCAACCTGACCGGCGTCGTAGCCCAGCGCGTCACGGAAGAGGTTGTACGCCTCACCGATGAGCTGCATGTCGGCGTACTCGATGCCGTTGTGCACCATTTTGACGAAGTGACCGCTGCCGTCGGGGCCGATGTGCGTGCAGCACGGTGTGCTGTCGACGTGAGCGGAGATCGACTCGAGAAGCGGGCCGAGAGCCTCGTACGACTCCTTCGGGCCGCCCGGCATGATCGACGGACCGTTGAGTGCGCCTTCTTCGCCGCCGGAGATACCAGCGCCGACGAAGTGCAGACCGCGGGCGCGGATCGCGGCTTCACGGCGGATCGTGTCCGTGTACAGCGAGTTACCGCCGTCGATGATGATGTCGCCGGGCTCCATGGCGTTCGCGAGCTCTTCGATGACAGCATCCGTCGGCGCGCCGGCCTTGACCATGATCAGGACGCGTCGCGGCTTCTGCAGTGCGGCAACGAACTCTTCGACGGTCTCGGTGCGCACGAAATCGCCCTCGGAACCATGCTCGGCGATCAAAGCATCGGTCTTGGCGATGCTGCGGTTGTGCAGGGCAACGGTGTGACCGTGGCGGGCGAAATTGCGGGCAATATTCGAACCCATGACAGCCAGGCCGGTGACGCCGATCTGAGCCCGGGGTGATTCGGTGCTAGTGGTTGACATGCTTACAGCTTTCCCTCTCGGTCCGCGGCTGTGAAATCCTGCGCTGTGCGCAGCCGAAAACTGTGCGGCCGCGACGCGCGTGAACATCAGACCGTGCATACAAAACACGGATGCAGATCACTTTAATTGCAGTGACCTGCATCCGTCTCGATACAGCTTCCGGCGCAGCCGGAAGGTTCTCAGTGTTCAGTTGTCGAGCCGCAGCTCAGCGCAGGTATTACCGCTGATCGCGCTTCGGGCCGTCGAATCCGTCATAGCTACGACGGTCGGTGCGGCTGCGGAAGCCACCACCGCTGGTCGAGGCTGCGCGGTTGTCGCCGCCGTCGCGGTTGCCCTGGTATCCGCCGGAGGAGCGGTTGCCCTGGTATCCGGTCGAGGGGCGGCTGTCGCGGTCTCCGTAGGACGGACGGCTGTCGCGGTTGCCCTGGTATCCGCTGCCACCCGAAGAGCGGTTGCCCTGGTAGCCGCCGCGGCTCTCGCCGTCACGGCTTCCCTGGTATCCACCCGAAGAGCGGTTGCCCTGGTAACCCGTCGACGGGCGGCTGTCGCGGTCTCCATAGGACGGACGGCTGTCGCGGTTGCCCTGGTATCCACCGCTGGAGCGATCACCCTGGTAGCCACTGCCACCCGAAGAGCGGTTGCCCTGGTAGCCGCCGCGGCTCTCACCGTCACGGTTGCCCTGATATCCACCGGAAGAGCGGTTGCCCTGGTATCCGGTCGAGGGGCGGCTGTCGCGGTTGCCCTGGTATCCACCGCTGGAGCGATCACCCTGGTAGCCGCCGCGGCTCTCGCCGTCGCGGTTGCCCTGGTACCCACCCGAGGAACGGTTGCCCTGGTATCCGCCGGAAGAGCGGTTGCCCTGGTAGCCGCCGCGGCTTCCGCCACGATCACCGAAGGAACGCTCGCCACGAGAAGAGCTCTCGCGCAACGGTTCTCCGGTCGGCTTCTTGGCGCCGGTGATACGAGCCAGCTCAGCAGAACCCGGGGTGACGGCGACGGCAGCGGCATTGACGCCGGCCATTCCGGTCAGACGCTTGAACTGACGCTTTTGGTTGGGCAGCACGATTGCGACAACGGTGCCCTTCTCGCCGGCGCGAGCGGTACGACCCGCGCGGTGCAGGTAGTCCTTGTGGTCAGCCGGGGGATCGACGTGAACGACAAGGTCGATGCCGTCGACGTGGATTCCGCGCGCTGCGACGTCCGTTGCGACGAGGACCGGGGTGCGGCCGTTCTTGAAACGCTCGAGGACGCGGGTGCGCTGATTCTGAGCCTTGCCGCCGTGAAGCGACTCGGCAGCGATGCCGACTGCGCGGAGTCGGTCGGTGATTCCCTCGCAACCGAGCTTGGTACGGGCGAACATGATCGTGCGTCCGTCGCGGGCACCGATCTCGGCGAGGACGGAATCCTTCTGGCCGCGGTCGACGAGGAGGACGTAGTGCTCCATCGTGTCGACGCTCGCGCGGCCGTCTTCGGTGGAGTGCGTGACGTGGTTGGCCAGGAACTGACGAACCAGCGACTGGACCTCACGGTCGAGGGTCGCCGAGAACAGCAGGCGCTGTCCGTCTGCGGGGGTCTCACCGAGGATCGAGCGAACCTCGGGCAAGAAGCCCATGTCCGCCATCTGGTCGGCTTCGTCGAGTGCGGTGATTTCCACCGAGTCGAGGATGCAAGTGCCCTGACGCAGGTGGTCGCCGAGACGACCCGGGGTGGCGACGAGGACGTCGACGCCGCGGCGGAGCTGATCGACCTGCTTGGCGAACGGCGTTCCACCGACAGCGGGACGAACCGTGAGTCCGAGTGCGCCGGCGTAGGAGTTGAGGGAGTCGACCACCTGGAAAGCAAGCTCACGGGTGGGGACGAGCACGAGTGCACGGGGACGCTTGGCGGCCGGGCGATCCTCGTGGCGCGAGAGGCGGGTCAGCATCGGCAGGCCGAATGCGAGGGTCTTACCCGATCCGGTCTGTGCGCGGCCGAGAACGTTGGTTCCGGCGAGCGCGTCCGGGATGGACTGCGCCTGGATGGGGGACGGGACGGTGATGGAGTTGCGCGCCAATGCGGCAACAAGCTGCTCGGGCAGGCCGATCTCGGCGAAGGTGATACCCGGCTCGGTGGCGACTGCTTCTTCGGCAGCGGGGGTGTTGACGGTGGTGTCTTCGATGTTCTCGGAAGACGACATTTGGACAGCGTTGGTCACGCGGAAACCTCTCCGGACTACGGGCACGTCGCGGAGCGGAAGAAGCCATGCTGAAATACACGACACAGTTCGCAAAGGGACGAGCCAGGGCACATGTCACCTGGCAATCCGAACGCATACTGCGGGGAATTGGGCTGTGTGCCGTTATATGTTGACGGACCACGATGGTGGCCGAGGTCCACTCTACGCCACCGGCTAGGTCGAAGTCAGGTAACCCCGCCTGTGACCTGCACTACTACACGTGGTTGCGCTGGTCAAGACTCAGTAGGCGTTGAAAAGCAGGCGAAGTTCCGTGAGCCAGGGCACTGCCACAGCCACGGTGGGCACCACGAGAATGGCGACCGCCCCCAGATACGCAAAAACTGCGATGCGGGGATCTGCGTCGTCGGCCGAGAGGCGCTGCACTCTGATGAGCGTCGACGGCCCGCCCGCTGCCATTGCCCCGCGGGGTGCGGTCGATCCGGCACACGCGACCAGTGCCCGCGCGAGGGGAGTGGGACCGGTAGCCCGCACGGCTGAATCGTCGGCGAGCAACTCCACCAGGAGCTGCACCGATCCGAGGGCCGACTTGCTACGAACGAAACGAGGGAACGCGTGATTGACGGCCGTGAAAGCCTCGAGAACCAAATCGTGACGAGCTCGCAGATGTGAACGCTCGTGCGTCAGGATGGCCTTGACCTCGGCATGATCGAGGTTCTGCAGAGTGCCCTGACTGAGAACCACGCGTTGACGCAGACCTGGCAGGCAGTACGCGATCGGTTCGTCGACGT
Organism: Rhodococcus sp. NPDC056516; assembly: GCF_042794655.1. Lineage (NCBI taxonomy): Bacteria > Bacillati > Actinomycetota > Actinomycetes > Mycobacteriales > Nocardiaceae > Rhodococcus > Rhodococcus sp. NPDC056516. The sequence continues at coordinate 197,962 of NZ_JBHTTG010000002.1, read as the reverse complement.
CCAGTACGCGCAGATCGGGTGTGCGTTCCACCGACGCGGGCATGGCGCAGTCGTCGAGAAGGTCCACCAACACGCGGTGACGTGCACGGCGACGTCGGGTCCTCACAGCGACCTGGATGATCGAGAAAATCAGCTTCGCGCCGATCAGAAGCGTCAGGGCGAAAACAACCACGTACAAAATCCACAGCGGCAACCCGAGTGCATCGATCTCGGCCGTCGGGGCCGTCGTCGGCCTGCCGTCAGCACCGGGAACGAGCAGCTGGCTGGCAATGGCCAGGCCCGAGCTGAATGCCGACAACACCGCAGCGATCGCGACGGCTTGCCACAGGACCAACGCCGCGCGTGGAGCGCGGTAAGGCCACGTGGAGCGGCTCAGGAGTGCGGGTACCGGACCGGCCAGCAACAAGGCAAGCAGTCCGAAAACCAGTGCAGTAGTGGCGTTCATGTCCTACACATCATGCACGACGAATTCAGTTCGGCCTAGAAATTCCGGGCTGCGCAGCCTTTTTCGCGGACTCGCGCACCTCGAGGGCAGCGAGCGCTTCGCGGAGAGCATCTGCTTCGTCTGCATTGACCTGGCCCACGAAGTGAACGAGTGCCGCAGCGCGACCGCCGGACTCCGGAGCCTGGGCGAGAGCGTCGACCATCAGGCTCGCAACCAGTTCTTCGCGCTTGTTGACGGGAAGATAGCGATGCGCGCGATCGTCGCGCTGCTGAATCACCAGATGCTTCTTCGCCAGGCGCTGCAGAACGGTCATGACCGTCGTGTACGCCAATTCGCGATGCGTCGCGAGTGCTTCATGCACCTGTCGCACAGTTTGCGGTTCTGATGTGGACCACAAATGATCCATCACCGCGCGTTCGAGTTCACCTAGACCTGCCATTCTTCGATTCTACGGACTTCCACGACGAAATACGTACTACTGGTAGTAGTAACCGCCTCGGTAGGGGTGTGGTATTGGCCATAGTGATCTGCGTGACGGTTACGGTGGTGAGAGACGACCAAAGTCCCGACAATGAACATGCCCGATAATTGGACTCCGCCAGTCGATCCGCAGAAAGCAGCCGCACGTAGATGACGATCGACAGTTCGCCGAGCACCGAAGAATCCACATCACGGGCACGGGCAGTCGCGCAGAAAGCTGCCGACATCGTTCGTTTCGGCATTCGCGACGCACCGTTGACGGTCGTTTTACTTCTCACCATGTGGATCCTGGGCGCCGCCACCGGCAGCCTGGTGCACGGACCGTCCCGCGACCTCGAGCACGCGATCGGCGCGGGAATGGGCTCGATCCAGCACGGACGCATCTGGACTCCGCTCACCTCCGCTCTGTGGGCGGGAAACCTGCTCGGGTACATCGGTGCGAGCGTGCTCCTGATCGCGGTCGCTGCGCCCCTCGAGCGGCGCTTGGGGACGGTCAAGCTCGCAATCGCCGGAGCGAGCACCCAAATCCTCGGTGTACTCCTCGGACTCGGCTGGGCATCGTTCGTGAAAGTGTTCGACTCCAACTGGGGATTCCGCCTACACGTCGGCTCCGCTGTCGGCGCGAGCGCGTGGATCGTCGGCGCCGCCATGGCCGCCAGCTCGAACATGGGCACACTGTGGCGTCGACGCATCCGCGTCGGAACCCTGGCTTTGACCATCACCTTGGCCCTGTTCAGCGGCCAACTTCAAGATGTCATCAGGTTCTTCGCCGCCGTCGTAGGTCTGGTGATCGGCCAGTGGATCGTGGGACGGTCGGCTCGCGGTGAGCGAATCGCCGGGACCCAGCGGGAGGGCCGCGTCCTCGTGGCCATCGTCGTGGCGGCCAGTGCGATCGGCCCGATGATCGCCGCACTGTCCCCACAAGCGGTAGGTCCACTTGCCGTCCTTCGTGACCTCTTCCGCGGAGTTCCGTGGACCGTCGCCGAGGTTCGAGAACTGTGCGAGGAGTCCGCGTCGGACCCGGACTGCCGGCGAGGACTCCTCGAGCTCAGACTCTCGGGTATCGGGCCGACTCTGCTCTCGCTGATGCCGTCGATTTTTGTCCTGGTGCTGAGCGACGGGCTTCGGCGTGGCCGCAGATTCGCCTGGATTGCGACGGTGTGCGCTCAGGTTGTCCTGCTCGTCCTCTCGATCGGGAACTTCGTCATCAGGTTCGTCGACGCCGTGGACAGTGACAGTCTGTTCTACGGAATCAGCGATCCGAACGTGTACCGGACACTCGTGCCGTTCCTGACGCCGCTGTTCGTGCTGATCCTCTTGATCTCCACACGCCGATACTTCGACGTGGCGGCCCCGGCCAGGACATACAGACGCTTGGGCGTTGCGATCGTGACGTTGCTCGGGGTCCTCGCCGTGATCTACGTGGGCGGCGGAATGCTCGCCAGGCACGGGTTCGACCGCGAGCCCACTGTCACCATGCTGCTCGCAGACTTCCCTCAGCGCCTCGTACCGCCGGTGTACCTGCAGTTGATCGACCCGCGCCTGCTCCCTGTAGACATCGAGTCGACGCTGCTGTTCGAGTGGACCGGCGTCGTGTTCTGGGGCGTTGCTGCCGTGCTGGTCTTCGTGAGCTTCCTCAAGCCCGTCAAGACCGCTGATCCGAAAGCCGCCGAACGCGCGCGATCGATGTTGCTCGCCGGCACCGGCAGTCCGTTGTCGTGGATGACGACGTGGAAGGGCAACACCTACTGGTTCAGTGCAGACGGTTCGAGCTACGTCGCCTACCGCGTCATCGCCGGAGTCGCACTCACCACGGGTGACCCGGTCGGTCCTCCTGATCGGATGCGCGCAGCGATCGAGGGGTTCGCCGAGTTCGCGTCGTCGAACGGTTGGATTCCGTGCTTCTACTCGGTGACCGACGACGCGCGCACCATTACCGATTCCATGGGCTGGAGCGGCCTACAGGTCGCCGAGGAAACAGTGCTCGATCTGGGCGGAATCGCGTTCACGGGCAAGCGGTTCCAGGACGTGCGCACGGCACTGAATCGGGCGAAGAAGTCCGGGATCACGGCCGAGTGGATTTCCTTCCCGCACGCGCCTCTCGCGATCAAGGATCAGATCGTCGCGATCTCGGAAGAGTGGGTGGCGGACAAGGGGATGCCCGAGATGGGCTTCACTCTCGGCGGGCTCGACGAGGTCGACGACGAGGCGGTGCGCTGCCTGATCGCCGTCGACGAGGATCGCACGGTGCACGGTGTCACGTCGTGGCTGCCGGTGCACCGTGACGGCCAGGTCGTCGGCTGGACCCTCGACTTCATGAGGCGACGCTCCGAAGGGTTCCGGCCCGCGATGGAGTTCCTCATCGCTTCTGCCGCACTGAAATTGGAGGAGGAGGGTGTTGAGTTCCTCAGTCTGTCCGGTGCACCGTTGGCAACAATCGCCGCCGACTCCACTACGGACGCAGCCGAACCTGCGGCCACGACCTTCTCGGCGATGATGGACAGCGTCCTCGATCTACTCGGTCGCACACTGGAACCGGTGTACGGCTTCCGATCGCTGCTGGCCTTCAAATCGAAGTTCCAACCCCGGTACGTGCCGATGCACATGACTTTTGCCGATCCGGCCGCGCTACCGAGCATCGGCAACGCGGTCGGGCGGGCGTATCTGCCGACCGTGTCGATCGGTCAGGGATTCAAACTCGTTCGGACGATTCTGGGTCGCTGATTCGCGATCTTCAGGCGGGCTTGGCCGGCCCGCCGACAGCGCCGAAGACGTGTCGGGTGCCGATCGGGACGATCAGGGGCCGATCCGAGACCGGATCGTCGATGACTGCAGCTTCGAGACCGAAGACCTCGAGCAGAAGTTCCGCGGAAATGATGTCCTTGGGGACGCCCGAAGCGACGACGGCGCCGTCGCGCATCACGATCAGATGATCGCTGTACCGGACTGCGAGATTGAGGTCGTGCAGAACCATCACCACGGTGCGCCCCATTTCCTCGTGGAGTTGATCCACCAGGTCGAGGACTTCCATCGAGTGCGCAAGGTCGAGGTACGTGGTGGGCTCGTCGAGGAGCAGGATGTCGGTTCCCTGGGCGAGAGCCATCGAGATCCAGGCCCGCTGACGTTGGCCGCCGGACAATTGATCGACCGGCCGATCCGCAAGGTCCGAGACTCCGGTCAGCTCGAGTGCTTCGGCGACCTCGCCCTCGTCGTCCGCAGACCACTGCCGAATCCACGACTGATGCGGGTGGCGTCCACGTGAGACCAGATCGGCGACGGTGAGCCCTTCAGGCGCTACCGGCGTCTGGGGGAGCATGCCGAGGACCCGCGCGACTTCCTTGGTCTTCATCGAACTGATCGCTTTGCCGTCGAGGATGACCGATCCGCCCTTGGGCTTGAGTAGACGGCCCAGCGCGCGGAGAAGTGTCGACTTGCCGCATCCGTTGGGTCCGATGACCGTCGTGATCACGCCGGTGGGGATCTCGAGATCGAGTCCGTCGACGATGATGCGATCCCCGTACCCGAGCGTCAGATTCTGCGCGACGAGACGCGAAGGAGCATCGGTGGACTGGGCGATGGTGGTCATGCTGTGACCTTCCGATTGTTACGAACCAACAGGTAGAGCAAGAACGGACCACCCAGTGCGGAAGTCACGATTCCGACGGGGAGTTCCACAGGCAGAATTGTTCGAGCGATGACGTCGCTGCCGACCACCAGTACAGCACCGGTCAGCGCGGAAGCCACGATGGGCGGGCCGGCAGAGCGCACCAGACGCATGGCGACCTGAGGCGCAGCCAGGGCGACAAAGCCGACCGGACCTGCTGCGGCGGTTGCGATGGCGGCCAGCGCCACGGCGGAGAGCAACAGTTTGGCCTGCGATGATTGCAAGCGAACACCGAGTGAGGTGGCGTTGTCGTCACCCAACCGCAGCGCTCCCATGGTGAACGAGGCGATCACCGCGTAGCCGCCGACCACCGCGACAGCGATGGCTACCGGCCACATCTGATTCCAGGTGGCACCGTTGAGCGAACCGTTGAGCCACACCTGCGCTCGGGAAGCATCGTTTATGTCCGCCGAGATGAGGAGCCATCCCGTCGCTGCCACGAGCATGGCGTTTATGCCGATGCCGATCAGGATGAGGCGGAACCCCTCTACGCCTTTACGCCATGCCAAGGCGTAAATCACCACTGCTGTCAGCAGTCCGCCACAGAGTGCCGCCAACGGAATCCCCAGTGTGGCAAGCAGTCCCACGAACGACCCGCCACCGCCGAGCACGATGAGAGCAACTGCGGCAGCACTCGATCCGGCCGTGATTCCGAGGATGTCGGGGCTGGCGAGGGCGTTGCGAGCGATCGTCTGGGTGACCGCACCGGCAATGCCGAGTGCCATACCGATGAAGAGTGCGGTGAGCGAGCGAGGAAGTCGGAGGTCGAAGACGATCAGGTTCTGTGTCTTGCTTCCATTGCCGAGCAGGACGGAAATGACATCGGGGATCGAGATCGGATAGTCGCCGCGTCCGATGTTGATGCAGAGCAGAAGGAAGAGTGCGACCGCGAGTGCAATGCTCACCGACACCGCGAGTGGACGGTAGACGAGCGAGAATCCACCGATACGAATCGACTTACGGGAGGGGACGGTCCGGGGCAGTACCCGGAGTTCTTGCTTGAGCGTCACAGACTTGCCAACTTCCTGCGGCGTACGAGAGCGATGAAGAACGGAGCGCCGAAGAGGGCCAGGATGATTCCGACCTGCAACTCGCCGGGGCGCACGACCACGCGACCGATGATGTCCGCGGTGATCAGCATGACCGCACCGAGCAAGCCCGCGTACGGGACCAGCCATCGGTAGTCGGGTCCGGTGATGGCCCGGGCCACGTGGGGGACCACCAATCCGATGAACGCGATAGGTCCACACGCTGCAGTCGCGGCGCCGGTCAGCAGGGTGATCGCGATGATGCCGAGTGTGCGACTGAACGCGATGTTCGTTCCCAACGCTTTTGCGACGTCTTCACCCAGGCTCAGGACGTTGAGACCAGGCGTACTTGCCAGGGCGATGACCAAACCGAGTATCAGGAAGGGGAGGACCTGCCAGAGAACGTCGAACCCTCGACCGGACACCGACCCGACTACCCAGAAACGGTAGGCGTCCAGGCTGGTCTGGTCGAGGATGATCACGGCATTGGTCATGGCTTGCAGGAAGAACGCGACGGCTGCGCCCGCCAGAGCCAAACTCAGAGGACTTGCGCCGCCGTTTCCGATGGAGGACAAGCCGAAGACGACGATGCTGGCGACGAACGATCCTGCAAACGCGAACCAGAGATACTGACTCGGTGCGGTGAAGCCGAAGAGATAGATCGCCATGACTACGAAGAACGCCGCGCCGGCGTTGAGGCCGAGCAGACCGGCATCTGCCAACGGGTTACGCGTGTGTCCCTGAATCAGGGCGCCGGCGATACCGAGTGCGATGCCGACAACAAGACCCAGGATGGTCCGAGGCGCACGCAACGTTCGCACGATGATGTCCGTCTGGGTGCCGTCCGAACTGAAGATGGCGTGGAAGATCTCGGCAAACGTCAGCGGCCGAGCGCCCACCGCGATGCTCGCGAGCATGACGAGCGCGAGAAGTACCGTGAGCACCGCGAGACCGATCAGTCGGCGTCGACGAGTTGCCCCGACGCTGTTGTCGCGCGCGAGTTCCTCGAACCCTTCTTCGCGCGCCGTGCTTTCACGCACCACCTCGATACCGGTTCGATCGAACGGCCTGCGCAGAGCCCGGCGAACACCGATGGGCTGCTTTGTCTTCGCGTCTCGCGTGACCAGGCCTACCCATCCCTTTCCCGAGGTCCGGCCCGTGGCACCTTCGCGGAATCCGAGGTTCCACACAAGGAGACCGACGGCAATGGCTATTGCCGTCCCACCGAATACGGCGCGGTCGGCTTCGCCGCCACCGTTCTCGTCTCGGAGCGACTGAACGATGTACCAGCCGACGAGCAACGGAAGCAGGAACACCCCCGCGTCGAAAATGCCAGCTAGAACACGCATTCGGACAGGAGCCGGGCCGCGCGGCACTATGCGCCGTCCGTACGTCTCGCTGGGTCCTCGGGGATGTCCGTTCCCGAGAGGTTTGATCATCGTCACTGGCGGTTCGAGCTCCTGGTCTTTGTGCGCAGGGATTCGCATCTTAGGTTACGGAACCCTATGTGGGTGTGCTCCCCGCGGGGCAAGTTCCTGTGAATATGCGGTGCCCAGCGTCACAGTTCTTTACTCTTGAATTATGGTGAGGCTAACCTACATTAAGAACCACAAGACAACTTCGGCCGATTGGAGTGCACGGTGACAATCACCTTGACCACCCAGCATGCGGATGTTCGTGAATTCGAACTCCGGTCGAACGCATTGAGCCGCACCAGCGTTCGCCTACGAGCACTCAACCCTGACTATCCGCGTGTCTATGCGGTTGCCGCCATGGCGGGCGAAGGCAAACGGCGCTGGTGGCAGCTCAGTGAAGGCTTGTGTGGGGATCGGGTGCAACAGATGTTCGCCCGGTCACTTCAAGATCTCGACAGTGCTGAAGCTGCCGCGATACAGGTTGCGACGTCGCTCATTCATGCCGTGGTCGGCAGAGTTGCCGCATCCATCGTCTCCGAGGGGTCCGCCTGGGACCCGGGGCTCGAGAACCTGTTCATCCACATGGACAGCGACGGCGGAATCGATTGGGCAGGCGTAGTCGACGAAACGCTTCGTGTGGCACCCAACGGGCGAGAGTCCGGAAGTGACGGCGTCGTCGACATGCCGTGTGAAGAGGCGCTCCTCATCTGGACTGCGCACCGTTGCCTGACGTCGCTGCGCGCCATCTACGACGCCGTGGCCAGATGTGCGCCCGTCGACCAGTTCAGATTCTGGGGACTGGTGGGGGAGTCGATCCTGGGTGCAGCTGCTTATGTCCCCATCCTGGCCGGTGAAGGCGAATCGGTAGCGCAGCGCCGTGGACAGGGCCTGCTCGACGCCTTTGTCGCAGCCGGGTTGCCGGTTCGCGCGCGCCGCAAGGTCTCGCTGCGCCCTCGCTGGAACCAGTTCGACGAAGGGCTTGCTAAATTAGGTCAGCCTTGCCTATGATTGTGGAACACCTCGCGGAGAGTTACACACCGCGAGAGCGGCGAAACTGCCGGACCGCGCCGGAGTCCTGAGGGCTGCAGAGACTCCCGGTCCTTCCCACGGCGGGTTTCACATCGATTGATGTGAAACCCGCCGGTTCTTTTTCCAGACCTGATTCCAAGCTCGAGTTACCTCTCGTGTAATCAAGTAGGGAGTGGCAGCCACACCGGCGCCGGAGAATCACAGATGGAGATGGCATGGTCGACACTGCTGAGACCGCAGAGATGATGAAACGGCTCGGAACGGGCTTCGACGCCACCATCGGCCTCGAATACACCGAACTGAGCCCAGATCGTGTGCGGGCGCAATGGACGGTCAAGCCCACGCTGCACCAACCCGCGGGGATTCAGCACGGAGGCGTCTACTGCTCGGTGGTGGAGTCTCTCGCCAGCGTCGGTGGCACCGTGTGGCTGGGCGAGCGAGGTCACGTGGTCGGCGTCAACAACAACACCGACTTCCTGCGCGCAACGAGGGAAGGCACACTCACCGCAGAAGCCACCCCGATTCATCGCGGACGCACTCAGCAGCTCTGGGAGGTTCGCATCACCGACGAGAACGACAGACTCGTCTCCAAGGGACAGGTTCGCCTCGCGAACATCACCGAGGTGGCGAAGATCGGAAACTGAGAACACGGGAAAGGGTGGCAGTGGAGTTGAACTCCACTGCCACCCTTCGCCGTTCACTCAGGTACTGATCAGCCGGCAGCCTTCTGTTGCTTGCCTGCCGTCTTCTTCGACTCGCCGTTGGAAGCACTGCCGGACTCGGTCGCTTCCTTGTTCTTCTTCTCCAATTCGCCCATCGCGTTTCGCGCGAAGACCTGCTGCTCGGTGGACGCCATCTGAGCACGGCCACGCCCGAAGAACGTCACAGCCCATGACAAGAGCGTCGAGGCTCGCGAACGGAACCCGACCAAGTACAGAAGGTGAATTGCCAGCCAGGCAACCCATCCGATGAAGCCACTGATCTCGAGCTTGCCCACCTTGGCTACCGCGCTGAAGCGCGAGATCGTTGCCATGCTGCCCTTGTCGAAGTACTTGAACGGAACTCGCGCCGAGGGGGACTGACCATTCAGTTCCGCCTTGATCTGCTTGGCCGCGTACTTGCCGCCCTGCATGGCGACCTGAGCCAAACCGGGAAGCTTGTCGAGCGACATCATGTCGCCGATGACAAAGACATTGGGGTGTCCGGGAAGCGACAGGTCAGGATTGACCATCACGCGGCCGGCGCGGTCGGTTTCTCCGCCGCTCTGCTCTGCGAGCTGCTTGCCGAGAGGGCTCGCCTGAACCCCGGCAGACCACACCTTGCACTGCGACTCGATACGTCGAAGCGTGCCGTCCTTCTCCTTGATGATCAAACCGTCGTTGTCGACGTCGGTGACCATCGCGTCGAGCTGGATCTCTACGCCGAGCTTCTCGAGGGTCTCGGCTGCCTTACGGCTGAGCTTGCCGCCGTACACGGGCAGGACTGCAGGCGCGCCGTCCAGGAGCACAACACGTGCCTCACGCGGATCGATCTTGCGGAAAGCGCCGTCGAGCGTTCGGCGGGAAAGCTCGGCGATCTGTCCGGCCAACTCCACGCCGGTGGGGCCGGCGCCGACCACGACGAAGGTCAGCAAGCGCGCGCGCTCGGCAGGATCGTCCGACAGCTCAGCTTGTTCGAACGCGCCGAGGATACGTCCACGCAGTTCGAGGGCATCGTCGATTGTTTTCATGCCCGGGGCGAACTCTGCGAACTGATCGTTACCGAAGTACGACTGACCGGCACCTGCTGCCACGATCAGACTGTCGAATGGCGTTACCGTGACGCGTTCGAGCAGGCGCGAGGTCACAGTCCGGTTCTCGAGATCGATCGTCTCGACTTCACCGAGCAGTACCTGGGCGTTCTTCTGCTTACGCAGCACGAGCCTCGTAGCGGGAGCGATGTCCCCGACCGAGAGGATGCCGGTGGCAACCTGATAGAGGAGCGGCTGAAACAGATGGTGGGTTGTACGCGCGATCATCGTGATGTCGGCATCGGCTTTTTTGAGAGCCTGAGTGCCGAACAATCCTCCGAAGCCGGAACCGATCACCACTACGCGGTGGCGGTGCGGTTCAACCGACTGGATGCTCATTCCGTACTCCTCGAGTTCTAGGCGACAGTCCTACGGTAGTCCCACCGCGGCCGAGCTTCTCTGCGAGCAGGCCGTCGAACGCAGCAGGGTCCGAATCGATCAAGCGGCCTCGGAGGTGATCACTCCCGATGCGATCGGCTTCGCCGAACCGGGGGTGATCACCACTTTGTCGAGGTGTCGGCTACTGGCGGACCGACAAGATGAACAGTGCGATGCACCCGCCGACGAAAACCAGTATCGACAGGGCCACCGACGCGTACCCGACACCTACTCCAATTGCTGCCCAGTCCATGTGCCCAACCTCTCGTCTGCTGCGATCCGGGATTCAGATCACATTCACCTAGTGACATCACACCTCATCGATCCCCACTTTCGAAACCCGGCACGCCCAACCATTGACATGCAAGTAAATGCTTGCATATTGTGAAGTTGTGGACGACCGGATGAATGCAGTGTTCAAAGCTCTTGCCGATCCGACACGGAGGCTTCTTCTGGATCGCTTGTTCATAGCCAACGGTCAGTCGCTCGGCGATCTGTGCGACAGCCTGGACATGAGTCGACAAGCTGTCACGCAACACCTCACAGCGCTCGAGGATGCAAATCTGATCAGCACGGTTCGGCAGGGGAGATCCAAGCTTCATTATCTCAATCCCGTTGCGCTCGAAGAAATTCGAGAGCGATGGATCAACAAGTTCGAGGTACCGCGCCTCAACGCGCTCAGTACCGTCAAAAAACTCGCGGAGGAAGCCATGACCGACAAGCCCAGCTTTGTGTATGTCACCTACATCGCCAGCACAGCCGAGAACGTCTGGAAAGCACTCACGGATGCACAGGCCACTGCAGAGTATTGGGGACACAGCAACGTCTCCGATTGGCAGCCGGGATCGACGTGGGAGCATCGCCGGATCGACGGCTCGAACATCGCGGATGTAGTCGGCACCGTGGTCGAGAGCAACCCGCCGTCGAGGTTGGTTACCACCTGGGCCGATCCGAACGGTGAACCGGGCGTCGACATCTCGCGGGTGAGTTTTGACATCGAAGCCTTCGGCGCGATCGTGCGCCTGACCGTCAAGCACACCGATTTGGCGGACGAATCGGCTCGCATGGAGGTAGCGGGCGGATGGTCGGCGGTGCTGTCGAACCTGAAGTCCTATCTCGAGACCGGAAACACGCTTCCGGTGGCGCCGTGGGAGATGCCGGTCGGTTGACGGTTGTCGACCACGACAAACGTGTCCCCTGAACAGGAGGAGTTCGCCGTACTTCGGCCCGAATTGTCGGCACGATCCGGTCTCAAATTCGCAAAAAGCCCAAATTCCGGCGCGTTCAGTCTGTAAAGTTGCCAGTTGGATGCTAGCGTTTGCCCCGACATCGGGTGAGGACGACCTCGTCTCGGACGCATGGGAGAAACGCTATGGGCGGCGACGCTTTTCAGAATGTTCCGGTTGATCGGCGCAAGTTCGTCAAGACAGTTCTAGCGGCCTCGGCGGTAACTGTGCCGGTCGTGACGTCGATCAGCCTCGGTGGTGCGGCGCCGGCCTTCGCAGCCGGTGACACGCCGAATCTTTCCGGAGCGCCTAGTCGTGGCCAGCAGAATCCGAATCAACCAGGCGGTGAACAACCGGGCGGGAACCAACCCGGAGGCAATACTCCGGGCGGAAACGAGCCGGGCAGCCCCGGATCGTCGGGAAGTTCAGGATCGTCGGGAAGTTCAGGATCGTCGGGAAGTTCAGGATCGTCGGGAAGTTCAGGATCGTCGGGAAGTTCGGGGTCCTCGGGTAGTTCTGGTAGTACCGGGAGTTCGGGATCAACTGGTAGCTCTTCAGGTTCGGGTGGAACGACGACCGCAAAGCCCACCGGGCCCACTGGGCCGACTGAGCCGACAGAGCCGACCGTCCCGACTGTGCCAACGGTGCCGACCACTCGCACCGAGCCGACCCTTCCGACCGTCCCGACTCTGCCGACGAATCCCACGGAACCCACGTAACCGACACAACGAAATTGGTTCCGAGTGAGCACACGACGATGACAGAGTTCGACGTCGCGCTACACCGCGCTCTGAAGAAGCTTCAGAGCGCGGGCCCAGTCCAGGTGAGGGAGACGCCGCCGCACGGAGAACCGGCTGATCTGACTATCGCAATCGCGACCTACGACGATTTCGACGGGGCGTACTTCACGATCCACTCGATCCTGGTCCATCATCGCGAGATTCTGGACAGAGTCGAGTTCGTCTTGTTGGACAACAACCCCGAGGGGTTGCCGGCGCCTATGCTCGAGTCGTTTGCGGGATACATCGATCGTTTCCGCTACATTCCGTTTACCGATGTTCGATCCACCGCAGTGCGGGATGTCCTGTTCCGCAAGGCAACCGGGAAGTACGTCCTGGTCCTCGATTCTCACGTGATCCTGGCACCTGGATCGCTGTCGGCCCTGCTGGCGTATTTCGATGCGAACCCGGAAACCGACGATTTGATCCAGGGACCGATGCTCTCCCAGGATTCCTCGCATATCGCGGCGACCCATATGGACCCCAAGTGGCGCAATGGAATGTTCGGCTCCTGGGGTGTTGATCCGCGCGCGAAGCAACACCCCGACGTGCCTTTCGAAATTGTCATGCAGGGCCTCGGCTCATTTGCCTGCAGGCGCGAGGCGTGGCCCGGATTGAACTCGCATTTCACCGGATTCGGAGGCGAAGAGGGGTACATCCACGAGAAGTTCCGAATCAACGGCGGCAAGGTCGTCTGCCTTCCGGCATTCGGTTGGCACCATCGATTCGAGCGCCCGGCAGGTGTCCCGTATCGAATAAATTGGGAAGATCGTGTTCACAATTACCTGCTCGGTTGGAGTGAAGTCGGTTGGGACCTCGGCTCACTCCATCGTCAGTTCTCCAGGTACCTCGGTGATTCGTATCCCGAGATTCGCCGCCGTGCCGAACTGAGCGTCCAGCGACCGGAACTGATTTTCGGTGGGGTGATCGTTCTCAGCGATGACAGCCGAGTCGCTCCGTGGCGTTCATGCCTGGCCGAGGCCGAGTCGATCGAACTGACCGTTCACCGTGCGATTCCGTCGCAAGAGGACGGTCCGGATGTGTGGAGGACGGCGTCCGCGTTGCTCGCCGGAATCGACAAGGCAATTCTGCTGGGATGGAAGTCGGTGGTTTTCCTGGACGAGGAGCGCGTGATCGAACCAGCCCTCGCGTACAAACTGCGGAACATAACCAACGATCTCCCCACCGACGCCGATACTGCCGTTATCCACGCACCCGGCGACAACCTGCCCGGGGCCACACTGATTGTTCGCGCGGCGGCGTACCGAGCTTTGCGGGACGAACTCTCTCGTCTCATCGACGGACCCGCGCCGACCGACTTTTCACTGGCGGCGTATCTGCTCGAGCGGGGCGCAGTCGACGTTGTGCTCGATCGTCCCCTGTCGCCCGCCCGGTCAGTGGGAGAACATGACTCGGATATCGAGGATTCGAACTCGGAACTCGGCGTTGTCGTCGTGAATCTCGACCTCGACATCGACAGATGGAAGGCGTCCTGGCATAGACTCATTCGCCTGCCGGGCGTAGCCGCGGTGGAGAGGGTCTCAGCTTTCGAGGACGTGCTGAATCAGGAAGCGGCCTTTGCCGTCTCGTGGCGTCGCGCGGTCTCTCGGGCGACCGAGAAGGGCTGGGATTCGGTCCTCATCACTGCTGACGACGTCAGTTTGCTCGATGCGGCTGCCTCGATCCTGGACCATGCACGCGAAGAGCTCGATCACCGCGATTGGGATCTCGTCCAACTAGGACACGACCCGAAATCGAGGGACGGAGCTCTGCTCGTCGGTTCGGCACTCTTGCGCACCAGCCCCGAGAACCGTGGTGTCCACGCCGTTCTCGTCCATTCGCGCGCCTTCGAGCGAATTCTCGACGAGATTGCGGATCCGGAGTCAGATCCCGAAGCATTCGGAAAATGGGCGGGTCACTACCGAACTCTGGGCGAGTACCTGGTGGATGCGAGTGCCGGGGGAGCGCTCACGTGCCTGACGGTGGCACCCGGCATCGCCTCCACGCGTAGCCTGATTCGTTCGGGCGCAATCGAATCCGAATACTCACGACGCTTCGCGCTGTGAGACCACCACCAAAACGAAAATCGGATTCGCTGAATCAAGGAGATATCTTGACCGAACTACTCGAAGATGTGAGACCGCAACGCTCTCAGACGGTGGAGAGCAACGATCTCACCGACGGGGTTGTGCTGTACGACAGTTCCAGCGAGGTTGCCCATCACCTCAACCCAGTCGCGACGTTGGTGTGGGAACTGTGTGACGGCCGGACCGTCGGCGAGATCGTCCAGGCTGTGGCAGAGGTGCTCGAGATCCCTGACCACGACGCGGAGTCGGTAGTCACCGAGACGTACGGGCAGCTGAACACCTCGCGTCTGCTGGTGTGAGAATTCCGTGATCGGGAACGACGTACCGCAATTCCGGGCGCACTATCTGTGGGTTGACGCGATTGTGCGCGGTTTCGGCATACCAGAGGTTGGCGTCGTCGAGCATCGGATTGCCAGCCCCTGGCCTGCGGACAACAACGTCGACGTTCGGATTCAGCGGAATCGAGCGACATTCGGTCGCTGGGACGTCACCATCGAATCGACCATCGGTGGGGGCAATGAAATGCTGGTCGGTCTGGACGGTCTACATCTCGCGGAGAGTGTGTATCGCACGGTGCACCGGGATGTCATGACAGCCGCACAGGCCCAACAGTGGACACGCTTGCACGCCGCTCTGGTCGACTGCGACGGTACGAGAGTGGCGATCGCCGGGCATTCCGGGGCGGGCAAGACAACCTTGGCGCTCGCCCTTGCCCTGCGGGGTGCACAATTGCGTGCTGACGAAGGCGTCTTCATTCGTGGTACCGACGCTGTGGGCCTACCGCGGCGGGTTCACCTCAAAGCCGGTACGTTCGACGTCCTCCCGGAGATCAAAGCGCACGATTCGCTGTATCTTCCGTACGCCCCGCCGGTGTGGGCGTTGGACCCGTCAACCTTGCCTGCTGAACCGAACGTCGACTCGGCGGTTCGCGGAATCGACCTGGTGCTAATCCTCGATGGATGGGACGAGGGTCCGACTCGATTCAATCCGATGCCCGTATCCCAGGCGATACAGTCGCTGGCCGAGCAATCCGCGTTGTGGTCCGACAATCACGGACAGACCCTCAGAAACATCGCTGCCCTACTCTCGAATGCCCCGTGCTACAGACTGATTCGGCACCACGGCGACACCGGCGCGGACACTGTGGAGGAACTGGTGGCGTCATGCGTGACACCCGGTATCTGATTTCCATGTTGGAACCCGAGTGTGGGGCCGATGTCATCCGCTTGTGTTCACAGCAGGATTGGCCCAGAGTCATCGACGCCGCTGCAAGGCACAAGGTGTTGCCGCTGCTCGCCTCCCGAGCAGTCGAGGCCGGCTTCGCATCGGTCCTGCCTGCGAGCTTCGCGGAAATGCTGTCGGAATCCTCGGCCACCGCATCGAGTCCGGAATTGACGCTGAGCCTTGTCCATCACCGAAACACCATTCGGATCTCGGACCTCGACGCGCAGCGAGTGGAACTGCAAGAGGTGTTACACAGCAACGGATTTCCGACGGTTGCGCTGAAGGGTGCGGCCCTTCTCGAGCGAAATGTCTGGCCGAACCCGGCAGCACGACGGATGACGGACATCGACCTCTTGGTGGTCGACCCTGCACACGCCGTTCCGGCCAACGAAGCGATCCTCGATTTCGGCTATCGAATGGTCCGCCCGGACGAAGTGGACTCTGACGCCATCGATCACGACGATCATCAGGAACCGGCACTACTTCGCGACGACCGTCATGGCTCCGTCGAAATCCATTCGCACCTGCTTCCGCGGTTCGCCCGTCACGCACTGACCCGAGAGGCCGCCGTCCGAAGAATCAGCCCGGAGGCGAATGGACACCGCCTTGCGATTGCCGACGTCACGCTGCACGTCATCGCTCACGCGCGGCTTGCCGATCGGGCCTTGATTCGAGCCGATTTGTCATTGAACAGCGTTTTCGACGTGGGGTACCTGATCGCTTCCGAACCCGCACTCGCTGTGACGCTCGCCCGACGCCAGTTGCCACGAGACGTCCGTCGGGCGGTGAACGTCCACTGGGCCGCCGTGGAATCGATCTTCGGCGTGAGCACCGGGGTGAGCACCACCTCCGCGCGTTGGTGGTGGCAATGGACGTTGTGGTTGGCCGATCGCCCACGTCTGCACTCGCTCTACCGCGACCTGGTCATGGTGCCGCTCTTTCTCGACCGTAATCGGCTCTCGATCCGGGACGGACGGGACCTACGCGGATGGGACTTGGCGCGCGCACGCGTGTCTCACTTCGTCCGTCGTGCGAGGACTGCTGTCGAAGATGCCGGGGGAGCAGCATGAAAGTCCTGATCACCGGCGGAGCGGGATTCATCGGAAGCACCGTGGCGTCGAAGTGCGTCGACGCCGGGATCGATGTCGTGATCCTCGACAACCTGCTGACAGGCCGTGCCGAATTCGCCCGTCGATTCCCGTTCTACTGCGGCGACATTGCGGACGAGAAATTACTCGACAGGATATTCACCGAGCATCCCGATATCGGTGCCACAGTTCATTGTGCTGCCCTGATCGTGGTCGGAGATTCCGTCAGTAGCCCGGCGCGATACTACGAGAACAACGTCTCCAAATCACTGGCGCTGGTATCGAGTGTCCTTCGGAACGGGTGTGGGCGCTTCGTATTCAGTTCCTCTGCCGCGGTGTACGCGCCGGGCGAGGGCGGGTGTGTCGACGAATCCTCGCCGATCGAACCGCAGAGTCCCTACGCGCACAGCAAAGCTCAGTTCGAAACGATGCTCGACGACATCGTGGCAGCAACAGATTTATCGGCGATATCTCTCCGATACTTCAACCCGGTCGGAGCAGATCCGGATCTACGAAGTGGAACACCATCTGCACGCCCGACGCACGCACTCGGAAAGCTCTTCGAATCATATTCGACAGGAACACCTTTCACAGTGACCGGAACGGATTGGCCGACGCGCGACGGGTCCGGAGTGCGTGATTACATTCATGTCTGGGACCTTGCAGACGCTCATGTTCGAGCACTACAACGGTTCGATCGGATCATCGCCGATTCATCGGGAATGACTGTCGTCAATCTGGGCAGTGGGCGGGGGACCACGGTGTGGGAGCTGGTTCGCACATTCGAGAATGTGCTCGGTGAAGACATCAACGTGGTCGTTGCCGACCGACGCACCGGTGACACTGCCGGCGCTTATGCGTCGAACGATCGTGCGTTGCGACTACTCGGGTGGGTTCCGACATTCACCCTGGAACAGGGGATCGAGGACACCGCGCGGTGGCTGGCAGTGCGGCCGCACCTGCTCAACTCGGTGTAGCCGAACGTCAGCCCGTCGGGTCATCGTCAACGGTGATGTTGTTGCTACGTAGCCAGAAGGTGGCGTCCGGATCCCACCCGGCGAGCACGGTGGCCCCCGCGTTGGCCGACAACGGGATCGCGATGCCTGGAGTGGTCAGGTAAGCCATCATGGTCAGGTGGACGGCGTCGTAATCCGCGGACACCGAAACCCAGTCCGGAATGAACCAGTTGCGGAATTCACCGGTCGTGTCGTACCACACGGAGCGACGTGAAGCGGGCACAGGCAGGGGATAGGTGTCGACCAGATTTGCCCAGGCCTGCGGACCGGTGATCTCGTAGATGCGGGGCGCACCGTAGGTCCTTACCGGCTGCACCCGAGCCTCGTTCGAGGAGCTGTCTTCTTCGAGAAACACCCCGAGTGCCCCGATACCATCGCGGGCCCTGGTTGTTTCGGTTGTGCCGTTGGCAAAAGGGATAGACCACCATTCGCCTCCGATATGGCGGTCCGGATCTGCGTTCTGATACTCCAGAAACTGACGTTCGGTATCGAGCGCCTCAGCGCGCCACTGTTCAAGGCCGTCTTCCGTTCGGTAAATTCGCACGGGTAAGTCCGACCAGCCGTAGATGGGATTTCGCTTCTCAACCAGATGCTGGTTCAGGAGGTCAATCGGCTCGGTCCACCAGGCAGAGTGTGGCGAGCCGAGAAGGGTCCGGGCGATCGGGTGTAATGCCGCAATGACCGCGGGGCGCACGAAGATCAAGTCTTCCTCGTCGGGCGGCTCCCAATAGCGTGCACAATCGACGGCATACGCGAGACAGTGCAGAATCTCGAGTTCCGACATTTCAGTGATTGCTCGGACGTCAACAGCGTCGAGCACTTCGAGCGCATGTTCGGTCGATTGAGGCCAATGTCCGCCGGAGCGTGCGCCGGCGTGGCACGCGTACCCGACGTTCGCGCAGAACCGACGACCACGCGGTGAGCCGAGGACAAGCGCCACAGAATCCATGTGGGTAAAGCTAGCGGACGAGCTGACGGGGGACGTTCGAATATCTATTACTTGACATAATGTAGATTATCGGCAAGTTGTCGACCTGGCGATATTCGGCTTACGTGCCGTTTCTTGCATTCGTCTTCGACGTCGCCCGCCGATGTCGATCTGTCGGTTTCATCTGCCGTCTGTTCACACATTTCCGTCCGAGATCACTGACTGTCGTGGGCTGGCTTGGTCATTGTGACTCGACTGTCGCCGGCCGAGTTGCTACCGATCGACATCTGGCTTCGCCGGCGACTGCGGCTACGCCAAGTCGCTAGTTACCTAGTTACTCACCAAGTAAGATCGACCAATAAGCCCTCTGATCTGGATTGATGTTGATAAGCGCGGCTCGCCCACTTCCAGCCACCCCCTGTTAATTCGTCACTGTGACGTATTAAGGGCGACAGGCTGGACGCGAGTGCAGTTCCATTGTCATTGCCACGGACTACTATCGCCGCATGTGTTGTATTCGACCGGCCGCTTCTCATGGTCAGTGGCCGCTATGAGCGACACACCCAAGGTCGTGCACCGGTGGCTCGCAGTGCCAGACCAGTTTGACCGATTCACTCGATTCTTGCGCGACAACGGAATTCTGATGCCGACGCGCATAGGCATCGGCGTACTGGTTTTCCTCCTGGGCGTCACAATTCTGCTGAAGCGACTCGGCACCCACTCGGTACAGACCATCGGATTTCCGTTGGACGTCGTCGTCGCAGTGCTTGTGATGATCGGCGGAATTGCCCTGCCGGTCATTGCGACCACCCGTGAAAGATCGTATTTCTTAGTCGTTACCGGGGACTTCGCTATTGCGGTGATCGTGCTGGCCGAGGCGAATCCGGATCAGCGATTGCTCGGATGCCTCGTCTTCGGGCTCGTCGGCTCGTACGTAGCCTTCTTTCACAACCTTCGAGCGCAACTGTGGCACCTCCTGTGGTCCGGGGCGATTATCGTTGTCGCCAGCATCGGGGTTTTCACGGACGCGCCTTCGTCAGCCTCAGACGTACTGGGACGCATCGCCTTTGCCATCCCTGTCATCACTGTCATACCGGTCGTCACCCAGATTGCGCTGGCGCTCCTGAGCAACGACGCACAAAGCTCCGAACTCGATCCATTGACGGATCTGCTGAATCGGCGTGGACTGGCGCGGCGGACTTCCGAACTCCTACAGGCGAAATCCAGCCTCGATCAGTCTTTGCTGGTTGTGGTGATCGACATCGACAATTTCAAACACTTCAACGACACCTACGGTCACGACGTGGGTGACCGCGTCATCTTGCGGACCGCGTATCGACTCCACGACTGGGCCAGATCGGACGCAGCGATCGCTCGTATCGGCGGAGACGAGTTCGTCGTCGTTCAGATGATGCCGTTGCCCTATGTCGGCGACTTGCTCGCGCGGATTCACCCCGTCATGAACTCCCCTACGGGCGAACCACTCTCGACGACGAGCATCGGCATAGCCGTACACAACGGCGGCTGGCCGGACGTGCAGGCAGCAGAAAGCGGCCTGCACGATCTACACCGCCTAGCCGATTCAGCGATGTACGAAAGTAAGAGGATGGGCGGAAATCACGTTCATTCCATCGTTCTCACCGATCAGCAGCCACAACAGGTCGGCGGTCGTTCAGTCCTCTGAGTCGTCGATCAGATGCATCGCGGCTTCCTCTGCCGACGCCGCGCCGCCGTCGATTCCGACGTCTCCGGCAATGAGTTCGCTTTCCTCGTCTTCGTATCGGCCCTCGTCCTCGGCAACGAGACGCCCGACACGGCGGTTACCCACTTCGTCACCATTCGGGAATTCTTCTTCCCGTTCGAATTCGTCGGCATCGGCGGGATCCTTCAGCGGATCACCCAGCGACGCGTACGGATCGGGTTCTTCCTCGGCCAGGCGCTCGTCGAGGGTCTCCCCCGCTGATTCTTCACTACCGGTCAATCCGTGAGCGTCCAGTCCGAGTGGGCGCTCCGGTGGTGAGATTCCCTCGTCGAGAATGTCGTCCACGCCTCGATCGATCAGGGTGTCTTCGGGCTGAAGCTGGTCGTCGGGATCGAGACTGTAATCGCCATTGCCGGCTGCGCCGGTGTCATCCGTGTCGCTCATACGATCAACGATGCCACGAGCACACCGAGTTGGCCATGTGCCGCGCTTGCCCGATACATCACTCCGGATACATTCAGCACGAACGCGGGGCCGGCACTCCGTCGAACCGGTCCTGCAGGTACTCGAACGCGGTGGGCAAGCCGAGGACCGCGGTGGTCAGGTGGTCCGGGCTGGGGAACAGTTGGGATTGAATCGTTGCTCCTGCGGCGCAGTACCTCGAAATGGTGTTGACCACCGAATCGATGGGAATCAGCACGTCGTCGGGCGTGTGCCATTCGAACACCGGGGCGGTCGGTACTCCTGGATAGAGTTCGACGCTGTTGTCGTCCATCACCTTTCGCACCTCAGGACTGGACAACAGGGAAGTCGACGTCGACACCTGGGAAGCACTGCGCCCGGCGCCGACTCTCAGGATGTCGTTGGTGCAGGCATTGGTGAGTTCGGACCGCATCGACCGACCGAGGTCGTTGAGTTGGTTACCGAGCGGCAAGAGGTCGGGATACTCCCGCTCGAGGCCCATCGCTGCGGCGAAGGCGAGACCGAATGCCGGGTGCGGATCTTGCCCGAGTCCATTGGCCATCTTGGACAGATTCATCGGAACGCCGCCTTCGGCAACACCGACGAGGTTGACCTCGGGTGCGTAGGTCGGCGCCAGTGCAGCTGCCCACGCGGTGGCCATACCGCCACCGGAGTATCCAGCGATGCCGACGGGGCTGACGCCGCTACGCAATTCGGGGACTTTCTGGACGGCGCGTATGCCGTCGAGCGTGATCTGTCCGCCCAGTCTTGCGGCGCCGTATGCGCTGTTGGGTCCGAGATGGTCGGGAAGCGCGATAGTCCATCCGCGCTGCAGAGCGACGTTGAGGATGGGTGCTTCACGGATGACGATGTTGGGATCCGATGCGTAGAGCGCTCGCGATGGCGCACAACCTGTTCCGAGTGCGTTGACGATGTGCTGATAGGAGAGCAGGGGGCCGTCTTGCGCTTGGTTCGGCGGGACCAGGATCGTGCTGACCGCGGCAATCGGCTTGTTCTCGGAATTCGTGGACCGATAGCTGACCTGCCAGATCGCGACGCCCGGAAAGGTCATCAGATCGGGGGCTCGCCGTACGGAGATCGGCGTGCCGGCGCTGCCCTCGGCTGCTGCCTGCGAATAGAACG
The DNA here is from genome assembly GCF_042794655.1 of Rhodococcus sp. NPDC056516. Classification (NCBI taxonomy): domain Bacteria; kingdom Bacillati; phylum Actinomycetota; class Actinomycetes; order Mycobacteriales; family Nocardiaceae; genus Rhodococcus; species Rhodococcus sp. NPDC056516. The sequence continues at coordinate 176,079 of NZ_JBHTTG010000002.1, read as the reverse complement.
GGTCCGGGTCCGGTGCGGGGTACGCGGGATCTGCCTGTGCGGTCCACCCGGAGAGCAGTGTGGCGGTCAGTGCCGCGGCAGTCAGCATCGATCCGGTAAACACGCGTTTGGTTCGCAGTTTCAATGTTTTCCCCTCGTCCGGACCCACGCGGGATCCATCACCCTGTGTGTTTCACTCATACCCATGTCGAACCTGATTCAGACACCCCACTGAGCGATAACTTCTCGCAATCGTACAGCTATGGATGCCGCAGGCCCCGGTTCGATCATCTGGTTGTGTTCACAGTCGACTTCGACGACGCGGATGTCACCCGTCACGAACCGGCGCCATTCGGCCACATCGTGTCCGTTTTCGCTCGACCTTCCGGCGACGAAGAACTCGATGTCTCCGGCGTGAACCGGCGGTCGGTGCTGATTCGTCAACGCGACGGAGTGGGAGTAACCGCGACTGATCCGCGCTAGATGCTCCGCTTCGATCCCGATCCCGGCTCCCAGGGTCCGCTCCAGCAATTCCGCCGCTTCTTCGAAAGTCTCGACTGTCTTCGATCCCGCAGGCATCGCGAGCCCCGCCAGCAGTTCGGAGACCGAGAGTTCAGCGGGCTGATCGGAATCGGACGATGGATAGCTGTCGAGGATCGACAGCGTCACGTCACGTCCGCTCCGAGTGAGCCTGTGCGCCACGGCGTGTGCGATGACGCCGCCGAGCGACCAGCCGGCCAGATGGATCGGGCCGGTCGATGCCACCGCTGCAATGCGATTCGCGTAGTCGTCGGCGAGTTCGGTCAGCGAGTCGAAGCTGGGCCCGCCGCTCAGTGACGGTAGCTGCAGACCGTATACGGGTTGATCCAGCTCGAGATGCTTGACGAATTCCGCGTAGCCCCAGGACAATCCGATACCTGGATGAACGAAGAACAGTGGTGCACGATCGGATCCGGCGCGCAGCGTGATCATCGGGGCAAGCAGATCCGACGAGTCGTCCGGCGAGTGTGCGTCCATTCCGTCGGCCGCCCGGGCGACACCGGCAGGCGTCGGATTTAGGAACAGTGCCTGCAACGGCACCCGCATCCCGAGGCGCTTTTCGAGTTCGATGGTGATCCGGGTGGCCACGATCGACGTTCCTCCCAGTTCGAAGAAGTCGTCGTCCACGCCGATGTGTTCGTGACCGAGCACGGTCTCGAAGATGTCGACGACTGTTCGTTCGGTGCCGTTGGTCGGCGGTGCGTACGGAACCGTACGACGCTCGAAGCTCGGTGTCGGCAGTGCTTTGCGGTCCAGCTTGCCGACCGGCGTCACCGGTATGCGGTCGACGACAACGATCGCGCCGGGAACCATGTGCGCAGGTAGACGAGAAGACAGGTGGCGTCGAAGCTCCCAGTCATCGACGGTCTGTCCATCCACGGGCTGGATGTAGGAGGCGATCATCGTCTCCCCCGACGGCCCTTCGTGCCCGAGTGTCGCGGCGAAGTAGACGGAGGGGTGTGCCATCAGGACAGAGTCGATTTCGCCGAGCTCGATGCGGAATCCGCGGACCTTGATCTGGAAGTCGCTGCGGCCCAGGTATTCGAGGGTGCTGTCGGAGCGCCAGCGCACCAGGTCGCCCGTGCGGTACATCCGCTGGCCTGGTTCGCCGAAGGGATCGGCGACAAATCGGTCGGCGGTGAGGTCGGGACGATTGTGGTACCCGCGGGCGAGTCCGGGGCCGGTCACGTACAGCTCCCCGATGACTCCCACCGGCACGGGCTTGAGGTGCCCGTCGAGAACCAGGCCGGCAAAGCCGATGGCCGGACGGCCGATGTTGATGTCCTTGCCCGGTCGCATGGGTTCACTGACGCTGGCCTGGATCGTGGATTCGGTGGGTCCGTATCCGTTGAACATGCGACGGTCTCGGCCCCAGATGTCCACGAGTTCGGGTGGGCAGGCTTCGCCGCCGACGGCGAGCACGCGGAGTTCTGGCAGCGCGGAGCTTTCGATGGAGCTGAGCGCGGTCGGTGTGATGAACGCGTGTGAGACGTGTTCGTCGGCAAAGATTTCGGCCAACTCGGATCCGCCGAAGACGGTGGGTGGGATGACGACCAGGCAGGCTCCGCTGCCGAACGCCATCATGAGTTCGAAGACGGAGGCGTCGAAGCTCGGTGATGCCAGGTGCGAGATCCGCGAGTACGGCTGGACGTTGAATCTCTTGTGTTCTTCGGCGTTGAGGTTGGACAACCCGAGGTGGGTGACGATGACGCCCTTCGGCTTTCCGGTCGAACCCGAGGTGTAGATCAGGTACGCGGGATGCCCGTGATGCAGTGGGATCGTGCGGTCGCGATCGGTGATCGCGGCGACGCTCTGGCGCTCGATCTCGTCGACGGTCTCCGCTTCATCGAGGACCATCCACTCGACCGTGTCGGGAAGTTGACTGCGGTGAGCGTCGTCGGTGATGCCGAGTACGGCCCGCGAATCGTCGAGCATGTGGTTGATGCGGTCGTCGGGATAGTTCGGGTCGACGGGCAAGAATGCTGCCCCGGTCTTCGTGACCGCCCAGATGGCGACGATCTCCGCGGCGGACCGCGGCAGACCCAAGGCCACAAAATCTTCGGGTCCGACACCGCGCCGGCACAGCGCTCTCGCCAGCTTTGTCGATTCCTCGTCGAGTTCGCGGTAGGTCATCGACCTCTCACGACTCGAGAGGGCTGGTGCATCCGGGTTCGAGGCGACTGCTTCGGCGAGGATCTCCGGCCACACGCGCGCTCGAGTCGCGGCTGCACCGGATGCCGGCACCAGAGCGGCTGTTTCGTCGGCGGCGAGGATACCGATGTCGGCGATGCGTGTTGCCGGTTCACGTCCGACAGCGCCCAGGATCAGGCGAAGTCGGTCGGCAAACCGCCGAATGGTGCCGGGTTCGAACAGATCCGTCGCGAAGTCGAAGGCAGCGGACATCCCGGCAGGGGCGCCGGTCTCGTCGAACTTCTCGTCGACGATCAGCTCGAGGTCTTCCTTCGCGAATTTGGTTTCCACGGTCAGCCCGTCGATGTCGAGGCCGGGCAGGTGGAAGTGCGCGGGTTCGTTGTTCTGAAGTTCGAGGGCTACTTGGAACAGCGGCGAGTACGACGTGGATCTGGTCGGGTTGATCACGTCGACGAGCCGCTCGAAAGGTAGATCCGAGTTCTGGAATGCGGCCAGATCGATTTCGCGGATGTGTTCCACCAGTTCGGCAAACGTGATGTCGGGATCGACGCTGGTTCGCAGGACCAGCGTGTTGACGAACATTCCGACGAGGTGGTCGAGCGCTGCCTGACCGCGGCCGGCGATCGGGGTGCCGATGGTGACCTCGTCTGCGCCGGACAGCTTCGACATCAGCACGGCCAGTGCGCCGTGCAGTGCCATGAACATCGTGACGCCGTGGGACCTGGACAGGTCCGCGAGCGCGCGGTGAGTGTTCGCGTCGATGTCGAAGGTGAATCGGTCACCGTGGAAGGTCTGTTGCACGGGCCGCGGGTGGTCGGTGGGCAGAGCGATGACATCGTCGAGTCCGGCGAGTTGCTCACTCCAGTAGCGCAGTTGGCGGCTGATGACAGATTCCGGATCGTCTTCCGATCCGAGGACCTGACGCTGCCACAACGTGAAGTCCGCGTACTGCACTTCGAGTGGTGCCCACGTGGGCTCGGTTCCGGCCGTACGCGCCAGATAGGCCGCCATGACGTCGCGTGCGAGCGGCGCCATCGACGAACCGTCGGCGCAGATGTGGTGGACGACGACAAACAGAATGTGAACGGGTTCGTCGGTGTCGAGTCGGAAGAGTGCCACGCGCAGCGGTAGGTCGACCGACACGTCGAAGCCGGTGGTGGCGAGCCGTTGCATGCGCTCTGTGAGTTCGTGCTCCCCCAACGTCATTTCACGGACCGGAGGTATTGCCTCGTCGGCGGTGAGGACTTTCTGAATCGGATCGCCGCCGACGGCGGGGAACACGGTCCGCAGTGTTTCGTGGCGCTCGACGACGTCGGCGATCGCCTGTTGCATGGCGGCGACGTCGAGATCACCGGTAAGGCGCACTGCCAGTGGGATGTTGTAGGCGGCCGATCGTGTGTCGAATTGGTTGAGGAACCACATGCGCTTCTGCGCCAGTGACAGCGGGACGTTGCCGACGCGCTCCATGGGAGTGAGCGGCACTGTGCCGACGGCAGTGACGGCGTTGGAAAGCCGCTCGGCGAGCTGGGCGGTCGTGGGCGCTTCGAACAGCACGCGTACCCCGACGTCGATTTTCAGGGCGGAGTTTAGCCGCGAGACGACGCGAGTGGCGATCAGTGAGTTGCCGCCGAGTTCGAAGAAGTTGTCGTCCAGGCCTACTCGCTCGACGCCGAGTACATCGATGAACGCATCGGCTATCCGGCGTTCGAGGCTGGTACCGGGGGCCCGGAATTCCACGGCGGTTCCGGTGAACTCCGGGGTCGGCAACGCTTTTCGGTCGAGCTTGCCGACCGCGGTGCGGGGAAGCTCGTCGACGATCATGATGCTGGCCGGAACCATGTGCGACGGAACACGTCCGGCAAGGTGCGCGGTGATCTCGGCGCCCGTGAGCGTCGATCCTTCCTCGACTGTGAGGTAGGACGCGAGGACAGTCGCTCCGGCCGGTCCGTCGACGCCGAGTGTCACGCAGTTCGTGACAGTCGCCATTGCGGTGATCTGGGCGTCCACCTCACCGAGCTCGATGCGGAATCCGCGAATCTTGACCTGGAAGTCGCTGCGCCCGACGTATTCGATGGTGTGATCGCTTCGCCAGGAGACGATGTCACCGGTGCGGTACATCCGGTCACCCGGCTTGCCGAAGGGGTCGGCGACAAATCGCTCACTGGTCAGACCGGGACGGCGGTGGTATCCGCGAGCCAGGCCGATTCCGGCGATGTACAGCTCGCCGGGAGCTCCGACGGGTACCGGTTGCAGGCGCGAATCGAGGATCATCTCGTGCACACCGCGGATCGGGCCACCGATAGTGATGGGTGCGCCCACCGTCATGGGTTCGCTGATGTCTGCCATGACGGTTGTCTCGGTCGGGCCGTAGGCGTTGACGAATTCTCGTCCGGGAGCCCACAGACCGACGAGGTGCGGTGGCAGTGTCTCTCCCCCGACGACGACGTGCCGGAATTCGTCCAGGCCGGCCGGGTCGACGGTGGCGAGTGCCGCTGTGGTGACAAACGCATGAGTGACGTGTTCGCGACGGATCAGACTTGCCAGTTCGGCTCCGCCGTAGATGTCGGTCGGGACGATCACCATGGTTGCTCCGACACCGAATGCCTGCAGGTACTCGAAGATGGCTCCATCGAAGCTCGGGGTGGCGAAGTGCAGGGTCCGAGAGTGGTGATCGGCGTGGAATCGGCGTTGCTGATCGAGTGCGAAGCTGTCGAGTCCGGTGTGGGTGACGACCACTCCCTTGGGTCGTCCGGTGGATCCCGAGGTGTAGACCACGTAGGCGGCGTTGTCCATGGCCACCGGTGCGGGCCGTTCGTCCTGGGCGATCGGCAGTGTGCAACTGGTGGCGACGTCGTCGTCGAAGGCTTCTTCTCCGAGCACCAACCAGGACACGATCGGTGGCAATGTCTCGATGGCGTCGACGACGGTCAACCCGAACAGCACTTCGGAATCGCTGAGCATGTGTTCGATTCGGTCGGCCGGATAGGTGGGGTCGACGGGGACAAAAGCTGCGCCGGTCTTGGCGACCGCCCAGACCGCGAGAACCGATTCGATGGACCGTTCGATGCCGATGGCAACCGACGTTTCGGGTCCGGCGCCGCGGCGGATCATGGCTCTGGCCATCTGGTTCGAGCGCCGGTCGAGTTCGGCGTAGGTCATGGAGCGATTGCCGGACGAGAGCGCGATGCGGTCGGGATATGTGGCGGAAACGTCGGCGAGTATTTCCGGAAGCGTTCGAGCGGAGCGACCCGGGGATCCGAAGACCGGCGCAAGATCGCGGCTTTCGAACTCCGTGAGTACCTGCAGGCGAGCGAGCGGTTGATCCGGTGCCGAGGCCAGATGTTCGAGGACGATGCCGACGCGCTCGGTGATCTTCGCGACTTCGCGCGCCGAGAAGTGCGTGGGCAGGTACTCCATCTTCAAGTTGAGCGTGTGACTTTCCGACGCGACCACGGCGATCGGGTAGTGCGCCGAGTCGCGTCCGTCGATGCCGAGAACGTGCATACCCGCGATGTCGGTTTCGGCGGTCAGGGCTGCCTCGTCGACGGGATACGACTCGAACACCGTCAGTGTGTCGAAGGATCCGGCAGCGCCGACTGCTCCCGCGATGTCCGACAGGCCGATGTGGTGGTGGTCGAGCAGTGCCGCCTGCTCGGATTGGACGCGAATGGCCAGTTCCGCGAGGGTTTCTCGGGCGTCGAGGCGGACTCGCACCGGGACGGTGTTGATGAACAGGCCGACTATCGATTCCACGCCTGACACCTGGGGTGGGCGTCCTGAGACGGTTCCGCCGAAGACGACGTCGTCGCGGCCGAGGAGTTCGGCGAGCACGATTCCCCAGGCCACTTGGACCAGGGTCGCCATGGTCAGACCGCGGCTTCGCGCGAATGCCCGGAGAGTTTCGGCTCGTTCGGTCGGCAGTGAGTACGAGTGAATGTCACTCGCCACGGTTTCGGCGGCGGTGCTTGCCTGCGAGAGTTGGGTGGATGTGTCGACGCCTCGTAGCGCTTCCTGCCACGCCCGCAGCGAAATCTCGGGTTCCTGCTTCGAGATCCAGGTGAGGTAGTCGCGATACGACTGAACTCTGGGCAGAATCTCGGGGTCGCCGTCAGTTGCGTAGAGAGTGAGCAGGTCTCGAAGCAACAGCGGAGTGGACCAGCCGTCGAGCAGGATGTGATGGTTCGTCACGACGAAGCGTGCCGCGTCCGGTCCGTTTCGCACGAGCATGAACCGGATCAGTGGGGCTGTTTCCATGTCGAAACGCTCAGCGCGATCACTCTCGAGCAGCTGAGCGAACGCGAGTTCGCTGTCCTCGGCCCCGGACAGGTCGATTTCGGTCCAGCTGATCTCGACTCCGGACCGGATCACTTGCAGCGCCCGACCTCCTGGCGCGGAGACAAATCCCGCGCGCAGGCTCGGATGACGATCGACCAAGGCCTGCGCGGCGCGGCGCAGTCGCGGCGCTTCCACCCGTCCCCCGAGCTCGAGGGTCAGTTGCACCATGTACGGATCGATTTCCGTTTCGTCGAACTGGGCGTGGAAGAGCATGCCCGATTGCAGAGGTGACAGTGACCAGATGTCGGTCAGGTCGGGGAATCTGCGCTCGAGTTGCTCGATGCTCTGCTGGTCCGCGGTGACGAGATCGAGATCGGTGGGCGTGAGCTCACGCTCGGAGTGTTCGTCGACGTACGAACTCAGCGCGCCGAGTGCAGTGGCCCAGAGCTCCGCCAGTTCGGTGACTTCAGCCTCACTGAGGATGCCGCGGGGGAAGGACCAGGTAGCCCGCAGAATGGGACCGTGTGCGGTGTCGGTGGTGACGGCGTTGATGTCGAGTACCGACGCGGCAGCAAGCTCTCCGCTGTGCGCTTCGTCGAGGGTCACTTCGGAGATCGGCAGCCACGGCACTTCGCCGTGCTCGGGATCCGAGCCGGCAAATCGTCCGAGGTAGTTGAACGAGATCTGCGGTGTGGGCAACTCCCGCAGGTCTTCGTTTCGATCGAGGTACTTGAGCATGCCGAAACCGATTCCGTTGTCCGGAATGTCGAGCAGCGTTTCCTTCACGAGCTTCACGGCCGAGGCCGCGGTTGTTCCACCGGACAGAGCATCGACGACGTTGAGTCCGGTCAGGTCGATCCGCACGGGGAACAAGGTGGTGAACCAGCCGACCGTGCGCGAGAGGTCGGCACCCGGTGCGGCGTTCTCCTCGCGGCCGTGTCCTTCGAGGTTGAGAAGCACTTCACCGCTGCGCTGTCCGCGAGATCGACGCCAGGCGGTGACGGCAATCGCGAGAGCTGCGAGCAACCCGTCGTTGACCGAGCCCCCGAAATGTTGAGGCACCGTCGAGATGATGTTCTCGGTCACCGTGGTCGGAACGTCGACGCTGACGCGGTCGACAGTGGAACCGATGTCCACGGCGGGGTCGAGTCCGCGCGTTCCGAGCGGTGGCTCGTCGGCCCGCATTCTCGACCACAATTCGACCTCGTCACGTCGATTCGCGGCGGTCTCGGCGAGGGCTGTCGCCCAACGGCGTATCGACGTTCCGCCGGGCGGAAGCATCGGCGTTTCGCCGTCGAACGCCGAGGCGTAAGCGGTGACCAGGCCGGGGACGAGCATTCGCCAGGACACACCGTCGACCGCGAGGTGGTGAAGGACCAGGAGCAACCGGCCGGCCTCGGCCTGGTTGCCGTTCGCGCTGACGGGATCCAACCAGAGTGCGCTGATCATCTTTCCGTGTTCGGGATCGAGACGGCTGGATGCGTTCTGCATCGCGGCTTCCGCGGCGGCCACGAATTCTTCGCCGCTGGTGGACACGATGGGGGTTCGGCGCAGGACGTCGGAGGCGGCGACGGTGCCGGGTTCGCGGATCTCGAGTTGGTGTGTCGCGGTGTCCAGACGCGCCCGCAGTACGTCGTGACGATCGAGGATCGTTTGCAGTGCGCGCTCCAGCGCGGGTCCGGACACATCGGCTGGCAGTGCGATGAGCGCACTCTGGCTGTAACTGCGGATCGTGCTCAGGTCTCCGCGACTGCGTTCGACGAGCCACTCCATGATCGGAGTGAGCGGTAGGGTGCCGACTCCCCCGCCGGGTAGCTCCTCGAGAACTGGTGCAGCTGCCGCTGATTCGACGAGGAGGACCTTGGTGAGGCCGGCAACCGTCTTCGCTTCGAAGACGTCCCTGGGAGTGAAGATGAGGCCTGCGGACTTCGCCCGTGAGACGAGTTGGATCGACATGATCGAATCGCCGCCGAGACCGAAGAAGGAATCGTCCACTCCGATACTGCCCCGCCCCAGCACTTCCGCGAACAGGTCCGCGAGGACCGCCTCGGTAGCGGTGGCCGGTGCCCGCGTCGCCTCCGTTGTTCCCACGACGGCGAAGTCCGGTGCCGGGAGGCCGCGTCGGTCGAGCTTTCCGTTGACGGTCAGCGGCAGTGATTCGAGGACGACGATCGCGGTGGGCACCATGTACTCCGCGAGTTCGGCGGAGACGAAGTCGGTCACCGTCGCGGAATCGACGGCACTGCCTGTCTCGGCGACCACGTACCCGACGATCCGGGGTGAGGCGCCGTCGGTACGCACGAGCGCCACGGAGGCCGCGACGCCGGGGCAGCGGAGCATCGAGGCTTCGATCTCTCCGAGTTCGATGCGGAAACCACGCACCTTCACCTGGAAATCACTGCGGCCCACGTACTCCAACTGCCCCGCGTCGTTCCACCTCGCCAGGTCCCCGCTCCGATACATTCGATCCCCCGAACTACCGAATGGATCGGGAAGGAACCGTACCGAAGTCAATGCGGGTTTCCCGAGGTATCCCCGAGTCACCTGATCACCGGCGACGTACATTTCGCCGACAACACCTGGTGGTACCAGGTTCAGTCGCCGATCGAGTACGTAGACGGACAATCCTGGTACCGCGCGCCCGATGATGCTCGCCGACGCGTGCTCGCTGTCGTTGCGGTCGAGCGCGATTCGACTGACGTGCACTGTCGTCTCGGTGATCCCGTACATGTTGACCAGCGTCGGCGCCGTGTCGGCGCGCCGGTCATACCACTTGCGCAATTGGCCGAGATCGAGAGCTTCACCACCGAAGACGACGTAACGCAGGGCAAGGTCGGGGTCCGCGCCGCTGGGTGTGTACGCGCGGTCGGCCTCGGCGAGTTGGTAGAAGGCGGTGGGTGTTTGGTTCAGCACCGTCACTCGCTCACGGCGAAGCAGTTCGTGGAACATGTCGGGCGATCTGGTCGTGTAGTAGTCGACGACGACCAACCGGCCACCGTGCAGCAGCGGACCCCACAGTTCCCAGACGGAGAAGTCGAATGCGTACGAGTGGAACATCGTCCACACGTCCGAGTCGTCGAACCCGAACGTCGGGGACGTGTTGTCCATCAGAGTCAGGACGTTTCGATGGCTGACCTGGACACCTTTGGGGCGCCCTGTGGATCCGGAGGTATAGATGACGTACGCGACAGCGTCGGGCAGAAGTGGTGTCGTCCGGTCCGCGTCGGTGATGCGATGTGGCGCGGAGTGATCGAGGCGTACGGCGATCTCCGACGATCCGAGTTCGACGATGTCGATGCCGGATTCGATGATCTCCGACGGCAGATCGTTGCGGAAGTCTCCGGTCGTGACCAGGCACACCGGCCGCGCGTCGTCGAAGAGGAATCGCATCCGCTCCGCCGGATAGGTGATGTCGATCGGCAGGTATGCCGCGCCGGTCTTGATGACGGCGACAAGGGCGAGCACGAGGTCGGTCGTTCTGGGCATCGCAACGGCCACCACGGATTCCGGACCGATACCGCGACTGATCAGAAGCCGCGCCAGGCGGTTCGCGCGCCCGTCCAGTTCGGCGTACGTCATTGCGCCGTCGCTGTCGTTGACCGAGGTCGACGACGGATGCGCTGCAACAGCCTCGAAAAATCGGTCCGCGATGTTGTCGGCCGGAGCCGGTTCGGCGTGAGTGTTCCACTCGGTCAGCATCTGTCGACGCTCGTCGGCGCCGACGACGTCGATGTCGCCGGTAGGAGTCGACGGGTCTCGGGAGACCGCCTCGAGGAGGGTGATCAGCCGGTGTGAGAACGATTCGATCAAATCAGCGTCGAACAGGTCTGTGGCGTAGACGAATTCGGCGTCGATACCATCCGAATCTCCGTCCGCGTCGTACCGTTCGGTGACCGCGAGTTGGAGATCGAACTTGGCGACAGGAAGGTCGAACTCGACTCCCGAGACCGACAGCCCCGGCAGTTCGAGTTGCGGTAGTGCGTTGTTGCGGAACTCGATGAGTATCTGGAACAACGGAGTGTGTGACGTCGAGCGTTCCGGGTCGAGTGCGTCGACCAACCTTTCGAAGGGCAGGTCAGCGTGTTGGAACGCACCGAGATCACCTTCACGAACCTGGGCGAGTACGTCCTCGAACGATGCGTCGGGCGTGATCTGCGTTCGCAGCACAAGTGTGTTGACGAACATTCCGACCAGGTGATCGAGTTCGGCCTCTCCGCGGCCGGCGACGGGTGTACCGATGGCGATGTCCTCGGTTCCGGCCAGACGCGCTGCAAGCACCGCCAGCGCTGCATGCATGACCATGAACATCGTGCTGCCGTGCTCGCGTGCCAGGTCGGTCAGCGCTCGATGGATCTGCGGTGAGACAGCGAACCGGTGCACCGAGCCCGCCATGGAGGGCTTCGCCGGACGCGGGAACGACGTCGGCAGCGCGATCGGCTCACCGAGTCCCACGAGACGGTCTTTCCAGTAGTCGAGCTGACGGGTCAGGGCGGAGTCCGGATCTTCTTCGGAGCCGAGTACCTCGTGCTGCCACAACGCGAAGTCGCCGTACTGCACGGCCAGTTCCGACCAGCTCGGCGCGCTGCCGGCGCTGCGGGCCGCATAGGCCGCTGCCACGTCCACGGCCAGGGGGTTCATCGAGAACCCGTCGGCGACGATGTGGTGGACGACGATCACGAGCACGTGTCTGCGTGTGTCCCCGTCCACGCGTAGGACTGCGCAGCGGATGGGGACATCCGCCGAGGCGTCGAACCCTTCCGAGGCCAATTCGAGAATTCGATCGGAAACTTGTGCAGCAGCGACGATCTCCGGTTCCAGGATCGGGATGACCGCCTCGGCGGAGACAACCTGCTGTACCGGTTGTCCGTCGATCGAGGGGAACTTCGTCCGTAAGCTTTCGTGGCGGCCCAGTACGTCCGCTACCGCTGCCTGCAATGCGGCGAAGTCCAGATCGCCGTCGAGGCGCACGGCCAGGGGAACGTTGTAGGCCGGTGACGTCACGTCGAACTGGTTGAGGAACCACATCCGCTTCTGCGCCAGCGACACGGGCAGTGGGTCCGGGCGAGACCGTCGAGTCAACGGTGGTCGGGGGTTTTCGCCGCGGCCGACACTCTCGGCCAGACGCGAGAGCTGCCGAACTGTCGGAGACTCGAACAATCCTCGTACGCCGATGTCGGTGCCTAGGAGCGCGTTGACGCGGGCGATGACGCGCGTCGCGGTCAGTGAGTTTCCGCCGACGTCGAAGAAGTGGGTGTCGATACCGATCGGGGTCACTCCGAGCACGTCCTCGAAGACGCCCGCCACCAGTCGTTCCAACTCGGTGGTCGCTGCCGTGAACGTTTCGGCATCGGTGTCGAAGCGAGGCTTCGGGAGAGCAGCCCGATCGACCTTGCCGACGCCGGTGAGTGGCAGTTCGTCGAGCACGACGACGCTCGCGGGCACCATGTGTGCCGGAAGCACCTCTCGAGCCGCTGCCCGGATGTCCTCGGCGGTGACGGGGTGTTCGTCGTCGCAGACGACGTACGCCGCCAGAGCCTGCTCGTCCGACGGTCCGCGCACCGCCAGCGTGACCGCGTACTCGACGCCCGGCAGTTGACCCAGTGCAGTGTCGACCTCGCCGAGTTCGATGCGGAAACCGCGGATCTTGACCTGGAAGTCGCTGCGTCCGAGGTACTCGATGGTGCGATCACTGCGCCAGCGCACGACGTCGCCGGTGCGGTACATCCGCTCCCCCGGCTCGCCGTACGGGTTGGCGACAAATCGTTCGCTCGTCAGTGGTGAGCGCCCGTGATAGCCACGCGCGAGTCCGACTCCCGCCACGTACAGCTCCCCGGGAACACCGACAGATACCGGTTGGAGTCTGCGATCGAGGACAACTTCGCTGAATCCTCGGTTCGGCGGCCCGAGATAGACCTTGTCGCCGGCTGGTATGGGGTCACTGAGATTGCAGGAGATGGTGGTTTCGGTGGGACCGTAGACGTTGACGAACGATCTTCCCGGCGCCCAGGTGCGCACCAGGTCTGCCGAGGGGGCCTCGCCTCCCACTGTGATGGTGGTCAGTTCGTCGATTCCCTCGGGGTCCACCGACGTCAGCGCTGCGGGCGTGATGAACGCGTGGGTGACGTGTCCGTCCCGGAGAACGTCGGCAAGTTCGGTTCCTCCGTAGACGGTGGTGGGAGCTACGACCAATTCGCCGCCGACGGCGAAGGCGAGCAGATATTCGAGAACGGAGGCGTCGAAGCTCGGTGAGGCGAAGTGCAGTGCGCGCGAATTCTCCGTGAGACCGTAGCGATGGCGCTGTTCGTCGGCGAAGTTCTCGAGGCCGGTATGGGTGACGACGACGCCCTTGGGTCGGCCGGTCGAGCCCGAGGTGTAGATGAGGTAGGCGGTGTTCTCCAACCGCGGGGTTCCTCGGCGCTCGTCTTCGCGTAGCGGCGCCGTGGACACTCCGGAGAGCCGAGCGATGCTCGTCGGATCGTCGAGTTCGAGCCACTGCGTCGCACCAACTTCGCCGGGTCGGTGGGCTGCAGTGGTCAATCCGAGCGAGGATGCCGAGTCCTCGAGCATGAACGAGATCCGGTCACTCGGGTAGCGCGGATCGATCGGCACGAAGGCGGCGCCGGTCTTGGTGATCGCCCAGACGGCTGCCACGGATTCGAAGGAACGTTCCACACAGATCGCCACCCGTGAGTCCGGGCCGGCGCCTTCGGAGATCAGCACGCGTGCCCACTGATTCGAGGCCTCGTCCAGTTCTCGGTAGGTCATCTTTCTCTCACCACAGGACAGTGCGATTCGTTCGGGGAATCTGCTCGCCGTGTCCTCGAAGATGCGATCGAGTGTCCTGACTGAGCGCCCTTGCTTTCCTCGCGCGGGAACAAGTTGCTGCACTTCGGAATCCGGCATCAGACGCAATTTTGCCAGCGGAAGATCCGGTTGCGCAGTGATCAGTTCGAGGGTGCGGAGCAACCGGTCCGCGATCGCGTCGATGTCGTGATCGCCGAGGACTCCCGGGAAATACTCGAACTTGAGCCGCAAGCGTCCGTCTGCTGTGGAAGCGACGATCGCGAGCGGATAGTGCGCCGCGTCCTCGGCGTCGTGGACGTCGAGGACGTGCATTCCGGCGATGTCCGTGCCGGACGAGAGTCCACCGCGGTCGACGGGATACGACTCGAAGACGGTCAAGGTGTCGAATGATGCAGCACCCCCTACTGCCGATGTGATGTGGGAAAGACCCACGTGGTGGTGATCGGACAGCTGCGCCTGCTCGGTTTGGACACGAACACACAGTGCTGCCAAAGACTCTCGCGGGTCGAGGCGAACTCGCACGGGGACGGTGTTGATGAACAGGCCCACCATCGACTCGACGCCCGGAACCTGGGGTGGGCGTCCGGAGACCGTTCCGCCGAAGACGACGTCGTCGCGGCCGAGGAGTTCGGCGAGCACGATTCCCCAGGCCACCTGGATCAAGGATGCTGTCGTCAGACCGCGGGAGCGGACGAATCCGCGCAGGAGTTCCGTCTCACGTTCTCCGAGCGCGGTGGTGGTCGAGCGTGAGGTTGCACCGTCCTCGTCGACTGCGTGGGTTCCGGTGAGCAGTGTCGGATCGTCGAGTCCGCGAAGCGCTTCGTCCCAGGCCTCGATCGACTTGCTCTCGTCACGACTGCTGATCCAGCTCAGATAGTCCCGGTACGGATGCGCGCGCGGGATGGCGCTGTGATCACTGTCCGTGGCGTAGAGGGTGAGTAGATCGCGGACCAGCAGCGGCATCGACCATCCGTCGAGGAGGATGTGGTGGTTGGTCAGGATCAACCGGTATGCGTCGTCACCAGTACGCAGAAGCAGGAACCGCAGGAGGGGCGGTGTGTCCATGTCGAAGCCGCGCACACGATCCGCATGGAGGAGTTCGCGTATCTCGGTCGCCTGTTCGGTGGGAGCCAACGGGGAAATATCGATCTCGGTCCACGGCACATCCACGGCGGCGCTGATCACCTGCACCGATCTCCCACCGGTGTCGGTCGTGAACGCAGCGCGTAGGTTCTCGTGTCTGTCGAGCAGCGCCTGTGCGGCACGGTGCAACCGGGACGCGTCGACGCCGTCGAGTTCGAGTGTGAGTTGGACGGTGTACGCGTCCACGGTGTGTTCTGCGTAGCGGGCATGGAACAGCAGTCCGGATTGCAGCGGCGAGAGGGACCAGATGTCGGTCAGCGTCGGGAACTCGCGCTCGAGGCGATCGATGGACTCCTGGTCCAGGTCGACCAGGTCGATGTCCGACGGTGTTAGTCCACCGTGTTCGCTCTGCTCGGCGTATGTGGCCAGAGCACGCAATGCCTGTACCCAGAGTTCTGCGATGGCGCGCGCATCACCGTCCGCCAGCACGGCGGTGGGATAGGCGATAGTGGCGCCGATGTGCGGTGCACCCGAGATTTCGGTGGTGACGACATTGACGTCCAGTACCGAACCCACGGGCATGTCGGACTGAGCTGCCGCTTCCAGATCGACGTCACGGGCCAGTGCCCAGTCCCCCAGCGACTCTCCGGCTTCGGTGCCGGAAAAACGCCCCAGATAGTTGAACGAGATCTGCGGTTGGCGGAGGTCTTCGAGTACCGCTCGGCCTACCTCGTCGAGGTAACGCAGAACTCCGTACCCGATACCGCTGTCCGGAACACCCAGTAGCTCTTCCTTGACGCGCTTGAGCACCACCGCGGCGTCGGGGCCGCTGCTCATCACGTTCGCGATGTCGATGTCGGCGAGGTCGATCCGCATCGGGAAGACGCTCGTGAACCAGCCGACGGTGTGCAGCACATCCGCTCCGGGGACCACGTGAGCTTCGCGTCCGTGGCCCTCCATCGAGACGAGCACGTTGTCGGTTCGTATGCCCTGTGCCTGCCTCCACTGCGTCAGTGCCAGCGCGAGAGCAGCAACGAGACCGTCGTTGACGGATCCACCGAACAGCGCCGGAAGCGTGGTCAGGACTGTTTCGGACAGTTCGACGGGTACGTCGGCGACAACTCGGCCGACCGAATCGAACGTGTCGAGCCGCGGGTCCAGCGGCCGGGTTCCGATCAGCGGGTCGGCACCTTCGAGTATCGAACGCCACCTGGGCAATTCGACTCTTCGATCGGGCGCGATGTCACGGAGCGCGTACGACCACCGACGAACCGACGTTCCCGAGTACGAAGGCTCCGGTTCCTCGCCTGCATCGATGCGGTGGAAAGCCGACGCAAGTTCCGGTACGAGGACGCGCCAGGAGACACCGTCGACCGCGAGGTGGTGGATCACCAGGAGCAACCGGCCGGTGTTGTGCACGCCGGCCAGCCAGACGACACGGACCATCACACCCCGGCTGGGGTCTAGTTCTCGGCGTGCACCGCCCAGGGCGTCGACGATCGCCGCGTCGAACGCTGCGGTGCCCGGCTCGGCCTCCACTTCGAGTACCTGGCAGATGTCCTCGGCTGCAACAGATCCGGGCTCGTCGACGACGAGCCTGCGCTCGCCGTCGAGTTCGAGGCGCGCGCGAAGGATGTCGTGACGATCGAGTACGACTTGAAGCGCTGCGGTCAACTGCTCCACGCTGTGGAGCCCGTGCGGCGCATTGAGAAGGGTGGCCTGGGAGAACGAATCGAGCCCCTGGAGATCGGAGCCGAGCCGGTCGAGCCACCACTGAGCGACCGGCAACAAGGGCACGTGACCCACGCCGCCTCCGGGAAGTTCCTCGAGCACCTCGGGTTCGTCGTCCTTGGTCGACGCCAGCAATACCGCAAGACCGGCGACCGATTTCACCTCGAAGACGTCACGCGGGGTGAACACGAGTCCCGCGTCGCGGGCGCGGGCGACAAGCTGAATCGACATGATCGAATCGCCGCCCATCGAGAAGAACGAGTCGTCGACCCCCACCGATTCGACACCGAGGACGTCGACGAACAGGGCGGCCAGCGTGCGCTCGGTATCGGATTCGGCTGCCCGTGAGCGTGCCTGGGTTACCCGGAAGTCGGGAATCGGCAGTGCTCGACGATCGAGCTTTCCGTTGGCTGTCATCGGAAGTTCGTCGAGGACGACCACCACTGCGGGAACCATGTACGGGGCAAGAGCCGAACCCGCGAACGCGATGACGGCCTCGGGATCCACAGTCTGAGCGTCGCTCGCAGGCACTACGTATCCGACGATCCGTGCGGCGCCTCCGTCACGTTCGAGCGTCGTCACCACGGAATGTGCAACGCCGGGATAGCGAGCCAGAACTGCCTCGATCTCGCCGAGTTCGATGCGGAATCCGCGAATCTTGACCTGGAAATCGCCGCGGCCCTGATACTCGAGTTCTCCGTTCTTGTTCCACCGGGCGAGGTCGCCGGTGCGGTACATCCGCGTGCCGGCACCGCCCGTGGGATTGGGTACGAACCGTTCGGCGGTGGTGCCCGCGCGGTTGCGGTAGCCGCGGGCGAGTCCGTCGCCGCTGACGTACAACTCCCCCGTCACTCCGACCGGGACGCGGTGTAGGCGATTGTCGAGAACCCACGCGGTGATGCCTGTCGACGGCCGTCCGATGGTCACCCGATCGGTCGGTGACATCGGCTCGGTGATGCTGGCTACGACCGTCGATTCGGTCGGTCCGTAGGCATTGATCATGATCCGGTGATCACTGACCCAGGCGGCGACGAGATCGGGCGGGCAGACGTCGCCGCCGGTTCCGATGCAGACCAACTCGTCCAGTCCACTCGGATCGACCGTGGCAAGAGCGGCTGGGGTGATGAAGGCGTGCGTGACGTGTTGATCGGCGATCAGGCTCGTCAGTTCGGTTCCGCCGATGATGCTCGGTGGAGCGATGATCATCGTGGCCCCGGCACCGACCGCCATGAGGAGCTCGAGAATCGAGGCGTCGAAACTCGGTGAGCTGAAATGCAGCGTGCGGGAGGTCGACTCGACTCCGAATCGACTGCGCTCCTGCTCGGCGAGCGCCGAAAGCCCACGGTGAGTGACCATGACGCCTTTGGGGACGCCGGTGGAACCGGAGGTGTAGATGACATAGGCCGGATTGTCGACAGACGCGGTTCCCAGCAGTTCCGAAGCCTCTATCCGGTGATCACCGGTCTGTTCGAGGGTCGCGAGGATCTCGGCCTGATCGAGCAGAATCGCGTCCGCCTCGTTCGGGACGACACCGGCATGCTCGGCGGTGGTGAGAACGACGGCCGATCCCGAGTCGTTGATCATGTGGTGCACACGATCGACGGGATACGCCGGGTCGACGGGTACGAACGCGGCGCCGGTCCGAGCAACCGCCCAGATCGCCACCACGGATTCCAGTGAGCGCGGCAATGCCAGAGCGACAACGGATTCCGGGCCGGCCCCGCGGCTGATCAACAGTCTCGCGAGCCGGTTGGCGCGGCGGTCGAGTTCGGAGTACGTCAGATGTCGGTCGCCGAAAACCAGCGCGGTTCTCTGCGGTTCGCCAATGTACCTCCGCTCGAGCAACGTCGAGAAGTGAACCTGCTCGGGAAGTTCCGGTGCGACGGTGCGGATCGTGTCGAGATCGCTCACGAGATCGATGTCGCCGACCGGTGTGTGCGGCGACTCCGTCACGGCATCCAGAATACGAATCAGATACCGAGCAAAACCGTCGACAGTCGCCTCGTCGAACAGCGCTCTCGCGTAGGTGAATCCGGCCTCGATGCCCGCCGGCTGACCGTCCTCGTCGTAAGTCTCGGCCAGAGTGAGCTGCAGATCGAAATTCGAGACGGTGGATTCGAGTTCGAGGACTTCGACGTCGAGATCCGTTAGACGAACAACTGGTCGAGTGGTGTTCTTGAACTCGAGCATCACCTGGAACAGCGGTGAATGTGACGTCGACCGCTCCGGAGCGAGCGCATCGACGACGCGCTCGAAGGGAACGTCTGCGTGAGCGAAGGCGTCGAGGTCGGTGCTGCGAACCCTGGCCAGGAGATCGGTGAAGGAGGCCGAGGGGTCCACGTCGGCGCGCAGGACCAATGTTCCGACGAACATGCCGACCATCGGATCGAGCAGGGCATTTCCGCGCCCGGCGATCGGTGAGCCGATCGTTATGTCTTCCATGCCGGACAATCTGGCCAAGAGCGTTGCGTAGGCGGCGTGAATCGCCATGAACATACTGCTTCGGTGTTCGATCGCGGTTTCGCTCAGACGACGGTGGATGCTGGCATCGATATCGAACCGGACGACGCCGCCCGAGAGATCCTGCACACGCGGACGCGGACGATCTGCAGGAAGCGCGAGAAGCTCGGGCACACTTGCCAGCTGACGTGTCCAGTACTCGAGCTGACCGGCGAGCGTACTGTCCGGTTCGTCGATCCGACCGAGCGCCCGTTCCTGCCAGATCGCGAAGTCCGCGTACTGGACCGGGAGAGGAGCCCAGTCGGGGGTCTCACCTCGATGTCTGGCCGAATACGCGCTCATCACGTCGAACGCCAACGGTGCCATCGAGAATCCGTCGGCGCAGATGTGATGGACGACCACAGCCAGGACGTGATCTTCGGCGTCGACCTCGATCAGTTCGGCCCGGATCGGCGGGGCCTGCGTGACGTCGAAGCCCGTCGAGGTGACGCGCTCGATCTCCGTGAGTACCGCTTCGGCGTCTGCGCCGACCACCGGCATCGTGCCCAACGCTTCACCGGGTTCCACGATCACCTGCGCCGGTACTCCCTCGATCATGGGAAACAGCGTGCGCAGCGATTCGTGGCGATCGAGCACGTCGGTGATCGCGCTCTTTAACACGGCAACGTCCACACGGCCTCTCAGCCTGATCGCTATGGCGACGTTGTATGCCGCGGACGTGACGTCGAATTGATTGACGAACCACATGCGCTTCTGTGCCAGCGACAGCGGAATCGACTGTGGCCTCGGCAACGCCTCGAGCGGAAGGACGGCCGGTCCCCCTCGCGCCGTGGCGCACTCGACCGCCAACTGAGCAACGGTCGGCGCGTCGAACAACTCTCTGATCGACAAGTTCAGCGACAGCGAATCGTTCACTCGCGCCACTGCGCGTGCAGCGACGAGGCTGTTTCCGCCGATCTCGAAGAAATTGTCGTGAACACCGACTGCCCCGGATTCCAGAAGCTCCTCGAAGATCGCCGCCAACTGCGCTTCGAGCGGTGTTCGCGGCGCCAGATACGTCTGCGAGCTGTCGAAGCTGGGCGCGGGCAGAGCCTTCCGATCAAGCTTGCCGGTCGAACCGAGAGGGAACACGTCGAGGGCGATGACCACCGCGGGAACCATGTAGGCCGGAAGGAGACCTCTCAACTCGGTGCGTAGGCCGTCCGTGTCGATCGAAGTGCCGGTCTCGGCGATGACGTAGCCGACCAAACTGTCACCGACCACGTCGTCGTGATGGACGAGAGCAGCAGCTTGCGCGACACCGGGCAGCCTGAGCAACGCTGCTTCGACCTCGGCGAGTTCGATGCGCTGCCCGCGGATCTTGACCTGGAAATCGCGTCGACCGACATAGTCGAGCAGCCCGTCGGCGCGCCACCGGACGACATCACCGGTTCGGTACATCCGGGTGCCAGACGGGCCGTACGGATCTGCAACGAATCTGTCGGCGGTGAGGTCACTACGCCCGAGGTATCCGCGCGCCAGTTGCACTCCCGCCAGATACAACTCGCCGTGCACGCCGACCGGGACGGGGTGCAGCCTTCCGTCGAGGACATAGAGCTGGGTGTTCCACACGGGCGCACCGATGGGAACGGTGACGGTCATGTCTGGGGTGAATTCGGCGGCGCTCACGTCGACGGCCGCTTCCGTGGGTCCGTACAGATTGAACAACCCTGCAGGACTCAGACGAGTGAACGCCTCCGCTGTGGTGGGCGCAAGAGCTTCACCACTGCAGAACACCTGGCGCAAGCTCGCGCACTGCTCGGGAGACGCGACGGCGACGAATTCCGCGAGCATCGACGGTACGAAGTGCGCCGTCGTGACTCCCTTTTCGGCGATCAGCGCCGACAGGTATCCAGGATCACGGTGCCCCTCCGGTTCCACGATCACCAACTGCGCGCCGGTCTGCAGGGGCCAGAAGAGTTCCCACACCGAAACGTCGAATGTCACCGGAGTCTTGTGCAGCACCACGTCCGACGCGTGAAGTGGATACGCGTCCTGCATCCACAGTAGGCGATTGACGATCGAACGGTGCGATACGGCAACACCTTTCGGTCGACCGGTCGATCCCGACGTGAAGATCACGTATGCAGCATTGTCCGGACGGAGGGGTCCGACCCGATCAGCGTCCGTGATCGGCGCCGTCGTGGACACCGGATGATCCACATCGACGTCGACGATCGGCACCTCTGCGGGAAGGGCGCCGCGGTCCTGGGGTCGGCTCAGCACGCAGATCGGTTCCGCGATGTCGAAGACGTAGGCAATGCGCTCGGCAGGATGATCGGGGTCCACCGGGACATATGCCGCACCGGCACGGATCACGGCGTGGACGGCGATCAGCAGTTCGGCCGACCGGCGAATCGACACCGCGACGCGCATGTCCGGGCCGACGCCGCGGCCGATGAGGGTTCTGGCAAGTTCGCTCACCCTCGCATCGAACTCCGCATACGTCAGCGTCCGCTCACCGAAGATCAGCGCGGCCCGCTCGGGTGTCCGGGCTGCCTGCTCCGCCGCCAGGTCGGCCAGGGTGGTGATCGGTACGGCGTGCTCGGTGGCATTCCAACGCTCGAGGACCAGTTCCACCTCGCCCGGGGCTGTGAGGTCGACGTCGCCGACGACGGATTCCGGGTCGGCAGCTACCGCGTCGAGGAGCATCGTGAAGCGATCGGCGAGGCCCGACATGGTGTCCGAGTCGAACAGTTGGCTGGCGTAGTTCAACTGGCCGTCGAGATGGTCGCCGCGGTCGGTCAGAATGACCTGAAGATCGAACTTTGCTGCACCCGTGGAGAGTTCGTCAACCATGACGTCGAGGTCGGGCAAGGTGACTTCGGTGGGAGCGGCGCCCTGCATCACCAGCATGACCTGGAACAGCGGCGCCTGGTTGTCTGCGAGGGACTCGACGAGTACGTCGTACGGCACTTCGGTGTGCTGCAAGGCCGCCACGTCGACGTCGCGCACACGGGTGAGAACTTCGCCGAAGGTGAGTCCCCCGTCGAGAACCGTCCTCAGCACCACCGTGTTGACGAACATTCCGACGACGTCGTCGAGGGCTCGCTCGCTACGCCCGGCCACCGGGGTGCCGATCGTGATGTCGTTCGCTCCACATTCTCGGCTGAGCAGGACGGCCAGCGCGGCGTGGATCACCATGAAGACGCTGACATCGCTGCGCGCCGCGATCTCGCCGACCCGGCGGTACGTCGCGGAGTCGATGCGGAAATCGAGATCGTGACCGCGCAGCGAGACACCGGCCGGCCGCGGATGATCCATCGGCAGTTCCGCAAGCTCGCCGCGTTCGGTGAGCGTGTGCGACCAGAACCGCAACTGCTCGGCGAGTATCGAATCCGGGTCGGACGCTTCGCCGAGCGCTCCGCGTTGCCATTCGCTGAAATCGCCGTACTGCACTTCCAGTGGCAGCCACGCCGGTACACGTCCGCTCGCCCTCGAGGCGTACGCGACCATCACGTCACGGGCCAGCGGGGCCATCGACAGGCCGTCTGCGGCGATGTGGTGCACGACGAGGACCAAGGTGTGTTCGAGTTCGTTCACTTCGAGCAGAGTCGCGCGGATCGGCACCGATACGCTGACGTCGAATCCCGTTCGCGCCAGTTCGCTCGCCCGTACGGAAGCCGCTGCGGCAGGAACGGTTTCCACCTCGAGGTGATCGAACATCTCGTCCACACCGAGAACGTGCTGTACCGGACCGCGAGCGCTCTCGGGGAAAACGGTCCGCAAGACCTCATGCCGGACGATCACGTCCCGCAGGGCGGTGAACAGGGCATCGACGTCGAGAGCGCCGGTCATTCTCACCGCGATCGGGATGTTGTACGCCGGTGAGTTCGGATCGAGTTGATTGGTCAGCCACATTCGTTGCTGCGCCAGAGATACCGGTATCCGATCGGGGCGATCGATACGCGTCAGTGCAGGCGCGCGCGTATTCCGCGAGTCCGCCAGGTCGGCGCGTGCAGCCAGAGCGGAGACTGTCGGTGCCTCGAAGAGGTCGAGAACGCTCAGCGTCGTCCCGAGCGCTCCGTTGACCCGGGACACGACGCGAGTAGCGATCAGCGAGTCACCGCCGAGGTCGAAGAAGCTGTCGTCCGCTCCCGCCCGGGTGATGCCGAGCAGATCGCAGAACACCGCCGAAATCCGCTTCTCGGTCGAGGTCTCGGGTGCACGGTATTCGGCCGAGCCGCCCGCCGAATCGATGTCCGGCAACGCCTTCCTGTCGATCTTTCCGGCCGGAGTCAAGGGAATGGAATCGAGTACGACGATCCGCGACGGAACCATGTGAGCTGCCAACGAGGATCCGGCGTGGGCGATCAACTCGGAGTTGTCGATGTGTGTACCCGCAGCCGCCGTGACGTACGCCGCCAACAGTGTTTCCCCGCTCGGGCCCGCAACTCCGGCGGCGACGGCCTGGGCGACGCTCGGATGGCGGCGCAGTACGTCGTCGATCTCACCGAGTTCGACGCGGAAACCGCGGATCTTGATCTGGAAGTCGCTGCGGCCGAGGTACTCGAGTTCACCGGCGCCGTTCCACCTCGCGAGGTCTCCGGTGCGGTACATACGTTCTCCCGCAACACCGTTGGGGTCGGCAACAAATCGTTCGGCCGTGATCGTGGCACGCGCGTGGTACCCGCGCGCCAGACCGATACCGCTCACGTAGAGCTCGCCGGCGACACCGATGGGCACCGGTTGAAGCCGTGAGTCCAAGAGGACGGCCGCGGCGCCGCGCATCGGCTTTCCGATGGTGACGGGAACATCGCTGCTCAGCGGTCCGGTCAGGGTGGCGACGACGGTGGTTTCGGTCGGTCCGTACGCGTTGAACATCGAGCGTCCGTGTGACCACTGATCGACCAGTGCGGGCGAGCAGGCGTCGCCGCCGGTCACGATCACGCGAAGATCCGGCAGGCCGGCGGGATCGACGGTTGCGAGCGCGGCCGGGGTGACGAAGGCATGTGTCACCCGGCCGACGCGCATCACCTGGGCCAGTTCGTCGCCGCCGTACACCGTCGGTGGCGCGATCACCATCGTTGCTGCGCCGCCGAAGGCAAGGAGAAGTTCGAGGACCGAAGCGTCGAAGCTCGGCGAAGAGAAATGCAGTGTGCGGTCTCCCGGTTCGACTCCGAACCGGTCTCGCTCCTCGTCGGCGAAGCTGCTCAGCCCGCGGTGGCTGACCACCACGCCTTTGGGAACACCGGTCGAGCCGGAGGTGTAGATCAGGTACGCCGGATCGTCGTAGTGCACGCGTGAATGACGTTCGGCATCGTCAACCGGTGCATCCGAGCAGTCGGCGTTCAATTCGTCGAGAAGAAGCCAATCCACCGAGTCGGCGAGCCCGCCGTGGTGCTCCCCCACGCTGATTCCGACAACAGCTCCCGAATCGGTGAGCATGTGCCGAATACGGTCCTCGGGGTAGTGCGGATCTATCGGGAGAAAAGCTCCGCCGGCCTTGGCTACCGCCCACGTCGCGGTCACGGATTCGATCGACCTCGACAATGCCAGGGCGACGTAGGTGCCGGGGCCAACCCCGCGGGCGATCAATTCGCGGGCGAGCTTGTTCGACTCGGCGTCGAGTTCCCGGTAGCTCACCTCACGATCGCCGAACACGAGCGCTGGGGCATCGGGGTTTACAGCTGCGGCTCGGCGGAGGAGGTCGGGGAGGGTCAGCGGGTCGGACGCAACCTCTCCCCGTGCCGGTACCAGGGACTCACGTTCCAACTCGTCGAGGAGATCGAGGTCTCCGATCGGCGTTTGCGGGGCTGCGGCTGCGCCGGAGAGGACCCACACCAGTCTCGAGAGGAAACCTCGGACCGTGGATTCGGCGTAGTGCTGTGCGGAGTACGCCACCTCGAGGGCATTGGCCTCCGCGTGGACCTCGATCGCCACGTCGAGGCCGGCTATCGTCGTCTCCCGCGATCCGTCGTTGAGACGGACGTGCAGCGCGGGCAGCTCGGGGACACCTGTCGCCGATCGAACCAGCAACGTATCGTGTTCTTGCGCAAGAGAACCCACGAATTCATCGAACGGTGCTGCCGGATCGACCTCGCAGCGTAGGGGCAAGGTCCCCAACTCGGTCCTCGTCCCGATCAACACGTCCCGGCGCTCGGTCGATCTCGACAGCAATGCAGCAAATGCCGCATGGACAACGGCAAAGAGCGAGACACCTTCCGAGCGTGCGAGTTCGGCGACCGCGGGATCGAGCGGGAGGCTCAGTCGATTCGTACCGGTCGGCTCCGATTCGGCGTCGATTCGCCCGAGATCCAGTGTCTCGAGGCCCAGTGTCGAGCCCTCGTCGGCGTCCCCCAGGTATCTCGCCCAGAACCGCTCGTGTTCCCTCCGCTGTGCACTGCGTGCTCCAGCCTCGGCACTTGCCGGATGAATCCGGTTCATCGGCGTACCGGCGGGCGCTGCTGTCAGTTCAGCGACCAACTCGGTGAAGGCTCGGTGGTGATCAGCCAGTTCGTCGTGATCGTAGCGATTGGGGTTGCCACGAAAATCGATCAACGTCTGGGCCGGATCGCCGCTCTGGTACACGTTGACCAGGAGATCTTCGACCGGCCCCGACGTGACGATGTGGAACTCGCCGGTCAGTGATCCCAGCGTGATCTCCTGCCGGAAAAGCATCACATTCATCATCGGACCGGACAGACGCGCGTCGCCGACCGCCAGGCCTGCATCACGCCGGATGTCCTCGAGACTGCACCGCTGATGACGAAGCGCACCGAGAAGTTCGAGTTGAACCCGCCCGACCAGATCGTCGACGCT
This sequence comes from Rhodococcus sp. NPDC056516, assembly GCF_042794655.1. NCBI lineage: Bacteria > Bacillati > Actinomycetota > Actinomycetes > Mycobacteriales > Nocardiaceae > Rhodococcus > Rhodococcus sp. NPDC056516. The sequence continues at coordinate 150,255 of NZ_JBHTTG010000002.1, read as the reverse complement.
TTCGCCGGGGTCGACGTGGATGTGAAGCGGCGCGACGTTGACCAGCATGCCGCCCGACCGTTGCAGCGGCGCCGTGGTCCTGGCCGAGACCGGCAGGTTGATCAGAACGTCGTCGTAGCCGGTGTTGCGGGACAAATAGCACGCCAGTGCCGAAATCAGCACCGCCGCCGCAGTGGCACCGGAACGTGTATTCCACTCGTCCAACGCGGCAAGACTGTTCGGCGACATCGCGGCGCTGACGAGTTCACTGTGCGCAGTCGGCGGTCCCTCCCGCGTGGCCAACGTAGAACCGTGTTCGACGCCGGACACGCGCTGGGCCCAGTATTCGCGGTCGGCGTCGAATCGGCTTGATTCACGGTACTTCTGGTCGAGTTCGGACAGTGTCGTGACGTCGAGCGCCTTGTTCACCGCAGGCTCCCGGCCCTCGACTGCTGCGGTGTAGATCGCGGCAATTCGATTCACTATCGTCATTCCGCTGTATCCGTCGAGAGCAACGTGGTGAATTCTGGTGTACCACAAGTAGTCTCGATCGCCAGTTTGGAGAATTGTCATCTCGACGAGACGATCACGCGTCAAGTCGAGCGTCGTCGCGTAATCGTTGTCCATCCACTCCGACGCAGCCTGCCGAGGGTTCTCACGCTCGCGGAAGTCGAAGTAGTCGATACCCGGATCGATCGTGAAGTCCACGATCTGGCACGGTTCCCCGTCCGGGTACATCAACCGCAGAAATGGCGATTCGAACTCGTGGGCGGCCTCCACCGCAGCGCGGCTGAGCAGCTGCATGTCCAGGTCGCCGTGGAATTCGATGTACTGCGCGATGAAATACGGAACCGTCGGGTGAAGTTGCTGCGCGAACCACATGCTGCGCTGGACGGCCGAGAGAGGAAATGCCCCGGCCGGCAGACTCCGTGATCCGGTCAGCGGATCGATCCTCTTGTCGGTATCCATCACGACCACCCCCACACAGCGTTACCGCGATCAGCGGTGCCACGATCGGCGTGGTCACGATCAGCGCTGGGAACTGTGGTTCGGGGATTGAAGAGAAACATCGCACCGCCTCGATATCGAGTGGAAACCATGTGGCGATCCTGCGAGAGCGCAGCCGAAGGTCATCGACCTCGACGAAGGGTCGCTTCGAAGTCCGAACCTCCCCGAAGGTCCGAACTCAGGATCAGAATTTGTCGTCGTCAGGCGTCAGGCGCACCGCAGTGATGCGGTGCTCAACGCAAGGCTAGAAACCGGTTGCCCACACCTGCTTCACCGGAAACGTTCGGCTTCGCGGGCAAGTTCGGTCAACCGTTCACACAACTGTGTGAGTTCCGAACTTTCGGCGCCCTCGGCAACAGCAGTCGCCACATCTTCGGCGGCGCAGCGGACCTCGAACATCCGATCCACGAGTTCGACAGCCTCGACGGCGGTCAAGATGACGGCGTCAGCCGGGATGGAGGTGCCTTTGACGGCACTGCGTTGTTCGTAGGCGCGCTGGCGACAAGACTGGCTGCAGTACCGGCGACGACGACCCACTCCCGTCACCGCGACCTCGCGGCCGCACCACACGCACGGGTTTCCGGAACGCGCAGTCTGCGGTGATCCGACGCGTGTGCTCTCAGCCATGAGTCGACACTGTACTCGAGATTCGGACGCCTTCGATGAACGCGCACGGTACCCGGTAAGATGGAGAGGTTGCGTCTTCTCGCCACACGGGAACCAATCGGGTGCTCGTGGCGTTGTAGATGAGTGTGAGCGTCTACTCCCCAAGTCAGGGCGCCCACCAGCGGTGACGAACGAAGAGAGGACACCACCATGGCAGATCGCGTACTTCGAGGTAGCCGACTCGGAGCTGTGAGCTACGAGACCGACCGTGACCATGACCTCGCGCCCCGTCGTATGGCCAAGTACAAGTGCGAGAACGGCGAGATCTTCGACATCCCGTTCGCGGACGAAGCCGAGATCCCCGGTACCTGGTTGTGCCGTAACGGCCTCGAAGGCAGCCTCATGGAGGGAACTGCTCCCGAAGCCAAGAAGGTCAAGCCTCCCCGTACCCACTGGGACATGCTTCTCGAGCGTCGCTCGGTCGAGGAACTCGAAGAGCTCCTCAAAGAGCGTCTCGACTTGCTGAAGGCCAAGCGTCGCGGCGCATGAACTAGCACTTCGATCAAGACCGTCCGGTTCTACACCGGGCGGTCTTTCTCGTTCTTCGGGGAGTGATCGTTCACAAGTCGACGTCATACTTCGGCCCTTCTTCGACGTGGCAACTCCAGATGCTTCGCCGTACTGAAAGATATTTCAGTACAACGTCATTCAGCATCCAGGCGCACTCGCGAGCCGACAGTGCGCGAATGCTGGATTCGCGCTGGAGAACCATCGGCACTGCTTCGTGCACCAGTGTGAGCTGTATCCCCCACCCTGCGACACACCAAACTTCGGTGCACCAAACTTCGATACGGCGTGAAACTTCGACACGGCATTGGGACACCTCGGATACGGTGTCGAAATGAGACCGTCAGGAATGTTTGTCGGCGCGGGCGCACTGCTTCTCCTTGTGGGCTGCGGAAGTGCCGAGTCCCCGGTGCTGGGCTCCGCCCCGGCTCCCCCGACAGCCGATCTTTCGATGCTCGAGCCGGCGACCTGCCTCGCCGACAATCTCGGCGCGTCGCTCGGCACCGGAGTGCTCGTTTCCGAACCGAAACCGATCCCCGACGGATTCACCCCCACTCACGTGATCACTTGCGACTTCGGTACTGATGGCGATGGCAATGACAATGGCAGGGGCGATGGCAGGGGCGATCACACGATCGGTTGGGTCGAGCAGCATCGTAGGGGCGATCTGTCGGCGGTACTGTCCGCCTTCAGAGTGCCCTCCGACCATCGGGATCCCTCGTGCATGACCGACCAGCTTGTTCCGCCGACCGTGTGGCTTGTGGACGATCAGGGGTACGGTATGCGGCCGCTCGTTCCCCAGGGCGCCTGTGGCCAGTACAGGTGGGATGCGATCGAGGCGGTCAACACTCTGCCGGTCACCGAAACAATCGTGCACCAGGTTCCCGTCGGCGCGCGATGACTGCGACCTTCTAGTCGACCGTGAATCTTCGCATCGCCAGATATCCGAAAACGCCGACCAGGATCAACGTGACGCCTGCGGTCACGGAAACGGAGTCGGTCACCAGCCCTGCGATTCCGGTCACGGCTATGAACACCGGCAGAAAGTCGAACAGCCGGAAAATCGACTGCGGGGGTTCGGTATCGAGGCCCTGCGCCTGAGCCGCCTTGTTCGGCGCGTACTCGGGGTACCACTCGGTGAACGAGATCGCGAAGAAGGTTCCGAGCAACTGCAGAATCCACCCGGTCCAGAAGTTGTCACCGTCGTGCAGCCGTGCATCTCCGAACAGGCCCACCGCAGCCGACCAGGTGAAGGCGAGCGCCCATACTGCCGTGATGACGTAGTTGATGCGCAGAAACAAGGGCGTCGTCCAATACTCCTCGGGCGTCGACTCTTTCGCGTACTGCAAGGTGAAAGGGTTGCGGAGCAGGATCGACCCGAAGGCGAAGACCACCAGTGCGATGTTGGTCAGTTCGCCTCCCCAGAGTTCGAACCACCGAATCGTGTTCGCCGACGCGAGGAGCCCGATGGCCGCAAGAACGCCGAAGAACGCGACGTCGAAGACCTCCAACAGCTTCACGGTGCCACCGCGCCGGTGACTGGCCGCCAAAATCAGCAGTGACAACCCCAGCGCGGCAGCTGCGGATTCCTCGAACCTTCCCGGCCCGGAGAGTAAAGACAGCAGGATCCACGGCGACAGGCCCGCGAGCGGTGATTGCAGAACCGCATCGACCACGCTCGTTTTACGAACTGCAATCTGTCGCTCGGTCTTTTCGGGCTCGGTCTTCTGTGGCTGGGTCTTCTCGGGCTCGGTCACGGAACGCCGCCTTTGCGCTGGAACGGGTGGCACAGCGAGTACCCGCCCAGGCGCCCCTCGGAACATCGACTGCCCGGTATCCGATGCTCAGCTCAGGTTGCTGCCGTCTTTTCGGCAGGTAGCTCGGCCTTGTCCCGGCGCCTGGCGATCACCGCCAAGGCAATCGCGCCGACAGCGATGATGCTGAGCACGATTTCCGGCGCCGGGCCTACTCGGGTGGCGAGGGTGGTGCTGGTCGAGAGCGGCACCTTCGCCACCAGTGCGGCAGGCACGAACAGTTCGGTCTGCGAAGTCACCGCGCCGTCGGGACCGATGATCGCGCTGACGCCACTGGTCGCAGCAACGACCACCGCGCGGCCGTGCTCGACTGCCCGCACGCGCGACATCGCCAGCTGCTGATACGTCATCTCGGTGTCGCCGAACGTGGCGTTGTTGGTGGGTACCGCGAGAAGTTGTGCACCGTTGCGGACCGACTCCTGGAAGGCTCGGTCGAACGCCACCTCGTAACACGTTGCGACGCCGATGGGTACGTCCGCTGCGTGGACGACCCCGTTGCCCTCGCCGGGCACGAAGTTGCCCGCGCGATCGGCATAGGACGAGAAGTTCCGGAAGAAGCTCCGGTAAGGCAGGTATTCGCCGAACGGCTGGATGATCTTCTTGTCGTGTTGTTCCTGAGGACCGTCGGCTCCGTCCCACACGATCACCGAGTTCGTGGTCGTGCGATCGGCATTCACGAGTACGGTGCCGACAAGAATCGGCGCCCCGATCGCTTCGGAGGCTCGGGTGATGTCGGCCGCGGCATCGGCGTTTCGCAGGGGGTCGATGTCCGAGGCGTTCTCCGGCCAGATCACGACGTCAGGCCGATCGACACGGCCCGCGTCCACCTCGGCGGCAAGTTTCACGGTTTCGCTCACATGATTGTCGAGGACCTGCTTGCGTTGCGAATTGAAGTCCAAGCCCAACCGCGGAACGCTTCCCTGAATCGCGGCGACGGTGATAGTTCGGTCGCCGGAATCCATGGTGGCCAGGAACGGCGACGCCACAAGGGCAATGATCACGGGCACGAGGGCAGCGGCAACAGCTCCGAAGAATCCTCGGTCCCACCGCTTGGCTGCGACAGCGACGGCAATTGCTGCCAAGCCCGTACCGGTCAGGGCCACCGCGAAGCTGAGCAGCGGCGCACCGCCGACACTCGCAAGGGGAAGGAGCCACCCTTCGGATTGACCGAATGCGAGCCTGCCCCAAGGAAATCCGCCGAAAGGAACGCTGGAACGAAGCCACTCGGTGAGCGTCCAGGTCGCGGCAATCCACAACGGTGCCCACGGCAACCTCGCCACCAGGACAGCGAGCAACCCGAACAGTCCGATGAACAACGACTCCACCGCGGCCAACGCGATCCACGGGACCGCGCCTACGAACACACCGATCCACGGAAGCAGCGGCACCAGGAATCCGAGACCGGCCAGGTACCCGTAACCGAAGCCGGCACGCAGACGAAGTCCGCCGCGGCCGAAGTTGGTCAACACACACGTCAGAAGAGCGATCCCGACGGGCGCCAAGAACCACAGTGGGCGGGGTGGGAACCCGGCAAAGATCAGGAATCCACCTGCGGCTGCGTAGAGCGAACGCAGCCATGCCGAACCGGTGAGCACAGCGTTCACGCGGGAGCGATCGTTGCCGGGCGCCTCGGCGCTGCGCTCACTCACTCGTCGAGCTGCGCTGATAGACGACGCGTCCGCGATGCACGGACGAGATGCAGACCGGAATCGGCGCATCTTCCGCCAACCTCGGCAGAGCGGGTACTCGCGAGCGCGGATCGGTGGACCATCGCTGAACCGAGTCGGCCGGTGCACTCACTTCGAGTTCGCCTGCCTCCCACAACACGTAGGACGCCGGTGCGCCCGGATTGAGCGTTCCCGCGGCGCCGTCCCGCACGCCGCCCGCGCGCCACGCACCGCGTGTTGCTGCGGAGAAGGCCGCACGCGGCGAGATCCCACTTCCGTCGGTGCGGTGCTGAACAGCGGCGCGCAGCATCGCCCACGGCTCGATCGGGGTGACCGGCGCATCGGAACTGAATGCGAGTGAGACGCCCTTACCGGCAGCGGGTGCAAACGGATTCAGGGCTGCCGCGCGGTCGAGGCCCAGACGTGTCGCGTACAGGCCGTCGGTGCCGCCCCACAGTGCGTCGAACACCGGCTGGACACTCGCGATGACGCCCAAGGCGGCAAAGGTTTCCGCGTCGGCCATCGACATCATCTCCGCATGTTCGAGGCGGTGACCCAGCGCGGCGACCTTGGGGCCACCCAGTTCGTCGGCCACTTTCCGGAACGCGGCAGCTGCCGACGACACGGCGCCGTCACCGATGGCGTGGAATCCGGCCTGGACACCCGCGAGGGTGCAGGCCCGGATGTGTGCGGCGATCGCGTCGACGTCGAGGTAGGCGTTTCCCGTCGAATCAGGTTGGTCTGCATAGGGTTCGAGCAACCAGGCGGTGTGTGAACCGAGAGAACCGTCGATGAAGAGATCCCCGCCGAGTCCGTGGGCACCGGTCTTGTCGAGGAGCGCGCGCGCGTCCTCCTCGCTGTCGACGCGTTCACCCCAGTAGCCCCGAACCTCCACGCCGTGATCGTGGGACAGGAGTTCCTGAAAGTCGGTCAATCCCGAGATGTCCGGTCCCCCGCACTCGTGAACGGCAACGATTCCGCGTGAGGCGCAGAGATCGAGCGCAGCGGTACGAGCAGAAGCGCGCTGCGTTTCCGTCAGCAGATTCCGAGCGGCATTGCGCGCCAGGTGGTGTGCGTCGAACGTCAACGGGCCCTCGGCTGAGTATCCAGCGGTGTCGGCGAGGCCGGAGATGCCGTCGCGCAATGCGCTCGAGCACGCGGCCGAGTGAACATCGATCCGCGAGAGATATACCTTGCGGCCAGGTGCCGCGGCGTCGAGATCTGCGGTCGACGGCGGCGTCTGCTCGGCCCACTCGGTGTCGTCCCAACCGTGTCCCCAGATGACTGCGTCGGGATGGGCAGTTTCGGGGTTCGCGGCTGCGAATGTTCGTACTCGCGAGAGGCATTCGTCCAGAGAGTTCGCGCCCACGAGATCGAGGCCGACGAGATTGAGTCCCAGTGCGGTGATGTGGACGTGGGTGTCGACGAACCCGGGAGTGACAAACGCACCGCCCAGGTCTTCGATCTCCGCGGCGGGGTGCAACGCCCGTCCGGCGCGCTCGTCGCCGACCCACACGACGGTGCCGTCGGTGATGGCGATCGAGGTCGCGTCAGGTGCAAATGAACTGTAGATCCGGCCGTTGACCAGCAGACGAGTAGTCACGAGCACCCAGTCTGCCTGTTAGTACTGCGGCCCCCGCGAACGGGTGGGTGTATCCGTGTCCAGAATCTCACCCTCGAGGACCAGTTCCTTGCCGTTGCTGGCTACGTACTCGGTGGTTTCGGGTGTCTCGACGATGATCTCGCCGTCGATCACCTCGCCGTTTCCGCGCATCCGCGCCGCGTAGCCGACTGTTCCGGCAAAGGCGTCACCACCGGCAGCAAATGCTGCTGCGCGCTTGCCTGCCAGGAGGACTGCAAGCGGGCGCAGTGCCCAGCGGGTCGGCGGAATCAGAAGCAGCAGGCCCAGAACGGAAGTCACGAGTCCGGGCACGAACATCAACGCGGAGCCTGCCGCGACCAAGGCGCCGTCGGCGACCGCCAGTGACGGCGATCCCTCACCCCGCGTGGCCTTACGGAATCCGTCCATGACCCGTCGCCACTGCGAACGCATGAGGATCAATCCGATAAGCGATCCGGCAAGAAACAGCAGCACGGTCCAGGCGACACCGATGGCGTTGCCCACGATGACCAAGGCTGCGATCTCGACGATCACGTAGAGGAGGAATACGGCGGCAATCATGACGTCCCCTTTCAGACGGTCTACCCGTTCAACGATCGAGGGCCCGGTTTTTCTCCCGACAGCGATGCAGACCTGCAAAACAGGCGGGTGCCGTGAGTCACATGGGGCCTCTGCGGGCGCCGTCGACTTGCCTGGCATTAACTAACGCTCCGCTAACGATTCTAAACCTCAAGTTGACGTTGAGAGTCTGGACGTGGTCAAGTCACTTCGGGCCGCATTTCCCGGCCTCATGAAATGAAGGAGCCCGACATGAGCCGACTCCCCGGCAAGACACTCGCCCGACGCATCCCGGCTGCCCTCGCCGGCACTGCCGCCGTCGTGGCACTCACCGCCGGCAGCACGATGATGAGCGCCGGAACCGCCGCCGCAGAACCGGTTGCACCCGAAGGTATTGCTGCGCTGATCGCCCAGGCCGCAGCCATCTCCCCCGAAGCGTCTGCCGCTGTCCAGCAGCTGATCGGCACGGCAGGCGCCGACCAGATCACCGCAGCCCTCGATATCCCCGCCGTCGGCGTCACGAAGCCACAGTCGTTCATGTACCCGGCACCGACGATCGGGTGCGGCATCGCCGGCGAGCCTGTCACCGTCACGCTCAGCTCCGCGCAGGCCGGTCCGAACTTCCCCTTGCCGCCGTGGGTCGAGGCCGATCACCTTCGTTTCCAGGCAATCCCGGGTTACGTGGGCATCCCCAAGACCTCAGGGTTGAGTGTCGCCTGGATCAACGTGGGCACGTTCAAGGGCGGCATCGTCCCGTTGGACGAGAAGTTGCCGATACTCGATACGCCGTTGCTCTCGAAGGTCGTCGACACCGGTGACGGCAAGGTATTTGCCGCACTGTTCGGCAATGTCGACTACGCCGACGGAAAGTCCTGCATCGTGCTCCCCACAGTGGGCGCCTTTGATGCCTGACCAGAGCGAACCGCTCGCCGCTTGACAGGTGGCCGGCCTACGCGCCCGGAGTCACCAATCCGGTCTCGTAGGCCAGCACCACCGCCTGCACACGATCGCGCAGGTCGAGTTTCGTGAGAATGCGTCCGACGTGCGACTTGATCGTCGATTCGGACAGGTACAGCTGCTGTGCGATCTCGATGTTCGACAGGCCAGTGGCCACGTGTCCGAGGACTTCTCGTTCGCGTTCGGTCAGGACGTCGAGAACAACCGGATCGCGTCGCGGCGCCGGACCGTCCACGATGAACCTCGACAGCAGACGACGTGTCACCTTCGGGGAGACAACCGCATCACCGGCCGCCACGCTGCGGATGGCCGACACGAGATCCTCAGGCGGTGTGTCCTTGAGAAGAAAGCCGCTCGCTCCGGCTCGTAGGGCGCCGAGCGCGTGTTCGTCGAGATCGAACGTCGTCATGACGAGGACTCGCGACTCGATCCCGGAGGCAAGGATCTGCTCCGTGGCTTTCACTCCGTCGACAATCGGCATCCGCACGTCCATCAACACGACGTCAGGCTTCAGCGCCACCGCCGCTGCGACCGCCGCGGCTCCGTCGCCGGCCTCACCGATGACCGAGATGTCTTCATGTGCTTCGAGCACCATGTTCAGGCCCATCCGCATGAGTTCCTGATCGTCGACTAGCAGCACGGTGATGGGCACGGCGTAAACCTATCGGGCCTGAGACGTCGGTGCCAACGCGATTGCTCCGACACCTGGTTACAGAGACATCGCCTGGATCAGTCGTGGATCTCGAGTGGTAGTTCCGCATAGACACGCCAACTGCCGTCGGGGCGTCGTCCGGTCTCGAGGGTCCCGTGCAGTACCGCCACCCGCTCGCGCATGCCGACCAGTCCGTTCCCCGAACCGTGAGAGAAGGTCGAACTCGACGTTCCGTTGTCGACCACCTCGAGCAGCACCGCGGTCTCGGTGCGGCGCACGGTGACTCGTGCCTTCGGATTTGCGCCGGCGTGACGGAGGACGTTGGTCAGGGACTCTTGGACGAGGCGATGAATGCCCAGGCTGACCGACGGACTGACGTCGTCGAGTTCACCGGTCAGCTCGAGGCGCACGCCGAGTCCGGCGGCACGCATCATCTCGACGACCTTGGCAATACCCGCCGTTCCGTGTTGCGGCATCGCGTCGCTACTGACCTCGGTGCGCAGAAGCGAGACGGTCCGGCGAAGTTCGGCAAGCGCGTCGCGTCCGGTGCTGGAGATGTTGCCCAGCGCTTTCTTGGCCAACGCCGGATTGGATTCGACCGCGTACGACGCTCCGTCCGCCTGCACGATCATCACGCTGACCGCGTGGGCCACGACGTCGTGGAGCTCGCGGGCGATCCGGGTTCTTTCCGTGGCCACCGCATCCTCGGCGCGCCGATCCCGTTCGTACTCGGCCACTTCGAGTCTGGCTGCCACTTCCTCGTCGTACGCGCGCCGCGCGCTCAAGAACTCGGCGGTGATCCAGGCGAGCGCATAGAGCAGCGTCGCGATGATGATCGTGAGGATCACGTCTTGGCGGATCACGAGCAACGAGAGAGTCATGTCCAGCGCCAGGAAGCACGCGAAGATTGCCCCGGTTCGTCGATCGACGTAGGCAACGAGTGTGTAGAGCGAGACGCCGAGTGCCAGCAGTCCTGGATGTTCCGCAGCCGGGTCCCCTGTCGCCCACATCATCAGGGTCGCGAAATACGACATGGACAATATCGCCGCTGCGGAGGTGCGGGGAAATTTGCGACGCCACACGACCGGCAGACAGATCAGAAATCCGACGACGAGCTGAGGCCATCGTTCCTCGCGAGGTGAGCTCACGAACGTGACAACTTCGAGCGCGAAGAACACGAGCGCCAGAGCGCTGTCCGCGATCATCGGCTTTCCTCGCAGCCACAGGCTGAACCTCCGCATGTGCTCAAGAGTGTCACAGCTGTGAAAGAGTCACCGCCGTGGATATTGCTGATTGGGGACTGCTGATGACGGCAGCGACGGCGGCGGGTTGGGTGGACGCTGTCGTCGGCGGCGGCGGATTGATTCTGTTGCCCGCGCTCTTTCTGGTCGCGCCCCAATTGACCCCGCAGGCGGCCTTGGCCACCAACAAACTCACGGCCTTCACCGGGACGAGCGCCGCGGTGTACACGTTCTCCCGGCGAATCCCGATGGAGTGGCGGCAGCTGGCTCCGGCAGCTGCCTTGGCTGCGGTGACAGCCGCGTGCGGCGCGGCGGCCGTTTCACTGATCGACAAGAAGTACTTCATTCCGATCGTGATGGTCGTCCTCGTCGCTGTCGCCGTCTTCGTGACCATGCGTCCGACGCTGGGAACCACCATCGCCACTCATCGTCCGACGCAGCGCAAGACCGTTCTCGTCCTGCTGCTCTCCGCCGGACTCATCGGCCTCTACGACGGTCTGCTCGGACCTGGCACGGGCACGTTTCTCATCATCAGCTTCGCGACCTTCCTCGGAACCGAATTCGTCCGCAGCGCAGCGATGGCGAAGGTGATCAATCTCGGTTCCAACTTCGGCGCGCTCGCGTACTTCGCCGTCACCGGACATGTCTGGTGGAGTTTGGGTTTGGCTATGGCAGTTTGCAACGTTCTCGGTGCGGTCATCGGTTCGCGGATGGCGTTGAGCAAGGGATCCGGATTCGTCCGGATCACGCTGTTGGTTGTCGTGATCGCCATGGTGATCCGCCTCGGATGGCAGCAGTTCGGCTGAGATCGGCGGTCGTCGACTAGCGTCGTGTGCGTGACCGTCACCCGAGATGTCGATGCAGATTTCCTCGCCCTCCCGCTGCGAGTCGTCGCTGACGCGGCGCTGTCGGCAGCAAGAACCGCCGGAGCCCAGCACGCCGACGTTCGTGTCCACCGCGTGCTCACACAGTCGATCAGGTTGCGCGACGGCGTAGTTCAGGCCGTGTCCGACGGAGACGAGATCGGGGTCGCCGTCCGCGTGATCGTCGACGGCACCTGGGGATTCGCCTCCCACGCCGAGGTGTCCCCTGACGTCGCGGCTGCGCTGGCGCGCCAAGCCGTCGAGGTTGCGAAGGCATTGCGCTCGCTCAATCGTGATCCGGTCACTCTCGCCGACGAGCCCGTCTACGCCGACGCGACATGGGTGTCGCCGTACCTCGAAGATCCTTTCGCGACACCGACGTCCGACAAGGTAGCCCTGCTGGTCGACTATTCCGGGCGGCTTCAAGCCGCCGACGGCGTGGACCACGTCACCGCGAGCGTCCTACAGGTCAAGGAACAGACCTTCTACGCGGATCTGTCCGGGTCGTCGATCACCCAGCAACGGGTGCGTCTGCACCCCGAGTTCGAAGCGACTGCCGTCGACAAGTCGGCCGGCAGCTTCGAATCGATGCGTACCTTGGCTCCGCCGGTAGGGCGCGGATGGGAGTATCTCGGGGCGGAGAGCACGTGGAACTGGGGCGACGAGCTCGCCCGGATCCCGGAGTGGCTGGCCGAGAAGACCAAGGCGCCGACCGTCGAAGCGGGTCCGACCGACCTCGTGATCGATCCGACCAATCTGTGGCTCACGATCCACGAATCCATCGGACACGCCACCGAATACGACCGGGCGATCGGCTACGAAGCGGCCTACGCCGGTACGTCGTTCGCGACGCCGGACAAGCTGGGAACGCTGAAATACGGAACGCCACTCATGCACGTGACCGCCGATCGTAACGTAGAGCACGGCCTGGCCAGCGTCGGATTCGACGACGACGGCGTCGCCGCTCAGCGGTGGGATCTGGTCGCCGACGGAACACTGGTCGGGTATCAACTCGATCGCGTGTTCGCACCGAGGCTGGGACTGACGCGTTCCAACGGATGCTCGTACGCAGACTCCGCACATCACGTTCCCATCCAGCGTATGGCCAACGTCTCGCTCTCCCCCGACCCTCACACGGACACCTCGACCGAAGACCTGATCTCACGAGTCGAGAACGGCATCTACGTCGTCGGTGACAAGTCCTGGTCGATCGACATGCAGCGCTACAACTTCCAGTTCACCGGTCAGCGGTTCTTCAAGATCCGTGACGGAAAGCTCGACGGTCAGGTGCGTGACGTGGCGTATCAGGCGACGACAACAGATTTCTGGGGCTCGATGGAAGCCGTCGGCGGAGAGTCGACCTGGCAACTGCAAGGCGCATTCAACTGCGGCAAGGCGCAACCCGGTCAGGTTGCGGCGGTCAGCCACGGCTGCCCGTCCGCTCTGTTCCGCGGAGTCAACATCCTCAATACCCGTTCGGAGGCTCAGCAGTGATCGATCCGCAGCAGGTCGTCGAGCGTGCACTGGCCGCGAGGACGGTAGACGAATCGTTGGTGATCGTGACCGACGCCAGTGAAGCGTCGCTGCGGTGGGCCAACAATTCGATGACCACCAACGGAGTCTCACTGTCCCGGACGTGGACTGTGATCTCGATCGTGCGCGAAGGTGACATCGCGAAGGTGGGCACTGTCAGTTCCAGCAGTGTCGATCCGGAGCAGATTTCCGCGCTCGTGCAGGCAAGCGAAGAAGCTGCTCGCACAGCCACTCCCGCTGACGACGCATCCGACTTGATCACCCAATCGGCGGCGGAAACCGACTGGGACCTGCCGCCCGCCTTGACCGACATCGGTGTCTTTGCTCAGTTGGCTGCCGACCTGTCGAAGGCCTTCGACGGCAGTGACCAGTTGTTCGGCTTCGCCCACCACCAGTTGCACACCACCTGGCTCGGAACCTCGACAGGCGTGCGACGCAGAACTGCTCAGGCCACCGGCTCAGTCGAAATCAACGGCAAGCGCGGCGACGCGAGTGCCTGGGTCGGATCCGGAACTGTCGATTTCAGCGACATTTCAATACCGAAGCTCTTGTCACAGTTGACCACTCGACTCGACTGGGCGGGCAATTCCGTCAGCCTGCCCGCCGGCCGCTACGAGACGATTCTTCGGCCATCTGCTGTGGCGGACCTGATGATCTATCTGATGTGGACCATGGAGGGTCGCGGCGCAGAAGAGGGGCACACCGCACTTTCCTCCACCGGCGGCACCCGGATCGGCGAGAAACTTGGTGCCTTGCCACTCACGCTGACCTCCGACCCCGAGGCCGAGGGCTTGCAGTCCGCGCCGTTCGTGATCACGACGTCGTCGAGCGAATCCGTCTCACTGTTCGACAACGGCATGGAGATCGAACCCGTCGACTGGGTCCGAGACGGGGTTGTCAATGCGCTGGCATACCCGCGCCACGCTGCCCGCGAATTCGGTCGACCCGTCGCAGTCCCCGGCGACAACCTCATCCTGACCGGTGGTGACGACACCTCGATCGAGGACATGATCGCAGGTACCGAGAAGGGACTGCTGCTCACGACCCTCTGGTACATCCGCGAGGTGGATCCCACGACGCTGCTGTTGACCGGACTCACGCGTGACGGTGTGTATTTGATCGAGGACGGCAAGATCGTCGGCGCCGTCAACAACTTCCGTTTCAACGAGAGCCCCCTCGATCTCCTGCGGCGGGTCACGGAGGCGGGCCGAACCGAGATCACGCTCCCCCGCGAGTGGAAAGACTGGTTCACTCGAACGGCGATGCCGCCGATGCGCATTCCCGATTTCCACATGTCCTCGGTCAGTCAGGCGCAGTGATGGCGAAGGTCGTGATCGCCGGCGGCACCGGCGCTCTCGGCCGCCGGATCTGCGACGATCTCGCCGGCCGCGGGTACGACGTCGTGGTCCTGACTCGGTCACCGAAACTCGGCAGGCACAGGCAGGTTCAGTGGGACGGCGTCACGGTGGGCGACTGGGCAGGAGAACTTGACGGCGCCGCGGTGATCAATCTGGCCGGCGAGTTGGTCGATCGCCGACCCACACCGGCAAACATTGCACTACTCACCAGTTCCCGAGTCGATCCGACCCGTGCGCTGGTCGAAGCGTCGAAACTACTGGCGAGCCCTGTTCCGGTCTGGATCCAGGCGAGCACGCTCGCGATCTACGGCGACGCGGGTGAGTCCCGGCTGGACGAGGATTCTCCCCTCGCTGACGGACCGCCTCAGATGACCGACGTCGCCAAGGACTGGGAGGCAGCGGTCGAGGGCGCCAACACGTCACGAGTAGTGATCCTGCGGACCAGCGTCGTGTTGGAGAAGGGCACACCGGCGCTCGAGCGACTGCTGTTGCTCGTGCGTTTCGGTCTGGGCGGACGCGTTGCCTCGGGCAGGCAGTGGACGAGTTGGATTCACATCGAGGACTGGCTGTCGATCGTGCGCTGGGCCCTCGAACCCGATTCGGCCGCCTCGGGTGTGGTCATCGCGACTGCCCCGGATCCTGTCCGAAATTCAGAACTGATGGCCGGGCTGCGCAAGCACCTTCACCGCCCACCTGCCCCGCCGACACCCGCTTTCATGGTCCGACTCGGCGCGTTCCTGCTGCGCAGCGACGCGGCCCTGGGCCTGACCGGTCGACATGCCGTGTCGAAAGTGTTGACGGACAACGGCTTCCCATTCGCCTATCCGCAGTTCGACACAGCCTTGGATGATCTGCTCGGCAAGTGACGCGCGGTCAGGCCGAAGTGATGGCAATGCCGATCGTTCCGGTCTTGCCGCGGCGAAGAAGACTGCCCTTCATGGTGATCCAGCCGAGGATTCCGTACCGACGTGCGATCGCGTCGCGAGCATGATCGGTGCCCAGTCCGTCGAGGATCTCGGCGACGGCGGCAACTGGTTCGCCCTTGGGATTTCCCCGAGCATCGCACGCAGCGACGGTGACCGACGGGTTTCGCCTGATGCGCTTGACCTTGTAGGAATCGGTGACTGTCCACATCAGGAGCTTGTCGCCGTCCGGCGCGGCCCAGAGCGGAGTCGCCACCGGCGTTCCGTCCTTGCGGAAGGTCGTGAGTAGGACGTACTTGGCCTCGGAGACACGCTTGAAGTCGGGGTTCACTCCTCGAGGATAGGTGCGAGCACCTCCCGCTGAACACCGACAGGCTTCCGCGACTATCTGGCGACTGCTCATCCTCGACTGAACTTTGCCTCTTATGCACGTTTTATCCGGTTTCAATAGGCATTTGACACACCGTTTCGTCCCCGAATTCCATCTCGAGTTATTCTGAGGCAAACCGTCGAACTGGGGAGTCGAACTTACACATGCAGCGCCGTGACATGCAGCGTCGTGACTTTTTCAAATCGGCCGGGGTGGGGGTGGCAGTTGCAGCCGCGGCACCGCTCATGTCGACGTCGATCAGCCACGCAGCCCCCGCACCTCTGCGGGCGCTACCGATGGGTGCTGATCACTACCGCGCGCTCGTCCCCGAGTTGTTCGTACCCTCGCCTACTCCCCCGGAGCATTCCGAAGCCATCGTCATCGGCTCCGGATTCGGCGCAAGCGCCACCGCCCTCAGGCTTGCGCAGAGCGGCACCCAGGTCACCATCCTCGAACGCGGACTTCGATGGCCTCACGATCCGCAGCGAGAGATTCACACCTCCGACATGCTGGCCGACGGCCGCGGAGTTTTCCGGCGAACATCGTTCACCAACCTCACCGGACTCCCCGTGGCGTGCGACTACTTCAGCGGCGTCCTCGATGCCACCGACTACGAACACATCTCGGTCTGGCGCGGCGCTGCAGTCGGCGGCGGGTCCATCGTCTTCACCGGCGTGATGATCGCCCCCGAGCGCCGATTCTTCGACGCGGTCTTCCGCAACTCCCTCGACTACGACGAGATGACGTCCACCTGGTACCCCAAAGTGCGCCAGATGCTGCGTCTGAGCCCGTTGCCCGAAGACATCTACCTAACCCCGAACTTCGGGCACTCGCGTCGCTGGGATGAGGATGCTCGTCGTGCGGGCTTCGATCCGCAGCGGATCGACGGGATCTGGAACTGGGACGTGGTGCGCTCAGAACTCGACGGCCGAACCCGAGCCTCGGCCACTGTCGGTGACAGCAACATGGGTAACTCCAACGGCGCGAAGTTCGACCTCACGCAGAACTACATTCCCGCCGCCGAAGCCACCGGACGAGCCACCGTCTGTTACGGACATCAGGTGCTCGCAATCAGTCGCGAACGCGATGGACGTTACGTCGTCGACGTCGAATCGACGGATCCGACGGGCGGCGTTCTGGCGCGCAAGACTCTCACCTGTGATCGGTTGTTCCTCGGCGCCGGCTCCATCGGCACGTCCGAACTGTTGGTGCGCGCCCAGGCGACCGGCGCGCTGACGAACCTCAACGAACACGTCGGCAAAGGCTGGGGTACCAACGGCGACGCCGGAATGGTGCGCTCGTTCGGCTTCAGTGACGGCACCGCGCAGGCCGCGCCGTCGGCGTCGCGCATCGTCGACGAGTCGGGAATGCCACTCTCCCTCGAGAATTGGTACGTCCCCGGCTTGCCCGTGAACATCGGCATGCTCGGAACCTTGGGTATGACTCTCGACTCGCAGCGCGCCGACTTCGCCTACGACGGCGGCAACGATCGGGTGGTGTTGAACTGGCCGAAGAACGGCAACGACGCCACCGTCGAGGCCCTGCGCGCCGTTCAAAACAAGATGGCGTTCGCCGGGACCACGCTGCCGTCCGCGTTGCCGTTCGCGAAGGACGTCAATTCCTCGTTCACCGCACATCCCCTCGGCGGTGCGGTTCTGGGCAAGGCCACCGACGGCTACGGGCGAGTCAAGGGCTACGACGGTCTGTACGTGATGGACGGCGCCGCCATTCCCGGCAGCACCGGCACTGTCAATCCGTCACTGACCATCACGGCGCTGGCGGAACGGAACATCGCTCAGATCATCAAGTCCGGACGCTGAAACACTTCAGCGCCCGGACCCTGCCGGTGATCTCGAGGTCTACTCTCCCTCGAGTTCGCCTTCGGTTTCGAGGTACACCTGACGCAAGCCGTCGAGTGTCTTCTGCTCGGGGTGCTCCCACATGTTGCGCTCGGCAGCTTCGAGGAGTCGCTCGGCGATTCCGTGCAAGGCCCACGGGTTCGACTGGGTCATGAACTTCTGGTTCTGCTCGTCCAGAACGTAGGTCTCGGCGAGCTTCTCGTACATCCAGTCCGCAACCACGTTGGTGGTGGCGTCGTAACCGAAGAGGTAGTCGACCGTGGCCGCCATCTCGAATGCACCCTTGTACCCGTGACGGCGCATGGCGTCGAGCCAGCGGGGATTGACGACACGCGCCCGGAAGACGCGGGCAGTCTCTTCCGAAAGTGTGCGTGTACGAACCGATTCCGGCCGGGTGCTGTCCCCGATGTACGCCTCGGGTGACTTTCCGGTCAGCGCGCGCACAGTGGCAACCATGCCGCCGTGGTACTGGAAGTAGTCATCCGAATCGGCGATGTCGTGCTCACGCGTGTCGGTGTTCTTGGCCGCCACGTTGATTCGACGGTATGCGCTGCGCATGTCATCGGCTGCCGGGATTCCGTCGAGCCCACGGCCGTACGCGAAGCCGCCCCAGTTGGTATACACCTCGGCGAGGTCGTCGTCACCGCGCCAGGTCTTGGAGTCGATGAGTTGCAGCAGGCCGGCGCCGTAGGTTCCGGGCTTCGAACCGAAGATACGGGTGGTCGCACGCCTGGCGTCGCCGTGCTCGGCAAGGTCGGCCTGCGCGTGAGCGCGCACGTAGTTCTGCTCGTCCGTCTCGTCCAGCGCCGCCACCAACTGAACAGCGTCGTCGAGCAATGCGAGCACATGCGGGAACGCATCACGGAAGAATCCGGAGATGCGGACGGTGACGTCGATGCGCGGTCGGCCCAGTTCTTCGAGATCGATGACTTCGAGGTTGACCACGCGTCGGCTTGCTTCGTCCCAGACCGGGCGAACACCGAGGAGCGCAAACACTTCGGCGATATCGTCGCCGGAGGTGCGCATGGCAGCGGTGCCCCACACGGACAGACCCACCGAGCGCGGGTACTCGCCGTGATCGGCGAGATAGCGAGCGGCGAGCGACTCGGCCATGGCCTGACCGGTCTCCCACGCCAGACGCGACGGAACTGCCTTGGGGTCGACCGAGTAGAAGTTGCGACCGGTGGGAAGCACGTTGATCAGGCCGCGCAGCGGCGAGCCGCTCGGGCCGGCGGCGATGAAACCGCCGTCGAGCGCATGCAAGACCTGCTTGATCTCGTTGTTCGTCTGCCGCAGACGCGGAACCACTTCGGTGGCGGCGAACTGCAGGATCTTCACGACGGTCTCGTCGTCGCTGAGGTCTTCGGCGGCAGCGGGGCTCCAGTCGGCGTCGTACATGCCGCGAACCAGAGCGTGCGCCTTTTCCTCGATGTCGTCGACACGGCTGCGGGACTCGTCGCCGTCTTCGCTGAGCCCGAGGGCCTCACGCAGACCGGGGACGCTCTGTTCGCCGCCCCACATCTGACGGGCACGCAGCATCGCGAGTACCAGTTCGATTTCGGCGTCGCCCTCGGGAGCGCGGCCGAGAATGTGCAGGCCGTCGCGGATCTGGACGTCCTTGATCTCGCACAGCCAACCGTCGACGTGCAGGAGCATGTCGTCGAAGACGTCTTCTTCGGGGCGCTCCGCGAGGCCGAGGTCGTGGTCCATCTTGGCTGCCCGCATCAGCGTCCAGATCTGCTGGCGAATGGCCGGCAGCTTGGACGGGTCCAGTGCGGAGATGTTGGAGTGCTCGTCGAGCAGTTGCTCGAGACGGGAGATGTCGCCGTAGCTTTCGGCGCGGGCCATCGGTGGGATCAGGTGATCGACGAGCGTCGCGTGGGCACGACGCTTTGCCTGTGTTCCTTCACCCGGGTCGTTGACCAGGAAGGGGTAGATCAGCGGCAGGTCGCCCAGGGCTGCGTCGGTGCCGCAGTTGCTGGACATGCCGAGTGTCTTGCCCGGCAACCATTCGAGGTTGCCGTGCTTGCCGAGGTGCACAACCGCGTCGGCACCGAACCCACCAGCATCAGGCGTCGCCGCGATCCAGCGGTAGGCCGCGAGGTAGTGATGGCTCGGCGGCAGATCCGGATCGTGGTAGATCGCGACGGGCTTTTCACCGAATCCCCGCGGCGGCTGGACCATGAGGACGATGTTGTTGAATCGCAGTGCCGCGATGACGATTTCGCCGTCGGGATCCTGCGAGCGGTCGACGTACAGCTCTCCGGGTGCTGTGCCCCAATGCTCTTCGACGCCGCTGCGCAGCGCTTCGGGCAACGTGGCGAACCATTCGCGGTACTTTGCTGCCGAGATTCGGATCGGATTTCCCTCGAGCTGCTCGGCAGTGAGCCAGTCGGGATCCTGGCCGCCGGCCGCGATCAGGGCATGGATCAGCGCGTCGCCGTCCTTCGCCGCCAGGCCGGGGACTGCGTCCGGACCGTCGATCGGACCGAGGTCGTAACCGGCAGAACGCATTTCAGTGAGCAGGTCGATTGCGCTCGCCGGAGTATCGAGACCGACGGCGTTGCCGATGCGGGCGTGCTTGGTCGGGTACGCCGAGAGCATCAGAGCAACGCGACGCTCGGTGGTGGGAATGTGGCGCAGCTTGCCGTGACGGACCGCGATCCCGGCGACACGGGCAGCGCGCTCGACGTCGGGGACGTACGTGGACAGTCCGTCGGCATCGATTTCCTTGAAGGAGAACGGGACGGTGATGATGCGGCCGTCGAATTCCGGCACCGCGACCTGGGTCGCGACGTCGAGAGGAGACAGTCCGTCGTCGTTCTCGTCCCAGGTGGCGCGGCTACTGGTCAGGCACAGGCCCTGCAGGATGGGGACGTCGAGTGCAGCGAGTGCGGCGACATCCCAGGCTTCGTCGTCGCCACCGGCGGACGCCGTCGCGGGCTTGGTGCCGCCGGCAGCAAGAACTGTCACGACCATGGCGTCGGCGCGGCGGAGAGTGGTCAGAAGTTCGGCTTCTGCGGTTCGCAGTGATGCGCAGTAGATCGGGAGCGCGGTGCCACCGGCCTCGGCGACGGCGTCACACAAAGCCTGGATATACCGGGTGTTACCGGCCAGATGTTGAGCGCGGTAGTACAGAACGGCGATGACGGGACCGGTCGCCCAGTCGAGATCGGGCGCGAAATCCGCGATCCCCCAGGAAGGCAGGTGAGCCGGCGGCTCGAAACCGTGACCGGTGAGCAGGACGGTGTCGGACAGGAAGTGGTGCAGCTGTGCCAGATTCTGCGCGCCACCCTCGGCCAGGTAGTTGTGGGCCTCGGCAGCGACACCGGCGGAAACCGTCGAGCACTCCATGAGGTCGGCGTCCGGCGCGTGCTCGCCGCCGAGCACGACTACGGGGAGTCCGGAGGCGAGGACCATGTCCAAGCCGTCTTCCCAGCTACGACGGCTGCCGAGGATGCGAACGATCACGAGGTCGACGCCGTCGAGCAGAGGCGGCAAGTCTTCCGAGACCAGCAAGCGTGAGGGATTGGCCCAGCGGTAGGAAACTCCGTCGCCGGCTTCCTGGCTGGCGCGGGCGCTCAGCAGATCGGTGTCGGACGTGGAGAGCAGAAGAATCACGGGTGAAGCCTTCCTGGGGTTTCGCGCCCCGTGGCACAGATCTGTCATCGACGGCGGTTGAGGGTCTGACTCGTGTTTCCGAGCGGAAACACATCCCGTTCGAAAGAACACTCACAGTGGCGCGACCGCACCGGACTTTCACCGGTTTCCTCAACTGCCGTCACTGGTGGTGGTGATGCTACCGGTCCGCAGAAGGCACTCATGACAGGTCGTACCCTGGAGCCATGCCCACGGACCGTTCACAGCCAGACGCGTGCCCGGGTGCACTGCAAGTTCACCACGCCGCCGACGGCGCACTGGCACGCGTGCGCCTCCCCGGTGGTCTCCTCAACCCGGCCCAATTGCAGACGCTTGCAGACGCGGCGCGCGATCTGGGTAACGGGCAGATGGAACTCACCTCGAGAGGCAACGTTCAGTTGCGCTCGGTCTCAGATCCCGAAGCCTTCGCGGCGCGCATCGCGTCGGCCGGTCTCCTGCCGTCCGCGACGCACGAGCGAGTACGCAACATTCTCGCGTCCCCACTGTCCGGCCGTATCGGGGGCGTCGCCGACATTCGTGAACTGGTCCACCGTCTCGATTCGGCCATCCAGGCGGATCAGGCATTGGCGGATCTGCCGGGGCGAACGCTGTTCACTCTTGACGACGGGCGCGGAGACATCACCGGACTGCGGGGCGATT
Organism: Rhodococcus sp. NPDC056516; assembly: GCF_042794655.1. Lineage (NCBI taxonomy): Bacteria > Bacillati > Actinomycetota > Actinomycetes > Mycobacteriales > Nocardiaceae > Rhodococcus > Rhodococcus sp. NPDC056516. The sequence continues at coordinate 128,380 of NZ_JBHTTG010000002.1, read as the reverse complement.
TCGGACTCCATGCGCGCAGCGCCACCGAGCATTCACTGGTGCTCGCCGGTCACCACACCACTCATCTCGTCCAGGCGGACGACGCCGTCGAATTGCTCCTCGAGGCGGCTCGATCATTCCTCGACGTTCGCGACAAGCACTGGCGCCTGGCCGAGGTTCCGGACGGAATCGAACGCACCCTCGAGCAGCTGGGTCTGAGCGCCGAGTCCACCGTTGCGGCGGACCTCACGCCGGATGCACGGCCTACTATCGGCTGGCTCGAGCAGCGCGACGGGACCGTAGCTCTGGGCGGCGGCCTGCGATTCGGACTGCTCGACGCTCGGCTGGCCGAGTTCCTCGCCGCCGTCGACAAGCCCGTCGTCGTGACGCCGTGGCGATCGGTGCATATCTTCGACCTCGACGAATGGGCAGCCGAGCAGGTAGTCCGGGTGCTGGCACCCATGGGGTTGATCTTCGACGAGAACTCACCGTGGCACGAGGTCACCGCCTGCACCGGAAGCCCGGGATGCGAGAAGTCTCTCGCCGATGTGCGCACCGACGCCATCACCGCCGTCGAGCAGGCCGAACTTCCCGTTGTCGGGCGCCAGCACTGGGCCGGGTGCGACCGCAGTTGTGGACGTCCCCGCGGGGACGTAGCGGATGTGATCGCGACGGGTGACGGTTACCGGGTGAATCCGCCCGATCGGTGATGCCTCTATCGTGTGGCACATGATCGAGTACATCCGTGACGGCGCGGAAATCTATCGCCAGTCCTTTGCCACCATTCGGGCCGAAGCCGACCTGAGCCGTTTCCCGGCGGATGTCTCGCAAGCTGTAGTGCGCATGATTCATGCAAGTGGCCAGGTCGATCTAGTCGACGACGTCGCCTTCACACCCGGTGTCGTCTCGGCTGCGCGCGCAGCTCTGCGCGACGGCGCGCCGATTTTCTGCGACGCCCAGATGGTGGCTGCCGGCATCACGCGCAAGCGTCTGCCCGCCGGCAACGACGTCATCTGCACCCTCGGCGATCCGCGGGTTCCCGTGCTGGCGTCGACCATCGACAACACTCGCTCGGCGGCTGCTCTCGAACTGTGGGGAGCCAAGCTCGAGGGCGCTGTTGTCGCGATCGGAAACGCACCCACCGCACTGTTCCATCTCCTGAACCTCATCGAAGCCGGAGCGCCCCGTCCCGCCGCGATCGTCGGAGGTCCGGTCGGCTTCATCGGCGCTGCCGAGTCGAAGGAAGCTCTCATCGAACACGCCAGCGGAATCGATCATCTCGTGCTCCGCGGCCGACGCGGCGGAAGCGCGATCACTGCGGCGGTCGTCAATGCGATTGCGAGCGAAGTCGAATGAGCGCAGGCAAGCTCTGGGGTGTCGGAATCGGCCCCGGTGATCCCGAATTGGTCACTGTCAAGGCCGCCCGCGTCATCGGCGAGGCAGACGTGGTCGCGTTCCACTCTGCGCGGCACGGCAAAAGCATCTCCCGCGGCGTTGCAGCGCCGTACATGCGCGAAGGGCAGATCGAAGAACACCTCGTCTACCCCGTCACCACCGAGACCGTTGATCATCCCGGCGGGTATCAGGGCGCGATGGACGAGTTCTACGAAGCGGCTGCCGAGCGGTTGGCAGTTCACCTCGAAGCCGGTCGAACCGTCGCATTGCTCGCTGCCGGTGATCCGCTCTTTTACAGCTCCTACATGCACATGCACAAGAGGCTGGCCGATCGCTTCGACGCCGAGGTGATTCCCGGTGTCACCGCCGTCAGCGCGGCATCTGCTGCACTCGGAAAGCCGCTGGTCGAGGGTGAAGAAATCCTGACGATCCTGCCCGGCACGTTGCCGCAGGCCGAGCTGACCAGGCGGCTCGCGGAAACGGACGCCGCGGCCATCCTCAAGCTCGGACGCACGTTCCCGCCAGTGCTGCAATCGCTCGCGGATTCCGGCCGCTTGGATGAAGCCCATTATGTCGAGCGTGCGAGCACCACACGTCAACGCGTCGAATCTGCTGCCGACGTCGACCCGGACGGGGTTCCGTACTTCTCGATCGCCATCGTTCCGAGCCCGTCGAACAACCCTCGACCTGCGACCGAGTCTCGCGGCGAGGTGGTCGTGGTCGGACTCGGGCCGGGCGATACCGCCTGGACCACACCGGAAGTGGCGCATGAGCTTTCGTTGGCCACCGACCTCGTCGGCTACGGCCCGTACGTCGATCGCGTGCCGACGCGGCCGGGCCAGCGTCGCCATTCCAGCGACAACCGCGTCGAAGCGGAACGCGCCGCGATGGCGTTGGACCTGGCGAAGAACGGCGCCCGTGTAGCTGTCGTCTCGTCGGGAGATCCCGGCGTATTCGCCATGGCTGCAGCAGTTCTCGAAGTTGCCGCCGAAGACCAGTGGCGCGGGGTCCCGGTCCGCATCCTTCCCGGCATGACGGCGGCAAACGCTGTCGCCAGTCGCGTCGGCGCTCCCCTCGGGCACGACTATGCGGTGCTCTCGTTGTCTGATCGCCTCAAGCCGTGGGATGTCGTCGCGCGCCGTATTTCGGCAGTCGCAGCCGCAGACATGGCATTTGCGGTCTACAACCCGGCGTCGAAGTCCCGGACGTGGCAGGTCCAAGCCATGAAGGACCTCGTGCTCGAGCACCGCTCCCCCGAGACTCCCGTCGTCATCGGCCGCGATGTTGCCGGTGCCGAGGAATCAGTTCGCGTCGTGACCCTCGGCGAGCTCGAGCCTTCCGAGATCGACATGCGGACGCTGCTCATCGTCGGTTCGTCGATGACAACCGTCGTCGAAACCGGTTCGGGCCGTCAGGTGTTCACCCCGCGGCGCTACCCGGAGTGAGCATCGCACAGCGATAGCATGGCCTCATGCCCGTCAACCGGACCCGGAAAGCCAGATACGCGCGCAAACGCAAACGCCGAATGGATCTGGTGGAGCACGACCTGTCCGTCGAGCAGTGGTCCGCGCTCAAAGCGGCCTGGGGTGGCTGCGCGTACTGCGGCGAGCCGGGCGAGTCGCCGCAACGTGACTGCGTGCTGGCGATCTCCCGCGGTGGGCGCTACACACTCGACAACATCGCACCGGCTTGCAGCTCGTGCAATGCGAGCAAATGCAACAGCGAGGTCACTCTCTGGTTGCGGCGCAAGGGTTATGACGAGAAGGCCTTCCTCCTGCGCCACGCGGAGATAGGTATGGAGATGAGGGCGCAGTTCTCGGAGCAGTCGTGACGGTCCCGCACGAGTTGCGCCTGATACTCGACGAGTTGATGGAGTTCGAACCTCTGTTTCACCGGACGCGAGTAGCCATGTCACGAGACGAGTTCGATGCAGTCGTCGACCCGGAGTTCCGGGAGATCGGAGCCTCGGGTGCGCGATACACCCGCGATTACGTGCAATCGGTAGTCGAGACCCGGCGACTCCGCGGCGAAGTGAACGACGCGGCCGAACTCGGATGGAAGGTCGACCGACCTGCGCTGGACCGAATCGCTCCGGACCTGCATCTGGTGACGTAACGGCTGGCGCAGGCGCATCGGGTTACCGAGCGATCATCCATCTGGCGGTTCGCCGAGAATCGATGGAGAGTGTTGTTACATCAAGGCACAGTTGTCGAAAGTGGTCTGGAAGAGTGAACGAAACGACCCACAACCCCACCATTCCGCTTTGGGTGGACATCACCTTCACCGTCTTCGTTCTTGCCTGGATCTTCCTCACGATTAGCGCGCTCGTGGCGATCGTGCGCACCGACTTCGACCGTTCGGGCGGCAAATTCTGGTGGTGCGCGCTGGTGATCGCGGTACCCGTACTCGGAGCGCTCGTCTGGTTGCTGTTCGGACGACCCCCGCGTGACTCCAGGTCCCGAACCTGACCTGCACCGACGACGCGGCAGTAGTCTGAGTACGGTCCGGTGCTGTCACTCTGCGCGTATCAGGGAGAACAACGAGATGAGACCACTTCGATACTCGATCAACGTCACCCTCGACGGCTGCTGCCATCACGACGCCGGGCTCCCACCCGACGAGGAGTCGATGCGCTACTGGACCGCTCAGATGAAACGAGCCGACGCTCTGCTTTCGGCCGGGTGACCTACGAGATGATGGAGTCGGCGTGGCGGAAGCCGGCAACGGGCACATGGCCTGACTGGATGGACGAGTGGGAGGTCCCGTTCGCCGATGCCATGGACCGGGCGAAGAAGTACGTCGTGTCGAACACGCTGAGCGGGGTCGATTGGAATGCCGAGCTCGTGCAAGGCGACTTGGGGCCAGCGATTCAACGGCTCAAGGAGCAGCCCGGCGAAGGCCTGTGGGTTGGTGGCGTGACACTCCCCCTGGCGCTGGCAGACCTGGGACTGATCGACGAGTACGAGTTCGTTGTTCAACCGGTCCTCGCCGGACACGGACCGACGTTGCTCGCCGGTCTGCGCGAGCGCATCCAACTCGAACTCGTCGATCGCCACGAGTTCCAGTCGGGTGCAGTCGCCGTGCGATATCGGCCCACTCAAATACCGCCCCCGAGTCAGGTATCGGACGGTTCGAATACCACCAGGTAGGCGAAGCGCGACTGGACGTGCGCCGACACAGCCAAAGTCCTCGTGCACGATGGCGCGCTTCGCCCACACGACCAGCACGTAGCTTCCATCGATCAAAGCCCACAACCAATGGCAACAACCACCCGGGACATGTCGTCGCCTCAGTTCGGACGCGAGAAGAGTTACCACCAGCCTTGTTCGGTGTTCGGTATTGACCGAACACCCGGCACAGCAAGAGCATTAGCCACCGAAGTTCTCCGGACAATCCTCGACGAGATCAAAGCATCGAACTGGATCACGAACAAATTCGTTCCGCCCGGCGGACAGTAAGGACCACTTGTCGCTATTGACACTCTGGCCCCTTATTCCACAGGCACTGCACCTCGAGTTGTAAGCGCCCCCGGTCGAGGGCCATCCTGCGTTTTACTGCGGTGAAATAGGCGTCAGCTCTTGCTGTTACCTGATAACGAGCCAGCCCTCGGAATTTCCATTTGTGCCCCGTTTCGTGTCCCCCATTGCGAGGACTAACCAGCGTTCGCGACGTTGATCAAGGTCAAATTGTTGTAGGTCTGGGTCTCCATGTCAGCGAACCCAAACTGTGCAGGCACAGCGGCGGTGGGGATTTCGTAGACATAGACCATGTGACTGTCGAACCCGGGCTGTAGTCCGTCGTTGCATTCGGGGTTACCCTGAATCTTGTACAGGTCGTCAATCGGGTCATATTGCCGCTTATCCGCAGTGATGAGCGTGTTCTGAATCGGGAACGAACATGTCAGGTCCATCGAGACCTTCCCATCGTTGAGAACCGTCGTATCAACGATCACAAACTTCCCACCAGACCTTGGGGCCTGCTCGGTATACTCGCCGCGCGTGATGGATCTTTCGGGCTGCGCCGTAATCGACTGCGATTCGACCACACTGTTGATCGTGATAATCGCGCCGCCACTGGTCACCGGCTGTCCGATCGTCGGTAGTGCTGGTGTTGCCGATTTAGGTTTCGCCGAGGTCGTGGCAGCACCGCTAGCTTCGGGACTGGTTGAAGACACGTACGAAACTTCGCTGGAGACAAGCGACTTCCCGTCTACTTTCGCAACGCAGCTCACGTCGTAAGCAACTGCCGCTCCGGAATCGAGCGAACCCGTCAACTTTCCATTGACAGAAAAGCTCCCGTCATTACCGGCGACGGTGACAATGTCGGCGACCGCGATATCACCAATGGGGCCAGCTTTATCCTTGATCCCTGATACACACACCGATTCGGCCTTGGCTTCATCGTGCGTGTCACCCGAACTTCCGCATGCCGAGATCAGAAACGCGCTAACTCCAAGCAATGCCAGAATTGTCTTCTTCATGGAGCAATTGATACCAGACCTTACGGTCGGAACTCGCTCGGGGTCACGCTGAGCGGGCAGTACGAGGGACGGTCCGGTAGGTCGATTAGCGCGTACCCTCGAACGCCTCAGCAAAAATGGCAAGCTGGACGGCTACTAGCGAGCAAAGGATCGGAATCACCACCATCGCGAGCGCCACAAAAATGATCATCTGAAAAGCTCCGGTCAAATCGATGCAGGATACGTTGACGCCGCTACTTCGGTCTTGCTAAGAAACGAAACCTGGTCGACATCATATCGGCGTCCGACACCGCCGGACGCCGATACGTGTTCACGTCAGCTCACTCAGCTCACGGCGCTCCTGCCGAGGTGGCGGGCGAAGAACCGAGCCGAACTGTCGCGCTCGTAGTCGGGCACCGGATAGTGCCTGCCCGAGTAGGCGTGCAGAGTCTTCTCCTTCGAGCCGAAGGCATCGAACAACGCCACCCCTGACGTGCGGTCGTAATCCTTGTCGTCCCAAGGGATCCGGTACTCGACCGGGACCGTGAGCTTTCGTGCCGCTTCGATGAGGGAGTCGTCCACAAAAACTCCCCCGAAGCTCACGGCAGCGATCCTGGATTCGACCGGGGCCAACATCAGCCCGGTCACGACCCCTAGCGACACGCCGCCAAAGCCGATCGGAGCGTCGGCGTCGACGTCGGGCAGCGTTTGCAGAGCGTCGATGGTCGCCTGCCATTCCGGCACTGCACGCTCCGCCAGCGACCGGTTGTACTCGACGACGATCGGGGCGATCGGCTCGCGGGCCGCCCGTGCCTGGTGGATCGCCTCGACCCACTGTTCGTCCTGCGTGTCCCGCGGTCGGTCGCCATGTCCGGGCGCGTCGATCGCGGCGACCGTAAACCCGTGCGAGCTCACGCTGTGGAGTGCACTCGCGACCAGTCCCGGCGCCTTCTTGTGCATGCCGCCGGAGTGCCCGGACAGCAGTAGAGGTGATCCGACGGATTCAGATGCGGGTGACCATAGGACACCGGTGATGTCGTCCAGAACGAAGTGGCGTTCGACGACACCGTTCGACGTTGTCTCGGAAGTGAATTCGATGGTCTGAGAATTGGATTGCATGGTGTTACCTTTCGGGATTGCCTACTCGAGGCGCTCCCGGCGACACCTACGTCAATCGCCGATCCGTGAACAGGATTGGGAGCACCCACATGGTTACTGCGTTCATGGGTCTCACCTCCTGGCGTGTTGTCACGGTCTCGCACAAGCTATCAACCCGAACCGAAGCCCGTCCAATCATTTTCCGGCCCACCGATCCGACAGACGGCTCAACCACTTCTACGATCATGTGTAGTAGATTCCGAATGGCAACCAACCGGTCGTTATGGGGAGTTAAATGTCGGTCGATCCAGTTCTTGCGCAGTACAGCGATTATGCCTTCGCGTCGTCTTTCGCGATTTACGTTCTCGCCCTGGTTTTTTCCATCGTCGACTTCTCCAGCGCACCCCTCTCGGCCACAGTGCGACCGGCACTCGCACGTGTGGGAAGTGCATCAAATCCGGCGGTGCCCGGCCGGATTGCTATGCCGCCGAATCGAACTCGCGCCCATCGCGCGGGTCGCGCTGCCGTATCGCTCACCGTCGTCGCCCTGGTCCTCAACGTCACCGCGCTCGCACTTCGCGGCATCTCGACACACCGATGGCCTCTCGGAAACCTCTACGAGTACGCGCTTTTCCTCAGCGCGGCATTGGTGGCGTGCTGGCTGGTTATTCTGGGGCGGTACCAGATTCGTTCATTGACCATCTTCGTTCTGTCACCCACCGTGGTGCTTCTGTTTGTCGCCGCCGCAGGCATGTATGCCGAGGCAGCGCCGGTCGTACCCGCTCTTCGTTCGTACTGGATCGGCGTACACGTCACGATCATCGTCGCCGCCTCCGGCATCCTTACGTTCGCAAGTGCGGTCAGCGCACTTTTCATGATTGCCGAGGTAGGTCCGCAGTCAAAGAATCCCGCGTTGCGTTGGATTGCGGCCAGGCTGCCGTCATCCGAATTGCTTGACCGCGTGGCCTACCGAACAACGATCGTCGGGTTCCCGCTGTTCAGCATCGGGGTAATCTGCGGGGCAATCTGGGCGGAAGCCGCGTGGGGACGTTTCTGGGGCTGGGACCCCAAGGAGACGGTCTCGTTCATCTCCTGGGTTCTCTATGCCGCGTACCTCCATGCGCGTGCTACGGCCGGGTTCAAGAACATGCGTGCGGCATGGATAAATGTTGCTGCGCTCGCAACGATGCTTTTCAACATGTTTGCAATCAACTACGTCGTGTCGGGGTTACATTCGTACGCTGGATTGAATTGACACCGACAACGGGTCAGACCCGCGATCGGTCGACGCTCTCGCGGACTGTACGGATGTAGCGGCGCGTGACAAACGCCTGTACTCGACGTCCGATCGGAGCGCCGAGACGCACCCACCACGTTCCGGGCTTGGAGAACGCAACGATCTCGATACGAACCGCTTGGCTGGCCTCGTCGAACTGGACGACAAACAGTTCTTCGCCGCATTCGGGGTGGCCGGCGCGGGTTCCGTACGCGAATCCCTTGCGATTGGGTTCGTCGACGACGTAGACGATTCGAACTGGGATCGACACCGGACCGAGTCCGAAAGTCGCATCCTGACCCGCCGCCGCGGTCGGGGCTGCCGCCCGGACGGTCAAACCAGCTCCGCGGTGCATTCCCCAATTCGCGACTGTACGAGCGGCAACCTCGAAATCCTCACGTCCGGATCCGACCGTCGCGCTCTCGTGAACGTGGTGATAGCCGGCGGGGAGTACGCCTGACGTTGCGCCCACCTCGAGGTACGTCAGCCCGCCCGGGCCGGACGCCATCATTGCTCGCGTCGATGGCTGAGGATGTTGATCACGTGACCGTCGGGGTCGGCAGCGAAGAACCTGCGTACACCCCACGGCTCCTCGGTGACGGGATAGACGATGGTGTCGCCGCGCTGCACCGCGGCCTCGTACGCCGCATCGAGATCATCCACCTCAACGGAGACGTCCGGCACGACGGGTGCATGAGCGTCGTGCGTCATGACGCTGATCTGCAAGGACGGATCCGTCGGCGAAGCCAACGTCACGATCCACCCGTGATCCATGACGACTTCGAGGCCCAGCACTTCGGTGTAGAAGCGCTGCGCGGCCTCGAGCGAACTACTCGACAGATCCGAAACTATCCGCCTGACGGCCATATCCCGCAGGCTACGCCGCCGCCGGAGTCCACCGCGACTTGACGAGGCGCTCGATGTCACCGGAAAGTTCGTCGCTGACGATTCCCGGAAGCAGGATCTGCCACATCTCGTCGACACGATCCGGAAGATCCGAGCGTCGGGTGAGAACGTTCGAAACCAGCTGTACCCCGGTGAATGCCGAGGGCATGAACCTGCCGAACGATTCTGCGCTGACCGATTTTCGGATTTCACCTTCCGCCTGAGCTCTGGCGGTGAGAGCGGTGATTGCCGAGATCCATTCGGCGTACGGTTCCACCGGCCCCTCGTACGTGCTCAGTTCCAGCGTGAGGCGAATGCCCGCGCGAACGATCGGCTCATCAACGATCTGGCGTGCCATTTCGTGCGTCAGCATGATCATCTGTTCCAACGGGTCCTTGCCCGTCGCGGAAATCGCCTGCACCGACTCGATCGAGAGCCGATGCTGTTCGGCAATGATGAATTGCGCGAGCTCGTCCTTCGACGCGAAATGGAAGTACAACGCGCCCTTGGTAGTACCGGCCCCCGAGACTATGTCGGCCATGCTGGTGCTGCCGTAACCAGTCTTCTCGAACTGCGCGGCCGCGCCGGCAACGATTTGCTGCCGAGTCAGCTCGGCGCGTGCTTGCTTGACCACTGAATCCCTCTCGTCCTCCAAAGGCCCCCGCCCAGCAAACCCCACGGTTCGCGCCACACTCCAGCTATACCCAAAAACTTCACAATTGCCCCACATTACCAGCGCTTCTTCCATTGCTTCAATTACGAATGCAACAAAGTCGCTGGTCAGACGTCCGATTTAGAGGGAATCTCCTCTCCCCAACGTGCTTTCGTCAACCCGCGCACGGTCCACCAACTCTCCGACGAGGAGCGTCAACTCCATCATCTGGTCGGTGATTTCTTCGCGCAACTGCGTTGCATCTGCTTCGGAAATCGCGCCGGACTTGGTATCGAAGGACATCAACAACTCGATATTGGTGCGCAGCGCAGTCAACGGAGCCAGAAGGTCCTGGCCCGCTTCGGTGATCAGACTTCTCTGGCGTGCCCGCGATTCCGACAACGTCCCGAGCATCCGATTGAAACTGACTGTCAACGACGCCAATTCGTCGTCACCGGTCACCGGGATCGGCGCAAGATCATCCGTTTCGGCAACTCGCCGCGTTGCCGCAGTGAGTCGCGCAATCGGCCGTAATCCTGTGCGTGCCACAGCATCTCCGGCCGCATAAGCGAGTGCGATCCCGGCCGCCCCGAGTGCCGCCAACACCACTGCGAGTCGCTTGAGAACCGAACGCGTCGGCCCCAGGGATTGCGCGACAACCAAAGTCTGGCCCGCAACCGAGGGCTCGACAAGAATTCGATACGCATCGACGGTTGCGATTGTCTGCGACGAATTGCCGTCGGCGATCGACCTGATGGCGTCTGCGCTGGTGCTGAACGGCGGCAGACCGGGAGTCGCCGTCACCAAGGCGCCGTCGGCAGTGAGAAGCCCCACCGCCTGGATGACCGCTGTATCCGCGCCGGCCGTCAATCCCAGAACCGGTGTGACACCGCCGAAATTGACGGTGTCGGTGATCGCGTCACTCGTGCGCTCGAGTTGTCGATCGACGTTGCCTTGCAAATACGCGTTGAACACGATGTACACCGCCGACGCCGACACGATCACCGCGATCGCCACCAGGCCTGCAGTCAGCAATTTCACGCGCGCATGGAGCGTCCGGACGTGAATTCCCGATGGTTTTCGACGGCTCATTCCGGGAACCGACACTCTCATGCGCGGTCCCGCAGTGCGGCGTCGAAAGATCCCAACATCCCTCCAGTATGGTCACGGAACCTTAGACGAACCTGAAGCGAACGCGATGTCGGCTTCACAGTGCCGTTCCACTACCGAAAGCCGTGAGCCAGTCCACCGCCCCGGCTTCGCTGTCGAATGCGGGAGCGGTCGCCGGAATCGGTGGTCGTTCGACGACGATAACCGGGATCGACAACTGCCTGGCTGCGGCGATCTTTGCGTACGTCTGCTCGCCGCCACTGTTCTTGGTGATGACGACGTCGATGCCGTGAGTTCTCATCAGATCGACTTCCGCTTCGACGTCGAATGGGCCACGTGCGAGCAGCAATTGCGAATGAGGTGGCACTGTCCCTGAAGGCGGATCGATGGAACGCACGAGAAACGAGACGTCCTTCACACGGCCGAACGCCGAAACTCCTTGCCTCCCGATCGTCAGAAAAGCGCGTGAGCCGACCGTCGGCACCAATTCTGCGGCATGATCGAGACCGCGTACGGGAAGCCAAGTGTCGCCGGGTTGCTCGCGCCACGGCGGGCGTCGGTACATGGCGTACGGAACGGAATTCGCGCGGCACGCGTCGAATGCATTCTTGGTGATGCGAGCGGCAAACGGATGCGTGGCGTCCAGCACTGCACGAATATCATTGGCCGACAGCCACTCCGAGAGCCCGTCGGCTCCCCCGAACCCGCCGATACGCACTTCCCCCTCCGGCCATCGAGGATCACGAACCCGGCCGGCCAGCGATGTGACAACTTCGAGGTCGGCTGAACCGGCCAACCGAGAAGCGATCACTCGACCTTCACCCGTGCCGCCGAGCAGGAGTACGCGACGACGAGTACCCGTCGGGGTCAGTGTGTGCTTCTCTCACGCGCTGCCGAGTAGAGGTAACTGTCCGGGAATCCTTCAGCAGTCAACACTCGGCCGACGATCACAACGGCCGTCTTCGTGATGCCGGCTGCATGAACAAGTTCGACGATCGTCTTCAAAGTGCCTCGAACAACGATCTCCTCGGGCCGCGAGGCGAAGGCGACGACCGCCACCGGGCAGTCCTCGCCGTAATTGTCGGCCAACTCGGATGCGATCTGTTCGATGCGATGAGCGCCGAGGTGAACCACCATCGTTGCGCCGCTGCGGCCCAGGGACCGCAGATCCTCGCCCTCCGGCATTGCCGTCGACAAGGTGGAGACTCGAGTGAGAACAATGGTCTGCGAGACGCCTGGGACGGTCAGCTCACGCCCCAGTGCAGCCGCTGCCGCGGTAAATGCAGGAACACCGGGAATCATGTCGAAATCGACACCCGCTGCGTCCAGGCGACGAGCCTGCTCGGCCACTGCACTGAAGATCGACGGATCACCGGAATGCAGACGCGCGACGTCCAGCCCGGCCGAATGCGCTTCGACAAGGATCGCGGTGATCTCGTCCAGGCTCAGGCGAGCGGTGTCCACGACCTGCGCTCCGACCGGGCACCACTCGAGCAACTCCGCTGGAACAAGGCTGCCGGCGTACAAGCACACCGGGCTCGCAGCGATGATGCGTTGCGCGCGGACGGTGATCAGATCTGCCGCACCGGGACCCGCACCGATGAAATGAACGGTCATTGTGTGGATTCCTCCGGCGTATCTGTGTCTGCGCCTGCAGACGGCTGACTTTTTGTGACGGACCATTGGACCACCGGAAGTTGCGGTCGCCAAACGTTGAATGCCCCCAAAGGCTCGGCGCGCTGCACCTGAAAGCGTCGCAGCGTCCCACCGTGGCGACTCATCCAGCCGAGCAGCAACGACTCGGACTCGGCAGTCACGGCGTTGGCAACCAGACGCCCGCCCACGCTCAACTGCTCCCAGCACGCTTCGAGCATTCCCGGTTGCGTGACGCCGCCGCCGACGAACACCGCATCGGGACGCCGAACCTCTTCCGCAAACGCCTCGGGCGCGGTCCCTTTCACTGCCAACGCAGGCACACCGAGATTGAGTGCATTGGCACCGATCTGCGATACCCGGCTCGCCACCTTCTCGAATGCTGTTGCAGTGCAACGCGGGTGGGTTCTCATCCACTCGATGGCGACGGTTCCCGACCCTCCGCCGACGTCCCAGAGGTGTTCTCCCGGCGCCGGAGCGAGTGCACACAACGTCAATGCGCGGATCTCCTGCTTGGTCATCTGACCGTCGCCGACAAACGCAGCATCCGGTAGCCCCGGGATTCGAGTCAGCCGTATCGGAAGATCCGCCGAGATGCACTCGACGGCGAGAACGTTCAACGCGTCCACGTCCTCGTCCGCGTGATCCCACTCGTCTGCGACGGTGACGGTCCGCGATTCCCCGGCTCCACCGAGCTGGGCCAGCACGGTCACGATCGATCGACCGAACCCCGCGCCGGACAACAACCTCGCCACCTCCCCCGGAGTCGAGCGCCCGTTGCTCAGAACCAGCAGGCGGGCGCCGTCGGTCACGGCAGCCAACACGGTCGCCGAGTCTCGGTTGACCAGGCTCACGACGTCGATCTCGGCCGATGCCCATCCCATTCGCGCGCTCGCCAATGCCACCGACGACGGGTGGGAGATCACTCGCACATTGTCCGCGCCGAGCAGCCGCACCAAAGTCACCCCGAGACCGTGGAACATCGGGTCACCGCTCGCAAGTACACACACTCTGCGATCGGCGCTCTCGGCGAACATCGACGGCAAGGCCGGAATCATCGGAGACGGCCAGGTCAGTCTGGTGTGCGCTCGCCGTGCCCCGAGATGCGTAGTCGGAACCAAGTCCAACTGGCGCGGTGATCCCATCAGGACCTCCGCGCCCAGAACCGCGCCCTTTGCGCTCTCGGACAGCCCTTCCCAGCCGTCGGCACCGATACCGACGATCACCACCGGGTGTGTGGTCATCGCGGCATCCGGCGCCAGATCGTCTGAGGCAGAAGCCGCATGACGAAGAACACCGGCTGCAGAATTCGCGGTACCCACACACGCGTCGCCCCGGAGTTCAGTCCCCGTACGACGGCGTCGGCGACCTGCGACGGGGTGCTCGACATCGGGGCAGGCGACATTCCCTCGGTCATCTTGCCGATGACAAATCCCGGCCGTACCAGCATCAATTGAACACCCGAACCGTGCAGTGCGTCGCCGAGGCCGCTGGCAAACCCGTCCAAGCCGGCCTTTGCGCTCCCGTAGACGTAGTTGGCGCGGCGAACCCGAACGCCGGCGACGGACGAGAACACCACGATCTTTCCGGTTCCCTGTCGGCGCATGATCTCCGCGAGGTGAGTAAGGATGCTGATCTGAGCCACGTAGTCGGTGTGCACCACAGCTACCGCGTGCGCCGCGTCGGATTCGGCACGCGCTTGATCGCCGAGAATTCCGAAAGCCAGCACGGCAACCGAAATCCGGCCGTGCTCGGCGACCACGGCGCCGAGGAGGTCTCCGTGAGTCTCCACGGCGTCGGCGTCGAACTCGACGGTCGAGACGTCGACAGCGCCGGCGTTTTTGAGCATCTGCTCCTGCTCCGACAGCTCTCCGCTGCGTCTGGCAGCCAGAACGATGTTGCGGCCCGGCGCGAGCCTCACCGCGATCTCGAGGCCGATCTCACTTCGTCCACCGAGTAGCAGCACTGTCTCGATATCATTCGCGTTCGCACCCGCAGTCACCGCTCCAGTGTCCTGGATTACCGTCGTGGCATGACGCTCACCCCCTCCACCACGCCATCGTCACAGCAGACTCTCACCGAAGACGGGCTGAAGTTCGTCGGCGAATACCACCTCGCGACACTCACGACGTTGCGTCCGAACGGCACCCCGCACGTCGTAGCCGTCGGATTCACCTGGGATCAGGAAGCCGGAAAGGCGCGCGTGATCACCAGCGGTGGTTCGCAGAAGGCGATCAACGCCGCCCGGGGTGGATACGCCGCCGTCAGTTCGGTCGACGGTGGGCGCTGGCTCACGCTCGAGGGGCCTGCACGCGTGCTCACCGACGCGGACTCCGTGGCTGACGCCGTTCGGCGTTACGCCGAGCGGTACCGCCAGCCACGGGTCAACCCCGCGCGTGTGGTCATCGAAATCGACGTCACACGCATACTCGGGTCCGCGGCGTTCAAGGAAAGCTGATCAGTCGAGGACCGTCAGGCCGTGCGGACGGTTGTTGAACGACTCGCAACCGTCGGCGGTCACGACGACGATGTCCTCGATACGGGCGCCCCAATTGCCGCGGAAGTAGATTCCCGGTTCGATGCTGAACGCCATACCTTCGACGAGTTCGATGGTGTTGCCCTCGACGATGTACGGCTCCTCGTGTACGGACAGTCCGATACCGTGACCGGTGCGGTGAACGAAGACCTCTGCAAGCCCTTGTGCGGCAAGCACTTCGCGGGCGGCAACGTCCACGGATTCTGCGGATACTCCTGGCCGCACCGAGTCGACCGCAGCCTGCTGCGCCGCTTCGAGTACTGCGAACTGTGCTGCTACTTCGGCGGACGGCTGCCCCATGCTGTACGTGCGGGTGGAGTCCGAGTTGTATCCAGGCTCGACCGGTCCACCGATGTCGATCACCACGACGTCACCGCTCTCGATCACCCGGTCCGAAACCTCGTGGTGCGGATCGGCACCGTGCGGGCCCGATCCGACGATCACAAACGCGGCCTCGGTGTGCCCCTCTTCGAGAATCGCGGCTGAAATCGCCTCACCCACTTCGGCTTCCGTGCGGCCGACGATCAAGAACTCGGCCATGCGAGCGTGAACACGATCGATCGCCGCGCCAGCCCGTCGCAACGCCTCGATCTCGGCGTCGTCCTTGACCATCCGCAATTCACGCAACACTCCGGTGGCGAGGATCGGCAACGCACCCAACGTGTCTGCGAGCGGGATCAGATGCAGCGCGGGCATCGCATCCGTCACCGCAACCTTGGCGCCGGCCGGAAGTTGCGACGCCACAATCGCATACGGATCGACACCGTCGACCCAGTCGAGGACGGTCAACCCGAGATCGCCCACCGCCGATTCCTTCAGCGACGCCAACTCCAAGCGAGGAAGCACAACGGACGCCTTCGCCGTGTCCGCGGCGATGATCAACGCGGTCAAGCGCTCGAACGAGTCAGCCCGAGAACCCGTCAGGTACCGCAGATCCGGACCGGGAGTCACCACCAGACCGTCGAGACCTGCTGATCGAGCCAACTCGGCGGCACGAGCGATACGTGCGCCGTACACGGCGCTGGAGAATCGGGAATCCTGTTCGGCTGGAGACGTCATGGCTTACAGGTTAGTGCCGACTGGCAGGATGGTGACCATGAGTGGGCCATTGCTTCTCCTCGACGGTGCCAGCCTGTGGTTTCGTGCGTTCTACGCGCTGCCCGAGTCATTCGTCGACCCCGACGGCAGACCTGTCAACGCGGTGCGCGGATTCACCGACATGGTTGCTTCCCTGATCACCAAACACCAGCCGAGTCGTCTCGCCGTGTGCCTGGATTTGGACTGGCGACCGCAGTTCCGCGTCGATGCAGTCCCGACGTACAAAGCGCATCGCGTCGAGGAAGGCTCTGACGGTGCGTCCGAAGAAGTTCCGGACACGTTGACGCCTCAGGTCGACATGATCATGGACGTGCTCGCTGCAGCGGGTATCGCGACGGCGGGTGCGGTCGGACTCGAAGCCGACGACGTACTGGGAACGCTTGCCGCCACCGAGCGCGAAGATCTCACCGTCGTCGTCAGTGGTGACCGCGACCTTCTGCAGGTCGTCACCGACGAGTACGTGCCCGTTCGTGTTCTCTACGTCGGCCGCGGTTTGTCCAAGGCGGAACTGTTCGGACCGGTCGAGGTCGCCGAGAAGTACGGGGTACCCGGAGACCGTGCGGGCGAGGCTTACGCCGAACTCGCGGTACTGCGCGGAGACGCCTCCGACGGTCTACCCGGCATCAAGGGTGTCGGTGAGAAGACTGCGTCGACGCTGATGCTGCGCTACGGCTCGTTGGCCGGACTTCGTGCGGCCGCGGCTGACCCCGAATCGGATATGGCCAAGGGAATTCGCGCGAAACTCACCTCACCTGAGGCAATGGCATACCTCGACGCTGCGTTGCCGGTGGTACGAGTAGTTCGCGACGCGGACGTTCAGTTCTCGAAGGACGACCGACTCCCGGCGACCCCCGTCGATCCCGCACGCTTCGAGGAAGTGGCCGCTTCACTGAACATCGAACGCTCGGCCGGCCGGCTTGCCGCCGCGCTGAAGGCTGCGGCGGCAGGCCGTTCCGACCAGTAGAGCGTCAGCTCGGGCGGCTGACCTCGTACGTGCCGTTGTCGTCGACAAACGTCACGGTCACGTTCGACTTCACGCCCGCGATCGAGAGCGTGCAGGTGAACTTGTTGCCTGACTTGACTTCCTGGTCCGCGGGGCACTGAACATTGCTCACGTTCTTTGCCCCGTAGGACTCGGTGACGATCTTCTCGACGCCGGCCTGAGCCGCGCTCTGATCGAGTGTGTTCTTGCCGAATACACCGAACACCAGGGCAACCACGACAGCCGCCAGAACAACGAGAACACCGATCGCACCGAAGATCAGGGGCTTCTTCGACGTACCCGCCTGGTTTCCGGGCGCACCGGGACTCGGGAACGGCTGAGCCTGGTTCCACTGGTTCTGTTGTCCCGGTGCTTGGCCGGGAGTCGCGGCGCCCCACGCCTGCTGAGGCGCGGCAGCAGGAGGCTGACCCCACGCCTGGGTTGCATCCGGTGCCTGCTGTTGCCCGGGCTGACCCCACGGCTGAGCCGGAGGTTGTTGCTGAGGCTGGCCCCAAGGCTGTTGCTGACCAGGCTGCGCCTGGCCTGGTTGCTGGGGCTGGCCGTACGCAGGCTGACCACCCGGCTGCCCAGGCTGACCGTAGGCAGGCTGGCCCCAAGGCTGTTGCTGACCGGGCTGTTGTTGCGGCTGACCCCACGGCTGTTGCTGGCCGGGCTGCTGACCAGGCTGCTGCTGACCGCCCGGCTGCTGGGGATTCTGCCCCCACTGCTGCTCGTTCGGCTGCTGCTGATCACCAGGACCCCATTGCCGATTCGGATCGTTCGGTCCGTAAGGCCCGCTCATGTTCGCCTCCCACTCGAAATACCAGTCTGCGAATCAAACCACATAGTTGTGGTCATGCTGCGTCGACAGCAACTACCCCGCGACGAATCGCAGCTACCGCCCGCGCCGCGGTCTTCGCCACGTCGGCGTCCGTCGATGTCAGGCGGACCTGATCGAGGAGGTCGATCACCTGACGACACCACCGGACAAAATCACCCGCAGACAGCGCGCGGCCTTGCACTCCGGCTGCGATCAGAGCGTCGACCAGCGAATTTTCACTAGCCCAGTGGTAAACGGCAGTGACGAATCCGAGATCGGGTTCGCGCGTCGGCGGCAGCTTGTGGCGAATTTCGTCGGACCGCAATTCGCTCCACAGTCGTTGAGTGTCGTTGAGCGCGTGACGAAGTGCCGCTGTCGGCACCCGATCGACCGTGTCGCCGTCTCGACGTGATTCGTAGACCACCGAGGACACGACTGCCGCCAGTTCGGCCGGGCTGAGACCTGTCCACGCACCGGTCCGCAGGCACTCGGCCACCAGAAGGTCGCTTTCCGAATAGATGCGACTGAGTCGTCGTCCGGATTCGGTGACTTCGGGCGCTGCTTCGGCAGTCATGTACTCACGCTCTTTGAGTAGCGCGATGATTCGGTCGAACGTCCGCGCCAACGAGTTTGTGGTGGCCGCAGCCTTTTCCCTCATCGACTGCGTTTCCCGGGCCAATCGGTTGTAGCGCTCACCGATCCGGCTCAGATGTTCACGATCGGGCCAGCTGTGGCACGGATGCGAGCGAATAGCGCGTCGCAAAGTAGCGACCTCGGCGTCTTCGGACGCACCCGCCTTGTGACGCTTCTTCCGCCGAGGGGCGCTGATTCCGGTGCTACGCAACGCCGAGGCCAGATCGCGCCGAATCCGGGCGGTGTGGTGATCGACATGCTTGGGTAGGCGCATCTTTCCCAAAGCCTCGGCTGCTTCCGGGAAATCGCTCGAGGAGAGTCGGCCGGCCCACTGATCGGCAGTCAGAACCAGCGGACGGGGGTCTTTCGGATCGTTGTCCGGAACGAGGACCACGGCCACTCCGGAATGACGACCGATGGGAATCGCGATCACGTCACCGCGGGTGAGTGCACGGAGGGACTCCACCGCATCTTCGCGGCGATCCTCGCGGCCCTTACGTTCGAGCGCCCGCTCGCGCGCACTGAGCCGCTCACGCAACGACGCGTATTCGAAGTACTCGCCGTCTGCACCACCGAGTTTCTCCTGCAAACCCTTCAGTGCTTCTTCGTTCCGTTCGATGCCACGCACCAGGCCGACCACCGAGCGGTCCGCTTGGAACTGTGCGAAGGAACGCTCGAGCAGCTTGCGTGAATCGGCCGCTCCCATGCGCTCGACGAGGTTGATCGACATGTTGTACGAGGGGCGGAACGAACTGCGGAGCGGGAACGTCCGTGTCGACGCCAAGCCGGCGACATCCGTCGGCTCGACCCCGGGCTGCCACAACACAACAGCGTGTCCTTCGACGTCGATGCCGCGACGGCCGGCCCGACCGGTCAGCTGCGTGTACTCCCCCGGCGTCAGTTCGGCATGCGTCTCGCCGTTGTACTTGACCAGTCTTTCGAGCACCACGGTGCGTGCCGGCATGTTGATACCGAGGGCCAACGTCTCGGTCGCGAAGACCGCTCGCACGAGACCCTTGACGAACAGTTCCTCGACTGTCTGGCGGAATGCCGGCAGCATGCCCGCGTGGTGGGAGGCCAGTCCGCGTCGCAGTGCCTTGCACCAGTCCCGATATCCGAGGACTTCGAGATCTTCTTCGGGTAGTTCCCCGGTGTGCTTCTCGATGATGGTGTCGATCTCGCGAACCTGCTCCGGCGAAGTGAGATCGAGTCTGGACCGCAGGCACTGTGCAAGTGCCGCATCACAACCGGCGCGGCTGAAGATGAAGGTGATCGCCGGGAGCAGTCCGGACTGATCGAGTTGAGCGATGACCTCAGGTCGCGGCAAGGGCCGGAAATCGTTGGAACTCTGGTAGCTGCCACGCCGTCCGCGGCCACGCGGCTGCCAGCTCTCGACGCGTTCGAGCGCCTGACGCTGCTTGACGTGGCGAACCAGATCCTGGTCGACGAGTACAGTCTTCGGCCCAGCGGCGGGATGACTACGACTGTCGAAGAGATCGAAGATCCGTCGACCGACCATGATGTGCTGCCACAGCGGGATCGGCCGCGTCTCGTCCACGACCACGCTGGTGTCGCCGCGGACGGTTTCCATCCAGGCGCCGAACTCTTCGGCGTTGCTCACGGTCGCCGACAAGCTCACCAGGCGAACATCCTCGGACAGATGCAGGATCACTTCCTCCCACACCGCCCCACGGAACCGGTCGGCCAGGTAGTGCACTTCGTCCATGACGACGTGCGAAAGCCCGCGCAGTGCCTCGGAGTTGGCGTAGAGCATGTTCCGCAGGACTTCGGTGGTCATGACGACCACCGGTGCGTCGGAGTTGATGCTCGAATCGCCCGTCAGCAGGCCGACCTCGCTCGCGCCGTAGCGCTCGACGAGCTCTGCGTACTTCTGATTGCTCAATGCCTTGATCGGCGTCGTGTAGAAACACTTGCGGCCGGCCGCGAGAGCCAGATGGACAGCGAACTCACCGACCACGGTCTTGCCTGCGCCGGTTGGTGCGCAGACAAGGACACCGTGGCCCGCTTCGAGCGCAACGCATGCCTTCACCTGGAATGGATCGAGTTCGAACTTCAGGCTGGACGCAAACGTGCTCAGTTCACTCTTGTTCATAACCACCTCGTCAGGGTTTCACACGCCGCCGACGTGGTGGCACGGCGCTCAGAGCGTGTCAGTGAAATCCTGACCTGGTGCGTTGTCGCCGGCGGTGTCGGATTTCTTCGCGGCCGGAGCCTTGGGCTTGGACTTACGTCCGAACAATCCACTCGATTCGGCCTTGGGTTTGGTCGGATTGTCGAAAGCCTCGTTCAGATCGGACGGAGCCGAGATGGAGGAAGCTTCCTCGTCGGAGATTGCGCCCCAGTCTTCACCGGATCGCTTGGCCTTACGTTTGTCGTTGAGGCGAGCGATCTGGACCGCGACCTCGAAGAGAAGCGTCAGGGCCAATGCGAGCGCCAGCATCGAGAACGGATCCGAACCCGGGGTGGCAACTGCGGCAAAAACGAACAGCCCGAAGATCAATCCTCGACGCCAGGCCTTCAAACGCTCGTACGTCAGAATGCCGGCAAAGTTCAGTACGACCACGAGCAACGGAATCTCGAAGCTGACACCGAAGATCAGCAGCAGATTGATGATGAAGCCGAAGTACTCCGAACCACTGAGCGCGGTGATCTGGACGTTGTCGCCGATGGTCAGGAGGAAGTGCAAAGCCTTTGCCACGACGAGGTACGCCAGGATCGCGCCGAGGATGAACAATGCAGCACCGGCGGTGACGAATCCGACCGCGTATCGACGTTCCTTTGCGTAGAGGCCCGGGGTGATGAATGCCCACAGTTGGTACAGCCACACCGGGCAGGCAAGGACGATACCGGCGGTGAGCGCCACTTTGAATCGCAGCATGAACTGCTCGAACGGCCCGGTCGCCAGCAATCGGCACGCGTCGTCGGTGCTGAGGTTGGCGCGACTCTCGGACGGAAGCTCGCAATACGGTCCGCGAAGCAGATCGCCCAGGCTCTCGAGACCGAGTATCGAGTGTGAGTACCAGAAGAAGCCGAACGCCGTGGTGATGATCACGCCGAGGAATGCGAACAACAAACGAGTCCGCAATTCGTACAGGTGGTCGACCAACGACATGGTGCCGTCTGGATTGACCTTCCGCTTGCGGTTACGCGGGTCTAACGGAATACGCACTGTGCATCCTGGTCTTGGTCAGCAGACAACCGGGGTGAACGAATATTTCACCCCGGCTAGAACGCAGTGTGTACTAGAGCGGCTTGACTTCGGTCGGCTGCGCAACAGGTGCTGCTGCACCGTTTGCGACCACCGCGGTGTTGGCCGTCGGCAACTGTGCCGGAGCAGGCTGTGCGACCGGCGCGCTTGCGGGCGCCGCATCGTCGTTCTGCATTTCCTTGACTTCGCTCTTGAAGATGCGGAGGGAACGACCCAAACCGCGTGCTGCATCGGGAAGCTTCTTCGACCCGAACAGAATTACGACGACAACAGCGACAATCAGCCAATGCATCGGCTGCATTGCACCCATAACGACCTCCCATGATCAGATTCCTCGATGCTACCGGACACAACCGGCGCTCGGAGGTGTCAAAGCACTTACTTCAGCTACCTTTTACCTGTTTGTTTCCTGCGAACTCACTGAGGGTGAAGTTTCCCGAAGTTTTACGAACCGATTACGTCGTACGCGTCAAGTGCCGCAACGGCCCGATCGTGGACTTCGGAGACCAATTCCGGCGGATGCAGGACCCGAACACCCTCACCGAACCCGAGGACCAGCCTTGCCATCCATTCGAGAGTTCCGAAACTCATCGTCGCCTCGACCGACCCGTCGTCGTCCACGTGCACGACGTCCATCGGGTAGTAGTCGAGCATCCACACCCATTCTTTGGTGATGAACAACCGTGCTTCCGGAAGGGAACCGTCGCCGCTGAACAACTCGAGATTCGAATCCTCCTCGAGGGCTTGTGGCGGAGGATCGGCAGGTTCGTCGAGTTGGACTGCTGCGTCGATCCGATCGAATCTGAACAACCGCACACCCTCGGCTTGGCGACACCAGGCCTGGAGGTAGCTGTAGTTGTCGACCAACACGATACGAACGGGATCGACGATGCGCTCCGAAACCGCGTCGCGCGAGGCCGAGTAATACGTCAATCGAAGGGCGGTCTTGTCGGCGAGCGCGGCTCTGACCGTCGCGGCGATCGGGTCTTCGGCAATATCCGGAGCCGGCGAAGTACTGCGATCCTGGCCGACGGCTCGCGCCGCGGCCGAGCCTGCTGCGTCCTCGATCTTCGCGATAGCGCGCTGGGCCGAAGACGGATCGACCATGCCCGGCATTTCCACCAATGATCGAAGCGCGATCAGCAATGCAGTCGCTTCCGTTGAGGTCAGGCGCAACGGGCGATCGATTCCGGCCGAGAACGTGACCTCGATGCTTTCCTCGGAGAAAGACAGGTCGATGAGATCGCCCGGACCGTAGCCGGGCAGTCCACAGACCCACAGCTGATTGAGGTCGGTCATCAGTTGAGTGGTGCTGACACCGAGTTCTTCGGCAGCCTCGGCGGGACTGATGCCCGGATTCGCGATGAAGTACGGCACGAGGTTGAGCAGCCGCGCCAACCGAGATGACAGTCGATTGCTCATCAGTTCTCCCCCTGTCCGTCGTTGCCGGTGATCGGGCTCGCCGCGGCGCGTAGCTTCGCGACGACTTCCGCACGCAAATCCGGTGGGTCCAACACCAGTGCATCCACCCCGTGTCCGGCGATCAACCGAGCGGTCCACTCCCAGGATCGGACGGGGATGGACAGCACGCTGCCGTCGCGATCGGTCAACCGCCGATCGGACGACGCCGTCGCAAGCCGGCGAAGCTCGTGTGCGCGACCGTCTGCGACCCACACCGTAGCGGTCCCGGTCACCACGCCCGACCCGGTCACCCGGTCGACGACCTCGCGAAGATCGACACCCTCGGGTTTGTGGACCGATCCGGCGGGCCCGAACTCCCTGACGTCGTCACCGATCCGGGAGAGCCGGAAGGTTCTCACCGCATCACGGTCGACGTCGTGCCCGACCAGGTACCACTTGCCGTTGTGCGTGACGACGCCCCACGGTTCGACGGTGCGTTCGGTGAACGGTTCGTTCAATGCACCACGGTGCTGAAAATGAACTGCTCGGCCGGCGTCGACCGCTGCAAGCAGCTTTCCGAGAGCGGGCTCCGAGCCGCGGGTGCGTGCGGGAATCGCAGTAACCGGTGCGGCACTGACTTCTGCGTCGACCTGCACGCCGGCTGCTCGGAGTTTGAGCAGCGCACTCTGGGCTGCCGAAATAAGTTCCGGAGATTCCCACAACTGCACAGCGACGGCGACGGCAGCAGATTCCTCGCTGGTGAGGTCCACGTCCGGAAGCTCGTAGGCATTGCGATTGATCCGGTACCCCTCGACCGTCGAGAACCGTCCTGCCAGACCGGTTTCCAAAGGGACACCCAGGTCACGAAGTTCGTTCTTGTCGCGCTCGAACATGCGACTGAACGCTTCGTAGTTCGCGGAATCGTTGTACCCGGCCACACTGTCGCGGATTTTCTCCGCCGTGAGGAACTGTCTGGTGGACAGCAATGCGATCACCAGGTTCATCAACCGCTCGATTTTTGATGTCGCCACGCCGAAATCCTAGTGGCTATCCGATAACCGAACGCGCGCCGGACACTTTCGTGCCCGGCGCGTCGCCGCAAAACAGACCTGCCGTCTTGTACATCTCGAAAATGAGGGACCTACATCGAAGCGATCAAACGCTCGACACGCTCGTCGACAGAACGGAAAGGGTCCTTGCAGAGCACAGTTCTTTGCGCCTGATCGTTGAGCTTGAGGTGAACCCAGTCGACCGTGAAGTCCCGGCCGGCGGCCTGGGCTGCAGTGATGAAGTCCCCTCGCAGCTTGGCGCGGGTGGTCTGCGGCGGATTCTCGACGGCCTCGTCGATCGTCTCGTCCTCGGTGACCCGCTTGACCAAGCCTTTGCGTTGCAGCACGTCGAAGACGCCGCGGCCACGTTTGATGTCGTGGTAGGCCAAGTCGAGCTGCGCGATCTTGGGATCGGACAGATCGAAGCCGTGACGGTCCTGGTAGCGCTGGAACAGCTTGCGCTTGATGACCCAGTCGATCTCCGTGTCGACCTTCGCGAAATCCTGAGCTTCGACGGCGTCGAGGGTACGACCCCAGAGATCGACAACCTGCTCGACCTGCGGGTCCGGTTCGCGGTTACGCAGATGCTCGACTGCCTTGGAGTGGTACTCGCGCTGAATATCGAGAGCACTGGCCTGACGTCCACCGGCCAGCCGGACAGGCTTCTTGCCGGTCACGTCGTGGCTGACCTCGCGGATGGCACGAATCGGGTTGTCCAGGGCGAAATCGCGGAACGAAACTCCGGCTTCGATCATTTCGAGCACGAGTGCTGCAGAACCGACCTTGAGCATCGTCGTCGTTTCGGCCATGTTGGAATCGCCGACGATCACGTGGAGACGGCGGTACTTCTCGGCGTCCGCGTGCGGTTCGTCGCGAGTGTTGATGATCGGACGCGAGCGAGTGGTCGCCGACGAGACGCCTTCCCAGATGTGTTCCGCACGCTGCGAGAGGCAGAACGTCGCAGCCTTCGGTGTCTGCAGCACCTTGCCGGCGCCGCAGATCAACTGGCGCGTGACGAGGAACGGCAACAAGACATCCGAAATCCGGGAGAACTCCCCGGCGCGCGCGACGAGGAAGTTCTCGTGGCATCCGTACGAGTTTCCGGCCGAGTCGGTGTTGTTCTTGAAGAGGTAGATGTCGCCACCGATCCCCTCCTCGGCGAGTCTCGCCTCGGCGTCGATCAGCAGTTCTTCGAGCACACGCTCACCAGCTCGGTCGTGATTGACCAACTGGATGAGACTGTCGCACTCGGCCGTCGCATACTCCGGATGCGAACCCACATCCAGGTACAAGCGGGCTCCGTTGCGGAGGAAGACGTTGGAGCTGCGACCCCACGACACGACACGACGGAAGAGGTAACGAGCAACCTCGTCGGGGCTCAGTCGCCTGTGCCCGTGAAAGGTGCAGGTAACGCCGAATTCCGTCTCGATACCCATGATTCGTCTCTGCACACTTCGACAGTACAACCAGAATGCGAGGTTCACCCATGTACTTCGATCGCGTCGTAAGTCACGACTCGACAACGTCGGGCGGCGGCATAGTGTGACGGTGTGAGCCTTATTCGCCGAAAAGTTGTCCGAAGCGACGTCAAAGTCATGGAAAGCACTGGAGCACTGCGCCCTTCCGTGCTCGACCCGACCATGCGGTTTCTCTCCAGAGCGGCCGATCACGGCGTTTTGTGGATGGTCGTCGCCGCCTTGCTCGCGCTGATCGGTGGCCGGCCCAGGAGGGCCGCGGCACGAGGGATGCTCGCACTTGCCGGTTCGAGCGCGCTGGCCAACGGCATCCTCAAGCCCCTGTTTCCCCGGCGGCGCCCACCGGCGCGTGTCTGGCTGAGCCCGAAGCGAGGAGTCGACATTCCGACGTCGTCCTCGTTCCCCTCCGGTCATTCGTCGTCAGCGGCGGCATTCACCGCGGCAGTGGCCATGGAATCCCCGGCGGCAGGCGCGGCCATCGCACCATTGGCCGCAGCGGTCGCGTACTCACGCGTTCACAACGGAGTGCACTGGCCGTCCGACGTATTCGCCGGCCTCGCGGTCGGCGGCGCAATCGCTGCCGGCACACGACGTTGGTGGGCGGTGCGCGACGAAGAGCCCGCCGAACTCGGACCCGAGTGCGTAGTTCCCGCGCTCTCTCGGGGAGAAGGCTTGCTGGTCTTCACCAATCCGGGTTCGGGCTCCGAGGACGACGGGATCGTCGAATCGATTCGAGAATCACTACCGGCAGCGATCATCTACGAATTCGACGCCGACATCGACTTCGACATGCAGATCGACGCCAAGATCCCCGAACTCTCGCCGAAAGCGTTGGGTGTATGCGGGGGCGACGGAACAGTGGTCACGGTCGCGACCGCGGCAACAAAGCACGACCTACCCCTTGCGGTTTTTCCCGGCGGAACGTTGAACCACTTCGCCCGTGATGTTGGTGCGGTGAACGTCGAGGAGACCGCACAGGCAGTCGAGTCGGGACAGGCCGCATTTGTCGACCACGCGGTGGTGCGCACGGATTCCGGTGTGACTGCGCGCTTTCTCAACACCGCGAGCCTGGGTGGATACCCGGACGCCGTGCGGCTGCGGGAGAAGTGGGAACCGCGATTCGGAAAGTGGCCGGCCGCGGGCGCCGCAATGATCCGTGTTCTCGCGGCTGCGGAGCCGATGACTGTCAGCATCGACGGAAAGCGGACAACAATCTGGATGCTGTTCGTCGGAAACGGGCGATACTCCCCCGCTGATCAGGTGCCGATGTCGCGTCCGGAGATGAACCGTGGACTACTCGACGTCCGCTACTTGCGCGCAGACAAGAAGTTCTCGCGCTCACGTCTTCTGTTTGCAGCTGCCACAGGAACATTGGGCAGCTCGCGGGTCTACGTACGCGAACTCGTGTCGTCGATGTCGGTGCGGGTGGCCGATTCACCGGTAGCCATCGCCACCGACGGCGAAGTGGTGGCAGACGCGCGCCGGTTCGATTTCGACACCGAACCGGGCGCGGTGGCCGTCTACAGAATCACGCAGTAACTCCCAGACCTGCAGTAACTACGAGGGTGCGTCGCCGTTAGCCGGCGGCGCATCCTCAGTTGCTGCCGGAGCTGGAAGCATCCCTTCCAAAACCGTTCCAGCGATTCGTTTGAACGCGCGGCGTGGACGGTTGCTGTCGAGGACAGCAACCTCGAGCGCACTCACATCGAGTGTTCGCGGTTCCGCCTCGGTGGTTCCGGCTGGTGCCGGGCCACCCTTTTGAAGCGCCCCTACCGCGATCCGCACCGCGGATTCGAGGTCGAGGTCTCGCTGGTACGACTCACGCATCGCCGTCACGATCGGTTCGGTTGTACCGCCCATGACGACAAATTCCTGCTCGTCCGCGATGGAACCGTCATACGTGATCCGGTAGAGCTGAGCCGGCGTACTGCTTCCGAAGCGGCCGATCTCGGCAACGCAGATCTCGACCTCGTACGGCTTGGGCTGCTCGGTGAAGATCGTTCCCAACGTCTGCGCGTACGCATTGGCGAGGGAACGCCCCGTGACATCCCGACGGTCGTACGAGTACCCGCGCATGTCCGCGTGCACGATGCCCGCGCGGCGCAGATTCTCGAACTCGTTGTACTTGCCCACTGCAGCAAATCCGAGACGGTCGTACAGTTCACTGACCTTGTGCAGCGCCCGCGACGGATTCTCCGCGACAAAGAGAACTCCGTCGCGGTAGGTGAGAACGACGACGCTGCGTCCGCGGGCAATTCCCTTGCGCGCCAATTCCGAACGATCGCGCATGATCTGTTCGGCTGATGCGTAGTACGGCATCGTCATAGCGCAGACTCCCCTTCCGGACTCGCGGTCGCAGTGCGAGCCGCGACGATCTCCCTGGCAATCTCGGCAGCCCGCGTTGTCGACAACTCCACCGCACCGGCGGAGGTGATGGTGACCGCTGTCGGATAGATCCCGCGTGTCAGATCGGGACCACCGGTAGCCGAATCGTCATCTGCTGCGTCGTACAGCGCTTCGACTGCGAATCGAAGTGCAGTGTCCTCGTCGATTCCCGGGGAATACAGCTTCTTGAGCGCCGATTTCGCGAACAGAGAACCCGACCCGACTGCGTGATATCCAGCGCGCTCCTCGTATCGCCCACCGACGACGTCGTAGGAGACGATCCGGCCGGCCGTTGACGGATCGACCGCGTCCAGGTCGTAACCCACGAGCAGCGGCACGACCGCCAGTCCCTGCATCGCTGCTCCGAGATTTCCGCGAACCATCGACGAAAGTCGATTGGCCTTACCGTCGAACGTGAGTGGAACGCCTTCGATCTTCTCGTAATGTTCGAGTTCGACTGCGAAGAGCCGAACCAGTTCGATTGCGATCCCGGCCGTTCCGGCGATACCCGCAGCCGAGTAATCGTCGGTGACGTACACCTTCTGCACGTCACGGCT
This sequence comes from Rhodococcus sp. NPDC056516, assembly GCF_042794655.1. NCBI lineage: Bacteria > Bacillati > Actinomycetota > Actinomycetes > Mycobacteriales > Nocardiaceae > Rhodococcus > Rhodococcus sp. NPDC056516. The sequence goes on along the minus strand of NZ_JBHTTG010000002.1, from coordinate 99,708 downwards.
GGCGATGAGGTTGCCCATCGTCGCTCGGCGATCACCGGCGAGCAGAACACCACCCGCATAGCTGATCGCGACGATGGTGGTGCCGTGCGGAGCTATGTCTCCCCCGCCCATGACAACACCTCCTGTGTCGGCGAAGCGGTTCTGCGGAAGATGCTCCGGTGCATGCACACGAAGGTATTCCGAGAATGACGACAGATTCGAGCCGAAGCTCAACCGTGTGTCCCCGTCGGTGATCCGGGGCGCGCGATCCACCGTCACTGGCCGCCCTTCTGGACATAGGCGCGGACGAAGTCCTCGGCGTTCTCTTCCAACACGTCGTCGATCTCGTCGAGCAGGTCGTCGGTTTCTGCAGCCAGCTTCTCGCGACGTTCCTGGCCTGCGCTGCCGTCGCCACCAGTGGTTTCGTCGTCTTCGCCGCCACCGGCACGCTGCGTCTGTTCTTGAGCCATCGCCGTCGACCTCCTTGTGTGAAGGGAGCTCTCGCGAGCATCCTGTTCGGCCCAGCAGAGTCGGTAACTGATCCCGCTCGGACCTTCACCCTACCGAGCGGCACCGTCAGGTGTGGAGAGACGCGACGGCGAGCCGCATCGGCTGATTTCAGTGAGTGAGCTGATCAACCAATTCCGCGGCGCTGTCGACGGAGTCGAGCAACGCTCCGACGTGCGCTTTGGTGCCGCGAAGCGGCTCGAGGGTGGGGATTCGGATCAACGACTCGCCCCCGAGATCGAAGATGACCGAATCCCAGCTCGCGGCCGCGATATCGGCACCGAATCGACGTAGGCACTCGCCGCGAAAGTATGCGCGAGTGTCGGTGGGAGGGTTCATGACCGCGTCGAGAACCTGTTGTTCGGTGACAAGCCGCTCCATGGAGCCACGAGCAACCAGGCGGTTGTACAGCCCCTTGTCGAGCCGCACGTCGGAGTACTGCAGATCCACCAGATGCAACCGCGGCGCCGACCACGCGAGTCCCTCACGATTGCGGAAACCTTCGAGCAGACGCAGTTTGGCCGGCCAGTCCAGGATGTTCGCGCACTCCATGGGATCGCGCTCGAGTAGGTCGAGAACCATCGCCCACTTGGCGACGATGTCGTCCGCTCGCGGATCACGATCGGTCTCACGGTCCAGGAACTTCGAGACACGTTCGAGGTAAATACGTTGCAGCGCAAGTCCTGTCAGTTCACGTCCGTCTGCCAGCGCCACGGTCTTGCGCAGAGTCGGGTCGTGGCTGATGTGGTGGACGGCGGTGACCGGACGTGCCAGCTGCAGATCGGTGAGGTCGACACCAGCCTCGATCAGGTCGAGTACCAGCGCCGTTGTTCCCACCTTGAGGTACGTCGACATCTCCGCGAGGTTCGCGTCGCCGATGATGACGTGCAGCCGGCGGTACTTGTCCGCATCCGCATGCGGTTCGTCGCGGGTGTTGATGATTCCGCGCTTGAGCGTGGTCTCGAGGCCTACTTCGACCTCGATGTAGTCCGATCGCTGCGAAAGCTGGAATCCGGCCTCGTCGCCGGACTGACCGAGACCCACACGACCTGAACCACAGATCACCTGCCGGGACGCGAAGAACGGCGTCAAGCCGGTCACGATCGAGGCGAACGGGGTATCGCGCGAGCACAGGTAATTCTCGTGCGTGCCGTACGACGCCCCCTTGCCGTCGACGTTGTTCTTGTACAGCTGCAGCCGTGGTGCACCGGGCACGCTGGATGCGTGCCGCGCAGCAGCTTCCATCACGCGTTCGCCGGCTTTGTCCCAGATCACGGCGTCGAGCGGGTCGGCGACTTCGGGGGCCGAATATTCCGGATGGGCGTGGTCGACGTACAACCGTGCCCCGTTGGTGAGAATCATGTTCGCGGCGCCGATCTCGTCCGCGTCGATCACCGGTGCAGGGCCGCTCATGCGCCCCAGGTCGAAGCCTCGGGCGTCACGGAGCGGAGATTCGACCTCGTAATCCCAGCGTGTGCGCTTGGCCCGTGGCACGCCCGCTGCGGCGGCGTAGGCAAGCACCGCCTGGGTTGAAGTGAGAATCGGATTCGCCGACGGCTCACTGGGTGAAGATATTCCGTATTCGACCTCGACACCGATGATCCGCTGCATGACACAAGAGCCTATGTGATTGCGGCGCGGTGCCTACAGCCGTGGCACAGTTGGAGGAATGCACCAACCTCTCACCGCAGACCTCAATCCCGCGGACGAGGTAGTCGCCGTGTACGACCGGACGGGTAATCCGATCGGCCGAGCAACACGTTCCGTCGTCTACTCGGGTGGGCTCTGGCACGCGAGCGCAGGCGTCCTTGTTCGCACCATGGACGGCTCTCGTATCTACGTCCATCGCCGAACCGACACGAAGGCAGTATTCGGGGGCTATCACGACTGTCTTGCCGGAGGCGTCGTCGATCCAGATGAGACGCCGCAGGAAACTGCGATTCGTGAAGTCGGTGAAGAACTCGGAATCTTCGGAACGGCAGATCAGCCACTCCAACTGACGGAGATCGCTCGAAAATCCTGGGACGGCGAGTGGAACAATTCTCCGTTGCGCTGTCACCTGTTTGCGTTCGAACTCAGGTACGACGGTCCGATGGCTCATCAGCCCAGCGAGATCGCCGAAGGTTGGTGGTGGACGCCGAAAGAACTCGGCGTCCACCTGCAAGACCCGTCGTGGCCGTTCGTTCCGGACTCACGCGCTCTGCTGGCCGACTATTGCTGGAGCTGAACACCACCGGGACGGTGATCAGCCCGGGGTGATCGCCGAGAGCCACGCCGCAAACGCGCTGGGGTTGCGGGTCTGTGCGAGAACGCGTCCGGGGCCGGTGAAGTCGAAGACAAATCCTTCGCCGGACTTCATCGATTGAATGGTGCGTCCCTGAACGGCGCGCCGCATATTGAAGTTCATCCCGAGGTCGTAGGCGACCACGTGACCGGTGTCGATCGTGATCGTCTCGCCCGGCTGCAAGTCGATGACGTCGATCGCGCCGTACACGGCCAGTACTACCTCACCGTCGCCACTTGCCCGCAGGCCGAATCCGCCCTCACCGCCGAAGAGGTTGGACATCCCTCCCCATTTGGACTCGATCGTGACGCCGTAGGAGTTGGCCAACCAGGTTCCACGGTTGAGGAAGAACGGACGATCGGACGTGATGGTCAGCGGGATCAGATCACCGGGAAGAACACCCGTCACATCGACCCAACCGCCTTGCGGCGGAGCGGTATACGTCGTGACGAAAAACGATTCTCCACTGAGCATCGACCGCTTGAGGCCTTGCAGGACGCCGCCCTGCGCCTTCGCTTCGAGAACCACGCCGGCAGAATGCGCGAGCATTGCCCCGCTCTCCACGCGCAGCGGTTCGCCGGGCGCGAGGTAGCAGCGAGCGACTGTGGACGACGGATTGTGTCGAAGATGTATCTGCACGGCGGGACTCTAAACCAGCGCGACCGACCGGTCCAATCGGCCATGTCACCTCACACACCCTGAGGCACCGCTGGTCAGTCAACACGCGAAGTACAAGGCTCCAGGTCAACCGCCCGCGTGCGCGTTGGCCCGCCGCGCCGCCTCGATCAAGGCTCGCGCAGCACGCTCCGCTCGTTTCGTGTCATCACGACCAATAGCCAGATGGGTGTATCCCGCGCGAGTTTTCAGTCCGAGCAGAATCTTGAGATTCTTCGCCGACACCTTGTCGACGGACCCGAGCAGCGTTATGGCCTCGTTGTGGTTATCACTTTGCGAGAACTCCCCAAGCCCCGCACAGCAAATGACGTCGGATGCGGCGATGCCGGCATGAACCCAGAGCGTGACAATTGCATCATCGATGTCATCAGCACCGTCGAGGGCAATATCGGCAGCTTGGATGAACTGTTCGGCTTTGTTCATGCGCCCGTCACGAAGAACCTTGTTACACAACCTCGTTCGAGCCATTACGCATCCCCTTGCCTCAGCAACCGCACAAACGCCGTTCTCGAACCGACGATGGTGAGCCCCTCCCGGACGACGTCCATCAGGACCGGCTCAGCTGCTCCAACTCGAATGATTTCCTGTTCGGTGAACTGGAGATCACGAGCGTCATTGCCGGTCCAGCTGGTCACGTCGGCCGTCAACGACGCGACCTGAGAATCCCAGAGATCGCCGTCGACCAGATTCGGCCGCACGAGGAAGATGTCAATGTCACTGTCCGACGTCATCGATCCCCGTGCTGCCGAACCGAACAGAGCCGAATAGACGGGTGGGGTCTCCCAACCTGTCATGGTCGATTCCAGTCGCTCCAAGAAGACCGTGAACATACGGGCAAGGCCGATTACGTGGTTGTACGCCAGGTGCTCACGATTGAGTCGATATGCGTAGGCGTTTCCAACCTTCGACGAGAGGACGGTCCCCTGCACGTCCAATCGGCGCAATACCTTTCGAATTCCCTCTTCGGAATGCCGGTTGAGAACACGGTGCAGTTGCCCGGGCGTGAAAGCGATTTCCTCGGCAGATGACATCGCAGTGAGGACGTCACCGTCGACGGTCGGCGTGATGGACTGGAATGGGCGATTCAAATTCATGACCCGGCACTCGCCTCCGTTCAACCCGAACTCCATTGGGCATCCCCCACTATAGTACGGACTACTGGAGAATAGTACGCATTATGGAAAGAGATCGGGCCGACAACTCTCGAGGAGTGGCCGGCCCGATCGGTGTTGGTTTTCGCTACAGGTACTGGCCCGTGTTCGACTCCGTGTCGATCGCGCGGCTTGCACTGGCGTTCTTGCCCGTGACGAGAGTGCGGATGTAGACGATCCGCTCGCCCTTCTTGCCCGAAATACGTGCCCAGTCATCAGGATTGGTGGTGTTGGGCAGATCCTCGTTCTCGGCGAACTCGTCGACGATGGAATCGAAGAGGTGCTGCACACGCAAGCCCGGAGCACCGGTGTCGAGCACCGACTTGATCGCGTACTTCTTGGCGCGGTCGACGATGTTCTGGATCATCGCACCCGAGTTGAAGTCCTTGAAGAACAGAACTTCTTTGTCACCGTTGGCGTACGTGACCTCGAGGAAACGATTCTCTTCGCTCTCCGCGTACATGCGATCGACGACGCGAACGATCATCGCCTTCAAGCATGCAGTGCGATCTCCACCGAACTCGGCGAGGTCGTCCGCATTGATCGGCAGACCGTCCACCAGGTACTTCGAGAAGATGTCCTGAGCAGATTCCGCGTCGGGACGCTCGATCTTGATCTTCACGTCCAGTCGGCCCGGACGCAGGATGGCCGGGTCGATCATGTCCTCACGGTTGGACGCACCGATGACGATGACGTTCTCGAGCCCTTCCACGCCGTCGATCTCGCTGAGCAACTGCGGAACGACCGTAGTCTCCACGTCGGAGGAGACTCCCGAACCACGGGTACGGAAGATCGAGTCCATCTCGTCGAAGAAGACGATCACCGGAGTGCCCTCGGACGCCTTCTCGCGAGCACGCTGGAAGATCATCCGAATGTGACGCTCGGTTTCGCCGACGAACTTGTTCAGAAGTTCCGGGCCTTTGATGTTCAGGAAGTAGGACTTGGCGTCCTTGCTGTCCTGACCGCGGGCTTCGGCGATCTTCTTGGCCAACGAGTTCGCTACGGCCTTGGCGATGAGCGTCTTACCGCAACCGGGAGGACCGTAGAGCAGTACTCCCTTCGGCGGTCGCAGCGAGTACTCGTGAAACAGGTCCTTGTGCAGGAACGGAAGCTCGACGGCGTCACGGATCTGCTCGATCTGACGACCGAGACCGCCGATGTCGTCGTAGTGAACATCCGGAACTTCTTCGAGAACCAGATCTTCGACCTCGGCCTTCGGGATGCGCTCGAAGGCGTACCCGGCCTTGGTGTCGACGAGCAACGAGTCACCGGGACGCAGTTTTCTGGTCGGAGAATCGGCGTCGTACGCGATGATGTCGGCTTCGGGATCGGCGAAGACGGCCGCCAACGGTGCTGCGAGCCAGACGATGCGCTCTTCGTCGGCATGTCCGACCACCAGCGCGCGCAGTCCGTCGTCGAGTACCTCACGGAGCGTGCTGATCTCGCCGACCTGCTCGTAGGTGCCCGCCTCGACGATGGTGAGTGCCTCGTTGAGGCGAACCGTCTGTCCGAGGGCAAGGGTGTCCGTGTCGATGTTCGGTGAGCACGTCAATCGCATCTTGCGACCGGACGTGAACACATCGACGGTCTTGTCCTCGTGTACCGAGAGAAGGACTCCGTAACCGCTCGGCGGCTGACCGAGTCTGTCGACTTCTTCACGAAGTGCGATGAGCTGCTGACGGGCCTCCTTGAGGGTGTCCATCAGCTTGCTGTTTCGGATGGACAGCGAGTCCACCTTCGACTCCAGCTCACGCACCTGCTCCGGCGATTGTGCGAGTTGTCGGCGCAGTACCTGTGCTTCCACTCGTAGCGCGTGGAGTTCTTCTGCTGCCGCAACCGAATCCGGGTTCTCTGTCGAGCTCATGTGCGTCTCCTCCCAGTGCGATCCATCAACGCTACCGGCATAAGGCCCCAACTGTCGCCAGACACGGTGCGCGAGTGCGAATTCACACCCGCACGGGGACCGTGCCGACTGGTCTCGAGCCAGAATTTGGTCATGTTAGCCTTGCCTACAAGATGGAGACAGCGCCTGTCTCTCTTTACAACGAAAGGTAACGCTGTGATCATCCGCAAGACTCTCATCAGCGCTTGTGCCGTCGCTGCCGTCCTGACCATGGGTGCATGCAGCTCGGACGACAACAAGGATTCGACGGCTGCCAGCTCGACTTCCGCCGCCGCCTCGAGCACCACGGCCAAGGCCTCGGCTTCCGCCACGACGTCAGCTGCCGCTGCCGCAGCGGCTCCGACGGCCGAGGAGCTCAACGCCTCGCTCGTCGCTCTGATCGATCCGGCCAAGCCGATCGAGGAGAAGACCGCTCTGGTGGTCGACGGAACCAAGCGTCAGGCCAACATCGAGACGATGAGTGCTGCGCTGGGCGGTAACCCGGCCTACGCGATCACGTTCAACGTGGACAACGTCAAGGTCGACGGTCAGACCGCAACTGCAGACGTCGCCGTCGTCAGCCCGCACGGCGCCGCACCGGCCACCCCGTGGACCTGGGAGCTCGAAGACGGGTCCTGGAAGCTGTCCGACACCTCGGCTTGCGTGCTCCTGGAAATGGGCCGCGCTTCCTGCACCGCATAACTTCCAGCTACAACAAGAGCGGCGATCCGGATACCGGATCGCCGCTCTTGTTGGTTTCGTGTGACTACTTGGCCGCGGTGTTCGAGCCCTTGCCCGCACGCCGTTGGGGCTTCGGGGTGACAGTTCCTTCGGCGAGACGACGAGCGCTCACGAGGAACGCGGTGTGGCCTTGCATCCGATGTTCGGGGCGCACCGCCAAACCGACGACGTGCCAACCGCGCACGATCGATTCCCACGAGCGGGGCTCGGTCCAGCATTCCTGCTCGCGCATCGCCTCGACGACCTTCGAGAGCTGAGTAACGGTCGCGACGTAGACGATCAGAACGCCGCCAGGCACGAGCGCCTTCGAGACGGCGGGCAGGACGTCCCACGGAGCCAGCATGTCGAGTACGACGCGATCGACCTTGCCGCCGTGCGCTTCCGGATCGAACTCCGCGAGATCGGCGATGGTCAGTTCCCAGTTCGGGGGACGCTCCCCGAAGAAGGTCTCGACATTGCGGACCGCGTGTTCGGCGTGGTCGTCGCGGACCTCGTAGGAGATGACCTTGCCCTCGGGGCCGACAGCACGCAGCAACGAACATGTCAGTGCGCCGGAGCCGGCTCCTGCTTCGAGCACGCGAGCTCCGGGGAACACGTCGCCCTCGTGGACGATCTGAGCCGCGTCCTTCGGGTAGATGACCTGGGCACCGCGCGGCATGGACAGCACGTAGTCCACCAGCAGGGGGCGCAGTGCGAGGTAAGGCGTGCCGTTGACCGACTTGACGACGCTGCCCTCGTCGGCACCGATCAGGTCGTTGTGAACGATTCCGCCCTTGTGGGTGTGGTACTCACGGTTCGCCTCGAGGACGATCGTGTAGTGGCGTCCCTTGCCGTCGGTCAGCTGGACGCGATCGCCGACGCGGAACGGTCCCGACGGCCGCTTACCCGGCGCGGTGAGATCAGCGTCTGGAAGCTCTGGTTCGGGAATCTCGGCGACAGCGGACTGCACAACCTCATCCACTTCGGTCGTGCCTTCTTCTGGTTGCAGCTCGTTCGCCATGCGCAGATGATCCCTGTTCGCTTGTTTCCGGTGTCCTCGCCACCGGCTCCGACGGAGTTGTCGGACCAACCGCATAGCCTGCCAGGTGTGAGCTCTGTCGAATTGCCAACCCCCACTCCAACGGGTGCCACATCACACGAGCGCCCGCGTAGTCGGCCGGCGCTCTCTCCGTCTCGGGCGGGTGACTACAAACAATGCCCCCTGCTCTATCGGTTTCGAGCGGTCGACAGAATCCCGGAAACACCAACCAGAGCACAGGTCAGAGGTACCGTCTTACACGCGGCACTGGAAGCGCTGTTTGCACTCCCGACCGGTCACCGGGTTCCCGATCGCGCAGCCGAACTCGTCCGGCCCGCGTGGGAACGTGTCAGTGCCGAGTCTCCCGAGGCCGCCGATCTTGTTCCGGACGACGAGCTGGACTCGTTTCTCGGTGAAGTCGGCAAGCTCGTCGCGACCTACTACACGCTCGAAGATCCCACTCGATTCGATGCCGAGGCGTGCGAGGTCTACGTCGAGACAGAATTGGAGAACGGCGTTCGACTCCGTGGCTTCGTCGACCGGATAGACGTTGCACCGACGGGTGAGGTGCGGGTGGTCGACTACAAGACCGGGAAGGCTCCTCGTGAGTTCACCGAGTCCAAGGCGCTCTTCCAGATGAAGTTCTACGCGCTCGTACTGCTGCGCACTCGCGGAATCGTTCCCGCACAACTGCGCCTGATCTATCTGGCCTCCGGCTCGATTCTCACGTACGCCCCGGATCACGACGAGCTCATTCGATTCGAGCGAACCCTCTCCGCCATCTGGAAAGCGATCCTCGCAGCAGGTGCGACCGGAGACTTCAGACCCAAGCCTGGCAAACTGTGCGACTGGTGCGATCACAAGTCACTGTGCCCCTCGTTCGGCGGAACACCTCCGCCGTATCCAGGTTGGCCGGACCTGCTGAGCACCGAACCTGTTGCCGCAAAGGAGAATTCATAACATGACGGACAGTTCGTATTACCGCTACCTCGGAACGACGGAGGAAGGGCACGAGCGGTTCGCGAGCACCCAGGCAACTGTCAGCATCTGGGGCCCGACGCTGCAGCACGGCGCTCCCCCGTCGGCACTGTTGGTACGAGCCCTCGAGCGGTGCGGTGCGCGCGACGAGACCCGTCTGACGCGTGTCGTCGTCGAGATTCTCGGACCGATTCCGATCGCCGACCTCGAAGTCCGGTCCTGGATCGAACGACCCGGTCGCCGTATCGAATTGATCGTCGCCGAACTGTGGGCGACCACCGCCGACGGATCTGCACGCGCTGTTGCGCGAGGGACGGCGTGGCGGATGGAGACGGTGGATACCGGTGACGTCGTCCACGTAGTCGATCCCCCGCTCGAACCCCGCGACAGTGGAACCCCGGGCGTGCTCGAGGGTCTCTGGAGCGTTGGCTACCTCAAGACCCTCGACTGGTCCTGGATTGCTCCGATCGGGTGCGTGGGCACCGGAAAGGTGTGGGCACGCCCCAAGCCCGAACTGGTCGAGGGCGAGAAGATGTCTGCCCTCGAGCGCTTGTTCGCGGTGGCCGACATCTCCAACGGCGTCGGCGCCAAGCTCGACCCGGAGCACTGGACGTTCCTCAACACCGATCTCACGGTGCACATCTTCCGCGTGCCCGAGGGCGACTGGGTCGGTGTCGCCGCCGAAACCACAACCGGTCCGGACGGCGTCGGCATGTGTGCGGGTGTGCTCTACGACGAGCAGGGTGCCGTCGGCCGTATCGCCCAGACTTTGCAGATTCGCGCCCGTTCCTGACTTTCAGGAACGGGCGCGAATGCGCGTAGATCTATCAGGCAGTGATCAGAAAGCGCGTACCGAGCGGATGTTCGACGCGAGGATGGCCTTGGCGCCGAGTTCGGCCAAGGCATCCATCACCTGGTTGTGTCCCTTGATCGGGACCATCGCGCGAACCGCGACCCAGTCAGGATCGGCCAACGGTGAGAGCGTCGGCGACTCCATACCGGGGGTCATCTTGATGGCGTCGTCGAGGATGGTGCGCGGGCAGTCGTAGTCGATCATCAGGTTCTGCTGAGCGAAGACGATTCCCCGTACGCGTTCGATGAGCTGGTTGCGGGCGGGATCGTCCTGCGGAGCGCCGGTGCGCTCGATCAGGACACCCTCGGAATCGCAGAGCGATTCGCCGAAAGCCACGAGGTTGTGTTGACGGAGAGTGCGACCCGATCCGACCACGTCGGCGATCGCGTCGGCGACACCGAGCTGAATCGAGATCTCCACGGCGCCGTCGAGACGGATGACGGTGGCGTCGAGTCCGCGATCTGTGAGGTCATTGCGGACGAGGTTCGGGTACGACGTCGCAATACGAAGGCCGGACAGATCCTCGACCGTCCAATCCTTGCCGGCCGGTGCTGCGTAGCGGAACGACGAACGGCCGAAGCCCAGCGACAGACGCTCGGACACGGGAGCTCCCGAGTCGCCGGCGAGGTCGCGACCGGTGATGCCGAGATCCAGTTCACCGGAACCGACATAGATCGCAATGTCCTTGGGGCGCAAGAAGAAGAACTCGACCTGATTGGCGGGATCGAGGACCGTCAGATCACGGGAATCGGTGCGTCGACGGTAGCCGGCCTCGCTGAGAATCTCGGCGGCGGACTCGGACAGTGAGCCTTTGTTGGGAACTGCTACGCGCAGCATGGTGGATGTCCTTTCGGAAGGTGTGGTTGACGTGAGACGACGTGAATCGGAAGCCCTGGACGAGCGAGATGGCGAACATCTCGCTGGTCAGCTCCGATCACAGATGTCGGTACACGTCCTCGAGGGTCAGTCCGCGACCGACCATCAACACCTGCGTCCAGTACAGCAGCTGGGAAATTTCCTCGGCTAGCTGCTCATCGCTCTGGTATTCCGCAGCGATCCACACTTCACCGGCTTCCTCGATGACCTTTTTGCCCTGCGCATGCACACCGGCGTCGAGGGCGGCGACAGTGCCGGACCCCTCGGGGCGAGTAGCAGCACGCTCGGTCAATTCGGCGAACAAGGATTCGAAGGTCTTCACGGGTAGACATTCTTTCACGAGGACGGAAGCGGTTTTCACACGCCCACGAACAGCGGTGTTCACAGCCCTGCGTCGAGGCTGCGCGAACTGACGAACCTGCGGGTCTGCCCGGTGATCGGATCCGGGTACTCCAGCGCCCGCGCCAACAATCGCAATGGCGTGGAGAAGTCGCCAGGCACCGCGGGTAGGTACTCGGGGTAGTAATTGTCGCCGACGATCGGGATTCCAAGTGAGTTCAGATGCAGGCGAAGCTGATGGGTCCGGCCGGTCCGTGGGAGCAACCTGTATCGCCCGAGCGTCCGGCCGGCCGAATCGGTGATCACCTCGATCAGTTCGATCGAGGTCTCACTGTTCGGCTCACCCTCGATCTCGGTGGCCGTCATCTCGCCGTGAACCTTGTTGATGCGACTGCGCACCGTGCGCGGGAAAGTCAGTTCCGGATCGAAGCCCGCAATCGCCTCGTATTCCTTGACGATCCGCTGCTCGGCAAAAAGTTCCTGGTACGGCCGTCGTAGGTCCGGTGTCACGGTGAACACGATGACCCCCGCCGTCATCCGGTCGAGGCGGTGAACCGGCGCAAGATCCGGAAGATCCAGGTCGCGACGCAGTCGCACGACCGCACTTTCGACGATGTGCGCTCCCCGCGGAATGGTCGCCAGGAAGTGTGGTTTGTCGATCACGAGAATCGAGTCGTCGCGGTACAGGATCTCGATCTCGTGCGGGACCGGAATCTCGGGAGCTGGTTCGCGGTAGAAGTACACGAAACGGGTCGGCTGATAAGGCGTTTCGCCGGTGATCTCGCGCCCGTGCTCGTCGACGACATCCCCGGCGCTGACGAGGTCCGCCCACAGATCCCGCTCCCCCGGATTGTCGGCGATCAGGTGCTCGAGGACGGTACGCGCGGACGACTCGGCCGGCATCCGCAGCCGATCCGGCCCGAGACCGTTTCGGATCGGCAACGGAGCCTTGGGCACTGCTCAGTCCTGCTCGAGGTCTGGTGAACAACTTTCGCAGAGCAATTCGAGGGTGCGACCGTCGCCGTCGATCCGATTGCGGAACCGCGGCGTCGGAGTACCGCAATCGACACAGACGCCGAGCGTCTTGGCTTCGGATGAGAACTCGATGTTCATCCGCTTGTCGAACACGTACAAGGAACCGTCCCAGAGACCGCGGTCGCCGAAAGTTTCGCCGTAACGGACGATTCCGCCGTCCAACTGGTAGACCTCGTCGAAGCCACGTGAGCGCATCAGTGAAGACAACACCTCGCAGCGCACTCCCCCGGTGCAGTAGGTGACCACGGCTTTGCCCTTGAGATGGTCGTACTTGCCGCTGTCGAGTTCGGCGACGAAATCGCGAGTGGTGGCCACGTCTGGAACCACTGCATCTCGGAAACGGCCGATCTCGGCTTCGAACGCATTGCGCCCGTCGAAGAACACGACCTCGTCACCGCGACTGTCGACGAGTTCGTGTAGTTCTTTGGGCGCCAGGTGAACTCCGCCGCCGACTACACCGTTCTCGTCGACCTTCAGCTCGTCGGGGGCACCGAACGTCACGATCTCCGAGCGAGCCTTGACGCTCAGGCGAGGGAAATCGTCACCGAGTCCGTCCGACCACTTGATGTCAGCGGTGCGGAACGGCTCGTAGCCACGCGTACCTCGGACGTATCGCTTGACATCCTCGATGTCTCCGCCGACCGTCGCATTGATCCCGTGAGGCGAGACGATGATCCGACCCGTCAAGTTGTTCGACTCCGCGAGGCTGTGCTGCCACAGTTTGATCGCTTCCGGGTCCGCCAAGGGCGTGAACTGGTAGAATAGAACAATTTTCGGAATAGCCACAGCAAATCCAGCCTAACGTGCCGCGCTCGAGTGAACGTCGTGAAGATCGTGAATGGACAAGTCCACCAGGGACTCTCGGAACACGCGGCCAGGACCGGCCGGGACGTCGACCTCACACGGAACGACGAGCACCGCGCAACCCGCGGCGCTGGCCGACGCCGTACCGGTCGGTGAGTCCTCGATCGCGAGGCACTGCGCCGGCTCGAGTCCGAGCAGGTGCGCGCCGCGCAGGTACGGATCCGCTGCCGGTTTCCCGTTGGGGACCTCGTCGCCGCACACCGAGTGGTCGAAGAACTCACGGCCGAGCATGCCGAGTGCCCGATCGACCAGAACTCGCTCGGTGTTGGTGACCAGTGCAGAACGCAGACCACCGTCACGCACGGTCGACAGAGCATCGCGAGCGCCCGGTCGCCAGGTCACGCCGTCCTCGAACAGATCGCCGACGCGGGTGTACATCCAGTCCTTCGCCTCGGCGATGGCATCGGGATGCTTCTCCAGGCCGAGCGCGTCGAACACCGTCGCCAGGGCGAAGGGGCTCGACGCACCGATGACGGCGATGCGAGTCGCTTCCGTCATCGGTCCGCCCAGGCGCAGGGACAGCTCACGTAGCGCGATGTCCCACAGCTTCTCCGAATCGAGCAGCGTGCCGTCCATGTCCCACAGGACACCACCGAGGGTCGTTTCGGATACTTCGGTCAACAACTCAGACATTGAAATACTTTGCTTCCGGGTGGTGCAGGACAAAAGCGTCAGTGGACTGCTCGGGATGCAGCTGCAGTTCCTCGGACAGTTCGACGCCGATCCGCTCGGGTTCGAGCAGAGCAACCAACTTGGCACGATCCTCGAGGTCCGGGCACGCGCCGTATCCGAACGAGTAACGAGCGCCGCGGTACTCGAGATCGAAGTACCCGGCAACCTCGGTCGGATCCTGCTCCGCGACGGTGTGGCCCTCGGGAAGCACAAGCTCTTCACGGACGCGTCGATGCCAGTACTCGGCCAGAGATTCCGTGAGCTGGACGCCGATTCCGTGTACTTCGAGGTAATCGCGGTACGAGTTCGACGCGAACAACTCGTTGGCGAAGTCCGCGATAGGCTGACCCATCGTCACCAGCTGGAACGGAAGAACGTCGACCTGGCCGGTGGCCTCGGCGTCCTTGCGCGAGCGGACGAAGTCCGCGATGCACAGGAAGCGATCGCGGTGCTGACGCGGGTAGGTGAACCGGAACCGTTCGGGTGCATCCGGTTTCGGCTCGGTGAGCACGATGACGTCGTCGCCCTCCGAGATCGCCGGGAAGTACCCGTACACAACAGCGGCGTGCGCGAGGATTCCCTCGGACGTCAGGCGATCGAGCCAGTATCGAAGCCGCGGACGGCCTTCCGACTCGACCAGTTCCTCGTACGTCGGACCGTCGCCCTTGCGCTGACCGCGAAGACCCCACTGGCCGAGGAAGAGAGCGCGCTCGTCGAGCAGGCCCGAGTACTCGGACAGCGAGATTCCCTTGACGATGCGCGAACCCCAGAACGGAGGTGTCGGCACCGCAATGTCGGTGGCAACGTCGGAACGCTCCGGCAGGATGACGGGAACCGCTGCAGCCTTACGCTTTTCGGCGATTCGCTTGGAACGCTCGTGACGGGCTTTACGCTCGGCCGCCTTCTCACGCGCTGCGATGGCCTCTGGGCTGTCCGGCGCTGGGCCGCCGCCACGCTTGGTCGTCATGATCTGGTCCATCAAGTTCAGACCCTCGAAAGCGTCGCGGGCGTAGCTGACGTCGCCCTCGTACACCTCCTGCAGATCGTTCTCGACGTACGAGCGCGTCAGCGCCGCACCGCCGAGCAGAACCGGGAACTTCTCGGCGACACCGCGTGCGTTGAGTTCCTGCAGATTTTCCTTCATCACGACAGTGGACTTCACGAGCAGTCCGGACATGCCGATGACGTCGGCCTTCTTGTCCAACGCGACGTCGAGGATGGTCGCGATCGGCTGCTTGATGCCGATGTTGACTACCTCGTAGCCGTTGTTGCTCAAGATGATGTCGACCAGGTTCTTGCCGATGTCGTGAACGTCGCCCTTGACGGTCGCGATCACGATACGTCCCTTGCCGTCCTCGTCGGTGGCTTCCATGTGCGGTTCGAGGAAGGCAACCGCAGCCTTCATGACCTCGGCCGACTGCAACACGAACGGCAGCTGCATCTGACCGGAGCCGAACAGCTCACCGACGGTCTTCATGCCGGACAGCAGAGTCTCGTTGATGATGGCCAGCGGCGGCTTGATCGTCATCGCCTCGGTGAGGTCGTCGTCGAGGCCGTTGCGCTCACCGTCGACGATGCGACGCTCGAGGCGGTCGAACAGCGGAAGTCCCGCGAGTTCCTGTGCACGGGACTCACGCGCCGATGCAGCCGAAACGCCCTCGAAGAGAGCCATCAGCTTCTGCAGTGGGTCGTAACCCTCGCGACGACGGTCGTAGACCAGGTCGAGTGCAGTTTCACGCTGCTCGTCCGGAATGCGGGCCATCGGCAGAATCTTGGACGCGTGAACGATCGCCGTGTCCAGACCGGCCTCGGTGCACTCGTGCAGGAACACCGAGTTGAGAACCTGACGTGCGGCCGGGTTCAAACCGAACGAAATGTTGGAGATACCCAGGGTGAAGTGCAGTTCCGGGTAGGCGGCCTTGAGCTGACGGATGGCTTCGATGGTCTCGATGCCGTCGCGTCGAACCTCTTCCTGACCGGTCGAGATGGGGAAGGTCAACGCGTCGACGATGATGTCGGACTCGGCGAGTCCCCAGTTTCCCGTGATGTCCTCGATCAGACGCTTGGCGATGGCAACCTTGGTCTCGGCGGTGCGAGCCTGGCCTTCTTCGTCGATGGTCAGGGCGACAACGGCCGCGCCGTGTTCCTTGACCAGCGTCATGATCTTGTGGAAACGCGATTCCGGGCCGGCGCCGTCTTCGTAGTTGACGGAGTTGACGGCGCAGCGGCCACCGAGGTGCTCGAGACCGGCCTGCAGCACGGCAGGCTCGGTGGAGTCGAGCATGATCGGGAGCGTCGAGGACGTCGCCAAACGGCTTGCCAGTTCTGACATGTCGGCGGCACCGTCACGGCCCACGTAGTCGACGTTGAGGTCGAGCATGTGTGCGCCGTCGCGGGTCTGGTCCTTGGCGATGTCCAGGCACTTCTGGTAGTCCGCGGAGAGCATTGCCTCGCGGAAAGCCTTGGAGCCGTTGGAGTTCGTGCGTTCGCCGATCATCAGGATGCTGGCGTCCTGCTCGAACGGCACCGCGGAGTACAGCGAAGAGGTGCTCGGCTCGTGGATCGGAGTGCGCTGGGCCTTCTCGACCTGACGGACCGCCTCGGCCACCGCACTGATGTGCTCCGGTGTCGTACCGCAGCAGCCACCGACGAGACCGAGTCCGAACTCGGAGACGAAACCACTGAGGGCTTCGGCCAATTCGTCGGCGGTCAGCGGGTACTCGGCGCCCTTGGGGCCGAGTTGCGGCAGGCCGGCATTGGGCATGACCGACACCGGCAGCGTGGAGTACTTGGAGAGATGTCGGAGATGTTCACTCATCTCGGCCGGCCCGGTGGCGCAGTTCAGGCCGATCATGTCGATACCGAGCGGCTCGAGTGCCGTCAGCGCCGCACCGATCTCACTGCCCAGGAGCATCGTTCCGGTTGTCTCGACCGTCACGTGCGTGATGATCGGCAACCGCAGTCCGAGTTGCTCCATCGCGCGCTGACTGCCGAGGATTGCAGCTTTCACCTGAAGCAGGTCCTGGCAGGTTTCGACGAGGATGGCGTCGGCGCCACCGTCGATCATGCCGAGCGCAGCTTCGGTGTACGCGTCACGAAGGACTGCGTACGGTGCGTGTCCGAGACTGGGAAGCTTGGTTCCCGGCCCCATCGAGCCGAGTACGAATCGGGCCATTCCGTCACGGCCGGGTCCCATCTCGTCCGCCACTTCGCGGGCGAGAGCAGTGCCTTTTTCCGAGAGTTCGCGGATCCGGTGAGAGATGTCGTAGTCGGCGAGGTTGGGCAGGTTGCAACCGAAGGTGTTGGTCTCGACGGCATCGGCACCAGCGGCGAAGTACGCGCGGTGGATGTCTTTGAGCACGTCGGGACGGGTGTCGTTGAGGATCTCATTGCACCCCTCGAGGCCGAGGAAGTCGTCCAGGGTGAGGTCCGCGGCCTGCAACATGGTGCCCATCGCTCCGTCGCCGATGACAACGCGCTGTTTCAGCGCATCAAGCAGGGCAGAGTTAAATGGGGCAGACATGCCGTCCAGAGTAGTGGGCGCACCGACAAGCTCTGGCCGTAGGCTGGGTGGGTGAGTCCAAGTGAGTTCCCCGTCACTCCCGACGGCCCGGTCGATTTCGACGATTCCGCGGCCTTCGAGAGTCCTGACGGCTTTGCCGTCGACAGCAGCGACCGCCTCGAGGGCGACATCCCTGTCCTACGTGATCCCATCCTCGTTGCAGCTTTCGAGGGCTGGAACGACGCCGGTGACGCGGCCAGTGGTGCGGTCGAACATCTCGAGCTGATCTGGGATGCCCAGCCGCTCGCCGAACTCGATTCCGAGGACTACTACGACTATCAGGTCAACCGTCCCACGGTCCGTCAGGTCGACGGAGTCACCCGCGAAATCGTCTGGCCTGCAACACGTTTGTCGGTCTGTTCGCCCCCTGGCAGCGAGAGCGACATCGTCCTGCTGCGCGGGATCGAACCCAACATGCGGTGGCGCAGCTTCTGCGAGGATCTGCTCGAGTTGATCGACCAGCTGAACGTCAAGACCGTGGTCATTCTTGGTGCACTGCTTGCAGACACTCCGCACACACGCCCGGTCCCGGTCACGGGCACGGCGTACAGCAGTGAATCCGCCGCCCGGTTCAATCTGGAACAGACCCGCTACGAAGGACCGACAGGCATTACCGGAGTCCTTCAGGACGAGTGCGTTCGTGCTGGTGTACCCGCTATTTCGTTCTGGGCAGCGGTTCCGCACTACGTGTCGCAGCCACCCAACCCGAAGGCCACAGTGGCCCTCCTTCAACGCGTCGAGGATGTCCTCGACATCGAGGTCCCCCTCGGGGAGCTCCCAGCTCAGTCGGAGGACTGGGAGGAAGCGGTCAACGAAATGACCGCGGACGACGAGGAAATCGGCGAATACGTGCGCACCCTGGAAGAACGGGGCGACGCTGAAACCGACATCAGCGAAGCCATCTCCAAGATCGACGGCGACGCCATCGCCGCGGAATTCGAGCGCTACCTCAGACGGCGAGGCCCCGGCAGCTTCGGACTGTGAGCAAGAACACTCCAGAGGAAGAAGGCGGAAGTACACAGCGCCCCTTGCGCCTCCGACTTCAACTGATCGCGCTGTACGCCGGCGGGTTCCTCGGCCCGTTCGGCGGCGGTGTGGTTGCTTCGATCCTCCCCGAGATCGGTGACGATCTCGGGGTCGGGCCGTCGGCGGCCGCCTCCTCGCTCACCGCGTACCTGCTCCCCTTCGCCGCACTGATGTTGGTGTCCGGGACACTCGGGACACGGTGGGGCAAAGTCCGGACCGTGCGGATCGCATACGGGGTCTACGTCTTCGCGTCGTTGGCGTGCTTCCTCGCCCCGACTCTCGAGGTCTTCCTGGCCGCCCGGGTACTGCAGGGCTCGGCGAACGCATTCACCACACCGCTACTTCTTGCTTCGTTGGCGGCCGCAACACCGCAGGCCCGACTGGGCCGAGCGCTCGGAGCCTTCGGCGCTTTCCAGGCTGCTGGGCAGTCGTCAGCTCCGTTGATCGGCGGCCTCGCGGCCGAATTCGACTGGCGTCTGGCCTTTCTCGTCATTGCTGTGGTCGCAGGCATCCTGGGAGCCGTCGGGCTCCCGAAGTCCGAAGCGCCGACGGCAACTACTCCCGCACGCCTACGCGATGCACTGCGCCCCGAAGTGCTCCGGATCGGCATCGCTGCACTGCTCGGCTGGGGCGCCCTCGGTGGGCTGAGCTTCCTGCTTGCCTTCCGCTTCGAAGACGAGTTCGGACTGTCCCCCACTGTCCGCGGCCTACTGCTCACCGTTTTCGGTGTGGCCGGCATCCTCTCGGCCCGACGCATCGGAATCCTCATCGATCGCATCGGCGCACGGTCCTCCGTGATGATCGGCGCCCTGGGCGGTGCAGTTCTGGTGTCCGTCGTCGGCCTCGCCGGCTTGGTGCCGGTGATCGCGATCGCATGGTTTGTCGCAGGCGTCGCGAGCCAGTTCGTCCTGGTAGGCGTCAACGCTGCGGTACTCGGCTCCGAGGGGCCCAACCGCGGCGGCGCCGTGTCGGTCGTGCAAGCGATGCGCTTCGGCGGCGCTGCCCTTGCTCCCCTGGCCCTGACACCGATCTACGACTCTTCGCCTGCCGCGAGCTTCCTGATCCCCGCGATACTGCTCGCCGTCGTCGCTCCCCTGGTGATGCCGAAGCAACGCTGATCGGTCTTGGCTGGTTTCGGACATTTTGTGGTGCGAACGCCGAGGTGTTTGAGGAAAGGGACCGCCGTTGTCTTGAGACCGACCGGTTGAGCTATATTCGCAAAATCTCGTGTTTCCGTCAGCGACAGATATTGATACCATTGGAACATGAGCGAATCTGAGTCGGAACCGGAACGGCCGATCGACATTTTTCGGCGATCGGTTGCCGTCATCGAAGAAAATTTGCCTCCTACCTGGTCTTTGTCGACTCAGCGCTCCCCCGACCTGTCCGAGGCGCCGCTCCGCCTCGACCTCCGCTCCCCTGACGGCGCGGTGGCCAAATTCGGCGTGTACGCCGCTCACGGTGTCCTGAGCAGCGACGTTCCCGGTATTGCCGACCGCTTCCCCACCGGTCAATCGGGCTTCGTGTGCGCAAAATATCTGTCCGAGCCGGTCCGCCGGCAGCTCGATTCCCACGCGATCTCGTACGCAGATGCCACGGGCAACGTGTCGTTGACCGCAGATCGACCCGCCGTCTGGGTTCGCGGACGCGGAGCAGATGCCGATCCGTGGCGGGGGCCCGGACGTCCTTCCGGACAGCTGACGGGCGATCCGTCAGCTCGCGTCGTGCGTGCGCTTGCCGATTTCGCGGCGCCACTGGCGATCACTGCCTTGGTGCGCCTGGCCGGTGCGTCGACGGGAGCAACCTATCGGGTGGTTCAGACACTTTCGGATCGCGAACTGGTGACGCGTCTCCCCCGCGGCGGAATTGGCGACGTCCGCTGGCCGAAGATGCTTCGTGAATGGGCGGCTGAGGCCGGGGCCAAAGCACCAACGCCTCACGGCTTTCACGCGCCGGACGGGTTGGAAGCACTCTTCGACCAACTGCGTCAGCTCAGCGGTCACATCTATGCCGGTACCGCCTCGGTGGCCGCGGCGCCCTTTGCTCGGTACGCCCCCACCCAACGCGCGCACTTCCATGCCGACAACGTCGACCAGTTCGCCGACGCTCTCGGCCTTCGACGTGTGGAATCCGGCGGTGACGTGTGGATCACCGCTCCCCTCTCACCGTCCGCATTCGATCGATTACTCACTCGCGACGGCATCCGCATCGTCGCGCCGAGCCAGGCGTTCGCTGATCTTCTGGTCGGCCCGGACTCCGACGAAGCGGCAGCCGAGCACCTGCTCACGTGGATGATCGAGAACGAATCACAGTGGCGACGCGCCGCATCCCCTGCTACGGATCGCCCGTAGGAAAAAGAGGGGGCGTCTCTCGCCTACCCTGTCATGGTGGAAGAAACGAGTGCGCCCGATTACGCCGCGTACGCCGACACCAATCGACTGAAGCTGTTTTCGTTCACGATCGCGGAAAAACGGGCCGAGTACCTCTGGGTGCTTCGTGCCTTCGACCATGCTCGGGCCAACTACACCGTGCTGCTGCATGCCGGAACCGTCGCGCACATCCTCGAGAAGATCGGCGGCTCGGATCCGGCCGCCGACCTGTCGGCAGCAGAGGTCACTCCCCTGTTGGATCAGCTCCACGTGTGGGAGATCCTCGAGCGCAGCTACGACGGCACCCGTGCAGCGACGCTGGCCGAGTACCGGAATCGCCACTTCGTCTACCAGTTCGGTCAGGCCGGATACCAGGTCTATCGATCAGTCGAAGACGTTCTTGCCGCACGCCTGGACTCGGCGTCGCTCTCTCGTCTCGCTCTGGCGGACCTGCTCGCAGACATGTCCGAACTCGCGGAAGCCAACCGAAGCTCCGACGGCGATCTGATCTTCCGCAAGCTCAAGCGCCTCGACTCGACGCTCTCCGACATGGCCGATCGAGCCGCGCACTTCTATCTGACACTCGGCGACTTGGTGCGGACCACGGAGATCACTCCGCAGGCTTTCCTCACGCACAAGGACGCTCTGCTCACGCACATGCGCGAGTTCAGCTCCGATCTGGCGCGCTACGCCCCGAAGCTCAAGGAAGCGATCGAGCACGTCGAATCCACCGGTGTCGATCGCATGATCCGCCTCGCCGCCGCCAGTGACGAGCGGGTGTTCGTCCCGATCGCCGAACGCGAAGACGACTGGGCTGCGCGTTGGCGAGGATTGACCGCCTGGTTCGTCTCCGCGGAATCGGGGATCAGCGAATCCGAACGCCTGCGTGAAGGCACGATGAGTGCGATCGCCGCAGTTCTGGCGCTCCTTCGCCGCGTCACGGAGACCCGTCGCGGCGGCGTCAGCCGTGAGAGCCAACTCAGGCACCTCGCCGGATGGTTTGCCGCCACCCCGTCCGAAGACGCAGCGCACGCTCTGTTTCAAGCTGTCTTCGATCTCGGCCGACCCCGCCACTTGTCGATGGTGCATCCGGACGCCGACATCATTTCGCACTCGCGTTCGTGGTGGGAGGCACCGCCGGTGGAGATCGCGCGGACACTCGCCGAAACCGGCCGGCCGCCCTCACCCGGGCTGCCGAGCAAGGTTGCCCGCAACGACGGCAGCATCCGCCGACTGCGCGAAGAGCAGTTGGCGGCGCAACGTACCCGCAGCGCCGCCGCGCAATCTCTCGCGTCGAACGGCGTCTATCAACGCGAACTCAACGAGCAGGAGACCGAAGTTTTGCTGAGTCTGCTCAATGCAGCACTGACCGCGCGCGTTCCGGTGGTGGGACGCGTCAAGAGTTCCACCGGTAGCGAGAACGGGGTGAAGCTCACGCTCAGTCCCTCGGACGGTTCGACCACCATCAAGACCGCCCGCGGACGTATGCATCTCGACGGTATCGAGGTCAGTGTTCGATGAGAGCTCGCGAGATCACGCCCCTTGCCCTCGATTCGTACCAACGAGCGGCGCGTGTGATTCTGTCCAATCACCTGATCACCTCGACGTACCCGGATCGAATTGCGTTGCCGCTCTTGCGCCGTTGGGCCACCGAGCTACGCGACGACTTGCTCGAACTGTTCGGATACCGCCTCGAGGTGACAGAGACCACCGCGCGCCTGTTCACGGTGTCGGATCGACTCAACCCGTCGGCACCGGCCAGAACTGCCTCCGAGCGAACTTTCGATCGCACGCGCTACGCCTATCTGGCGTTGTGCCTGGCCGCTCTGGGCCGCGCCGGAAACCAGATCACGTTGTCGGAGTTGGCCGATCACGTCGCGGCCGACGCCGCGCAGGTCGACGGCGTCGAACTGTCCACCGATCGTGCGTCGGACCGCGACGCCTTCGTCGATGCCGTCGGGTGGCTCGGCGTCCGGGGCGCCATCGCCCTCGCCGACGGTGACGCAAACGGCTGGGCGTCCAATCCCGAAGCGGGAGAAGCGCTCTACGACATCGATCGGTCCGTCGTCGTGGCCCTGTTCCGTCCGCCGCGCGCCCTGCAGCACCTGCACTCCATCCGAGGGCTGCTGGCGGCGGAGACCTCGAGCGCCTCCGAGGACGACGGAATTCCCGTGGACGCGAAAGAGATCGGGCGCCGAGTGCGTCGGGCTCTCGTCGAGCGCCCGGTCGTACTGGCCGGCGAACTCGATCAGCACGAGTTGATCGCGTTGGCGCAGCCCAAGACCGCGTCGGAAGTCGAACTCCTGACGGGGTTGGTGGCCGAGCGTCGCGCCGAGGGAATCGCGATGATCGATCCCACCGGTCGACTCTCCGACGTCCGCTTCCCGAGCACCGGGACGATCGCTCAGGTGGCACTTCTCCTGGCCGGCGAGATTTCCGACCGCGTACTCGACGTCGACGCTCCCGAACTGCCGAAACTTCCGATCCCGCACGTGTCGGACGATCACCTGATCGAACAACTCGATGCCGCCATCCCTGAGGCTGGAATCTTCGAGGACCTCGCCGACGAGGACGACGACTTCGTGCTGCCCGCCGGCGAACCGGCCGAGCCACCGGAACCCGTCACGTACCCGAAAATCGACGACGACTGGCTCGCCGACAAGGTCACCGAGTTGGTGGACCAGTTCGGGCGAACCTTCGCGGCACAGTGGCAGGCCGATCACAACGGACTGCGCAAGCAGGCGCTCGGGTTGTTGCAACGTCTACGACTGACGCACGTGGTCGACGGCGGAGTTCTGGTCTTGCCCGTGTTGGCCCGGTACCGCGACGTCGTGGTCTCCGTGCGCGAACGCGACCCTCAGATCGACTTCGCGGTGGACAACTCCGCACCGGATCCGGTCGACGAATTCGGCCCCGAACCTTCCCCCAACGGCGAACTATCAGAGGTAGAGAACGTATGAGCAACGCCCGCTTCCGACCTACTCGGGCTGGAATCATCAACCTCTGGGATTACCGAGACCAAGAGTTCTCGTTCGCCGACGGTCGACTGGTTCTGCGAGGACCCAACGGATCCGGCAAGACCAAGGCCCTCGAGGTCCTGTTCCCGTTCGTCTTCGACGGCCGCATCGAACCGCGGCGCCTCAACCCGTTCGCCGGTGAAGAGCGCACCATGAAGTCCAACCTGCTCTACCGCGGTCAGGACAGCGCGCACTCCTACGTGTGGATGGAGTTCTGCCGCGGCTCACTCGAAGATCCCGAGTCGGTGACCGTGGGAATCGGCATGCGTGCAACACGCACCAATGACAAGGTCACTCGCTGGTACTTCGTCGCCGACGGCCGCGTCGGGGTCGATTTCTCGCTGATCGGTAACGACGATCGTCCCCTGACCAGGAAGCAGTTGGCCGAACAACTCGGCAGCGATTCCATCACCGACCGTCCCCTCGACTACCGCACTGCCATCGACGCGCGGATGTTCGGTCTCGGTGTGCAGCGCTACGACCAGCTGATCAACCTCATTCTCACGCTTCGCCGCCCCCAGCTCGCGAAGAACCTTGACCCGAAGGGCCTTTCGCAGGCACTCACCGACGGTCTCCGTCCGCTCGACGACCAGCTGGTCCTCGAAGCTGCGCGTTCGTTCAGCGACATGGAGGAGGTCGGCCGGGCGCTCGAGGGGCTGGCGGCAGCCGATCAGGCGGCGCAGAGTTTCATCGGGGTCTACACCAAGTACCTGCGTCAACAGTCCCGCGGAGAGATCGAACAGGTCAGTACCCGCCTCGCAGCGGTCACCAGAGGTGTTGCCGCCATGGACGAGTCGTCGCTCGCCCAGACCCGCAGCCGTGAGGCGCGGGCAGCTGCCGAGGAGCGATTCAACCAGGCCGAGCAGGCACTCGAGAACGCGCGCGCCAATGTCGAAGCACTGCAACGCTCGAGCGCGTACGAAGGCAAGCAGCAGCTCGACGATCTCGCCCAGGCCGTCGCGACGCTGAAGCTCTCGACCGAGCAGCAGGCAGACAAGTCACGGAAAGCGCAGGCCGCACTCGCACAACGCGGCGACGAAGCCGACAAGGCCGCATCGTCGGTCAAGCGTGCGGCCGAAGCACTCTCGCGCGCCGAGGACGAACTGCAGGCAGCAGCCGAGGACGCCGGCATCGTCTGGACTCCCCTGCCCGACGGCTCACGCAGTGACCAGATCACGGCAGCCGTCCGTGGCCATGCCGAGGAACGTGACGGTGACGTACGCGTCGTCCGCACCGCACTGGCGACCGTCGAGAAGGCGGCGACCGAACGAACCCGGGCCGAAAACAGCTCTCGCCGTGGACAAGAGCTGCTCGAAGCGTCCAAGGCGGCTGTGCTCGAGGGCGAAGCTGCCGTGGAACTCGCACGCAGTCAGTGCGCGAGTGGGCTCCGCGCGTGGTGGACCGATCACTCCTCTCTGTTCTCGGCTGTCGGCGCCGACACGTCGCTGTTCGAGGCTCTCGACGCAGCGCTCGCCGAGGTCGGCGACGAGGACGCGCCGGCGCTGTCCGCAGTTCTCGCCGAGCACACCGAGGCCGGAACCGAGACGCTGCGCGAGCGTCGTCGCGAAGCAGAAGCGGAAATCTCGGCATCACACGCCTCCATCGCGGCTCTCAAATCCGAGCGCAAGGCCGTCTCGGCGGAACACGACGACGCTCCGCCTGCCTTCCACGCACGCACCGACAACCGCAGTGAACTGGGTGGTGCACCGCTGTGGCAGCTGGTGCGCTTCGCCGATTCCGTCGAACCAGACGTGGCCACGGGAATCGAATCCGCACTCCAGGCGGCAAATCTGCTGGACGGCTGGGTCTGCCCGGACGAGAAGATTCCCGATCACGTCAGCGAGCAATTCCTGACCGCTCTTCCTGTCAAGCAGCGCCCGAAGGGACGAACGCTGGCCGACGTCCTCGAGGTCGAAGGCAATGCCGACGTACCCGACGCTCGGGTACAGGACATTCTCGCGTCGATCAGTCTCGTCGAGGCACCGGGCGACTCCGATGCAAGCGTCGCCATCGGCGTCGACGGCCGCTTCTGGCAGGGCGTCGCACGTGGCCGGCACGTCAAGGCCGACGCCGAGTACATCGGTACGACAGCACGGGCGCGTCGACGCGAAGCTCGGATCACCGAGATCGACGCTGCCCTGGAAGAGCTTGCGGCGGCAGTCGATGCAGCCAAGGCACTGGTGGCGCAGACCAACGAGCAGCTGAGCCGGATCAACTCTGCGGCAAAGGAATTGCCGAAGACCGGTTCGATCCTGCGCGCACTCAAGACCGTCACCGAATCCGCCGGTGCTCTCCGCACTCGCTCGGAGGCCACCGAAACAGCGCAACGCGAACTCGACGCGGCGATCGCCGATCTCGCAGCGAAGGAAAAGCAACTCCGGGCGACGGCGTCGCAGCACCGGACGCCGCACGTCGGCCGTGAACTGGACTCGCTCGCCGCGGCGATCCGGCACTTCGAGAAGCAGGGCGAACTGGCGCTGCGCTGCCGGCGCGAGCACGCCAAGGAAGTCGAACTCGAGCGCGAGTCCCGTGACCGCCTCGACGAATCACGGGCCAATGCCGAGGAATTCGCCGAAGAAGCCGCCATCGCCGAGGAGAGTCTGCTCCAGCAGGTGCAGCGTCTCGAGACGCTCCGCGACACTCTCGGTGCCAGCGCCGAGCAGATCGATCTCGACCTGGCGAAAGCGCGCGCGAAGATCGAAGAATGCAAGGTCGAGCAGCGTGCTGCGCGAAAGGCATACGACGCTGCAGTCCTCCAGATCGGCACGGCAGAGGGTGCATACAACACCGCTGTCGAGACGTTGCGTCACACCCTGACCGAAACCCGCAGTGATGCAGAGCGACTCGCGCCCTACGCTCGTCCCGACCTGCTGGAATTGTTGGGCGTCAAGGAGCACCTGAGCTGGCCGGCCAGTTCGGCGGCGTGGATGAGTCCCGATCAGTTGGTCTACCGCATCCAGAACGAAGATCGCAGCGAGGACGCCGCCCACCCGCCTGTCCTCCCCGAAGACGTCGACAAGTTGTACCGAGCGCTCGAGGCTGCGACCTCGGCGGTCCGCGTCACCGACGGCGCCCGCAAGGCAACCCGCACGGCACTGACCTCGGCGCTGCAGGACTTCGACGCGCAACTCGCCGCCGCCGGACAGGACTACCGCCTGCAATGGGATGCACCGGACGGACTGACCGTCGTACGAGTGCAGGACGATCAGGGCTATTCGTCGATCGGTGAATTCGCAACGCGGATCCACGACGCTCGCGGCGATCAGGAGCAGTTGCTCACCGAATCCGAGCGTCGCATTCTCGAAGATGCCCTACTGACCGGATTGGCTCAGCAGATCCACGAGCGCACCGTCGACGCACGAGAGTTGATCGCACAGATGGGCACCGAGATGCGTGAGCGTCGCATGTCCTCGGGCAACACCATCGGCGTTCACTGGGTGCTGGCCGACAACCTCGACGACAGCTCGCGGGCGATCTCGAAACTGCTGGATCGAGATGCGTCGGCCCTCGGGGTTGACGAACTGGCGACTCTGCGAGCGCATTTCGCGACCCAGATCCGCACCGCCCGCGCCGCACACCCCGAACGCTCGTACCCGGAGATCCTGTCCTCGGCGCTCGACTACCGGCAGTGGCGTGTATTCTCGTTCACCCTCATCAGCGGTGAGGGCAAGGAAGACCGGCTGACCGTCGCGCGGCACAGCGCACTGTCCGGTGGCGAGCAGTCCGTGTCGCTGCACCTTCCGCTCTTCGCTGCGGCGCACGTCATGTTGGACTCGGCCGACCCGCACGCCCCACGGCTACTGGCGCTGGACGAGGCTTTCGCCGGCGTCGACGACAACGGTCGCAGCGAGCTTCTCGGCTTGAGCGTTCAGTTCGATCTGGATCTCTTCATGACCGGCTACGACCTGTGGATCACGTACGCGGACGTGCCCGGTTGTGCGCACTACGACCTCGCGCACTCCACCGCCGAACAAGCAGTCAGCGCCGCGCTGCTGGTGTGGTCCAACGGTGAGTTGCTCGCCGAGCACGACGGAACGGATCTGGCGCGGGCGCTGGGCTCGCCGCTGCGGCGCCGGGTTCCGACCCCAGCCGAGGGTGCGTTGGACTACGCCTAGAAACCACTGTGCGCCTTTATTAACCGCCCGCGGTTAATAAAGGCGCACAGCAGGACTTCAGCGAAGCGAAATACCCAGCAACGCATCCACGGCATCGGCGAACTCGCCGGGTGCCTGTGCGTCGGATCCGCCACCTTCGATTGCGCGGCGTGCCCAACCGTCGAGCGCGTCGAGAGCCTTCGGGGTGTCGAGGTCGTCGGCCAGGTGCTGACGCAACCGTGCGACGGTGTCGGTGACGGACTGTGCGGAACCGAGGGCCGCTGCCTCCCGCCACACCTGAAGACGCGACTGAGCATCCTCGAGGACCTGTTCGGTCCACGCGCGATCCTGGCGGTAGTGGCCGGAGAGCAGTCCGAGTCGGATTGCTGCGGGGTCCACGCCCTCGCCGCGCAACTTGGAGACGAAGACCAGGTTTCCGCGACTCTTCGACATCTTCTCGCCGTCGAGGCCGATCATGCCGGTATGCACGTAGTGCCGCGCGAAACGGCGATCGCCCGTCGCCGATTCGGCATGCGCAGCCGAGAACTCGTGGTGCGGGAAGATCAGGTCGCTGCCACCGCCCTGGACGTCGAAGCCGGAGCCGATGCGGTTGAGCGCAATGGCGGCGCATTCGATGTGCCAACCGGGGCGACCCGGCCCGAAGGGCGAGGGCCACGAGGGCTCGCCCGGACGCTCCGCACGCCAGACAAGTGCGTCGAGAGGATTGCGCTTTCCGACGCGATCGGGATCTCCGCCGCGTTCGGCAAAGAACTTCTCCATCGTCGCGCGGTCGTAGCCCGACTCGTAACCGAACTGCTCGGTCGCGTCGGCGCGGAAGTAGACGTCGGGGAACTCGGCGTCGTCGACGACGTAGGCGGCGCCGGACGCCACGAACTTCTCCACCAACTCGACTACTTCGTTCACCGACTCGACGGCGCCGATGTAGTCCTTCGGCGGTAGTACCCGCAACGCTTCCATGTCCTCACGGAAGAGTGCCGTCTCACGCATGCCGAGGACCATCCAGTCCTCGCCGTCGCGATTGGCCCGCTCGAACAGCGGGTCGTCCACGTCGGTCACGTTCTGGACGTAGTGGACGTCGTGTCCGGCGTCACGCCAGATGCGGTTCACGAGGTCGAACGTGAGGTACGTGGCCGCGTGACCGAGGTGGGTGGCGTCGTACGGGGTGATGCCGCAGACGTACATTGTCGCCTTCTTGCCCGGCGTGACGGGACGAACCTGACGGTCGGCTGTGTCGTACAGCCGCAACGGCGGCCCCTGACCGGGAACGGACGGGAGTGCGGTATCGGACCAAGACTGCATGCTGCCGAGCCTAGTGGAGGCTGCTCTGAGGCTGGGAAGGTGCTGGCTGATCCTGCTCCGGTTCGGGCGTCGACGCGAGCTTGCTCGGCCACCAGATCTTCTGACCGATGTCGTAGGTCAAGGCCGGTACCAGCAGAGATCGGACGATCAGCGCGTCGAGCAGGACGCCGAACGCCACGATGAACGCGATCTGCGCGAGGAACAACAGCGGGATCACCGCCAACGCCGAGAAGGTTGCTGCCAGAACAACTCCGGCAGAAGTGATCACCCCGCCGGTAACTGTGAGCCCCCGCAGAGCACCTGCGCGAGTGCCGATCTTCAGCGCTTCCTCCCGCACCCTCGTCATGAGGAAGATGTTGTAGTCGATTCCCAGCGCCACGAGGAACACGAATGCGAACAGCGGAACCACTGGATCCGCGCCGGGGAAGCCGAAGACGTGGTCGAACACCAGCGACGAAATGCCCAGTGTCGCAGCAAACGAGAGCACAACGGTGCCCATGAGGAGCAACGGCGCCAGAAGCGAACGCAGCAGGAGCGAAAGAATGACGAACACCACGATGATCACCACCGGAATGATGAGAGTCCGGTCCCGAGTCGACGTGGTCTTGGTGTCGAGATCGGTCGCTGTGACGCCGCCTACCAACGCATCGGCGCCGTCCACGGAGTGAACTGCATCACGCAACCGAACAATCGTGTCTTCGGCCTCGAGTGAGTCGGCGGCGTCGGTCAGCGTCGCCTGCAGGGAGACTCGTCCGTCGACAACCAACGGTGATCCCCCGTTCTGGACGACACTCACATCACTGACACCGTCGACGCGACTTGCTGCCGCGACTGCATCGACCTGGTCGGCATTGGCGATCACCACGGCCGGCGACCCTGAACCGGCGTCGAAGTGCTCACCGAGAATCTCCTGGCCTGCAACCGAATCGACGTCGAGCAAGAAGATGTCGGACGAAGAGACACCGCTGGCTTTGAACTGCGGCATCATCAGCGCGAAGACCACCAACACCAGCGTCGACGCCACCCAGAAGCGGCGCGGATGCCTACCGATTCGAGCAGCGAGCCCGGCCCAGAACCGGTGATCGTTCGCCTCGTCGTGGTGCTCGCGGTCGGCGTCGAACTTCGGCTTGGTCGGCCAGTAGGCAGTTCGCCCGAACAACACCAGCACTGCCGGTAGGAACGTCATCGACGCGAGGAAGGACGCGGCAATTCCGATGGCAGCCACCGGACCGAGTCCGCGGTTGGAGTTCAGGTCGGAGAGCAACAGGCACAGAACGCCCGCGATGACCGTTCCGGCGGACGCTGCGACGGGTTCGAGCGTCGCGCGCCACGCGGTACGCATCGCCGCGTACTTGTCCTTCTCGATCCGCAACTCTTCGCGGTAGCGCGAGACCAGGAGCAGCGCGTAGTCGGTGGCGGCGCCGAACACGAGGATGAACAAAATGCCCTGGCTCTGACCGTTCAAGGCGATGACGTCTGCGTCCGCGAGCAGATATACGAGCAAGCTCGACAAACCGAGGGCGAAGATCGCCGAGAAGATCACGACGAACGGCAGGATCGGGCTCCGGTAGACGACGATCAGAATCAAGATCACCACGGACCCGGCGACCAACAACAGCAATCCGTCGATGCCCGCGAATGCTGCCGAAAGATCCGCAACCTGCCCCGCGGGTCCGGTCACCTTGACCGTGAGTCCATCAGGGCTCGATTCCAGCGCCGTGCGCAGCGCTTTCACACTGTCCTTGACCTCGAGCGTGCTGTCGACCGGCAAAAACATTTGCAGTGCCTGGCCGTCGGCTGACGGGATCGGCGGCGATGACGCGTCCCCGAACCCCTCGGTACCGACGAATGAATCGACGGTCTGGGACAGGAAGGTGGAGTCCGAAGGCTCGAGTCCACCTGATCGTTCCGCCACGATGATGGCCGGCACGAAGCGTGTGTCCGTGAAGCTCTCTTGAAGCTTCGCGACCTCGGTGGCTTCGGCCGAGGCGGGCAGGAACGAGGTGTTGTCGTTCTGCTGCACCGTGCTGAGCTTTCCGGCGAACGGCCCCCCGAACCCTCCGATTGCCAGCCAGCCGATCACGAGGAGAGCTGGCACAATCCATCGAAGGCGACGAACAGGACGATTTTGTACTGGTGTGCTCACTGGGTCTCCAGAGATCGGCAACAGATGAGGACTTGCCGACTATTTTGTTCAGCATGCTGAGTAATTGCAAACGGAAGGCAAAAACATGAGCAGCGACGGCCTGGACGACTGGCCCACCGGCCGACTGTTGTCCACCGCTGCACGCCTGGTAGAGCACTCGTGGGAGAAGGTTCTGCGGTCTCAGGACATGACTCACGCGGGCCTGATCGTGCTCCATTCGATCGCTGGTGGACCGGCGTCGCAACGCGATATCGCGAAGAACGCCCGGGTCACCGATCAGACGATGAGTCGAACGATCGACCGCCTCGAGCGAGCGGGTCACGTCACCCGAGACACCGATCCGCGGGACGAGCGTCGGCGCGTGATCGCGATAACCGACGCCGGCCGCCAGACGTACGAGCGACTGCTGACGCTCGAGAAGGAAGATGCGGCATTGACCGTCGGGGTCGGGGATGTCGCCGCGCTGCGCGAACAACTACTGCGATTGGTTCGCTCACCCGGATTGAAGACCGCAACTCGCGAACAGCAGGAAACGTCTCGAGACTAGAAAGCCGGCCAGGGAATCGTTCGATGGCCGTTCGGTTCGGGCATCACAGCGGACTCTGCGAACTGCATCGCCCGCACCGCCAAAGCCACGATCTCTTCCTCGGTGATCAGTTCGGACAACTCGTCGCCCAGATCCCCGTCGAGAGTTGTCGCGAGTTCGGCGACGTCGGTAATCAAGGCGCCCGGTACGGGCTGCCCCGCCCACCCCCACAACACGGTTCGCAGCTTGTTCTCCGAGTGAAGACAGATTCCGTGATCAACCCCGTACACCGAGCCGTCGACGCCCTCGAGGGCGTGACCGCCCTTGCGGTCGGCATTGTTGATGAGGACGTCCAGAACGGCCATTCGTTGCAGCCGCGGATCGTCCGCATGGATGAGGGAGACGGGTTCGCCCTCCGAGTCGAAGGCCTGCAGAACCTCGAACCATCCGGGTGGGACATTGCCGGGACTGCACAGGTCGACCATCTCGAGGCCGCCCGATCCGTCCGCGCGGCGATCGACGGTGTCGATCCACCGCTGCACCATTCCTGGCCCGAAAGGACCGTCCCGCAACACTGTTCGCGGAATCACTCCCCAGCCCAGCGCCTCGGACACTCGGTACGACGCGACCTCACGCCCCGCCAGAGTGCCGTCCGGGAAATCCCACAGGGGGCGTTCCCCACGCACCGGCTTGTAGACCACACGGGTGGACTGCTCCCCCAGAGTCGACTCGCACACCAGCGTGGCGTTGCTCGCCGTGGTGATCTGACCGATCAGAGTCAGATCACCCTCGAGCAGAACGTCCGGCACCCCAGGTTCGGCCACGACGTCAGACCTCGTCGTCGTCTGCGTCGTCGATCGCAAAACCGAAGGACTCGCCGCGTCGGTAGCCGTTGGTGCGGATGCAGACGTGCCCCTCGGGCGCCAACGGTTCACCACACAGTGGGCACGGCGCGCGTCCCGCCGCGATGACGCGTTCGGACCGCAGCGAAAATTCGCGCGCTTGCTCAGGTGTCAGAAACACACGGACCGCGTCCGGACCGTCGTCGGCGTCGTCGAGGACAACCGATTCGTCGAACTCCGTCTCGCTGACGGCAAGCAACTCCACGACGACCGCGCCGGCATCGGCGTCCCAACCGAGTCCCATCGTGCCCACCCGGAACTCCGCGTCCAGCGGAGTGACCAACGGGCTGAGATCGGAGACGTCGTCGGCCTGCGGCGGAACCTCGGTTCCGAACCGGCGATGTACCTCTTCGAGGAGTAGGCCCATGCGATCGGCGAGGACCTGAACCTGCTGCTTCTCGAGCAGCACACTCACCACCCGCGCTTCGTGCACGGCCTGCAGATAGAAAGACCTGTCACCGGGTTCGCCCACCGTCCCTGCGACAAATCGGTCAGGAGTGCGAAATACGTGAATCGCGCGCGACATTGCACCTCCTCGAGTTCGAGCAGAACATCACTGAGTACCCATTATCCGTCACAGCTCACGCACCGACCTCTCCGCCGGGGACGGACTCCTGTGCAGGAGCCGAGCCGTTGGTCGCGGCCTTCGCTGCACCGATCGCTGCGAGCACGTCTCCGGTGTCGTTGACCCTCAGTACGAACGGCAGAGTGGCCGTGTACCGAATCACGCTGACCGAAGCGGGCTCGGCGACGATGCGCTGGAACGAATCGAGGTGCATCGCAAACGCGTCGGCGAGAACCGATTTGATGACGTCGCCGTGCGTGCACGCGATCCAGACGACGTCTTTGCCGTGTTCTTCGGCCAGCCGTGCGTCGTGCTCGCGGATCGCGGCAACGGCTCGCGCCTGCACCTGGGCCAGTCCTTCACCGCCCGGGAACACGGCACCGGAAGCGTGGCGCTGCACCACTTTCCAGAGCGGTTCCTCCAGCAGTTCCTTGAGAGGGCGGCCCGTCCAGTCTCCGTAGTCGACCTCGATGAGGCGATCCTCCACCAGCGGCGTCAGACCACGGTCGACGGCGATGGGGCCGACCGTCTGCTCGCACCGCAACAGCGGCGAGCGGACGATCTCCGCGATGTCCAGACCGACCAGCCGATCGACGACGCCTTCGGCCTGTTTCCGGCCGTGATCGTCGAGTTCCACACCCGGCGTTCGACCGGCCAGGGTATGGGCAGTGTTGGACGTCGACCGCCCGTGCCGCAGTAGGACAACTGTCATTCCACAACCCTAATGGGGCGGTGGCC
The DNA here is from genome assembly GCF_042794655.1 of Rhodococcus sp. NPDC056516. Classification (NCBI taxonomy): domain Bacteria; kingdom Bacillati; phylum Actinomycetota; class Actinomycetes; order Mycobacteriales; family Nocardiaceae; genus Rhodococcus; species Rhodococcus sp. NPDC056516. The sequence goes on along the minus strand of NZ_JBHTTG010000002.1, from coordinate 65,589 downwards.
GCACGGACGGGTGGTCGACGTCGAAACGGGCCCTATGTCGCGGACACGACCCCTGTGGCCAGCAACGCAAGGACGACTACGCCGAGAGCGATTCTGTATCCGACGAACCAGTACATGGAGTGATCGACAACAAATCGAAGCAGCCAGGCGATCGCTGCGTAACCGACCGCGAAGGCGATGACGGTTGCCACCAGCAACTGCGGACCGCTCGCGTTCAGACCCTCACCGGCCGGCTCGAAGGCATCCGGGAGGCTGAACAAACCGGAGGCGAGAACTGCCGGAATCGCCAAGAGGAACGAGTAACGGGCTGCGGCCTCACGGGTGAGCCCGAGGAAAAGACCGGCGCTGATCGTGCCACCTGAGCGCGAGACGCCCGGGATGAGCGCGAGTGCCTGCGCCGAACCCATGATGATGCCGTCGCGCGCTGTGAGCGTTTCGATGGGCCGAGTCTTGCGCCCGTAGTACTCGGCAGCGGCGATGACAAGCGCGAACACGATCAACATTGTGGCGATCAACCACAGATTGCGTGCGCCGGTACGGATCTGGTCCTTGAAGAAGAAGCCGAGGATGCCGACCGGAATGGTGCCGATGATGACGTACCAACCCATGCGGTAGTCGAGATCGCCCCGATGCTCGGCGTTGAACACACCCCGGAACCAGGCAGTGATGATCCTCACGATGTCGCGCGCAAAATAGATCAGCACTGCCAGCTCGGTGCCGAGCTGCGTCACCGCGGTGAAGGACGCACCGGCGTCACTGCCGAAGAATATCTCCGACACGATTCGCAAATGTCCGGAAGACGAGATGGGCAGGAACTCGGTCAATCCCTGCACGAGGCCCAGGATCACGGCCTGGAGCCAGGTCATCGCTTCGCCCATCACTCACCGATCCCGGCTGATTCGAATGGGGTTACTGCACACAGGTTTCGTGTGTCGGGTTCACGTTTCACCGGCGCCACGCTACCGGTGCTCACTGCAGCGCGCCGCGCCCGGCACGTCCGTGTCCGAATACCCCGACTCGAGGCGAGCGCCCACTAGTCTGCACGTGGTGAGATCTCTCGGGTGCCGCACTTGCGCACACGAGTCGGGCGCGAGATGCAGGCGGTTATGAAGCACAGATCTGTCGGAACGAGCGGACTTCGGGTCTCGCGACTTGGGCTCGGCACACTGACATGGGGACGCGACACGGACGGCGACGAGGCTGCGGCGCAGCTGCTCGCCTTCGCCGAGGCCGGCGGAACCTTGGTCGACACCTCGCCCGCGTACGGCGCCGGTGCGGCGCAACGGATCCTCGCCGAGTTGCTCGACGACGTCGTTCCGCGTGACGAACTCATCATCAGCTCGAGCGCCGGCATCGATCCCACTCCGATCGGCACCGACCGCGTCGACTGCTCGCGGCGCGGATTGCTCCGCCAACTCGACGCGACTCTTCGTGAACTCGGAACCGACTTCCTCGACATGTGGCAGGTCGCAACCTGGGATCCGCTCACGCCCGTCGACGAGGTTGCAGCAACCCTCGACTACGCGGTCTCGAGCGGCAAGGTGCGGTACGTCGGGGTGCGCGGTTACCTCGGCTGGCAGCTGGCGACGGCCGTCGGAGCCGGTGGCGCAACAACACTCACCGCGACACAGGCCGAGTACTCACTGCTCGCACGCGGCGTCGAGGAGGAATTGTTCGCAGCGGCGGCCCATCACGGCGTCGGAGTGTTCGCCGCAGTGCCTCTCGCGGGCGGCGTTCTGACTGGCAAATACCGCGACGGCATTCCCGTCGATTCCCGCGGCGCCGACGAAGCACATTCACAGGACGTTCAGAGCTACCTGACCGATTCCTCGATCCGGGTGGTCGACGCCGTCGTTACCGCCGCCGACGGTCTGGGTACTTCACCACTGGCGGTGGCACTGGCCTGGGCGCGCGATCGCGCCGGGGTGGCCAGCGCCGTCGTCGGCACGCGTGATCTCGCCCAGTTGACAGGAGTACTGGCAACCGAAGAATTGGAACTTCCGAAAGCGATTGCCGCGGCTCTCGACGACGTGAGCGCTTAGTTCGTCCCGCTGATCGAAATACCGAAGGTATCGTCTTGGCGAGGGCAGGCTAACCTAGTAGGCAACGCTTTACTACAGCCTCAGGAGAATCCATGACCACGCTCGACGCAGACAGCCTTTCCGCAGACGCAGGCCCCGCCTTCTCCGAACGAATCAAGACCGAGACGGACGCTGCGCACCGCGAGACCGAGCAGTCGCGTTTCGTGGGTGCTCTGCTCGGCGGTGAGCTGACCACCGCAGGCTATGCCGCTCTCCTGGGGCAGACCTACCTCGTCTACACCAGCCTCGAAGAAGCCGGCCGCACCCACGCCGACAACGAGTTGGTCACTCCGTTCCTGTCCGAGGATCTGCTGCGGGTGGCTTCACTCGAGTCCGATCTCGAATTCCTCGGCGGACCGAACTGGCGCGACGAACTCGTGGCACTGCCGGCAACCGAGCGCTACATCGCCCGCCTGAAGGAGGTGGCGTTCGACTGGCCCGCCGGGTTCGTCGCACACCACTACCTGCGCTACATGGGCGATCTGTCCGGCGGACAGATCATCCGCCGCATGCTCGAACGCGCCTACGGATTCGAGACCGACGGACTTCGCTTCTACATCTTCGAAGGCATCCCCAAGCCGAAGCCCTTCAAGGACGACTACCGCTCGAATCTGGATGCGCTGCAGATTCCTGCCGAGGAACAGCAGCGTTTCATCGACGAGGTAAATCTGGCGTACCGCCTCAACGGCGACCTGTTCGCCGACCTCGAAGGCGACATCGAGAGCTACCTCGTCAAATGATGAAGCGCTTGGCCGCGGCGGCACTGGTCGCAGCAGCCGGTTTCGGGCTGGTGGCTTGCGGGTCCAGCGACGATTCCACGACATCTCAGGGTGCCCGGACCGCGGTACTCGAAGATTCCAGTCCGGTTCCCATCTCCGACAACCCGACCGCGACACTGCCCGTGACGGTGAAGAGCTTCGACGGCCTCGACGTGACCATCACCGACAACAGCCGGATCGTTACGGCCGACCGCTACGGGACGCTCGCGACGACGACGGTGGCGCTCGGCCTCGGTGACAAACTTGTCGGCCGCGACACCGCAGCCAAGTTCCCCGCAGTCGCGGACGTGCCGGTTGTCACGGTCGGCGGCCAATCGCTCAACACCGAGGCGATCCTCGACCTCGATCCCACCGTGGTTCTCACCGACACGAGTATCGGGCCCAAGAGCGTCCAGGATCAGTTGCGCGCCGCCGGTGTTCCAGTCGTCTTCTTCGATCCCACCCGAACACTCGAGGGTGTGCCGGGGCAACTCCAGGCCGTCGCCGACGCGCTCGGCGTCCCCGCCCAGGGCGCGGCGCTGGTCGATCGGACCGAATCGGAAATCGCTGGAGCTCGTGATCTGGTCCCCGCCGAGGGCGATCCGCTGAAGATCGCGTTCCTCTACATGCGCGGATCGGCCATCACCATGATCGGCGGTGAAGGGTCCGGAGCCGATTCCTTGATCGAGGCACTCGGCGCCACCGATGCAGGAACCGCCTCGGGCATCGCACAACAGTTCGTGCCCATCACCAGCGAGGCGCTCATCGCCGCCGCGCCGGACGCCCTGCTCATGATGACGGACGGGTTGGCGTCGATCGGCGGTATCGACGGCCTCGAAAAGGTCCCTGGCATTGCTCAGACACCGGCCGGAAAGAACAAACGAGTAGTCGACATGGAGGACGGAGTGTTGCTCAGCTTCGGGCCGAACACCGGACGTGTCATGGCGGCACTTGCCGAAGCGATCTACGAGCCCGGTGGATCGTGAGCAGAGATTTGTGAGTGCTGATTCGTGAGTACAGAAACAGATAGTTCCGACGCAGGTAAGACTGGGTCCGCAGCCGAGGATTCACACGAGGTCAAGGGCGCCGACAAGTCGGCATCTCGCCCCGCGTCGCGGTCGCGGGTGAGTGCGGTTCTGATCAGCTTGACTCTCGCTTTGGTGATCGTCGCAGTGCTGTCGGCGTGCATCGGTCAGGTTCCGACGTCACCACTCGAGGTTTTGGGCAGCATCCTGCACCGCATCGGGCTCGATCTCGGTCCGATGCCCGCCCATCCCAGCGGTGAAGTGACCTTGTGGGAGGTTCGTTTCCCCCGCGTCGTGCTCGCCATCTGTGTCGGCGCGGCGCTGGGATGTTCCGGTGCGCTCCTGCAGGGTGTGTTCTCCAATCCACTCGCGGAGCCAGGAGTGATCGGAGTGTCCGCGGGCGCTGCGGTCGGTGCGAGCGCTGTCATCGTCGTCGGCGGCACGTTCGTGGCCGGCTGGGCTGTAGCTGCCGCGGCGTTCGTCGCCGGACTGGTGACCACAGCTGCGGTGTATCTGCTCGCTCGGCACGAGGGCAGAACCGAAGTGGTGACGCTGGTGCTGACCGGCGTTGCGATCAACGCGTTCGCCGGCGGTCTCATCGCCTTCTTCACCTTTGTCGCCAGCCCGTCTGCTCGCGATCAGATCGTGTTCTGGCAACTCGGCTCACTCAACGGCGCTTCCTGGAACGCAGTCCTGATCGTGGCCCCGATGACCGTCGTCGGGATCGCCGCGACCATGATGATCGCCCCGCGTCTCGACCTGCTGGCGCTCGGTGAACACGCGGCCCGTCACCTGGGCGTCAACGTCGAACGGCTTCGCCAGTTCGCGGTTCTGATCGTCGCTCTCCTGGTCTCGGCGAGTGTGGCCTTCACCGGCATCATCCTCTTCGTCGGTCTGGTCGTTCCGCACCTGATGCGCATTCTCGTCGGACCTGGCCACCGCGCGCTGATTCCCGCGAGCGCCCTCGCCGGCGCACTGGTTCTGCTGGTCGCAGACCTCGGCTCGCGGTCGCTGATCGACAACGCGGACCTGCCACTCGGAATGCTGACCGCTCTGGTGGGTGGACCGTTCTTCTTCTGGCTTCTCCGACGCACTCGCGCACAACAGGGCGGGTGGGCATGAGCAGCCTCGTCCGAAACTGGCGCGAATTCTTCGGCCGCGTCACCCCCGAACCGGAGAGCCCTGGCGTCGGTGATGTCACCCTCGAGGCGCGCGACATCACTGTCGAGCGCGGTGGTCGGCACATTCTCGAAGGTGTGTCCCTCGAAGTTCGGGCCGGAGAAGTCGTCGTCCTCGTCGGACCGAACGGCGCCGGTAAGTCGACACTTCTTGCGGCGTTGGCCGGTGATCAGCCTGTCATCGCCGGGCGGGTTGAGGTCGGCGGCAACGACCTCACACAGTGGTCACCGATCGACATGGCGCGCCGACGCGCGGTGCTCCCCCAGAAACACACCATCGGATTTTCGTTCAGTGCTCGCCAGGTCGTTCGCATGGGACGCGCACCGTGGGCCGGAACTCGCCGAGAAGACCGCGACGGCGCTGCCATCACCGCGGCGATGAAGACCTGCGATGTCGAAGGGTTCGCCAATCGGCCGTTTGCCGTGCTGTCCGGTGGCGAGCAGGCGCGAGTCGCACTTGCGCGGGTACTGGCGCAGGAGACGTCGACCATCCTGCTGGACGAACCGACGGCAGCACTCGATCTCGGACACCAGGAGGCAGTGATGTCCGTGGCTCGCGCCCGCGCTGCGGACGGCGATGCCGTCGTCGTCGTGTTGCACGATCTCGCGTTGGCAGCGGCGTACGCGGATCGGATTGTCGTGCTCGAAAATGGACGGATCGCCGCTGACGGTCCCCCGGAATCGGTGTTGCACGAAGAACTTCTGACCCGCGTCTACGGTTATCCGGTCGAGGTGTTCCCACATCCGAAGACCGGAGCAACCCTGGTGATCCCGCGCCGAGAATTCACCGAACAGAATCGATGATCGATCCCAGCCTGTTGAGGACGGCTCTCACCGTCGGCAGGCTGCGACTGTCGCCCTCACGAACTCCGTCACCGGGACCGGGCTGTGACCAATCAGCCTCCGTCGACAGAACTGCGTCGCGGACCACACCGGCGATGCTTCGCTCGTCGGTCAGATCGATATCGGTCACCGATCGCTCGGCCGTAGCGATGACATCCGACGGGGTCGGCACACTGTGCTCGCAGTATTCGCCGTAAACCTCGACGAACAACACGCTCTTGCGTACGCGAAACGCGAAAGTCCGACCGTCGGACCTGCCGAAACCGTGTGCGTGAGCGCCGACGGTGAGGTCCTCGATCTCGAAGCCCGGCCGCGCCGGTTCGGGCGACTGCGCGCCGGAATCGGTGGGTTCTGTGGGAATCACAATGATCTCCTCGGTGATTGCAGCGTTAACCGCAATCGCTGTTCGTACGGTATCGCGTCAAGGGTGTGAGCGGAATGGTCGGTAGATCCTCGACGCGATGAACGGCGCCCGACTGCGATCAGGGATGATCGATGACAGTCGCACTGCGTGAAGAACAGATGACAAGAAAAAGAGGAACTACACATGGCTCGCCTAGGGATCCGCACCACTGCAGCAGCAATGGGAGCGGCGGTTCTGCTGGTCACAGGATGTTCTTCCGGAGATGGCGGTGACGACCTCATCACGATCGATCCCGCAACGGCCGCGGTCTCGCCGGCCACCACCAGCACCCCGGACGGCGTGGTTCACCCGTATTCAGGTCTGATCGATTCCATCACATTCGACCCGATCACGCGCAGCGCTGTCCTGGTCGCCGACAACCCACGCTCGGTGCTGGTCGTTCCTGCGGACGGCCTGTCCGGCGCCGACCCGGCCTCGACAGGTCGTCCGATCACCCTGAATTCGGACGTACGCGACGTCTCGATCGCCGCTGACGGCAACGCACTGCTGTCAATGGATCGCCAGGTAGTGAAGCTGAAACTGACTTCGGGCGAACAGACTTCCATCCCGGTCGACGGCCAGGCGAACTCCGCGGTCGAACTCACCGACGGCCGCATCGCGATCGGTACGGACAATGGTTCAGTTCACATCGTCGACCCTAAGACCGATCAGTCACAGAAGGTTTCGGGATTCGCATCCGTGGACGAACTCGCGGTGACCGGCGACAACCTGAGCGCCCTCGATCACCGTCAGACCTCGCTGACGGCGATCAACCTCGAAGACGGCAAACTCGGCGTTGCACTCCGTGCCGGTGAGGGTGCGACCCACCTGGCCACCGATCGCTTCGGACGCATCCTTGTCACCGACACCACCGGCAACGAACTGCTCGTCTTCACTGCCGATCCGCTCCTGATGCACCAGCGCTACCCCGTCGGCGAGTCACCGTACGCCGTTGCCTACGACGAGACCGCGGATCGAGTGTGGGTCACGCTGACCGCAACCAACGAGGTAGTCGGCTTCGACCTGTCGTCCGGCATCCCTGTGGAGACCGGACGGTTCAAGACGGTGCGACAGCCGAATTCGTTGGCCGTAGACTCTTCCAACGGCAATCTGATCGTCGGATCGGCAACCGGTGACGGGCTGCAGGTCATCCCGTCACGGGAGAACTGATGGAAAAGCGTGCGCGCGGGATCCCCGCGCAGTGGGAAACGTCGGACGACAAGTTCGACTACGTGCCACTCCGGCTACCGCCGAACGTTTCGCGGGTCACGGCGTCGATGCGCCTGGCGATCTCCGCCGAGTTCGGCGGGTGGGAGCTCTCCCGTGTTCGTCTCTATCCCGACGGCAGCCGACGTGTGCTTCTCAAGCGCAAGAAGACGCCGCTGCACGTGACCGATCCGGACGGCATTCAGCACTGATCGTCCAACAGACGACCAGGGCCCGCCGCTGTCGAAGCCGCTGACAACATCACACCACCGAAGAGCTGGAGAATCGTGTACCAACTGCTGCTGAGCCTGATGTTCCGGGTACCACCGGAACGCATCCACCACATTGCCTTCACCGCGATGAAACTGGTGACACGGTTCGCTCCCCTTCGCTGGCTGGTCGCAAAAGTTCTTGTCGTCGACGACCCGGTTTTGCGCAGTCAGGCTTTCGGTCTGACGTTCCCCGCACCTCTCGGTCTGGCGGCCGGATTCGACAAGGACGCCACCGGAGTCGACGCCTGGGGCCCGTTGGGATTCGGTTTCGCCGAGGTCGGAACGGTGACGGCCCAGGCTCAGCCCGGTAACCCCGCGCCGCGTCTGTTCCGTCTTCCGGCCGATCACGCTCTGATCAACCGGATGGGCTTCAACAACCACGGCGCTGGTCACGCGGCGAATTTCCTGCGGCAGCGCCGCGTCACGGTGCCGATCGGCGCCAACATCGGCAAGACCAAGATCGTCGAAGCCGCCGACGCCGCTGCCGACTACACCGCCAGCGCGCAGCTTCTCGGACCGCTGGCCGACTTCATGGTCGTGAATGTCAGCTCGCCGAACACACCCGGACTCCGTGATCTACAGGCCGTCGAATCACTGCGCCCGATCCTGCAGGCCGTGCTCGACACCGTCAGCGTGCCGGTACTGGTGAAGATCGCTCCCGATCTCTCCGACGACGACGTCGACGCCGTCGCCGATCTGGCCGTCGAACTCGGACTTGCCGGAATAGTCGCGACCAACACCACGATCCGCCGCGACGGTTTGAACACCCCGGACGCCGAGGTAGCTGCACTCGGCGCGGGCGGGCTGTCCGGCGCACCGGTTGCCGAGCGCTCGCTCGAGGTACTTCGGCGCCTGCACGCCCGAGTGGGCGACAAGATGACCATCATCTCGGTCGGCGGTATCGAGACGGCCGATCAGGCGTGGGAACGGATCCTCGCCGGCGCGACGCTGGTGCAGGGATACACCGGCTTCATCTACGGCGGACCGTTCTGGGCTCGCAGCATCCACAAAGGCATCGCCAAGCGCGTGCGCGCGGCAGGCTTCTCGTCGATCGCCCAGGCTGTCGGAGCGGAGAACCCTCGCTAGAAACTGCTGTGCGCCTTTATTAACCGCCCGCGGTTAACAAAGGCGCACAGCGGGGTGACTATTCGACCTCGAACGTCCCGGTCAGGGTTGCACGCGCAATCGCGTGATGGAACACGTTGAAACCGAGGAACGCCGGCGACGAGTCGGCAGTGACCCCGTCGAGGGTCTCCACATCGAGGGCATGCACCGCGACGATGTAGCGATGCGGACCGTGCCCGGGAGGCGGGCCTGCACCGATGAAACCGAACCCGCCGCCGTCGTGGCGGAGCGTGACGGTTCCGGCAGGCAGGACACTGCTGTCGGCCGCGCCGGCACCGGCACCGGCCGGAAGTTCGGTGACGGAAGCCGGAATGTTCGCCACGGCCCAATGCCAGAATCCCGACGCCGTCGGTGCGTCCGGGTCGAACACCGTCACGACAAAACTCTTCGTCTCGGCCGGAAAGCCCGACCACGAGAGCTGCGGTGAGATGTCTTCGCCACCGGGAACACCGAAGGCACCACTGGCCTGAGCAAGCTTCAGCGGCTGGCCGGCAGTGATGTCGTCACTGGTCAGCTCGAAACTCGGCAACTTCGGCAATGGTTCGTACGGATCGTGCGCCATGCGAATCCTTTCTGTGACAAGAGAGCTCGATGTGAGTCGAGCTCACGGATCTATCCACGTGCTCGTCAGGAATTGAGCAGGAAATGTTCCAGAACACGTGTCCCGAACAGTAGTGCGTCCACCGGAACTCGCTCGTCGACGCCGTGGAACAGCGCGCTGAAATCCAGCTCGGGCGGCAACTGCAACGGTGCGAAACCGAAGCAGCGAATGCCGAGTTTCGCGAATGCCTTCGCGTCGGTTCCACCGGAGAGCATGTACGGAACTGTGCGAGCCTCCGGATCGTGGGCGAGAATCGCCTCGTTCATGGCGTCGACAAGGTGGCCGTCGAACGTCGTCTCGTACGAGTCCAGCTTGGTGATCCACTCGCGGGTCACGTCGGGACCGATCAGTTGGTCCACCGTTCGCTCGAATTCGGCCTGCCGGCCCGGCAACACACGGCAGTCGAAGACCGCCTCGGCCGTCTGCGGAATGACATTTGCCTTGTATCCGGCCTTGAGCATCGTCGGGTTCGCGGTGTCACGGAACGTCGCGCCGATGATGTTGGCGATCGTGCCCAGCTTCGCGAGGGTCCCGTCGATGTCGGGTGATCCCGGATCGAAATCCAATCCGGTCTCTTCCCCGACGGCGGTCAGGAACTCCGCGACCGAATCGGAGATCACGATCGGGAACTGGTGGGCAGCTAGCCTCGCGACCGCGCCGGCGAGTGTGGCGACCGCGTTGTCGTCGTGGAGGAAGGAGCCGTGTCCGGCGCGTCCCTTGGCGGTCAGACGCATCCACCCGAGTCCTTTTTCCGCAGTCTCCACCAGGTAGAGGCGGCGGTCGGTTCCGTCAGGTCGCGGAACCGTCAGCGAGAAGCCGCCGACCTCACCCACGGCCTCGGTCACTCCCTCGAACAGATCCGGGCGATGCTCGACCAGCCACTGGCATCCGTACTTTCCGCCCGCTTCCTCGTCCGCCACGAAGGCGAACACCAGATCACGCGGCGGTACGACGCCTTCCGCCTTGAACTGTCTGGCGAGGGCCAGGATCATCCCGACCATGTCCTTCATGTCCACGGCGCCGCGCCCCCAGACGTAACCGTCCTGGACGGTGCCGGCAAAGGGGTGCACGCTCCAGTCGGCGGGCTCGGCCGGGACGACGTCGAGGTGACCGTGAAGCATCAGCGCGCCGCGACCCGACTCGGCTCCCTTCAAGCGAGCAAAGACATTCCCGCGGCCAGGTGCACCGGACTCGACGTATTCCGTCTCGTAACCGACTTCTTGAAGCTGCGCGGCAACCCACTCCGCGCACGCACGCTCGCCTTTGGTGGTTTCGAGTTCTCCCGTGTTCGAGGTGTCGAAGCGGATGAGAGAACTGACCAGTTCGACTACTTCTGCTTCGGCTCTGCTCGGATTCGGATTAATCGGGGTTGTGGTCATTCCACTTTCCTACCATCGAATCAAACGGCGCGGGCGACCGGAATGCCCCGCAACCTGGCGATTTGGGGCAGCTGAGCTAATCGGATACTCTTTCCCAGCACCGAGAAATCGGGGCCGAGTCCGAGTGGCGGAATGGCAGACGCGCTAGCTTGAGGTGCTAGTGTCCTATTAACGGACGTGGGGGTTCAAGTCCCCCCTCGGACACTCTGTGTTGAGACAGACAGGAAAAGCTCCGGTTCATCGAACCGGAGCTTTTCTCGTAATTGGCGAAGTTCCCGAACCAGGGAATAGTCCGCGCGAGCGGCGATCGAGATGGAACAGAAGTTCGAAGTGGATACAGACACCAAGAAGTCGGATGCACTGCAGGCAGATTCGCTGGAAACAGCCGATTCAGAATCTGCTCGAGCCGAACTCACCGGACTCGACCCCGCAGAACTCGAAATCTGCTTGAAGGTCCTTTCCGAAGCCGCCGAACTCGACGACGAGCATCCCGACTCGATCACCATGCAGCGTGCTGTCGGCCATCTGTTCAAGCGACTCAAGAAGAAACGCCGCCTCGCTTCGCGCGCAGCCGTCAACGAAGCCGACCGCCAAGTGGTCGCCGCGACGGCCACCGGTTCACCCGATCGCATCGACGACGAGACCGCAGGCATTCCGATCAAGTCGAACACCGCCGGCGCCTCAGCCGGCACGCTCATCAAGGCGCGGCCGTGCTACATCTGCAAGCAGCGCTACACCGCAGTCGACGCCTTTTACCACCAACTGTGCCCCGATTGCGCTGCCACCAGCCGCAGCAAACGTGACGCCAGCACTGATCTGACCGGCCGACGCGCACTGCTCACCGGCGGCCGCGCGAAGATCGGCATGTACATCGCTTTGCGCCTGTTGCGTGACGGTGCGCATCTGACCATCACGACGCGATTCCCCAACGACGCGATCCGCCGATTCAAGGCGATGGAGGACAGCAACGACTGGATTCATCGTCTGCGCATCGTCGGCATCGACCTCCGCGACCCCGCCCAGGTTGTTGCACTCGCGGATTCTGTTGCCGCACAGGGCCCGCTCGACATCCTCATCAACAACGCCGCACAAACAGTTCGACGCTCCCCCGGTGCTTACGGCGCTTTGGTGGACGCCGAGTCCGGCGCACTGCCTGCCGGTGAACTGCCCGATGTCCTGACCTTCGGCAAGACGAGCGACGCTCACCCCGCTGCTCTGGCTGGATCGCTGTCGGACGTCGCGAGCATCACCTCCGGAAATCTCTCGGCCGACGCGGTCAGTTCGCTCGCTCTCGTCGCCAAGTCGGCTTCGCCCGATCGCATCGAGCAGGGCATCGCCATCGACGCGGGCGGGCTGCTGCCCGACCTCGCGCACACCAACAGCTGGGTTCAGACCGTCGAAGAGGTCGATCCAATCGAGCTTCTCGAAGTCCAGCTCTGCAACTCGGTCGCGCCCTTCATTCTCGTTTCGCGCTTGCGCCCGTCGATGGCCGCGGCCGCGGCGCGACGCAAGTACGTCGTGAACGTTTCCGCTATGGAAGGCCAGTTCAGCCGCGCGTACAAGGGCCCAGGCCACCCGCACACCAACATGGCCAAGGCAGCACTGAACATGCTGACCCGCACCAGCTCCAAGGAAATGCTCGACGACGGCATCCTCATGACCGCCGTCGACACCGGCTGGATCACCGACGAACGCCCGCACTTCACCAAGATGCGTCTGGCCGACGAAGGTTTCCACGCACCACTCGACCTCGTCGACGGTGCAGCCCGCGTCTACGACCCCATCGTTCAGGGCGAGCTGGGCGTCGACCTGCACGGCTGCTTCCTCAAGGACTACAAACCCTCGCCGTGGTGATGGGCGGCACCGCCGCGGTGATGATGGGCGACACCGCCGCAGTGATGATGGGCGGCACCGCCGCAGTGGTGACAGGCGGCACCTAGCCGCCCCGATGTGGCGATCTCGTCACCCCCAAACCCCCGTGTCGAGTAGCTCATTTCAGGTAGAGCACAGCATTGCAGGCGATAATGGACTGCGAACCTGCTCACCGACTCGGAGGAACCATGACGATCGCCGTCGTACACAAGGACAGCCCGGAAGGCCGCGCCGCAATCGTGGCCGCTGCACGGGAATCCGTGGGTCGAAGCGAAGAACTCCTGGTTCTGCACGTACTGGACGACGTCAACATCGGAGACACCGTCAGCATCGGAAACACCGTCAGCATCGGAAACACCGAGGATGACCGGGCCGCTCTGCGCGGCGAGATTCAGTCGGCGCTCGACGCCGGTGGGTTCTCGGAGACGAAGTGGGATCTGCGCACCACCGAGCACGACGGCGATCCGGTGACCGCGCTCGTCAACCTGGTGCACGGCGCGGGTGTCGATCTCCTGATCGTCGGAACGCGCCGGATGTCCCCCATCGGCAAGTTCCTGCTCGAACGCCCGCTGCAGCGCCTGTTGCTCGAAGTCGAGGCTCCGATCCTCGTCGTCAAGGAACCCCTCCCCGCCGAGTGACCGCGGTCACATCACTTTCCGATACTCGTTTGTAGGCTGGCTCCATGACTGGAACCTCGCCCGCCCGAGAACTCGACATCATCGTCTACGGAGCGAGCGGCTTCGTCGGAAAGCTGCTCGCCGACTACCTGGTCAAACACGCGCCCGAAGGCACGAAGATCGGCCTCGGCGGCCGTTCCCTCGAGAAGTTGGCAGCCACCCGCGCCGATCTGGGTACCGCCGCTGCCGATCTCCCCCTGATCATCGCCGACGCCGACGACGCAACAGCACTGAAGGCACTCGCCCAGCGAACCCGGGTCGTCGCCACCACGGTCGGTCCATATGCCAAGTACGGCCACGCTCTTGTTCACGAATGCGCTGCCGCCGGAACTCATTACGTCGACCTCACCGGCGAGGTGCTGTTCCACCGCGAAAGCATCGACGCCAACCACGACCTGGCCGTGTCGACGGGTGCCAAAATCGTCCATTCCTGCGGATTCGATTCCATCCCTTCCGATCTCGGAGTTCACGTCCTGCACGAGAAGGTCGCCGCCGACGGCGCCGGCGAGCTCACCGACACGACCCTGGTGGTCACGGCCCTGCGCGGAGGCGTGAGCGGTGGCACGATCGATTCGCTTCGCAACCAGATCGACGTGTCGAAAGACGATGCGCGCCTGCGGAAACTCGCCGCCTCGCCGTACTCGCTGAGCCCCGATCGTGATCGGGAGCCCGAACTCGGACGCCAGAGCGATGTGAGCGTGGTCGACGGCAAGAAGATCGATCCGTCAGTGAAGGGGTGGAAGGCACCGTTCGTGATGGCGTCGTACAACACACGAGTCGTCCGTCGCAGCAATGCGCTCCGAGAGTGGGCGTACGGCAAGAAGTTCAAGTACAGCGAGGTGATGAGCGTCGGCTCTTCCGTCGTGTCTCCGGTGATCGCGGGCGGAGTGGCGGTCGGCCTCGGTGCGCTGGTCGCCGGACTCGCCCTTCCCCCGACGCGCTTCCTTCTCGACAAAGTATTGCCTGCTCCCGGTGAAGGTCCGAGCGAGAGCACCCAGAAGAAGGGCCACTTCACGCTCGACGTGTTCACCACGACCACGACCGGCGCCCGATACACATCACGAGTGAAGGCGAAGGGCGACCCGGGATACAGCGCGACGGCGGTAATGCTCGGCGAATCTGCGTTGTCGTTGGCGAAGGACCAAAAGGATCTCCCCCCGGCCACCGGCGTTTTGACCCCGGCGACAGCGCTCGGCGACGTCCTGGTCGAGCGTCTGCGCAAAGCCGGTTTCGAGATTTCCGCGCGCAAACTCTAGACAGAACGAATTTCACTTGATCGTTTCAGCTATTCGCGCCCGATTATCGCAGCTCAGGGCGCGGACAGCGGTGGGAATACTCCCAGGTAACATTGATGTTGGTTCATGGCATCCATATGTGGTGCTCCGCTTTCGGAAAAGTGAGGCTATTCATGACTGAGCGCGTTCAGGTCGGCAGTCTTCAGGTTGCCAAGGTTCTCTACGACTTCGTGGTCGAGGAGGCTCTTCCCGGCACCGGTGTAGACGCCGAAACGTTCTGGGCCGGCGCCGACAAGGTCATCACCGAGCTCGCACCGAAGAACCGCGACTTGCTTGCCAAGCGTGACGATCTGCAGGCTCAGATCGATCAGTGGCATCGCGATCACGCCGGCGCTCCCATCGACGCCGCCGCGTACAAGGCGTTCCTGCAGGAAATCGGCTACCTCCTGCCGACGCCTGCCGAGTTCTCGGTCACCACCACGAACGTCGACACGGAGATCACCTCCACGGCCGGCCCGCAGTTGGTCGTCCCGATCCTCAACGCGCGCTTCGCACTCAACGCGTCCAACGCCCGCTGGGGTTCGTTGTACGACGCGCTGTACGGCACCAACGCCATCTCGGAGGAGAACGGCGCCGAGAAGGGTTCCGGCTACAACAAGGTCCGCGGCGACAAGGTCATCGCCTGGGCGCGTGAATTCCTCGACGCCGCAGCACCTCTCGTGTCGGGATCGCATGCAGATTCAACCAAGTACGTTGTCGACGGCAGTGAACTGAAGATCACGTTGGCAGACGGCAGCGTCACCACGCTCGCCCAGCCGGAGAAGTTCGTCGGCTACCTCGGCGAGAAGGACGCACCGACGAGCATCCTGCTGCTCAACAACGGATTGCACGCCGAGATCCAGATCGACGCCTCGTCCCCGATCGGCAGCACCGACGCCGCCGGCGTCAAGGACGTCGTTCTCGAATCCGCCGTCACCACCATCATGGACTTCGAGGACTCGGTCGCCGCTGTCGACGCCGACGACAAGGTTGTCGGTTACCGAAACTGGTTGGGCCTCAACCGCGGTGACCTGTCCGAGGAGATCAAGAAGGGCGCCAAGTCCTTCACTCGTACGCTCAACGGCGACCGTAAGTACACCGCCGTCGACGGCAGCGAACTCAGCCTGCACGGTCGTTCACTTCTGTTCGTCCGCAACGTCGGTCACCTCATGACCAACCCCGCGATCCTCGACGCCGACGGCAACGAGGTTCCCGAGGGCATTCTCGACGCTTTGATCACCAGCACCTGTGCAGTCCACGGCCTCTCGATCAGTGACGCCAACGGCCCGCTCGACAACAGCCGCACCGGCTCGATCTACATCGTCAAGCCCAAGCAGCACGGTCCCGAGGAAGTTGCCTTCACCACCGAACTGTTCGGCCGCGTCGAGCAGGTCCTCGGGCTTCCGGAGAACACGCTCAAGGTCGGCATCATGGACGAGGAGCGTCGTACGACGGTCAACCTCGCTGCCTGCATCAAGGAAGCCGTCGACCGCGTGGTGTTCATCAACACCGGCTTCCTCGACCGCACCGGCGACGAGATCCACACCTCCATGGAAGCCGGCGCGATGGTGCGCAAGGCCGAGATGAAGAAGCAGAAGTGGATCGGCGCCTACGAGGACTGGAACGTCGACACCGGACTGGCCTGCGGTCTGCAGGGCAAGGCTCAGATCGGCAAGGGCATGTGGGCCATGACCGAGCTGATGGCTGACATGCTCGAGCAGAAGATCGGCCACCCCAAGGCCGGCGCCAACACCGCGTGGGTCCCTTCGCCGACCGGCGCAACGCTGCACGCGACGCATTACCACCGCGTCGACGTGTTCGCTGTTCAGGACGGACTGAAGGGCAAGCCGCGCGCGAGCGTCGACGACATCCTGACCATCCCGCTCGCTCCCAGCACCGACTGGACGGACGCGGAGAAGAAGGAAGAGCTCGACAACAACTGCCAGTCCATCCTCGGTTACGTCGTCCGCTGGATCGACGCGGGCGTCGGCTGCTCCAAGGTTCCCGACATCCACGATGTCGCGCTCATGGAGGATCGCGCCACGCTGCGCATCTCGAGCCAGCTGCTCGCCAACTGGCTGCGTCACGGCATCGTCAGCGAAACCGACGTCGTGACTGCGCTCGAGCGCATGGCACCGGTTGTCGACCGTCAGAACGAGGGCGACGCCGAGTACCGCAACATGGCACCTGATTTCGATTCCAACATCGCTTTCCAGGCTGCCAAGGAACTCATCCTGGAAGGTGCGAAGCAGCCCAGCGGATACACGGAGCCGATCCTGCATCGCCGCCGCCGCGAGTACAAGGCTGCCAACGCCTGATTTCACCCTTCTTCGAACTCGAAGCTGAACCCGAACAGCCTCGGCACCGCTCCCGGTGTCGAGGCTGTTCGCGTAGGCCCCGAAGATTCGTCACTAGACTGGCCGAGGACACAGTCCGTTCAACAGACATTCTTCGAGTGACCAAGGTAGGGCAAGGTACGTGGGCGAACATCGCGGCGGGTCAGGCGCCAGAGGTATCAGCAAGGGGCCGATTCTTGTCGTCGTGCTGATCGTCTTGATCGTGGCAGGCTTCTTCGGATGGAAGGCCCTCAGCAACCGGATCGACGATCAGGGACAGCAGGCAGCAGGCACGTGCGTCGAGGGCAACAAGACGCTCGACGTCTCCGCGGATCCGTCCATCGCCCCACAGGTCGAGGAACTGGCGAAGCGGTACACCCAGACCTCGCCGGTGGTGCGTGATCACTGCATCGCCGTTGTGGTGCACGGTGCGCCGTCCGCGTCGGTCTCGGCGGCACTCGAAGCCGGTCCGGCGGCACCCTGGGACGACGCAGCCCTGGGACCGCGTCCCTCGCTGTGGATCCCGACGAGTTCGTTCGAGCTCGCGCCGTTGGCCGGGAAGGCCGTGATCAACGGTGATCCTCGCTCGCTCGCGAGTTCCCCGATCGTTCTGGCAGCCGGTCCCGAGACCGCGGCAGCATTGGCCGGCGCAGCATCGAGTTGGAAGTCATTGCCTTCGGATCTGACGGTTGCCCTGCCGGTCGGAAGTACCGAAACTTCGATGGCTGCACAGGCAATCGCTGCCGATGTCGCCGATGCGGGCGCCGGTCCGGTCACGACGGATCAAGCGAAGTCCGCCCAGGTCAACGCTGCACTCAGTGCGCGGGCGTTGCAATTCCAATCCTTGCCTGCTCCTCCCGCATCCACCGCCGAAGCCCTCGGTGCACTGAGCGCCGGAACTCCGGATTCGGTGAAAGCCGTTCCGGCCACGGAACAGTCGATAGCGCAGAGCGCGAACGCTGCGATGACGACGTACTCACCCACCGGCGCAACGCCCGTCGCGGACTATCCGGCGGTCATCGTCGCTGGCAGCGGGATCGACGAAACGGCCTCGCGCGCAGCGGCACAGTTTGCCGACTTCATGCGTGAGCCGAATCAGTCACAGTTGTTCGTCGGCGCCGGTTTCCGGGTCGAGGGCCAAGACCTTCCCGATCTCGGTGCGGTGTCCCCGGCCAAGATCTCGTCCACGTTGAAACCGGCTTCGGCCGAAACCGCAGCGATGCTCGGTGACATCGTCGCCAACCCGGTCTCTCCGCGTAGTGCCACCATCCTGATGGACACGTCGGCGTCGATGGGTACCGACGACGGTGGCAATACCCGCTTGGCGAATGTTGCTGCGGCATTGAATACTCAATTAGGTCGCAGCCCTGACGCGTCCGACATCGGCCTTCGCGAGTTCAGCACCAACACGGACGGAAGACCGTCCGAGCGCATCCTGGTTCCGGGTGGTTCACTGTCCGAACCGAATCGGCGCGCCACGATCACCGATTTCCTCAACGGGCTTCGCTCAGGCGGAAAGACCTCCAAGTATCCGGCGCTTGCCAGTTCGTACAAGGCTGCGGTGGACGGTTTCGACGCGGGACGGGTCAACTCGGTGTTGCTGATCACCTCGAGTACACCTGACGAATCCACTACGACGCGAAGCGAATTGCTCAGTGCGATCGCCGCTGCTGGCAATCCGTCGCGTCCGGTACAGGTCGACGTGATCGTCGTCGGTGCGGGCAACGACGTCTCCACGCTCCAAGACGTGTCGGACAGGACGGGCGGAACATTGGTTCGCGTCGATTCGACGTCCGACCCGGCACTCGCCGCCGCCGTGACGAAGATGCTGTCCTGATGGGGCGCGTTGCGGTTTTCGCGGTTCTCCTCGCTCTTCTGACGTGGTTCCTGCACCGCAGGCTCGTTCGTGCCACGGGCATGCCGAGACGATGGGCTCGCCTGGCAGACACTGTGCTCGTCGTCTTGGCGGTCTCGACGCTCATCGGGGTCGGCAGCGGCGAAGTCTTTCCGACGTCGTGGGCGCGACCGATCGGGTTTCTCGGATGGATCTGGCTGGCCTCGTGGCTGTACCTGATTCCAGGACTGCTCGTGATCGGGCTGTTCGCCGGGATCAGTCGTCTGCGTGCACGCCGCACGGACACGACCGCCGAGGTCGACCCGTCCAAGCGTCGTACGTTGCAGTTGGCCACAGCGGCAGTCACTCTCGCGGCGTTGGGCACCGCCGGGTACGGCGTCTACGAGGCGTCGAACCCGAAGGTCTCCCGAATTCGGGTGCGCCTGGCACGACTGCCCGAGGGCTTCAACGGATACCGGATCGCCCTGATCACCGACCTGCACGTGGGTCCGGCCCGCGGGGTCGACTTCACCCGCAAGGTGGTCGATATCGTGAACTCGCAGAATGTCGATCTGATCGCGATCGGCGGGGACCTCGTGGACGGCACCGTCGCGAAAGTTGCACCCGATCTTGCTCCGCTCGCCGATCTTCGGGCGCCGGACGGAATCTTCGGAGTCAGCGGCAACCACGAGTTCTACGCCGACGACGGCGGCAAATGGCTCGACGTGTGGGAAACATTGGGGATCACCACACTTCGCAACAGCCGCACCTCGATCCAGCATGGGGGCGATACCATCGACATCGTGGGCATCCACGACTACACGTCGCCGGCCCCGTACGAGCCGAATCTGACAGCCGCCCTCGCGGGCCGCGATCCGAATACGTTCGCCTTGCTTCTCGCGCACGAACCGCGCCAGGCGATCGAAGCGTCCGAGATGGGTATCGATCTGCAATTGTCCGGGCACACCCACGGCGGGCAGATGTGGCCGCTGCGCTATCTCGTTCCGTTGCAGCAGCCGTCAGTGCAGGGTTTGGACAAGGTCGGAAACACCGTGCTGTACACGACGCGTGGCGCCGGGGCCTGGGGCCCTCCGGTACGCGTCGGCGCACCGCCGGAGATCACCGTTCTCGAACTCGTACGCGAGAGGGGATGATCTCCGGCGGGCACACGCCTTAGTTGCCCGCGAACGCTTCGATCGGCGGGCAGGAGCAGACCAGGTTGCGGTCGCCGTGTGCACCGTCGATACGACGCACGGACGGCCACACCTTGGGGCGAGCCTTGCCACGCGGGAAGACTGCGATCTCACGCGAGTACGGGTGATCCCACTGCGCTGCAATGCTTCCGGCGGTGTGGGGAGCACCGCGAAGCGGGTTGTCCTCCACCGTCCACTCGCCGGCACCGACGCGATCGATCTCGCCGCGAATGGCGATCATCGCTTCGCAGAACTCGTCGATCTCTTCGAGGTTCTCGCTCTCGGTGGGCTCGACCATCAGTGTGCCGACCACGGGGAAGCTCATGGTCGGGGCATGGAATCCGTAGTCGGCCAGACGCTTTGCGACGTCGTCGACGGTGACGCCGGTGTCCTTGGTCAACCCGCGCAGATCGAGGATGCACTCGTGCGCGACCATGCCGTTCTCACCGGTGTAGAGAACCGGGAAGTACTCGTCGAGTCGACGCGCGATGTAGTTTGCCGACGCGATGGCGGTCAGGCTGGCGCGGCGCAGGCCCGCAGCTCCCATCATCCGGATGTAGGTCCAGGTGATGGGCAGGATGGACGCACTGCCGTACGGCGCTGCCGAGATCGTGCCTCCACCACCGAGTTCGGGGGCCATCGGGTGTCCGGGCAGGAACGGCGTCAGGTGTGAGCGCACACCGATCGGGCCGACGCCGGGTCCGCCGCCGCCGTGCGGGATGCAGAAGGTCTTGTGCAGGTTCAGGTGGCTGACGTCGCCGCCGAAGCGTCCCGGACGAGCAAGGCCGACAAGCGCATTGAGGTTCGCGCCGTCGACGTACACCTGGCCGCCGGCGTCGTGTACCGCTGCGCAGATGTCGGAGATCTCGTGCTCGTAGACACCGTGCGTGGACGGGTAGGTGATCATGATCGCGGCGAGACGCTCGGCGTGATCGGCGATCTTCGCACGCAGATCGTCGACGTCGACGTCACCGTTGGGACGGCACGCGACAACCTCGACGCGCATCCCGGCCATGACAGCCGAAGCCGCGTTGGTGCCGTGAGCACTCGAGGGAATCAGGCAGGTGTCTCGGTGATCGTCGCCGCGGCTGAGGTGATAGTTGCGGATCGCGAGCAAGCCCGCGTACTCCCCCTGGCTGCCGGCGTTGGGCTGGAGGCTCACGTTGTCATAGCCAGTCACCGCGACCAGCCAGTCTTCGAGATCCTTGATGATCTTCAGCAGACCGGGCGCATCCGACGTGGGCGCGAACGGGTGGATCGCGTTGAACGCGGGCCAAGTGATGGATTCCATCTCGGCGGTCGCGTTGAGCTTCATGGTGCACGAACCCAGCGGGATCATGCTGCGATCGAGCGCAATGTCCTTGTCAGACAACGCGCGCAGGTAGCGGAGCATTGCCGTTTCCGTACGGTAACGGGTGAAAGCTTCGTGCTGCAGGTAGTCGGAGGTGCGCTCCTGAGCAGCGGGAACCGAGTTGCCCTCTGCTTCGATGGCGACAACAGCGTCTTCGATGCCGAACGCGTCGAGCACTGCGAGAACGTGATCGGCGGTGGTGGCCTCGTCGCACGAGATGCCGACGTGATCGGCGTCGACCAGGCGCAGGTTGATCCCGGATTCCTTGGCCGCAGCGACAACGTCGGCAGCCTTGCCCGGAACCTGCGCCAGCACGGTGTCGAAGAACGAATCGTGGACAACGGTCACGCCGCCTTCGCGCAGGCCGTTTGCCAACGCGTTCGCGCGGGCAGCGACGCGCAACGCAATCGCCTTGAGCCCCTCGGCGCCGTGGTAGCTCGCGTACATCGCAGCGAGGATGGCGAGGAGCACCTGAGCGGTACAGATGTTGGACGTCGCCTTCTCGCGGCGAATGTGCTGCTCACGTGTCTGCAGCGCGAGGCGGTATGCCTTGTCTCCGTCGGCGTCGATCGAGACACCGACCAAGCGGCCGGGTAGCTGACGCGCATGCTTGGAGTGCACGGCCAGGTAACCGGCGTGTGGACCGCCGTACCCCATGGGAACACCGAAACGCTGGGTGGTGCCGAAGCACGCGTCCGCACCGAGTTCGCCCGGCGAGGTGATGAGCGTCATCGCAAGGAGGTCGGCGCCGACGGCAACCAGTGCGCCGCGCTCGTGAGCTTCCGCGATGATCGACGTGTAGTCGACGACCCGTCCCGAGGCTCCGGGAATCTGGGCGATGACGCCGAAGAAGTCACCTTCGGGAAGACCAGCGGTGAGGTCTGCGGAGACGATCTCGATGCCGAGCGGCTCGGCGCGAGTCTCGATGACGGCGAGGGTCTGCGGGTACAGATCGGCGTCGACGACGAATCGCGGGGACTTGCTGCGGTTCGCGCGGCGCAGGAGCGTCATGGCTTCGGCGGCTGCGGTGGCCTCGTCGAGCATCGACGAGTTGGCCAATTCCATGCCGGAGAGATCGGCGACCATGGTCTGGAAGTTGAGGAGGGCTTCGAGGCGGCCCTGGCTGATCTCCGGCTGGTACGGGGTGTATGCGGTGTACCAGGCCGGGTTCTCGATGATGTTGCGCAACAACACCGGCGGCGTCAACGTGTCGAAGTAGCCGAGCCCGATCATCGACGTCGCGACGGTGTTCTGGGCGGCGAGAGCGGTCAGTTCGGCGAGTGCCTCGTGCTCTCCGACCGGCAGCGGCAGAGCGTCGAGTCCGGCGGCGATGCCGTCCGGTGCAGCGTCGAGGATGACGGAAGGGACGGCCTTGGTTGCCAGTTCGTCGAGTGAATCGACCCCGACAAGTTCGAGGATGCGCGCGAGTTCCGCGGCGTTCGGACCGACATGGCGGTCGGCAAATATACGGCTTGCAGCGTCGATCACGACAACTCCCAGACAGATCGGAGGATCAGGACACACACCGACCTGCGGTGTGTTCCTCCCCCTCTGTCGCATGCTCGATTCCCGAGCGCCTGAGAGATTCGGTAGTGACCCGCCAATCGACGGAAGCCACAGCCTTTCCCCGTCGGCGGGTGGGTTGTCCCACCGCTTTCCAGAGGCGTCGGAGCCCGTACGGTCCTTGGTGCCTGAGAGATTGACGGGGAGGTATTGCTCCTTCGGCGCCCTGATCCCGCTCACCACTGGCCTTTGAAACAAACGCTGCAACAAACACTGCAGCAAAGACTAGTTCGGTGAATCGGTATCCGAGGCTCTCCCGTACGCCGGCGACGCACGCCCAGTCTAGTGGACCGAGGCGCCTACCTGCACCGTGGCATCCTCCAAAGAGATGTGACGTACGTTATCCGGTTTTGCGGCTGGCGCGATTCTTGCGTCGTGAGGCCAACTCGTCCTCCGGGTTGGGATCACTTTCACCGCCGTCGGCTCGCTCGGCCGGGAAGTCGGCGATGGTTCCGGTGAGTTCACGCATGGCGCCGCTGACCGCGATGCCGAACACACCCTGCCCACCTTGAAGAAGGTCGACGACCTCTTCGGGAGACGTGCACTCGTAGACGGTGGTGCCGTCGGAGAAGAGCGTGATGTTGGCAAGATCGCGCACGCCGCGCTTGCGCAGGTGATCGACGGCAACGCGGATGTTCTGCAGCGAGATTCCGGTGTCGAGCAGACGCTTCACGATCTTCAGGACGAGGATGTCCTTGAAGGAGTACAGACGCTGGCTGCCGGATCCGGCAGCGCCGCGAATGGACGGCACGACCAACGACGTCCGTGCCCAGTAGTCCAGTTGGCGATAGGTGATCCCGGCAATCTGGCAAGCACTGGGTACTCGGTATCCGACCAGATCGTCAGGAATGGAGTCGTCCGGGAACAAGCCGGGCTGCAGCTCTTCGGAAGACAACTCTGCAGTCGGATCGGCACTACCGGTTATGCCCGTTCCGCGCTCATTCGACTGTTCTTCCACTGCCGTCTCCCTCTCGCTTCGCCATCATGTAACCAACCTGTGCTATCAGCAGTCACGAGAATCCCGTGCCGACCGAACTTTCAGATGTGAATCCAAGGCAGGTAATTCCATGAGTGGACTTACCCAGAGTACGCCTCGATCGACAAGGCGAGAAGATCTCCACCGCACGCAACGGTAAGACCAGGAGGGTGCGCGGTCAACGCAACACGCCGACCGAGACTCAACCTCTACTTGAGAGTTGAAGACTAAAGTCCGCAACCAGTCAAATCAGGCTAGCCATCAGTGGCTTTGAAATCGTCCGGCGAGATTGTGTCGAGGAATTCCTTGAACTTCTCGACCTCGTCCTCGCGCTCGTCGGGAATGACGAGACCGGCTTCGGCCAGGACGGCCTCCGACGCGAAGATCGGAACGCCGATGCGCAAGGCCAATGCAATCGAGTCCGACGGACGTGCCGACACGGTGGTCTGCTCGTCGAAGACCAGATCCGCGTAGAACGTGCCCTCTTGCAGGTCCACGATCCGCACTTCCTTGAGACTCCGACCGAAGGATTCGATCAGAATCTTGATCAGATCGTGAGTCAGCGGACGCGCCGGCTCGACTCCCTGTTGTTCGAGAACAATCGCGGTAGCTTCGGTTTGCCCGATCCAGATCGGCAGGTACCGATCGCCGTCGGACTCCCGCAGCAACAGGACCGGCTGATTCTGAGGCTGCTCGACACGAACTCCGATCACACGCATTTCGCCCATCGAGCTTGCCTCCAACCTGACGTGATCCAGTAGACCGACTCCGATGCGGTCGTACTGAAATTCTATTCGAGTGAGCCCCGCTGATCGAGGAACTCAGCGATCGAGACTTCCCCGAACTGCCGATTTGACCAGACACGTGTGCAAAGTCAGTGACAGGGCAGCCAGTTCCCGGACCATTTCCTCGGCGCGATCACGCGCTCCGGCGTCACGACCTTTGGCAACCGGTCCGGCGATTTGAGTCACCAGTCCCGCTTCGCGGTCAGCAGCCAACTTGAACGCCCGCAGATGGCGAACCTCCAAGCCGTACTCGGACATCGCTTTCGCGGTACGCGCCAATGTCACGGCGTCCTCGTCGAAGAAGCCCGCCGCGCCGGGAACGACCAAACCGGTGCGGATCAGATCGGTCAGAAACCGATCGTCGATGTCGGCGCGCGCGAGAAGATCCTGACGACCGACTCGAACTTCACGGTCGACACGGAAAGCTTCCGGCGAGACATCGCCCGAAGCAATCGACAGGACGCGGGCACGACGAGGCGGAGGAACTTCCGCAGTCACCGTCGCCGCGCCGCTGTCGATCGCTTCGAGTTGTTCTTTGATCACTTTGAGCGGCAGGTACTGATCGCGTTGAGCGGTCAGCACGAAGCGAAGACGCTCGCAGTCCTCCACGGAGAATCTGCGGTATCCCGACGGTGTCCGTTGCGGGCTGATCAAGCCCTCGGACTCGAGGAAACGGATCTTCGAAATCGTCACGTCGGGAAAATCTGGACGCAACCGATCCAGCACGGAACCAATCGACATTCCGGGCTGGCTCTGCTGCCGCACTGCCGTCATTAGCTACCCGCACCTGCTGACGACTCGCCGACCTGCGAACCGCCGGCACGAGGGCCGGTCAGGAACACCAGACGGAACTTGCCGATCTGAACCTCGTCACCGTTCGCGAGAACTGCCGAATCGACAGGCTCACGGTTGACGTAGGTGCCGTTGAGGCTTCCCACGTCGACAACGTGGAAATCTGCATCTTCCTGACGGAACTCGGCGTGACGACGGCTGACGGTCACGTCGTCGAGGAAGATGTCGCTGTCCGGGTGCCGACCTGCCGACGTCGTCGGCTGATCGAGCAAGAAGCGGGATCCTGCGTTCGGTCCCCGCTTGACCACCAGAAGTGCGGCTCCGGCGGGAAGACCTTCCACGCCCGAAACCGGCTGCTCGGCGGCCGGTGCTGCAGAGGAGGTGTTGTCGAGCTCATTGAGGAAGTCCGCACGGAAAACCGAAGTGGTCTCCGCCGGCGACTCCCCATAGCCCGCGTCGTTACCGTTCTCGCTCACTGTTTCTCCTCCTGGGTCAATCATCCAGATCATGAATCACTGGACTACGCAGTGCACTTTCTTCACGAGCATCTTTCACAGTCACGTTCGATACGGCCCTGCGCCCCGACTCGGCACATGCGTACCTAACGACCGTACCCTGCGCAGACCGCCGTGTGCAGCGAGACAGGCCGCGACACAACACGAGTTGGCCGGTCCACGCATAGGTTTTCTACTCGGACGTGAGTCCGTTGTACGCCTCCGCGTCCAGAGTTGCCGCGAGTGCGGCATCGAGTGTGGCTTCGTCGGCAACCTCGAGCTCGACCAACCAACCCTTGTCGTACGGATCGGTGTTGACGAGGTCAGGCTGTCCGTCCAATTCACCGTTCGCTGCAAGAACTTTCGCAGTGAACGGAGCAAAGATGTCGGAGACGCTCTTGGTCGACTCGACCTCACCGAGCGATTCACCGGCGGTCACGTCTTCGTCGACAGCGGGAAGCTGGACGAACACGACGTCACCGAGCTGCGACTGAGCAAAGTCGGTGATACCGACTCGAACTGAGGTCGGGCCGGTCCGCTTCACCCACTCGTGCTCCGCGGTGTAGCGCAGATCGGTAGGTGTATCGAGCTCACTCACAGTGGCTTCCTTTCACAGGCCGTCCGAAAGTCGGACGCAAAAAGATCAATTTCCAGGTTGAGCGTATTGGCGCGGATTCAATTGTCGCAAGACGGAGATCGTGACCTGCTGCGATTGCTCGACCGAGGAACTTCCGCCGTTGCGTGCGACGTTGTCGAAGACGCCTCCGGGAATGTTCAACGCTGCTGCCAACGTCGGCGGATCCCCGATCGCGGTCACAGTGTACGGCTGCTCGATCCGGGTTCCGTCCAATTCGATTTCACCGCCGCGCCCACTCACCCACGAGTTCACGCCGATACGAATGGGTTCGCCGTTCGCACCTGCGATCGAGATGGCTTCGGCACCGGCAGCACGCAATTCCTGGATGAGATCGAGAATCACTTCGGAGCCGACGCCGCCCGCCGGATCCGTCAGGGTCATCGTCACACCCGGTCCGGTCGCAGGAGCGGTCCCCACTTGAATGGAGAGCGAGGTCAGCCGCGCCCGCGCCTCGTCCAACGCTGCTCCGGTGTTGCCGCCGGCTTCCAAAGTGGCAAGCGATTCCTGAAGATTGGCAACTTCCTGCCTCAGCGCGGCTTCGCGCCGATTCAAGTTGTCGAGAACGACAAGGAGGTCGGCAGGGCGCGCGGCGTCGAGTGAATCTCCGGCCACGGTGCTACGTACCTGTGTGGCAATCGCGACACCGAGCACACCCAGGAGCACGGCCGCGAGGATGGCGAAGACGACGTTGGTGCGGTGTTTCGACGGTGAACGCAGTTCGTGCCGACCTTCACTCGCGGTGGTGACGGGTGGTTCTTCGGGTTCGGTCGTAGAGTGTTCCGCCATGACTCACGCTCCGAACAGTCGGCGTCGCAATGCCGCTGCGTTGCCGAAGATCCGGATACCCAACACGACGACGATCGCCGTCGAGAGTTGAGTACCCACACCCAACTGATCACCGAGCCAGACGATCAACGACGCGACAAGCACGTTGAAGACGAAGGAGACCACAAACACCTTCGCGTCGAAGATCTCGTCGAGATACGCGCGGAGTCCGCCGAAGACGGCGTCGAGCGCCGCAACGACCGCGATCGGAAGATACGGCTGGATGACGTCGGGCACCTGCGGGCTGAAAACGACGCCCAGGACGATGCCGACGACCAGTGCTGCGAGTCCGTACAGGGCGGAACCGGCCTTCATCGAACTCCTTCTGTCACTTGGGTTCTGTGGGTTCTGTTGCCACCCGGACGGCGCGCGGCGTCGCGGGTGGCAGTGTCAACGAATCGTCTTCGGCCACCGCGAAACCGACTCCGTACAGTTGCGAGACGCTCGACATTCTCACGTAGGCGTCGCTGACGACGAACTCTCGCTGCAGCGCGCGCGTGTCGCCGATCGCCTCGACGCGGTACGGCGAGAAGACAGGTTGGTTGTCGACGAGCATCGCGCCGCCGGCCTGACGGATGGTCACCGTCGGCCCGATTCGCACGCCGCCGACGGCGATTGCCTCCGCGCCGCCTGCCCACAGCGCGTTGACGACGGTCTGCAGATCTCGATCGAGGACGACGGTCTTGCCGCCGACGCTCCGCTGCGACGCGTCCGTGAGGTTCGGGCGTCCGGCCGGGTCCGTGAGCGTCACCACCAGTCCCTCACCGTGGACAGCTTCGGCCCCGGCACCGGATTCGACCGCTCGCAGTTGGTCGAGGACGGCGCCGCCGCGTACATCGCCTTCGAGCGCCACGCCTCTGGCGGCATCGACGTCGCCGCCGAGCGAATCGCGGGAGGCAGCCAGCGAATCGATTCGATCCTCCGCGTCACGGACCTTTGCCACCAACTCGCTTCGAACTTCTTCGGTGCCGGTCACCTGCTTTGTCGCCTGAACTGCTGAGACCGTGACGATGAACCCGATCAACAGGGCGCCGAGAGCGAGCCACGGCCCGGTCTTCGAGGACGTGTTCTTGGTGTGCTCGTGTTGGCGTTCGAATGCAGTTGCTTCGTAGCCCGGGTCGAGATGTTCGGTCATGAGCGACCGAAGCAGCGACGGTACCGGGTTACGACGGACGTCCTCCCCGGTCGACTTCATCGGGGCACGACCTCGTGCGTTCGCGCCACGTCGACGGCCTTGAGCACGTAGATCGCTGCAGTCCACACGTACAGGACGGTTCCCCAGATCAGGAAAGCGAAACCGAAGGCATGGGTGAACGGTCCGATGGTCCAGTCTCCGTGCCCGGCAAGGATCAACGGCAACGCGAACATCAGCAGGAAGGTCGCGGCCTTACCGAGATAGACGACCTCGGGTGGCGGCAGACCACGCCTGCGGTAGATCGGCAGCGTCAACGCGAGCAGAAGGTCACGGCCGATGAGTATTGCCGCGACCCACCAGGGAATGAAATCGCGGGCGACGAAGGTGACCAGCGCCGTCACGACGTAGAGGCGATCAACCAGCGGGTCGAGAAGGGCTCCCAGACGCGAGGTCTGTCCGAGCACCCTGGCCAGCTTGCCGTCGAGCCAGTCGGTGAACCCGCTGAGCATCAGCAGCGCCAACGCCCACCCGTCCGAGTGGGTGACGAGCAGCAGGTAGGCGAAAAGCGGCAAAGCGAGTAGACGCACGATACTGAGCACGTTGGGAACAGTGAGAATCCGATCCGTGGGGACCAGTTCGTGTTCGCCAGAGTTCACTGCACACACCTCGCATCACTCGATTGCCGTGCGGTCAGCTTTCCACAGCGGAGCTCACTCTTCGCCGAGGCACCGAATCCCGAACACCCCGGAGCGTGTCGAACTACTCTCATCGCCAGGCGAACACCGGCTGTTCGAGGTTGTCGATGCGGGTGTGCCGGCCGTTCAACACCTCGCGGAACTGATAGATGACAGCTCCGGTCGGCGCATGGATCAGGCTCGTTCGGAACGGCCACTGGATCACCGGGTTGGGTGATTCCTCGATGGTGACGAATCGCGAGTCCACGTCGAGCTCCTCCGACGTCACGGCGTACACCTGAGCCACCTCGTCCGGATTGGGTACCAGTCCCCCGACGTCCTCGCCGGACCAGACGACAAAAGGACGGATCACGAATCCCGAACGGGTGACGTAGTCGTCGAGTCGGCCGACGATGTCCGACTCAGGAACTTCGACGCCCAACTCCTCGGACAGTTCCCGAAGCGCTGCTTGTTCGGACGTCTCCCCCGGATCGACGCTTCCGCCTGGCAACGCGAATTGACCGGGGTGAGCTCGCATCTTGCTGGGCCGCTTGGTTACCGGAAACACCGGTGTCCCATCCGCGTTCCGCATGACGACGATGACCACCGACGCAGAACGCCTTCCGTCCAATTCGACCGATCGAGGTTCGAAAGCGGCAAGTGAGGTGACAACGTGGTCCCGATTCAGTAAATCTGCGTTCACCATGGCTCGAGAGTAGCGCCACGGGTCCGAGACCCCCAGTCAGTCTGCTCCATTTTGACCGCTTCGCCTGATTATCGGTCGGTATTCCTGTCATGCTGAACAGGCAGAATCCACCGTGCGGCATGGCGAGAAGAGAACCTCGATGGCTGAGCAGTCCCAGACCCCCACCCCGCAGACCGACGAGAGCGCACCGGGTGCGCCGAATCGGGCCACTCGCTTTGCTTCCGACGCACTGAGTGTCCTGCGGCGCGTGCCGTTCACTTCGATCGTCGTCCTCACCATCACCGTCGTCGGGATTTCGACCGGCGCTTTGTGGAATCACGTTCGCACCTACTCGTGGTTCGACGACATCGCCTACGGAGTTCCCGCCTTGCAGGAAGGCAAGTGGTGGACTCTCGTCACGGGGTGGTTCTTCGGATTGACGCCGGGTCAGTATGTTTCGATCATCATCGTTTTTGCCTTCGCGGTCGGCTGGTGCGAATGGCGCCTGGGAACCAAGAACGCGGCCATCGTCACGATCAGCGGTCAGTTGGCGGGTGAACTGGGTGCATCGCTCCTCCTCTGGGCGGGCAGCCACACCGACTGGGATTGGGCTCGCAACCTCGCCACCCACCGCGACGTCGGTGTGACCACCGCAATCATCGCCGCCCTCGCCGCGACCACGGCAACACTCCGCTCGCCCTGGCGAATGCGAGTGCGCGCCATTCTGTGTGCGTACATTGCGATCGCGTTCCTCTTCGAAGGCCGCCTCGCCGACGTGCAGCACCTCATCGCGGTCGCGATATTCCTGCCGGTGGGCGAGAAGTTCTTCGGCGACGGAGAGCGCGGGTTCATCCCCCGAACGCGACGCGAGATCCGCCTGCTCGGATTCATCGGTCTGCTCCTGATCGGCGTGGTCGAGATCGCCGTCTGGCTGTTCCCCGGAAGCGGACCGTTCGGGCCGACGGAAGCCGAAACCGGTTCCGGCTGGACCGCATTGGTCGACGTGATCATCGTTGCCCTGATCGCGGATCAGTTGCGACGAGGACGCCGCTGGGCCTGGTGGGTTGCCGTCGTGTTCGGTTCACTGACGGTTTTGGCCACCGCCCTCGTCCTCGGTTCGGTCATCTTCTTCGACTACGAGAGCGCCGGGGCCGTCACGGTCGGAACCGCGCTGCTCTGGCTTCTCGAACTCATCTTGTTGATCAAGGGCCGTCACGCTTTTCACGTACCGATGCGGCGCAAGATTCGAGGCGGGCCGTTGTCCGGGAACGATCCGCGCGCCGCCGCTCGGGAGCTGCTCAAACAGCACGGCGGCGGAACCATGTCGTGGATGACGACGTGGGACGGCAACAATTACTACTTCGGCGAGTCGGGTGACAGCGTCGTTGCATTCCAACGGCACGTCGGCGTCGTCGTGGTCCTCGCCGATCCGATCGCGAGCCCCGACCGACTTGCCGCAGCGGTCGACGAATTCACGACGATGTCCGAGGCCAACGGCCTCACCCCCTGCTTGTTCTCCGTGGGGAAGGAGACAGCCGATGCCGCCGCCCGGCGCGGCTGGCGCACCGTTCAAGTCGCCGAGGACACGATCGTCGACCTGCCGGAATTGCAGTTCACCGGTAAATCCTGGCAGGACATCCGCTCGGCGCTCAACAAGGCCAAGAAGGACGACATCACCTTTCGGATGACAACTCTGGCCGACGAGCCGTTCTCCGTGCTGGCTCAGGTGCGCGCCATTTCCGAGGAATGGGTGGGCGACAAGGGACTACCCGAGATGGGGTTCACCCTCGGAAGCGTCGAGGAGGCGCTCGATCGCGACGTCCGGGTCGGTTTGGCCGTCGACCCGACCGGAAGCATTCACGGCGTCACCTCGTGGTTGCCGGTGTACGGCGAAGGCGGAGTGGTCCAGGGTTGGACGCTCGACGTCATGCGTCGACGCCCCGACGGGTTCCGTCCGGTGGTCGAGTTCCTCATCGCATCGTCGGCCCTCGAATTCAAAGAACAAGGTGCCCAATTCGTCTCACTGTCCGGAGCACCACTCGCCCGCAGCGACGACGGCGCCGACGCCGCATCCATGGACCGCCTGCTGGACATGCTCGGAGCCGCGATGGAACCGCTCTACGGCTTCCGGTCTCTTCACGCGTTCAAGAAGAAGTTCAAGCCGAGGTACGAACCCGTTTTCCTGTGCTTCCGCGACGAGGCCGACCTGCCTCGGATCGGAATCGCGCTGACGCGTGCATACCTTCCCGATGCGACGGCTCCCCAGCTGATCAAGCTCGCTACCAGCAAGAGCTGACGCCGTGCGGTCCTGGTTCGAGCACACGGTCGTCGACACTGGCAGGCTCCCACTGTTCTTCCTCCTACTCGCCTTCGTCCTGACGTTCCTGTTCATCCGGTTCAGCGTCCGAATGATCCGGGCCGAGGTCTCGTGGTGGCCCGGCAATGTCACGCCCGGTGGAATGCACATCCACCACATGGTTTTCGGCTTGATGATGATGCTCGTGTCCGGTTTTGCCTTCATCGCTCTGGCCGACTATCACACCCCGATCGCCAATTGTGTTCTCGCGTCGGTCTTCGGTATCGGCAGCGCGCTGGTCCTCGACGAGTACGCACTCGTGCTACATCTGCGCGATGTCTACTGGGCCGAGGAGGGTCGCTCGTCCATCGACGCGGTGTTCGTTGCCATCGCGATCTCGTTCCTTTTCCTTCTCGGAGTCCACCCCATCGGGTTCGCGGGCGAGTTCGACCCGTACGAGCAGGACCGTAGCCTGGCGACGTTGATCAGCGTTGTCGTCGCGATCGTGATCCAACTCGGACTCGCCGTGATCACGTTGATGAAGGGCAAACTCTGGACCGGCCTGATCGGGCTGTTCTTCACACCGCTTCTGTTGGTCGGGGCAATTCGGTTGAGTCGACCGGGTGCGCCGTGGGCGCGCTCGCGTTACCGCGACAAGCCGGCGAAGATGAGCCGGGCAGTCGCCCGTGAGCAGCGCTATCGCGAGCCGATGATTCACGCGAAGATCTACGTTCAGGAAACGGTGTCGGGAAGTTTCGGTTCCACTCCCCCGCCCCCACCGCCGCTCCCCGTCGTCGACACCACAACCCCCACGTCGAAGGTCGGATTGTCGCGGCGGCTCTCGGACAGAATTCGCTGGCGCCGAACTCGCCGACGACTACGAACAGTCCCCGTCTGGCGCCTCCCCGTGATCCTCGTCGTCCTGTCCGTCGTCACCGCCAACATCCTCGTCGGGATCGACGGAGATCTCGTCAGCGACGGCGACGTCGGTACCATTTCCGAGGGCGTGGACGCCGGGGCCACTGCGACGTTGCTCAGCGTCATCGCCGGCGGGATGATCACTCTCACCGGTCTGGTGTTCACCGCCATCACTCTCGCCATGCAGTTCGGTGCCTCGCAGATTTCGGTGCGGGTCGTCCCGATGCTCGCGCAGCAGCGAGTCATGCGGTGGTCGATCGGCATGTTTCTGGCGACGTTCGTCTTCTCCCTGATCATTGCGCTCGATCTGGCGCTCGATTCGGAGAATTCCTCACCGACCATCTCCACGGCGATCGCACTGCTTCTCGCATTGGCCAGTGCGATCCTGTTCATCGCGTTGGTGGCGAAGGTCGGGTCGATTCTCAATTCCAGTCGGTTACTGCGTTGGATAGCGGCCCAAGGTCGCAGCGCGACAATCCGCGCCTATCCGTTGTACGAGGACTTACCTTCCGGCGCACCGAAACCCAGCCGGCCACTCCCCTTGGTCCGGCCGAGCGAGTCCGTAAACTCCGAGAACGTCGACGCACTGGTGATTCGGCTGCGCCATCTTTCTCCCAACGGCCGGATTCTGCTGGCGATCGATCTCGCACGATTGCAGCGGTTGGCCGGTCGCTGGGGCGTCGCTGTCGAGGTGGTGCCCAGCATCGGCGAGTTCGTCGCCCAGAACGCGCCCCTCTTCGAGGTTCGCGGGCCGTCGCTGAAGGTTCGTCCGGACACATTGATGTCGTGCCTGATCTTCGGCGACACGCACAGCCCGGTCGTCAGCCCCGGTGCAGCGCTGCAGTCGATCGTGGACATCGCGCTCAAGGCGCTCTCACCCGCCATCAACGATCCGGGTCGAGCTGTCCAGGCGCTCGATCACATCGAGGATCTTCTGGTGCTGCTAGCCCCGAGAGTCCGCTTCGACACGGCCACCTCGGATCTCACGCTGATCCGCGGGCAGCAACGCACGTGGGCTGACTACGTGTCGGTCGCCACCGACGAGATCCGCCACTTCAGCACCAATTCCGCACAGGTGCAGCGGCGTCTACGCGCGGTATTCGCTACCTTGCTCGAGGCCTGCCCGCCGGACCAACATCCTCCGCTGCTCGAGCGCGTCGACGCTCTCGATGCGCAGTTGACCCGAGAATGGACCGGCGCACTCGACCTTCGGCTCGCGAGTGTTGCAGATCCGCAGGGATTGGGTTCCGAAGCCGGGGCAACCGGACGAATTCACCCGCTGATCATCGGGTCTTCGGAACTTCCGGACGATCGTTCATCCGGGCAGGCCGAGTCGCGTTCCCAGCCAACCTAATTGACTCGCCAATCCAGCCGACCACACCTGGAAGCTGTGCCCTCCGTCGACCTCGGCGTACTGGACGTCCATCCCTGCGGCCTTTGCGGCTTCGTAGAGCGTTTGAAGACCTGGGCGGTAGTCGTTGTCCTGTTTGCCGACCACGAACACCCCGGCGCTGTCGGGGAACTTCTTCTCCCGGAGCAGATCCTGCGGATTCACTGCCACGAACGCGGCTTCATTGCCGCCGAACGCTGCATCGACCGTCTGCTTGCGATCGCCGAGTGTGGGTTCGATCTGACCGGACAGATCCAGGAACGTCGGATAGACCGCGGGGAAGTTCGTTGCCATCTGGAACGCGCAGGTACCGCCGTAGGAAAGTCCCCCGATCGCCCACTTCCTCGGGTCGGGATCCACCTGGAGGTTCCCGCGCACCCAGTCGGGAACATCGCGCGAAAGGTACGTCGCGACGTTCCCGAGTTGAGAATCGACGCAGAGCGGATTCGCCAGTTCCGACCCGGTCCCGTCAGCTACGACGACGACGGGAGCCAAGCCCGAATGCGCAGCGGCGTAGGCGTCCATCGTCTGGACGAGGCGGCCACCCTGCAGCCAGTCCTCGGGCGCGCCTGGTTGACCGGCAAGCAGTACCAACACCGGCAACTCCGGTCGCGGGTTGGTGAAATACGCGGGCGGTAGGTAGATCTCGGCGTCACGGGCGCTGAATCCGGAAACCGTCCCCGCAATCGTGACCGTGCTGACCTTGCCGGCCGACGGCATGTCCGCCGGCGCCTTCCATTGCGATACCGGAACTGCGCCGTCCTTGCCGTCGTCCAGGTCGGCGAGCGAAACCTTCTCCGCGTCCGAGAGTCCCAGCGCTGTTCCTACGGTCGGGTACGACTGGAACTGCAGATTCACGTGAGCCGCGCTCGACACGACCACCAGCAGTACGGAGACCACGGTGAGCACACGGCCGTCGATTCGCGTCGCGGCAAAGATCCTCGAAACACCCAGCAGCACACCCAGAATGCCCAGCCCGATCCACACGTAGACCGGACGGGCAATCGGATCCGGGAACGGATGCCACACCTTCTCGATCAGCCAGTACAGCACCAGGGTTATCCCGATTGCCGCGACGATGCAGACGGGAATCGAAATCAGGACGTGACGCCTCGACCTCGAAAACATGAGCCACAGTAGTGCCAGAATTCCGAGCACCGTCACCACGGGTGGGACGGGGCCCGTGACCAGCGACAGATCCGTGATCTTGTGCACGTCGTCTCCCGTCGCAGCCCTGCCTAGACAATATCCAAGAACAGGACATTTCGGAGCTGATGGCCTCAGATCACCGCGTTCGACGCCTGTGCACGCAGATCCCGGGCCAGGTGATCTCGCCGCTCGCGAACCAGCCTCCGCAGCGACGCGGGCGCACCTTCATTGGCATGGATCCAGGCATCGACCGCAGAAGTATCTTCGGCTGCCGGAAAGAGCCCGTTCACCAACCGTCGCGCAATCTCGATGCTGCGTTCCGACCACCACTTCCCCAGAGACGAGAAGTACTCGTCCGCATATCCCTCGATCAGTGACGCGTCCGTGCCCGAACGGAATCCGGCGATCGTCGCATCCAGGCGGTCGTTCGAGAGTGCGACATCGGTGGTCGCCGACGCCCAGGCAGCCTCCTTGGTCGCGGTATCGGGAATCGACGCCACAGCGCGGACGTACGCCGTTCGACCCGCCGACGTGCTGTCCTTGCTCAGCTCACCGTCGAAGTCGCTCACACTCGCATGGCCGGTCGCGGACAGGGCGATCCACAATGCCCACCGCAGATCAGGATCGAGAGCCAGTCCGACCGGCCCCGGGCAGGTGCCGTCGAGTATCGACCGCAACTCGTCGGCGCGAGCATCGTTGACCGCTGCAGCGGCCGACAGAGCCCGTGCCCATGCCAGCTGTCTTCCGGACTCCGGTTCGGCTTCGAACACCGCCTTCCAGGTCGTTTCCAACCAGCCTGCACTTACATTGGGCCGCAAGCTTTTCGGAACGTAGTGAAGAACCGCGTATTGGGCATCGGTCAGGATCGAGCTGAGAATCGCAAGATCTGTCTCCGCGGGAGCAAATCGTTCCACCATGTCGAGGTACCGGAACACCGAGAGCTGCGCATCACGCACCGAGTTCCACAGCGACGACCAGATCACCCCGCGCGCAAGCGGATCGCTCACGCGGTCCAGGGATGCCTCGACCGTGGACAGAGATTCCGCGTCCAATCGCACCTTCGCGTAGGTGAGGTCTTCGTCGTTGAGCAGTGTGAGCGCTCCAGGCGGAAGGTGGACCGACGTCCGGGATTCGGTGATGTCGAGTTCGACGCGTTCGGTGCGAACAAGATCTCCGGACTCGTTGTAGTCGTAGATTCCGACTGCGAGCCGATGCGGCCGCGGGTCCGTCTGGACCACATCGGTTCCGTCGAGCGACAGCGTGGACACCCCGGTGGTCTGCAACCAGATTCGGGCCCATTCGCGCACATCGCGTCCGGAAGTCTCCGCGAGCACGTCGAGCAGATCGACCAGCGTGGTGTTCCCGTACGCGTGGGCCTTGAAGTACCGTCGTGCCGCTTCGAAGAACGCGTCACGCCCGACGAACGCCACAAGTTGTTTGAGGACACTGGCGCCCTTGGCATAGGTGATTCCGTCGAAGTTCAGCTTCGCGGCTTCGAGATCGACGATGTCGGCGACGATGGGGTGCGTGGTCGGCAGCTGATCTTGGAGGTACGCCCACGCCTTCCGCTTGATGGCAAATGCTACCCAGGCATCGGTGAAGCGAGTGGCTTCGGCGCTGACCAGCGATCCCATGAAATCGGCGAAAGATTCCTTGAGCCACAGGTCGTCCCACCAGACCATGGTCACGAGATCGCCGAACCACATGTGCGCCATTTCGTGCAGGATCGTGTTGGCGCGACGCTGGTGCTGCTCATCGGTTGCGGTGCCGCGGAACACATACGCCTCGGTGAAGGTCACCAGTCCCGGGTTCTCCATGGCGCCGAGGTTGTACTCGGGGACAAAGATCTGGTCGTACTTGCCGAACGGATACGGATAGTCGAAGTGCTCGGCGTAGAAGTCCAACCCCTGACGGGTGATGTCGAAAACGTTGTCTGCATCGAGGTGTGGAGCCAACGACGCCCGGCACAAAGCGCCCAACTCGACAGTGAGTTCGCCGCGACTCCACGACGAGGCCACACGGTGATACGGCCCGGCCGCGATCGCGGTGATGTAGGTCGAGATCGGCAGCGTCGGGGCGAAAGTGACGCGTTGCGCACCGTCGACGGAGAGAGTCTGTGTCGCGGGCTGATTCGACAGGACTTCCCAGCCGTCAGGTGCTGTCACCTCGAATGTGAAGGGCGCCTTGAGGTCCGGTTGCTCGAAGCAGGCGAAAACACGTCGGGCATCGGCGGGCTCGTATTGCGTGTACAGATACGTCTGATCGTCAGCGTCGTCGACGAATCGGTGCAGCCCTTCGCCGGAACGGCTGTAGTGGCCGTGTGCTGCCACCCGAACGACGTTCGATCCGCCGAGCCCGCGCAGCACAATCCGGGATCCGTCGTACTCCACCGGAATCGACGCACCGTCGACCTCTACGGAATCGACTGCAGCACCGATGAAGTCGAGCCACGTGGACTCCGCAGACGACGTCAGATCAATTGTCGTGACGGTCGAAAAGGTCTTCGAGGCAGAGTCCGCCGCCGATCGCAGATCCAACTCCACCCGGTACCCGGTGACGTCAATGATTCGAGATCGTTCGGCGACTTCGCTTCGATTCAGGTTCGCAGTACTCACGCACTCGATCCTGCCAGGCCGCGCGCGGCGATGTGAGCCGCAGTGTGCCTATCCCTTGAAAGCGCCCTGCCAGACGGTGTCGAACGGGGTGTGTGCCGAGACGCGGCCTTCGATGCCCGCCGTGACGAACTTCTTGGCCAGAGCGACGGCTTCTCCCACGTCGGCGCCCTTCGCCAGTTCGGCGGTCACTGCGGCGGCCAGCGTGCAACCGGCGCCGGAGACGCGCTCTTCGCCGACCTTGGGGGCGGAGAGAACCGTCACGTCGGTCCCGTCGAACAACACGTCGACAGCGTCGCCACCGGCAAGTTCGACCCCGCCCTTTGCGAGCACGTACTTGGGTCCCAGGTCGTGGATACGACGTGCGGCCTCGATGAGCTCGTCGACGCTCTCGATGCTGTCCATTCCGGCGAGGGTGCGTGCCTCGAAAAGGTTGGGTGTGACGACAGTGGCGAGCGGAAGGATCGAATCACGAAGTGCCGTATCGGTATCGAGCGCCGCACCGGGCTCCTGGCCCTTGCAGATCAGGACCGGGTCGAGGACGACGTGGCGCCAGGACTGCCGACGCAATCCCTCTGCCACAACCTCGATGGTGGCGGGCGTGCCCAACATGCCGATCTTGACGACGTCCAGATCGTGAGCCGCAGTGGCAGCCTCGATCTGATCAGCGATCACGTCAGGAGCGATGGGCACGAAGCGATGACCCCAGTTGTTCTTGGGATCGAACGAGACGATGCACGTGGTGGTCGCTACGCCGTAGACGTCCAATGCCTGGAACGTCTTCAGGTCGACCTGCAGGCCGGCACCGCCAGTCGCTTCGGACCCAGCGATGACATAGGCGAGGTCAACCACAGCACAATCTCCTTCTTCGGACTTTCGAAACGCGCGTGGATGGCCACGAACGCGGGGCCCAGTTTATCAACCGGCCCGACGTCGAGTTTTCGCCTATGCGGCCACCGGGGTCCCCCACGCGACGTCGTTGTCCTCGTACCCGAACGGCGGACCGACGAATTCGCCACCACAGGTGATCAGAGCGATGGTCTCGGGTCCGTCGAGAGTGTTCAATCGCTCGACCGGCAGCTCGCCGTCCTTGCCGTAGTGATCGACCGCATCGATG
This sequence comes from Rhodococcus sp. NPDC056516, assembly GCF_042794655.1. NCBI lineage: Bacteria > Bacillati > Actinomycetota > Actinomycetes > Mycobacteriales > Nocardiaceae > Rhodococcus > Rhodococcus sp. NPDC056516. The sequence goes on along the minus strand of NZ_JBHTTG010000002.1, from coordinate 26,133 downwards.
CGGTAGTTCCAGACTTGTCCCCCGGCGCCCGTCACGGTCACGATCGAGCCGATGTCCAAGGTGGAGAACTTCTTCCCGAAACCGTCGCCTTGATAGATATCGTTGATGTGGCCGGTGATCACCACGGTGCCCGCGCCGGAGCCGGGAAAGGCCGAGTCCGCCCACCACCCGATCTCGTTGACGTCCTCGGGCGGAACGAGCGAGCCGTCCGTCGTCGTTTTGATCGGCAGGATGTCAGCGGTGCTGTCGCCTATGCGCAGCGTGCTCGGGACATCCGGACTGTCGACTGAGGCGCGAACTGCCGGCGGCAAATCTTCCTGGCCGGTCGCGAGGACTCGAGTCGGCGAGTTCCCGTCGTCGGAACATCCGCCGACCAGGAACATCGTTGCCACTGCCGCAGCGACGCATGTCCGACGGATCACAGATCCGTGTGTCGCTGTCACGGACGAGAAGTCGGGCCGGACGGGACCTGGGAAATCGGAACGCGGTTTCCGACGTCGCGACCGGGAAGCGCGCCTCCGTTGTCCCCGACGCCCCCGCCGGATCCGTTGTCGCCGTCACCACCGCCGTTCCCGCCACCACCTGGGCCTGGACCGGGGCCGGGGCCGGGGCCGGGACATTCACCTCCCGGATCGGTAGTGTCGCCGCTCAAAACGATCTTGACCGCAGAGAGGTTGACTGTCCGATTCTGGGCTACCTGACCCGGAGTGGCGACATCGAAGGCGAGCTTGGCACGTACGGGGATGACCGAACCGTCGTCAGCGTCGGTGACCGTTGACCCTGACCGGCCGAGATCTTGGGTCAACGTCATTCTGGAGATCAAATCCTGATCTCCGGTCAAGCCGGCGCCGTCGATCCGAAGCGTGCCTCGGACGGGACTTCCGTGGGCTCTGATCGTCACCGACGCGCGAAACTCGAGGATGTCTCCGGGCACGGTTCGCCATGCCTCGATCGAGTTGATTTTCGTTCCCGGTGAACCAGTCGAGATGTCGTACCAACCGTCGATCACGGCCGGATCGAGTGACATCGAATTCTCGTTGATTTCCGAGTTGCATGCGCGGGTGAGCGCGACGGGGGCAGCCGATCCCACAGCGGGGAGTGCTGTCGACACAACGGTCGCCAAGACGAAGGCCGTCGCGGTGATGCCCGCGGTACGCCTGCCGAAGATCGTCATTCTCTCGCTACTCTTTTCCGCGGACCGTAGCTTCCGGTCAATTCAGTCAAAAATACCAGTACAGCTGGACAAATAGGTCGAATTCCGTGCCGAATTCCTCTTGTTTTCTGTGAACTTCGGTTACGAGCAATTCCTCCGCACACGCGTTCCGGCAAGGGATACATCGCATCCACAGGGGCCAGAAGTTACATTTCACCCGCACATCGGAGCAGGACGCACTGATTTCTCACCGCATTGGACAGGTATTTCCGTTTCATGGCGGTCAGCCGGTGGAACAACGATCACTACAACGAGCGTGCCGGGCACGTGTCCGGTCGCCCCCACCGAATCAAGGGAAACCGTCATGTCGGATACAACGTCAGTCAAGCAGGGTTTCGCGGTAGGAACATCGATCGGGGCAGCCGTCATCTTGGTGACGGTCGGCATCGTGCAGTTCTTCCAGGGACTCGCTGCCGTCGCCGAAAACGAAGTGTTCGTAGTCGGGATCGACTACGTCTATCAATTCGACCTGACGACGTGGGGTTGGATCCATCTCGTGCTGGGCGCGCTCGTCGCTCTCGTCGGGCTCGCACTGTTCACCGGAGCGGCCTGGGCGCGAGTGTCGGCCGTCGTGATCTGCGCGATCTCGATCATCGCGAACTTTTTGTGGCTGCCGTACTACCCCTGGTGGTCGACTCTCATCATCGCGCTGAACATCGTCGTGATCTGGGCGGTGTCGACGTGGAAGCCAAGCCATTCGACAAACGCCGCGGCGCACACATCGTCAACGCCGACTCGATCTGCTTGAGTTGAAAGTATGTGCAGGTGGATGGCGTATTCGGGAGAACCGATACTCGCCCATGACTTGCTGTTCCGACCACAGCACTCGCTGATCGACCAGAGCCTGCATTCTCAACTCGGGGCCACGACGACAAATGGCGACGGCTTCGGAATCGGCTGGTACGGGGAAGGCCCACAACCGGCAGTGTTCAAGAGCATCGAACCCGCGTGGAACGACTCGAACCTGCGCGAGGTCACCTCTCAACTGCGGACCCCTCTCATGTTCGCCCACGTGCGCGCCTCGACGGGAACTGCGGTGCAGCGCAGCAACTGTCACCCGTTCCGGCACCGGCTGTGGTTGTGGATGCACAACGGTTCACTGCGCGGATTCCACGACATGAAAAGGGAATTGGTGACTGCCATTGATCCGTCGCTCTTTCCGGATCTCGAAGGATCGACGGACTCGGAAACCTTGTTCTTTCTCGCGCTGACGTTCGGCCTGACTGACGATCCGTTCGAAGGTGTCGCGAGGGCCGTCGGATTCGTCGAGCACACGGCTCGCTCTCAGGGAATCGACAATCCGGTTCAGATGACCGTCGCCACGTCGGATGGCATCTCCACCTGGATCTTTCGCTATTCCAGCGAGCACCAGTCGAGGTCGTTGTTCTTCTCCACCGAGATTTCCACGCTGCGCAAGCTCCATCCAGAGGTAGAAGCCCTGCACCATCTGAGCGAGGAGACCCGAATCGTCGTCTCCGAGCCTCTGCGCGACCTTCCTGGCGCCTGGAACGAGGTTCCCGAATCCGCCGCAGGCGTCATCCGGCCCGGACGGGACGAGATGCAAACCTTTGTGCCGATCCCACCCAGATAGGTAAAGCGGGTAAAGACCTGCTGTTGCGCCGCATTCTCGAGTCGGATGGGTCAAGATGGCGTGATGTGGAAACAGGCACTCGGGTTTGCTTTGTTCGGGGCGACCGTCGCCTCGGTCGCCGCGTCGCTGACACAGGGGTCTTTACAGGCGTCGGCCACGATCACACTTTTTTCGGGTGGCACGACAATCTCGGGCTTCGCCGGTGAATCACAATGGAACTGGTCGATAGACGCTGCGGTGATCGGCGCCCTTCTGGGCGCGCTGACCGGGTTCGTGCTCCGCCTCGCGGGCGTGCGAATCTCCGGAGGCCAAGACAATCGACTGGTTCGAACTGTGGTGGCAGGCATCGCAGGCGTCACGCTTGGGCTGACGCCCCTGTTGGTCTTGATCGGCATGGCATTCACCGGGTCGGTTGATATGGGATGGTCCCCGCTCCTGGTCTACGCCGTCAGCGGTCTTCTGGCCTATGGCCTTTCGGTCGCCGCCGTGTTCGGAGTTCTTCGCGCTGCCGGGGATCGACTTACTGTTCGCACCACACGAGCGGTGGCGGTGATACTTCCGGTAGGGGCGTTGGCGGCGACTGCTGCAGGCGTCGGTACTGCGTGGAAGCTGGGCTTCTCCACCGCCGCTCCCACCTGGATTGCAGTCGTACTGCTGGTGGTGCTCGTATTGGCCGTGACGTTCGTTGCGGCCCGGGCGTGGGCTCTACGGATGCAGCCTCACGACTTACCAGAAGTCGTATAAGCAGTGGACCGGTTGATTCCGACGGGCGCATCGAGATGAGGGGCGAGCGAATCTTCGCGGGACTCGTCGTCGGCCTTCTGCTCGGGCTGTTCGGCTATCTGCCGTTGGTACTCCTGTGGCAACACTTCGCAGATGTCCCGCAGCCGCAGCTTTATCCGAACCGTTCGTTCACGTCGTTCGGCCCCAACCCGCCACCGCTCACCTACTGGATAAGTTGGGCGGCGCCTGCCGCCGTGTTCGTCATTCTCGGACTTATGACTATTCCCAGCCGCATCGGCAGGCAATTCGCGTTGCCATTGGTGCTCGCGTTCCTTTCTGTGGCGGCAATGGTGGCGTGGTTCTGGATCTCGATGGAACTGTTCTTCAGCCCCGACTGATCACTCACTCGATCGCGTATTGCGAAGCCCGCCGCGAGCACGCGCAGTGGCGCGCTTGTTCTGCAAGGCGATCCCCTGATGCACCGCAGCAAGTACCAATGCCAGCACTGCCGCAGGGAGACTCCCCACCATCGACAGCAGAGACGGCATACCAGAGCTGAAAGCGGTAAAGAAACCCACCACTGCAGCACAAAGCATTGTCGCCGAGACGATCCAGGAAACGAATGGTCGCGGGATCACGGCTGGAATGACGCACAGGGCCACCGGTAAGGCGAGCACCAAGAAGAGCTCTCGTCCGAAATAGTCATGAATCGAGCGGTAACAATAAGCAGAACTGAGCGGGCCGAGGCCTATTTCGCAATCGGTGATCTCATACAGCGGCCACTGTGCCGTCGCGGATCCCAGAATCCCGGTGGCGACCGCCAATACAACCCACGCGATCCGAATCCCAATCATACGAAGAGATCATGCCAGTAAGGATCATTGCGCTCCGGAGCAGAACGCGAAATGCACGAAGGGCGATAACGTCGACGGTAATCGAAAAATGAAATCTCAATCGGTTTTGTCAGGCACGGCCGCACGACGTTCCTTCTGCTTGAACCCGAGGGAACGCAGGTCCGAAGAACCTGTCTGTGAGCGCATGCCGCCGAAAAGGGAGGTTGGCGCCCCACCTGACAAGGCGCGTCCACCACCGACAACAATGGTCGCCATGGACGAGAATCTACGCAATCTAGCCCGCGACGTGGACCGAAAGTGCCGCCTGACGGGTAAGTTCACCCTCCGCTCCGGAATCACCGCATCCGAATACTTCGACAAATACTTATTCGAAACCGATCCGGACCTTCTACGCCGCATCGCCGATTGCATGGTTCCGTTGGTTCCCGAACACACCGAAATACTCGGTGGACTGGAAATGGGCGGCATCCCGATCGTCACCATGCTTAGCCAGGCAACCGGTCTACCGGCGGTCTTTATCCGCAAGGAACCGAAGCAGTACGGAACAAACAAGCTTGCAGAGGGAGTTGACGTCGGAGGGAAGGCTGTCACCCTCGTCGAAGATGTCATCACCACTGGGGGTGCAGTCCGGAACGCAACTTTCGCCCTTCGGGAGCTGGGCGCCGATGTTTCGGTAGTTCTGTGCGCGATCGACCGATCGGACACAGCGGGCAAAACACTCTCGGATGTCAACCTGCGGATCCGATCGGTATTCACCAAAGGGTTCTTGGACTCAACACTCGATCACTAAGGTGAACGATTCACGGAATTCTCACACAGCTCGCGTATAGAACGAACCATGAGTTAAAGAGCGTGCAAACGAAGAGACCCGCCTCTATCGTGATCCGATGGTATCGATCAAGAAGATTCAAGTCACCTTCGACTGTGAGGAACCTGAGCGCGTAGCGCAATTCTGGTGCGAAGCTTTAGGGTACGAGCGCAACGGATCGGGATGTATCGACCCCTCGGGTATAGGTCCGCGCCTGTACTTCCAGCGCGTTCCTGAAAACAAGGTAGTCAAGAATCGACTACACATTGACGTGCGAGTCGGTACAGGACTCGTGGGCGAAGAACGCGTGGCCGCGCTCGAATCCGAATGCGCACGTTTGATCGCACTCGGCGCAGTACGTGTGCGATTACTACGTGCCGATGGCTACCACGAGTCATGCCTCGTGATGCAAGACGTCGAAGGTAATGAGTTCTGTCTCGATTGAGTCACTGCTCACATGGAACCGTCGCGAGTCGATTAGTGTTCCCAGCCGCAGAGCGCCAAAACTTGCTATGGCTTACGAATGCAAGCGAACCAGAACACAGTCCATTCGAGTCTGTAATGATCTCTTCAAAGTTGCCTACCGCCAATGCGGCAGTTGGTCCTTGCAGTTAGACCGCATTGTCATCGTTTCCAGGCATAGTGGGTCTGCGATGCTCAGACAACTTGGGAGGCTCAACTGGGCGGCGAGGTAGAACGCCCGCAACAGGCGGCGGTCGTATCGCCTCTGCCGCCACAGGTTTCCGCTCACCCGACCCGAATCAGGAGGTTTCGGCGCCAGACCTGCGATGCGCGACAACCGATCTGGGTTCCGAACGCAGTGAGATCACCACCAGTGACAGCGAGGACTTCCGCTCCGAGCACCGGACTGAAGCCGACCATCGACTCGACCACCGCCGTATCGCCAGCGTCTGATGACCAGATAACAAGATCAACGTCGCCTTGACATTGGTGAGGTCCAGCGCCCGCTCCATCGCCGGGAAATAGGAGCAAAATCGCCAAACGATGGATAAGCGCCGTAGAAATACTCGGTTTATCGGCCGGTCGACACCACGAACTTTGCAATCTCTTGTGTTCGTGCTGCTAACCTTCCGCCCATGCCGGTTTCTGCGGATATTCGCGAGCGCCTTCGGTCTTACTTGGATCCAGATGACGAGATCCGGTACGTATTTCCAGCGGACGTTCTGATGAGCGCGAAACCGAGTGTGTTTGTCGTGGTGAGCCGAAAGGCGATCACCGTGTTCTCGACGAGCTTTCGGTCCAGAAAAGTGCCGAGATCGATCCTCACCCAGTTTCCGGGAATGACCGTTCTCGGACCGGTCGATACTGCGTCCACGCCGCACTTCACTGCGGCGGGCATAACGTACGAGATCGACGAAGAATATGTTGCAGTCGTGAACGCTGGCGACGCGGAGATCACGTCACCGCAGGACTTCCCGCGCGATCCGTTGCCGAACCTCTGACGGCACAAACAAAAAGGCAGTTTCTCATTTCTGAGAAACTGCCTTTTTGATCTAACTTCGGTCGGGCTGACAGGATTTGAACCTGCGACCACTTGACCCCCAGTCAAGTGCGCTACCAAGCTGCGCCACAGCCCGTCCCACGCCCTTGTTTCGGGCGCTTGGAAAGATTACATCAGGGACGGGCCGAAGTACCAATCGGCTGGTCAGAGCCATTTCAGCACCGAATTGGACGCAGAATCAGCGGCCCTTACGGTCACGCTTCTCGCGCACTCGGACGGATACGCGGATCGGGCTGCCGTCGAAGTTGAACTCTTCACGCAGACGCCGCTCGATGAAGCGGCGGTAGCCGGCCTCGAGGAAGCCCGTGGTGAAGAGAACGAATGTCGGCGGGCGCGTGCTTGCCTGCGTCGCGAACATGATGCGAGGCAGGCGACCACCACGCATCGGCGGCGGTGTTGCTGCCACAACTTCCTTGAGCCAGGTGTTCAGGCGACCCGTGGGGATGCGCTTGTCCCAGGACTCCAGGGCCGTGTCGAGAGCAGGCACGAGCTTCGCCACGGCGCGACCGGTGTGGGCGGAGATGTTGACTCGCTGAGCCCACGGAACGCGGACCAGATCGCGGTCCACTTCCTTGTCCAGCATGAGTCGACGGTCCTCGTCCACGAGGTCCCACTTGTTGAATGCGATCACCAATGCACGACCCGTGTCGGCCACCATGCTCAGAACACGGAGGTCCTGCTCGGTGATCGGCTCGTGTGCGTCGATGAGCAGGATCGCGACCTCAGCTGCCTCGATCGCGCTCTTCGTACGCAGCGACGCATAGAACTCCGCGCCGCTGGCATGGCTGACGCGCTTGCGCAGACCAGCCGTGTCGACGAAACGCCAAGGGCGCCCGCCGAGTTCGACGATGGAGTCGACCGGGTCGACGGTGGTGCCGGCAACATTGTGCACGACGGACCGCTCGTCACCGGACAGCTTGTTGAGCAAGCTGGACTTTCCGACGTTCGGCTTTCCGACGAGAGCAACACGACGCGGACCGCCGCCGGGGACACCTTCACGCGGGGTTTCCGGAAGCTTCTCGAGAACCTCGTCGAGCAGGTCGCCGGTACCGCGGCCGTGCGTCGCACTCACGGAGTACGGCTGACCGAGGCCCAAGGACCACAGCGCTGCAACCTCGGACTCGGTGCGTCCGTCGTCCACCTTGTTGGCAACGAGGATGACCGGAGTCTTCGAACGGCGAAGCACGCGAGCCACAGCTTCGTCCGTCGCCGTAGCGCCGACAACGGCGTCGACGACCAGGAGAATGGCGTCAGCCGTTCCCATGGCCAACTCTGCCTGACGTGCGACGGCCTGTTGAAGACCCTTTGCGTCGGGCTCCCATCCGCCGGTGTCCTGGACGAGGAAGCGTCGTCCGGCCCAGTTCGCCTCGTACGAGACACGGTCACGGGTAACGCCGGGGATGTCCTCGACTACCGCTTCACGACGGCCGATGATGCGGTTGACGAGCGTCGACTTGCCGACGTTCGGTCGACCGACAACAGCCAAGGTCGGGACGGCAATGTGCGCTTCGCCTTCGCCGTCCGCTTCGAGATCGGCGTAATCCCACTCCGATTCCTCGGACCAAGTTCCGTCACCGGCATATTCGGTTACCAGATCGTCGCTCACTGCACTGCTCCAGTTCTGTCGCTGACCACCAACAGCAACTTGGCGATCACATCTTCAATTCCCAATTCGCTCGTATCCACCAGAATGGAATCCTCGGCAGGGCGCAACGGCGACACTGCCCGAGTCGAATCGAGATGGTCACGGCGCTGCACATCAGCCAGCACCGCTTCGTAATTGTCTTCACGACCTTGGCCGATGTTCTGCGTATTGCGCCGTGCCGCACGGGTTTCCGCCGATGCGGTCAAGAAGATCTTGACGTCTGCATCGGGAAGTACGACGGTTCCGATGTCGCGACCCTCCACGACGATCCGGTCTGCGCTTGCCGCCAACTCACGCTGAGTGGCGACCAACAGGTCGCGAACCTCGGGTACGGCCGACACTGCGGAGACAGCCTTGGTTACCGCGTCGCCGCGGATCTCCTCGCTGACGTCCGCACCGTCGAGATGCACCTGCTCGCTGCTCGGCTCGGTACCGATAGACCACGGCAAAGCCGCAACGGCGGCCGTGATCGCGGCGGAATCCGCCAGATCGATTCCCTCACGCAGCACGTGCAGCGTCGCGATCCGGTAGATGGCTCCGGTGTCGAGGTAGCGAGCGCCCAAACGCTGCGCCAACGCGCGAGAGACGCTGGACTTGCCGGTTCCGGACGGTCCGTCCATCGCGACTACCAGCGGCATGGACGAATCGGTCACAGGCCGACCGCCTCGTACAGTCCACCGACCTCGCTACGTCCGAGGACGCGCTGCGTTCCCGGACGCTGATCGCCGAGAGCGACAACTCCGACGTTGGTGCGAACCAGACGGACAACGGGGTGACCGACGGCATCGAGGAGGCGACGCACGATGTGCTTACGGCCCTCGTGCAGAACCAGCTTGACGAGAGTCTTGCCCTCGTTGATCTCGAGCACGGTGAACGCATCCACCTTGGCCGGACCGTCGTCGAGGGTGACACCATCACGCAACTGCTTGCCGGTGCTGCGTTCGACAACGCCGTGAACCGTGGCGAGGTACGTCTTCGGAACCTCGAACGACGGGTGCATCAGGCGGTGAGCCAGATCGCCGTCATTGGTGAAGAGGAGCAAGCCTTCGGTGTCGGCGTCGAGACGGCCGACGTGGAAGAGCCGCTGACCCGACTGAACGCGCTCGGAGACGATGTCACCGACGCACGGACGACCGAGATCGTCGGACATCGTGCACTGCCAGCCACGGGGCTTGTTCATCGCGAGGTAGACGAGATCCTTCTGCACGACGACGCGGACGCCGTCGACGCGAACCACTGCGTTCTCGGGGTCGACACGCAGCCCCTGCTCGACGACGATGCGGCCGTCGACCTCGACGCGCCCCTGGTCGATCAGTTCTTCAGCAGCGCGGCGTGATGCGACGCCGGCCTGAGCCAGCACCTTCTGCAAGCGGACGCCGTCGCCCTTCGGCGGGCCGTCGTGCTTGGTGACCTCGGCGTGCTGATGACGCGCCGGCTTGGCGTTGGACACCAACGGGTTCTGAGAGACCACGCGCTGCGGCTTCTCGGTCTTCGGCTTGCCGCGCTTGTTGGTTGCCGGCGGTGTCGGGGCTGCCGGGCGCTTGCGCGGAGGTCCGTCGAACTTGGATCCGCGAGGTGCGTTCGACCATGCACCGCCGCGAGGAGCGTCGGGGCGTGCGCCGCGCTGATCGTCACTACGACGGTCAGCGCCGCCACGCGGTGCGCGACGGGCGTCGACGTGGGGAGTACGACGGTCGTCGCTGCGCGGTCCGCGGCGATCATCCGTGCGCGGGCCGCGCCGATCGTCGTTGTAACCGCCGCGCCGATCGTCGTTGTAACCGCCACGGCGGTCGTCGGTGCGTGCGGGGCGGCGATCGTCACTGCGCGGCGGGCGACGGTCATCATTGAATCCGCCGCGACGGTCGTCCGTGCGGGGACGGTCGGATCCGGCGTTGCGGTCGTATCCGGAGGTACTGCGGGAAGTGTTGCTGCGTCCACCACGGGGCGCTTCGCTACGTGCGCCGCGGGGGGCGTCACTGCGACCACCACGGGGTGCATCGCTGCGTGCGCCGCGGTTGTCGCGGGAGTTGTTACGGTCCGGTGTGCCATCTCGGCGAGCGGGATTGTTCACTTTTTTCCTGTCAGTTTTCTACTGTTTCCCGAGCGTGGTCGGGTCTTTCTCGGTGCTGACGACCGCCGGAATTCCGGTCAGTCGTCGACTTCGGTGTCCACTACGTCAGCGGGCACGTCTGCCTTGTTCATTCTCGCAAATCGCGGATCGGATTCCAGGCTTTCGCTGATGTCGTCGATGAGATCGACATCAGGCAAGAGCGGGGCCAACTCCGGGAGCTCGCTCAGCGAGGCCAGGCCGAGCCGTTCGAGGAACAGTTCGGTCGTGGAGTACCGTGTCGCGTTGGTGTCCGGGTCCGGCCCGGCTTCCGCGATCAGTCCGCGGGCAAGGAGGGTGCGTACCACCCCGTCCACGTTGACGCCTCGTACCGCACTGATCCGCGCACGAGTCAACGGTTGACGGTATGCGACTACGGCCAAAGTTTCCAATGCCGCCCTGGTCAATTTGGTGCGTGCGCCGTCCAATAGCAGCTTTTCCACATACGGGGCAAACTCTTGTCGCGTGTACAGACGCCATCCGTCGCCCGCGTTGCGAAGGTCCATTCCGCTGCCGCGAGCGGTCAATGCGGCCGACATCAACGTCAGGCGTTGTTCGACGCGCTCCGGTGCGGTACCGGTGACAGATGCGAGTTGGTTCACTTCGGCCGGTGAATCCACGACCAGCAGAAGCGACTCGAGCACTGCGTCGAGTTGATCGTCGTCGAGGTCGAAATCGGGGGCAGAATCTTCGGAAACCGCGGCGTCGTCAGCAGGCTCGATCATCTCGTCTAGCTGCGAAGATTCCGATTCCGTCGGCTCGGCGTTCATCCGTAGTCCTCCTCTGTGACCGGCGCGGCCGGGTCGTCTCCGGTCCAACTCACCATCAGCGGTCCGAGGGCTTCGGGTTGCTCGAACACGATGACCTGCCGGCGATACAGTTCGAGCAACGCGAGAAATCTTGCGACTATCTCGACGGTGATCTCACACTCGGCAACGAGGTCCCCGAAGGGTGTCCACTCCCCTATGCCTCGCTCGCGCAGCAACTCGAGAATTCGCTCGGCCTGCTCGAGTATCGAGATATTGGACACATGGAGGTGATCGAGGCCCACTGTCGGCACCGGACGCGGCGTGAACACCGTCGCCGCGATCTCCGCAAAACGCTGAGGGTCGACGCCCAACAACACCTCGGGCAGGAGTTCGGTGAACTGATCCTCGACGGCAACCGAGCGCGGATAGCGCCGCAGCGCTGCTTCCTCCAACTCACCGAACAGCGCCGCAACTTGTTTGTACGCTCGGTACTGCAGCAGTCGCGCGAAGAGAAGGTCGCGGGCTTCGAGAAGCGCGAGATCCTCCGCGTCCTCGACCTGCCCGGCGGGCAACAGCCTGGCCGCTTTCAGGTCCAGAAGCGTAGCTGCGACGACCAGAAACTCTGTCGTCTGATCGAGGCCCATCGCACTGCCGAGTTCCTTGGTGTACGCGATGAAATCGTCCGTGACGGTGTGCAGGGCGACTTCGGTGACATCGAGTTGCCGTTGATTGATCAGGTTCAACAGCAGATCGAACGGGCCTTCGAAGTTCCTGAGAGTGACTCGGAAACCGGCAGCCTTGGCTGCGGTCTGAGCGTCGGTCGGCACGTTCGGGTCGATCGAATCCGGCTCGATTTCGACCGAATCTTCTTGCGATGCAATCAGTTCCACTAACGACCAGACCGGTGAATGACCTCGCGGGCCAATGCTCGATATGCCTCGGCCCCAGCCGATTTCGGCGCCCACGTCGTGATCGGCTCACCGGCGACGCTGGTTTCGGGGAATCGAACGGTGCGGTTGATCACTGTGTCGTAAACGACGTCACCGAACACCTCGACGACGCGCGCCATCACCTCACGGGCATGCAGGGTCCGAGCGTCGAACATCGTGACGACGATGCCGGCCAACTCGAGCTTCGGATTGAGACGGTCGTGCACCTTTTCGACGGTGTCGTTGAGCAGTGCCAGGCCGCGCAGGCTGAAGTACTCGCATTCCATCGGAATGATGACCGAATCGGCGCAGGCCAGCGCATTCACGGTGAGCAGGCCAAGCGACGGCTGGCAGTCGATGAGCACGTAGTCGTACCGATCGAGAACAGGGTGCAACACGCGCCCCAAGGTCTGCTCACGCCCGACCTCGGTGACCAATTGGATCTCGGCGGCCGAAAGGTCGATGTTGCTGGGGAGCAGGTCGAGGCCGTCTACCCGAGTGCGCATCAACACATCGTCGATGGACACACGTGGTTCGACCAGAAGGTTATGGACGGTCAGTTCCAGGTCATGATGCTGAACGCCCAGTCCGGCAGACAACGCGCCTTGGGGATCGAGATCCACCAGGAGCACTCGACGACCGTATTCGGCCAACGATGCACCCAGGTTGATGGTCGACGTCGTCTTGCCGACGCCGCCCTTCTGGTTGCACATCGCGACGATCATCGCGGGTCCGTGGTGCGCCAACGGTGTCGGTTGCGGCACCTCGCGGACCGGTCGGCCTGTCGGGCCGAGTTCTTCCGCGGAAACGGTCAGGGTTTCCGCAGGTGGAGAGGCTACTGGCGTCGTATCTATTTCGAACATCGCCTCTGGTTCGGAGGGTACAGCTGGTGCTGATTCGTTCACGCGCTCGAAGAGTTGGGCATTGACATGCGGCGGCGCGGACTCCGCCGCTGGTGGCTGCGATGTCGACACGGTCCGATGCTCCCCTACTCTTTCGGCGGTTGCTCTCGGCGCCGGCAAACCCCCGAAACTGCGGTGGAGGCCGCTCGCGCTCCTTGAACGCTACCGCTTACATCACCGAATGGTCTCGCAGACACGCATGAGCCAACCAACCCCTAACGGGCACGCGGGTGTGCCTGAGCCCACACTTCGCGCAACGCGGTGACGGTGACCAGTGTGTAGATCTGCGTGGTGGTTACCGAAGCGTGGCCAAGGAGTTCCTGCACGACACGTACGTCCGCGCCGCCGTCCAGCAGGTGTGTGGCAAACGAGTGCCTGAGCGTGTGGGGTGAGACGTCCGCCTTGATTCCGGCCGAGGCCGCCGCATCCTGAAGAATCTGCCACGCGCTTTGACGCGACAGGCGGCCCCCGCGAGCGTTGAGAAACAGGGCAGGAATACCGCGTGTCGCCAGGCTGGGGCGCCCACGGACGAGATACGCGTCTACGGCGGCGATCGCAGGCCTGCCGACGGGGACGATCCGTTGCTTTCCGCCCTTGCCTTTGAGGAGCACGGAACGGGTTTCGGTATCGATGTCGTCGACGTCCAGATCGATCGCTTCGGTGATTCGCGCTCCGGTCGAGTACAGGAGCTCGAGCAGAGCGCGATCCCGCAGGTCGCGGGGCCCGTCACCGGCAGCACCGCCACCCGAAGCGTCGAGCAGGGCAATCACGTCGTCGAGAGGCAGGGCCTTGGGCAGCTTGCGTCCGGGCGTCGGCGGCTTGACCGTTCGGGCCACGTCGACGCTGACCAGACCCTCGGCGGCGGAAAACTTGTGGAATCCGCGAACCGCGATCAGGGTGCGTGCTGTCGAACTGGCCGCCAACGGTACGACGCCGGCCTCGGAGTCACCGAGTCGCAGATGTGTCACGAATTCGGTGACGTCGTTTTCCGTCACGCCCGCGACGTCGTCGATGCCGCGGGCGTTCAGGTACTCCGCATACCGATTCAGGTCGCGGCGATACGAAAGTAGAGTGTTGCGCGCCGATCCTCGCTCGACCGCTAGATGGTCGAGATACGAGTCCACCTGTCGGGCAAGCACTTCAGGCTCGCGACTTGCGTTCTCCGAATGCGCGAGGACGATCGGGCCACGGTGCGTCGGCGGGGCGCAGCGGCTTGCCCGTCGCGCGTGCGGTGGCGATCGCGAGTATGCCCGATACCGCTGTGGCATTGACGATGTCGCCGCGCAGCGCCATGTCGACGGCGTCGGCGAGCGGAACCCGCGAAATCTCGAGATCGGCTTCTTCGTGTTCGGGATCGTCTCGCTTCACCTCGTGCAGCCCCTCGGCGAGGAAGACGCGAACCGCCTCGTCCGTGAACCCGGGTGAGAGAGCGACATCGACCAGCACCGACCATCGATCGGCGCCGAGTCCGGTTTCTTCGCCCAGCTCGCGCGCTGCCGCCTCGACCGGGCTCTCCCCCGGAGCGTCGAGCAGACCGGCGGGGATTTCCCACAACCGGTGCCCGAGCGGGTGACGGTACTGGTGAATCAGCACAATATTGTCGCGCTCGTCCAGTGCCACGACGGCAACGGCGCCGTGATGCTCGACGACTTCCCGATCGGCACGCTGCCCACCAGGCATCGCAACGGTGTCGACGCGCAACGCGATGATCGCGCCGGTGTAGACCGTCTTGGAGCCGAGGGTGTCGAATTCGTGCCGACCGGGATCGCTCATATGTGGCTAGACCTTTTCCACGTTCTCGACTGCAGCGTCGAGCGCCGTCTCGGTGGCGGCGGTGTCGATCTTCTCGTCACCGTGGACGTCGACGGGCAGGCGCTCTTCGAGCTTGTACGTCAACGCTGCTTCGACGAAGGCGGCGAACAGCGGGTGCGGGCGCGTCGGGCGGCTCTTGAGCTCCGGGTGTGCCTGGGTGGCAACGAAGAACGGGTGCTGCTCACGCGGGTACTCGACGAACTCGACCAGGTGGCCGTCCGGTGAGGTTCCGCTGAACTGCAAGCCGGACTTGGCAATCCGATCGCGGTAGGTGTTGTTGACCTCGTAGCGGTGACGGTGACGCTCGGAAACGTCCTCGGTTCCGTAGGCCTGAGCGACGACGGAACCCTTGGTCAGCACGGCCGGGTAAGCACCCAGACGCATGGTGCCACCGAGGTCGGCGTCACCGGCGATGACGTCTTCCTGATCAGCCATCGTCGAGATGACCGGGTGCTTGGTGTCCGGCTCGAACTCGGCCGAGTTGGCATCGTCGAGGCCGACGCTACGAGCAGCTTCGATGACGACGCACTGCAGACCCAGGCACAGACCCAGCAGCGGCAGCTTGCGCGAACGTGCGAAACGGATCGCGCCGAGCTTGCCTTCGATGCCGCGGATGCCGAAGCCACCGGGGATCAGAACACCGTCGACGTCACCGAGAGCGGCCTGCGCTCCGGCTTCGGTCTCACAGGCGTCCGACGGGACCCAGGAGATCTCGACCTTGGACCGGTTCGCGAATCCACCGGCGCGCAGTGCCTCGGTGACGGAGAGGTATGCGTCGGGCAGGTCGACGTACTTGCCGACCAATGCGACGCGCACGGTCTCGCGCGGCTGGTGAACACGATCGAGGAGGTTGCCCCACACGGTCCAGTCGACGTCGCGGAACGGGAGACCCAGCTGGCGAACGACGTAAGCGTCGAGGCCCTCACGGTGCAGAACCTTCGGGATGTCGTAGATCGAGGGAGCGTCGGGCGTCGAGATGCAGGCGTCGACGTCCACGTCGCACATCAGGGCGATCTTGTTCTTGAGGCCCTGCGGAACGTCACGATCGCAACGAAGGATCAGCGCGTCGGGCTGAATGCCGATGCTGCGCAACGACGCAACCGAGTGCTGCGTGGGCTTGGTCTTGAGTTCTCCGGAGGGGCCGAGGTACGGCACGAGGGAGACGTGCAGGAAAAAGACGTTGTCGCGGCCGACGTCGTGGCGGACCTGGCGAGCGGCTTCGAGGAAGGGCTGCGATTCGATATCGCCGACGGTTCCACCGATTTCGGTGATCACGACGTCCGGGCGGTGTCCCTGCAGATCCGGACCGCTCATCTCGAGGATGCGACGCTTGATCTCGTCGGTGATGTGCGGGATGACCTGAACGGTGTCACCGAGGTACTCGCCGCGGCGTTCCTTGGCGATGACCGTCGAGTACACCTGGCCGGTGGTGACGTTCGCCTGGCCGGAGAGGTCACGGTCGAGGAACCGCTCGTAGTGTCCGACGTCGAGGTCGGTCTCGGCACCGTCTTCGGTAACGAAGACCTCGCCGTGCTGGAAGGGGTTCATGGTGCCCGGATCCACATTGAGATAGGGATCGAGCTTCTGCATGGTCACGCGCATTCCCCGCGCGGTCAACAACTGTCCCAGACTCGAGGCGGTCAAACCTTTGCCGAGCGAGGAAGCTACACCTCCGCTGACGAAGATGTGCTTGGTGGCGGTACGCGTGTTAGTGCGTGACTGTGGCAAAGGGGCTCCCGTGACGACTGTGCAGGGCTTGGTCTGATGAAGCATGCTGGGGCCTGCCGACCCACGGGATTTCACGGTAACACCTATCGGGGGTCGGTGCCTACAACGCGCCGACTTTCCGCCCCCGATGTGACCGGCGTATCAATACCGAGGTGTTCAGTTGGTGGGTGCGCCGACGGTAACCGCCGCCGCTCCCGGTCCCGTGCCGTAGCGGCCGGCGCCGCCGTTCAACTGTTCCTGCAGTGCCAACGGCGTCGTGATCTTGCCCGACTCCCGATCGATGTTGTCGATAGTCGTCAAGCCCGCTGAGAGCGCCGCATCCGCACGGGCGACGGCAACCGGACCACTGCCCTCGGCCGAGCCGGGCCGACCCGCGAGAATCGTTCCTGCGCCGCGCCCGTCGAGAGCACCCGCAAACCGGGCGATGACGGCGCCGCGGTTACCCGTGGCCGCGTCGGATTCGCTCTTGTTGTCGCCGGTGAGAACGACCGCGAGCTGAGCCGGCTTGACCGCGCCGTCGTCGTAGCTGATGAAGCCGGCGCTGCGCAGCGAGTCGAGCGCGAGATTCATCTCCTCCGGAGTGCTCTGCGGTTCGCTGCTCTGCCCGTTGAGAAGCAGAACCGAACCGAGCAGATCGCCCGCGAGACTGCCCTGATCGACCGCACCGGTCTTGAGGGTGATGCCTGCAGGAATGACGTTGGTGACGACGGTCCGCAAGCGGTCACCGCCCGTGGCGTCGACAAACGAATCGGTGAGCGAGACACGTCCGGTCACGGCGCCGCCGGCGGCAGTGACGAGTCGGTTGACACCGTCGAGATCACCGGGATCGGCGTCCGGTGCTGTGATGACGACGACGGTGCGACCAGCGAGACTGTCACGCACGACGCGACCACCGACAGCGGCATCGAAGCCGTCCGCGGAATTGAGTTGCTGCTGAAGCTGATTGGACTGTTGATTGAGGTCTTCGATCTCGTTCTGCAGGCTTGCCTTGTCGTCACGCAGACCCGAAAGCAATCCACTGGACAGCATTCCGGAACCCAGCACCACGCCGATCGCGAGTGCCAGGAAGATTGCCGCTATGGAAATTGCATGTTGACGCATCGAAATCACTTGAAGAGCCCCTGAACCCACAGCGCGAAGCTGTTCCACGTTGCGACTGCCCAGTCGAGAACTTCACTACCGGCATTGGACACGACCAGGGCGACGATCACTGCCACCAGGGCGGCAAGCACCAGGAGCGCGATCGCGCCACCGGACACTCGACTTCGATACAGCGTTGCGACGGCCTTGGCGTCGACCAGTTTCGGTCCCACTTTGAGGCGCGTCATGAATGCCGACGGATTGCTTTCACGGCGTCCGCGGTCGAAGAATTCGTCCAAGGACACCACGTTGCCGACAGTCACGATCAGCGAAGCCCCGTGATGATCGGCAAGGAGCAGAGCAAGGTCGGTCGGTGAGCAGGTCGCGGGGAACGTCATCGCCCCGATACCGAGATCCTGGATTCGGGAAAGTCCTGCAGCATGACCGTCCTGGTCTGCGGGCAGAACAACTTCGGCTCCGGACTTGAGGGTGGAACTGGTGATTTCTTCCGGGTCGCCCACGATCAGATCGGGGCGGTATCCGGCCTTGCTCAACACGTCCGCACCTGCACCGACACCGATCAGAATCGGCGAGTACTCCTTGATGAAGGGCTTGAGGTTTTTCAGATCGGCCTCGTGTTCGGGGCCGTCTGAAACGACCACGACGTGGCGATCCTTCAAATCGATGTCGATGTCCGGGACGCCGATTCCGTCGATGAGCAACGGACTTTCGGTGCGGATGAACTCGATGGTGTTGCCCGAGAACGCTTCGAGGTGATCGACCAGGCCGGTCTTGGCCTCGATCATCCGGTCGGAGATCTCGGCCTCGGTCTGCTCTTCACCCTTGACGAGACTCTTCTCGCCGTTGAAGACCTCGCCCTCGTGCAGGCGGATCTTGCTGCCGTCCTTGACGTTCTTGAAGACGTCACCGTCAACGGCATCGATCAGAACGATGTCATTGGCGACGATCACTTCCGGTCCGAGGTTGGGGTAGCGCCCCGAAATCGACGGCGACGCGTTGACCACGGCCATGACACCGGCTTTCACCAGAGCATCGGCGGTCCGGCGATCGATGTCGACTTCGTCGAGGATCACGATGTCTCCAGGACCGACACGGCGTAAAAGCTTCGCCGTGTTCCGATCGGCCCTGGCGATGCCACTGATCCCAGGCAAGGATTCGGTGTTACGTGAGAGCAATCCGGGCATCTTCATGGCTTCGATGATGAACCTGAAACCGCCTTGACCGGTGGAGGCGCGCCGACAACTACCACATCAGTCACACCAACACCACAGAACCTTCAATCTGTGACGCGGGCCGCATTCGCGATCTCGAGCAGTTCTTCGGCGTGTGCACGCCCGGTCTCGGTGTCGTCCAATCCTGCCAACATACGGGCCAACTCGACCACACGATCAGAATCCGACAATGTCCGCACACCACTGCTGATCACTCCGCCCTTGTCGTCCACCTTGTCCACCACGAGGTGGGTGTCGGCAAACGCAGCGACCTGCGGAAGGTGAGTGACGACGATAACCTGATGCGTCCGAGCGAGTTTCGCCAATCGGCGGCCGATCTCGACGGCAGCACGGCCACCGACCCCAGCGTCCACCTCGTCGAAAACCATCGTCGCGCCGGTGTCGCTACCGGCGAGAACCACCTCGAGCGCAAGCATGACGCGCGAAAGCTCGCCGCCGGAAGCGCTCTTACTGATGGGCAACGAGGGCGCCCCACTGTGCGCGGACAGACGAAATTCCACCTCGTCGACGCCGGCAGATCCGGCATGCAGGTCTACTCCCCCGACACTGAGCGGCGCCGAATCCTGCGGGCCCGCAGGCTGCGAACGAACCGTCACCTCGAGGCCCGCACGCCCCATCGCCAGACCGGCGAGTTCCGCGCTGACAGCCTTGGCGAGCTTTGCCGCCGCCTTGACTCTGGCGGCGCTCAGCTTGGTAGCTGCCTCCGCGGTC
Source organism: Rhodococcus sp. NPDC056516 (assembly GCF_042794655.1). NCBI lineage: Bacteria > Bacillati > Actinomycetota > Actinomycetes > Mycobacteriales > Nocardiaceae > Rhodococcus > Rhodococcus sp. NPDC056516. Next base: position 6,506 of record NZ_JBHTTG010000002.1, on the reverse strand, counting down.
AGTCCAGCCGTTTCCTCGACCTGCTTGGCCAACAGCGACAACGCATCCGAGGACACGTCGAGTTTGGACAGACGAGCGCGAGCGGTATCCGCCCATTCGAGAACACCGTCGACATCGGCGGCGTACTTGCGAGTCAGAGTCTTCAGTTCGGACTGCCGCGACAGCAGCGAGTCCAGAGCACCCGGATCGGCGGGTAGCCCGGAGAGATAGGTGTTGAGGTCTCCGGCAACATCGGTGACGACGGCAATAGCGTCGGCCAAACGGGAACCGAGGCCGTCCAGATCGGCATCGGTGACCGACTCGATACGCGCTCGCGCTTCGGACATCAGGTCGAGCGCCGGCATGACCCCGACGTCACCGCTGGCCATATCGTCACTCCCGGCGAGCGCAGCGTGCGCCTCTTCGGCAGCGGAGCGGAGTGAATCGAGTTCGCTGAGTCGACGCACCTCGGCAACGATCGCCGTATCCTCACCCGGCTCGGGTGCCACGCCGTCGATTTCGTTGAGCGCGAAGGTCAACTGGTCTGCCTCTTGCGCCAGTTCACGAGCCTTCGACGTGCGCTCGATCAACTCCGAACGAGCATCCAGCCACTCACGACGGTGTTTGCGATACCGCGTCAGGAGCGTTCCGATTGCCTTGTCCCCGAAGCGGTCCAGCGCATTGCGTTGCTGGTCGGGACGAAGCAAACGCAGCTGATCGTTCTGTCCGTGAACCGTCAGAAGCGGATCCGTGAATTCGGAAAGAACCCCCGCCGGCACGCTTCGACCGCCGAGATGTGCACGTGAACGCCCGTCGCTCCCGACGGTGCGTACGGCGATGATGGTCCCGTCCTCGTCGCGCTCGGCGCCGGACGATTCCAAGATTCGGACGATTTCACGCTCGGTGGCCGGTGAAACGTCGTCGGCGATGAATCGTCCCTCGACGACGGCTCGCGACGCACCCAACCGCACCCGACCGGCATCGGCTCGCGCTCCGCTGAGGAGGTGCAAGCTCGTGACGACCATCGTTTTACCCGCGCCGGTTTCACCGGTCAGGACGGTCAGGCCCTCGTGAAACTGGGCGCTGGCCTCGGAGATCACACCAAGACTGTCGATACGGATCTCTGCGAGCACGATTAAGGCTTCCTTCCTCGCCATCCGGTAACCGGAAGCTCGAACTTGCGAACCATCCGATCAGCGAAGGGCGCAGAGTCCAACCGGACCCACTTGACGGGAGTGGCGCCGCGAACGACCTCGACACGGGCGCCGGCAGGCAGTTCCAACGTACGACGGCCGTCACAGAAGACCAGGCCGTCGTGGCTACCGGCGACGGTCTCCACCGCGATGATCGAATTCGGGCTCGTGACCAACGGCCGCGCGAACAGCGCATGCGCGTTGCTGGGTACGACGAGCAATGCTTCGAGTTCAGGCCACACGACGGGGCCGCCTGCGGAAAATGCATAGGCGGTCGAGCCGGTCGGAGTGGACACGAGAACGCCGTCGCAACCGAAGGCAGAAACGGGTCGGCCGTCGACTTCGAGAACAACTTCGAGAACACCGAGACGCGAACGGTTCTCGATACTGGCTTCGTTGAGCGCCCACCCGCGGTCGATGATTTCGTCATCCACCCGAATCACGACGTCGAGTGTCATGCGGGACTCGACGCGATACTCCTTCCGAACTACCTGTGCGAGAGCCTCGTCGAGATGCTCGGCCTCGGTCTCTGCCAGAAATCCGATCCGTCCGAGATTGATGCCCAATACCGGGATGGACGCTTCTTGCGCGAGTTCGGCGGCGCGAAGAAATGTGCCGTCGCCACCGAGAACCAGTACCAACTCGCATCCGACGGCAGCATCAGGGCTGGGATGAACAACCGTGACGTCGAGACCCGGCGCAGAGAATCCCGCGGGTTCCGTCATTGCTTCGATGCGCGAACTGTCTGCTTCGTCGACGAGGACTCGCAGTCCGATTCCCGCGCGCTCGAAGATCTTTCCGACTCGCTTGGCGGTTTCCGTGATGTCGCGTCGGCCGGGATGTGCGACAAGAAGGATCTCGCGCGACTCGCCGTTCGTGACCGCGTTCACTGGGGCCCTTCCTCTACAGCCTTGCGAATCATGTCCTCCACCGAAGGAATTCCCTCGGTGTCCGGCTCGTGATCACCGGGCGTACCTGTCTTTCGAAGCCACAGGAAATACTCGACGTTTCCCGACGGACCGGGCAATGGGCTGGCCACCACACCTAACGTCCGCAGGCCTACCTTTGCAGCAGCCTCCGACACGTCGAGCACAGCGGAAATTCGCAATTCCGGATCGCGTACGACGCCACCGGCACCGACGCGGTCCTTGCCCACCTCGAACTGAGGCTTGACCATCGGAACCAGGTCCGCACCATCAGCAGTACAGGCGACAAACGCACCGAGCACGAGCTTGAGAGATATGAACGACAGATCCGCCACAACCAGATCGACCGTTCCGCCGATGGTCTCCGCATCAATTGCACGAACATTGGTTCGGTCGATGACGTGCACCCGGTCGTCGGACTGCAGCCGCCACACCAGTTGTCCGTAACCGACGTCGACTGCGACAACTTCCTTCGCACCACGCGTCAGCAGAACATCGGTGAACCCACCGGTGGATGCGCCGGCGTCGAGGCAGCGTCGGCCTTCGACCGTCAATCCTTCGGACCCGAAAGCGTCTAGGGCGCCGATCAATTTATGCGCCCCTCGCGAAGCCCATGAGACTTCCTGCTCCACCTCGACGACCCGAAGCGGAGTACCGGCTTCGATCGCCGTCGCAGGCTTGGTAGCAACCGCTCCCGAGATGAGAACTCGGCCGGCGGAAATCAGTTCTTGCGCATGATCTCGCGACCGTGCGAGTCCGCGCCGGACCAGTTCGGCGTCCACCCGTGCTCTACGTGCCACGTCAAGCCCTGTCCACAGAGGCGAGTGCCTGGACGAGCACCTCGTGTGCCTGTTCCAAAATATGTGCCTTCTGCGGAATCACACCTGCTCCGTGCTGATCGTTCGGATCATGTTCGATGCCGCCGAGGCGCGCCATCAAACAGTCGACGTCAGAACGTATGCGTTCCGGATCGACGGTAGGGCGTGGCCCGGGCAACGGAGATCCGTTACTCGTGTTTCCGGGGTGCGGGGTCGGCGTGCTCATCGGGCACAACGTTAGTGCATGACTCTCGGTTACGCATACACCCGCACCCCCGCGAGTCGAACACATTTGCGAGAAATCAGACGAGCCAGGATGCAAACAGATCCGCCACGCCGGCATCCGATGCTTCCAGGGTCTGGAACGACGGATTCGCCCATGCGACAGGCGCAACCGCACGTAGAAGTGACATCTCGTCCCCGACAACCGGGCCGTCGACAACCAGCGCCGACCCGTTCACCGAAACGGACCACTTGGAGTCCGCACCGACCAGCGACTCGACGGCCGGCTGATTGAGCGAATCCAGAGTTGCTGCAATGTAGGTGGGACGCTGCTCAATCGGAGCCCGCAGTACGTCACCCGGCGTGCTCACACCGGTGAGAACCAACAGCGAGTCGATCGAAACAGCATGTGCGCCTTCGATATCGGTGTCCAAACGGTCGCCGACCACCAGAGGGCGCGAACACCCGCTGCGAGCTAGCGCATCCTCCATCAGAGGTGCAGCAGGCTTACCGGCGACCAGGGGCTCCTGCCTCGTCGCAGCGCGCAGAGCCGCCACCATCGAGCCGTTGCCGAGAACCAAACCCCGTTCCGACGGCAGTGTGGTGTCCAGGTTCGCAGCCACCCACAGCGCGCCGGCCCTGATCGCCAGACATGCTTCGGCAAGGATCGACCAGTTGGTCTCCGTCGAATGTCCTTGAACGACAGCAACCGGGGAATCCGCGAACTCACGAACCGGCAGCAATCCGACACGCGTCACCTCGTCCGCAAGCGCGTCGGTGCCGACGACCAGAACAGCGGCACCGGGTTCGAGGCGCTCCGCCAACAGACGCACGGCAGTCTGGGAACTGGTGACCACACGATCGTCTTCGGAATCGAAACCGAGTTCGGTCAGGTGCGCCGACACTGCCGAAGGTGAGCGACTTGCGTTGTTGGTCACGTAATACAAAGCCTGCGAGCCTTGAGCCAAAGCAGCCTGGGTACCGGGAATCGCATGAGCTCCGGCGTACAGCGTGCCGTCGAGATCGAGCAAAAGTACGTCGTACTGGATACGAAGCACGGTCACTGATCTTCTCCGGTCAACTCGGCCACCCGTTCTTCAGCATCCGTGTCACCCTCGAGGTCTGCAGCTGCAGCGTTGAGGAACCACTTCAGTCCGTCTTCGATACGACCGGCTGCAACGAGGGCATCGGCGTACGCGTAGAACAAGCGAGCCGCAGCTTCACCGGTACGCGCTGCATCAAGATCCTTGGTCTGCAGTGTGACAACTGCCTGATCGAACTGTCCGAGATCCATCCGAGCACCGGCGACGACGATCCGCAACTCCGAAGCCTCGTCGCCTGAAAGCAGCGCAGCCTCGTCACTGCGACCGAGTTCGATCGCGCGTTCGGGTCGACCCAAACCGCGTTCGCAATCGGCCATGACAGCGATCAGACCCGGTCCACCAGCCATTCGACGGGCAGCACGGAGCTCGGAGAGAGCCTCGGCCCATTCACCCGCGTGGTAGGCAGTGATTCCGGCAGCTTCACGAACGACAGCAATGCGGCCGGCACGCTGACGAGCAGCGCGAGCGTGGAGCAATGCAAGTTCCGGGTCTTCGTCGACGAGCTTGCCCGCCATGACGAGGTGACGCGCAACTGTGTTGGCGTTGTCCTTGTCGAGGCTGAGCAGATCCCGACGAACAGCCGGATCCAACTCGGTGGGCTCTACGTTGTCGGGCAAATCTGGTTCGTCAGGTCGTGCTTGCTGACGGTTGCGGTCGCCGTCGCGCCCACGAGGGGTGAACCCACCCTCGCCGCCGCGGCGCTGTCCGCCACTGAATCCGCCGCCGCGATTGCTGTTTCCAGCCCCGCCACGGTTGTTGTCTCCGGCACCACCGCGGCGGTCTCCGCCTGCAGCGCCGCGTGATCCACGCCCGTCGTTGTCACGACGGGGGCCACCTGATCGAGGCGCTCCTCCCCCACGGAAGGACCGACGCTCGTCGCCATTCTCCGACACAGTCATTCCTCTCATACAACGCACGAAAGGGGACCCAATATGTTGGGTCCCCTTTCGGTTAACGGGTGTTCGGCGGTGTCCTACTCTCCCACACCCTGTCGAGTGCAGTACCATCGGCGCTGAAGGGCTTAGCTTCCGGGTTCGGAATGGGACCGGGCGTTTCCCCTTCGCTATGACCGCCGTAACTCTATGAAACTGTCACAGTAACCAACCTTCGATCACCTGGTTTCACCGTGCACCAACCCGAACCCGTTGCCGGGTGGATGGATGACGGAGAAATCATGTTTCTCATCAGTATCTGTGTGTTGTTTCAGATACCGCACAGTGGACGCGTAGCTTCTTTGTGGTAAGTCCTCGGCCTATTAGTACCAGTCACCTGCATGCATTACTGCACTTCCAGTTCTGGCCTATCAACCCGGTGGTCTGCCGGGGGCCTTACCCCCTCGAGGGGGTGAGAAACCTCATCTTGGAACAGGCTTCCCGCTTAGATGCTTTCAGCGGTTATCCCTTCCGAACGTAGCTAACCAGCGGTGCTCCTGGCGGAACAACTGGCACACCAGAGGTTCGTCCGTCCCGGTCCTCTCGTACTAGGGACAGCCTTCCTCAAGTTTCTAACGCGCGCGGCGGATAGAGACCGAACTGTCTCACGACGTTCTAAACCCAGCTCGCGTGCCGCTTTAATGGGCGAACAGCCCAACCCTTGGGACCTACTCCAGCCCCAGGATGCGACGAGCCGACATCGAGGTGCCAAACCATCCCGTCGATATGGACTCTTGGGGAAGATCAGCCTGTTATCCCCGGGGTACCTTTTATCCGTTGAGCGACACCGCTTCCACTTGCCGGTGCCGGATCACTAGTCCCGACTTTCGTCCCTGCTCGACCTGTCAGTCTCACAGTCAAGCTCCCTTGTGCACTTGCACTCGACACCTGATTGCCAACCAGGCTGAGGGAACCTTTGGGCGCCTCCGTTACATTTTGGGAGGCAACCGCCCCAGTTAAACTACCCACCAGGCACTGTCCCTGAACCAGATCATGGTCCGAGGTTAGAGGTCCAATTCGATCAGAGTGGTATTTCAACAACGACTCCACGATAACTGGCGTCACCGTTTCACAGTCTCCCACCTATCCTACACAAACCGAACCGAACACCAATACCAAGCTGTAGTGAAGGTCCCGGGGTCTTTTCGTCCTGCCGCGCGTAACGAGCATCTTTACTCGTAATGCAATTTCGCCGAGTCTACGGTTGAGACAGCTGAGAAGTCGTTACGCCATTCGTGCAGGTCGGAACTTACCCGACAAGGAATTTCGCTACCTTAGGATGGTTATAGTTACCACCGCCGTTTACTGGGGCTTAAATTCTCAGCTTCGCTCC